>NZ_JASORQ010000001.1:0-1144132 GCF_030222355.1 Clostridium sp. UMB9555A | reverse complement strand
GTACTTGGTTTTTCTGGAGTTTGTGTACCTTGGTTACTATTATTAATTTCTGTAACATCTTTAACGTATTCCTTAGCCACATATCCATGAGAGCCCTTGTACTCTATCTTATAGAAAGCTCCTTCTTCTCCTATTATTGTTATCTTTGAGTTTCCACTTAAGCTTCCTATAACTTCACTGCTTGTACTTGCTTCACTTCTTACATTTAGAGAACTACTTACATTTACTATTCCCGTCTTGTTAATAGATCTAACAGCCAATACTACTGGTTCTGCTTTAGGATTAACATTAACCTCTTTTTTAGATTTAGCAATGTTATTATTTTTAACATCTTCTTGCTTTACTTTAGAAGTTTCTTTTTTAACTTCTTGGTCTTTCTTATTTGTTTCATCCTTTGATATGTATTTAGAATAAACATAGCCATATGAATTATTAAACTCTATTTTATAAAATCCATTATTTTCACTTATTATGTTAACTTTTTCTCCACCTTTTAAACTACCAATAATTTTACTATTGTTAGTAGCAGCTTGTCTAACATTTAAAGCTGTATTTATATTAACTTTACCTATTCCTTCAATTGGTTCTTTTTTTACTTCTTTCTTAACCTCATTATTTTTATATGAAATCAAATTAACATATTTACTAGATACATATGCTCTTCTACCATTAAAATCAATTTTATACCAACCATCAATTGATTTATCTAACACATTTACCTTATCATTCTTATGTAAAGTTCCAATTACTTGACCATTTTCATTTGGACTAGTTCTCACATTTAATTGATTAGCTGAAATTAAACCAACATTATCTTGGTTTAATTCATCTCCTAGTACTCTTATGTCCTTAGCTTGTAAATATCCTGTAAAATCTTTATAACTAACCTTATACCAATCCTTAGACACTTTGTCTATTATATTAACCCTAGCACCACTAGGTATTGAAGTTATTATTTCATGAGAAGAATCTGCACCTTTTCTTAATCCTATGTCTTCTGATGAAATAATTTCTCCAAATGAATTTCCTTTAGAAGTATTAATATTTTTAACCTCATTTACTGGTTTTGCATGTACTTTAGTATTAGTTGTACAAACTATTGCTCCTGTTCCAATTACGGCACCTACTATAAGACAGCTTAATCTATTTCTATTCATATTACCCTCCTTTTATAAAGAATTAATCTTTTATATTAACTTATAAAAGATCCATTATAAACTAATGTAAGTTTCAGCGAAAATAATGAATTTTTTATAATTATTACTTATTGCTCATAATCTTTCCAATAATATTATACTTCTTAAATTAAAATTAGCCAATAATTATAAACCAAATCTTTTTAAAAATCCACCATTTTTGTTTACTAAATTGTAATTTTCCTATTCTTTTGTATATTTCATTACACTAAAACATTTTAATAAAAGTTATACTTATAATAAAAAAATACACGTCATGCAAATTTAAAATTTACATAACGTGTACTTATTTATTTAAACCTTAAAATAGACTTATATCTTCCCTAAGCGTTGATATATCTATTATTTGTTCATTCCTTCTTCTACAGCAACAGCAACTGCAACAGTAGCTCCTACCATTGGGTTGTTACCCATACCGATAAGACCCATCATTTCAACGCTTTATTAAGTCAAAATTCTTGTAACTATTGATATTACTATATTTTTAAATATATACTAAAATTATTTACACCCGTTATATTAGATATATTTTCAATAACAGTATAACATTTATTTACCTATATTATCAACCACCTTATCAACTTTTTCTTCTAATTTATCTATTTTATTATCCATATTTTTAATTAATGAGCTATTAGTTAAAACTAACTCTGAATTTGTTTTAGTAACTTCATCTAAAGTTAAACTCATCTTATTATATATATTCCAAATAAAAAATCCCATAGCTACACAACAAGCTATAGGAAATCAAAAACTATCTATTAATACTTTTATTTCTTGATCAATATCTTTAATTGTGAATTTTCTTGTTTTATCTAATTCTCTTTAAATTTGATAATTATATTTATACCCATACTTTTTTATAAATTCTAAAACATCGCTTAAATTAATTTCCTTGCTCATAAATAAATTCTCCTAACTTTTTTATAAGTATATTACATTATTAAATAAAAATCCATGAATAAATCAACGCAAAAAATAAGGGTATATGAACTTAATCACATACCCTTATTTTTTCTTTTCTAAAGTTCTCTAACAAAACTTTACATATAGTTCCTATAGCGATTTTTTCCTGAATCATTCTATTTTCCCTATCATTTCTAGGAACATAATTTCTAATGTGTTTTAAATTTGAAGCAACATACTCTTCTATACTACTTACATGTTCAGTTGCATATATTTCAAATTCTTTTTTCTCTTTTTCATTATTAAATATAAGAATAACTTCATCAAAATTATTTTTAGCCCAAGTTTCTTCACATTGAAGTTCATCTGTTCTATATAAGAAATCGTATAATAAATATTCAATAGTACCTTTTGTAAAGTATCTATATTCAAAAGTTTTTCTATTATATCTATCCTTAGAAACAAAATAGGATAATGGTGAAATTGTAACATATCTACCACTATCTAATACAACCTCTAGAAATTCATCCAATATAGTACCTTTATATATAATTTGCAAATTATAGTAACTAGTACTTTCATTACACATAGTATATGAATAAAAACATGGTAATCTATTACAGTCGTTTTCTATCTCTTTTATCATAAATTCTGGATTGAATTTATAATACCATCCTTGTTTGTTTCTATTCCAATTCCACTTATCCTTCAAAGCCTCTTTAAACAGTTCTATACTATCTCTATTAAGTCCAAATCTTTTCTTCCATAGTTGTTCTATTATATAGATATTACTATTCTCAGACATAGGAGTATTTCGATCTCCAACCCTACTATAAATATAATTTGCTTGTATTCTTCTTTGTTTATTGTTGGTTTTAGAAATATACATAGGAACATCATTAGAATTAAATATAATTAGTATATCAATTTCTTTGCCATTTATATTCAGTGTCTCTAAACTAATTTTTGGTACATTTTGTCCAGCAAAATTGCAATTTCCTAATAAATCTAGAAGATTGGATTGTTCTCTTCTATTTTCATCATCTTCAACACCTATTATTTCACAGTCATCTGATACACCTATTATTAAAAAACAATCTTTATTATGAATGGTATTTGCAAATGATAATATATCTCTCAATAATTCATCATTATCTTTATGCCATTTTTGTTTAAAATCCCAATACTCGCCTTCTATACCAGTATTAATTAAATTTATTATTATATCCTCCAAATTACTATACAATATCTACACCTCCTTCTTATTTATATTATATCATTATTATATTTAAATTTATATTTATAGAAATCCCTTAGCTAATACATTCCCTTTACCATCATGCAATTGACAAGCAAAATTTGCAGTGTTTTTCACTAAATCTGCTCTTGTTATTTTTATCTGTCTTGCACCAGATTCATATTTTTTATTCCATTCTATATCTCCAGCTTCATCCGAACTTTTTCTAATCCAAGTCACTCTCCTAGGATCTATAGTATTAGAAATATCAGTCACTTCACCTGTTAGCTCTTGTTCTTGAATTTGTGCTTTTAGTATTAATTCATCAACTCCAACCCTAAAACTAGTTCCATTTATTGGATTTATAAAAAGTGTATATAGCTTAGTCTGTTCTATAGAAGAAACTTTTAAATTTATTTTATCTACTTCAACTTTCAATTGTGCCTGAGTAACTAAATCTTCTCTTATTTTTTTAACTGCATTTACTGTAAGTGCATTTGCTTCTATAGTATCTGCCATTATTAATCTACCGTTTAATTCTCCAAAAGTAATAGCTGTAGCATTAATTCCATCAGCCGTAATAGCTGTTTTAGGTGTACTATTATAACCTTCAGTTAAGCAAAATATACCATTTCTATTTGCCCTAACTAATCTCTTTGCTTGTGCAATATCTGTAGTATCTTCCATTATCAATATTTCATTTTTTCTGACAACAACATGAGAATCTACTATACCGTTTTCCATAAGTTGTTTTGCGTTTTCTTGAGCCTGTTGAAGTATCTTATCTATATCTATATTTCCATTTCCAATATCTCCTCCAGCAGAGCCACTACCAGTAGAATCATTAGAATTTCCATTAGTTAAGTTATTATCTAAAACATTGAAAATAGTCTCTAGTTTATTCCCAAGAACTAATTCAACATATCTATTACTTAAACAGTCAAATTTATAACTTACAATTCTATTTTTAATATCTATTCCTAAATCTTCATCTATAATGGTAACTGTATCGCCTAACCAACAACGTTCTAGTATAGCTGCTGTTTTATATTGATCTGTATCTTCCAAACTTATAAAATCAACTTTGTATGTTGTCTTAGGTTTGTCTAAATCAAGTTCATCAAATAATTTTCTTGCTTCTTCTCTTAAAGCTCTTTGTGCCTCAGGTAGTGTTTCAAATCCTTCTTCTTCATTATTGTTTGGATCTCTTTTTACTTTTATATCTTCAAACTTTACTTTTGTTGTTATTCCAACTGGATATTTATTAATTAAAGGAGATTCTACAAATTCACCTTTATCTAAGGTTATTCCATCAAAACCAAAAGGCTTTACTCTAGTAATAATACTCTCTCTATTAATATACCTTTCTATAGAAAGCATATTTTTACCATATCTGATCTGAACTCCTCTATCTTGTCCTCTTCTTTTATTTATACTAAAATTAAAATTGTTGATTTCAATTTCTCCACCCCATCTAGAAATAAAAGTATTATCCCTATCTCCATTTAACATTTCTAAAAATCCCATATTAACTGCATATAATGTATTTATATCAGTTATATCTGATGTACATGTAAATGGATGTTGGTCTATGGTGTTTCTTAAAAAATATTCTAATGCAGAAGCACCACTTCTATTTTCTGCTCTTATATCTTCTAAATAGTTTTTACCTAGATCAAAGAAAATGTGCCTACAGAATACTTTTAATTTATTTCTACCAACTAATCTTGTATTTACTATTCTAAATAATTGATCTGTATAATAAGAGTTTACCTTTATAATTCTATCTTCAGTTATTTCTTTCCAAGTATTGTTATTATGTATTAAGAATTCTAAATTAAGATTATATATTCCATTTAACTCTTCTTCAATCTCTGCCTTAATGCAGATATTATTTAATACACATATTCCATTGTGAGTAAAATTTGTCTCCCGCTCTTGATATAAAACTATCATATTATCATTCATACTTTTAAACTATTTCCTTCCTATTTAACAAAATAAAAAAAGAGACACTGTAAAAAGCATCTCTTTATATTAAATAACCAAAATTAGGTGTTACTTCTATTTTTGTAACTGTTCCTCCAGACCATTCAAAAGTGTTTTTACCTTTTTGTAAAATAGGAAACTTTCCCGTCATCTTAGAGTTACAGTTTTCTAAACCTTTATAACATTGCATCGTATCTGTATTAATTGTTATACTATCAACTACATCTTTCAAAGTTATTTGGTAAACTCCTCTATCCGAGGTTATTGATAAATTAATTGTTCCATTTCCAAATACAGTTAAGCATGGTTTGGCTGGTCTAGTACAACTATTAGAAATGGCAGTACCTTGCTCTGTTATTTGTATTACATCGTTCTTATTTCTATAAGAAAATGGTTGGCATTTAAATCTTATAGGAAACTTATATAGTCTATTTTCTATTATTTGTTCTAATGGAATTTCATTATCAACCCTAGCTATATAATGTCTATTGTGTAAAGTTGATGATATTAATTCACCTTCTCCATCTAGCCAATCTAAAAGATAATCTAGTGAAGGCATATCTTCTTTAATAAGATGTACTAAAAATTCTTTTGTAGTACATTCATAAGTACCTAAATCTTTAGTTAAGAGTCCATCTCTTCCTTCAACTTTAAATTCTAAGTATTTTCGATTAGGCTTTGTAATATCACAATTTTTTTCTATTATAAGTCCCATCTCTTCACTACTTATACCTTTAAAAATAAAATAACTCACAAAACACACCTCCTTTCAATTATCTATAAGCTAATCTTTGATTGTATAAAGATGCTAGTTCTTCTGCAAGACTTTCAATATCTTTATCAGTATTGTTATAGAAATTCTCAATAGTTAAATTCAAACCACCTTTATTATCCATAGCTTTCATTAATTCAGAAAGTTTAGATATTAAAGGATCTACGTTTTTCTTGAAATCACCAGATTCAATTCCTTTATTTTTAGGCATAAATCCAAACATAGAAGGAACAGAACTTAATCCATTTCTAGTTAAATTAGCCATAGGATTCGGTGTTATCGTAGGTGTTAAACCATTACCATCTCCTTCAGGACTATCTAAAGAGAACAATGAACCGATTATAGGAATTGATTTTACCTTATTGGATAACCAACCTGTAAAGTTACCCCATGCATTCATAACACCCTGCTTAATATTTGATACTATTTTACTACCTATAGATAAGAAGCCACTCATCATACTACCTATTCCATCTAAAATACCTTCTGCTAAATCTACACCTGCACTTAATAATTGTGGAATTCCTTGGATTAAACCTACTATGATTTTAGCTACTATTTCTACCCCTTTAGAAAGGAATTGTGGTAAATACTGAATTATTTTGGCTATTAATTCACCTAATAATTCTCCCATTTTCCCCATAATAGCAGGCAAATTTTGACCTATACCTTTTATCATTTCTGTTACGAACTGAATACCCTTTTGTAAAAACTCAGGCATTCTTTCAGCTATCTTAGATAATGTTTTCATAATTGCTTGTCCCATAGTGTCTAATAAACTAGGCAATCTTTCTTTTAAACCTTCTATTATTTTTATAATAGTGTCTTTACCTTTTTGTAAAAACTCAGGCATTCTCTTGATTAAAGTGTCTAACATTTGAGTTCCTGTATCAAATACAGATTGAACTATATTAGGTATAGTTTGTACTATTCCCCTTATTATATTTGTTAATACTTGTATTCCACTATCAAACCATTGAGGTAAGTTTGATAAGAACCAACTTAACATATCTAATCCCATATTAAGAATTGTTGTCGCTAAATTAGGTATAGCACTCACTATTCCATTTACAAGTTGTAAAATTAATTGAAAACCAGTATTTATAATAGTAGGAAACGTATTCATAAATGTGGTTATTAATAGTTTTACAATTGTAAAAGCAGTTTCCAATAATATTGGAATTCCTTCAGTTAAACCTTGAACAAACTGACTTATCATTAGTGATCCTTGTCTTAATAGTTCCGGTGCTGTTTCAGTTATTCTTTGAACAAAATTACCGCAAAACTCACTTATCTTATAGGTTAAATTATCAAGCGTACTTTGTGCATTTTCATTTAATCCTAAAAAAGCAACTCCCGCAACCGCAATTCCAGCAGCTAATCCAGCAAATAAAGCTGGAGCAGAAGCAAATAAAACCATTCCTTTACCTATAGCCCATATTAATGGAGGTATTATAGATAAAGTAGTTCCAATACCTGCTATAGTTTGTGCTAATTTAGGGTTTTCACTTATTAACTTAGTTACTCCACTAAGCATTTTATTAAATTCAGTTACAACAGTATTTGCTATAGGTAGAAAAACATTCCCAATTTGAACTCCTAAATCATAAAAGTTACCTTTAAGTCTTTTCATTTGGTTTGTAAAACCATCTGATGTTCTTTCTGCATCACCCATAGCATTTTGACTTTGCTTAACTGCTTCTTGATATCTGACTTGAGCCTTCTCAGCCATACTCAGTTCTTTCCAAGACTTACCTGTAGCTTTGGTAAATTCAGAAGTTTCCATAATTGTATCTGTTAAGTTTACACCTAACATTTTTGCACTTTCAGTCTCTCCCATAAGTGCTTTAGTCATGGCATCGATCGCCTGTGCATCATTTACGTTGTTGAAACTGGCTAAATCATATCCTAATGTAGTAACCTGCTTTGATAACTCATAAGCTTCATCTGCTGTAAACCCCATACCTTGATATAAATCAGCTTGATTAGAAATAGCTTCTTTAATTTCATATTTACTTCTCCCAATTGCATTAGCATAAGTAGTTGCCCACCCATCCGCTTCACTTGCAAGAGATTTGAATACAACATTAAATTTACTTTCCATCTCAGAAACATCTGAAGCAGCCTTCAAAGAAGCTATACCAATACCGCCTAAAACAGTTGTAACAGACTTAGTAAGTTTACCTCCTAAGTCTGCTACTTTTTTACCACTATCTTTAAGCTTTTTGAGACCTTTTTCGGCTTCGGTGATATCAGCCTTAACTTTTACACGCAGAGCTGGTAAATCAAACATTAATCCACCACCTTTTCTTTAATATCATAAACCCTAGATAAACCATCTAAATCCATCTCAGTAGTTTTTAATCGCTTACATTTTGCTAAATACTCTCTTCCTTCTTCAGTACTTTGTAATTCTAAAATATAAGCATTTCTTAAACTTAACTGAAAAATGTCACATGGCAGTTCAAGTGCATCATTTATAGAAAAATTACAATAGTCTGCAACCTTTTTGGCAGAAGGAAAAAATTCATATTCATACTCTTCTGTTTTACCCTTCTTAATACCAAATGTAGGTATAGAAGGGATTTCTAGTTTGGGTTTGAATTTACTTCTTTAACAAATTCCATATAGCTTTGAACTAATGCTAATCCTAAAGTTAAATCAAAATTTTCATCTATATATTCTTCAGTAAAAACTCTACCTTCAGTATTATGATTTAATATATCTAGTATCATTTTTGTAAATGTACCTAATGTCTTTTTTGCATCTTTTTGCTTTTTGAAAGTTTCTTCATATCCCATCATTTCAATTACCATCTTTTGCGAAGGTCTTTTTATATGTAAAACTTCTCCATCAAACAATTTAACATCCCATACTTTTTCTTTTAATACACTTAAATCTAACATAAACATTTCTCCTTTATTAAATATAAATTTTACAAAAAAAGGTAGTAAACTTCTTTACTACCTGTGATTTTTTACTCTGGGTCTACTTCTTTAGATATTTCTAAAAGTACCCCTTCAGCATCTTGTGGCATAGCTTGAAACTCTGCATCTATTACAGTTTCTTCTTCTGGATTAAAAGTTAATGTAAATCCATTTGAAGGTGTTCCAACCATAGTTATTCTTATTTTCTTTCCGTCAGATAGAGTATGTACGAATCTCAAAGCAACTTGTTTTATTCCCTTTACTCCTTTTCCACCTATTTTAACTACTTCTTTACCTTCAGACTTAGATTTAACTGCTCCTAAACAAATTAAATCTAAAGTATCTAAACACCATTTTAAGATACCAGTTTTAAAGATAACTTCTTCTTTAGTTATAAATCTTTCGATACAAACTCCGCTATCTCCAACAACTTCATAAATTTCTGGTGTGTAAGATATTTCTGCACCACCTTTAATTTCACCTATTTTGTTATCTTCAACTTCAAATGCTACATCTTCAGGTATAGGTGAACCCGGTGTATAAAGTGTAAGATATAAATCTCCACTACCTAGTGTTACAAACTCTTTTTTAGCTGCCATTACACAACACTCCTTTTTGTTATTAGTAAGCTAATAAAACTATGCACCGCATTCATATCAGGTTTTTCAATTGTCCCACTTGGTGCAAATTCTATTTTTAAAAAACCTTTGATTTTAGAACCATCTCCAGCTTTAAGTAATTCTTTTTTTATTTTTTTAATTGCTTTCTCACCATCTTCTAATCGTGAGGTAACAATAACTAAGTCTAATCTTATAACTTCCTTTATCGCATCATCACTTAAAGTTTTATAGGAATACTCTATTCCACTTTGACTTCTAGGAACAGGTGTTTTAGGAGTATTCATAACTCTAAGACCTGTACAATTTTCTATTACTTTTAATAAATCTACCATTTACAAGCCCCCGCAATTATTTTGCTAATATTATTCCATTCTTCATCTATTGCTTCTTGCATAAAAGGTTGCGGTATTTGTCCATTTGTTTTTATAACCTTACCATCTCTGTTTTTATAAAACCAAGGTGTTTTTCTTCCATTTCCACCTTTGGCATAAATACCAGTACCCTCGTGTACATAAGGTGCATGTTCTGCTGTAGCTGTTATAAAACCCTCAACCTCAGATCCATTATCTTCAACTTCACTTCCTATAGAACCTGCTAATTGTCCCAAATCTTTTGGTGCTTTATCTTTAGCAGTATCTTCTATTTTTAAACATGCCTTTTCCATTCCTGCTATAATAGATTTTCTAAGTTGCTGATTTATGAATTTATCTATACCTTCTTTAAACTCTTTATCATCAATAGTAACTGACATAATTAAAAACTCCTTAATTTTTTAAATTTATTAAGTTGTATTTTAATGTCAGGCGGAATTAAATTATCAGAAATTGCCTCGGTAAATTTATCTGGAGAAGTTAATCCTTCTACCCCTAATTTGTTCCATCTTAAAATAGTGAACTCAAGAATTAAATCTTCTAGTTCTTCTGTAATTTCATTCCTATTACGTCCAGTAAGAGTTAATATTTTATTAGTACATATATTTATAAGTACTTGAACCTTTAATTCACTTTGCTTATCTATATCATTTAAAATTTTAAACTTATCTAATATAGTCAAAATATCTACCTCCTATTTAATAAAAAAGGAGGGATATCCCTCCTAATATGTATTACTTATTTTTTGATTTTGCTTTTTCTTCAACTACAGATTCTTCAGCAGGTAAGCTAAATACAGCAGGATTTTTAGAAACTGTTAATTTAACACATTTCTTTTCATTCTTTAAGAAAGTAACATAGTGAGCATTTGCATAATACTCAGTTAAGCCTTTCTTAGGCACTCTGTCTTCTTCTATATTTACATTTCTCTTTAAGTCAATTCCTAAAGCACCTGCTTTAACTATTAAGTTGTTGTACTTAGTAGATTCTTCTTTAATTTTATTAGAAACCTTAACTTGACAACCACCTATTTCTCCTATTATTCCTTTCATAACAACTTGATCTCCCATTTGAGAAGCTCTTATGAAATTAGGATCTTTTAATAAAGTTGCCTTTTGATCAGTATTTATAAAAAGTACTTTTGGCTCATCATCTTCTTCTCCGAATAAAGCAACTGCATCAACAATTGAATCATAAGAAATTTGACCTGATGATGAAGCATCCTTAACAACAGAAGTTGTTTTTAAAGTAGCTAAAGAATCGCTGTCTATTTTATCTAATATAGACATTTCAAGTTGATTATAAGTTTCATCTATTATTTCTTGTCCTCTCTTATTAACATCTTCGTCTAATAACTGCACACCTTTACCAGCTTTAACGATTTTAACGTCTTGACTTGTTTGTGTCATATCTGTTACTGGAATTTCTGCACCCGGTTCAATTTTAGTAGCTTCTCCAATATATGCATATTTAGCTCTTGTTACTGTGTCTCCCGGTTGTCCTTGTAAGTCTGTGTTAACATCTGCTAATGCAGAAAATCTAAGTTTATTTGGTAAACTTGCTCCTAAAACTTCTCCCATAACTTTTACATCTACTACAGTATTTGACATAAATAAATCACCTTTCTACCTACTCTCCTTCGGTAGCCTTTCTTTTTTTTTAATTATTTTTATTTATATAAAATTTATGAAATCTACAATTAAAGTTTCATAAATGATTTGTACGCTTCTGGATAATCAGTTGCGAATTTTTGCTTTTCTAAAAATCCAAGCTTATTAAATTGTTCTTTAGTTATAGTCGTATTTGTAACAACTCCAACCTGTGGTGTTTTTCCTTTTAATCTTGTATCTACAGCTTGTTCAATAGCTTTTTGCCATTCAACTTCAAACTCTTTTATATTATTAAAAGAAGTCTCAGCATCTTCATTTAATAAATACTTTGAAAATTGAGTTGGTAAATTCTTAGAACTTAATTGTTTTATTACTTCAAGTTCCATTTTTTCTAACTCATATTTTTTCTTCATATCTTCAAACTCTTTAACCTTTTTTTCAAACAGAGCTTGTTGTTTTTCGGCTTCACTCATCTTCGCTAATTTCTCTGCTTCTTCTCTTTCAGCTTGAGCTTTCTTCTTTTCTCTCTCTAATCTCTTAGAAATTAAGTTATCTAACTCTTCTTGAGTAAACTCTAACTTTTTAACTTCTTCTTTAGTTTCAACTTCCTTACTTTCTACATCAGTAGTAACCTCAGTTGTTTCTATTGTGTTTTGATCTTGTAAATTTTCCATGTATAACCTCCGTTTTAAGTCCGTGTGACTATTAATTAAAGCCATGTTTTTATTAAAAACAAGTAAAAATTTGCATAAAAAAAGACATAGATTATTAATCTATATCTATAACTGGTGCATAACAACATCTGCATTGAGCATGGTTTGGCAAATGTGGCGCTTTATCAATTTCATATACTTTATCATGAAACTTTCCACATGTTTCACACCTTCGCTCATCTGGTGCAGTTATAATTTTAATTTTTTTAACTCCTTTAGATTTATATCTATCTAAAGTTGCATTATTAACTATATTAGCTGTTTCTGTTCTAATAACTCTAAGAGCATTATAAATTCCTTTATCCATTTCCTTTTGTAATTTCTTAGCCATATTAATATAACTTTCACCTTTTGCAAGTCCAATTACTATTATATTTTGTATATTATAGACAAGTTGTTCTCTTACATTCTTCCAAATAATTTCACTAAACATATGACCACTCCAAGGATACTGTATAGCATCTTCAATCACTTCTTTAGAAATTTTATCAAATTCAATGCCTAAATTATCAGATACCATTTTAGCAGCTTCTTTATAATTATTAGTTAAACTTTCTTTATTGAATTTTGTTTCTTCTTTTGCTAATTCAACAATTCTATCTTCTATTTGCTTCTTTATCTTATTAAGTCTATTGTATTTATAAGCTTCTGATAAAGAAATATTATTGCTATCCATATGTTTATAAAGTTCAGTCAAATCATTTTCAATTTCTTTTAAAACCTTATTATAAGACTCTATAAGAATTTTATTTTTCTTTTCCTGTGCATTATAAATCTTTTTCATGGTTTCAAGACTTCTTTTCTCCCAATAATCTTTACTCATTTATATCACCATTAGGTATAGAGTTATCTTTATAAGGATCAAAATTCTCTTCTTGTTTTTTTAATTCAATAGCTCTTTCCACATCTATTTCTAATCCATATTTATTTAATGTTTCAAATAAAATTTCATTAGGAATAGTTCCTGCTAGTTTAACTACACTATCACTAAACTCAACTAGATTTATAGGTAAATTTCTATTAAATTGTATTTCTATATCATTTGAATTAAAGTTATACTCCTTTATATTTAAGAAGTTGGTTATCAATTTAATTCTTTTCATTAAAGCCTTTTTAAACATTCTTTCTTTATTCTGTATAACTTGCTCTGTGCTAAAGAACTTTTGTTTAATAGCTGTTCCACTAATATTAGAGACATTTCCTATCTCACTTAAATCTGGAATATAACTAAATTTATGAATATCTTCTTTTAAATTATTTCTATGATTTTGAACTGCACTATCATTTAATTGCTTAGTAATATAATAAGCTTTTGCATTTTCTGGTAATAATAAAGTTCTATTTTCCTTTAAAAGTTTAATATCTTCTTCATTAGTCCCATCCATACCCTCTAAAGCTAATAAGCAATTTGAGAAATATGCAATATCATTACTTATATCTGCTAAGTTAAGATTATACATATCATTTAATGTGATAATTCCTTCAAAATCACTTGTTCTAAATCTATTATTAGCAAACTCTATTATAGGAACTTCTCCAAAATAATGATTTTCTTCATTAATATATGTAATTCCATCTTTATTCATCTCATAATGATATATAGTATCTTTTGTATACACATCTATTATTGTTTTTTCAGAATCAGTCAATATATCTTTATTAGTAAAATATCTTATAGCCATAAGAGTATTTTGTTGAACACTATTGTCATATACGAAAACTACACTATCAGTATCTAAATCAGTAAATTTTATATTCCCATCTTCATCTGCATAAACTAACTCAAAGGCTTGACCTTTGATACTAGACTTATGTGCTAAAGTGTGGTTCTCACTTGATTCATCATTATCTTTAAATATTTCATTTAATTTATCTAAATAAATCTTATTACTAGATGCATATGTAACTGGTTTCCCCATAAAAAATCCTGTTAATTGGTCTGTAGCATACTGACAAAAATTTGCTACTCCTTTATTATTTGGCTTGTCAGGATCACTTATAGTTCTATCTAGTATTTTATGTTTTCCTTCATAATATCTTTCTAATTGCTTAAATCTATTATTTACAATAGTTTTGTGATTTTCTATTAACTTTTCTATTAAAGCCGTGTTTTCAAAATCAAAATCATTGTTTAAAATTATCTTACTATTTTTAATTAATTCCAATATATCACCTCTTATACTCCTGATAACTTAATACTTCTTACTTTTCTTTCTTTTTTAATGCCTTGTCCAAAGTTTTCACATAAAGCTGTTAAACAATCTTCTAGGTCATCATGTTTGTTTTTACCACTCTTACTAAATGTAATTAAATGTTCCCAAGCTTCTCTCCATCTATGTTTTGCATTAGAAGGGAATAACACATGCTCCATTATCCACGGTGCTGTTACCATTATTCTTGTCCATTTATTTTTGGTTTGAGTCTTTTCTTTTATTATTATTTTGTTTGTATTATACTCATTTACGAGTATTTCATTTACACGTCTACTGAATAGTCCTCCTCCATTATTAGCTTCAAACATAGCTATAGTTACATCATTATCATAGAGAATTCTTGCTACAAGTCTTTCTGTAATTTCCATAGGTTCTTGAGTATAAAGTATATCTAATATATATAGTTCCTTCTGATAACATCCTGCTACAATACAAGCCAAATAGTCCGAACCTTTGTCAGCGGTGTCAATAAATGCAACTATACTTTCAAATCTAGGTTTCTCATATTCATCTAAAGGAATATCCTCATAGTGTTTTAAATCTTTATATAATACACCTTTAGCATCTATAGTTATCTGATTATAGTTAGCCATGAATATCAAATCTGACATTGATCTTTTTAAACTTTCGTATTTCTCTCTGCTTAAAACATCTTCACAAAGCATTTTTTCACCATCAAAAGCTTTCATGTTTATCTCTTTAAATGATTCTCTATCATCTTCCAACACTCTGCCGATTAAATCTTTTTTAGCCCACCTAGTTTGGATTATAATTGTAATTCCATCGCCTTCTAATCTAGACATTAGGGTATCAGTGTAGCATTGATAAATAGCTTCTAAAGTATTTTCATTTAAAGCTTCTTCAGCATTCTTTACTGGATCATCGATTATAAGAATATTACAACCTCTTCCAGTAAATGAAGAACCAAATCCACCACCATAGTATGTAGAATACCCTCCAGAAACCGTCCAATTATTAACAGATGAATTACCCTTTTTAATTTCTACACCAGGGAAAATATCTCTATAAACTATTTGTAATTCGTATGCAGCTTCTGCCATTATTAATTCTCTACAGTTTCTAGAAAATTCCGTTCCTATTAGCTCATTATATGAGGCTGTCATTACTTGAGATTTAATATCCTTACCTATGCACCAACCTGTAAATAATCCAACAGTTCTAGATTTTCCATGTCGAGGGGGCATAGATATAGTTAATCCTTTTTCTTTAATCTTTCCTTCATAAACATCTTGTAGAGCATTGGCTAAATCTTTTAAATATGTACGTTCTTCTTTATAAAAATCTGGTGCAATTGCTTTGCAGAATTCCCAAAACGATTCCCTAGCTTTTCTTATTTTAAGTTCTCTTTTTAATTTTAATCGTTCTATTATTTGTTGTTTAGTTAATTGTTGTTTACTTATATAATTACCTCCTTTCATTTTAAATAAAAAAACAGTTATTAAATAACTGTTTCAATTAAAACTTTAGCTTTAATATTTCCTAAACATTTAGCTATAGTAAGTCTATGCTTTCCATTTCCAGAAATATAATATTCATTATTTATCTTAATTACTATAGGAAGATCATACTCTTCACAATTAATTAAGAAACTTTCAAATGAATTCCTACCATCATATAGTTCAAAATTTCTTCTTTTATGAAGAGATTCTAATAGTTCTAACCAATTCTGTACTCTATCACATGGTCTATCAAATAATCCAACTATTTCATCTGTATTAATAGTTTTTATTTCATTTCTGTATACATCAGATTTTATTAACTCTTTATCAATACTTTTGATTTTTTCATTTTTTAATTCTTTTACTCTAGAATCGCTTAAATCCAAAACCTCTATTCTTTCTTTCAATGTGTTAAATCTTGTATATTCTTTCGAGTTTCTTTTTAATATATCTGATAATGATTGTTTCATTAATTATTCCTCCTTAGTATAGTTAATTAATTTTAATTATACTAAAGATTTTGAAAAATTTGAAAATTTTTTTGATGTCTTTTTTATAGCAAATTCCACCTCAAATTTAATACCCCCTCCCCTTAGCCTTAGAGTTTTTAGGCATGAAAAGAAAGACTAGAGTTTAAAATCCACTCTAGTCCTAGCCTTCAATTATTTTCAAATATTTATCTAGTGTAGGTCTACTTACATCACACATCTTAGCATAGTCTGTTTTAGTTATAGACTTATTCTTATATAACTTATATATGTCTTTAACCTTAGCAGGTACACTTTCTATAGTTAATGTTGGTCTTCCTATTGTTTTGCCTTTAGCTTTAGCATTTGCCATACCAGATTTAACTCTAGCACTAATCATATCCCTCTCTAGCTCTGCAAATACTCCCATCATTTGTAGCATTGCTTTAGCCATAGGATCTAATTCTTTTCCTGTACAATCTAATATAAAAGTCCCCATAATAAGCTTTAACTTTTTATCTTCTGCAAATTGAATTATATTTATAAGCTGCTTAGTACTTCTTGTAATTCTTGATACTTCAGTGCAAACAATAGTATCTCCTTCTTGAACTGTATCTAATAGAGTATTTAAAGCTTCTCTATTCTCTTTAGTTCCACTTTCATACTCTTTAAATATACAATCTACTTTATCTACCAAAGATCTTATATCTCTTTCTTGTCTACTTATATCTTGTTTGGTCTCATCTGTACTACATCTTAAATAGCCATATACTTTACTCACAATCCATACCACCTTTTATTTAATTCACTACAAATATATTACCATATATTGCATGGGATTGTAAAGTAAAAGGTTGGATATTTTTCTTTACAAATAAAAGTTTTCTAAATGGCTTTAATAGGTACTAAAAGTATGAATTAAAAGATAGATGTAAAAGTAAAGTTTATCAAACGTTTTTCTTTACATCTAAAATCAAATTTTCATTACTCTAATTCTTTTAATTTCTTTTCTAATTCTTCATCAGATAAGTTCTCTAAATTAGAATCAGAAGTAATGGTAACTTCTTTTTTCTCTACAAACATTTGCTTGTATTTACCTAATAGCTCCATAGCCTTTATCTTATCACTATTTCTTGCTGTCTTATCAGTTACTATACTCTTTAATCCACTTACTATCTCACCTATAGTAATATCAATATTATCACAATATTCATCTAATAATCTATTGATATACTCTTTCACGTTAGGATTTGATAGGAGATCACTAGCACTACTCCTAGCAGCATCATAAGAACTATCTGGATAAATCTCCATATAAGCTTTAGTGGCATTTAATTCTTTTAAATATTCTACACAAAATCTTTTTTGTTTATCATTTAATTTAATTTTAATCGTGTCATTTATAACTTTAGCCATATACTTCTCCTTTCTTAATATAATAAAAGCTCAGAATTACTTCTGAGCTTTTTTGTTAGTTTTATTCTCTTTTTCTTCTAGCTTTTTTTGGACTTCTTCAATGTTCATATCTATTAACCCAATCCTAAGATCTATATATTTATTCATATCTTCAACAATTAAATCTCGAATTAAGATACTAATAATAAACAATATTGCAGCAATAAAAATAGTAGCTATTCTAAAACTAGACCAATTATATATTTTAATAAACTCTCCTGTCAATTCAATATTATCAGGAAATTTTTCTATTATTTTTCCTAAATTAGACATATTAAACCCTAAAAAACTTATAAATGTAGCTACTATAGTCATAATTATAGTTAACATAGTATTAAATTTACTTTTTTTCATTGAAGATAATGTTAATTTCTCATATTTTAATCTTAAAATAAATGCCTCGTGACTTTCACCTTTATTAATTTTAGGATTCAATTTTTCAGTTTCATTTATCTTTGATTGCAAATCTTTATTAACCTTATTTTCTAATGATTCTTTTAACTTTAAATATAATTTATTAAACATTTTTATATAGCATTTATAACTTCATCAATAGTTTGATATTCTTTATCATCTTTATATAATGAATATCTATATTCTATATTATTAAAGTTATTTATGGTATCAATATAATGAGCGTTATTTGTTTTTATATCATTAATCATATTATTTAATATTTTAATATCATTTATTTTATTTACAAATTCTTTATAATTACCTATATGTAAACAATCATTTTTATATTTTATCATTTTTTTCCAAATTAATTTACTTGAATCTTTTTCCTGTGGTTTTAAAATTATTGAATTATATATTCCATTTGGTCTAATTATAATATTATAGTCTGCTAAAAGTTCATCATCAGATTCTAACGGAATTAGTTCTATTTCTGTGTTTCCGTTCTTATAAAATATACTTCCAGTAAACGCTACTGATCCGTCTTTGTTTATATGTGTTCCATTTTCTTTTTCAAATCCACTATTAGTTAAATATTTGTCTAAATCATTTTTAATTTGATTTTTTAATTCTAATGCTTTTTTTTGACTTAAATTACATAAATCTTCTGAAGTTTTAAGAAATTTTTCAAATTCATTTATTGTCTTCTTTTTTAAAGCATCCAAATTAAGCTGTTCTTTTTGTTCTTTATTATTCTCTTGTACTATTTTTGATAAATCCATTATTTATCATTCCTTTCCTTTTTATTAAACAAGACTATATAAAATATATAGCTTGTCCTAATAAAAAGATTATCACACCTTTACAAAATATTCAAATTTATTTAATTAAATACATATAAACTACTTAACTCCATTTAAACTTATAGTATAGTCTCCATCTCCAATAGATTTAAACCTTAAATTATATATCTTAAATCCTTCGTAATTTCTCTTTAACTCTAACTCCCAGATTTCCATCCAGTCACTATCATTTATCTGCATATAAAGATTCCTACAAGTTCTTTGTATAAGCTCAATTTCAAGCTTATAGATACCTTCTCCACAATCAATAACACTTTCACCACTTTTCTCTAATAAATACATAGCAAATGGCTTTCTACCTTTAATTTCTTCACTAGAGTTAATTGGATTTACTAACATAAAGAATTTATCTGTAGTTATTTTACCTGTCATGCTTGTTACTTCTAGTACAAAGTCTACTATTTGTACATTAAAAGTAAACTCAAAATCTAAATCTATTTCTAATTCATTTCCAATTACATTAAATCCAGTTTCTTGTACATGTTTATCATTTATTAATTTAAAAGTACATTCATTTAAATCCACACCTAAATTAGTTAAATCTAATATAAGCTTAACTGAATCCCCTTTATTTACACTACCTAAATTTAATAATCTATCTGTTAAAATTCCACTTAATATTTTTTGCATAACTACCACCCCTTACAAGCCCAAGTAACTTTTGCTCCTTTAGTATGTACAATACAACTATGTACACTATGACTCCCCATATCTATGCCAGTATCAGTCATAACAGGAACTATATTACCGCCATTTATTTGTATTTTTATATCAGTTTTTCCTTCATTTATTATCTGAAATCCAATAACATTTACTAATATATCACCATGCCTACCTATTGCTTCAGGGGTTAAGATTTCTTGTTGATCTTTATCTGTAGTTATTGTATCTCCATATAATTTTTTATATAATACCATAAATACCTCCTAAACAAACCACATTTTATTTACTTATTTTCCATGGTATAACATCCACCACTTTACCATTCTTATTAAATAGCAATAACACATAGTTCTTTTTAGATACTTCCTTATTCCTACTCACTTCTCATTCCCATCTCCCTATTTAAATTAAAAGAGCCACTATTTCTAGCAGCTCTAAGAATTCTAATTGATATTTTCTTTATAAACCTTAAAATCATGATACTTAAATTCTTCTAATAGTTCTTCTCTTCTTTTCTTATCTATATCTTTTATTGAATCAGAATTTTTATATGTGTTCAAATCACCCATCATTACATTTTCTAAAATTTTCAGTTCATTTTCACTATTTACAACATCTGCTAAATCAACAAATTTAAAAAATTTCCAATTATTGTTTTTAAACAATTCTCTTGTTGCAGACACTCTACAATTCATGTGTGCAGAAACTCTGTTTACCATAGATGAAGTAATCCCAGAATACCTGATGACATTATCTTTATCTTCTATAATATATAAATAAAATGATTTATTGTTTTTATAGAACCCTCTATGATATTTATTATAGTGTTCTGCATTGCACTCTGCACATCTTTCTTTCCTTTTACTACCCGCTGTAACTATACTTCCACAATCGCAACATCTAATAAAAGTTTTTGATGTAAAGAAACCAAAATTTTTTAAAGTATCATTTAAAGTCACCTTTTTACAGTCCTTTAATTTACCATTTTGATAATCTTCAAGTATTGGTGTGTATATCTTCCCACCTACTGCTATTTTTGTTTCTCTTTTTTCAAATGTTTCTTCTCTTCTCATATTCTCATACCTCACACACTTTTATTTTTAACTTACACAATATGCACTTTTAATAATTAAATATTTCTTCGTTTTCTAAAATTCTTATTCTCTCTTTATTAAAATCTATAGCTACTACTTCAAGTTTTGTCTCTATTACTATGTTTTCTTGATCTATAGTATAGTTTAAAAGCTCTTTTAAATCTGCAATTATATGATTTTCATAAAACAATAACATACTTATTCTATCTACCCATAGATCCATTTCACTATCTTCTAAATATCTAATTAAAAAATATAATTCTTTACTTATAGTTCCTATCTCAATGTCATCATTATATAAGCCTTCATTACCTATGATATCTTTCCATTCTTCTTTCACTCTCAACACACCTTTCATTAAATACTATGAAATTAACCATTCATAAAAAAGAGTGTTAAAGCGAGGGCTAAAACACTCTAAAAAAATAAATTTTAAAAACAAGAGATGGTTTTGCTGGAGGAACAGATAACCATCAAACTGCTCACTAATTATTAATATAATTAGATTAAACACCAGTTTTTTTTAGGAGGTGGAGAAACTGGTCAACCACACTATGTCATTTTTAGCAAAAGACATAAAGTCAAAAAAGAACTTTATATCTATTTGTGCATATTTAAATACACTATAATATATCTATAATAACTAGATATACTAACTGTATTAAAAACATTGCTAATTAAATTTCTTTTATTCTTACACATAACAAAATAAGAGATAGCTTCCGTTACTATCTCTTAAATGTGTGTTTTTAGAAATATAAAGAATTAAGAAATTAGGTGAAAACAAAAACTAATAACAAATTTTCTTTGATACTATTTTTTATTTTCACCATAAAGGACACAAGGTGACGTTAGGAGCTGTGTCCAAAATAATTAAAACTATCAATCAAAAATAACCTAGAAATTAATCTAAGTTCTTTATAACACTATCTATTATAATTTAATAAGAATTTTATACCATCTAAAGTTATCCTAGCCTTTTCAATACTCTCTACCTGATATTTCTTTTGAGTTTGATCAAAAGAAATCTTTGCTTCTTCTATCAACCTTCCGTTAAGCATAATTTCAATAATTTCTATATAATCTTTCTCAGATAGAAAAACAGCTTTACTCTTTGAAAATTCACAAATTTTAACTTGTAACCACTTTCTATCTGGGATTTCTTTTTTAATTTTATCTAACTCTTCTAAAATTAATTTAATAAGATAACTTTTGCTAATCTCAACCTCTAACTTTTCTTCCATTATATATACCTCCTAATAATAAAATCTTTATATCTATAAAATTCTATTATTATATTTATATTCCTTTAAAAAATAATAACATTAACCATTTATTTACTAATTTTATCTAACTAGATTTGAATTATTCGCCTTTTATTCTTTTATATCCTAATTCAATAAATCCACACCTTTAGAATATATTATAATATTAAGTTCTAAAATTCCAAAGGAGATATATCATGAAAAAATTATTAGTAACATTCTTGGTTGGATTAACAATGATAGGATTAGTAGGATGTGGTCAAACTCCAATAGATGTACAAGAACCAACTAAACAAGTACAAACAGAAGAATCAAGAGAACAACGAATAGCAAACAAAGCTAACAAAGCATTAGAATTACTATCATTCCAAACTGCACCAGATGGTCAAAAATATTCAGAAATATCTTCAACAGAATTTGAACAAATAAGAGGAATCTGGGAAGTATTTGGAAATGGAAATTTAGATGAAATTGGTAGATTAATAAAAGCAAGAGAACCACTAACAAGTATAAAAATGACAGCTTTATACTATGAACAGTTTACAGGAGCAGAACAAAAAGAAATTGAAGCAAAACTAGACAAAGTAATAGAATTAGGTTCAAATGATGTAATAACAATATTAAATTCAGAATCAGAAGTTGAGCAACCTAAAGGAGAAGAACCAAAGGTAGAAGAACCTAAAGTTGAAACTCCAAAAGTAGAGCAAGAGCAACCACAACAGCAAGATGACACAGACACTTACAAACAAGTAATAGGACGATGTGAAGATTTTGTAAAAGACGTAAACTTCTTAGCACCTCAAATTGAAACATCAAGTGATGAAGGAGATTTTAATACAGTAATAAGTTATTGTAATACATTATTAGATTCATATCAAGATTTAAGAGACTATCAATTAGGTTCAGATTTATGGGTACCAGTAGATGCTATGATAAATAACATTAGTACAATAAAATCTTATGCAGAACAAGGAGATCCTAAAGGAGTATATACATTCTTAGTAATGTTGCAATCTCAATCAGAAGCCCTAAAAGCAGCACTATACTAAAAATTGTACAATCAACTATTATAAATATATATTATAATAGTAAATAATAAGAAAAGGCATAAGGATTTTCTATAATCTTTATGCTTATACATATAAAAAATATTAAGGTTATGCTTAAACCCAAAAGCAATTATGAGAATATTATACTATTGAAAACTAATCACTCTTCCCTTATCGGTCGAGTTCTTAGATGGGGGAAACAATGTCCGCTAAAGCGTCCATTTTAAGAGTTTTCCCCCACCCCCCCTTTACTCTGTTAATTCATATTTAATAATCTTTAATATAATTAGATATAATGAGCTATAATTATAAGAATGTATGACTAAATATAATGTAGTTATAAGAATATATAATTTAAGCTCTTAACTATTTACCAATAAAATAATACTTTTATAATATATACTTTACTCTACGAGGTATAAGGTCGAGCTAAAGCTCTCCCCGAACTCCACTTTTAAATCCCTACAGAATTTAAAACTGAATTTCGATAAAACAACTATTATTTTTTAAAAAGAAATACCCCTTTTTTATAGGAACTATTTAAATAATAAATAATTCAAAAAATAGGGGGTAAAAGCTATTATTAATTATGAATTTAAAAAGTTGGCACTTTGAAATGTATAATAAATATATTAATTATTATACCTTTTTAAAGTGCCAACTTTTGATTCTTATATTTCTATATAGTTTCTAAAACCTCATCTAAATCTCTACAAAATTCATTTGTCTTTTTTCTATTATTAATATTATCTTTATAATTGAAATATTCATATTCCTCAATACTATCTCTATTAGAAAAGTTATCTTCAATACTAACAATATTCTCAATGAGATTATTTTGTTTCTTTTCAATTTTATTTCTTACTTTTTCTAACTTTATTACTTTCTTTTGCTCTTCTTCTATTAATTTATTTTTATTTTCTCTGTTCTCTTCATATTTTTTTATTATTTGTTCATCTAACTTTAAATCATATTTTATTAAATCTATAAGAACCTCAGTTAATCTTTTTTCGTTACTTTCTTCTTCATCTATACCGAAAACCTTACTCATTTTATCCTTTGATTTATTATTAAGTGAAACTCTTTTTTCTTCTATGTATTCCATTTCTATATCTACTGCTGCTGAACCATAGATAATTTCATAAACACTATAATAATAATTCCAACTATTAGGTAATTTATCATTAACCTTTTTATTAAATTCTCTATATTTCCCACTACCAGCTAAAAATAAGGCTGTAAGGTCTTTTAGTTCCATTTCCTTAAGTGATCTTTTTTGTGCATTTAAAATCATACTTATTTCATTTTCTGTAGCAAGTCTATATGAATCTCTAGTTTCACCATCTACTTTAATATTCTCACAAATCTGCCATTTTTCTTCGTACTTTATAACACTTCTTTTTTGTAGATTGTTTAATGCTCTTTTTATTATCTTCTTAAATTCACACCTAGATGTGTTATAAAAATAATGTATAGCGCTTAGTTCTATTTTTAAAATATCACTTAATTCTTTTTTTCTATAATTACCAACTGTATAAGTATTATTCACCAAACCTAGTATGTTAATTAGTTTTGAAAAAGACAATAATACTTTATTATCTGCTTTTTTATTATTAGAAATATATTCAACCAGTATATCTCCAATTTCTTCTACATACACATTATTATTCCCATTTATTCTACCATCAACTTTCGGTAAAGGAGTTTCAAATATTTCATCAATTACAAACTTATTACCTTCCTTATGGTATTCACAAAATCTTTCTAAATCTTCTAATTGTATTTTTTTAGATTTCCCACTCGTAACCTTTATTTCTAATAAACTACATAACTCTTTATAATTTTTTATTACTATTTTTTCTTTTAAATTCTCAAATTTCATAACTCTCAACCACTCCATATTATTTTGTTTGACTCTGATAATAATTGTTATCAGAGTCAAACTCAATTTACTTTTTAGATTCTTTCATTTTTTCTTCTAATATTTTGTTAAATAATTCTGGATCTTTATCTGTTGAATTATTTTTATTTTTTTCATTTTTTTTATATTGTTTTTTATTGAAATTATTTCCTCCTAAATTAACACTTACATTAACTCCACCTATATCTGATACTCTCATAAAAGTACCTCCTTTAAATTTTTTCTTTAACCTATATATTATTGAAAAAATAAAAAAAATCCTATATAAATTTAAAAAATATTATTTTTTTAACAAAATTTATAGATTCTTTTTATTTAAGATACTAAAAATAATGTTGCACTTTTATTATTATTTTCTATATGTTTTATCTTAAATTCTTTTCCTAAAGAATTTTTAATTAGATCTATATTTAACTTTTTATTATTAAATATAAAACCTAACTTTTTATCTTCTAAGTTAGTTACTATGAATTGCTCTTTGTCTTTATACTCTTCTAATGCAATTTTAATTTTCTTATCTTGTGTTAATTCTTCCTTAATATCTCCGATACGAATATTTAGACCATTAGTATTAACTTTTCTTAATTTATCTTTATAATCTTTAGCAGTCATATCTCCTATTTCAACTAACATGCAATCTACTTTAGAATATTTTTTGAATAAAAACTCTATGTTTCCATCTTGATCTTCCACATAGTTAGTTCCCATCAATTTATTTTCCTTATTACTTAAAATAGCTTCTTCTAAAGTATTAAAACAAAAATCCACAATAAATTTAGAATTGCATTTAGCATTTATTATTGCCGCTGCTATCGCTCCTGCTTCAAACATTTTCTCTATTTTTAGAATTGTTTCAATAGCTTTTAAGTTGTATTTTTCTAAATTTTTAAATCTTTCTATTCTTTCTTTCTCTGTAAGTTTTTTATCTTTAGATTTTTCTTCTATAGCCTTGTACCTTAAGGTAACAGTAGTAATAGCATCATTATATTTGCTATATAACTTTTTAACTTTTGCATTACATTTTTCATTCTCTTTAGCTATAGATTCTAATATAGAATACAGCTTTCTTTTAGAATTATCAGATGTTTTTTCATTTATTTTTGATATAAGTTCCTTTTGTACTTTTCCTGCAAATTTATTCATTGCTGTATATTGAGTGTGACTGCAATCATCCCATGCTACTCTATTTTTATTTTCAAAATTCTTACTCCATTTTGAATAATAAATAAAGTATGGTTTTTTATTCTGTCCATTACTTTTACAAAAAGTCTTACAAGATTTTAAATCATTTTTATTTGGAAATACTAATGTCTTAGGTGCATCTATAGCACGTTGAGTTTGATAAAGTGTATAATAAGCTTCTTTTAATGTTTGTTCTTTATAGAAGTTATTTATAATACTATTTCTTATATGTTCATCTTTTAACTCTTCAACTTTTCTAATACTTTTAGACTTTAATCTTCCTTCTAACTCCTCTTTAAAGCATTCATTTATTTTTTTATATGCATCTCTTACATCTGTTAAAGAGGAATTCGCATCTTGTATAACTTCTATCAGTTTATAAACTTTTAATTCTCCATCTGTTTTACAACTAGATAATTTAGAATAATGTTGTATATAACACTCTCTTAATTCTTTCCATGTAAAAAAATGTACATTTTTATTTTGATCTCTTTTTGCATATTCTAACTTCTGTGCAAAGTCTGAAATTTTTGTAGCAATGTTACTTATTTTACCTATTAAATTTCCCGAACTTCTAAGAATACATAAATACATATTTTCTCTTGTATATTCCATCTCTACCTTTTCACCATCAGCTATATTTAAAAAGTGTCTTCCTTCTTTTGGTGGAATAACTGCATTATAAATAATTTCATTATCAATTATGCAATTATAGATATCTCCGTCAAAATCTGCTCCAGAGCTTGTCATAGCAGTATCATCGGCTTGGTTCATAAAGAATAATTCTTCCGTGTGATTTCCAAAATACTTGTCTAATAAATTTGTTTTAACTAACTTAATTTGATGTGCTTCAGAAAATACAGCCATTGGGTTCCTAGAAATTACAACTTTGTCTGATTCTTTACCTGCTACATAGAATTCTCCTACTTTAAGTTCTCTAGACTTTTCTATATCTCTATTCATAATCCATCTTAAATAACAAATAGGATCAACCATTGCCATTTTGTAGCTTGCATTTTCTATATACATCTTTCCACCTGCTAACTCATGACAACTCTTCTTTATAAGTGCATTTATATTTCTTTGCACAAATTTTGTACTTACAAACTTCTCATCAATTTGTAATAATCTGTGTGCTTTTGTAGAAGCAGCAAGTTCTTTACTTTCTTCTTTATTCCTTTGTATATCGCCTAAATAAAGTCTTATAGCATCTATATCATGTTTATTAATCATTTTGTCATACAATTCAAAAGTAGGTCTTGCTAGTTCTTCTAAATCATTAGGTGTTAATGCTAAATTTAAAAGCAACTGATAATTAGATAAGTTATAACCTTTAAGCTGTTTTTTATTAACTTTCATGACATATAAACTTTCTAAATCACTTCTATAAGGAGCATATATTTCTTCAGCTAATTCTTTCTTGATTGCTAAGTTTATATCTGTAAATTCTTCATCCTTCCAAAGTCCAACCCACTTAACCATAGTTTCATTTAATACAATATCTGCTTTAGAAATATTAACTTTATTATTAAATACATCTATAGTTATAAAATCCCCATTCTCATCTTTCCAAAAGTAATCTGTTTTCTCATAGTTTTCTTTAAAAAACTTTTGAAAATCTGCTCTAACTAATAATCCTTTTATAGCTAATCCGTTATACATTCTTACTTGTGCAAAGTCAACTCTATAATCTAAGTTTAATTGCTGTTGTATTATCTTAGAACATTTGTCACTCATAAAGCCACAACCATCCGCAAAAGTATGTTTGACTGTTTTATCTTCTCTTTTTAATTCATTATTTTCTAATAAAAAGTATTTACTTGCATATGTATAATCAGTTTCTTTTAATATTACTATGTTTGGTTTAAAATCTATCTTATTAGCCGAGCTTGTACTTAAAGCCAATCTAGAACTTACCTCTTTGTTTATACATATATTTTTGCCTTTTAATTTATCCAACTTACCTAAGCTTATAAGCTGCTCATATAGATTTATAAATTTTTTATCTTCTTCTAAAATAAATAAGTATTCACATTTAGAATTTTCTTCACTATCATCTTTCTTTTGTAAGCTTGGACTTGTAACTAATGGCAAAAACAATTTATCTTCTACCTTTAATCCATTTAATAATATTTCTAAAGCTTCTGCTTCATCTTCTGGCAGCATTATCTTTATAATATTTTCTAATTCTTGCTCTTCCTTTAACTCAATCCCCTTAAATGTACAATATAATCTTAATAATATACTTTCATCTAAAACTATATTCTCCTTTTTAGCTAAATCCTTAATAACAAATCTCTTCATAATCCTAATTCCTCCTAAATTCTCTTTACTTTTTTATTTTTACTACTTAATTCGGTTATTGACTGTTTCTCACCATAAAGGAGTGGTAGCGACGGTAGAAGCCCACTCCATATATTTATTTTTTTGTATAAAAAATAGGCTGAAGGTACAATACCTACGCCTATGCATGTTATTTAGTTTTTAAAATTTTAAATGGTAAATAGAATATATAAAATGGAAGCCATATTGGAAATGTAAAGAATAGTATTATATACTTAAATACATTACCATTATAAACTCCAGTTCCTTTTTGAAAATCTCCTACACTAGCTCCTACAGTTGTTTTATTATAAACCTTATTGTAAGCTGCTTTCTTAGGATTATTTATCCAACCCATTCCCTTTTTACCATACACAGGATTTATACTTCTCTTAATTGCTCTTTTAGCCCTACCAGTTGTCCGTGCTTTAAAACTCTTTTTTAAGTTAGGTGTTCTAACTCCAAATTTCATACCCTTAACCCCTCTTACATTTTTAGTAAATTCATTCTATCATATTTTTAAAATTTAATCAGAATATTATATTCTGTTCGGCACAGATTAACTAAAAATTCACAAGTCGTTTATTTAACATTAACTATTATAAATTGATATAACTTTTCTCTATATAGTTTTTTAATTCTATTATTTTATCCTAGTATGTATGGGGTGTACCCAAAATTCCCAAACTGTTTAAATTGTTTTATAAATCTATCAATCCCCTTCTCTTTTAATTGTTCTTGAAGGATTTCTATCTCTCTTAAAGTTATTTGTCCACTTTCTAAGCCATAAGCTCTCTCTATTATCTTAACTAAAGCTATCTTATTATCTATAAATACTTTTAAATTTGTAGCTAATTGACTTAACACCTTCTCATTTCTCATATTTTCCTTAACTGCATCTGTATTTTCAAATTTCCATAATCTCATAATAATACCCTCATTTCATTTATATTTTTTTATTCAATCATTCCATCATGTCTTAAAAAACTCTTTTCGCTCTTTGTTAATATATCTTCAGTTAAAACATTCATAATTTTAACTTTTTTAAGATTTAGTACATTATTATAGGCGTAATATAATTGGAATCCAGTAGGTAATAATATACCTTTATAAGTTTTTATAATCCCAATATCACCTTCGTAATATTCATTTAAAATATCCTTTATCTTCTTATTATTCTTGTTCAGTTGCTTAATATTATTGGCTATAGTTTTTGATACAACAATTTTACTTGTATCATACATACAGCACATTATTTTATCATCTAGGCTAAAAGCATCTTCTTTTTTGACTCTGCCATCTAACTCTTTATTTAATTGCTCTTCTATAATTTCAAATCTTTCAACTAAGTTGTTTATTGTCATGTTTTTGGCTTCTTCCCAATTTATCTCACCTTTTTCATCTAACATTTTTAGAACTATATTTTTTATATTATTTTTTGCTATCTTTTTTAAGTTAGCAGTCTCTTTTATAAACTTTTTATATTCCAACTCCGTCATTTTGGATTTAGTTTGATTACACTCTTTACAAGATATTCTCCAGTTTGAAGGACAATCCAATCCACCACGACTTATTGGCATTGCATGATCTATAGTTTTATCTGTCCATTTTTTAATTGTCTTCCCACAAAATTGGCACACGTTATTTCTATACTTCTTAAAAGCTATCTTTTCTAAACTTAATTCCTTTTTATTTTCTGTATTTAAATCTATATTGTTATAAACTAAATTCCCTCTCATTTTTTACTCTCTCCCTTTTATACTCATTTTAATTTTTTAATTTTATACTTATTTACTTCTTTACTTTCTAAACTTTAGTAACTCATAAAAGATGTATTTTATTCTATATTTTTTAACATCTTTCTTTAGTAACCGATCTGTTTAAGGCATTCTTATAATAAAGGGAAGGTTTTATCGGGGGAGTTTCCTTCCCATATAGTGTGGCACACCTTAACCACAACTGTGTCACACTAATTTTTCATTCACAGTACTTATGCATTTCTAACTAATTATTCTCTACTTTTTTGTATGGTATAACCAACCGCTAATATATACCATACATTCCTAATTGCTCTCTCCTTATTTTTGTAAGATTACTTAACTTTAATTCGCAAATTTGTTTTTATTTACCTTACAAATATATATTATCAAAAGTGAATCACTTTGTCAATTATTTTTACGAAATAATTTAAATATTTTTAATTAGTGAATCACTTTATTTTTTTTAGAACATATTATATAATAAATTTAGAAAGTTGAGGTGTTTAGTAATGGCTGTAAAAGAAGATAACAAAAGAATAAGTGTTAAACTTAGTAAAAAAGAATATGAAGATATAGAAAAATTAGCTAAAGAAGATGCTAGATCCGTAAGTAACTATATGTACAAAGTAATAAGAGAACATCTAGATAAACTTGAAGAATAAAGTTTAAGGATTAGTTAAATCTAGTCCTTATTTTTTTGCAAAAAAATAAAGCTAAAAAACAATTCTTAGCTTTAAATATAATATTTCTTATTTTATCTATATATCATCTTTTGTGCCTTTTTCTTATCTGCCATTAAAAACTTAAATAAATCTTTACTATCCCATAAAATTAATTTTCCACTCATTTTGGCAGCTTCTTTCGCAGTATTGCTATATTTACCCGTAGTTATTACAATCCCTTTTTCAATATTAAACATATCCATAGCTCCGAGCAACTTCTGTAGTATTGGTCTTCCAACTGAATTGTTTTCATCAAACTTTTTACATTCTACATATATGTTATCATTTATTATTAGATCTCTTCCATAATCACCTGTTTCTTGAGTTAAAAAAACCTTAAAACCTTGCTTCTTAAATACTTCTGCACAAAATATCTCAAAATCTCTATCATCAAGATCATCCAAATCTGTTTCTTCTAACATTAAATCATGCTGTTCTTTTCTAGCTTTTCTATCTTTATATGTGATTTTATTTTTTAAATAACCTATCCCAAAATAAATTATATAGAAAATTATAGTAAAAATTAAAAGCAATATTAATTCTCTCATTTTTATCTTCTCCAATTCTATAAAAATAATTTTATTTTATTATCTCCAGCTACAATTAGTTTTATGCAAAAAAAGAGAGTTAAAAAATTAAATTAATAATTAATTAACCCTGAGGGGAAATATAAATATAAAGATATAGAATTGATAATTAAGCAGATTTCCTATTTGCAAAGATAAATATATTTTTTATTACACAATTTAGTGTTTCCTCATTTATATATTGACTTTTTAAGTAGGAATAAATAAAATGTGCTTCATTGATATATTTTTTATTTATTAGAGTTGGATCATTAATATTATTTTTTAGGTAGTCTTTAATACTGATAATCTCAGCTCTATTTAATTTTTGATTTTGCATAGCAACTTTAAATAACTGAGAAGCCTGTAACTTCAAATCTGTTAAATATTGTTGCTGCAAATCCAAAGTTTGTGTAGACTCTATTTTAGCTCTGGTTTTAATTTGCTCTTTAGCCTTTTTTGCATTAGGCTTTAGCCATACTTTTAATTTTTGCAGAAACCAAAAGTATGATATTCTGATTGCTCCAGACATTAAGACCAAAGTTAAAAGTTTGCCTACTATACCTAAGTCTTGCAAATAGATTATAGTGATTATACTTAATCCTAATAATAATATAAGACTTAGATAGTCGGCAATTTTGTGTACTTTTGTTGATAAGAACATATTAAGTCACTCCTTTTTTGGTTATAGGTTTTTCCCTATTTATTTACGGTGGAAACCGTTTTGTCTTTTGGTTTGTAAAATATTTTTTCTGTATGTTTTTTAACCTTATAGGTGATAAATCTACAAGGACATATAAATAATATTAATATATATGTATCACCAAAAGGGGGCTTAATATGTTTTTTAATCTTTTCATAGTAATTTGTTATTACTATATACAACCCTTTTGGCTTTATTGCGTGATTTATAGGACTTAACATGCACATAGGATAGACAGATGTTTCTATATATTAATCTACAATATACTGTACAAGCTAATCTTCAAATAAAAATCTTTCTAAGTTGGTGTATTTTAAGTCTGTATAAACTATATCAAACAAGTTAGAACTGTATCTTAGGTCTTTTGAATGAGTTGGTCTAGTTATAATTAAACATGGTTTTCGAGTGTCACATAGCTCCGTCAACTCATCACTTTTATAGAACATCTCATATCTTACTATCTTACTTTTGTCTGTATAATGGTTGAAGTCAACTTCAAGTATATAATTTACTAATATATCATCATACTTTGCCAAAACAATAGCATCTGGTTTAAGTTGCCCTTTCATCAAACTAACATTAGTATTAAACTCTAAAACTTCAAATCCCATTTCAAGTAGCTTTCTCCAAAAATCCTGTATAAATAAATTGTGAGGACTTAATTTTTTATTTGTATAATATATCTTTTCATCTGTATAAGAGTTACGATAGCTTTGCAATATCCCTTTTTTCTCTAGTGTCTGCATTCTTCTTGCTGCTACACGATATCTATAGTCTTCATTTTTATATTCGCCATTAAAAAATATACTACAAGCATTTTTTAAACTAATAGCATTATATTTCTCTATAAATTTAAGAACATTGTAATCTCTTTCTTTAAGCATAATTTATGCCCCCTTAATGTTTCTTCTTTTAGGCTTTTTCTTAGTTGTTTTAATATCAACTACATTATTCTCTATAGTATCATCTGATGTGTTTATTAAGCACTTTATCTTTTCTTCTTTCTTCTCAATTACATCTTCTATTAATACTCCCTTACGTGGAACAATTATATTCTTATCATATTTTTGTAGTTCAATTTGTGGTTGCTTAGATTTTATTATTGGAATAAATACTTTTTCATAAATTCCACTACCTTTTATTATGGCTTCACAATCATCTAATCGTGATGCTTCGGTTGTTCCGATTGTAATCTTACTATCTTGTCCTGAAAATTGTCTTAGTGAAACCATACACATTTGACTTCTTATTGTAGTGTTTATACTTTCTGCTGTCATTTTCTGAACCACACATACTATACTTATACTCATAGCACGACCTGCTTTAGCAATTCTTTTCAAGTAGCTTTCACATTTATTTTTTAACTCTTTTTCTTCGACTGTATCTCCTTCTTCTACCTTAAAAAATGAAAACTCATCCATGAGTAAAAATATTCTTTTATATTTTTTATTTGGATTATCTTCATTCCAATGTTTAACCGAAATATACCCGTACCTACTTATCTCTTTTTCTCTCTCATCTGCTATTTGGCTTATCTTTTCTAATATTACTAATGCTTCTGCTAAAGTACTTGCTGTCATTTTGCAAGGCTTACACTTGCTAAAAATCTTAGTCTCACCGTTTACAAGTTGAGTTATATAAACATCAAAATCATTCTTGTAGTTATATAATAGATTAGTAAAACTTATAAACTCTGCAAAAGTCTTACCTGATCCAGTTTTACCACTGTAGCACACATGTGGATTCTCATGTAACGAAATACTAAAAGAGTTAGTATTCGCCTTAAATCCGCATAGCCATTCATCACAAGTTAATTTAACTGGTTTAAATTCAAACTCAGGCTTTCTAGTTATTATTTCTACATTTATATCATCGCTATACTTTTCTTTTTTTATTTCGACCGTTCCCTTAAATGCAGTTTCTAAAGCAGATTCAATGCTTCTCAGAGCCATCCAATCACATCCGAGTGGTGCTTTTGTTTTAGCTAAAAATCCATATTCAGTTTTCTTATAGTCTTCCAGAGTAAAAGTATCGTTTATTTTATTTCTAATACCTTTTACATCTGCAAACTCTAAACACTTTTTCCATGTCTTTATATTTTCCAATTGCTCTATTTTATCTTTTTCTAACTTTATTTTCTCATTCTTTTTCTCTTTACTTTGCATATACCCATATAATGCCCCACCAAAGGCAGCAGATAACATAGCTTCAAGTAACATAAAATCAACTCCTTTTTAAGAATTTAACTTTATAAGCTTTATACTCTATATCTGATGAAAAAGCATTTTCTAAATAAGGAATTATTTTAATAAAGTTATCTTCAGACAGACCAATCGGAATCACCAATCTTGCATCAAATCCAACTTCAGTTTTTTCTATATCTTCTAATCCAAAAGTTATATTACTATTATTTAATTGTTGCTGTGGCATTTCTTCTATGGTCTTTAAAAATCTCTTTCTTACATAGGTTTCAAAGCTTGTCTTTTTATTTATAATTTTATTAGCTATACACCAAGCAGAAATAGTCGCTATTACTGTTAAAACAACTTCTCCTAACATTTCTACTTACCCCTAGCCATTACTATTTTATTTTCTTTATTGCTTCCTGTAGCCTTTAAAACACCATAAGAAACTATACCTGCATAAATTATAAATCCTTCTAATGCTCCAAATCCAAAAATTGATCCTAATGTTTCACATGAGTTATAAATAATATCTAACATTTTATCCTCCTAAACTTGTACATTGTATTGTGTATTGTACACTCTATACTTTATACTATGTACTTACTAGGTAAATGTTTCTTATTTTCTAAGATTTTTCTTATTTTTTAATATAAAAGAAAAAAAATAAAGGATATAGATTTTACTCTATATCCTTTAAACTCCATATATCTTCTACTTTTCTATCTAATTCTTTTGCTATTCTTAAAGCTTCCTCTAAAGGTGGTTTACTTCTATTCTTTTCCCAATTAGAATAAGTCTTTAAATTAACTCTTAGCTTTCTGGCAAAATCTCCAGTATCCATTAGAAACTCTCTCATTCTTATTTCTCTAAGTCGATTTTTTATTCCCATAAGAAATACTTGCTCCTTAAGAAATACTTAATATTATTTCATAATTTCCCTTATTCCTTCTTCATAATTAAAATCTGATATTAGTATTTGTCTTTTTTTAATAACTTCAGATTTTAAAGATCCTTCTAGTTTGCTAATAAGAAATTCTTCTTTAAATTTAATTAGCTCTATAATAGATTCTTGAGCTTCATCTAAGACTGATTTATCAAATGTATCCATACTACTCAATTTGTTAATAAGCTCTTCTATCTTATTAAATTTACTAAACATCCAACAATAATTATTTTGAACAATATCATAATTTATCAATAATAAATTTTCATCTTTCTTTCTCATAAATTATCACCCCTATAATTATTTTACACTATAAGGTAATATTTTACATCTCTAAATTTATTTTATTAATAAATTTATTACAATTCTCTATTAAAATTATTGACTTTTAAGTGCCAAAGGCTTATAAATCCTTAGGGGAGCTGAGTGAAGGCAGAGTTATTCCCTATACACAACATAAAAAAATTATGAAGTGCATAAGGAACTCTCAACTATAAATCCTCTTTTTCGCTGTCGTTTCAGTTGCCCTTATTAGTTAAGTATCATCTAGCGTTATAAAGCTTGTCCTATAACATCTGATACAGTTTCCCCACTCTTTAGAGTGCCAAACTACCACCGTGCCTTTTGTTTTATGGATATTGGTAGACACACACCTAAGCGTATATTATAACCATTGTTCTAGCTATACCAATAAGGGTAATATATAGCTAGTATAATATACTGTTAATTTTATACATCGGCTTAACTAACCTACTATATTATTTATAGTTGCATAGTGTATAACAACTCAACCTATACTTAATTTAGGGTATAGGAAATAAAGCTTGCATATCCTCACTTTTTTTGAGATAATACTATTAAAGTGTTGGTATATCCTTTTGTTTGTGAGGATATGCAAAGTTTTATAAAACTATATTTAGTTTTTGAGAGTAGGTATTGTCAGTATCTACTCTTTTTTTATCTATCTTTAATTACATATTCCTTAATATCATCACGAACCTTTATGCACTTTAGGTAAGCTTCTGATGGCTTAAAAGAACATATTAGCTCACCTTTCTTTGTAATCCATACTTCATCAAATCTACTTTCTATTTCTATATTAAGAACTTTTACTCTATCTGTTAAATATAATACTTTCATAATGTTTCCGCCTTACCTATGTTTTCTTAAATTAATGTAACTACTTGTAAATTGTTCAAGTGGATTATATTTATCCATTTCAATTTTCAAATCTTGCACTAATAAATTTATATAGTTCTCAGTAATTTGTAAGTTACTATGTCCTAATATCTTTTGTAGTGTAACAACATTACCACCATTCATAATCCATTTCTTTGCAAATGTATGTCTATAACGATGTATTCCAGTTTTATTTATTCCACGCTTTTTATTATAGTTAGATAAACTTGCATTAATAGTACATTTAGAAAGTTGTATTCCATAATCATTACAAAATAAATAATCATCTTCTTTGTCTGGTTTCCTTATTCTTAAATACTCTTTTAAAATTTTGATAATTATATTATTAAGTGGTATTATCAAAGGTTTTCTATTCTTAGTCATATTTACAAATACAACTTCATTGTCAAAATCAATATCTTTTACTTTTATATTTACAAAACTATTTAATCTTAGACCCGTTGATAAAATAAAATTTACTAAAACCCAATTTCTATATTCACCAAATCTACAGGTTTTAAGATCAGGTTTTTTTAATAACTTTTTTAATTCTTCATCTGTATATGGTTCAATATTTTTCTTATCTACTTTAGGCAATGTTATTTTAAAAGTTGGAATATACTTTTGTCGCATCCAATAATACATCCAAGTCTTTAAATCTCTTGTATAAGTATGTAATGTTTGGTCATTAATATTGAATTTTTCTTTACATTTAACAACAAACTCACCTACACTATCTATATTTAAGTCTTTTATATAAATATTTTCATCTATAACTCTTGTAATAGATTTATAACTTTCTCTATAATGCCTTAAAGTATCTTTTCTTAAATTTCTTTGTTTACAATCAATTAAATATTCTTCTACACCTTCTTTAAATGTTATAAGATTTTCTGTTTGACAAGATATTTTCTTTCTCATTTTTGTTCCTTTCTTAGATTTTAGGCACAAAAAAATAAGTACCCGTCATATATATTTTTTATATAACGAATACTTATTAATTTTAGATATTTATTAAAACTTTAAAATAGACTTAAATCTTCGCTAAGCGTTGATATATCTATTATTTGTTCATTCCTTCTTCTACAGCAACAGCAACTGCAACAGTAGCTCCTACCATTGGGTTGTTACCCATACCGATAAGACCCATCATTTCAACGTGAGCTGGAACTGATGATGATCCTGCGAATTGTGCATCTGAGTGCATTCTTCCCATAGTATCAGTCATACCGTATGAAGCTGGACCAGCAGCCATGTTATCTGGGTGAAGAGTTCTTCCTGTACCACCACCTGATGCTACTGAGAAGTATTTCTTACCTTGTTCAACACATTCTTTTTTGTATGTTCCAGCAACTGGATGTTGGAATCTTGTTGGGTTAGTTGAGTTACCAGTGATTGATACATCAACTCCCTCATGATGCATTATAGCAACACCTTCTCTAACGTCGTCTGAACCGTAGCATTTAACTTTAGCTCTTGGACCATTTGAGTATGGAGTTTCTTTAACGATGTTTAATTTACCAGTTACATAGTCAAATTTAGTTTCAACATATGTAAATCCGTTGATTCTTGAAATTATGAATGCAGCATCTTTTCCAAGACCGTTTAATATAACTCTTAAAGGCTCTTTTCTAACTTTGTTAGCTTTTTCAGCTATTTTGATAGCACCTTCAGCAGCAGCGAATGATTCGTGTCCTGCTAAGAATGCGAAACATTTAGTTTCATCTCTTAAAAGCATAGCTCCTAAGTTTCCGTGTCCTAATCCAACTTTTCTGTCATCAGCAACAGATCCTGGAATACAGAAAGCTTGTAATCCTTCTCCGATAGCTTCAGCAGCATCAGCAGCAGTTTTACATCCTTTCTTGATTGCTATAGCAGCACCTAAAGTATAAGCCCATCCAGCATTTTCGAATGCTATTGGTTGAGTTTCTTTAACGATTGTATAAGGATCGATTCCTAAATTTTCGCAAACTACTTTAGCATCTTCTATTGTTTCCATTCCGTACTTTTCTAATACAGGTTGTATTTGGTTAATTCTTCTTTCATAACTTTCAAATAATGCCATTTTATTATCCTCCTTCAATAATGAATATATAGATTATTCGTGTCTTGGATCTATAGTTCTAACAGCTTCGTCAAATCTTCCGTATTGACCAGTAGCTTTTTCCATTGCTTCGTTAGCGCTCATTCCTTTAGCTACCATTTCCATCATTCTACCTAAGTGAACGAATCTGTATCCTATGATTTGATCATCTGCATCTAAAGCTACTTTTGTTACATATCCTTCAGCCATTTCAAGGTATCTTGGTCCTTTAGCTAAAGTTCCGTACATAGTACCTACTTGTGATCTTAATCCTTTTCCTAAGTCCTCAAGACCTGCTCCTATTGGTAGTCCACCTTCTGAGAAAGCAGTTTGGCTTCTACCATAAACTATTTGAAGGAATAATTCTCTCATTGCAGTATTTATAGCATCACAAACTAAGTCTGTGTTTAAAGCCTCTAATATAGTTTTTCCTGGTAATATTTCTGAAGCCATAGCAGCTGAGTGAGTCATACCTGAACATCCTATAGTTTCTATTAAAGCTTCTTCTATGATACCATCTTTAACGTTTAAAGTTAATTTACATGCTCCTTGTTGTGGTGCACACCAGCCAACTCCATGAGTTAAACCTGAAACATCTTTTATTTCTCTTGATTGAACCCATCTACCTTCTACAGGGATTGGTGCTGGACCGTGGTTTGGACCTTTAGCAATTACACACATTTCTTGAACTTCGCTTGAATACATCATATTCATTTCTCCTCCCTAAAAAATAACTTATAGTAAAAATTTACTATATCTATTCCTCTTAACAACTTGGGACTTTTTTCGTCCCTATGGGATATTTAATTACCCTCACGTCTATTTTAACAAAACAATGGCGATGTAACAATATATTTCTAAAAATTTTTCTAAAAAAACTCAATATTTTTTTATTTTATTACAACATTTGAGAATAATTCTCATATTTTTTCCCAAATTATTGAAAACAAATTATATTTTTACCTATTAATCCTTTTCAATAAATATTTTAAAATCTAATAATTTTTAAATTCATAAAATGTGCTTCATATCACATTTTACTAATTTAAAATTTATCTCTTTATAAAAAATATTTCTTTTTACAAAAAATATCCCACTAAATATATTTTTTTCAGTCTTTTATACTATTTCTATTTAACAAGATAAATCTAATATTATATTCTATGTAATTTAATAAAGTGCACCTCATTTTGAGGTGCACCTTATATTATTATTTGTATTACTATCTTGCAGTTCTTAAAGTTAGGCTTTCTTTACTTGAAACTTCCCCATTTGAATATTTAGCTGCAATCTTAAAGTTATAGATTGTATGTCTATTTAACTTTTTAAATGTATAAGAAGTTTCATCCTTGCCTATTTCAGCTACCTTTTTACCATCCTTATAAAGAATATATCCTTCTAAGCCTTCTGTTGTTTCTGGTTCTGTCCAAGTTACAGTTACATTCTTTTTATTTATTTCTGATGCTTTAAAATCTCTTACTGGATTTACAACAATTTCTGGACTAGTTCCTTCTATTATATTAACTGTTTTTTCAGTTCCTGTAATCTCATGAACTAATCCTTCTCCATCTCCAACTGATGAATTGGTTACACTTAAATTGCTTCCTTCTGCTTTAGCTTCTGCTCTTAGGACAACCTTAGCTAAAACTTCTTTAGCTGGCAATGGTTCTCCAGTTAAAGAACTTACAAGTACTCTAACCTTTCCATCTTCTATTTTCTTAGCATTTACAAATACTCCATCATCAGAAATTGCTTCTACATATTCAAAGGCATTTTCATCATAATTTAGTGTAAAATCATAAGCAAAAGCTTCTGCATTTACTAATTCGTCTATACCTACTCCAACTTCTAAGTTTTCTCCAACTTGAACTTCCTCTAAGACTTCAAGAGATACACTTCCTGTTACCTCAGCAGCTTCTTTTAACTTTCCATGAACATTAACCTCTGCAGCAGTAGCAAATTTTCCTCTACCATTTGCTTGATCTGAAACGCTATCTGTAACATCTAATCTTACATATTTAGCATCAACACTATCAAATTCTATAAATTTAATAGCTGCATTATCTTCTAAAGTTCCAGTTTTAACTTCTGTAAAGTTTTCTCCATCTAAACTAACAGATACTTTATACCCTGTTATTCTTCCATTTTTACTATCTTGTCTTGGGGCATATTTAACTTTATTTATTTCATATACATTATCTAATTCTAAAGTTAAATGATGCGGACCTTCATGAGCAGGTGATGACCATTTACTATGCCAGAAAGTATTCATATCACCATCTGAAGCAAAGGAAGCTGGTGCATTTTCCCCTGAAGTCTCTTCTGATGAAGCTGTTATCTTTACTGTTCTTGGATTTATTAATGTTAAATCAAAACTTAAAGCTTCTTGTATAAATGATTGAGCAACCTTTTCAGATATAACTGCAAAGCTACTTAAGGCTGTATTTAATTTATTTTGTGCAATTTCTTTAGCACTTTCATAAGCCTCTGTATCTTCATTTAATTGAGCTACAATCATATCTAATGAAGCCTTATCCCCTTGAGCTAAAGTAATAAGCTCATCAAGTTGTGCTGAGCATTCTTCTAAAGCAACTTCAGGTAAATTTGCCTTTAGATTATTACAAGCTTCTTCCATTCTTGCAAACTCTCCATATAACTCTTCTATAAGAGCACTTGCATCTTCTTTAGAAGATAACTTATTCCATAACTCATCCATTTTTGCTCTAAGTTCTGGAGCATCTTCTCTTCCTGATTTAGCCCAAGTTTTATTGTCCATTCTTGTTGAATGGTTTGCAAATACCTTCATATCTTCTGCTAAATTACCATAAAGCATATCAATCGCTCTATTCCAAGCCTTATCATAATCATAGTTATCCATATTCCAGCTATAATCTGCAGCTGTGTGTATTGATATTTTTGAAAGTTCAGCATGTTCCATAGGGTTTACAGTAAAGAAATCTACATATTGATTTAATCCTTTATCTAACCCATGCATTGGTCCTAAGGCAAGTTTACCTTTAAAATAATCTGTTACTGGATAATTCCACCATACAGCCATATTTCTATTATATATTCCACTTATAAGTTGTGCATCACTTAAAGGAATTTCATTTGTAACAACTCCAGGGCCAGTCCACATAACTTCTATACTAGGATCAACAGTTTCTGCAAAAATTCTAGTATAATCTCTTGGTTGTCCATTACTTACCATAGCTCCAGTATCATATTCTGTTGGAACTGTTATTAATGGTTTTACATCTCCCTTAACCTTTACAAACTCCTCGTTAAATCTATTTAAAACTTGAGCGTGTTTAGCTGCACTCTTATCTTGAATGTCATCCCAATAAATTGCAAAACTTCTTACACCCATGTCATATAAAGATTCTGCCTTTGTTATTAAATGATTAAAATCTTCTTCTCCTGCATCTCCATCAAATCTTATATCTATTCCCGGAGAAATACCGAAAACAAAATCAACTTTATTTTCAGCAGAAGCATCTATAAGTTCTTGCATTCTTTGCATTTCACTTTCTGGATATGGCTCTCTCCATTTTTCTCTGTGATATGGATCATCTTTAGGAGCATAAATATATGTGTTCAATTTATTTTCACCATAAAATTTAATTTGATCTAATCTATCTTGATGTGTCCAAGGAGTTCCATAAAAACCTTCTACAATACCTCTAGCACTAACTGTTGGATAATCAGTTATATTTACTTCTGGTATATTAGATTCCTTAACTAATTGTTTAAATGTTTGAACTCCATAGAAAGTTCCATCTCCATCTTTACCTTCAATAGCTATTTTTCCATCATTTGAAACTAAAGCATACCCCTCTTCTTTTAATCCTTCTGCTGTAGTTCCATTTAAAGCTTCATCTAGCTCAGGGATATCATCATCAATCTCACCTATTATAAGAGTAGTTGAATTTGGATCATTTTCACTATTTATTTCTATGTTGTTTGCAGTTAAGAATTCCCTTAAAGCATTTACTGCATTCTCATCTGCCTCTTCTTCACCAACTAAATTTATAGAAGAAGTTATCTTAAATCCGTCTCCTACAACCTCCAAATTTTCTGGTGTTGGATTTAAATTTGGAACTAAAACCTGGTTTTCCTCCCCAGTTTTAGGTCCTACAGCTCTTACAGTAGTAGTTATTAATCCATTTGCAATAAACATACAAGCAAAAGCTGAAGTTAAAAGTCTCTTAAGCATTTTTCTTTTCATAGTCCCCTCCTATTTCAAAATATTTACATTATAATTATAATATCGTTTACAAACAATGTAAATAGTTAAAAAAATTGGAAGGATAATTTTTCCCTTCCAATTTTTATTATTACCTTTTTGTTCTTAAAGTTAAGGTTTCTTTGCTTGAAATTTCACCATTTGAATATTTAGCTGCAATCTTAAAATTATAGATTGTATGTCTATTTAGCTTTTTAAACGTATAAGAAGTTTCTTCCTTCCCTATTTCAGCTACCTTCTTACCATCTTTATAAAGAATATATTCTTCTAAACCTTCTGTTGTTTCTGGTTCTGCCCAAGTTACAGTTACATTCTTTTTATTTATTTCTGATGCTTTAAAATCTCTTACTGGATTTATAATTATTTCTGGTTCAACTGGTAATTCTTTTTGCTTAACATTAAGCTCAGCTGCTGAAGCAAATTCTCCAACGCCCTTCAAAGCAACAAGTCTTACATGAGTTGCTTCTACAGCATCAAATTTAACTGTTTTAAGCTCTTCATCATTTTCCCAATTTCCAGTGCTAACAGTTGTGAAGTTTTCTCCATCCATACTTATTTGAAGTTCATACTGAGTTATTCTACCATTTGCTCCACTTTGTCTTGGTAAATAAGTGAATGTATCTATAACATAACTCTTATCTCCATCCTTATCTAAATCTAAGGTTATATTATATGGCTTATCTCCTGAACCATCCCATGGTGTATGCCATATTGTAGATTCATTTCCATCTAAAGCATATTTAGCTGGCCCTTCTCCACCAGCATCTTGTTGTTCTGCATTAGCAACAATACTCATATTTTCCTGTGGAATAGCTAGTGGATCAACTGGTGGCTTTGGTGGTTCTGGAAATGGATTATCAACTTCTCCATCATACTCATTTATTGTTAAGTCATCTAAAACTAATATTCCATTTCCAACTTTCTCAATGACAATATAGTAATCATCTTGACTTCCAGTTTCAAAGGTATATTCAAAAGTTCCTAAACCTTGTCCTGTTTCCTCATTAACTTCATATCTGTCTAGTCTTACTCTCATAACAGCTTCCTCTTCGCTACCCTTAGCCTTATCTGATTTCACTGCTATATCGTAATTAGCATATTTATCTCCTTTATAGAAATCACTATCTGGGAATTTATAATCTAACTTTATTGAATATTTTTTATTAGGTTCTAATTTTAATAAGCCAGGAACAGTTCTTGCTACTAATCCTGTTCCACCCTCTTGAGTTTTAAATGACCAATCTCCATTTATAGTATCATTAGTGTAGCCATTTATATTTCTTTCTGAAAGGTGAGTTTGGCATGAACCATTATATCCATAAACAAAAGGTCCCCATCCTTCATCTACACTTTCAAAATCTTCATAATAATAGTTTTCATTTTGAGAATTTTTCTCTTCATCACTTCTATTGTGCTCAACAACCCTTACATTATCGAATCTTACATAAGAGTCTGCACCTCCTTCTCCAGCCCTTAATGATACTTCTATATCACTTACCCCTTCTGGAACTGTAAAATCAACCTTGATTCTTTGGAAGTAAGTATTATGCTTATCACTATTTACTGTAAAGTTTTTAAAGTTAGTTGAAGTTATACTTTGTTTAAATACTTCATCGACAACCTTAACTTCTATTGTTGCTTCTCTTTCTTTACCTGGAGTTATTTCAGCCCAAACTGAGGCAGAATAATCTTTTCCTCCTTGAAGAGTTATATTTTGGCTTACCCCACCAGCCGCTTCTCCCTCTATTCTTAAATAGGTTTGTCCAGTATTATTAGTAAAACTTTCATCAGCTTGTGAAGTTCCTGTTTCCCTTTCAAATGTTATATTACTTCCATCACCTTCACTAAGCTTTTTCCACCATCCATAAGAATTTTCTTCTTTAAATGTATAACTATCAAATCCCATATCTCCAACTATGCTTGTTTCACTCCAATCAGTTGTGCCAATAGTTTCTTCAACTTTCTCATTATAAATAATATATGGAGTACTTTGATTTAGATTTAAAGTTATTTGTCCATCTACAACTGGAATCTCTTCAATTAATTTTCTACCTTCTCCTGATGTTTCATAAAGATAAACCTTTGAAGTACCATTTTCTTTCCAACTCTTTGGTAAATGCCATGTTCTTTCTTCTTTAAAATCATTCCAAGCATAAACCTTATCAGGATTTTCTATATCACTTTCACTATAAGGTATAAATACTCTATTATTCTTAGATAGTAACTTATCCCCAGCATCCTCAGCTCTACTTCCTTCTGAACTTCCATTTCTATAAGTTGTTCCAGAATATATTAAGTTTCCATCCTTCTCAAGCTTAGTATCTCCACCTAATACTTTTCCATTAGAATCTTTATTTAAATTTTCAACTGTACTAACTAAATTATTTTCAAACTTAACCTCATTGTCAGTCCATTTTATTATTGGGAAATGTTGCATGTATTTTGTAGGTAAAGTCCAATTATAAAATGTCTCTACAGAATACTCTATATTTTTCTCTCTTGGACAGTCTCCTTCCCATCCCATAAATCCTTTATTTTTATTACCCTTTAATAAAATATCATTAGGGAATACATCCTTCATTTCATTTTCTACGAATCTAACAACCTTACTTCTAGTTCCTCTATATTGTTCTCCCCAGTTAACACCATTAGATATATTTCCATTATCATAAGTTAAATCAGCCCAGTGAGTCCAAATAGCATTTTTTCTCATAGGTCCACTCCACTCAGTAGCAACATACCAATCATTCTCCATTAAGAAGTTTTGAAGCATATATTCATTCCAAGGATTAGTTCTATAAACATCTACATAAACCCAGTCAAGTTCTGATGTGGCTTCTTTCAATTCACTAAGCCTTGCTCTTAATCCTGTTTCTGTTTCATTTAATACATCTGCTCTCTTATCAACATAATATGATTGATCGAGCCACTTCCATCCCTTTCTATAAGGTTGTTCTAAAAGTTCATCTAGGAAGTACTTAGCCTCTGGATATATTTCTGTTGTATTTATATGAACTCCAACTAAGGTATTATATTTTTCTTCAACAACCTTAGCCATTTCATTAAATTCTTCTACTCCACCAGCTCTTTTATTAAAGTTATTACCATAGTCTGGGTGAGCACTATCATGCCCCTCTGATTGATACCCTTTAATAAGCATCATTTGTCCAAAACCATCTAAATAATTAGAGTATTTAGCTACTTGGTCTGTTAATCTATCAAAAGGATATTGAGCTTGAGATGCAAAGTTCATAGCAACATGGGAAATATGATCCTTTACTACATTATCACCATAAGGTTTAACCATATGCTCTCTATATGCAATAGCTCCATCTTGCCAGTCAACTGAATCATCATTATTTTTATCTCCTGAAATTACAATTCTTGACCAAGGTAATTCAGTTACTCCACTAAAAGCTCCTCCCTCTGAGTTATTTAATTGCTCCCTATATGTCCATGAGCCATTCCAAAGTCCTGCTTCTTTAACCCCTTCATTTAAAGTTGTTTGATAATATACTTGTTTCTCATAATCAAGTACATTATTCTCTAAAGATGCAACTAATCCTCCATTATCTAAAAATGCCATGGTCTGATGAACCGGATTTTGATCAACTTCTTTTTCTCTTAAATCATAGAAGTAATCATCAGAACTCAATATTCCATGAACTCTTGCTGCAGTAATATCTGGATTTTCTTCCTCTTCATTTATGCTTACAAGATTATGGTTTGGAATTTGTATTTTTCCAACCTTAAAATCTCCATTTTCATTTATTTCTTCAAACTGAAGTTTAACAGTATTTTCAATTATTTTAAGAGATATTGCCATCTCTACATCTATATCTTCAAAATTTAATCTATATAAGTAATATTCTCCCTCAGAATCATCAGAAATTTTTTCTGAAGTCACTGTAGGTTTGAAAATACTACCATTTATTAAAAATTCATCCCTTGATTTACTTGCTCCCTTAATTACGTTATCCCCCATTTTATATTGAACTATATTAGGGAATTCTCTATCAACAACTATTTCTAATTCATCACTTTTTAAGATTTCAGTGCTTAATATTTCTCTTAATTCTCCCTTAGCTTCTGGAATTATCTCAGGATTTGCAATATCCTTAGCATTAACCTCTAACTCCCTTGTAAGTTGCTCCGTTACATCTATGATTTCTCCTTCAGTAGAATCCTCATGAATTAACTCTTTATTATTAATATCAGCCTTTACAATCTGTGGTGATACTAAAGTTAATCCATAAATTGAAGTTAATAAGGCAGCTGTATATTTAGCAGCATTTTTCTTCATAAATTTATACCGTGTCATAATTCTCCCCCTTTTTTTCAAATAATTAAGCTATTTTTTCATAAAAGCCTAAAAAAATTTCTCTCTCAGTATAATTTTTAATTTACCCTTCACATAATATGTATACTAAAACAATTTTACAAATATTACCATTGGTTATTAAAAAAAGAGGTGTATCAAAATAATTTTTCAATAAAACTTACTTTGATACACGCTCTTTCTGTAATTTATATATTTTTTATAATATTTTTCTATTATCTATTGTTATAATATTCTTCACACTTTTTCCAGTTTATTATATCGAAGAAATAGTCTATATACTCTGGACGTCTATTTTGATATTTTAAATAATAAGCATGTTCCCAAACATCCATTGTTAATATAGGAATTAATCCTAAAGAAATAGGAGATGATTGATCCTTAGTTGACATAATTTCTAATTTTCCATCTTTGTCACTAACTAACCATGCCCAACCTGAACCAAAAGTAGATATTCCACATTGTTTAAACTTTTCTTTGAATTCTTCAAAAGAACCAAAATCTCTATCTATAGCATCTGCTATTTCAGCAACTGGTCTATTGCAGCCTTTTCCTAAAATGCTCCAGTAGAATTCATGGTTATAAACTCCACCACCTTGATTTACTAAATCAGCCATAATATCCTCTGGCATATCATCTAAATTGCTTAAAATATCGTATAAACTTTTGCCATAAAGCTCAGGATGTTTTTCTAAAGCTTTATTTAACTTATCTACATAAGCTTGTTGATGTTTGTCATGATGAATTTTTACTGTTTCTGCATCTATTGATGGCTCTAAAGCATCATAAGGATAATCTAAAGGTTTTAATTTAAAACCTTCCCCTTTAGTTGAAGATGATCCTGTATAAGCTGGATACATTAATGGACTTTTTTTGTGTTTTAAAAAATTATTTTTCATTTTTTTACCTCCTCATATTTGAAATAATTTATTATTATTCTTCCCAATACCTATTTTTATATTTATTTTTTTAATTTAATACTTTGTAAAATCAAAGTTTTAAATATATAATAGCTAATAAAAAATATGCCTAAAACAATTATTAAGGTAATAATTAAATTTAACCCATCCTTACTTTGAATTATATATAAACTATTTATTGTTCCATTAATAACATTACTATTCATTATAAATAAAGTTAAGACAATACTTATCCACTTTATATCTTCAAAATCTAATTTTTCTAGAAAAAGTGCATAAACAATATTAACTATGGCTATTATACTTATTGTTGTTATTAATGTACTTTTTAAAACTCCTTCTTTAAATTGAAAAATTTCATTTTTAGTAAGTATCCAAAACACTTCATTTATTATAAATCCTACAATTAAACTATCAACTAAAAAAAATATATTCTTTGCATACTTTTTATATATTAACTTTTTACTTTCAAGAAAATTATCTAAACTCTCTTTGTAATCTAGCATTATCATACAAAAAGATAATATACCAACTATATATTTGAAGAAACTCCATTTTAATATGCTAGACATAAATAGTGAAAGAACCACTGAAAGAATCAATAGCTTATGTTCTATAAAATGTTTTTTAAAAGAAAAAAATACCTTAAGCATATTAAGTCCTCCCTTGATGTAACTTATTTCCTTTGTATCTATTCTAACACTTTTATATGAATAATAACATAGGATATTTTCCCTCTTCCAAATTAAAACAATATTTTTAGGTAAGCATATTTTAATTAAAGTCAACTTTTAATAAAGGAAGTAATTATTAGAAATTTAATATTTTTTAATTAATAAAAGGCCTTTATACATGGAAAATAAGTGTTTTTTCAATTTTGACAATAAAATTTTGTCGTTTTATAATTGTATAGTTAATGTTTAACAAAAATTTAATTAAAATTTAATAAAGGAGATGATTAGGTGAATAATGCTAATGAAAACTCTAAAAACACTGAAGATTTAGTTTATAAAAACAGATGGTTTATATTAGCAGTATTAGTAATGCAACCATTCATGGCATGTTTAGACAGTAGCATAGTTAATGTAGCCCTTCCAATTCTTCAAAAAGAACTTGGTGCAACTATGGCTGGAACTGAATGGATTGTAAGTTCATATTTAATAATAATTTCTGCATCAATTTTAATCTTTGGTAGATTAGGAGATATGCATTCAAAAAGTTCAGTATTTATAAAAGGGATTTTAATATTTGTTCTTGGATCTTTCCTTTGCGGAATATCCCCATCACTTCCTATTCTAGTATTATCTAGAGTTGTGCAAGCTATTGGTGCCGCTATGTTAATGTCCACTAACCAAGGTATTATAACAGATGTTTTCCCTCCTAAGGAAAGAGGAAAAGCTTTAGGTATCTCTGGTTCCTTTGTTGCCTTAGGTTCTATATTAGGTCCAGCATTAGGTGGATTCATAGTTACATATTTCACTTGGCACTATATTTTCTTAATAAATGTACCTATAGGTATAATTTGCTACATATTCGCTAAAAAATATCTACCAATAAGAATTCCTAAGGAATCTGAGTCAATGGATAAGCCTGGAGCAACAATGTTTTTCATTGCTACAATTCTTATATTTACATCAATATTAATTAGCCAACATTTAGGCTTTACTAGCATATATGTAATCCTAGGATTAATAATTGGACTTATTATTCTTGCTTTATTCTTAATCTATGAAAACAAGATAAAGAATCCTATGCTTCATTTAAGCTTATTTAAAAAGCCAATATTCTCAGTAAGCTTAATATGTGCATTTATTTCCTTTACTGCAATAAATACAATTAATGTTATTCAACCCTTTTACTTAAATGATATTTTAGGCTATAGCCCTGGAAAAATTTCAGTTATAATGACAGCTTATCCAATTGTATTATTTGTTATTGCACCCCTTAGTGGAACATTATCAGATAAAATAGGAAGTAAGATACTTACTTTAATAGGATTATTCTTAACAGGAGTTTCAATGATTTTATTATCATCATTAAATAGTAACTCAAGTGAAACATCCATATTCCTTATGTTATCCTTATTAGGTTTTTCAAATGGATTATTCCAATCTCCAAATACAAACCTTATAATGTCCTCTGTTCCTAAGGATAAGCTTGGAATAGCAGGAGGTACTAATGCCTTAATAAGGAATTTAGGTCTTGCCTTTGGAGTATCAGCTTCAACCTCTATTTTATATGCAAAAATGAGTAAGTTAGCTGGATTTAGAGTTTTAGGATCTGTTCCTAATAGACCTGATATATTTATTTCAGGAATGAGATTTGTATATATTTTAGTTGCTATTTCATGTTTCATATGCCTTATAATTTCTATAATTGAATATATTCAATCTAAAAAAAATAATAAATAATAAAATAAAAGGTGCTGTATCAAAGATTTTATTAAAATCTACTTTGATACAGCACCTTTTTAATTATTAGTTTCTTGTATGCTCATTATTCCTTGAGGATTATTACCAACCTCTAATCTTGCTGAATTATTAGGATTGCTAAAATAAATATTGCCCCCTACAAATACTAAAAGTGCTAAGATTATCACTAATAAAATGTTTTTACTTCTAAAACTCTTCTTCATTAATTCCACCCTCTTAATAAAAATAATAATCTAAGTTAAATATGGTAAGAATAAAGTTCCTAAACCTAAGAAGAAGAAAAATCCACATACATCAGTTACTGTTGTAACAAATACGGCAGAAGCTAAAGCTGGGTCTATTTTTAATTTCTTTAAAACAACTGGTACTAAATATCCTGCAAAGGTAGCAGCAGTCATATTTAATATCATAGCTAATCCTATTACTATTCCAATTGCAGGTTTTCCTGACCATAAAACAGCAACTATTGCAGTTACTAATCCAGTGGCAGCCCCTGTTAAAATACCAACTCCAATTTCCTTAAAGAAAATTCTCTTTGCATTTTTAAAAGTTAATTCTCCTAAAGCTATACCTCTTACTATAATTGTTAAGGTTTGAGTTCCTCCATTTCCACCCATACCTGCAACAATAGGCATGAATGTTGCTAAAATTACAACCTTACTAATAGTTCCTTCAAAAAGTCCAACAGTGGCAGAAGCTAAGAACGCAGTTATTAGGTTAACAAATAACCATGGCAATCTACTTTTTACAGATTCTTTTACTGTACTATCAACTTTTTCTTCTCCATCTACACCACCTAGACGGTGTATATCTTCTGTTGTTTCTTCTTTTATAATTTCAATAACATCATCAATTGTTATTATACCTAAAAGCATATCTTTATAATCAACAACTGGTATTGTTAAAAGTCCATATTTATCAAATATATTTGCAACCTCTTCTTGGTCCATATCAAAAGGAACACTTATGACGTTTTTATTCACAATCTCTGAAATTTTTTCGTCAAACTTACTTATTACAAGTTCTCTTAAAGAAACTACCCCTTGTAATATTCCTAAGTCATCTACAACATATATGTAATAAGCTGATTCAGCCTTTGGAGCTTCTAGTTGAAGGTACTCTAGAGTTTCTTTTACACTCATGGTATCCTTTATAGAAATAAACTCTGTAGCCATAACACCACCAGCTGTATCTGGTGCATATGTTAATAATTTTCTTAAATCCTTAGCATCTTGAACTGGCATACTTGAAAGTAATTTGCTAGTTTCTTCACGATCTAAGCTTGCCATAAGGTCTGTAAGTTCATCTGAAGCTATTAAATTTAAAACCTTCTTCTTCTTTTCTTCAGGTAAACTTTTTAATATATTTACCTTGTCATCATCCTTCGCAAAATCTATAATATCTGCAATCATATTTTCTGGAAGTTTTTTTATAAGCTTAATATTTTCCTCATTCTCCTCTAACAAATCCACTATATCAGCTGGATGTATATCATCTAGAGAATCAAATTTATTAGTTGGATATTTAGCTAAAATATCCTTTAGCTTTTCTTTTGTTATTCTTTTATTCATATCATTTCCTCTTTTCCTTAAATAAGAGGAATAATAACTATCTATACGATAATTTGCTCGTTAAGGGTATATAAATGTACCATTCCTCTTATCTTTAATTTTAATCTTAAGTTCCTACTAGGGGGAACGCTTTCCATTCATACCACCTCCAAAGTGCAATAAAAATTTCAAAATATTATTTCTATATATTATATTAAGTATATTTAAACAATTTGTAAATAAAAATTTTCATAGTTTTTTTATATTTTGTAATATTTCATAAAAACAGTTCATAAATATATAGTAATAAAAATTATAATTAAGTAATTTTTAACCTCACTTTTTCTTATTTTACACAAGCATGTAGGGTCTTCTATGAATATTCTTAAACTATATAACCTGTAATTTGTTTCTTTGTGTTGTGATTCTCCTTTTACATTTTATTCATATAACTACATGCTAAACCAAAAAGCAGATTAGTTTTTTCTAATCTGCTTTTCATTTTAATTCTATACTCTAAGTTTTAATTAATTTCACTCATAACTCATGTCTAATTTAAATTAAGCAATTAAAGTTTAAATATTTATGAAATTTAAATGCTCTTATCAAGGAAGTATGATTTACCAAAGGCAAAAAATTCTCTTGCATACATAGAAGGCACTAAATACCACTGAGTTTTGCTTGTATATAAATCAACATTATTATATCCATTTCTTTTAGCTAAAAGATTGCTTCTCATAGCATGAAAATCTGTGGTAACAACTAAAATATCTAAGTCTTTTATAGGCTTTCCACTTAAGTTCTCTATGATTTTCTTAGAATAATTTAGATTTTCATATGTACTAGTTGCTTTATTTTCAAGTACAATTTTATCCTTTGGCACCCCGTTTTCCACTAGATATTTTTCCATTGCTTCAGCCTCAGTTATACTTTCTCCAGGGCCTTGTCCACCAGATACTACAATCTCTCCATTGTATCCAGTTTTCTCTAAATATTCTATGGTCTTATCTAATCTGTCTTTTAATGTGGCAGTTAAATTTTCTCCCCTTATTCCAGCCCCTAAAACAACTATATAATCACAAGGTTTTAAGGATTTTTTAGGATAGAAAATTATTGCTCCCTCTACTATTATAAATATACTTATGCATATAAGAGCTAAAATTTTTACAGGCTTGTACACCTTTTTAAACCACTGTAATTTTAAAAACTTATTTATAAAAATAGTGTATAATATAATACCTATGCCTAATATTAAGTAAAAAAAGCTAAAAGTTGTTTTTCCACTTAAAGCATTAACTAATATGTAATATGCTATACATATTATTCCTATAAAAATCGAAATAAACTTAATAACTAAACTCTTCACATATATCTCCTTTCTCCAGTTCTTAATATAAAAATTTTATCAAAACTTTAAAAGAAACTATATACAATAATATTACAAAAGTAAATATAAAAAATTACTAAGCACCCTTCTATTTTTCATAATAAATTACCTTTTAGGAAATAATTTATATGAACTTTAATTTAAAATAAGAGTAAAATTTCTAAAAGAAATATGTTTAAATTTACTATTATATGAAATACTATTAGTGTTTAGACTTTTTTAATTTAAGGAGATGTATTTATGAGTAGTAGAACTGGAATAGTAAAATGGTTTAATCAAGAGAAAGGCTATGGCTTTATTTCTTGTGATGAAGGTGATGATGTATTTGTACATATCTCACAAGTGAAGGAGAAAGGACCTGAAAAAGATTTACATGAAGGTGAAAGTGTTTCTTTTGATATAAGCGAAGGGGAAAAAGGCCCAATGGCTACTAATGTTCAAAAGCTATAAAAACTAAGGCTTAAACCATGTTAAGTTAAGAAGAGCTTTCAAGGTTTTAATAAATATTCCGAGTAATCACTATAAATTATATTGTGAATTTACTCGGAATATTTTTATAGGATTTATTATAATTTTAATAAAGTTTTTTTAGGAAAATTTTACTAACTCCTTATAGAAAATCCTGTGTTTTCTATGCAGTTTTTAATTTCACCCTCACTTGTATGCTCATTAAACATAACTTCTATACTTCCTCTAGCTACATCTACACATACCTTTTGAACACCTTCTAAATTTTCTAAGGCATTTTTAACTTGAGTCTTATTTGTAGAACTTCCTAAGCCATCTACTAAACAATGAATTTTCTCCATACTAATTTCTCCTTTCAAAGTAATGTTCAAAAATAGTATGCGTAATCTAAGCTATTAAAACCGTAGTATTATCTGGTATATTATCATATATCCATTTAGCATTATCTGGATTAAGCCTAATGCAGCCATGACTTAGTGCCTCACCAAGCCTACCATCTTTTATATTCTTTCCAGTCTTATCATATAATATTGAGTGATAATAATAGCCATCCACTATCCTTGTAGCATACTTTACTGAATAATCTGCTCCAGAAAATCCTGCCTTTCTTCCATTAATAAAGAAAATCCCTTTTCTAGTAGGTGTAGAAGGCTTACCTACTGTGCTAATCCATTTATACATTCTTATCCACTTATTATTAGATTTCTTATAAACATAAGTATATTTAGTTTTTAAATTAGTTACTAAAAGATACTCTGTGCTACTTTCTAGATTGTTTGAATTAACAAAGGAATCCATATCACTATTAAAATTTGTATAATTTAAAGATTTATATTTTTTTAAAGCATTACTATCCAAATTAAATCACCTAAGGAATATTAATACTACATTATACTCCTTAGGTGACTTTTAATTTCATATATTATTTTTTAATATTAAAGCTATTACAAAGCTTAAATCTTTTGTAAAACTTTAATTATTTTTCAAAGGGATAAATAATTCCCCAATCTTTTCTAACCTTATTCATAATTTTTGTAACATCATAAGTTAAATCTATACTATTAGATTCTTTATTTTCATTTATTTTCTCTTCCATAAAGCTAACTTCGTAATCTAAAGCCTTTTTCTCTTCCCCACACTCTATAACTTCTACTGTACCATCTAAGTAGTTTATGGTTGCCTTATTAGCTCTTGGGAAATTATCAATTGTTATAAAGGCATTATCACAGGAAACAATTCCTCTCTTAGGCATTTTAGATCTAAAGGCTAGGGATATAGTTGCAATTTCCTCTTCCTTTGTCTTTAATATTATTCCTGACTGCTCATCTACACCAGTTTTAGCCTTCTTAACTGTACTTAAGATTTCCTCTGGCATACTAGATAAGAAATATCTTGCAAAGGATAAAGCATAAGTTCCAATATCTAATAGTGCTCCTCCAGCTAAATCAAGATTAAAGAATCTGTTATTTTCATCATATTCCTTGAAACTTCCAAAGGAAACTTGAACCATATTCACTTTTCCTAAATCCTCATTATTTATCTTCTTTATAACCTTTTCATATAAGGGCATATGAAATAAGGTCATTGCTTCTTCTAAAACTAAATTTTTCTCTCTTGCTATTTTTAGAGCTTCTTCTAATTCTCTTTCATTTACTGTTATAGCTTTTTCGCATAAAACATGCTTATTATTATTTAAACTTTTTATAATGTACTCATAATGATTGCTGTGTGGTGTTGCTATATACACTACATCTATATTTTCATCTTTTATAATTTCATCATAGCTTCCATAAGCTTTCTTAACATTATTTTCTCTAGCAAACTTTTCTGCTCTTTCCTTATTTCTAGAAGCTACTGCATAAACCTCTCCATTAACCCTATTTAAAGCCTGTGCAAAATCTCTAGCTATATTTCCTGGTCCTAATATTCCCCATTTAAGTTTTTTCATATTATCGCTCCTTTTTAATAAAGTATATTGTTTAAACTTATTTTAAATCAATAAACACCTTAAATCAAAAGTATTTAAAATTAAACTAACATTTTTATTATGTAATTTTAAGAATATAAAATGGATATTTATATAAAACAAAATAATCCATGGATTAACCACACCCAAACGGTATATAATGTAATATATTACCATCAATGTATACATATAAAAATGGAGGGGATTAAGATAAATAAGAATAATAACATTACTATAATAGGATACATCATATCTTTATTAAGTTTTATAGGGGCATTCTTTTTCTTTATTTCAAAAATAAAGAATTATGGAGATATGTTTTTAGTAGCAGGTGGAATTCTATTAACAGTAACAAGTATTTATAAATTAATAACAACTGAATCAAAAAATCAAGTTTTATAAATCATATCAATATATTTTATAAAATTGTTGAAATTATATCTTAATAGGAGGTGTATTTTGAAAAAATCACCAAAGGGAATATGTTTAAATTTAATATCAGTATTATTATTTATTATGGGAATTTTATTTATATTTACTTTTAAAAATGGAATATGCTTTGGAGATAATATCTTAAACTATTTAGGATTGAAACCCTGGTCTAATGGTACCCAAGGATTTCATTACACAATATTTTATTCTCTAGTGTTTTTTATTCCATCTTTTATTATTAAGAATAAGTCTAAAAATAACATTACTGAAAAATAGATAATATACTATCTTTGTTTATTTGAATATAAAATTAAAAGGACCTGAAATTGGTCCTTTTAAATCTATATTAAAATATAACTCTTTATTTAATTAAGCTTTTTAAGTTTCTTACAACTAGACTTTCATCTACATTTCTGTTTCTTGAACAAACTATAGCTGCTTGTATTACTGTTATTAGTATGGATGTATTTCTTCTGTAAGCAATATATTTATACTCCCAATTATGACTAAACTTCTCTTTAAAACGTCTTAATCCTTTAAAGGAGTAAAGTGCTTGTCCATTCTCATAGAATTGAAGAGCTAATTTTTCATTCCAGAAAGCATATTTAGATAAACCAACATTGGCTAAAGGAGCCATTCCCATGTTGAATATTTCATATCCATTTTCTTTTCCATACTCAATTAAATTTATGAACATAAAATCCATAACTCCCCTTGGAGTATTTTTGCTAAATCTCATTAGATCCACTGAGAAGCTTTCATCATCATACATATACATAATATTAGCAAAGGCTTTTATTTCTCCCTCTGCATCCCTTAAAATAGCTATAGGAGCTTTATTTAAATAATCTTCATCAAAGAATCCCACTGAAAATCCTTTTTCTTTTCTTCCATCTAACCATTCATCTGATATTTCTCTTAAGGAATCTAAAAATTCCTTTGAAAAAGGTGGCTCAACCATATGGAAAGTATAACCTTCCTTAGTCACCTTACTTCTTGAAGTTTTTAAGCTCTTCATTTTATTTCCCACAACTTTAAATTCTTTTACATCAACCTTAGCTTCTTCTCCAATTTTCATAAAATCATATCCATTAGAGTGAAGGTAACTTATCATTTCATCATTAACCTGGTAAAAAACTGGTGTGTAACCATAATTATCAGCATACTCACAAAACTTTTCTATTTCCCTAAATAGATTTTCATTATTTCCCACAGGATTTCCTAAAACAAAAAGTTTATCTCCATATACTTCATATTGAATGAAAAGATCCTTATCTTCATTTAAATAAATATACTTGTCCTTTAAAAATACTAAATGTGTTAGAGAATCACCCTTGTATTCTTCTATTATCTTTTCTACATATTCGCTACATTCATCAAAGGTCTTAACAGGAATTTTTCTTCTTATATTCAAAAAGTAAATAGCTACATATATTACAGTTACTAAAGCAAAGGCTATAAATCCAAATTTATACGCCATCTTATAAGGCATTTTACGAACAATTCCTACATATTTAAGATGTGTTCCAAAGGTAATTAAAATAAAGAAATAAATTGAAAAAGATGCAATTAATATACCTGAATCTATTAAGGTATTTTTACAACTTACAACAAAACTATCCCTATAGAACATTCTCTTACTTAAATATAAAAGGTAAGCTACAACAACTAAAAATACTAATTCATAAGGATTAATCCCCTTTGTTAAGGATAATATTATTCCTAATACAAATAAAACCATACTTGCTTTGTAAATACTTTTAGCCCTGTATTTCATCATAAGAGCTGTAAGCATTATTAAGAATCCTAATATCACGCTCATTCCAATTGATAAACCTAATACCTGTTTTCCTAAAATTTCTTTTAATAATTTTATCTTTAATAAATATTGAGGTACTATATTGGATAAAACTATAATAGCTCCTGATATAAATACTAAAGATACCACTATCTTATAAGCCACCTTAGAAACTATTTCATAAGGTAATCCATTAAACTTTTTATTTATTTTTCCACCGAAATCATGGACAAAAAGTAATACACCTATAAGAGCTGGAACTATGTAATAACTTATTCTGTAAAGTATTATAACTAATAGGGTTTGTTCTATAGGAATGCCTAAGGCCTCTAATCCAGTCATAAAAGTTAAGTCAAAGGTACCAATTCCCCCTGGAATCATACTTATCATTCCAACAACAGCTGCTTCAATATATATTGGTAAGAAAGTTAAAACACTTATTGATGCTCCTGTTATTCTTAAGGTTGCATAAATTAAAATTATTGTTGTAAGCCACTCTAAAAATGATATGAATATAATACCTAAGGTACTGAAAAACTCTAACTTATCCCTTGTTTTGCTATATTTATAAGCTGAGTAAATTATAAACCCTGGTGCATATAAAGCTATTATTCCTATGGCATATTTTATTATACCTAGGTTATTCCAAGAGGATATTCTAATCCCCATATATGTACAACAAACTATTGATAAGCCTGTTAAGTTTAAGGCTACTATTTTACCAATTTCTTTTAATAATTTCTTTTTATCATCTACATAATCACCATAAAAATACTGTTTAAAGGCTAAGGATGTAGCTCCTCCAAATCCAAGTAAACTTGCAATTGAACTTGCTATCCAAGAATACTTATATAGTTTCCTATTCCTTAATCTTATTCCAACTTTTCTCTTTAAAATAAAATCATAGAAAGATAACGGAATATAAGAAATTATACCTAATACTGCAATTATTAATAGGTTTAAAAAATCTAGTTTATTTCTATACATAAAGAAATATTCTGAATTGAAATTTTTAAATACTGAAGTAAATTCCCTAACTATAAATAGTATTACTACGGAAACGAATGCTATCTTAAAAAATAATTTTAATTTGTCACTTATCTTAATATTTAACTTCACCTTTTATCCTCCCCATGTTTAAAATCCAAATTTATTATACACTTTACCTTTCTTAATAATCCATTGATTATTATTTCATTTACATTACAAAAATGTAAGAATTATTTCCCTTGTATAATTTTACTTGTTAAATATTACTTTAATGTTTCACTTTCCTTATTTTTACCTTAAATATAAATAAAAAAGGACGTGTATCAAAATAACTTTTTATAAAACTTACAAACATATTCCGAGAATTACTAGATTTCGCTAAGAATTTATAATCATTACTACGAAGATATTACTAAAGCTTCGAAACTTGCTTCGCTTCGAACAGTCTCAGCTTTTTAACGTAATATCTTCTCCGTAATAATTTAAATTCTAAAGCTCATCTAGATATTCTCTTCATAATGTTTGTAAGTTTTATTTTTTATATTTTGATACAGCCCATTAATGTTTTTCGAACTTAATCCTCATTATTTTTTCTACTTTTTATTAAGTCTTTAAAATTCATTCCAAAGTCATGAATATATAGAATTACACCTATTGCTGCTGGCAATATGAAATAACTTATTCTATAAAGTATTATTACTAAAAAAGTTTGCTCTATAGGTACTCCTAAGACTTTAAAGCCATCTATAAATGTTAAGTCAAAGGTACCAAGACCTCCAGGTATCATACTTACTATACCAATAGCTGTAGCTCTTACATAAACATAAAAATATTCTGTAAGTTTTATATGAGCCCCTGTAATAGCTAATATTAAATATATAAGCAGCATATTTAAGGTCCATTCTATAAATGATATTCCTACAACTTTTAAGGTGAATCCTTCTTCATCCTTTTTCTTTTTATAGTTATATAATGAATTTATAATAACCAAAGGAGCATAGGCAGAAACTCCATATACTACATATTTTATAAGCCCTAAATTTTGTATATCTTTAAATTCTAAGAGAATATAAATTATGCATAATACAGATAATCCAGTTAAGTTTAAAAATATGATCTTTCCTATTTCTCTTAATAGCTTCTTTTTATCCTTAACATGATTTCCATAAAAGTATTGCTTAAAAGCTAAGGATGTAGCCCCTCCAAATCCAAGTAAACTTGCAATTGAACTTGCTATCCAAGAATATTTATATAACTTTCTATTATTAATATCTATTCCAACGTTCTTTTTCAATATAAAATCATAAATAGATAAAGGCATATATGCAATAATACCAGCTATGGCAATTAGAGTTAGCTTAAAAAAATGTAATCTATCTCTATACATATTAAAATAGGTCATATTAAATTCTTTAAACATATTTTTAAATCCAAAGGCCACTAAAACTAATACTACTGCTATAAAAGTTATCTTAAAAAAAAGCTTAACTTTATTATTTACTTTAATTTTCAATTCTTTTCTCTCCTTTGCATTTATTAACATATCATTAATATTATTTTACATTAAATTAAATAAAATTCAAAATTAAAAGCGATTTAAAAAAATTTTTAAATCGCTCTTATTAATATAAAATTACAATATAAAAACATCTATACTTTCATCCGCTCTCCAAAACCGTTTACATCATTAAAAGAATTTTCTATATTTAAAAATACCTTTTTTAATATCTCTGAGTTTATTACCATATATTTCGATTTATTACTACTACCTAAAATTGAGTCATTAGGATATTCAACTATGTATTTTTCCTCATCTATACTATTATTATTTATAACAATTACATCACTATTTTTTAAAAAGATATATAATTTCCTATTACTATCAGTTATTGGTGCAAAGTTATTTTTTTCTGTAAAATCATTTTCATTTAAAACACTTACTACCTCTTCAATACTTTGTTTCTCTAAATCCTTAGGTATATTATGGTAATTTCCATTTCTTTCTTTATTCATATAGTATTTCATTGCTACTACTTCACTTTCCTTCACCTTAAGTGAAGTATCTTCTTTAATAAAAATAGAAACAAGAACTCCAAGAATAAGCATTATAATAACTATAGGGAACATTATCTTTTTCCCCACAAAATTACCCCCTATCTATTTATGTTCATAATCTACTTATATAATACAACATTTTTTTACAATTTTAAAGTTAACATGCATAAGTGGGTTTATTTTCTTCATAACTGGACATTTAATTCTTTAAATTTAAATTAAATATAGATAAAAAAGAAGCAAAAGATATATTAAGTATATCTTTTACTTCTCTTACTATTATTTAAATAATCAACTAAGGTTATTTTATTAAAATTATTTGATTCTACATTTTTTAGATTTAAATACATATTATTTAAGATTTCGCTTTGATCTTCTACTGAAAATAACTTTCCATAATCACTTTCAAAATTAGAATATATATTTTCCTCTAATCTTTCTTTCAAGTTTAAAATTAATCCCTCTATACTTTTAATATACTCTTCCTTAAATAAATCTAAGGCATATAAAAGTTCTATTTCCATTTTATTTTCTATATTTTCATGTCCTATGAACTTCTCTATATCCATTAAAATTTTATTTTTTAAAAATCCTTTATTGAAAAATTCTATTAACTTAAAAAATCGCTTATTTAAGGAGGTATAATCAACCTTTTCACATTTATATGAGTCATGCTCCTCTGATTCTTTTATTCCTAATTTATTTAAACTTTCAAAAAAACTATCATTTATTTCTTTTTCATATTTTCTATAAATATTAAATACTTCCTCATTTACAACACTTAATTCTAAAATGTCATTTTTTATTATATCTACTACTTCTAAATTAATGTCTTCCTTTGAATTTAATTTTATTTCCTTTAATACTACTCTGCTTTTCAAATTAATATTTTCTTTAATTCTTTTAGAGGAACTTTCTAGATAAGTTTTTAACTCTTCTAAAAACTTATTCTTTAACTCATTACATTGAATTCCAAAATCAACTCTTAACTGATTGTGATATAAATAATCCCTATTTAATTCTTCATTATACTCTTTAATAGATTCTAATAATTTATACTTTAAATTTAATAAGACTTCATCTATTAATTCCTCTTCTAAAGCTTTAGAATTATCTTTATTTATAGAGTTAATTTTTATATCTATCTCCTTAAATTCTCTTTTTGCTTTCCTTAAAAAAGAATTTATTTTATTATTCTCCTCATTGCTATTAGCGCAGTTTTCTAAAGACTTTAATTCTAGTTTTAAATTCTCTATATATTCTCTTAACTTTAAAGTCATTATTAATAGTTTATTTTCTTTTTCATATATCTTTATATGATTATATAGATTCAAAAATTTCTCATTTAAATTTGATGAATTATAAAGAACCTTATTTTCTTCTTTATTCTCACAAATTTTCACTTCATATTCCTTAACTAACATGGCTTTCTCCTAAAATAAAACTGCCAAAATACCAATAATTACTATACTAACTACTAAAAAGTAATATTTTTTATCTAATTCACTTTTTAATTCCTCATGAAAAAACGGTTCCTCAGCATCCTTGTTCATGTTAGATATTTTTCTGTCTAAATTATTAATTCTCTCTCCAAGCCTTCTTGTGGCATCTATTACATCAACATTATACTTCTCTATGGCACTATTTAATAATTCTATAGAGTTATTCATATTAGTATTTCCTTCTTCTAAAAGATCCTTTATTTCATTAAACTCTAACTTAATATTATAATTTATCTCTTCAAGACCTTCTCCCATATATTCCTTAAAGCCTAAGAAATTGTCTCTAATTTCACTCTTATCTATCTTTAATCTATTTTCTAGTTTATTGACGCAGTTCATAACTCTTAAGCATTCGCCTTTTAACATTTTATCCATCTCTTCTATTTTTTCTATATGCTCCTTAGCTATGTGATTGCTTGTCCTTATCTTTTCACTTAATTCCCTGCCTATTCTTTGTAAATTAGCTGCATTTTGAATTCCCTCTTCCTCTGATAGTTCTCCTATATTTTTATTTATTCCCTCTACTTGTTCCTTTAACTTTTCTATTTCATCATAGGTTTCCTTTGCCTTCTCTTTTAATTGGTAAATGTTTTCTTTTGACTTAATAGATACCTCTTCTATATTATTTAAAAACTCATTAGCTTTTTTCTCAAAGGCTTCTTCCCCTTGCTTAGCCCCTAAATTAAAGTCTGCTATAGCTTCATCTAATATTACCTTTAAATTATTTTGTAAACTTATTAAGTTATTTCTATTTATTGTAGCAGTTTTTTCTGAAGTACTTGTAAGGGTCTTTATTAAATTTTCTTCTGTAAGTTTTAAATCTCTATAAATAGATTTATCAAAGACTGATTTACTTATTTCTGAAACTAATTCATTAAATTCATCTATTAAGTTATCTTCATTCCTATTCTCCATAACTTCCTCCTACCCCACTACCTAATATGAGTTTATATACCATAAAACTTCATTTATTACTAAATCTCTTCATTAAAAGTCATAAAATTCAAGCTCTCTTTATAATAATTATACTTTATTTATCATATATGTAAATACTTAAAGGTACCTATTTTAAATAATTTACTTTTTATTTATGTATTCCTAACTTTATAAAATTTAATTAAAGAAATAGCCCTACTTTAGAACTTAATCTAAAATAGGGCAAAAAATGAGCGGCTTATGAAAATAACTTTTAATAAAACTTACAAACATATTCCGAAAATTACTATATTTTGCTAAGAATTTATAATCATTACTCCAAAGATATTACTAAAGCTTCGAAACTTAAGTGAAAGTCCAAATTTTGAATTTGGAGTCTTGAACTTATGCAATCGAACTTTGTGAGATTGTATTCCTAAGAAATTAACAATCTCAGCTTCTTAACGTAATATCTTTTCCATAATAATTTAAATTCTAAAGCTCATCTAGATATTCTCTTCATACTGTTTGTAAGTTTTACTATTAAATTTGATATAAACCTCTTATTTATATTTATTAGTTTTTATATCTTAGTTATCTGAAAATTTAGCTAAAAGATTTAGTATTTCAGTATATAACCATATTAAAGTTACCATTAATCCAAAAGCTCCATACCATTCCATGTACTTTGGATATCCATATTGTGAAGCTTTTAGTATGAAATCATAGTCCATTATTAAGCTTGCTGTAGCAATTGCAACAACAAATAGGCTAAATCCTATACCAATTATTCCTGAGCCATATATAGGTAAAGTTATTCCAAAGAAACTAAGTACCATTCCTAATAAGTAAATAACTCCAATTGATATTATAGCTATGAAAACTCCTCTGCTAATTCTTCCAGCTATATCTGGAGTTCTTCTATATATAAGTACTGTAGCAACTAAGCATATTATTGTTAAAAGCATAGCTGGGAATACTATTCCAGGAAACATACTTTCAAAGTATCTTGATATAGAACCTAAAAGAACACCTTCAAAAGCGGCATAGAAAACTGCTGTAAACTGTGCAATCTTTGGTATGAATGATGTTAATAGTCCTAAAATTAATGATCCTCCTAGTGAAACCACTAAAGCACTTTTATAATTCACATCTGGATTTTGAAAAGCTATCCAACTATAAACAAAAGCGACACCTAAAATAGCTGTCATTATTAATATTTTTACTATAGTTCCTCCAACTGTCATGGTTGTTCCATCACTAACAGCCTTTTCAAACCCAGCTGCTAATGCAGGATTTGATTCTCTTCTCATGTTTTCTACCTCCTATACAAATATAAGTAATTTATTATAGTTTAAATTATAAAGTAAAAGTATGTCAATTATGTTTCATTTATAGATAGATTGCAAATTAATTATTAATTTAATTGTTAAATTTAATTTCTTATAGTATCTAATTCTTTAGACTATTATAATCATATTTCTTTGTTTAATATTAATCCTCATCTAAATCATTCCAACTGTGTAAGCAATAACTCCAAAGGTGTTCTTTTACTATATTTCTACTTTTACATTTCGGACATTCTTTATTTTTCTTAAAAGATAAAATTCTTTTTAAGATTCCTATATTAAAAGTATTCCCACAATCAATGCAAATAAACCCATAGGTACTTAATATCCAAAGCCTAAATAAAAGTATTTCTAAAAATATATAAATTAAAAATAAAATAAACTTAAATAAATTAATAGGTTTTAATATATAAAAAATTATGGCTGTTGAAATTACTATAAGAGTAAAGATTAATACAGTTAATTTATTTTTTTTTAAATTCATATAAAACTCTTCCTTAAGAATTGCTAAATATTATTTTGCTCTTCTTTTCTTAAATAAGAATCAATGGACTTTGCAGCTTTTTTCCCTGCTCCCATGGCAAGAATAACTGTAGCTGCTCCTGTAACAGCATCCCCTCCTGCATAAATTCCCTGTAAGGAGGTACTTAAACTTTCTTCATCTACAAGGAGACATCCTCTCTTATTTGTTTTTAATCCCTTTGTGGCATTAGATATTAGAGGATTAGGAGAAGTTCCTAAGGACATTATTACACTATCTACTTCCATAATAAACTCTGAATTTTCAATTTCAATTGGTCTTCTTCTTCCTGAAGAATCTTCCTCTCCAAGTTTCATCCTTATACACTTTATACCCTTTACCCAACCTTTTTCATCAGTTAGAATCTCAGTAGGATTAGTTAAAACATCTAAAATAACTCCTTCTTCCTTAGCATGATGAATCTCTTCTAATCTAGCTGGCAGCTCCTTTTCACTTCTTCTATAAATTATGTGAGTTTCTGCTCCTAATCTTAAGGAGGTTCTAGCTGCATCCATGGCAACATTTCCTCCACCGACTACAGCAACCTTTTTTCCTAAATTTAAAGGAGTGTGGCTTTCATTTTTAAAAGCCTTCATAAGATTTACCCTAGTTAAAACTTCATTAGCTGAAAAAACTCCATTGGCATTTTCCCCTTTAATCCCCATGAATTTTGGAAGACCTGCTCCAGAACCTATAAAGACAGCCTTAAATCCTTCATTTTCTATTAATTCATCAATGTCCACAGTTTTTCCTACAACAACATTGTTTTCTATTTTAACTCCTAGTTTTTTTATTTCCTCTATTTCATACTTAACTACATCCTTCTTTGGTAATCTAAACTCTGGAATTCCATAAACTAAAACGCCTCCAGACTCATGTAATGCTTCAAAAATAGTTACTCTATATCCTAGTTTAGCTAGTTCTCCTGCACAGGTTAATCCAGCAGGGCCACTTCCAATAACAGCTACCTTTTCTAAAATCTTTTCACTCTTTTTTAAAGAGCTTAATTTATTATTTCTTGCAAAGTCTGCTATAAATCTTTCTAATTGACCAATGGCTAATGGTTCTCCCTTTATTCCTAAAACACACTTTCCTTCACATTGAGATTCTTGTGGGCAAACTCTTCCACATACAGCAGGTAAAGCATTATATTTTGACAATTCTTCAAAAGAAGCAGAAAAATCACCTTTCTTTATGAAAGATATAAAACTTGGTATATTTACAGAAACAGGGCACCCTTCTACACACTTAGGATTTTTACACCCTAAACATCTATTTGCCTCTTCCCTAGCCTCTTCTTCTCCATATCCTAAGGAAACCTCCTTAAAGTTTTTACCTCTTTCTATTGGATCTTGCTCCCTAGATTTAACTCTTTTCTTTTTTAAATTACTCATTTTTAAAATCACCTCTACATCCGCATCCACCATGACTATGGGTATTTCCCTCTTTAAGTTTTAAGAAAGCTCTTCCTTCTTCTGTTTTGTAGATAGCTTGTCTTCTAATAGATTCATCAAAATCTACTAAATGACCATTAAATTCTGGTCCATCAACACAAGCAAATTTAACTTCTCCTCCAACTGTAACCCTACAAGCACCACACATTCCAGTTCCATCAACCATTATGGGATTTAAGCTTACAGTGGTAGGAATATTTAATTCCTTTGTAAGAATGCACATAAACTTCATCATTATCATGGGTCCAATTACAATTGCTCTATTATAATTTATGCTCTTATTCTTAACTAGATCTTCTAAAAGGTCAGTTACTCTCCCCTTAAATCCATAACTTCCATCATCAGTAGCTATATATAGATTTTTAGAAACCTCCCTAAGTTCCTTTTCAAATATTAATAAATCCTTATTTCTAGCTCCAACTATAACATCTGCTAAAATTCCATGGTTATATAGCCACTTTACTTGAGGATATACAGGTGCAGCTCCAACTCCACCAGCTACAAATAGTATTCTTTCCTTTTTTAACTCCTCTAAATCTTCATATATAAAGTCACGTTCTCTTCCTAAAGGGCCAAGAAAATCATGTATATAGTCACCTTCATTGTATTTTCCAAGTTCTAAGGTGCTAGCCCCAAGTCCTTGAACAACAATGGTTACACTTTTATCTTCCTTATTATAATCAGCTATAGTTAAAGGAATTCTTTCCCCCTCTTCATCTGTTCTAATTATTATAAATTGCCCTGGTTTAGCTTTATTAGCTACTCTAGGTGCTTCTATCTTCATTAAATAAACAGAGTCATTTAAATATCTTTTTTCTAAAATTTTAAACATCTAACTAAACCTCTCCAAAAATATTTTATTCTCCCACCTAAAAAAACAGGATTGTATCAAATAACTCATAAAATTTATAACTTTTATCTTTGAGTTTTAACACAATCCTCTTATCTTTACCTTATTTTAACTAGAAAAAATTTATTCTTTAAAAATCCACATCACTGCCGTAATATGCACAAGTATATAATTTTTCCATAGTTTCATCATCAATCTCCCTTGGATTTGATCCTGTGCATGGATCTAAAACAGCATTATGAGCTATAAATTTAAGATTAGCTTTAAAGTCATCCTCTTTTATGCCATACTCTTTCATTGATGAAGGTATATTTAATTCCTTATTAAACTTATTTATTAAATCTATTAGGGCATCTGTTAGTTCTCTTTCACTTTCTCCCTTTAATCCAATATGTCTTGCAATGTTAGCATATCTATCTTCACAAGCTTTTCTATTATATTTAATTACATATGGCAAGAAGATAGCATTAGCACATCCATGTGGTATATGGAATACGGCACCTACCTTATGGGCCATAGAGTGTACTATTCCTAAAAGGGCATTAGAGAAGGCCATCCCTGCTAAACATTGAGCCTCATGCATTTCTCCCCTAGCTTCCATATCCCCCTTAAATGAATTTACTAAGTGCATATTAACCATTTCAATTGCCTTTAAAGCTAAAGGATCTGTAAAGTTTGATCTTAAACTTGCAGTATAAGCCTCAATAGCATGAGTTAAGGCATCCATTCCTGTGTGAGCTACTAACTTCTCTGGCATAGTTTCTGCTAAGCTAGGATCTACAATAGCTATATCTGGAGTTATTTCAAAATCTGCTAAAGGATATTTTATCTTAGCCTTATAATCAGTTATTACTGAAAAGGCAGTTACCTCTGTAGCAGTTCCAGAAGTTGATGGAATAGCTACAAACTTTGCTTTTCTTCTAAGCTTAGGTAATCCAAAAGGAACAATAGCCTTTTCAAAAGTAAAATCAGGATATTCGTAGAAAATCCACATAGCCTTTGCTGCATCAATAGGTGAACCTCCTCCTATGGAAACTATCCAGTCTGGATTAAATTCTTCCATTTCCTTTGCACCCTTCATAACAGTTTCTACTGATGGATCTGGTTCTACTCCTTCAAAAACCTTTGTTTCCATTCCAGCTTCCTTTAAATAACTTAAAACCTTATCTAAAAAGCCAAATCTTTTCATTGATCCGCCACCAATAACTATAAAAGCCTTTTTACCTTCTAAACTCTTTAACACCTCTAAAGAATCTTTTCCATGATATATGTCCCTTGGTAAAGTAAATCTTGCCATACTAATAATTCCTCCCAAAACAATATATATTTTCACAAAAAAATAAAGTAGATTATATAAACTATAATCTACTTTACATTTTATTTATTATTATTTAATTTTATTCCTAAATTCTATTTATTTTCTTTTTTCCACTCATCTAATTGTCTTTGTAACTCAACTTTTATATCTTCTAGACCTGAATCATATAACTTCTTATTTAACTTTTCTAAAGTCTCTTCAGTATCTACTGAACCAGTATATAAAGGTTTTATAAATTCTTTAAATGTATTACTTACAGCTGACATTTGAGTTACAACTTTTTCTGTATCAAATTTAAATCCTAATATAGTTGAAGTTTTTGCACCTTGATTGAACTCTTCAAAGGCATCCCACTTGTCTACTGGGTCACTATCTAAAACATAAGTGTCAAATAAGTTTCCATAAGCCCAGCTTGTAACACTATATGGTCCATTTGGATCTCTCTTTATTTGATTATCACTAACTTTTTCATAATGAGTTCCCTCTATTCCAAACATTAATAGGTTTCTTAATGTAGAATCTTTATTTACTAAATTTATAAGTTCCATAGCCTTTTCTGGATGCTTAGAAGTTGCTGATATAGCAGTCATAGCTCCTGTAGTTGAAGCATTTGTAACATATGGAGAAACTATTGATGAAGTTACAACTTCTCTACCTAAAGCTTGACCCCAACCATTTTCAGCATATGGTTGTCCATCAGCTTTCCACACAAATCTCTTAACTTCATTTTTCATATTACTAACTGCTGCATCTTGATTTATATATCCTTTTTCATAGAATTCCCTTAATTTAGTGAAAAGATGTTTTAACTCCTCTGTTTCATACATATTTTTAACTGTTAAACTTTCATCATCGTAGAAAATACCTAGTCCTGATGTTATATCCTCTAACCCTTCTAGCGGAATTCCATCTCCTTGAGTGTAGAACGGTACAAAATCTGGTTCTTTCTCTTTTATAACTGCAAGCCATGGTTCTAAATCATCAACTGTATGAATATCTTGGTATGGAATGTCATATTTCTCAACAAGCTCCTTATCAAATACCCACATAGGTGCTCCTGCTATTTCCTTTTGGTTTGGAACTGCATATACCTTTCCATCAACCTCAGCACCCTTCCAAAGTCTTTCATCAATAACATTCTTAAGATCTTTCCCATGACTATCTATAAGATCATCTAACTCCAAGAAAGCTCCCTTTCTTGCATTATCTAAGTATGGGAATGCCCATGAACATGTAAATGCTAAATCATATTCTTCTCCTGAGTTAGCTATTACGTTCATTTTTTGGCTGTAATCACCAAAATCAATATGTTTTATATCTACAGTAGCGTTGATCTTATCCTTTATATATTTATTTACTTCCTCCTCTACTAATTCTCCATCAGTTTGTGGTTTACCTATTACATACCAAACTAAGTTTACTGGTTCTTCTCCTTCTCCCCCACTAGATGAAGCATTCCCCCCTGAACCACATCCAGCTAAGATAGAAGATGTTCCAATTATTCCTCCTAATAATAAAGCCATTAGTTTTTTGTTTTTAAGCATTTTTATTTTCCCCCTTAAAGTAAAATTATAAGTCATTATTATATATATATTTTATAAATTACTTCTTTATTCTTCTTTTTTCAACATTTAACAAAACGTTTACAAAGAAATTTAATCAAAAAAATTATAAAAGGACTAACTTATTATTTGTTTTTGTAACTATTTTTTTTCATTTAAGACACAATTACGTAACCTCTACGGATTAAATTAATATTATTATTTATATAACAGTTTTAACTCCTTATACCCTTAAATATTGCATGTATGGGCTTGTATCAAAGATTATTTTGATACAGGCTCCTCTATTTTAAATGATTTTTCTCCTTTCTTACTTATAAATCCACTGATTATTTTTTTTTAATTTTAACTATTATTTTAGGAATTTTATTATCTTTCTTTTTGTTTTAATTATCATTTACGAGTATTTCATTTAAATTACATAATCAAAACCATAAATACTGTAATATTCCTAAATTCAAGTTAAAATTACATTTACAATTATTCCATTATTTATTAACATTTCTAATTATGGTATAATTACATGGAAAATTTAAGTATTATATAACCTTTTAAACTTAAGAAAATAGGAGATGATTTTATGGCTGTAGCAATAGTTCAACAACAGCAACAACAACCAAATGATAAGATTAATATTGACTTGTCTAATTCTAATGTTGCTGTAGTAAAAAGCAAAAAAGAAACTAAGCCCCCTATAAAAGATGAAAAACAATCAAAGGATAAAGATAATTTAAAATCTAATAAAAAAACTGAGCCTAAAGTTGAAGAAAAAAAACAAGCTAAAGGTAACTCAAAGGAAGAAAATAAAGCTCAGGTGAAAACTGAACCTAAAGTTAAAGAGGATAAAGACACAAAGAAAAGTTCTGATGAAATTAAAGAAGAGGTAAAAAATCAAAAACCTGTTATAAAAGAAGTAAAATTACCTGTTGAAAAAGATTCAAAGAATTCTTCTGAAAATTTATCTAATAACTCAAGTGACTTTGCTTCAGATGTTAATAGAAGATTATATGAATATGAAAGTGTTAGAAGTAATCAATCTAATGCAATGAATGAAGCTATTCGTCTTCATAATGGTGATCCTAGCAACACTTGTGTTTTCTTCCAAGGTGCTTGTTTAAGAGCAATAGGAGTACCTGTTCCAAGTCATATTGGATACACTTCTAACCTTTGGAATTGGCTTGAAAATAATAACTGGGAAATGCATAGAGATTTTTCAAACATCCAAAAGGGAGATATTATCTTTGCAGGTGAATATCACACAATGTGTTTCATGGGTTGGAAGGATAAAGCAAATGGTATTGCCTATGTAATGGGAAATGAAGCCTATACCTATGGAGATGCCTATTCTCATCGTAATTTAAATGGACAAGCTCCTACTAAAGAAAATGGATGGAATAGACAGTATAGAGCTACAAGATACTATAAATATAAAGGAAATTCTTCAAAAAGTAATTCTGACATTGTTAAAACAAATATTGTAACATCAAAACCTATTAGCTCAAAGGATCATAAATATACAGTTGAAGCCTTAAAGGGTACTGTAACAGCTAAGCAAGATGTTTATATTAATGAAAAACCCTTCCCTACTACTGAAGGAATTAAGCCTGTAGGACTAGCTAATGGAGGAGATAAATTAACTGTAACTGGTAGAGCCTCAAATGGATGGTATGAAGTTCTTTATAATGGCCAAAAAGCTTACATAAGTCATAGATATACTGACTTCTTAGAAGAAAAGGAAGCTCCATCTAAGTCATCTGATTCTGTTACTCCTCTTGGAGTAGTTAAAACTAATACTTCAGATAAAAAATCTGATTCTAAAGAAGATAATAAAAAGATAGAAAGTTCTCTTAAAGATAAAGATGAAAAAGTGAATAAGGGAGCTGAATCTACTGAAGATAAAAAGGTAGATGAATCTAAGGATAAAGCTACTAATAAAGTTGAATCAAATAAAACTGAACAAGCTAAGCCTTCTGAATCTAGTAAGCCAGTTGAAGAAACTAAAAAAGAGGAATCAAGTAAGCCTGCTAAGGTTATTACAAAAACTGCCTTTATAAAGGCTAATGGTGGCTTATGGCTACATTCTAGTAAGGATACTTCATACTCTTCTAGAGTAACCTTAATGAGTAATGGAGCTAAGGTTAATGTTTTAGAGGAAGATAACTCTTGGTTTAAGGTTGACTATAATGGAAATATAGGTTGGTGTTCAAGTAAATATGTAACTAACCCAGTTTCTTCTGAAAGCTCAACTAATAAAAAAGTAGAAGAAAATAAAGCTACAGAACCTAATAAAAATATGGAAGAAAATAAACCTAAGAAAGAAGCTGAAACAAGCAAACCAGCCTTAACAATTGTTAAAACTGCTTCTGTAAAAGCTAATGGTGGACTATGGTTACACTCTTCTAAGGATTCATATATCTCTTCTAGATTAGCAATTATGGATAAGGGTGAAAAGGTTACAATCTTAGAGGAAAGTGGAGATTGGTTTAAGGTTAACTATAATGGGAAAACTGGCTTCTGTGCAAGTAAATACTTAAGTGAACCTACTACTTATGAAAAACAATCTGAATCTAATAAAATAGAGGAAGTTAAAAACACTACTCCTAGGAAGGCTGTAGAAGAAAGTAAACCTACTGCACCTAAGAAAACTGTCGAAGAAAATAAACCTAAAAAGGAAGCTGAAACAAGTAAACCTACTTTAACAAATATTAAGAGAGCCTCTGTAAAGGCAAATGGTGGTTTATGGCTACACTCTACTAAGGATTCCTATGCATTTTCTAGAATTACCATAATGAGTAATGGAGAAAAGGTTGATATTTTAGATGAAAGTGGATCTTGGTACAAGGTTAACTATAATGGAACTATGGGTTGGTGCTCAAGCCAATTCTTAAGTAACCCAACTGTTATCTCTCAAAGCTCACCAAGTAAGCATGTAGAGGAAAATAAACCAGTTTATGAAAACAAAACTGTTGAAGTAAGCAAGCCAGTTACTAGTACAGTAAAAATAGCTTACATAAAAGCAAATGGAGGTTTATGGTTACACTCCTCTAAAGATTCCTATGCTTCTTCTAGAATAAGCATAATGAACAAAGGATCAAAGGTAAGAGTCTTAGAAGAAAGTGGTTCTTGGTTTAAAGTTGACCACAATGGAAATATAGGTTGGTGTTCAAGTGAATTCCTAACTAATCCAGTAACATCACAAAGTAATACTGTGGAAGAAAGTAAACCAGTTCATTTAGTTCAATCAAATACTAGTGAGGTTTCATTAAAATCAGCCCATGTAAAAGCTAATGGAGGCTTATGGCTACACTCATCTAAAGACTCCTCTACTTCATCTAGATTAACTGTAATGGGTAATGGTCATAAGATTGAAATCTTAGAAGAAAGTGGAGATTGGGTTAAGGTTAGATATAATGAAAACATAGGTTGGTGCTCTAGCAAATTTATAGTTTAAAATTTTAAAATAAAATCTAATATGGACTTATTAAAATTAATCATAGGCTGATGATAGCTTAATATTAGTTTTAAATTCACCTAATAAATTCAAATCTTTTATAAAATGGGCTTATATAAAAATAGCTTTTATGCATATTTTTATATAAGCCCTTTCTTGTATTTGAATTATATACCTTGAAGTGGCCTTAGAAGTTTTATATATAATCACTAAATCTCTAATTTACTCATATATGTTTTTTTGATATAATAATTACTATGATTACGTACGTAAGGAGGTTAAAAATGGATAATAATTTCTTTTATAAATTTCCAGCACTTAAAGGAATTCAGGCATCTAGAGAGTTTTTCGTAATTATGTGTCCTTTATCTGTATTATCAAAGTTATTTATTTTTAATGATGATGAGCTACCTCCAGAATATCGTGCACAAAGATTATTAAATAAATCTAGAATACCCGAAATAACATCCTATATGGTGGATAATCCTAATGACTATGTATTTTCATCTGTTACAGCATCAATTGATGGTGAATTTTCATTTGAACCCTTTGAAAAAGCTTCAAATGAAAACATGGGAACTTTGCAAGTGTCTATGGATAGCAGACTATTAATAAATGATGGTCAACATAGAAGAGCAGCTATTGAGGAAGCTTTAAAAGTTTCACCCGAATTAGGTAAAGAAACTATCTCAGTAGTTTTATTTATAGATGAAGGACTTAATAGAAGCCAACAAATATTTGCTGATTTAAACAAACATGCTGTTAATGTTTCAAAGTCAATAGGTATTTTATACGATTCTAGAGATCCTATTGCCCTAACTACTAAAGCCCTTATTGAAAAAAATAAGTTTCTTAAATACTTCACAGATAGAGAACAACCCTCTTTGTCTAAGTATTCAAATAAACTATTTACATTAAGTAGTATAAATGAAACAAATAAAAAGTTACTTTGTAAACTTGACCCTAAGGATGAATCTACTCAAAAATTTGTATATGAATTTTGGAATTGCTTATGTACAAATATGAAAGAATGGCAGTTTGTTTTTAATAAAGAAATTAGCCCTAGTATCTTTAGAAAATCTTATATTAGTTCTAATGCTGTAATACTTGAATCTTTAGGTATTATAGGAAATTGTCTTTTTAGAAAAAACAAATCTAATTGGAAAGAATATATGATTAAACTAAATGAAATTAATTGGAATAGATCTAATCTAGAAGATTGGGGTAATCGTGCTATTGGAAATAACGGACGTATAGTAAAAAACTCTAATTATATAAAGCTTACAACAAACTTTATAAAACTACAGCTTGGAATTAAGCTTAATCATGATGAATTAGAGTTAGAAAATTCATATAGAAAGCTGAAGGAAAATAAAAATGAGTAGTTTAAATATAAATGACAAAATTAATAATATACTAGATGAAATGACTCGTGTATATAAAAATGATTCAAGACCTTGGGTTATAGGATATAGTGGTGGAAAAGATAGTACTACTGTTGTTTTATTAGCATTTAAAATGCTTCAAAACTTACCAAAGGAAGAAAGACATAAACCAGTTTATGTCATTTCATCAGATACCTTAATTGAAAACCCTATAGTATTATCTTATTTACAACAAAACTCAAAATACATAAATGAAGGTGCTAAAAATCTAGGATTACCTTTATATACTGATATGATACACCCAGATTATAATAATACATTTTGGGCTAATGTAATTGGTAAGGGTCTTCCAACCCCTACTTCTATTAGATTTAGATGGTGTACTGAAAGATTAAAAATTAAGCCTTCTAATAAGTTTATCGAAGATAAAGTTAAAGAAAATGGCGAAGTTGTAGTATTACTTGGTGTTAGAAAATCTGAAAGTATAGCAAGAGGAATTAGGATAAAAAATAGAGAAATTGAAGGTTATTTACTAACTCCTCATGTAACTCTACAAAATACTTATGTTTATAATCCTATTGTTGAACTTTCAACGGATGATGTTTGGGCTATTCTACTTTCAAATAATGGTGAAACTCCATGGGGAACTAATAATAATGATTTATTTGCCCTTTATATGGGTGGTGAAGGCGGAGAATGTCCTTTTACTGTAACAAACGATTCAGAGACACCTTCTTGTGGTAACTCTAGATTTGGTTGTTGGATCTGTACCGTTGTTAAAGAAGATAAATCATTAACTGGGTTTATAGAAAGCGGAGAAACTGAACTTCAACCACTACTTGATTTTAGAAGTTGGCTATTAAGCATACGTGATAAACATGAATATAGACAACAATATAGAAGAGATGGAAATCATTATTATAAAAAACTTTACTTAGAGAAAATGCCTTTACTAAATGATTATATTATTGATAAAAACCATCTATTCTTTGATAAAGAAAATAATGAAGGATATATAGATTTAGTTAGATCTAAGGAAACTGATGAGCTTTTAAATAAAAAGTCAACAGATAAAGACAAAATATTCCTAGAACTAATTCCAACAGTTGAATCTGGTGAAGATATTAAATTAGACCTTAGTAAAATTCACTCTGATTCAAAAGGTGAATTCATAAATGTTGTTGGTTATGGACCATTTAATTTTAAGGCTAGAAAACTTATTCTTGAAAAATTACTTGAAACTCAAAATAAAATTCAGGAATCCTATGACCTTGATTTAATAACAATTCAAGAGTTAGAAGCCATAGATAAAATCTGGGATGACGAGGAAGATTTAACTCGTAGAAGCTTAGTTGAAATTTATTATAACAAAACTGGTAATAGACTTCCTTGGGATGATTATAAAAAACCTATTTTTGATAATTCTACATTAGAAACAATATCTAATTTATGTGTAGAAACAGATATTCCAGAAGATTTAATCAATAAATTACTTATAGAAAGCAATAAATATAAACATTTTACAAATAAAACTATACTAGATAAATCTATAAGCAAATTATTAAATCAAAAACATTTACACAAAAGTTTAGTTGAGGAGATAGACAATGATAATTAATAATATAACACTTAAAAACTTTAGATCATATGAAGATGAAACTACCTTCTCATTTACTCCAAATGGCAATAAAAATATAGTTTTAATCGGTGGTGAAAATGGAGCTGGTAAATCTACTCTATTTGAAGCAATTAAGCTTTGTATATACGGTCCAACGACTTATGGATATCTTGGTAATAACTATAATTATCAAACTAAAATAAAAAATAATATTAATGATAATGCTTTTAAAAATGAAGATATAGAATCATTTATAGGTTTAAGCCTTTCATTTAAAGAAGGAACAGAATTAAAAGATTATTATCTTAAACGTATATGGAAATATAAAAAGCATAAATTAAATGAAGAATTTAAAGTATTTTTAAATGATAAAGAACTTTCTGAAGATGATAAACTTTATTTTGATAAGTATTTAAAATCAGTATTACCTCCTTCACTATTCGACTTTTTCTTTTTCGATGGTGAAGAATTAAGCGATTTCTTTGTTGGTAAATCATCAAGTTCAAACTTAAAAGAAGCTGTACTTGAACTTTTCAACTATGATACATTTGATGTATTAAAAAAACAATTACTTTCTTATCAAAGAACACATTCTAAAGAAAATAAAAATTTAGATGAAGCTCAAGCTAGATATGATGAACTTTCATCTGAAATACATGAAATTAAAAATAATATATCAGAACTTAAAAATATAATTTTTAATAATGAATCTATCCTTGATGATCTTTATATAAAGAAACAAAATGCCGAAGATGATTTTAGAAATAGTGGTGGTATTTTTGAAGAAGAAAGATTGTTGTTAAATTCACAGATTAATAAGATTGAATCTGAACGTACAGAAATAAATCAAGAAATTAAAGATTTTTGTAATGATACTCTTCCATTTTTAATAGTATCTAAGCTATTAAAAAATACTAAAAAACAAATTGATGAAGAAGAAGCACTCATTTCATTTAATAGTATAAGTAAAAAGTTATCTGGTAATATTGTAAAATCAACACTAAACAAACATTTACCTAAACATAATAATGTTAATTATGATGAAATAGCCTTAACTCTTTTAAATGAAATGTTTGAAGTAGATAAAATGAATGATATTTCTAATATATTGGAACTTTCAAATGAAGATAAAAATTCAATCAATTTCATAATTAATAACATATTAAGTAAAAGTAATGATTTTAAATTTGATATATTATCAAAATTCACTAGACTTAAAGAAATTTCATTAAGTATTAAGATTTTAAGAGAAAAACTTAATTCAACAGTTTCTGGTGATTTCTTAAATAACTATTTAGAAACAACTGCTATTTTAAACAAACAAATAAGTGAGACTGAAAATATAATTACTTCTTCAAAAGCTAAACTTGAAGAAAAATATAAGCAATTATCTTTAAAAGAGTATCATTTAACAAGAGCTAAAAATGAACTTACATCATTGCTACAAAATAATAATGTTTTAGAAATGTCATCTAGCATAATTAGCTATTTAGATAAACTTCTAAAAAATATTACTAGAGATAAAATTGATGCTATAGAAAATGAGTTTATTAATATATTTAGCAGCATTATAAGGAAAGACAACTATGTAAATAGCATTGTAATTGATGATTCATTTAATTCTACTCTTTACATAAATAAAGAGTACGATACAAATGAAATATTAAATATATTAACTAATCTTGGTTTTGAAGGAACTGAAAAGAAATATGGTTCTAAGTTCATAGATGATTTATTTAATTATTTTGATGTAGCAAACTATAAAAGTTTAACTAAAAAACTTGAACAAATAGCTTTAGTTCAATATATTTCTTTAAGCTCAAAGGTTAATATAAATGATTTTTCAAAAGGGGAAAAACAAATTTATATACTTTGCTTAATTTGGGCTATTATAAAGAGTTCTGGTGTTGAAATACCATTTATAATTGATACACCATATGCACGTATAGATGAAACTCATAGAAATGCTCTAACAACAACATATTTACCTAATATAAGTAAGCAGGTTATTATACTTTCAACTAATAAAGAAATTGATAGTGACTTATATCAAGTTGTTAAACCTTATGTATGTAATGAATATCTACTTCTTTACAATACAAAGTTAAGAAAAACAGAAGTTAAAAATGGATATTTTGAGGTGTAATTATGGGATTTAGATTAAAAACGTCAAAAAAAACAAAAGAAATATTTGAAGAATTAGGTGGAAGTTCAAATCTTAAGCCCTTTGCATTAAGTAAAATAGCCGTTTCTATGTCCCTAAATCATGAAACACCTATTGAAGAATATGAAAGCAAGGATATAAATGGACTTGAACTACAAAGAGCTACTGTTACTGGTGAATTTGATGCTATATTCAAAGCTCTTATTGAAATGAACTTAGGAAGACATATTTCAGATGATGACTACTATCCTACTTATATGAAGCTTCATATGGATAGAGGTGCTGAACTTCTTTATAATAAATATAAATACTCAGGGGGTAACTTAGAAAAATTTATAACTAAGATACTTGATGAAGGAGATGCTAGTATATGATATATCTAGATAATAGTGCTACTACTCCAATTGACCCAGAAGTTTTAGAAGCAATGTTACCGTATTTAAAAGAAGAATACGGTAACCCTTCTAGTAGACACTACACATTAGCTGTTAATGCAGAAAAAGCTGTAGAAAAGGCTAGAGAGCAAGTAGCTAATTTACTTAATGCAAACCCAAAAGAAATTATTTTCACAAGTGGTGCTTCTGAAAGTAATAATATGATTATAAAAGGTGTTTCTGACTATCTTAAATTTTATGAAAATAAAGGAAATCATATTATAACATCTACTGTAGAACATAAATCAGTTTTACAAACATGTAAGTTTTTAAATGGTGATGTATTTTGGAATAATCCAGATAAAACAATTGCAAGCCAATTTTTAAAAAAGAAGAAAAACACTAAAAAAATTAATAGAGGATTTGAAGTAAGTTTCTTGCCTGTTAATGAATATGGTCAAGTTACTGATGAAAACTTTAAAAATTCTATAAAAGAAAATACTATTTTAGCTTCTTTTATATGGGGTAACAATGAAATTGGATCTTTAAATAATATAGATTCACTTTCTAAGATTGCTAAAGAAAATAATATACTTATCCATTCTGATGCAACACAAGTATTAGGGAAAGTTCCTATAGATGTAAAGAAAACTCCTATAGACTTCCTATCATTCTCTGCCCATAAGATTTATGGACCAAAAGGGGTTGGTGCTGCTTTTATAAGACAAGAAAGTTTTAATAATTACAAAATGACTTCTCTTATACATGGTGGTCAACAAGAATTTGGATATAGAGCTGGAACACATGCAGTTCATAATATAGTAGGCTTCGGAAAAGCTTGTGAAATTGCAAAAAGAGACATGGATAATTATATAGAAAAAATACTTAAGCTTGAAGAAGAAACTAAAAATATTTTAAAAGAAAAGTATCCTGAAATAGAGTTTTTAGGAGATCCAGAAAATAAAATACCAGGTGTAATAGGTATGATTATACCAAATGTAATAAATGAAATGCTAATAAAGAATTTAGCTGACAAAGTAGCTATTTCAGCAGGTTCAGCTTGTGGAATTGGTGAACCATCATACGTTATACAAGAGATTGGAAAAGCTAATTGTACTAATCACTTTATTAGAATTAGTTTAAATAAATCATTATCAATAACTGATATTTTAAATTTATAAAAATAAACTTCTTCTTTTATTTAAGAAGAAGTTTATTTTTATTTGTTATTTTCTAAATGTTAATTAACTCAAAAAAAATATTTAATTAGAATTTTTTAGATTTTTTTATTATCTATACTAGATAATAATTTCCCTATTTTCTCTTCTAACTTCTGTTTCTCACTAGATATAATTCTAAAATCAGCATAATTACACAAACCTAATTTTTCCAATATCTTCGAAATTTCCATTTCAAAATTTTCGCATTTTATAAAATTCTCTAATTCAGTAATATTATATTTTATTTTTTCTTTTAAAATTTCTAATGAATAAACATATTCTTCTTTTTCTTGTCCTAAAATGCTATTTATTATATAATTAATTCTAAAAAGAAATGAATTTTCAATTCTATAAACTGAATTATCTTTTATAAATATTAAATCTAATTTATTTTTATCCTTAATATTTTTGTCAATTTTTAATATTTGTAATTCTAATGGTTGATACACAAAATTACAAACTTCATTAATATATTCAGTTAATATATTTTCAATAATAGATTTTATTTTATTTATGTTATCTTTTATCTTAGGTAACTCACTATAAAACATTACTTGACAATGTACTATTCTAGTTCTATATTTATATAATTCACACCAATTACTCATTATAGTTTTTAATTCTGTATTGTATACTAACATATTATTTAGTAATAGTTCTATTTTAGAAAAATTATTATCTTTTATTGCTTTTCCTAATTCTTTTTTTAAATTATCTATACCTTTGCTTGTATTATTAGGTGATTCAATTACTTTTATCAATTCAATAAAATCATAGTCATAAACTGTATTAAATATTTTACCTCCATGTCCAATTCTTACTGAATCAAACATAGTATCTTTATTATTATTATTATTTATTCCTTCAATATACTGAAATATACTTATATATTTTCTTAATAAATTTTCACAAATACTTAATTTGTCTGATAGAATTAATGAATTAGATCTACTCAAACTATCAAAACATATTATAACTTCAAAGTTTTTAAGTTTATATATTAAAGTTTCATTTAAATTTAAATTATTATCATTGGATAATTTAAATTTTATGTCTAATAAATAAATATTATTAATTGAATTTTCAGATATTTTTCTTATTTTGAGACTTAAATCTTTTTCTTCAGTCTCATATTCATATAAATCATCTTTTCTTTTAATGTTATCTTTTATATATATATATCCAAGCTCTGCTAGTATTTTTATTATTAAAATCTCTAAATTTACTTCTTCTTGATTTTTTAATATTAAAGTTAGCCTTTCTTTTTTATCATTTTGTTCATTTTCCACCTCATCAGTACATAATAGTTCTTTAAGTGTTTTATTATTTATTTTAATCATTTTTTCTAATATGGAACTAATTTCAGCGCAGTGTTTATCTTTTATTAAATTGCAATTTAAAAATCTATTATGACTTAATATATTTCTATATTCTTTGATTTTACTTCGACTTGTTTCTAAATCGCTCTTTAACTCTGAAAATATATTTTTTCTAAAAATCTCTCTCATTTTAGAAAGATCTTCATCTTTATTCTTTAAATATTCATTATAATATATTTCATATTCTTTTCCACCTAAAGGGTTTTCTATAATAAATTCTACAATTTTAGTTAGTTCTATTTTTTGAAGATTATATTTAATATTTTGTGGTAATTCAATTAAATTTTCCTTAGTCTTAAAGCTATCTATTATATTATATACTTGCTCTTCATATTCTTTTAATAAAGATAAAACAAAATAAGCTTTTAAATTTTCTTCAAATTTTAATAAATTTTCTAATTCTTTTTTTATAAATTCATGAGATAATAAGTCTAAGACAACTAAATTATCTTTATATAATCTATCTGAACTCATAACTTCAATAACTGTATTCTTTTCAGTCTCATCTATATTTAACATATTTATAAAATATTCATTTTTTATAGGATTATCAGATTCATTTATATTTATTTTATAACATTCTAAGTATTTATTTTCCCCTATATTTTTAACTAGACAATTTTCACTCTCTAAAATGATATTTCCTTCAATATTGTTTCCAAATGAAGATGTTATTCTTGAAATTATAGTATTTATATCGTCTTTACTATTAATTTCACTATTTTTAATTAAAAAATTAAAACTCATTATTTACCCCCAATATTCACCTAAAATTTCTTCTATAGCGTTTTTTCTATCACTTTGATTTTTACATTTTTTTTGTAAAAATCTATCTGATATATCTTTTATAGAAATTTTAATATTATCTACTTTCTGTATTATTTCACCTATTTTTGTTTCATCTATTTTTTTATTTTCACTAAAATATCTATTTAATTCATTAGAACATTTTAACCCTAATTCTATGTAAAAAACTTCATATTTTATAATACTTTCATTTTTCAATTCATCAACTATTAGTTCTTTAATTTTACTATTAATTAATAGTAAATCTTCCATATAAGTATTGTCTATTTCTGAAAGCAAAATTTTTTCTTTATTGAAATTATTACTTAAAACCTTTAAAAGTTTTTCATTGAATCTATATAAATATTTATAAGGAATTGTCTCATTTTTACCTGCCTGATTTTCATCCATATCAATGTAATCTAAAATATCTTCATCAAAATTTAAAAAACTCAATGTTATATAATTCTCTATATTCTTTTTAAATCTTAATTTAGTACCCGTAGTTACTTTTTTAGGCGTATCATTTATATCAATAAAAATCTTTCTTTGTTGAAAATCATTTATATTATCTATTAATAATACACTTTGATATCTATTATCAAACTTTTCAGTTAGTCCAACTATTGATTTAAATCTATGTTGTCCATCTATAACAATAAATTTATCATTTTCTCCTAATAACTTTACGCTTATTGTCTTTAAATTTTCATTATAATTTATTAGATTTTTAGTGTTTGTAGCTGCTACAATAGTTGGATAAAATGAATTTTTGTCTTTTATATATTCTGACATTTTTTTTGCTCGTTCTTCTTCTACTTCTCTATTTATAGATATATTACCAATTTTAAACAATTTGTCTAAATCAGAATAAGAAACCTTTAATATATATATATTGCTATTTTCAGTGTTATTATCTAATTTTATTTCATCAATTTTAATCGCGTCAAACTCTCTCATAGTTCCTCCTAAAATTTAAACCTCCATAAATATTATGTAAAGTTGTTTTGTATAGGCTATTTTAAAATAGCCTATATATTTCTAATTTTTATAATTCCCAAAAAGCTAGGTCTTTCATAAATGATGGTCTTTCACTATCACCTATTTTAACTAAACTATGATGTTTAGCTAATCCTTTAATAGTTGTTACCAACTTATCTTCTTCCTGTTTACTTTGAGCATTAAATAATTTTTTTACATCTCTATTATTTAAATCATCAACTCTATGAACAACCCAGTTTAATATATAGTTAGCATAATCATTTTTATCTGTTGAGAAATGAGTTAATAATTGTGTTGAAAGTATTGTTCCTACACCAAATTCTCTACCTTCTTTTAGTATTTTCTTTAAAGCTGTAAAATCTTTACTTAAGAAGTTATCTGCTTCATCTACTAATATTATTTTATTTAACTGTCTTAAGTGACCTTCTATCTTACTATGTCCCCCAGCCTGCATTTGAGCATAGAATAAGTCTAATGTAATTGCTACAACTAGATTTTGTATTCCTTCATCATATCCTGATAAATCTATTACTGTAACTCCATCTATAAGTTCAAATAAGCTTTTAGTCTCAAATGGATCTGGTTCAAATATTTCAAAATCTATAAGATTGCTTAATGCAGAATATAAACTATCATCCTTTTTCAAGTCCTCTCTTGATTCATAAACATCATAAACATCTTTTAATGTTGGTGCTGGTTTATCCCAAGTTTCTTGATTATTCTTTATAATTCCCCTTTTTTCATAAGCTTCCATTATAAGCTCTCTTAATAGTGTTTCTTGCTTATTACCAAGTCTAAATCCTTTGGCAATAGTTTCTTTTAAACTATTAGCAGTGTGAAGAGGAAGCATTGGTTTTGAATTTGGACCTTTTACAACTGATAATGGATTAAACGGTAAATGATATAACTCGAAAACTTTGGCACCTGTAGTCTCTATGAAATCTTCTTTTGACTTGTTGTAATCTCCTTTATAGTCAAAAATAAGAATTCCAATCTCTTTTCCATCAACATTATTCTTTGATTCTCTATGAATTTGAGTAATTACTGACTTAGTAAATTGAGTTTTACCAGTTCCCATAGTTCCTATTATTCCCGTATTAGTATGAAGAACTTTATTTGTATCATTTGGATAAAGAATGATTTTTTTATTGTTTTTCTCATTAGTTCCAAATATTATTTCCATATTTCTGCTTTCTTCAACTTTACTATTTAAATTACCTGGTATTTCTTTATAATCATCTAAAATATTTTCTCTTATTTCAAGTAATTCTCCAGTTGTGTTCTCTTTATAAAAATCATTTCTAATTACCACATCTTCATCAGTATTCTCAATAGTTTCTTTGATCTCTACACTTTGCTCAGGTATATATTCAATATTTTCTACTTCTGAAAAATCAACTTTAGAAATTAAATCTTCAATTTCACTAACTGTTTTAGTTATAAATTGAATTCCATCTTCTTCTGCCATTTCTATAACCATAACATCTTCAGTTATTTCAGAAATATTTTTAGTTACTCCTCTTTTAAAGGATACCACAGCAGCTTGTCCCAAAACTTTATCCATTGAATCTACTATTTGATAATCTTCATTTAATAGCTTTCTTCTTAATTCAGAATCTATTACTTTTTCCCAGTTCTGATTATTAGAAACCCCATATAGATTTAATTTTTCTGCACTTGATACTACTAATTGCATCAAGAAGTTTCTATATACCTTCTTTGTATTTGAAAGTATTTCACCATCTTTAGGTAATAATGTTTCCTTTAAAAGTCCTTTTGTTTTTTTAGCTTGTGTTATACCCTTTACTATGTATCCATCATCATTTATACCAATTTTAACTTCTATAGGATAATAATGAACAAATACTTTTTCATCTTTTTCTTCTATTCCAACCATTAATATATCATCACTTGTAGCACCCTTATTATCAAACCCTAAGTTTTTAACTGAGAAAAATCCTTCTGATTGTTTTAGTCCTACCCCTCCAGAAACTCTTAAAATCTCTTCTAACGATATTGGTACCCATATTATCTTTTCATTTTTAAACTTAGCTAATGCTAACTTAATAGCTGAAAGTATACTTATTTTTTCCTTAGGAAAATGTGATTTACTTGATAATAATCTTAATAACCAATCTCCATTTATAGCATTAAACATATTTATTATCATTGGAGAGTACTCTTCGGAATTTTCTATTTCATTCTTGTTTAAGAATTCTTCAATTACTCTTTGATACGGAGTTGATTTTCTAGTTACAGTTATTGCATCATATCCTCCTGCTGTTGTATATTGATCACTGTAATGTATTATTAACAAATCTTTTGCATCAGGATCATTTTTAAAAAAGTTTAAATCAACCTTTGGATTTATAAATGTTACCCAATGACTTGCATTATATATATCATCTAATGAACTTTTACTTTTATTAGGAACTGAAATTGCTTTACATTGATCACTATTAAAAGGCTCTCCATTAGAAGCTGTATTTAGAGCATTAAGTTTCATAGCAACATTCATTAAATCAGTATCAGTATTTGCGTATTTAGTACCAAATCCAGTTCTATATGCATCACCTAAAAATACTGATGGAATTCCAGAGATTTCACCATTTAATATTACTCCTGATGGTATATCACTCATTTTTGATGTTATAGTCCTTACATCCTCACTCATCTCTAAGAATGTAATATGAGCATATTCTATTCCATCTTCAACTTTTTTTGTATAGAATTGTACTTTTTCTCTATAAAGATTAAGTACATCCTCCTCTGACATGTTGTCTACTTTTAAATCTATTCCATATAATCCTTTTATACTCGCTATGTTTTCATTAAAAGCAACTTCTTCAAAAGCATTTGTTATATTTTCATCTGAATATATAAATAAATCTATTGGTAATACATTATTTCCTGATTTAAGTCTCTTTGTGTAATACTTAAAAATTCCTTGAAGAATTTCCTTACTATCTCCTGTGTTTATTAAATTTATTCTAATTGCTGCATTTTCAGACATGTTAAATAAATATCTAAAATGGCCTACAAACTCTTCGATTTTTTCTGTAACAAGCTTAGATACAAACTCCCTAGATCCTTTATATCTTGGTAATTTTTCATCAACATAATATTTCCACTCTGGAGAATGTAATTGTTCCATTGGAATATACAGTTCATTTTCTTCTCCAACTATATAAGGTAAAAGATAAGTTGAAGTAAACCTCTTAATGATTTCATCTGATAACTCCTCGCCACCAAGTTCATCATTTATTTTTAATTGATATGCTATGTTTAAAGGATGTAATGGAGTAAATATTAATTCTTTATCTTCTATTTCTCTTTTTATCACTCCTAATTTAAATAAATTCTTTTGTTCTTTATTTAAATACTCACCTTCATTTATTGAATTTAATGCTTCTAAATAAACAATTATGAAATCCTTATATATTGATTTCAAATCATCATTTAAATATGTTAAACTAGGTAATCTTCTAGATTTTTTATAATACTCTAAAATTTTATAGTAAGCTTCTCTAACTTCAGAATATAGTAATATTTCATTTTTCTCTAATCCTTCTGTAGTTTCAATAAAGCAAAAGCCTTCTTTTTCTATAATCTCTTTTTCTAAAGCAAGATTTTTTCTAAATTCATCTCTTGTTAAATATTCTCTTGTTCCAAACTCTAGTTTGTTATCACCTATAGACTTAAAATCAGCCTTTTTTTCTCTTTTAAGTTTCCATACCTTCATACCTGTTGCATACTCTAGCACTTGACTTGTCCCAATTATTCCAAACGGTACAATATCATTTTCAATCTTTGCTGTAAATCTAATAAGTTCCTCATCATTTTCATAGTTAAAATTATCTGCTATTTTAACTTCTACTAACTCATCTGAAAGTATATTTATCTGTTCATTATTAGAAGTTAATTCATATTCTGATTTATTACTTTCAAACTCATTAAATATAATAGTTGAATCATTTGTATTTATAGAAATATAACTTTCATTCTTCTTAACAACCAATGTGTATTTAGATTTTATTGCCTCTAAGTATTTTTTATTAAAATTTAAAACAACTATTTTAAATTCGAATTTCATTTTTTCTGGTTTATAAACTACTTTATAAAAGTTTGATTTGAATTCATCTACCTTTAAGGTTACATTTAATTTCCTACCTGAAGTGGTAGCTTTTAGGTCGCCAATTATTCCTTTTTCATGAATATATTCTTTTTTTAGCTTATCGTCAAATGTAAATTCTAAATTTATTTCTTCTAAGTTATTTTCATTAAAAACTATTATATTTCTAGTTCTTGATTTAGCCTTAGAAGTGCCTTCTTCTTTATCCCATTCAACAGAAGCTCCTATATATTCTAGAGGTTTTATTTGTTTTTTATCTTCAACAGATTTTATTACATACTTATACTCAACATCTTTCCAATTAGCCTCTTTTAACTTATCAATACCTTTATCATCAAAATATTTCTCTAATTGAGTTTCTGGATTACCATAGTTATGAATCTCATCTACTCTACCAAAATATAATGCATTTTCATTTATTTTATTTTCTAATTCTTTTCCTGATAATTCCCCTAATTTGCTATCATAAAACAATCCAAAATTTCTATATTCATTTTTATCTATATAACCTTTATTTATTATTTCTAATATTTCTCTATATTCAAAAATTGAATTACTATCTTGAAATAGTGAACTTTTTTTTCTTTCCAAGTCTTTTTCAACAATAACTTTATCTACTTTACTAAAATTATTGTTTGAAATTTTTTCTTTAATATTATTTTGTATATAATTTACATGAAATGGCATACCTTCTTTTGAAAAAGATTCTGTTCCCCCAACAATACTATCTAAAGTTGTATTGTGTATAAATAGTATTCCCTTATTCTCATATCCTGTTTCATGTCCAACCATATTTCTAAGTCTTGTTAAAAAGTCTGGTTGAACATTATCAATAGTAGCAGCAACTATTAATTCTTTACCATTATGAAAATTTAATTTATATGATTTGTACTTAACATTTCCATTTTCATCTTTGTATTCATAAGTTTCACTTAAAGTATTTTCCTTTAAAACATTATATAGATTTCTTACTTGTTCCTCAGTCTCAAATTGAATATTATATTTTGCTCCTGAATTTAAAGGATTATCTTTAAAAAACTCTAAAATTCTTTCTGATAAATAACTATAAAACTGATCTAACATATTGTGCATCCCCACTATCTGATTTCTTTTCTAGTAAGTTTAATTTTTCATAAAGCTGAATTATTTTTTTACTTGAATCTCTATCAAAAAATATTCCTCTTTTTTCAAATTCCTCAAATAAAATATTTAATTTTAGCTTTTTCTTATCATTAATACAAATTTTGGTCATTAATATTATATCATCTTCTGTCATATTTAAATTGTATCCTAATGCCCCTCTTCTCTTTCCAAAGTTCTTTTCAACAAATTTTACAAACCAATTTTTATAAGCATCATATGCTCTTTTTCTTGTTCCTTTATTAAATTGATATTCTAACGAGTCATAAAGTCTATATACTTCGTTGAATCCATTAACAGAACTTTGTTTTGAGGTTGGTTTAAATTCATTCCAATCGATATCCTTTATCTGACTTTGATATATATTTACAACTTCTCTTAAACTTTCTTCTATTTCATCTTTATCCATTAAATTATAAGCTTCTGCTAACTCCAAATAGCCAAGTTGATTTTCATCTCCATTTGTGTTTAACAGTTCTAATGCTACAGCATGTGAAAATAACGAATTAACTTTACCTTTTAATAACTCCCATCCCAATCTATAAGCAGTTCTATTTTTTGAAGTACTTTCCCAAGATAATGTATAGTAAACTTTTTCTATTTTATCTAATTCAGCATTTTCAAATTTATCTAACTTTATACTCAATTGGGATATATAAAACATATAGTAGTATTCTAATAACCTCTTTAATGAATCCTTATATAACTCTTCATGTTTTATTAAAAATCTAAAATCTTTTATAAACATTTCTTTTACATAAGGAACATAGCAATTATATCCACCCATTGAGTATTTTTTTTCTTTTAAAGTTGGCAATGATTTTAATACTAATTTATATAATATATTGTTTACTTCAGTATCATAATGGCTTAGTGCTTCTTTCTTTATATTTTCATCAAACAGTACTGAATATAAAAAGCTAGCTATCTTTTCATCTGCTTTTGTTGAGTTTATATAATTTAATGTTTTAATGTCAAAGTTAACTAACTTTCCATCTTCTATAAACATTGTTCTTATTATATCCTTAAAAGTCTCTTCACTTAAATTTCCTTCATAGTCACCAACCTGTTCAGCAACCTCTTCTATAAACTCATCATAATTAAATGTACCTTCTATTTGTTTATTTGAAATAAGTCTTGAAAAACTTCCAAGAACCCCTGAAAAATCATCAACTAATGTCTTTTCATTAGCTGCATATGGTAAAAGCTTGTATCTAGATCCTTGTTTATGAGTTAATCCCTTCTCTGTAAACTTAAATCCATCTTTAAACTCTTTTAAATCTATTTTATAATCATTAAATTCACTCATGCTTAAATCTCCACAAATCTATAAATTTCAAATTGGTCATCATATTCTAATCTATATTTCTTATTATTATCTCTATTTTTTTCTGTAAATAAAAGATTTTCATTTTGAGAACCAGCAACCTCTAACTTGTTTATAAACTCAATGAACTTAACAAATTGATTCTTGTCCTTCTTATTTGGTCTATAACCCTTAATAACCTTTTTTAATAATTGATATAATGAATAATCTATATCAATAGTTTCTGAATTTTCTAAACTATCACTCTTAAATTTAATTTCCATAGTATTTAAGAATTTTATTAATTCACTATCTTTATTACTAGGTAAATTGCTTATATCCGCTTTAAATTCAATCTCTTCACTAACCTTGTATTTATTTTGATTTTTTCCAATAAAAATGTTTATACTATCTTTATCAGCTTCTCCATTCCATTTTAAAATTCCATTTTTTATAAAACTATATAAATCTTTAAGTTTACCTTTCTCACCTTTATTCCAATAATAAAGATTTCTTATAAACTCATCATAAATATCATCATTTAATGAAAAGACATCATTTTTACCACATAGTAAATAACTTCTAATAAATAGTTTTAATAAATCAATTCTTATTTTATTTACTACTTGCTTATCATTAAAATCTAACTCTTCAATAGTACCTAAAAAACCTTTTGGATAATCAATATTTTCATCAAATAATTCTATTAGATTTACTGAGTTATTAAATTTAATCACAAAATCATCCAACTCTTCATTTCTTATATTTAATGGATCTAATTTATTTAATCCCTCGAATATTGATGATAGTTCTTTATGGCTAAATAATATATTAGGCATTAAAGAATTTATATATTCTTCAGGTTTTAAGCTTGATATTTTTTGCTTAAATATTGGGGAATTAATATCTATATAGGTTCTAGATATTAATATATCATGTAAGAAATTCAATAAAGCTCTGGTTGATATTATAGCTTTGTTTTTTATTATTACTTGAACAATTAATTCTATAATACTTTCTTGAACCTCTTCACTATTTAAAAGATCATAATTAGCTCTTATTGGACATCTATTAGAAATTGAACAATTTGTACAATTCTCTTTATACGACTTATAAAAATAATTTAATTCTGATTTATTAGTCAGTTTTTCAAGTAACTCTTTTATGTATTCAGATTTAACTTTACCGTCTTTTATTGTATAAAGATGATAATCACAAAAATTCACAAATTGAATATTACTCTCTGAATCAAAATCATTTTCTACTATGGTTTGTTCAAGTATTTTATTTTTATCTACAAATTGTTTTAATTTAGTAAATCTTGAACCATACTTAGAGTCAATAAAGTTATTTAAAGTTCCAAGATTTATAGCTAATATAAACTTTTGATTGCTTGAATTAATTTTTTCATCACTAAACTCATCTAATACATCATTTAAAGTATCCATAGAAGTTTGATTAGGTTCTAAACTTTCTGTAGCATCATTATGTAACTTAAACATCGATATTGTATCTGGATATTTATCTTTGAAATAGGATATTATGTGAGATTTACCATCTCCTACACTACCACAAACTAATATTAGTTGTGCTTTATTACTTTCAGAAGCATTTATTATTAACTCCTCAAGCTTACTTTGAACATTTCTTTCTATATGCATATATTTCTTAAAATCACTAAAGCTATTTAATCCCTCTACAGCTTCTTTAGAAGATTCCTTTAATCTACCTAATTCATCTATTAAACAATTTCTCTTTATCTCTCTTATTTCTCTATTTTTTATGTTATTTTCCTTTTCTTCTTTTAAATCTTTATTAATCGATATTATTTTTTTTAATTCAACTTCAATTTTCCTATCATCATTATCTATAAATTTATTAAAGCCCACTAAAATTCTCCTTTATCTCTAAGATTTTTAATCATTTATTATAAAAAGCTCCGTAATTCTCTCAAAAATTTCTATAAAAACCAATAATATATTCTTATTATAAAATCTCTACGTATAATTGTCCAATTCCTTGTATTAACTATATATTTATAATTAAATATAAAATTAAAAGGTAGTTTTAATCTACCTTTTAATAACGCCAACAATTACAAGTATGTTTTCCACTAGCACTTACACTTACTCTGCTTGTTTGCTTTCCTCTTATAAACTTGCAATCTGGAGTTTTGTGAATATAATTATTTCCACTAGCTACATACCCATAGTCTGAGGTTGCTTGTGGCTTATTAGGATCACTACTTGGACTATCATAGCCTGTTCTATGATCATGACTAGCTGTACCCCCATTTGGCTTAAATGTTCCATTGTTTTTATTGTTTGATTGATTATTTCTATTACTTGATTGGTTACTATTTGAAGAGTCCTTTTTCACCTCATCCTCTCTTTGTATTCTTGCTTTTTCTGCCTCTTCCTTTGCCTTTCTCTCAGCTTCAGCTTTTGCTATTTTTTCTTGTTCCTCTTTTTCAGCTTTCTTCTTTAAAAGCTCATTATAAACCTCTTCTTTTTTAGCTGTTTCAACTTTTAAATTTTCATAAGAGCTTTCAAGTTTTTTATAATCATTTTCTTCTAACTTATACTGATCTTTATTAATAGTATTATTTTTTAATTCACCCTTTAAATTTTCATATCTCTCTATTGTTTCTTTATATTCACTTTCATTTATTCCTAATTCTTTTAAAGCATCATTTTGAAAATTTTTATTATTACTTAAACCACTATTAACATTAACAAATATAAGAATTATAAATATACCTGGATAAACTATATAATTTAACTTTTCATTTCTACTAAATCTTTTTATATTTTTAAAACCAATTGCTATAGATGGTAAAACTAAAAGTATCAAAAAGAGACCTAAAGCTACATTGCTTCCATTTCCTTTAGTTAAAAAAGCTACTATACTAAAGAAAATAAAAATTCCATAATATGCACTCATAACTTTTTTGCATTTTCCATTTACCCCTGGTAGCTTCTTGAATAATTTCTTTAAACCATTTTTCATATTAAATTATTCTCCTATCTCTCTTTTTAGCTCTTCTATCTTTTTATCTAAAACATTTGAAGTATTTTCTTCATAATCAGAGTATTCCTTGCTTAACTCATCATACTTATTTTTAAGTTCCATATAAGAATCTTTTCTTTCCTTTGCCTTGTTATTTTCTAACTCTAAAGCATTACAATCACTCTCAGTCTTTATGTATTTTTCTTTAAAGTCTTCTTTATTATCTTTATAAATACTTCTATTAAGAGATATAATTAAAAATATTCCTATACACAATATAATAGGAACTTTAAAAATAGAAATTTTCTCCTTTAATAAACTTTTCACTTTATTTCCCCCTTTAAAATATAAATCCTTATATATACTTACATATTTCAAAATTTAAGTCAACAAAATTTAAATTAAATTTAAAAAATAATAAATATTTTTAAAATTAAAGTATATAAATTCATATATAACTATATTGAACCATATTTTCAATTTTCATTACTAACCTTTTAATTTTTGAGTTTGTGACGGACTTTCAAAAAGTCCGGCATACTCTAAAACCTTGGTATGACTAGCTTTAGCCAACCCTTGTCAGACTTTGGCTATTTTTCACTCACTATATATAGGGTATTTAATAAATGTGTTTTTTTTATACTATTTTTTTATTTTCCCTATTATATAGGAGTAAAAAAAGTCCGTCACAACTCCGTCACTAAAGCATAAAAAGCTATATTTTCTCCTTTAAAATAAGTTTAAATAAAGTTTTTTTCTATCTTTAAATATAAAGACCTATAAATACTACCCTATTTCCTAATTAACACCTTTAAAATTTATGTAGATGTTGTATAATGATAAAATAAAGAATTAAGAGTTAAGGGAGATTTTATTATGAATAATTATTTGACAGAGGAAAACGTTAGAAAGTTAAGAGAAGAATTAGACTATAGAATGTCTGTTGTTAGAGCAAAGATTGCGAAAGAGAAACTTGAGGCAGCAGCCCATGGTGATAGATCAGAAAACGCTGAATATAAAGAGGCTTGTAGAAACTATAGAGAAAATGATAATAGAATACAATACCTTTTAACTATGATTTCAACAGCAATAATAGTTGATGAAGAAAGTAATGATAAATCTACACTAGGTCTTAACAGCAAAGCTAGAATTAAATTTGTTGAAGATGATGATGAGGATGTTGTTACTTTAGTTACAACTATGGATTTAGATTTAGAAAATATGTGTATAAGTATAGAATCAGATTTAGGAAAGGCCCTAATGGGTAAAAAGGTTGGAGATGTAGTAGAAGTTGAAGCTCCTGGTGGAAACTATACTGTAGAAGTATTAGAAATATTATAATAGACTTAGCTTAACTTATAAAAATAGTTTACTACTATATTGTACAGTAGAAATTTTTCTTTAAATTTAAAACTTACAAATTAGGCTCTATTCTAATATCAAAAGAAAAATTTAAATTTTCTAATCATAATTAATTATTAGCTATTTAAAATATTTCTTACTTAAAAATAATCTTTATTTAAAATCAATAAAGGTGGATATATAAATAAGAAAACTTATAGATAGTATAAAAAGAAAGAATATGCTTAATTCTTAAAACCTATCTATAAGTTTTATATTTTTATTTTGATACAGCCACTTACTCTTTATTATCTAGCAGTTCTTAAAGTTATACTTTCCTTCTTTGAAAGTTCTCCATTAGAATATTTAGCAGCAATCTTGAAATTATAAATTGTATGTCTGTTTAATCCTTTAAATTTATATGATGTTTCTTCTAAACCTATTTCAGCTACCTTTTTTCCATCTCTGTAAAGAACATATCCCTCTAGCCCCTTTGTAGATTCAGGAGCACTCCAAGTAACAGTTACGTTCTTCTTAGCTATTTCTGAAGCCTCAAAATTATTTACAGGTCCAGTAACTATTTCTCCTTCATTATTAACCTCCTCAAGAGAATTAATAGCATCTTTTAATCTTGATGTAGCTTCATCTACCCCTTCCTTAGTAGCTTCTATATCATTGTTTAAGTCTTTTGCATGATTTAATGCTTTTTCAAACACTGTCCAGCTTTCAATTGTATAATCCTCTTTAATTAATTTACCAGCTTCCACTAAAGTTTTATTTAATTCTCTAGCTTCTACTAATCCTTCATAAGCTTTATTTAAATCACTTCTTAATCTATCTAGTTGTAATAAATTAATCTTATCTAAAGCATTTACTTTTTGTGCTATATTAATATATCTATTAGCTGTTGCTTTAGTATAATCCTCTTTATTTATTTCCTTAACTAAAGCTTTTAATTCATTTATTTCATCCTCTGTTGCTACTCTATCCTTCTTAGTAACACTTATTTCTCTTACAGCTGCAAAGTTTTGTTCATTAAATGTAGAAAGGGCTGTTAATTTAATTCCATTTGCTTTTATAGCTTCATCTAACTCTATTTTTTCTTCAACTCCATCTGTGAATTCTCCTTCTTTAACAACTGTCCATTCTCCATTTATATTAGCCTCTAGCTTATATCCTTTAATTGAACCATTTATTTCTTTTCCACGAGATAATACATTAACTGTATCAAAGTCTAATTCTTCACCAAAATCTACAGAAAGCCAGTGATTTCCACCATGAGTATCTCCACCAACATAATTTGTATGCCACAAAGTAGATTCATTTCCATCAATAGCATATGAAGCAGGACCATCATTTCCACTTGTTGGGTTCATTTCTGAACAAGCACTTGTAGCCCAATTTTCTCTGCTATACTCAATTATGTCAGAACCTTCATAAGAATTATAAAGTTCTTTTGCTTCATCATAGTATATTGAACTATTTCTTAATTCAATATCTCCCATAACTCCAGTAAAGTTATTATCAGAAACCATAATTGTTCCACCATTTATCTCTTGATTTATTAATGACTTATCATATACAGAATTCATTAATTCACCATCAATATAAACTTTAAGAACTCCATTAACCTCTCTAACTGCAGATATATGATGTAATTTGCCATCATTTACTTTACCAACAAAAGTTGATTCAGTTGAAGTTTCTACATATTCATTAGTTCCAAAAGTTCCATGAGCCTTTTCTGTAACAGTGGTTACTTCTGACTTTGAAGTAAGATTTAAATCCTTAACTTTAAAGTTTACATATCCTTCTTCATCAATTGACAGCTTTATTTCCTCTCCTTGACTTAATAAGTTTACATTAGATGATGTAGTGTTAATAGCCATAGATACTGCAAAGTCAGTTTTTCCTTTAAAGCTTTCATTTGTATCAACTTCATAAGCTTTATTCATTTCTAAGAAGTATGTGTCTGAATTTCCATTATACTTCTTATTTATATTTTCTCCTCCTATTAATTCCTCTCCACTTTTTACTGAAACAATTTTTCCATTATTATAAACAGGAATTGTTAAGCTTGTTGTAAGTGGATTTTGAAGAGCATCTCTTTCTCCATTAATATTTAATTTAGCCTCTCCTTGAAGTTTATTAGAAGTACTTATAACAACTGTTCTATAATCATCTAATAATTTAGTCTCAGTAATTTCATTTCCTTCAACTGAATAAACTCCTTCTCCATTTTCAACACGCTCATTATACTTAATAGTTATTTCATTTTCTCCAGTTACCTTAGCAGAAACTATTTCAGAAGCTTTATTATCTACCTTTCCATATTGAAGTATTCTAGTTTCATATGGCTCTAAAGTTACAGTTATGCTATCTCCATAAGATACTGATTCTATATCACCAACTTTATATGGTAATACTTGATTTCCTTTAAGATTTGATACTGACTTTGGTACTCCTACTATATCAGTTAATTTTAAAGTATACTCTTTAGTCTCTCCAGTTGGATTTCTAAATGAAACTATACCTTCATTGCCATCCCATGCAGAATATCCATAAACACCCTCTGTAGCTCTGTGTCCGAATAACTTAGCCTTTTCTAAAATATGAAAATTACTTTCTACAAAGTCTAAAACATCTGCATTAACTTTCCACTTTTCATCATCCATTATTGATGGTGAGTAATATAATTCCCAGAATGCTGTTCCACGAACTGCATTAGCAAATAAGAAATCTCTAAAATCTTCTGTAGTTGCAAAACTTCCATCAGATACACCATATATTGGCTCATGGTTATATATATTCTTTGCAGGGAATTGAATTTGGTTTGATTTATAAATATCATGATAAACAGCATCTCTATAAGTTATTTTTTGTTGATGTCTTGAACCTGTACCAGCATGTCCTGTATCTTGTGAATTTTGTATCCATACAGTATTTACCCATTGAAGAATCCATGGACTTAAGTTTACATAACAAGTTGCATTTATAAATAGGTCCTTTCCTTCTTCTGCTCTACTAGCTCTCATTGTTTCCCAAGCATCTGTCCACTTTTCCCATAGGTCTGTTGTATAATACATATTGTTGTGTCCACCAGCCATATGTCCATGATTTTCGCTTGTACAAGGTCTAAGAGCAAATCCATCTAACTTCCAATAATCTATATCAAATCTCTTTTGGTAATCCAAGAAAAGACTTGTTAAATTTTTAATATATCTGTCTGAACCGACACAAACATTTACTCCATTATTAGTTTGAGCATATCCAGTTCCCATTTTCTCTAAATATCTTGCAAAACCACCATAGAAATTATATCCACCTTGTGGTCCAAGCCATAATCCAAATTTTGATTGGAATTTACTTGTTAACTCTGTAGATGTATATAACTCATTAGGAAACTTATCATTAAACTCCCAAAATCCAGTTCTATTCATACTATTTCCAGCTTGTTCTTTTGAAATATTAGGGTTAAATTCTGGATCTCTATAGTTATGCCATCCATCGTCTACTACATAAGAATCGATTGGTTCTACTCCATTTTCTGTTAATCCTTTTTCTGTTCCATAGAAGGATTTAGAAATACTTTCATCAGTTATTGTAAGCATATTATCATACCATGAGTTATATTGCTTTCTAAAATCAGTTGGTGTAGCTATTTCTGATATATATTCAAAGAAATCAGTTTGAACAACATCTGTATCTACTCCATTAGCAGCTCCCACAACATTTTGCCATGATACAAACTTTCCGTCTGTAGTTAATTGATTGTCTTTTTCTAATTGTTCAAAACTTTTACCACTATAATATCTAATTTGCATTCCGTTCTTTACTATATCAGTATCTGCAGCTGGGAATTCTGATCCAAAGAACATACCATTTGCATAAATAGGCTGTCCTAGCATCAATTCATTTTTTCCTATTAATATGGAAGTTACATCTTCTAAATCTGGATGTGACCATAAAGTATCCTTTATTCTATCCTCTAATACAAAATGATCTAAATCAATATAATCTATCTTTGCATTTTCATTATTAGTTTTGATTTCAAGAAATGATCTCATATAGTGGTCATCATTTTCAAGAACAGTAACCATATCTATATTGTACTCAGTTCCATTAAATTCATATGGCTCATATGAAATAGTAAGCTTTTTCCCATTTTCAATATCTTCTATCTTTGTAGAAGAATTATCTATTGTTAAATCACTTGATTTAATCGCAGTTTTAGGTGCTATTGGTTCCTCTGGTTTTTCATATTTATCTGAATATAAATTTATTTCTGCTCCTGAAAACTCCTGTGTATTACCTAATGCATCTGATAATTGATCTATTCTTATATATCTACTTTCATAAGTTTTATCAAAATTGCCATAAACAACATCCCCTACATTGTGAAGATCTCCTTCTTGATGCAGGTTAAAGTCTTTTTTAGTAAATTCACCTTCTCCAGCTTCTGTCCAATTTTCTCCGTCTTCACTTACATAAAGCTTATATTTTCCCATAGTTCCGTTTTTGCCATAATTAGCATCAGTAAATCCAGGTCTTTTTTGGTAAGAGAATGAAGATACTGTTTTAACTTCTCCTAAATCAATTTTTAATGATGTTGGATAGCCAGTTATTCTATAGCTATCTATATAAGTATTTTTATCTCCATCAAATAATCTTTCAATATCTGTAGCTGGATATTCTGTTCCACTATTAGCTATAAGGGTTGCATTCCAGTTAGCTCTATCTAAAACTTCCTTTGGAGCATTAATTTCTTCTTCCGGTAAATCAGAATTTTCTTGTATTGTATTTATAATAAAATCTTCTGAACCTGCCTGTGGAACTAAAGTAGTGTTTGCTCTACTATTTTCTATTTCACTTGTTAATACCTTCCCATTTTCAATAGAGAACTCTCTAGAAATGTACTCGTTTCCAATGATGATTTTATCTTGGCCCTTACTAGCTACAACATCCTCTACCTTGGATCCATTTGCTAATACTGATAATGGTGCTGTGTTAGTTAGTGCCACACTTAGTCCTAATGTTAAAGATAATGATTTTTTTGAAAGTTTATTAACTTGCACTTATTTTCCCCCCTATTAATTTAATTAAAATTTTTATATAAAATATATTTTTCTAAAACACTGCTATTTTAATTTATACCTTTATAATGTATATGATAAATTTAGAAAATTATGAGATTATAATATAATTGTGTAATATAAAATATCTTCTTTACTTAATCTTTTAACAATAGACTTTTTTTAAATGTTCTATTTTTAAAACATCTATTTTATAATGTATTTATTACTAAATTTTAGAAAAAGAAGGAAGGTTTATTTTATGAAAAAAGATACTATTCTTGGTGCTTCTATTGGCTCTACTGACTTTCATTATCTCCAAAAGGATTATGATGAAATAAGTAAATTAAACTTAAATACTTGGAATGAGATAGCTTGGATAGGAGATGAACTTAATTCTAAAATTGTTATGTGGACAAACTCCTCTCCTGTTAATAATGTTACCCTTTCTTCAAGTGACTTTATAAACGAAAATGGGGATTTAATCTCTTCAAATAATATTAAGATTTCTTGGCTTAAAGAAACCTTAGCTAATATAGGACGTAGTAATCCTTCTGCTCCCCTTGAACCTTTCCCAGATATTATTCATAATTCTGGTTCACTAAATATAGAGAAAAATAAAATAGCCTCTGCTTGGATTAATATAAAAATTCCTAGGAATGCAAAACCTGGAATTTATAATGGTTCTATTGAGGTCACTGCTGATGAATTAGAAAAAGCCTATACTTTTGATTATTCCTTTGAAGTTTTAAACTTAGTACAACCTCTTCCAAGGGAAACAAATACTCAAATTGAGTTTTGGCAACATCCTTACACCATAGCAAGGTATTATAAAATATCCAAAGAAGATTTATTTACAGAAAAGCATTTTAAATATTTAAAAGATAATCTTAAAGAGTATAGAAATATGGGAGGACGTGGTGTTATAGCTACTATAGTTCATGAAGCTTGGAATCATCAATCTTATGATAGTGACCCTTCAATGATTAAGTGGAGAAAAAACTCCTATGGCACCTTTGAATTTGACTACTCTCATTTTGATAAGTGGATTCAACTTAATATAGACTTAAGAATTCTAGATCCCGAAAAGGGCTTTGGCCAAATAAAGTGTTATAGCATTGTCCCTTGGAATAATAGAATTCAGTACTTTAATGAAGCTACTAATAAAGAAGAAGCCATAAATCCAAACCCTGGTAGTGATCTTTGGATAAACATTTGGACACAATTTTTAACTTCATTTATGTCTCATCTTGAAGAAAAGGGTTGGTTTAACATAACTTATATTTCAATGGATGAAAGAAGTATGGATGATTTAAAAGCTTCTGTTGATTTAATTGAAAGCATAACAAATAAATCTGGAGAGCATTTTAAAATTTCTTCTGCTATGGATTATGAAAGTGGAAATGACTACTCTTTCTTAGATAGGATAGATGATATATCAATTGGATTATCCCATATAAATCATAATTCTAATGATATGAAAAACATGGCTAAACATAGACAAGAACTTGGATTATTAACTACAATATATACCTGTACTGGAGATTATCCAAATAGTTTCACCATAAGTGATCCTTCAGAAGGTGCTTTTACTATGTGGTACTCCCTATACCAAAACACCAATGGCTTTTTACGTTGGTCATGGGATGGTTGGGTTGAAAACCCTTTAGAAAATGTCTCTTATAAGTATTGGGAACCTGGAGACCCTTTTCTTATATATCCAGCAGAAAAGGATAGTATAGCTAAAACCTTCTACTCTACTCCTAGATTAGAAAAATTAAAAGAAGGTATAAGAGATATAAACAAAGCTAAATATCTTATGGAAAATGCTCCAGACTTAAAAAATCCTATAGAAACTTTAATTAACTCTCTAAAAAGACCCAATAAAGGAGAAAGTGCCTATGGCTCTGCAGTAGCAGCTTCTAAGGAAGATAGAAATTTAACTATTTCAGAAGTAAATAGAATGAAAAAAGGCATAAATAACTTTGCAAGAGAATTTATTTCATAAAAAGAGAAAAACATTATAATTTAAAAATATTAGCTAAAATAGCAATAGTGAAGTTTCTAGTAAAGATTTTATTACCTTAAGGAAATCAAGATAGAAATTTAATGTATAAAAGCCCTATTCTTAATCAATTTAAAGAATAGGGCTTTTATATATTATATTTTCAAAATTCATTTTCAAATATAATATAAAGTTTAGTCTTCTAAATCTACTATATTAGCATCTTTTATGTAATCCCTTATTATTTCTGAAGCTAGATTAAAATAACTTTTACATTTATCAATAATTACAGCATCAGTACTAACAACTCTATCTAAATTTTCTAAAATTACATCCGCATTATTAACTAAATTAACCTCTGTATTAATATTCCAAACTCTAGAATGCTCTAAAATTTTATTCTTTAGTTTCCCTGAATTAGATACAGGAGAGTCTAGATAGAATACAACACTATTACAATTATGCTTAATTAAAAACTTTCCTATTAATTGTAAAGCAATGTCTGTTTTATCTATAATTTTATAAGTTCCTCTAAGACCAGCTAAATCTCTTATACATCCATCACTACCTATAATTAATGTTCCTCCTGATAATGCCACTTCAAGAGTTATTAATAAATTAAACCCATCTATATTTATACACCCACTTTTTAATTCATCTGATAAAAGCCTTTTTTTACTTCTTAAAATCTTACTTTCCAAAGAACAAGCTCCTCTTTTTAAAGCATTACGTTGTCTTATTGAAAATTGATATCTATCACCAACAAATTTTATAACATGCTCAATTTTGTATTCTCTACTTATTAACCATTCAATTTCTTCTTTGGACTTTTTTAATCTTGCTTGCTCCTTATTAGAAAACCATCTACTATCATTTTCATCAAATCCTCTTCTAGTTACCTTAATCATTTTTATCCTCACCTAATTTAATTTTTATTTAAAGTATTTCTTAATAAGATTTAACTTATGTTTTTAATCTATATTTAAAAATCTATTTATCATTATATATTATCTCTAATATACCTGTACACTTAACAAAACTAAAACTTTACTCTTTATAATGAGAATGGCCTTTATCAAAATAAATTTTAATAAAGACCATTTTATACAACTTATTTTTATTTTAAAAGATTATTCTCCTAAGATTTTATCCATAACTATTTGGATATCAGCTTTATCTACTACTCCATCTTTGTTTATATCAGATTTTTCACTTAAAGCATTTCCTGATATAATCTCTCCTTGATATTTAGATACTATGGATAAATCTCCTACATTTATAGAACCATCCTCATTAATATCTGCTGAACCTTCAGATTCTTCTGATTCTTCTAATACATAACTTACAGTATAGATGTTTTTAGTACCAGATTCTGAGCAAGCAATGATTGTTGATTTATTATTATGAACTGGTAATATAGTTACAGCCACATTTTCTTCCCCTGAAGCTTCTACAGTTTTAGGTAATTCTTTTAAATTAACTGTATATTCATTAGTATCAGGATTAAATCCTTCTAAGGCTTTTCCATCTAATTTTATTTCAGATAATTTATTACCTTCATTAGCACTTACTTGTGGTACATACTCATATACTGCAACCTCTGATAATCCAATACACTTACCTACTTCAGGTTGTTGCATATAAACACGAATACTATCAGTATTTATTACTTTATCTAAGAAATAAGTTGTTTCTCCAGCAAGGTATGATACCTCTGTTGTGTTTGAATGAGAAACTACCTCATATTCACCAGCTTCATTTTTATAACTTATTTCAACTTTCTTAGGAATTCTTCCATAAATATTATCAGTAAATAACCATAGATCTAATCTATCTATATTATATTTGTTTTTCCAGTCTAATTGAACATATGCACCCTTAGGTTCACCATTCTCTGTTAAATCTCTTTCATTCCAGTTTGTCCAACGTTCTCCTGTATTTGAACTATTATTAGTTATTCCATTATTAATAGAATTTAAATTATCAGCTGTAGAAACACAACTTTGACTTAAAGCAGGAACATCTTTATTAGTATCCTTATTTATAGCTAAGTTAGCAGCAGCTTTTAAAGCTTCAACTACACGTACTGTTGAAGTAACAGTATATGTCTTACCCAATAAGGATACTTCTCCTAAAACTTCAACTGTTGTATTAGGCTCAGAGAAATCTACGCCTTCTAAATTCCAATCCACTTTAAACTCTTCACTTTCATTTCCATCAGCTAAATATCCTTTAACAGTCTTAGGAAGTGTTGGAGTTTGTCCAGCATAAGTAAATGTTGAGTAATTTTCCATTGAAACCACATCACCAATTACATGGACATTTACGTTTACAGCCACATCTGTTCCTTCTAATTTACCATTTATCTTAAATACTTGAGGAGTATTTAATTGTGATTCATCATAATCATTCCATGAAATATTAAAAGTCTCAGTTGTTCCATCACTGTATCTTCCTTCTACTGTACTTGGTAACTCTGGCTTTTCATTTAAATTAACATAGTAGTCTTTAACTATTTCATAAGATTCTAAGAACTTATCTTCTCCAGCATTATTTACAGTATTAATTTCTATAGATTGAGATTGTAATCCCTCACCTGAAACATTTAATCTTATATTTCCAGCATCCTTAGTTGATTGAACTATTACTAAGGCCTTACCACTTAATGCTTTTCTAGAAGCTTCTGTATCACTTGTAGGTTTATAAGAATCTGTATCAGTTTGATCTCCATTGTCAACACCTACAATCTTTCCATTCCCTTCTAACTCAAAATTTAATCTGTTCTCTGCATTTTGAACTATATTGCCATCTTCATCAACAATATCTACAGTGATATAAGATAAATCATATCCATCTGAATCAATAGTATCCCTATCTGCACTTAATCTTACAGTAGAAGCCTCCCCAGTTGTTTTCACTGTGTTTCTTCCCTCTGTATTTGTAATTTCATTTCCTTCTTTGTCATAAGCCTTAGCAGTTAAGGTACCTTCTTCATAAGGAACATTAAATACTGGATACAATGAATCATTTCCAAAAGTATAATATTTATATCCAGCATCAGTTGTATGCTCAGTTGAAGTTTGCTCCCCAATCTTTTCATCATTTAAATATAATTCAACTTTATGAGCATCAGTAAATACGTTTACTTCAACATTTCCATTTTCTATAACTATATCTTCTCTATTCCATGTTGGAAGTACATGTAATGTATTTACATCATCATTCCATTGACTTTGATATAAATAATATATATCCTTTTCAAATCCTGCAGTATCAACTATACCAAAGTAACTTGATTTTGGAGCTGCTCCATTTCCTCCACCAACTGTACCTGTACCAGTACCATTCCAAGGAGTAGGCTCTCCTATATAGTCAAATCCTGTCCAAACAAATTCTCCAGCATTATAATCATTTTTTATTACAAACTTCCAAGCATCACTAGCTGAATGTCCCCATCCAACCTTTGTTTGATTATTATCATACTCTGAAATACGATGATTTTGTTTATCTATTCCCTTTGTTTTATAATATCCTCTAGTATGAACTGCACTACTGGTTTCAGATGCATATAATGTCCAATCTGGATGGTTTGCTCTTTGCTGTGCAAACTGTGCTTCATTTGCATAGTTAAATCCAACTAATCCACCATTGTCATCAACTACCTCTGAAATAGCAACTGCTGTGCCATCTCCATTTTTAGTTCTATTATCTCCTATAGTAACATGTCTTGTTTCATCCTCATCCTTAATCCAATCAATTATATTTTGAGCTACGTTAGTATAATTAGATGCACTTCCACTAATTCCTTCTAATACCTCATTACCTATTGACCACATTATTATAGATGGATTGTTCTTAGAGTTTTTAACCATAGATCTAGCTTCAAACTCTCCCCATGTCATTTCTGGAGAACCATTTAAAATTTCATTATCTTCTCCTATTACTTCATTAAAATACTTAGAAAAGTCATTTACATTTCCGTTCTTTGGATTTGTCCATGTATCAAAGGCTTCATTAATAACTAATAAACCTAAACGATTACAAATCTCTAATAACATTTCACTAGCAGGATTATGAGAAACACGGATTGCATTTACTCCCATTTCCTTCATTTTCTCCATTTGACGTTCTACTGCACGATAATAAGATGCTGCTCCTAAAGCCCCTTGGTCATGGTGCATACAAACACCTTTTAATTTCATATTTTCTCCATTTAAAGAGAATCCAGTATCTTTATCAAAATTATAATATCTAAATCCAAAATCAGTAAAATAAGTATCTATAACCTTTCCATCTAATAATACTTCACTTTTTACCTTATACATATTTGGATTATCAACTGACCATAAATCAGGATTATTTACAATAGCAGTTTGCTTGAAAGTATAACTTTCATTAGCTCCAATACTCTGTTCATTTATTACGGCCTCACTAACTTCTTCTCCCTTAGAATTTACTACTGTGCTTTTTACAGTAACCATAGAATTATCTTTAGACTCGTTTTCAACAATTGTCTCAATAGCTACATCTACATTTCCATCTTTTTGCTCTTCAAGTTTTGGAGTAGTAACTGTTGTTCCTGCATGTGCAACATGAATAGAGTCTGTTACACTTAAAGTTACATCACGATAAATACCACTACCAGAGTACCATCTACTAGTTGGCACAGGGTTAGATACCTTAACAGCAATTATATTTTCAGTTTGGCCATCACATATTAAAGCTTCAGTAATATCAAAGGCAAAAGAAGTGTATCCATAATTATGCTCACCAACCTTTTTACCATTTACATATACTTCAGCATTCATATATACTCCATCAAAGTTTAATGTAAAATCCTTACCATTATACTTTTCAGGAACTACAAAAGCTTTACGATACCATCCAGTTCCTCCTAATAAGAATCCACTTTCAGCTTCCCCTTCAACAGTAAAATCTCCTTCAATGCTCCAATCATGAGGTAAGTTTAGTCCTCTCCATGAAGAATCATCAAAATCTACTCCTTCAGCACCAGAAGGATCTCCCTTAAAGAACTTCCAGTTTTGATTGAATATTGTTGATCTTTCTCCATCTTTTATGAATCCAACATTTACTGTTTCAGATTCAGGAATTTGTCTTGTTTCAGCCATTACTAAGGTAGGTGCTAAGGTTAGAGCAAATGCAATTGCTGCTCCTAAAGCTGTCCCCCTTTTGTTAAATGATTGCATATTAATTTCCCCCCTTTTTAAATATACACATAAGTTTTTACTTATTTTAACTTATATGTATAATAATAACATCAAGTAAATTCATGGTAAAGTTATAAAAACTTTTTAACTATTGCAAAATAATTTATCATTATAAATTATTTATTCAGTAGTAAATAATAAAAATTATAACTAAAAAAACACATTGAAAAACTCAATGTGTTTTTATTTTATTAAGTTTAATTAAGCTTTCTTATTATATAAACCCCTAAAGTTCTTTAGAAATTTTCTTTATTTTCTCTGTTAAACTTAGTAAATCTTTTCTTACTTCAGAAAAGCTAGCACTTACTAATTTTTTATCCTTAACAACAATCTTACCATCAACAACTACTAATTCTACATTGCTAGAATTAGCAGAATATACTATTGTTGCATAATAATCATATATAGGTTGCATATTTACTGATTTTGTTTCTATTAAAGTTAAATCAGCTTTCTTACCAATCTCTATAGATCCAACTTCTTTATCAATTCCTAAAACTTTAGCTCCACCTATGGTTCCCATTTCTATTAAATCTATTGATGGTAGTAAAGTTCTATCTTTATTAAATAATTTATGAATTTTTCCTACTTGTGACATCTGGCTTAATATATCTAAAGTATTTCCACTCATAGGACCATCTGTTCCAAGTCCAATATTTATTCCTTTTTCTCTCATCTTTAATATTGGTGCTATTCCTTTAGCTCCTTTAGAATTTGCTCCTATATTATGAGATATATTAACATTATTCTTACTTAAAATCTCTATATCTTCTTCATTAACTAAAACTGCATGGGCCGCTATAAAATTAGAGTCTAAAACTCCAAGCTTATCTAAATAAGAAACTGGAGTAAGATTATATTTACCTTTATACTCCTCTAACTCATAGTCCATTTCTGCTAAGTGCATAGTTATAGGAACATTATATTTTTTACTAATTTTATATGCTTCCTTTAATGATTCCTCTGTATTTGTATAAGGTGCATGAGGAGCTATTCCTGGAGTTATCAAATCATCATTTTTCCATTTTTCTATAAATCTTATGGAATAATCTATCCCCCCCAAAGCCTTTTCTGAATCTGGCGAAGGAAAATCTACTATTGTCTCACAAAGAACTCCTCTCATATTTAATTCTTTAGCAGCTTTCGCTACCTCATCTTCAAAATAATACATATCACAAAAGGTGGTTACTCCACCTAATAGCATTTCTGCTATAGCATACTTTGCTCCTATATAAGTCAATTCTTTATCAACTAACCTTTGTTCTAAGGGAAATAAATATCGCTTTAATCTATCCTTACAATCGTCAGCTAAACTTCTAAAAGGAACCATAGACCCATGAGTATGACAATTTATCATACCTGGCATTAATATTCCCTCTTCACCATCTATTACCTCAACTTTATATCCACTTCTTTTTAATTTTTCTTCTGTCCTTACATCAGTTCCAACATATAATATTTTATTTTTTTCAAAAACAACTAAACCATTTTCTATAATTTCTTTATGTTCATTCATAGTAATAACTGTAACATTTTTTATTAAAGTTACTATTTTACTCATATTATCCCTCCAAAATCCACCTAAAATATAACTAAAAATAAGAGGCTATATCTACTATGATATATCCCCTTACTTTCCTTTTATATTACTTTGCGTAATTAAAAAGCTAACTAAATAAAAATCAATAATCACTTAAATATAGACTTTATTTGAATAAAGAAACAATACTACCTTTTTTAACATCTATTAACCCTTTATCTGTTATCTTTAATGCAGGACTAACAGGTAAAGATAAAGTGCTAAATGACATAATTTCATTCATATGATTATATCCTAAATCTCTCATGGCATTTCTAACTTCCCCTAGCTTTTCTCCTATGATTTCAATAGGTTCATCACTGATTATTCCACCTATTGGTAACTCTAATTTAGCAATTACTTCATTATTTTTTGAGACTACATATCCTCCCCTAGAATTTATAACCTCATTAGCCGCTATAGTCATATCACTAATATTTCTTCCCATTACCATAAGGTTATGATGATCATGCGCCCAAGTAGTTGCTATTGCTCCCTCTTTTATAATTTCTCCTTCTACTAATCCAAAAGATATATTATTATTTTTACCATATCTCTCAAAAACAGCAATCAATGCACAGCTACTCTTTTCCCATTGTAAAATATTATTATAAACATTTAAAGTTACTTCTCCCTCTTCTGTAAAAGTAGTATTTTTTAAGACTTTCATAGTCCTACAAGTTACTTTATTTTTATACTTATTTGGTACTTTAACCTCTAAACTTTCTTTAGTAATATTATTTAATTCTATACTATTATAAAATCTATAATCTAATTTGCTTTTATCTTCAAAAAACTCTTCTTTTAACCCCTTATCTCTATTAAAAACCATTTTTCCATTTTTATAAACTTCATATATATTAAAATCTTCTATACTATCTAACAATATAAAATCTGCTAGCTTTCCAGGTGCAATTGTTCCTCTATCTAAAAGATTCATTCTTCTAGCTGGTGTATATGTAGCTACATATATTGCATTCTCTATAGACATTCCAAGCTTTACGGCTTCCTTTAAAATCTCATTAAGATGCCCCTTAACTAATTTATCTGCCATTACATCATCTGTTACTAATGCAAAATGCTCATATAAATTATTTTCAATCAAAAATTTTATATTCTCTAATGTCATTGATTTATGTTGCATCTCTATAAACATACCATTTTGAATTTTTTCTTGAAGGGATCCAACTGACTGCTGAGTATGATCCCCATTAACCCCTCTATAAATATAAAGTGATAAATCTACTCCTTGTATTTTAGGACAATGCCCTTCTAAAGGTATATTTTTTTCTTTACTTATATTTATTATTTTATTTATATTAGAATCATCATCTTCTATTAAGTCTTTAAAGTTCATTACTTCTCCAAGACAAATAATATTATCATACTCTAATAATCTTTTTACCTCATTGTGAGTTATTTTCTCCCCTGTTGTCTCTAGTGAACTTGAAGTTGAAGGTACTGAACTAGGTATGCCATAAAATATATCTAGATTCCCCTTAAATTTAATAAATTCTTCTATACCTCTTATCCCAAAAACATTAGCAATTTCATGAGGATCAGCTACTACTGTAGTGACTCCATGTTTTATTGCAGCCTTAGAAAATTCCCTTGGAATAGTCATAGAACTCTCTATATGCATGTGTATATCTATTAATCCAGGAATTATATATTTGCCTTCCCCATCTATTACATTTTCAGACCACAATCTATCTTCATATCCTTTCCCTATATGAAGAAATTTCCCCTTATTTATTAAGACATCACCTTTTATGAATTTTTTAAAATAACTATTATATACCTTTAAATTTTTAATAATTAATTCTACTTGCATTTCACTACCTGCAAACTAGTTCATTATTCTGTTCCAGTTATTAACCCATTGATCCATTACTGAATTAACAAACTTAAAGTCAATTACCTTAGCATTATCAACCACTGGTCCATATGTTAAGTTTTTAGTTTCTTCTCCATTTAATTTAACTTCTTTATTAACTGGTGATTCATTTAAAGCTTTAGCAGTTTTCTCCTGAACTTCTTTGCTTAATGCATAGTTAATAAATTCATAAGCTAAATCTTTATTTTTAGAATTTTTATTTATATTTATTGTATTAAAGTTTAAGTAAGTTCCTGACTCAGGTATTACATTTATAACCTCTGGTTTAGCTTTTGAAATTGTTCCAAAAGCAAAGTCTGATGCTACAGCAGCTACTATTTCACCATTTGAGAACATATTAGCTAAATCTGAAGATTTACTATAAGTTTTAACAACATTTGGTTTTAAAGCTTCTAATTCTTTAAATGCAGCTTCTCCATTATCAGTTTTAACATCTACTCCTGCCTTTTCTGCTGCTATTTCTACCATTGCTGGACCATTAGTTGTTGTAATATCTGGTATAGCTATTTTATTTTTAAGTTCTGGTTTCCATAAATCTTCCCAAGAATTTATTTCAATTCCTGCTGAAGTATCTACAACTATTCCTATACTATTTAATGTATATGCTGGTCCATATCCTGCCTCTACTGTAGATTTAGCCTTTTCATTCATCTCACTTGCATTAGGAATCTTTGAATAATCTAATTTATCGAATATACCTGCTTCTACTCCTTGCTCTGCAAAAGATTCTGCTAAATAAGTTATATCTATTTGTGAGTTAGGATTATTTTTCATCTTAGTTAATCTTTCTGAGTTATTACCTATATCTAAAACTATTTCCACACCATGTTCTTTAGCAAATGGTTCAAATACTGTCTCCTTTAATACATCTTCATTTAATCCCCAAGTTGAAACTACTAATTTTTTTCCTGCCTCTGCTCCTTCTGTTTTTCCACATCCAACTAAAGATGTCCCTAGTACTAATCCTGTTAATAAGGTTGCTAAAATTTTCTTTTTCATAAGATTCTCCTTTATAAATATATTTTTTATATTTAGGTTTTATAAAATTACTATTTTATCCACTGGTAATTGAAGTTTTATATTTTGTCCCTTTTCATATATGCTGTCATTTTCACTATTTACAATTAGATTCCCAAGTTTTGTTTTAATATCATATTGGTATGCCTTTCCTAAGAAAGTTCTAACCTCTATAACTCCATCTACTGTGTTTTCTAAATCCTCTTTTACAATCTTTATATCATCTGGTCTTATAGTTGCTTTTACTTCATTCTTATCCTTAACCTTGTTAACTTTTAAGTTAATTCCACTCTCATTTTTGTATATACCATCTGATACCTTTATTAAATCTATAAAGTTTTCAAAACCTACAAATCTTGCAACAAACTCTGTTGCTGGATTTGAATAAATATTTTCTGGAGTATCAAATTGTTCTATTACCCCTTTATTTAAAACTGCTACTTTATCTGAAATTGAAAAACATTCTTCTTGGTCATGAGTTACGAATAATGTTGTTATTCCAAGCTTTTGTTGAAGTTTTCTTATTTCAACTCTCATTTTTAATCTTAATTTAGCATCTAAGTTGCTTAAAGGTTCATCTAGTAATAAAAGACTTGGCTCTATTACTAAGGCTCTTGCTATGGCAACCCTTTGTCTTTGTCCTCCAGATAATTCCTTTGGATACCTCTTTGCTAAATGGCTCATATCAACAACTTTTAATATATCATCAACCTTTTTTCTTATTTCTTCTTTGCTCATTTTCTTCATCTTTAATCCAAAAGCTACATTTTCTTCTACTGTTAAGTGAGGAAACAATGCATAGCTTTGAAAGACTAATCCAAAGTTTCTATTATGAACAGGTATATTTGTATAATCTTCATCTCCTAATAAAAACTTTCCTGCTGTTGGTTCTATAAATCCAGCTACAACCCTTAATGTTGTTGTCTTTCCACACCCACTTGGTCCTAAAAGAGAAACTAATTCTCCTTTTTTAACTTTTAAATTTAGATTTTCCAATATATTATTTTTCTTATCATAAGAAACATTTATATTCTGTAGGTTTATTAAATCCATGTTTTCATCCTCCAAATAAATTTTTAACTTAAATTCTATCCTGCAAAATTATTTAATCCTAATGTTTTTTCTAATATGTACATAATTCCAATAGTTAATATCATTAAGATTACTGATAAAGCTGATACTGTTGGATCATAATTATATTCAACATAGTTCATCATGGTTGTAGGTAATGTGCTTACTCCTGGTCCAGTTAGGAATATAGATACTGGAACATTGTTAAATGAATTTATAAAAGCTAACATAAATGCTGCCATTACCCCTGATGTTATATTTGGTAAAACTACTTTAAAGAAAGTTTGTGATTTTTTACATCCTAAACTCATAGCTGCTTCCTCTATAGAATAATCAAAGCCCTCTAAGCTTGATCCTACCACTCTTATGATGTACGGAATTATTATTAAAGTATGTCCAATAAACAAACTAGCATATACTGATAAGTTCATCTTTACCAATAAAAACTGAAACAATGAGAATCCGACTACTATTCCAGGAACTATTAAAGGCGAAAAGAAGAAACTCTTAAGAATATCTTTTCCTTTGAAGTTATATCTACTTAATCCATAAGCCGCTGGCATTCCTATAACCAAAGCTGATAATGTAGATACTGTAGATATTAAGAAGCTTGTCCCCATACTTTTTATAAATGACTCAGATTTAAATACTGTAATAAACCATTGCAAACTAAATCCTTTTGGAGGAAATGCTATATAATTTTCTGTTCCTATACTAGTCATGGCAATAATTACTAGCGGTGCAAATAGAAATATATAAACCAAAACAACGAAGGTTGTTAATACTTTGCTCTTCTTCACTTTAAGAAACCCCTCTCTTATCTAATCTTGATGCTAGGAAGTTAATCCCCTTTATTACTATTAAAGTGACTATAATCATTATTGTTGCTACAACTGCAGCCCCTTGCCAATCACCTAATGTCATAGTTTTTTGATATATTAAAGTTGCTAAAACCGTATTTTTATTTCCTCCTAATAATTGAGGTGTTGTGTAAGCTGTTAAGGAACCTGTAAATACCAAAACTGTTCCAACTATTAATCCTGGTAAGCTAAGTGGAAATACAACTTTAAAGAATGCTTTTAATCTATTAGCTCCTAAACTTTCTGCTGCTTCTAATAAGTCATTATCTATATTTTCCATAACTCCTACTAGGGAGATAATCATAAGTGGTAAGAAAATATAAATCGTACCTATTATAATAGCTCCTTCTGTATATAGTAGTGATAATGGCTCTTGTATTAAATTAAACTTTATTAATAAACTATTGATTATTCCATTTTTTCCTAAGATACTCATCCAAGCAAATGAACGAACAACTGAATTTGTTAATATGGGAAAGATTGTTAAGGCTATAAGAAAACCTCTCACCTTTTTAGAAACTCTTGATATGTAATAAGAAACTGGCACACCTATAAACATGCAAATTATAGATGATACTAAAGATATCTTAATGGTTCTCCAAAATATTGACATCATATAAGAATCTGTGAAAAATTCTTTATAGGCACTAAACATACCACCATTTGTATTAGTGAAAGTAGGAATTATTACATCTAGTAATGGAACTATCATAAAATATGCTACTAATACTATGCAGGGTATAAATAATAAATACTGGCTTATTTTCCTCATGTTTTTCCTCCGTCTCTAAGTGCTGTATCTTTACTCACTGTTTTTAATTTCTACATAATTTAATTTTATTCTACTTTTTATTACGTATATTGTCAATATAATATAAATTAATATTCGTAAATAATATTATATTAATACCTTTAAATTAATCAAATTAAAAATTTATTCATATTTCAATAAAAATCACGAACATTATACAACTATAAAAAGTCCATATAATAATAAATAAAATCCATATATAAACACAAAAAGACAATAATCATATATATTTTTCAATATGATTATTGTCTTAAATATGGTATTTAAATAAAAATTTTTAAGTTATTGTTAACTTATATATATAAACTTATACATAATTTTAAATCTCTTCTTAGTTTAAAATACAATTTAGACCAAACTTATAAAACATAGATAACCTATTTCTAAAATTATCTCCTCAAAGCCATCATTTAAGAACTCTATAACAGCATCTTTATTATTTTCAATAACTCTTGAAAAAGTAATAATATTATTCTTTATCTCTTCCCTTTGTATTTTTTCATCATTAATACAATAATTTAAAAATACAGAATATCTTGTTAATAAATATTCTAATATAATTAATTGGAAAGAAATTATCATATCTTCCATATCATCACTTGTACAATTACTAAATATCTTAGATATAATACATTTTTTAAGTAAATCTTCAAATTCTTTAAATGATTCTTTATATTTCTCCCACTTTTCACTTAAAAGATTTATATTATTATTTTCAGCAAAATCAGATACCCTTTCTAGTACACACTTTAGATTAGAAATACCCTTGTAATTTTCTATAATATCTAAAAACAGAGAGTTTACTTCCTCTAATGATTCACCTTTATTTATTTTTATTTCATTATATAGATAAATCACTTCTTTTATGTACTCTATGTTACTATACTTTTCTAGTTCATCTAAGAAAATATCTTCACTAGTATAACTTTCATTTTCTAATATATTTAACAACATCTCAAAACCTAAAAGTAATTTTTCTTCTAAGGAAAATCCCTCTTCATACATTATATTTATTAAAGTATCCCTCAATTTAAGCTCTAATGGTATATTTTCTTTATTTATTTTTTCCAATTGATTTATTATAATCTCACTATCTATATTATCTAATATTTCCACAACTTCTGGACATGAACATGATAAAGAAAGCTCTTTTCTATATTCAAACTCATTACTTATTCTTGGAAATGTACTACAAGTTTTAGATAAATACTCTTCCCCTTTACACTTAACTATATTACACAGTCCCTTACAATCTAAAAAAGAACACGCTTCAAAGGTATCTTTGTTTATAAAGTATAATTGTTCCCCATTAACTTCTTTGGCTTTTACGCTATTTAAAAGGTATTTAGAATCTTCTTTATTATTTTTCCATTTTTCATATGTATCCTTATCTATATCAATATCCCATCCTTCACAACAAGTGAATTTACAGCTATCAGCTATACACTTAAAATCATCATAACCTGAAAGTTTCTTAATAATCTTTTCTTCATTCATATAATTTCTCTCCATATTTTCATTATATTAGTTAAAAGTCTAATTGCTCTAATAAATGTAATTATAGCACACTTTCTAATTTACTATTTTTTACTATACTATTCTTATTTCTATAATAAAAAATCTACCAGACAATAAAACTAAAGTCTGATAGATTTTAAAATAAATATATTAAATATAAAGAAACATATCTTATATTTACTCTTCACTACTAAATAGTCCAGCTCCCTTAAGTATATCCTGTTCTAAAAATAGACTTGTAACAGCTTGATTATAATCAACTACCTTCTGAGCTTTCTTTATTTTCTTAGCATATTTTTTATTATTTGAGAACATATAGATCATATATCCCCATAACTCTTTCATTCTAAACATTGCATTTCTATCTTCATTAAATACTTCTCTGTATTTACTAAATACTTCATCATGAAACTCTTTTAATATCTTTTTGTCCATAAACTCATTGTTTAAAATTTCATTCATTAAGGCTGGGTTAGCTAAAATCCCTCTCCCTAACATTATTTTATCTACTTCTTTGAATGTTTCAATTAATTTATTATGATCTTCTAAGGTAAAAATATCTCCATTATAACAAACTGGATTCTTACTTAAAGAAATTGCATCTTTAAAAACCTCTAAATTAGGTTTATTTCCATAAAAATCTTGTCTTGTTCTAGGATGAATAATAAGCTCCTCCATAGGATACTTATTATAAATTTCAATAAGTTCATAAAATTCCTCAGGCTTATCCATTCCTAATCTAGTTTTTATTGAAAGTTTCATGTCATCTATTTTAAATATTTCTTCTAAAAACTTATCAAGTTCTTCCTTGTGAGCTAAAAATCCTGACCCTCTTTTCTTTCCAACAACTGTTCCAGAGGGACATCCTAAATTTAAATTTATTTCATTATATCCTAACTGCTTAAGCTTCCTAGCTGTTGAAATAAAGCCTTCTGAATCATTAGTAAGTATTTGTGGAACTAAGTTTATTCCTTTATTATTCTCTGGCAAAACATCTCTTAATTCTTTAGTCTTAAGACTTTTACTACTATTTGGAACAACAAAAGGGGCAAAGTATTTATCAATTCCTCCAAAAAACTTTTCATAAGAATTTCTATATATAAATCCAGTAATCCCTTCCATTGGTGCTAAATAATACTTCATTTGTTTACTCCTTTTTTAAAGATTCTAGAAAATATTATATCAGCCTTTTTTCTTCTTATCCACTTAGTAATTAAAGTATTTTTATGTAAACTTCTTTAATTAGCTATGCACTCTCTTCTATGGAAATTGCATAACTCTTATCTCTTATGTAAAATTCTTTTATTAAAAATATAAGTATTAACATGGTAGCTAAAATATCAGCTAAGGGTTGTGAAATCCACACTCCATTTAGTCCATATACTCTAGGTATTATAAATACAATAGGTATAAATAGTATAACTTGTCTTAATAAACTTAGAAAAATTGACTTCTTAACATTTCCTATAGACTGAAAATATACTGCCCCTAAAATTGAAACTCCTAAGGTAGGTAGGGCAATGGTATATATTTCTAACCCATTAAGTGCTATATTTATTAGATCCTTATCCTTTGTAAATATATTAATAAACTCCCTTGGATAAATTCTAATAAGTACAAGGCCTAAGGTTAAAATTAAAGTTGCAATTATTATAGTCATTAATAGAGTTTTTTTAGCACGTTTATACTCCTTCGCTCCATAATTATATGCAACTATGGTTTGCATTCCTTGGCTTAATCCAAAGACTGGCATTAAAAACAAAAGATATATAGATGTTATGGATGTCATTGCACCTATAGCTAAATCTCCACCATAATCCTTAAGAACTCTATTTGTTATTAAATGTATAAATCCTGCTGCAAGCTCCATAAAAAATGGAGTTAAAGCAATTAAGATTATTGCCCTTAAAATATTCTTATTTAATATCTTTCCTTTAATCCTTAACTTTAAGTTTGACTTTCCTAAGGTAAAATAATACATTGTCCAAAGAAAAACTATGAATTGACAAATTATAGTTCCTAAGGCAGCTCCCTTGATTCCCATATGAAATAAGAATATAAATATTGGATCTAAAATTATGTTTAAAACACAACTTATTATCATGATTTTGCCAGCTAACTTTGGATTTCCCTCAGCTCTTATTGCATTATTAAGAGCAAATCCAGGAAGGTTAAACCATGCCCCTATAAGTATTACACTCATATAATCCTTTGCATATATAATAGTTTCCTTACTTGCCCCAAAAAAATATAGTATTTTTTCTAAAAATGAGAATCCAAAGACCATAATGATTAAAGCAACAATTATGGATAATATAAAAGTATTTCCTAATATTCTTTCAGCTTCTTCCTTCTTTTCTTCCCCTAGCTTTATTGATATATTAGTGCTTCCTCCTACAGAGATGGCAACACAGAAAGCACCTAGTATTGTAAATAAGGGCATAGTTACTCCTAAGCCAGATATGGCAAGGGCTCCTATATCCTTAATAGACCCTATAAAAGCTCTATCTACAGTATTATATAAGGAAGTTACCATCATAGATAGTATAGCTGGTAGTGAATATTTTAAAAGTAATCTCCCTATTTTTTCATTCTTTAGTTCATATTGATTTTTCATAATAATGTCCCTATTCCTAATGTCCTATATTTCTTATGATGAACAATCATTTCATTTGTTATTAATAATTATTATCAAGTCTTGTTTATTATAGCATCTACTTATTCTTAGTCAATATTTTCTGTGCATAGTTTTAAAAATATTAAATATTTCTTCCATAACTTAAAAACAATAAATATGATTATAAGGATGCTTTGTTATAAACTTAAAATAACTTTCCTTATTTAAGAAAAGATTAATAATTATAGTTAAGGATTCAAACCTCCCTTAAGTTAAATATTTTCAAAATTACAATTCACTTAAAATATATCCTAAAATTAAAATAACCTACAAAAATCTATAAAAAGACTTTTGTAGGTTACAAGATAAAATCTATTCTACTTTTTCAATATACTTGCAATTTAAATATATGTGGTTTAGAAAAACTAATAATCTTTCATAAAGAGGATGTACTTTTTCACCAAATCTCTCTTCTAAGGCTTCACCAATTTCCTTAACGGTATTAGTTCCATTGATTTGTAAAAATACTTCACTACCATACTCATCTAAAGTAGTTCTTTTATACATTGGAATCTTAAATTTCAATTTTCTAAAAAATCTTTGAATCTTATGGTCTTGTTTTTCTAAAATAGTAACTATTCTATTTTCATCAACTTCATACTGAAGATTATCACAGATTTTAAATCGCATATTTAAAAGTTCATCATTATCCATTATAATTCACCTTAATGTTTCACCTTAGATTTCATAATAGGCAATGTAGTTGCTAAAACTAAAAGAATAAGAACTATTATTGCCATTCCATTGCTAGCTACAAATCCAGTTGGTGTTCCAGGTGTTATTATTCCTGTTACTTGTAGAACTATTCCTATTAATCCCACAATAGATCCTCCAGCAACAAGACCAGAAGATAAACTTATTCCATTTGAAACCTTAACTTCTTTTTCATGATCACTCTTGCTCATTTTTTCAATAAATACACGTATTAATGCACCTACTAAAATTATAGAAGTTGTTGATATAGGTAAATAGAATCCTATGGCAACAGTCATTATTGGTAAGTCTACTAAGTATAAGAATAAAGCCATAACTATTCCAACAATTATCATAGGCCAAGGTAAGTTTCCTTCCATTATACCTGAAGTTAATGTTGACATTAAGTTAGCTTGTGGTAATGCGAAAGGTGCATCTGCTCCAGTGATTGATAATTGACTAGAAAGTACTAATATTGTTCCAGTAACAACAATAACACCAACTATACTTGCAATCATGAAAGAATTTTGCATTTCTTTTTTACTACCACCAATTATATATGTTACTTTTTGAGATTGGCTATATCCACCAGCTACAGAGATTGAAACAACCATGAATGTAGCAAATAAAAGTAATGCTTTGTTATCAGCTTTTCCAGTCCATCCCATTATAACAAATACTAATGTTAAGATTACTAATGAAGCTATTGTCATACCTGATACAGGAAGGTTTGATGTTCCTATTGTACCAGTTAAACGTCCTGCAACTATTACGAATAATAATGATAGGATTATTGAAACAACTGCTCCTGTTATAGCCATTGCAATGCTATTAGAAATAAAGAATCCTACAACAAAAGCTAATACAGCTCCTACTAAAAGTATTATTATAGATCCGCTATTTTTCTCAGCATTTTCTTCATTAACAGGACTTGCCTTTAATGTTTCTTTTATTGAAACTATTATGGTTGGTATAAGTTTTATAGCACCTATAATACCTCCACAAAGCATCATTCCTGCTCCTATATACTTAACATAACTTCCTGATATTGCATTTACATCCATTTGGTGAATTAACATTGAAGCATCATTCCATGAATGCATACTCTTCTCTGCCATATCACTAAAATATCCTATTAATGGAGCTATACCAAAGTTAGCTAGTATAGATCCTGCAAACATAGTAAGGGATACTTCTAATCCAACTATAAATCCGATACCAAGTAAAAGTGGGTTTACTTCAGTAGAAAACTTCCACTTATAAAATTTGCTTCCTAAATATGTAACAGTATTGTTTATTAAGTTTAAAAATGATCCTGTTAAAACATTTATGATACCACTTATAACAAATCCAATACCCATAAATTTAATTGAGTCTTCACTTCCTTCAGAAGCAACAAGAGTTTCAGATATTGCCATTGACTCAGGATACATAAGTTTTCCATGTTCTTCAACTATTAGGTAGTTATAAACTAGTGATAGACATCCTATACCAAATAGAACTCCTCCTACACCTGCAGCTACACCCTCTAAGAAAGTAAATTTACTTCCTATTAGTATAATTGCTGGTAATACAAATATCATACCACTTGCTATAGATTCTCCTCCACTTGCCATACCTTGAGTTATGTTTTTTCCAAGAATACCTTTACTACGTGCAAATATTCCTACAAAAACTGATCCTATGATAGCTCCAGGTATACCAGCAGCAACAGTTAATCCTGACTTCATACCTGAATAAGCAGTAGAAGCAGCAAAAATAATAGCTAATATTATACCTATTATTAGTACAGGAAGATTAACTCCATTTTTTGACTTACCAGTAAAATAAGGAACATAATCTTTACCACTTACACCACCATAAGCTTCCTTAGGTAATTTCTTTTTCATACACCTAATCTCTCCTTTCGTTTATTTATACCAATAGACATATAGTACTTCTATTGATATATTCTCTTGTTATATTTTCTATAAAATGCACAAATATTATACTATATCCACATAAAACAAAATTTATAATGCTATCTTAACTAATTATTGCGCATATTATATTTAAATTTTCACTTAAAAGACAGGCTTAATAAAGAGTTGTCAATTAAGTTAACCTTTTATATAGTAACTTATTATTACTATATTTTTAAAATTTTTAGAATTTTCTAAATACATAAAGAAGAAATATCTATAATAGGTATTTCATTGTTTAAATCAATTAATACTTTGCTTAAATCTACCTATAAAAATTAGATTTTTTTATATTTTTATGGTGTATTTTACTATTAAAATATTTTTATCATGCTTATAATAATACCATTTTGACTAAAAAAAATCCATGATAATTCTTTCACATATACAAATTTTTTACATTTATTATTAAATAATCTTGAAATTTTAAAAATTTAATATTTCATCATAAATCTTATATAAAAACCTATACAAATATTTATATATAAATCTCTAACTTAAATAAATTTAGCTTAAATTAAACTAAAAAACTGCATAGACCTATAATCTATGCAGCTTCTCATATAATTATTTTTTAAGGCTTTTAACTTTTAAGCAAATTATCTTTTCTTTCTTTTTAATACAAAAGCTCCTGAAGCCATCATTACTGCTCCTAATTGTAAGAATATTGATGATGAAGCTCCTCCAGTGTTTGGTAAATTTCCTTCTGGTTTTTCTGGAGTTTCTGGTTTATCTGTACCTTCAGGATTTTCTGGTTTGCCTGTATCACCTGGCTTCTCAGGATCAACTGGATTTTCTGGATCAATTGGTCCTTCTGGTTTTTCTGGATCTACAGGACCTTCAGTCTCATCTTTTTTAACTAATCCATCAATGGCTTCATTTAAAGCTTTTACAGCATTATCTACCTCATCTTGAGTAGCATTTTCCTTAGATAATACCTCTTTAGCTAAATTTAACTTTTCGATTAAGTTACTCCATGAGTCCTTTGTATAATCTTCCTCCTTAAGGTTTTCTACTTCCTTAATTGCCTCTTCTAACTTAGATTTATCTACTTGAACTTCTTCTTTAATTGTTGAAAGTCCTATTTCTTGAATAGTAGGTGCAAATCCATCCCACTCTACTTTTATTTCAAAGACATTTTCAAAAGCTTCTGTATTAAACTCATTAAAGCTCTTTCCTAAACTTCCTACCTCTTTCCAGCCATTTTCATTTCTTACAGATACAATTGCATTAGAAATTGTATTTGGATTTTGTACTATTGTAAACTTACTAATATCTGTTCTATCAGAAATTCTATAAGTTAATTGGCCAGATTTAGGTGCACTTTCTAATGGTTTAAATGCTGTATTTAATTTTCCGTCAATTAAATTCTTAGGCTCAAATTTTGCTTCTGCTGTTGGTCTAATGTCAAAGTTAACATCATTATCAGAATACTCAACTTCTAATTTAGTTAAATCAAAAGTTACATCATTATTTGTATTATTTATAATACGAACATAGCGAGCATTTATAGTTTCTGATAAAGTTTTTGCTTCTACCCACTCTACTCCATTAATTGATGTTTCTAATGTTAATTTATCCTTATTTGTGAAATCAGCAACTATATTAGTTACTTCTCTAAGTTTATTTAACTTAATTCCAATATAGTCTCCCTTTGATAAAGCAACATCATTTAAATCTGAAAGCGTAGCTTTTTCCTCTGAAATACTTACTTCATTCTTAACTAAAGCTTCTACATTTGTATATGCATTAACTTTCATATTATTTTCATCTTTTTTATTAACAGAGAATTCTCTAACAGCAATCCAGTTATTTAAAATCTCTTTAGTAGGAATAAATCTTAAATATTTTGCTGTTATATCTAAATCTTCAACTACAATCTTATGCATTTTTGGTCCATAATCTACACCATCTACATCAGTCCAATTTTCACCATCCATAGAATATTGGAATTTACCATAGTTAAATGCATCTCCCTCATCTTGTCCTTGCTCAAATGTAATGCTATTAACCTTAGTTATCTCATTTAGTTCTACAGCAACATAGTCTCCTTCTTTAGCTGAATTACGAATCCACATACATGAATATCTAGTATTATCTCCATCAGCTATATTTTGAACATGTCCCCAATAAAGAGGTGACATATTTGTATAAGGACGAAGTGTTAACTTAGTAGTATCTGGATTTATAACTTGGTCAATATTATCTCCTATGATTTTAGATAAATCCTTAATAAATGGTATTAAGTGTCTTGTACCTGGTTCTGGTCTAGATTGTCCATTTATTACAGGAGTTCTATGAGATCTTGAAGCAGTGTACTCCTCTTCTCCTAGGACATAGTACTTCATAGCTTCCTCATAGTTACCTTTTTCAAAAGCTACCGCTGAATTTATATATGCTATAGTTGATTCTGCTAAATCTCTTAAAGAATCAACCCATCCTTTAATTTCACTCTTTAATAATTCATTCTTAGATTTAGTTGCAAAATTATTAGTTGCATCTAAAATTTCTTGGTATTCATCTAAAATAACCTTACTGTAATCTAAAACAGATTCTTTTGCCCATAATTTTCTTGTAAACTCTTCAATTACTGGTCTTAACTCTTCAGATTCTTCTAAAGATAGTCCATGCCAGTTTGGAGCTGGGTCACTCATATGTTTTGCAAAGGTATATAATTCTTCACTTGCATCTGGCTCTATATATTTGAAAGAATCTTTCCAACTCTTGTCCATATCAAAATCTGCTCTATTCCATCCATAATCAGCTATAGCAAATAAAGCTACCTTTGAAGCTTGAGCTTCTTGCATTGGATTAGTTACAATCCCCTTAAAGTTTGTAACTGTTGGATCTAACATTTCACCCTTACCCATTAATAAACGTTTATTGTTGATATCATTTACTGGCCAGTTTAACCACATAAAGGCTTGACGTCCTACAGCTTCTTCAAAAAATTCAAATGTATCTTGAGTTACATAACCAAGTATTACATCTCCAGTCCACATAATATCAATAGTTTCTGGCATTGTACCAATAGTTTTTAAGTATTCATTATTAACATCTCCACCAGCTGATTCCTTTGTATAAACCTTAGGAACAAATATGAATTCGTATACATCACCTTTTTGTAAACGCCATTTTTCTAAGTCTTCCATAAGTTTTACTTGATTATTAGCTTCTCCCTCAGCATCATCTGCAAGCACACCAAATTGACGTACTCCAACACTATATAATTGTTCAAACTTAGCTATTATCTTTTCTAAATCATCTTTATAACTTTCTTCTGATCCAAAGTTCATACCATCTTTTAAGAATGGGTGTATTGTCCATATAAATTTATTCTTTGTTGCTATTCCAATATCAACCATTTCCTTTATTTCAGCTAACTTCTCAGCAGGATATGGCTCTCTCCACTTAAGACTGTGATACTGATCATCCTTTGGTGCAAAGATGTATGAATTCATCTTAAAATCCCCACCAAATTTCATTAAGTCCTTACGATTTTCATTACTCCAAGGAATTCCATAATATCCTTCAATAAAACCACGCCATTGACCATCTGAATAGTCCTCAATTAATAATTCATTTAATTCATTTCCTTCTAATTGATTAAATATTGCTTTTAAAGATGTAATACCATAAAATGCTGAATCAGTATTTTTACCTAATACAGCTATTACATTTCCCTTAACTGATACTACATGGGCATCATGATTTTCAAAATGAGAATCATTTGCTAAATTATTATCTGTAAAGTACTTGTCTACAATTCCTTCTGAGTTATTTATTCCTATTAGAAAGTTTGTCTTATCTTCTTTTATTTCATCGCTCTCTTCATGATTAATTCCCTTAATTGATAAAACCTCTAATAGTCTGTTTTTTGTTGCCTCATCAATTCCTTCTTCAAATACAACATTAGCTTCAGAACCTAAAGTCACTGTGCCATTATCATATGTTATGCTTTGAGGAATTGGATATATTTCATACTCTTCTCCCTTTTTTTCTTTGCTATCAGTAGCTAATACATTTTGTACAGGTAAGCTTGACAATAAAGTTACTGCCATAACAAAAGCCATGATCTTACTAACAAATTCAATAAGTTTGTTACCTTTTTTCCGCATTGTTTTTCCCCCTTATTTCCCTTTTCATATTTAATATAATTTATTTCCACAACATATTACTATATTTATGTTTTTATGTCAATATATTACAAATAACTTAACATATTAAAATTTATTTTAATGAATATATAATAATACTATATTTAAAAAGCATTAAATATAAAATCACCACACACCAATTTAATTAATGGTGTGTGGTCTATGAGAAAAACTTTTCAATAAATATATATTTAATTATGAGAAGACTTTCTTCCGTGATTCCTTACTGGAACAAATTCTGAAGTTGTATCATTAGGATCAATATACTTATAATCTCCATTTTCATCTTTCCTAAGACCTAAGGATGCCATTTTATTTTTACTATTTCTATTTTTATTACCCATTTTTATCACCTCCTATAAAAATTATATTTATTATCAAGTTCTATATTATTCTTAGTTTAATATTTAAAAATTATAAATAAAATTTAAAATACCTTCTTAAATTTATATTAAGATTAGAATTGTATCATAAACAAAAAAAAATATAGAGTAGAATCTATTTCTAGAATTCTACTCTATAACATATCTTTCATTAAAATTATTTTAAAAAGTTATTTCTTTTACATTATAAAATTAGTTTATAATGTAAAATAACTTAATATTTTTCTCTATTTATTGCACATTAAATAAATAGAACATTACTCCACTAAAACCTTCATCTTCAAATAATACATGAACCCCATACAATCCTGCTGATAAATTTTCAGTACTTATAGTGAATTCATCTTTAGCCTCTTGTTCTAAAATTGTATTTCCATCTTTATCAACAACTTTAATAGTTTTAGCTACATTTTTACCTTCTCTATTATATACTTTTGAGTCGCCTACAACTTCACCATTAGAAGGCTTTAACTCTCCAGCTGCAATAACTTGCTCTTGTGCATTTAATTTATTAAGTTTCTTTAATTTTGATAAAGGTCTTAAATCCTTAACCTCATTATAATTCATATCTAAAGTTTCTAAATTTCTAGCATTTTCTAAGCCTGTTAAATCCTCAACTCCGCTTAATGTTAAAGTAGTTAAACTGTACATATCCCCTAGAGTTATATCTCCAGTTTTATTTAATTGATTTTGAATAGACTTAAGCAAATATTTATCTGGTATATTAATAACAACATTTAAATCAACTTTTACTAAAGAATCCATTGCTTTATTTAACTCTTCAAGGGCAGAATTTATTGTATCTTTATTCTTAGAAAGTAACGCTTCTTCTCCTTTTGATATTGTATTTTTTAAAGCTTCTGAAGTTTCTTCAGTGTAATTATTTAAATCTAATTTCTTAGCCTTTTCTAGTGCCTCATTTAATTCTGATGTATCATACTCTGCTAAATTTCTAAACTTAGCATCTGCCCAGTCTGCATGATCCCAAGTGTTTCCATTATCAGCTACATCCACTACTAATTTAATTTCTTTAGAATTTCTTACATCCACAACTAAACGTTTCTTTGGAGTATCAATTCTCATTACATCTGTTTCAGCTTTTAATTCTCCATCAACATATACTTTAAACTTAACACTAGAAACTTTTTTATCTGCAACATGTCTATCAATACCTACCCAAGTATCAAAGACATCATATCCTTCTGAATTATAAACTATTTCTGAATATGAGTGAGTTCCTATTCCTTTAGCAAATATTTCAACAGAATTATCTTCATTTAGTAATCTTATTGCATTTCCACTTACTGCTCTATCTTTTCTTACAGCACCTGATCCTATAGTTGCAGATTTCCAATTCAAATCAGATAATTGAGTTTCTTTATCTGTAACTGCTATAGTTCTTGAACATTCAGAAGTTAATCCATCATTATCTGTTACTGAATACACAACTGTAAATATTCCTGACTTTCCTTCAACAAAATCTGAAGATTTTATTTGTATATTAGAAGTTATATCTCCATCTTCAATATCTGTTGCAGTTATTCCTTCCATTAAATCTACTTTCTCATCCATACTATAAGCTAAATTTTCACCTTTGATTACTGGTTTTGAAGATAATGTAACTAATTTAGCATCTCCAAAGCTTGCATGATCTGAAGTATTTCCATCTCCAGCATCACTTACTATTAATTTTAGCTCTTTAGCATTTTTTAAATCCACCTTAACATATTTTTGAGGTGTTGTTCCTCTCATTACTCCACTATTGAACTTTTCTTCCCCATCAACTAAAACTTTAAAAATAATTGAGGCTGGTCTAGCTGACATTGCTTTATCAACACCTACATAAGATTCAAAGTAGTCATAATCCTTTCCTTCTAAATCATATACATACTCGGCATTTGAGTGAAGGCCTAATCCCTTATTATAGTCAACAAAATCACCATCTCTTGTAAGACCTATTACTCCTCCACTTATACTCTTATCCTTTCTAACAGTTCCCCATCCGTTTGAAGCCTGTTTAGGGGTTAAATCACTCATATAGTCTTTCTTACTTACTACATTAACCTTAGAAGATTTAGTGTATTCATTTCCTTTAGAATCTTCTAAGCTATAAACAACTTCATATTCTCCAACTTTAGAAGTATTTACATTACTTGATTTAACTTTTACAGATTCACTTAGAAAATTGCCTTTTATGTCCTTAGCTACAATATATTCTTCTGGTTTAAACTCCTCATCTAAAGCTAATGTAATCACTGGATTTACAGATAAAGAAGGTTGTATTGCATTTACCTTTATTGGGTCTAAAGTGTTTAATTTTCTATCGTATGGTGTTACAACATATACACCATCCTCATCTAAATTAGAATTAGTATTAACAAAGCTATCATTAGAAGTAAATCCTACATACTTTCCATCTTTACGTATTTCATATCCAAGAATATTATCTTTATTTTCATCATCTACTGAAAATGAAAGTTTTATATTCCCATTTGAACCGCTTGTACTTACAGATACCTTTGCATTCTCTGTAAATCCATCACCTTTATAATTCATTGCTAAATCATTTAAGTAATAGATTTTTTTATCAGGCTTTGGATACTTAGCTAAATCCTCTTTAACTTTATCATCAACACGAATACCATGTCTTGCAAAGAATTCAGTTAAATCTAAATTCATGGCATCTGATGCTGCCACAACCCAAGATTTATATATATCTTCTCTATTTTTATTTCCAAAATCTTTTTCTCTAAACTGTCTTTCAAACTTTCCATAAAAGGTATTATCATATAAATATAATTGCCATAATGGAGCTAATTGAGATAAATTAGTACTATCTGCCTTATTGTATAACTCATTATTAGAGTAATCATCCAAACCAACTTTAGGGTAAGTATTGTTTTCCCATATGTTCTGGTCAGTTATTTTTGTTTTAGTTTTATATTTAGACTCAAAGAATAATGGCATCATATTATTAGTTACCTCAACTATGGTTCTTCCACCCGTATCAAAATTATGTCCAAGTTCATGAGCAACACCCCATCCTTTATTAGCTGCAAGTATTGCATCCTGATTTCCCGGTCTTATACCTATAACACCATTTCCTGCATTCATGAATGCTCCACCAGTAAGGTTCTTAACCATTGGCATTATTCTAAAATTAAAATCTGAGTGTACTTCCTTTGAGTTATCAAATCCCCAGAATCCCATGGCATCGGCTATATATTGATCCCATTGTTCAGCTGTGTACTTTGGAGTTTTATTATTTTTCTTATACCAATCTAATGCATAAGTAGCTTGTACAAATTCTAATGACTTATTAGAACTTACTGCAAAAATATTTGGCGTAGTCTGTGGTTCTGCTTTAACCTTTTCAACATATGATTCTAACTCTTTCATTACTTCATTTTCATCTGATTTTCCTAGGATAAACACAGGATATTTACTTGCTCCTTCTATTCTTACCTTTGGTGCTCTTGTTTGATTATCACTTTTGTAATTAGTGAAGAATAAATCTCCTCCTTGAATAACATCCTTAGGTATTCCATTAGATTCATAATTTATTTCTGGTATAGTTATTTCATTTTTACCAGGCTTTAATTGGAAGCTTGTTGCTCCACCATGTTGAGTTAAAGATTGTTTGTATAATAATGTTGGAGTAGGTTCCCCTTCTGCCACATCCACATATACATTTATTTTATCTCCAGCTCTAGCAGATAGTCCTGTTATTTGCCAGTCTTGAAAATTCCATACCTTTCTCTTTTTAGCCTCACTTATAGAGTCTCCTCTCATTTCTAATTCAAGTACATCCTCTTTTCTTGGATTAGAAATTAATGATTCAGCTAATTCTATGGTTTCTTTAAAGTCATTATATAATGGATGATTTTTAGCTTTTTCTTTAAATGTATTTATTTTTTCTATACTATTAAACTCTTTACTAAGTTCGCTCATAGTACCATCTGTAAAAAGTTTAGGTATTGAAGAATAAACTTCATCTGGCTTATAAAACATTAATTCATTTAAAGTTGCAGAATTTTGTTTAGACTTCTTAAATTTAAACTTAACTCTTTTAAATTCTGTAGGTTCAAATTTAGCTTCAACTAACCCCTTAGTAGCTTCATGAACACCTGTAGCAACTAACTTATATGTATCACCTTTACTTGTTCTAGAAGCATATATCTCAACCTCTTCTGCAAAGCCTTTTAGGTCACTTTGCCTAGAACCATAAACTATTCTGTCTAAAGTTACTAAATCATTAAACTCAACTTCAACTTCATTGTTAAAGGAAGAACTGTTTAATGTTCCTGTCTCCCAATAAGTATTTACATCATTATCAATAGCTTTTTCAATATTTTGAGAAGCATAATGTCTTCCATTATTTTTTATTGATTTTATGTTTGTATAAGGCATTCTATATTGATTATTGTAATCATCATTAAGATTATATGTTATTTGTCCTAAGGTTGCCTTAGTAGGATTCTCAGAAGTTTCCGTTAAAATAGCTCTAGCATTATTTAGTCCATCCTTGTATAAATCATACATTGGATGATCTTTTAATTCATTCTCAAAAGCATTTAATTTCTCTAATGTATTAAATTCCTCAGATACTTTATTCATACTAGAATCTGTAAATAATCCATTAAACTTTTCATTTAATTTATCTTCTTTATAAAACATGAATTCTGCTGCTGAAGCCCAGTTCTGGTCAGCCTTTTTAAATTTAAACTTTAATCTTTTAAAATCAGTTGGATTAAACTTTATTTCAACTAAATCTCTAGTTGACCCTGTATATTCTCCACTGCTTACTAAGCTAAAATCATCTTCCTCATCTGTAATAGAAGCATATATTTCAACTTCCTTTGCAAAGCCTTTTCCCCTTGCAGAGTCTCTTCTTGCAGAATATACAATTCTATCTATATTAGTTATTTCATTAAATGTAACTACTACTTCATTTGTAAAATTTGCATCATTAGGTTTTCCCGTTTCCCAATGGGTATCTAGATTGCCATCTATGGCTTTATCAATAGTAGAACTATTATACTTTCCACCATTATTAGTTATGGATTTTATATTTGATCTGTTGATTTGAAATTCTTGATTATAAGCGTCTAATTTATTACTATTATATAAATCAAACTTACTTATTCTTGCTTGATGTGATTCATCATTATGACTGACTTCTACCTTAGAGTTGTTTTTAGTGTTTAATTCCTTTGCTAAAACATCAATTGTTGTAGCAGAAAGATTTGTAATCATTGTAGCTAAAATTATAGCAGCTATTTTTTTCTTATTCATTTTTCTTTCCTCCTGATTGACTTTTCCCTCAGAAGTGCATTTCTACTTACAATTTAATATAAACTTGTACAAAATAAATTTTAAATTTTCAACCTACAACCTCCTCCCTAGTTATTATAAAACAAAAAACTTAATGCACTCTTTGGCAACTGGCTGACATAGTTATAAACCTTAGTCCCTATAGCTTTGCGTCATTAGATTTCTCTAACTTTGCCTATTTTTTTAAAGTTATAATATCATAAAAAGAAATTTTTTTACAGACTTTATAACAAATTAAATATAAATAAACAATTTTTTAATAATTTATTCAAAAATTGCATAGATTTATAATTTTCTAAAGTTTTATAAACAAAAAACCTATAAGATAATCTTTTTATATTGACTACCCTATAGGCTTTTAATATTTAGTTTTTCTAACTATTCTTTATAAACTTCTAAAATTTTATTTGTAATTTACTTTTTCTCTCTTCTTCCGATTAAAGTCCAGTATAATACAAGTGCTACTAAAGATATAACTGCTAACACTATTAAAACGTTACTATATTGTATAGCTACTAAGTCACTGAAAAGTCCAGTAAAGTTCTTTCCTAAATACTTAGTTTCCATAAATATTGCTACATATGTTATTCCTATTGAAGTAGCTATATTTAAACAGAAATTATAGAAACCAATAGCAGTTCCTGTTTTTTCTTTAGGTATTGTTCTTGTTAATGTATCAATCATAGGTGCATACATTAAAGCAAAGGAACTTGAGAATAATATCATTACAAAAATAAATACTAAAACTGATGTTTTTACAAATAAAGCTCCTAAAACAAGGCTCACTATTATGCCTACTATAGCCATTTGAATACATTGCTTACTTCCTATTCTCTTAGAAACCTTTCCTGATAAAGCTCCTACAGTAGCAGCTAAAACATATGAAGGAACTAAAAGTAATGAAATTTGGTCTAGTCTATAATTGTATATAGATTCAACTAAGAATGGGAACATAAATATAAATGCAAGTTGTACACTATATATAACAAAGGCTACAAGTAATACTGATATAAAGTTTCTGTTTGTGAAAAACTTAATGCTTATAAAAGCATTTTCATTTTTACTTATGTATATAAGGAATAATGCAAGTGCAACTATAAATCCTATTAAAACTCCCCATTGGAATCCTGAAACAAAGATCATTAATGTTGCTGCAACTGTTGCAACTAATATAAATCCTATATAGTCCACATTACCAGCTTTAGCTTTTTCCTTAGGAATATATTTTAATATAAAAGGTAATATTACTAAAGTTAATAATGGAATTAAAAATAGTACTTGCCAGCTTAAATATGTTGAGATATATCCTCCAGTAATTGTACCAATTACTTGTGAAATAGCATAACTACTTGTACTAAATCCTAAGTATTTTTTATGTTCACTCTCTTTAAAATACTTTGCTATAAATATTACATATAATGTTTCTGCACTTCCTAATCCAGCTGACTGAATTATTCTTGAAATAACAATAATTAAAAATGATTTCTGAAAAATAAATCCTAATAGTGAACCAATACATATTAATATAATTCCTAATACTAATAGTGTTCTAACACTTATTGAATCAGATAAAGAAGCGTATACAACAGCTCCAATACCAATAACTAGTCCAGCTAAAGTTACTTGCCAGCTAACAGCAGTAGCTGATATGTTAAAAGCTTTAGCCAAATCTGGTGAAATAATTTTAAATGAGTTGTCGATAACTAAAGCAAAAATCATTAAAGCTAATACTGCTGGTACCGCTTTTTTTATTTTTACTTCTTCAACATTTTCTAACGTATTAAGTGAAACGTCCATTTTAAATCCTCTCTTTTCTTTTTCATTTGTGCTTCTTAAATAATAGTTTGCCAATTAATAATTATAAACTTGTCTACTTTTCTTCCTTCATCCTCCCTCAACAATCGTTTACAAACCATAATAAAACAAACTTGTTTAACTCAAGTAAACTTGTCTAAGTTTTTTTGATATTTTAGACAAGCTAATACTATCACATCTTTATTTCAATTTCAATACCCTTTATAAAGCTTTATTTTTCCCTTATTTTATAATATGACCTATAAAATATACAATTTACCTAATTTTAACTTGTCTAATTTTAACTTGTCATATTTATTTAAAATTAACTTTCTCTTAATTCAAATAAATAAAAAATTATGATATACTATTTCTGTTAAAGATTGTATATAATATAAATTTTATAAATAAGTAAGGTGTTAAGATGAAACTCGCTACAAAAGATACTAAAACTTCAAAAAAATTGCTCTATACATCTGTATATGATAAGTTATATAAAATGATTATTAATGGGGAATATACTTTAAATTCAAAATTACCCTCTGAGCCTGAACTGGCAAAAACCTTTGGAGTTAGCCGTATGACTTTACGTCAGGCACTTGCTTTGCTACAAGATGATGGTTTAGTAAAAAACATAAGAGGTAAAGGGAATTTTATAATATCTCCAGCAAAATGTGCTAAAAGAGATTTCTTAGAGTTAATAGGTAATCCTATATACAAGTGCCACACCGAAAAAATTGATGACATTGAATTTGTATTCCGTTTAGAACTTGATAGTGATTATACTAGACAAGTTTTAGAAAAGGATTCCACAGCAGTTGTTGCTTGTGAACGTTATTACAAAAACAAAAATAAAGTTTTAGCCTACGCTTTTACCTTTATATCTGTTGAAACAATAAAAGAAATGGAAATAGATTTAAATAATGAAAGTGAGCTATTAGATTTTCTTGAGAAGAAATCTTATGAAATATCAGAAAGTTCTATATTGGAAATAAAGCATTCCTCTGCTGGCAACTCATTAAATCCAAAATATAAGCTTGTTGGAGGAAATCAATGCGATTTAATCTTAGAAACATTATATGCTAATGATTATTCCCCTCCTATATTATTTAACAAATACTATATCCCTTCTCAGTATAGTATTTTTAAAATTAAAGCAAGAAAAAAATAATAATTTAAATTTCAAAAAATATTTCTATATAAATTTAAAAAGGGCTGTATTAAAATATAACATTAAAGTTATTTTAATACACTCCCTTTTTTCATTTCATATTACATTGTACTATATAAACTAAACAAATTTAATTCTTTTATTTATATAATTAATCCAACAATAGTTGCTGTTAACATACTTACTAATGTTGCACCATATAGTAATTTTAGTCCGAAACGTGCAACCACATTTCCTTGTTCTTGGTTAAGTCCTTTTACTGCTCCTGAAATAATTCCAATTGATGAAAAGTTTGCAAAAGAAATTAAGAATACAGAAACAATACCAATTGATCTTGCTGATAAATTTAAATCTCCACTTGCTAATAAATTCATTGCAACGAATTCATTAGATACTAACTTTGTTGCCATTACACTGGCAGCTTGTATTGATTCATTTAAAGGTACACCCATTAAAAATGCAAATGGTGAGAATACATATCCTAGTATTTCTTGGAAACTCATTCCAAAGATTGATCTAAAGATCATGTTTATTACAGCAATAATTGCTACAAATCCAACTAACATAGCTGCTACTATAACTGCTACCTTAAATCCATCTAAGATATATTCACCAAGTACTTCAAAGAAAGTTTGTTTCTTTTCATCCTCAACTACTAAAATATCCTCTTCTTCTGATACAGAATATGGATTTATAACTGATGCTATAATGAATCCACCAAATAAATTAAGAACAATTGCTGTTACAACATATCTAGGTTGTAATAAAACCATGTAAGAACCAACTATAGACATTGATACTGTTGACATTGCAGATGCACAAAGAGTATATAATCTATGTTTAGGTAATAAACCAAGTTCTTTCTTTACAGAAATAAATACTTCTGATTGGCCAAGTATAGCTGATGCTACAGCATTGTAAGACTCTAATTTACCCATGCCATTAATTTTACTTAAAACTAAACCTATGTATTTAATTACAAAAGGAAGTATTTTTAAGTATTGTAAAATACCAATTAAGGCAGAAATAAAGATTATTGGTAAAAGAACACTAATAAAGAATGAAAATTGATCATTATTAACTAGTCCACCAAATACAAAATTTACTCCATCTCCAGCACATGCAAGAAGCACATCAAAACCATTTGCTATACTTCCAACTAAATAATTTCCTACTTGAGTATTTAAAAGTATAAATCCTAATACGAATTGTAAAATAAGCATTAAAAATATAGGTTTATATTTTATATTCTTCTTATCACTACTTCCAATCCACGCAAGTGCTAAAATAACAATTAATCCTACAACTCCAATAATATATTTCATTTTATCCTCCTTGTTACATACCATAAGTTTAATATTATTATCTTGTGCATACGGTACAATAAATACACTTTTAGTAGATTGTTTTTAATATTTCCAAAAAATTCTTATTCAGTTTTATTTTTTAAAAAAATATTAATTCGTACATCCTTTCGACACATTTATAAACATTTCAATTATAAATTTCTTTTAAATATATGTAAAGGCTCAATAATATTAAATTTTAAAGAAAAAATAAAACTTATTTTAATTTAAACTATGTGAATACGTTTCGAACATCCAAATCCACATTTTTATGCATTTTTAAAATTTTATAAAAAAATGTTCAACCTTAAATTTTAATTAAAAAGTTAAGATTGAACATAATAATAAAGTGTATTATTTATGAGATTTAATATAAAATACCCTTTGTATAGAATTAAATTCTTCGCAAATTTGAGATATTTCTTTTATATTAGGAACATTTTTAGGTTTTACATCTATTCCCTGCTTAATAGATATTGCTATTTTCTCTAAGACAAGTAATAATTGGGCTAATTCCTCATCGCATAAACTTAAATATTTCTTAGTCTCACAATACTTAGCAAGTAAATAACTAATATGCTCTAAGGAAAAAAATACAGGCCATATCATTTCAAGCATTTCCTCATTACGTGGAACCTCCCCTAAGGCAGTGTTATAGGCCACCTTAAGATTCATTAAGTCTACACCCATTTTTTCTTTCATATCTTTTATTTTTTTATTGTTAATTTCTTTATCATTAGTTGATAAAAGAACTAATAAATTCTTTTGACTATGTATTAACTTTACTATTAAATCCTTTAATCTACTAGAGGCTGAGCGACGTCCAAAAATATAAATGCCTATTAAACCTATTAAAGAACCTACCACTATATCAGTAATACGTGCTGTTGCAAAATAAGTAATATTATGTATTTGTGTTGAAGTCTCTGCTATAAGCAAGGCATTTGGCGTAATAAACATTACTGCTATGGCATAATTTTTTACAATAAAAAGCTCTGTTAAAGCTGTTAAAATCATATTAATTATAACTATTATAAAACCATTTGGATTTGTCTTTAAAATAATAGTAGCTATTATTACTCCAATAATTGTACCAAAGGATCTTTGAATTGATTTATGAAAGGTTGATATAATAGTTGAACCTGACATGACAGCAGCACAGGATAAAGGGATCCAATACGGCCTTGAAAAAGGAAAACTAAAGGCTATTATAGCTGATATAGAAAGAACAACCCCATATCTAATTGCATTAATAAATACTATTGAATCTTTATTACAAGCTCTTTTAATCTTACTCATTAATGAAGTTTTTGAAATTTTAATGCTTCTTCCAATGTATGTTAATGGTAAGTTAATAATAGCTTCAGTATCATAAATTATTTGTAAAAACTTATTATAATCCATATCTAAGTTTTCATAAGAATCTATCTTAAGCTTGTCTCCATCCTTAAAGTCAATTGCCACAGCTAACCTTCTTATCATATTACTAAATTCTTTTGGCAACTTCTTATTTTTATTAACATGCAACTCAAGCATTTCTAAAAATAATTTATTACCCTCTTCATTTAAAAGGTATAATCTATTAAATAAGAATGAATTCTTCCATGTAATATATCCAGTTAAAAGAATTTCCTCTGCTTCCCTTAAAGCATTTACAGTTTTATTTCTTATATCATTAATATCTTCATTTCCAATAGCTTCACTAAAATCTGCTAAGGTTAAATAAAGTCTTTTAATAACTTTTATTTCAGGACCATGTGGATTTAAAAAATACCCCTTCATGCTCATTAACCATGCGAAAAGCCCGCCCATAAGCACAACAAAAAATCTTATAAATGCTTCTGAATGATTAACAGGCATTCCTGTTGACACTAAAAAGCTTAATACAAAGAACATTGAAGAAGGTCCTGGTATTTTTAAAACACCAAATATAAAAATTGCAATTCCTCCAATTAAACCTACCATTAATATAATAAGTATTGGATAGGGAGCTACTAAAGTTCCAAGAGCAACTGACAAGCTAATACCAAGAGCTGCAAAAAATATTTTTTTACCACGCTGAGCATATGGCTCATTTATAACATATAAATATGCAAAACTTCCTATTCCACCTAATAACCCCAAAGGAATTTTTCCTATTAAAACTCCTATAAGCACTGGAAATCCTGCACAGATTCCAGCATTTATTGCTTTTTGCCAAGGAAAAGGAGTTTTATTAATCTTAAATAATTGTTTTATTATAGTTTTATCCATGTACACTCCTTTTTTAATTTATATTTTCTATTAAACTTATATTTCTTAATCTAAATTGTTCATCATTTTCTCTAAAACACTATTAAAAATCTCTAATTCTTCTTTATTAATATTACTTATAGCCTCTACTTCTATATTCTTAGCTTCTTCAAACCATTTAGGAAACATTTCATAAGCCTTCTCTGTTAAATTTATAATTCTTTCACGCTTATCCTTTCCTTCAGTTCTAATAACTAAGCCCATTTCCTCCATTCTAGTTAATGTCCTAGTAATTGTTGGAGCCTCTACTCCAAGATATTGACTTATTTCTATTTGGGTACACTGCTTTTTTTCATGTAAATATAATATAATACCCCACTGTGATGAATATAGCCCAAGAGGAGCAATCTTTTCATTTAGTTTTTTGGTAAAATTTCTAGCCAATTGATTCACTTTATGCCCATATAAGTTCAATTTTATTCCTCCTTTCATTTAGTTACCTAAGTAATAATTATCTAGGTAATTATATCACCTAAATTTATAAGAATCAAATTTCAAACTTAAATATAGTAATTACACTTATTAATATACTTAAAGAAATACTAAGTATTATTAAAATAACTTTAAAGATGCCTTAAACTTATTTAGGTCTTAAAATGCTAATCTAAACTAAAAAAAATCATCATAAATTTAGTAGTTAAGATTTTATTTAAACATGTGTATCATCTAAATAAAAACAGTTTAAAATTAACACTCTATTTGATTATAAATATAAAAAACCACATGAATATATTGATACACCATATTCATGTGGTTTTAAAAAATTATACTTTAATTATTTATTTAATATAATAAGAACTTTAAATAATGTTATAGTCAGCCTATTTAACAAATTAGTTATTTATATAATCTTATATGGACTCTAAAAGAATCTCCTCTGGGTAAAGAGACATAACTGAATCATCTTCTATAAGTTTATAAAATCTTGTAGAATAAGTAATTACAAGCTTACTATTTGGAAGAGTAATTCTTAAGATCTCCCCATAACAATTAGGCTTTCCTCCACTAGGCTCCCCTATTATTTTTGCATTAGTACTATTTTTAAAGGTATAAGCATTTAAAAGGGCTGAAGAAAAGGTTTCTCTTCCTATTATAACTTTTAAATTCTTATTTTTATTTATCTTTTCATTGTTCTTTAAATACCCTATTAATGGAGTAAAAAGTGTTGAATCTCCCCCTAAATTATTTCTTAAATCTACAGTTACCTTTTCTATATTTTCCTTCTCAATTAATGATATTATATTTTCAATCTTTTTCCCTATGCTTTCCTCGCCCTGTTCCCTACAGCTATTATATTTTATGTATAACTCTCCACTCTCTAAAACTTCAAACCAAAGATTAGAAAAATCATTTTTAGCATACATAGGAAGTCTTTCATTTGTATAAACTAAATCCTCAAAGGAACAGGTTAAAACCTCATATTCTCCCTCATCTAAGGTTATTCTTATTTTGTCCATGGTATCAATTATTAAAAGTCCATATAAAACCTCTGCTATTTGCATATATTTCATGCTTTGAGCCTTAAAGAAATACTCATTTTCAAAGGAAATAATATTAGAAAGTTCCTCTAAAACCTCATCTATCTTCATATCACCAATGGCCAAAACCTTCCTAAATAAGAGCTTTTCATATCCTTTGCATGTATTTATAATATATACCCCATCATTAAAACAATAAAACTTTAATGGAATAAACCTTTTAGCAGGAAATATAAGTGAAGTATGAGCATCCCTTAAAGAAGCCACAACCCTTGATATTTCAACCTTCATCTCCTCATAATCTAACTCATTAACCATGTTTTTTAAATTCTCTATCTTTTCATTAAAACTTTCTTCCGCTGTATAAGCAAATAGATTTTTATGACTTTTCTTAAGCTCTTCTTTTAAATATTCAATGTCTTCTACCCACTTTTTCTCCCATGTATTTTCCATAAGCTCTCCTTTGCAGATAATATTAAAATACTAGTCCTATAAATAAAATTATTTTTTCAAATATATATAGGTTATTTTAAATTTATCTTTAACTTTTTATTTATCTCTTAATCTCTTTAAGACTACTTCTCTTTCTAAATCCTCTAAAGTAAAATCCGCTTAAATCCTCTAAGACAAAATCTACGTCTCCTTTTCAAAATATCTTAAGACCTTTATATCTCCTCTTTATTAAACACCTTAAGCTAAAACCTATTTTCTCTTTAGAAAACATCTATTGTAAACTATTTATATTTTAACACATTAATAAGTTGATTAAAGGTTTACTTTTGGATAAAATATTAAGGTACGATACAAAACATTAAGATTAAGTTTATAAGATACTAATGAGGAGGATATTTTTCTATGGACGTACTTGTATATGTGGCTATCAGCGTTGGTGTACTATCTGGAGTTTGGGCATGGATGGCAGCAGTATTTGGAATGGTAAGTTGGACTGGCTTTGTTGGTTGGACTAGTTATTATTCCTCAGGTGGAATGGCTAAAGGACTTTTTAGATCTCTTTGCTCAAATGCAACAGGAATTATTTACGCCCTGCTTATTATAAAAGGATCATCTATTTTCCCAAATGAATATTGGTCTTATTTTTTAACAGCATTTTTCTCTTTTATGATGGTAATACAAGCCAAGTTTAAAAAATTCGAATTTATCTCTGGAGCATTCTGTGGCTGCTTCTCAACCTTTGGATTAAACGGAAACTGGCAAGCTGTAGTACCAGCACTACTTTGTGGAAACGTATTAGGATATATATCACAAAAGATAGGAATCTACTGTCATAAAGTATTCAGTAAGAATTAAATAATATTATAAAAAAATTAATAGAGAAAATATAAAAGAATTTCTCTTATATTTTCTCTTCTTGACAGATCTTTTTCACTAGCTAAATATTATACTCTATTGTCATATTTAAATTTAAGGTTTTATTATATATATATTTTTTTAGATTCTATATTTCATTAGCAGCATCATAAGCAGTTTTAATTGCATTTTCTATATCAGATGCTCTATCTTTACAATCACCGATCTTAACAACTTTAATATTATTTTCTAAAAATTTATTAATCTCAAAACTATTAGGTTTAGCACCAACTGCCATAACTACATAATCACAAGGTATTTTAATTTCTTTACTATCATTTTCACAAATTATACAGTCTTTATCTATTTTATTTACTTTATGATTAGTATAAATTTTAACATTATTTTCAGAGAAATTTTCCATCATTGTTGGAAGTATTGTGCTACTTTCCCCTTTGGCTATATTATTATCCATTTCAACTATAGAAACTTTGTTACCCTCTTCAAGACATAGATATTCAGCCACTTCACAACCTACCATACCTCCACCAATTACAGCAATATTGCCAAATACTTGTTGTTCACCACTTAAGATTTTCCAAGAATCACATACTATTTGTTTATCATATCCATCTATGTGTGGTATAAAATTACTTGCTCCTACTGCAACTAATACAACATCTGGATTTAAAGATAATATATCTTCTTCAGTTACTTTCCTTCCAAGTCTTAAATCTACATTTTGAGAAACTACAGAATGTGTTAAAAATCTTATAGCTCTACGAATTTCATTTTTTCTTGGAGGAATGCAAGCTAAATTTAATTGACCTCCTAAGGATGTACTCTCCTCAAACAAAGTAACATCATGTCCTTTTAAACTTGCTACACGAGCAGCCTCAAGCCCTGCAGGTCCACCACCTACTACTACAACTTTTTTCTTACTTTCAGATTTATTAATTCTTCTAGTTCCTTCATATCCATTTTCAGCATTTAAAATACAGCTTAAAAACTTACGATTTTGAATATTATCTGTACATCCTTTATTACAGCATATACATTCACGTATATCCTCTTGTCTATTCTCTATTATTTTATTAACCCAATCAGCATCTGCAAGTAAAATCCTACCTATTCCAATTATATCAGCTTTATCAGATTCTAAAATACTTTCAGCCATTTTAGGATTAAATATTCTTCCAACTGTACTAACTGGAATATTTACTGATTTCTTTATTTGAGCAGCAATATCAACAAAGAACCCATAAGGTTGTACACCCATTGGAGGTATAGTATCTGCCATATTTCCAGTATGGTTTGCTTGAGCTACATGAAGCATATCAACTCCTGCTTCTTCTAACCATTTAGCAAAGATTGGAGCTTCATCTAAATTAACTCCTCCCTTACCTCTCTCTGGTGTAACAACAGAGAATTTATAATCAATAGTCATATTAGGAACCGCTTTTTTTAATGACCTTACAAACTCTAAAGCAAATCTAGTTCTATTTTCTAAAGTACCACCATATTTATCAGTTCTTTTATTTAATATAGTACTACATAATGAACCTACTAATCTATCTCCATGTATTTGAATAATATCAACTCCAGCTTTTTCAGCACGAATTGCACAATTACACATTTTATTTATAATCTCTTTTAAACCCTCTTCACTAATCTCATTAACAAAATGTTGCATATCATGATGTAATTTTTTTCTTACTCCATCAAAATCCCCTGTAGCAAACATTTTATTTATAGCATCACAATCATATTCAGGATGAAATATCTGAACAGCCACCTTAGCTCCATATTTATGAATTGAATCAAATAACTTTTTAAAGCCATCAATTTGTTTATCATCAAATAATTTTGGTGTAGGAGAAAAACTATTAATTGGAGCAACATCACCAATTACTATATATCCAACTCCTCCTTCTGCTAATCTTTCATAAAAGTCAATACATTGTGGAGTTATACTCCCATCTCTACCCTCATATCCAGTAGTTAATGGAGGAAACATAACCCTGTTTTTTAATGTAATCTTTCCTATATTAATTTTTTCTAAAAGTTTCATATTTATCACCCCAAATTATTTATTATTAATTAATTTGCAAAAATTGATAATTGCATCTTCACAATCACTTTTAGCTTTTATATTTGCAAAATTATGATCACCAGTTTCAATTTCTACATATTTTGCCTTTTTACTATTGTAACAATCTAAATAGGTCTTGCAAATTTGATCATTAACTAACTTGTCTTCAGTACCTCTTATAATTATTACATCATTATCATATCCTTTAGCATTAGAAAAGGGTTCATAATTATATAAATCATAATTAAAATCAATATTAAATTTTAAACCTTCCATATTAGCATACTGAATTGATTTATTTTTCAATTCATCAGCACGTTCTCTACAACCGTACCACATTCCTCCTCCTGGACACATAAGAATTAACCCAGTTGGTTTTAGCTTTGGGGCAACACATGAAGCTACATATCCCCCCATACTATGACCTGATAAAATAATTTTATCAGAAGTGGTTATCTTAGAATCAATTAACCAATTATACATATCAATAGCGTCTTCTATGAGGCCTGTAAAAGTCATCTCTTCAAACTCTCCATCACTTTCACCGCATCCGTAAAAATCAAATCTAGCACAACCAAATCCATTAGCTTCAAGAACTCTTGATAAATGAGTATGTGCATATTTATATCCTGATTTATCTCCTGCAAATCCATGAAGATTTAATACAACAATGGGATCTTCAATATTATCAGGAAGGGTAAGTACCCCCCTTAGCATTTTATTTTTTCTATTGTTTATTTCTATTAATTTAACCATTAGCTACCTCCTAATAATGACCAATTTTAAACTGACTTTGTTTTCTCCCTTTTAATTGATAACTCTTGTAACATTTCTTCTGTCTTTTTCTTAGTTAAAGGATATATGAAAAATAAAGATAAAATTGCTATTACATATCCTAATGAGTAAATACCTGTATAAGACTTCCAAAGATTTGAAATCACTTCAGGAGTTTGCGTTGCAGCATTTACGTTATATCCTATAAAAGCAAGTATAAAACTACTTAAACTTGCACTTAAAGCAGCGGCAATCTTTCTAAAAAATGAATATGTTGAATAAACTATACTTTCATTACGAGTTCCTGTTTTTAACTCTTGATAATCTATTGAATCATTTACCATAGCCCAAATTAATATTTGGAATCCAGAAGCTCCTATATAACATATACCATTTATTGCTATGAACATTATTGGATTTTTTATTGGTAAGAAGAATAAAACTCCATATACTATTGCAGCAAATCCAGCACCGTACATACACCATTCTTTTTTCCCAAATTTATTAGCAACAAATTTAGTTCCAATAAATGTTATTATAGCGTAGACTGTACTTAACATTCCTGATATAGACATAAGTTTTACATTCCCAAAATAATCCTTAAATAAATAAGTATTTAATCCATTAACTACACTAGCTGCTATCATACCAACTAAGCTTGCAATTATAACACCTAACAGAGCTCTATTCTTTGATATATTTTTCAAAACTTGAAAATAATTAATTTTTTCTCTTTCTACATCTGGTATTTCAACACGTTCTTTACACCATACACATGTAACTTGAATACAGAAAACACTTATACAAGCGCAAATAATAGCTAATAATAAAAAGTTTGAAGCAACAGGTTGATTATCTTTATATAAAAATAATGGTCCAACAATAACTATTACAGTCATAAAAATAGTTCCACCTAAACTTCTATATCTTGATAAATCTGTACGATGATTGGTGTCATCTGTCATAACACTAGATAAAGATCCAAAAGGAACGTTTACACAAGTATACATAGATTCATATAAAACATAAGTTATTAAAACATAAGCTAATTTAAACCCATAATCCCAATTTGAAACGTTTAAAAAGCCGATACACATTAATATTGCACATGGTATTGAAAATGCACGCATCCAAGGTATAAATTTTTTACCTGCCTTAGCTTTACGAGCATCTATTATAGCTCCTATTATAGGATCATTAATAGCATCCCAAACTTTTGTTATTAAAAGTATTGTCCCTACATGAATAGGATTAATTTTCAGAACTAATGTGTAAAATACAGTTAAAAACATAGCTCTAAATTGTTCTGTACAGCAGCAACCCAAATCCCCTAATGTGTAACCAATTTTGTCTTTCATTGAAAAATCTCTCATAACTTTCTCTCCCCCTATAATAAATAAAAATTAAGTTATTATTTAAATTAATAACACAATGTTTATTTGTGTTATTATTATCTCATATTGTAGAATAGAATTATATTCAAAAGTTGATATAATAATTTCAAAAATTGATGTATTAATTCCAAAAATTATATATTGATTCAAAAAAATCGATATATTAAACGTTTATTTTATATAAGGAGTATTTTATGTCTAAAAAAAAAGATTATTTTATGTATGAACTTAAATTAAATAAGGAAAAAAGCAAGATTATAAAATCAGATAAATATTATAAAATATTATTTATATTTGCAGGAATATGCCATATTAAAGTTAATAATAAAATAAATAAATGTGGTCCAGATAGTATTATTTTGATACGTCCTAATAATAATATTGAAATAGAGTTAAAAGCCTATACCTCTCTTGTAATATATGAATTAGAAATCACAGAAAAGTTACTAAATACTTTATCAGAAGGAGAAGTTAATTTAGCTGAAAGTTTTAACACCGTACCTTTTGAATGTGCAATAATAGATGCCAATGCAGAAACTACTATGTTAATAAAAAATATATTAAAAAAACTTATTTACATGAAACAAGAACCTTATAAATTTGCTGATAATCTATATATAAAAAGTATGATAACAATAGTCTTAATTCTAACATTAAGATCATGTATAAACGCAGAATCAAAACAAAAAATTAAAAGAAATAAACAATTTTTAATTGATGATATTTTTATATATATAAATAATAATATTACAGAGGAAATTTCTCTTAATAATCTTGAAAAAAGGTTTTATGTTAGTAAATTTCATATATCTAGAGAGTTTAAAAAAGCTACTGGATTAACAGTACACCGTTATATAGTGAAAGCCAAACTAGATTTTTGTAAAAAACTTATAGAAGAAGGAAAACCTATAGCAGATGTTGCACACATTTGTGGATTAGGAAGTTACAATAATTTATTCCGTGCTTTTAAAAAGGAATTTGGGATTACGCCAAAAGAATATTATAATCAAATTAAAAAAACTAATAAAATCAGCCCATAGCTTATTATATTTTCATATATAGTAAAAATCCCACCACAACAACATGCTTTATATTGTTGTGGTGGGGTTTTGCCTGAAGCTAAACATTATCTTTAAAAACCATAATTAATAATTAATTAAATTATATTAATTCTCTCTTTATAAAACATCTTATTAAAATACAATCAAAACTTTCACCATCAATTTTATCTCCATTTTTATGCAAAACAAAAAGGCATGTACCAAAATATATAAAAGAAACTTATTTTGATACACGCCTTTAAATCTCAATTAAATATAATAAAGCTTTAATTATATCATTCCCATAAGTTTAGGTATAAATAAACTTATCTCAGGTATAAATGTTACTAACATAAGTACTACTAATATTCCTCCATAGAATGGTAATAAATACTTTATTACTTCTTCTATACTAGTTTTACCTACCTTACATCCAATAAATAGAGTATTACCAACTGGTGGTGTAATATTTCCTATACACAAATTAAATATAAGCATTATACCAAACTGTACTGAATCCATACCAAAGTTTTTAGCTATAGGTAAAAATATAGGTGTAAATATTAATATAGCTGGTGTTAAATCCATAAATGTCCCTACTATTAATAATACTAAATTCATTATTAATAATATTACAATTGGATTTGAAGATATTCCCAATAACAATTCAGTTATAGCATTTGGTATATTTGTAAATGCCATAACCCAAGACATTATTGATGATACTCCTATTAAGAAAATTATTATTCCTGTCATTTCTACTGTTTCTAATAATATTCTTGGTATATCTTTTAGCTTTATAGATTTATAAAAGAAAAATGATAATATGAATGAATATACAACAGCAACTGCAGCCCCCTCTGTAGCTGTGAATACTCCACCTACTATCCCACCTATTATTATAAATATTAATGCTAAACTTGGAAGTGCATCTATAAATATTTTAATAGCTTCTTTAAAAGTTATTGTATATTTAGATGAATACTTATATTTTTTTGCTAATATAAATGCAACTACCATTACAGATAACCCCCACAATATGCCAGGTATATATCCTGCCATAAATAGAGCTGCTACTGATGTCCCCCCACTTACTAATGAATATATTATAAGTGAATTACTTGGAGGTATTAGTAATCCAGTTGGTGCAGATGCTATGTTAACTGCTGCACTATAATTTTTATCATATCCTTCTGCTTTTTGAAGCGGAGCCATTGTACCACCTATTGCCGCAGCCGCCGCAACTGAAGATCCACTTACTGCTCCGAATAACATATTTCCAACTACATTTGTATGTGCTAATGATCCTGGTAACTTCCCGCTTAAAACCTTAGCAAAATTTACTAACCTTAAAGCTATACCACCACTATTCATTATAGTACCGGCTAGTACAAAAAATGGTATTGCAAGTAATGAAAAACTACTTATACCAGTAAATATTCTTTGTGCTCCAGTTAATACTGCTACATCCCATGATAATGTAGTTAATATTCCAAATATAGATGATATTCCTATAGTTATAGATATTGGTATTCCTAATAAAAGTAATATTGGAAATACAATAGCTATAGCTGTACCTGCTTGAAATGCTAATTCCATACTCTTATCTCCCTCAGATTAATTATTATTTATTACTTTAGTTGAATTTACAGAATTTCTTGTTAAACCACTTTTTAAATCAACTAAATTTAAAATATTATATATTATTGTTATTATTCCTGAAAATGGTAAGGCTAAGTATATATATCCCATTGGTATTCCTAGTGCAGGTGATATTTGCCCCATTGCCAAATTACTTATTTGAATTCCACCTAAAACTAAAACTAATGCTGAAAATATTAATATTACTATTTCTGTTATTACGCTTAATATAAACTTAACTTTAGTACTTTTATTATCTAGTTTTTGTCTAAAAAATACCATAGTCATATGATCTTTTTTTCCAAATACATATGCTGACCCAAGCAAAGCCATCCATACAAATGAATATATTAATAAGTCCTCTGATATTGTACTTGGATTATTTAATAAATAACGAGTAATTATCTGCCAAGTACCTAAAACTACCATAAATGCTAGTAGTGCCATACATATAACTTCTATTGTCTTATTTAATACAGTTCTTAATTTCTTCACCTTAATTCCTCCCTACTAGTATTTATTTACTTTCTTTTTGTGATTTTTGTTGTATATTATCGTATAAAGTTTTTACTTCTGGGTCTTTAGTCATTTCATCATGAAGAGGTAAAACTTTTTCTTTAAATGGTTCTAATTCTGGATAGTAAAATTGAACCCCCATTTCTTCTGATTGTTTTTTAGATTCTTCTACTTTTTCTTCCCATGCATCAACTTCAAATTTATTTATTTTATCAACTGCATCTAATATTATATTTCTATGTTCTTCACTTAAATTATCTAATAACTTAGCGTTCATTATTAATATATCTGGTATCATTGCATGCTGATTATATGAATAATACTTTGCAACTTCTCCATGCTTATTATTAGTTAATGCTAATTCATTATTTTCTGCACCATCTATTACCTTTTGTTGTAACGCTGTATAAACTTCACCAAAACTCATGGGAGTTGCAGACCCACCTAATAATTCCATCATTCTTATATTAGTTTGACTTTGTTGAACTCTTATCTTTTTACCTTTTAAGTCTTCAGGCTTCATTATTGGTTTATCTGTAGTGTACATATTCCTTGACCCTGCATCAAACCAAGTAAGACCAACGAACCCAGATTCTCTAGTTGATTCATATATATCATTCATTATTTCATCATCATTCATTACAGCATGATAATGCTCTTTGCTATCAAATAGATATGGCAAGTTAAATACACTATAGGACTTATTAAAACTTTCTAATAAACTTATACTTCCAACTGCTATATCAATAGCACCTGTTTGTGTAAGTTCTATAGCTTCACGTTGTCCTCCTAGTAATTCATTTGGATAAACTTGTATATCTATTTTATTATTAGTATTTGTTTCAACAATATTTTCAAATTCCTTAAGTGCTAGATGTATTGGATGTCCCTCACCTTGATTATGAGCAACCCTCATTACTCTTACATCATCACTTTTAGTTCTTCCACAGCCAACTAAAGTTAAACTTATTGTAGCAACGACAAAAAGCGCTTTAATCTTTTTATTCATATATAAATCTCCCCCAGGATTATTTTCCAAATTTCAACTTATTATTCTCGGACTCTTTAGATAACGTTTTCAAAATGTGATCTATAAATCCTTGCCTTTTATCTTAATATATTGGTCTAGTTTAAATAATTTTTATATCACTTAAAAACATATCTTTCTTTACTAATTATGATAACTTAAATTTATCCCATATATTGCTTTTATTTTTATGTATAGTCACATTTAAATTATATTTGTTAGATTTATCTTATGTAATTTATACTAACTAAAAATTATTACTATATTAGAATATAGTAATTTCATTATAATGATTATGATATAATTCTTTTACTGTACATGCACCTATAGTAAACCTTTTCTCACCTCCTTTTATACTAGTATACTAGCATATTTCTATTATCAAGACAATAATTTTCCTATTAAAAAATAAAAATTATCTGTTAATCAACTGTAAACTAAAATTAAATATCTAAAGAAATTAATAATTTAAGTCTACTTTATTAATATTAATTACGTGACATACCGAAATAATCTTTACCACAGATAAGAAATTTTTCATTAAGCAATTAATTATGTACAAATAAAAAAACCACAAAAATCAAAACATATGATTTTCGTGGTTTTTATGGTGGAGGCGACGGGTGTCGAACCCGTGTCCGAAAGCAGACCAGTAAGACTTTCTACGAGTGTAGTCTTGTGTTTTAAAATTCCCTCAGAGAACGTCCACAGACAAACTTTCTCTTTGGTAAGCTTCATAAATTCCGTTCCTAGCTCAAAGCTTTGCTAGGCTCGGTTCCCCACTTTTAAATGACACCCTTACTCTCAACCGTGGGCAATTGAGGAAGGATGAGCAGCGCTAAATTAAGCTGCTAATGCAAAATTATCTTCTGCGTTTATCTTTAATGCATACTTTATTATCGAGGCACCATGCTTCCCTCGACTCGCTTATCAAACCCATCTTACCCCCGTCGAAGCCAAAACGCCCCCATGTATGAGATAATAATATGGTCTAAACGCTAAAAATTCCATATTTAATTTTTAAATTCAAAAGTTTTTAATCAAACTTATGTTCTCATTATATATCAATTAATTAATTTAGTCAAGGGACATATATTTTTGTTTGTAAGAGATAATTTCCTTGACTAATTAATTAACTTTTAACATTCTAAAACAGACAATTTATATAATACCTAATTCTACTTAAAATATCAATGGTTAATTTTACCTAAATTAAAATTTCTTATCTTTTGCTCTCTTTAAGCTTAAAATGTTACTTTTTAGCCTTATTTAGCTCATAAAAATAATCTAAAAAAATTATTTAAAGTAAACTTCTCCATCTTCTATCTTATCTATAGTAACTAGAGATTCAACTCTTATTCCTTTGTCTTCTAAGTGAGCTCTTCCGCTTTGGAATCCTTTTTCTATAACTATTCCTACTCCAACAACTTCTGCTCCAGCTTGTTTAACAACATCTATTAATCCAAAAACTGCGCATGCATTTGCTAAGAAATCATCAACTATAAGGATTTTTTCTCCTGGTTTTATGAATTTCTTATCAACAACAACATTGTATATTGTTTTCTTAGTAAATGAATAAACCTCTGAGTTAAATACCTCTTCTCTCTTGTTTCTTGGTAATCTTTCTATTTTCTTACCAAAAACAACTGGTACATTATCAAAGTATTGAGCAGTTATTATTCCTAATCCTATTCCTGTTGATTCTATTGTAAGGATTTTGTCTATTTGATCATTTTTAAATCTATCTTTAAATTCTTTTCCTACTTCGTTAAAAAATTCTACATCCATTTGGTGATTTAAAAAAGAATCAACCATTAAAATATTATCTTCTGTAACTCTACCTTCTTTTTTTATCTTATCTTTTAATAGTTCCATTTGGTTACATCCTTTCTTACTATTAATTTATAGTATTAACTTCCTATATTATATCATAATAGGAAAACCTATTGCTATCTAATTTTATTATATAGTATTCTTATTATTCATGTAATCCTTTTTAGTAATTCTTTATATAATAATAGTAGAAGAATATTTAGGAGAGATAAATATGACTTCATTTCAATCATTAATAATAATACTTATATGTATTTTATCCATAATTATAATTTTATATTTAATTGAATCAGATAATTTTCTGCCAGAAAAACAAATAAGGAAATATGTCTCTCTAGGGAAATTTAAACATGCTCTTTATCTTTTAGACAAGTATTCAGAAAAATTAGATCCCCTATTTTTTTATAACAATAAAATTCTAGTACTATCAAAGCAAAAAGATTTTGATGCAGCCTATGAACTTTCCATAGAGGCAATAAAAAAACTTAAAGAACCTAACTATGAACTTTACAATAATATTGCATTTGTATATTACAATCTAAAACTTTACCATAGAGCCATAGATTTTTCAGAAAGAGCCTTAAAATTAAACCCTATAGATACCTTTGCTTTAAGCAATAAAGGCTTCTCTTATATTGAAATAAGGGAATACTTTAAAGCTGAGGAATGTTTTGATAAAGCACTTGAGTTTAATCCTTATTTTAAAAATGCCTTATCAGGGAAGGCATACTGCACCTTTGAAAATGGTGATTATCTTCTTGCCACTAAATATCTTGAAGATTTTGTTTCAATTGAAAAAAACAATGCTTCTGCCTATAAAAAGCTAGGAGAATGTTACTTTCTTTTAAATGACTTGAAAAACAGTTCTAAAATGTACGAAAAGTCCTTAGAAATCAACCCTGAAAATGATGCTTGTTATTGTGAATATTCAAATGTGTTGCTTTGCTTAGGCCATTATGATAAAGCCCTAAACAATTTAAACAAGGCTCTTGCCATATCACCCTATAACTTTATGGCCTTTTATTATAAAGCACGAGCTTATTCATTAAAAAAAGATTTTGATAATGCCTTTTATTATTTAGAAAGAGCATTCAACCATTGTGATTCCTTAAAAGAAATAGCACTTAAAGATGAAATGCTTACAAACTTAAAGTTTTTCTCAAAGTTTAGTGAATTATTAGAGATTCATAATATACAAAGCTAACTCTTAAAGTGAAAAGCTAAAAATTATTCTAATTAATTTTTTCACAGCTTTAGAATAAATACAAAAAACTTATTTAAGTCTAAAAATTACACCTATTAATTTAAAAACTTTAAGAATTAATCTAAATTTATACTGATTAATTTTTTAACTATTAATTTTTAATTATACTTCCTTTTAAATTTCTTATAGCAAAATCTTATATAAGAAATTTAAAATATGAGCCTTAATAATACTTAGTTTTTATACTATCTTTATTAAGGCTCTAAATTCTATTTATAAACTACTCACTAAAATCCTCTACACTTATACTTAAGAAAATACAATCCTTATTTTTATTAATAACTTCTTTTATTTCCTCTGAATCCATGTCCATCCCTATAACATTACTACTAATTCCATTTTCTGAAGTTGCATAATAAAGACAAGTCCTCTTTCCTTTTTCAAGTTCTAAATCATAATCCCCTGAAAAATTAGCACTAGAATAGTCCTTTATATTTTCCTCAGTCTTGTAATTATGACGACTATAAACTCCATCTCCACCTAAAAGACAATTTATCCTATTATCATCTTTAAAGTTTATTCCTAAGGTTATATTCTCTTTCCCCTTTTCATATGTTTCACTTATAGCTGTCAAAACAGGCTCATTTTTCACTTCCTTTCCATTTCTATAAACCTCATAATTTAAATCAATCCTATAACCCTTACTTTTAGAAATGTTTTTCACCTTATAGAAAAAAACTCTATTATCAGTCAAATTTAATATCTGCTCCTCTTTTTCTGAAAGCGGCTCAAAACTTACCTTCGCAACATCATTTTTAGAAAGCTCTCCACACCCCATAAATAAGAATGCTGGAACCATAGCTAAAATTACCCCTTTTAAAATTCTCATTAAAACACCTCTATATTAATTTTTATATTATATGCAACTTACTAATTTTAAATTTATACTTTCTAAAATATTTATCTTTAAAGGAAAATCTAATAGAAAATATAAAGTTTCATTAAAATAGTAAGTATTTAAAATTTATAAACTACTTCCCTTTATATAAATTAATCTAAATACATAGTAACCTAATTTAAATATAAAAAAGTACTTAAAAGATAAAAGTTTTTAAATTTTACAATATAATAACTTTATTCTTCTAAGTACCTTCTAAAAAAGAACCTAGTATCTATTTCTTTCCTTAAGTTGTCTATCCATCTCTCTCTTATGAGCCTTTTCAAGCATTGTATCTCTCTTGTCGTAGTTTTTCTTACCTCTACAAACCCCTAAGTTAACCTTAACTCTTCCATTCTTTAAATATAAAGAAAGTGGTATTAAAGCAACCCCTTGTTGTTGAACTATTCCTATTAATCTTTGAATTTCACTTTTATGAAGAAGTAATTTTCTTTTTCTTAAAGGATCAACATTAAATATGTTTCCTTGCTCATAAGGACTTATATGCATATTATTTATAAATATCTCTCCATTATTTATATCTGCATAACAATCCTTTAAGTTAACTCTTCCGTTTCTAATAGACTTAACCTCTGTTCCAACTAAAGCTATACCTGCTTCCATAGCCTCATCAACAAAGTAATCATGTCTAGCTTTCCTATTCTCTGCTAATGTCTTATTGTCTTTTCTCTTTGCCATACTTCTCACCTACTATGGTTATATTAAAAGCAATTTTACTTACCCAAAGCAAAACGCCTCTTATTTCTTTTCTTTGCTTATTATTTTAACATATTTACTATTTAAATGTAAATTCACAAAACTATACTTATTAACCTTAAGCTAATAAGCCCCTATATCCTCCCCATAAAACCATAAAATCTTCAAATCACGTTATCATATCCCTCTATACTTTTCCATATAAAAAGTTTAAAATCACCTTACGCTTTAACTAAATAACTATTAAACATACTAATTTTCTATGTGAATTATTCTAATATTTAATAAGCTAATAAATAGTCTAATTTTAGATTTTATCCTATTATACAAGTTTATCTCCTAAAAGCCTTTAAACATATGAAGAGATTAATAAACCTTATAAATATAATATAGAAAATATCTATATAAGTTTTAGACCTTAAGAAATTATATAGATATTAATAAAACTTACAAACAATATGAAGAGAATATCTAGATAAGCTTTACAATTTAAATAGTAATTTTAAACAGCTCCTATATAAAATAAAACTAAATTACTTTTTATATAGCTACTCCTATTATATTAAATACTAAGTTCATTAATTTAATAAAAAGATATTAATAAAACTTATAGATAGAATGTAGAGAATATCTACATGAATTTTAGAATTTAAGTAGTCACGTAAAGTAAGTTACGTTAATAAACCTGAATGTCCGAAGCGCAGCAAGTTTTCAGGTTTTAGTAACTTACTTGGAGTGACTACTATAAATTCTTAATGAAATGTAGTAATTCTCGAAATCTATCTATAAGTTTTTTATCTTCCTATTATTAAAGCTCTTCCTCAGCAGATGCTTCTCTTGGTTCTATTATTTCAACTTTCCTCTCTGCTTCAAGCTCTTTTTTTACTTCATCAAGTAATTCTTCTCTCTCTTCAGTTTCAGCTTCTTTTTCCTCAATAGTATACTTATCTTCAACTATTTCAAAATAAACTTCTCTAGTATCCATTTCTACTCTTGAGCAAAGAACCTTAACCTTTTCTCCAAGTTTATAAACCTTCTTAGTTCTTTCACCTATTAATTGAAGATTTTCTTCATCATAGATGTAATAATCATCTCTAAAGCTTGTTACATGAACAAGACCTTCTATGGTATTTGGAAGTTCAACAAATGCTCCAAATCCAGTAACTGAAGAAATAATACCATCAAATATTTCTCCAATTCTGTCTTTCATATATTCAGCCTTCTTAAGGTCATTTGTTTCTCTTTCAGCTTCTTGAGCTATTCTTTCCATTTCTGAAGATTGTTTAGATGCAGAGTCAACAATACTTAAAAGTCTCTTAGCTCTCTTAGGATCAATCTTCTTATTTATATATTCTTTTATTATTCTATGAATTTGTAAGTCTGGATATCTTCTAATTGGTGAAGTAAAGTGACAGTAGTATTCAGCTGCTAATCCAAAGTGACCTGCACAGTCTGGAGAATATCTAGCTTGCATCATACTTCTTAAAAGTAATGTATTTATTACCATCTCTTCATTTTTACCTTTAACTTCTTCAACAACCTTTTGTAAATCTCTAGGTTCAATAAGTTCTCCAAAGTTAAATGAATATCCTAAACTGTATGCAAAGTTTTTAAATCTTTGAAGTTTTTCATTATCTGGCTCCTCATGTATTCTATATACAAAAGGTATTTCAGCCTTATTCATATATTCTGCTATAGTTTCATTACATACTAGCATAAACTCTTCTATGATTCTGTTTGCTATAGCTCTTTCATATGGTTTTATATCTATTGGCTTTCCTTTTTCATCTAAGATTATTTTGCTCTCTGCAAATTCAAAGTCAATAGCTCCTCTTCCCATTCTTCTCTTATTTAAGATTTTGCATAACTCTTCCATTGCCTTAAAGTCATCTACTAAATCTTTATATCTTTCAATTAACTCTTGGTCATTATCTCTTAAAATCTTAGTTACATCAGTGTATGTCATTCTCTCATTAGTTTTAATTACACTTTCATGTATTGAATGGTTAACCACATTTCCTTTATGATCTATTTCCATAAAGCAAGTTAAGGCAAGTCTGTTCAACTGTGGATTTAATGAACATATTCCATTTGATAATTTTTTAGGAAGCATAGGAATAACTCTATCAACTAAATAAACAGAAGTAGCTCTTTTAAAGGCCTCTTTATCTAAAGGATTATTTTCTTTTACATAGTGAGTTACGTCTGCAATGTGAACTCCTAATTTATAGTTTCCATTTGGAAGTCTTTCTATAGATACAGCGTCATCTAAATCCTTAGCATCTTCACCATCTATAGTAACCATTTTTACATCTCTTAAGTCTGTTCTTCTCTTAATTTCTGACTCTGGGATTTCCTCTGAAATTTCTTCTGCAAAGGCTAAAACTTGTGGAGGGAATTCTTCTGGAAGAGCATATTTCTTGATTACAGTTATAATATCTAAACCTAAATCTCCTCTGTTTCCTAGTATTTCTAATACTACTCCTTCTGGATTCTTTCTTCTACCATCTGGCCACTTAGTTATTTCAACAACAACTACATTGCCTTTTTTAGCTCCATTTCTATCCTTCTTAGATATGAATATATCATTTTGAATTCTTTGATCCTGTGGAAGTACAAATCCAAAACTCTTATTATCTTCATATATTCCTATTACCTTTGTGTTAACTCTCTCAGTTATTCTTACTATTTCACCTTCACGTCTTTTACCTTCTTGGCTTTCCTTTACAACCTTACCTAATACCCTATCTCCGTTCATAGCGCCATTTAAAGCATTCTTAGGTATAAATACATCTGTTACACCTTCTTCATCTGGTATTAAGAAACCAAAGCCTTTTTGATGTATTTGGATTTTTCCAGGTATTAAACCTACTTTATCTATTAAGCCAAATCTATCTTCCTCATCTCTAGCTATTAAGCCCTCTGCCTCTAATGCCTTAAAAACTTTTTTAAATTGTTTATATTCAGCTTTATTTATGTTAAATATCTTTGATAATTCTAACATTGTCATTGGTCTGTATGCTTCTTCTTTCATAAGACCTAAAATTATATCTTTTATTTTCATGCTTTTTCCTCCGTTCTATATATAGATTTAAATGCAACTTTTATATTTTAGCTCAAAGCCTGTTTCTCTTAAATTCTAATGGATTAACTCACCTAATTATCTAAGATACTGCCAGGAAACATTGATTTATCATCCTACTAATATGATATGTTTAAATCCTCTCTTTGATTAAGGAAATTCAATCCAATATTAATCTAAAACCATTCTTGTAAAATGTTAAATATGAATTTTTAATCAATCCAATATAATTTAAAAGCCACCCTAATTATATGGGTGGCCAAAAAATAACTATTTAACTAAATTTATAGCTAATGTATTTATAGCGAATAATACAGATGCAAAAATAGTAACTTTTATAAGTCTAGCTTCTCTTGTTCTACCTTTATTTCTTGAAAAGAAGCTATCTTGACTTCCTTGGATTAATCCACTTAAGGCATCTGCTTTACTTGGTTGCATCATTATTGAAACCAAAATTACTATAGCTAAAATAGTTTGGACCACTACTAAAATTGTGTTCATAAGAAAACCTCCTAAGCTTTGTATAGTTGCATAATTCCATGAAATTATCATATCACACCAATGAAAAATTTACAATATTTATATCCTTGTCCATCACACTTTTATAAAACAACGCATATTATATAGTTTACCTATTTTTCTTTTATATACTTTTTCCTCTTTCTATGATTATATAACTGATCTAATTTTCTATCCTCTTATACTATAAGAGGCTCTTCTTAGAGACTTTTCTACAATTCTATATAATACTAGTCCTATAACAGTATTTAAAGCAACTGAAGGCACTACAACAGTTAAAAACAGTATAGAAAAGCTTGCTGGAAGTCCCACAATTATTTTAGCAGTTCCTAAAAATAAAATCCCACTTACTAAAGTTCCTAAAGGTAAAACAATTGCCATTAATATATTATTTCTCTTTTCTATTGTTAATCTTCTTAGTATATTAGATTTTTTTATTAAAGCTATAAATAAAAATACTATAAAAGCAGTAAAGATCTTATCTGCTACGTTAGGTAATTGTCCACCTGGAAACTTAGTTGTCATAGCTGTAAATATTCCCATCAAAGTTCCTGAAACCATAGTTATCTTAAAGTTATCATTTAATATAATTATTATAAATAACATAGTAAGAGCAAAGTCAGGTTGCATTGGCAATCCTAATACTGGTGTTATTTGATGTAATATCACTCCTATGGCTAATAATAAAGCATTTATTGTTATAAGTTTTGTATTATTTCTTATATTCATTTTAAAATCCTCCTAATAATCCCTCTTCTCCTCAAGGGAGTTTTTAACTTTAAATTTTCTATATTATTTTCATATTGATTTTTTAAACTTCATTTCATATTTACCCCCCCTATCAAATTTAAACTCAATTATCATCCTTAATAAGATCATAAATCCCTAATTAAATCCCCTAACTAAGACTAAAACATAATATTTATTAGATTATAGTAATAAAATAATAAATAGATTTATTACTTTTTAAAGCTTTCTATTTATATGAAACTATGTTTACTTATCTAAAGAACATTTAAAAATCAAAACTATTTTTAAACTTACCTGTATATTCTTAGTTCTATAAGATTTTACTCTTTAGCTAAATATAAGTTTTTAATTTTAAATAAATATAAATTTTTCCCCTTTAGCTAAATGTAAGCTTTTTCTTTTTAGCTAAAAATATAAACTTTACCATTCAGCTAAATATAGGGTGTTACTCCTTAGCCAAATAATTTCTAGTTTTATTTATAACAAATAAAAAAACTCCGCCCTAAAAATAGGACGAAGTTGAATCCGCGATACCACCTAATTTATATTAGTATTGTATTTTAATTATAACTAAATAGACCTAGCTAGGGTTTTAAACTTAAAATACTTACTAATATCTCTCATTTTCAAGTACTAACATACTCTATCTGCTATAAGGTGCAGCACACCATTCCACTACTTTCTCTTAAAGAGATTTCATTTTATTCCTCCAAGGTCCATTCACTAAACTCTTTCTTGCCAAATTTCCACCACCATTGACTCTCTTTATTGAAACTAAGCTTAACTACTTACTCCTCTTCAAAGGATTATTTAATATTTTCTTTTTTCCTATATTACTTTATTAATGTATTATTTTCAATAGTTAAAATTATTTTATCGTTTTTTATTATTATATAATATACAATTACTAAATGTTACTTCTCTTTTGTTATAGCCTCTATTTAAAATAAAAAATTTAATTTTCTTTTTATTTTTACTTTTTTACTCTTTTATTCATTATCATTTACGAGTATATTATTTAAGAATAATTAATATATAAGTTGCTATTTATAATTAATATAGCTTTCTCAATAAATATTAAACTTTTAAAGTCATGACACCCTTAAAAATACTTATGTCCCACTAAAGTTATAAGACTTAAAATAAACTAATTGTTTTTTTCTTATACTCCATATTATTTAGCTTTATTTATTCAAATAAAAATTTCTATTTTCTCAATATAAAAAAATACTATAAAACTAAATTTTAATATAGAAGTAATTTCTAATGTAGGACTAATTTCTAATATAAAACTAACTTATAAATATTCCAAAATAAAAAACCCCTAAGAAAACTTAGAGGTTTTTATCTATTAAGCTTTTATTTTTACTCTTTAATATAATTATTTTGAAAGGTTGAAGAATGCATTTCTTCCTCTGTATTCAGCTACTTCACCTAATTCTTCATTTATTCTGATTAATTGGTTGTATTTAGCTACTCTTTCACTTCTAGCTGGAGCACCAGTTTTTATTTGACCTGCATTAACTGCAACAACTAAGTCTGCTATAGTTGTATCTTCAGTTTCTCCTGATCTATGAGAAACAACAGCTGTATATCCTGCTCTATTAGCCATTTCTATAGCATTTAATGTTTCTGTTAATGTTCCTATTTGGTTAAGTTTTATTAGAATTGAGTTAGCAATTCCTTTTTCTATACCAGTTTTTAATCTTTCTGTATTTGTAACGAATAGGTCATCACCAACTAATTGAACTTTTTTACCAAGTCTTTCAGTCATTAGCTTCCAACCTTCCCAGTCTTCTTCGGCCATACCATCTTCTATTGAGATTATTGGATATTTGTTAACCCAATCTTCAAAGAAGTCAACCATTTCAGCAGCTGTTAAAGTTTTTCCTTCATGCTCTAAAACATATTTTCCATCTTTGTAGTACTCAGATGAAGCTGCATCTATTGCTATGAAGAATTCTTTTCCTGGCTCATAACCTGCTTTTTCAATAGCTTCTAATATAACTTCTATTGCTTCTGCATTTGATTTTAAGTTTGGAGCAAATCCACCTTCATCACCAACACCAGTTGAGTATCCTTTTGAATTTAAAGTTTTCTTTAATGCATGGTAAACTTCTGCACAAGCTCTTACAGCTCTTTCAAAGCAATCAAATCCTACTGGCATAATCATAAACTCTTGGATATCTACTGAGTTATCAGCATGGCTTCCTCCGTTTATTATGTTCATCATTGGAACTGGTAAAACTTTAGCATTTACTCCTCCAATGTATTGGTATAAAGGCATTCCTAAATAGTTAGCTGCTGCTTGAGCTACTGCTAAAGAGACTCCTAAGATTGCGTTAGCTCCTAATTTACCTTTATTTTTAGTTCCATCTAACTCTATAAGAGTTTTATCTATGTAGGCTTGATCTAATACATTCAATCCTATTATTTCTTCTGCAATTGTATCATTAACATTTGCTACTGCCTTTTCAACACCTTTTCCTAGGTATTTATCTTTATCTCCGTCTCTTAATTCAACAGCTTCATATATACCTGTTGAAGCTCCTGAAGGTACTGCAGCTCTTCCAACTGTTCCATCTTCTAAATAAACTTCAACCTCTACTGTTGGGAAGCATCTTGAATCTAAAATTTGTCTTGCTACCACGTCAATTATTTCAATATATTGTTTCATCTTTAAATTCCTCCTTAAGAAAATTCAAGTTAATACTCAATTATTTTTATTCTTTACTTTTCTAATAAATTTTATGCCTTAATTTTAATCTATTTTTCATATTAAAAATATGATTTAAATCACATTTATTGAAAATGATTATCATTTTTCGTCTTTTTAGAAAAATAATCCTTAAATACCTTTAAAATTTATAATTTATTAAGTAAATCTCTATTATACTTAATAGACTAGTCTTTTATTATGAATTAACCCTAATATTAATCTTTTAAAAAAACTTATAAAATCTTATTTTTTTAAATTCAAAGATTCTTTAATCTAAATTCCTAAAAAGAAAAATGAGCTATTTAAAAGCTCATTTTCATAATTTTAAAGTCCTTTTGTATTTGCTATTCCTGGTTCTTTAGCTGTATTACTTCTCTCATTAAATCCAGTTTTTGAATTTGAAGATTCAGCATTGTGCTGTTTCATACTTTGTTGTATTCCATTTAAAGTTTTTTTCTTGCTCATTTTCTACTCTCCTTGTCCTTTGTAATTAAGTAATTTAAATTCTATTTTTATTATTTGCACTTATAAATGAATTTATAAATTTATTTTTAAATTTTAATTTAATATTATAAATTATTATAAAATAATTACCATATAAATTTAAGGTATAAAAAAAGGCTCTCCTAAACAAGATGAGTTATCAACTTTTTAGGACAGCCTTCTTTAAATTAGTGTTTATGACCTGCTACTGCATGATGGATATTTCCTTCATGAGAATGCATGTATTTTTGACATAAATCATAAATAGCAAATGGTAATATTAATGATATTACATAACTTATAATAAGCATCCACATGTATTCATGTGATTGAACTGCATTTCCTGCAATTGATGTAGGTGGAACAAAGGATATAAAGAATGCAAATATAGAAGTTGCAAGTCCAACTATTGCTACTATAAGCTTAACTGGTTTTCCACCTGGCATTTGATAAGCTCCATTTAATCCTTCTCCTAATATAGCTTTTATATATCCTACGAAAAATAGAATATATCCACTTAAATAAATTACAACTGTTAAAGACATTGCTGCTAAGAATGAAAGGTTACTTCCACCTGCTCCAAAGGTTAAAACAGCATCCCATATACTAACTATTATACCTTGTGCTATAACTAAGTAAACTGGTACGTCATGTTCATTTGTTTTAGCCCATGATTTTGGAATAGCGCCTTCTTCAGCTGCTATAATCATTCCTCTTGTTGGTCCTACAACCCATGAACTTACTTCTGCAATTACACCAAAGGCAAGTAATAAAGCTATTATCTTAACTAAAATTGTATTGTTAGCTGTAAAGTGACCTAATAAAACAGCAAAGGTTTGAACTACCCCAGCACTTAAATTTATTTGATCTTGAGGAATAACTGCTGCTATTGCAAGACCTCCTAAAGTACTAACAACAATTGCTACTATAACTAATAAAAGCATTGCTAATGGATATTCTTTCTTTGGATTGTCCATTTCATTTGCATGAGTAGCTGATGCTTCTACACCCATGTAAGATAATATAAAGGATACAAATACAACTAAGGTATTTACCTTTGTAAAGTCTGGAACAAAAGTATCTTTACTTGATATATATATAGGGTTTCCTTGAACTATATATACAAGAGCTAAAATTATTAAAATAGCTGCTGGTAAAAGTATTCCTACTATAAAACCTATTTTAGCTATTTTAGCAGTATATTTTGTTCCTCCAAATTGAGATAATGCTAAAATCCAAAAGATTACTAAAACACCTATAAATTTTATCATTGGGTTACTATTTAGTGCTGGCCAGTCAAATACATATGATAAAGCCCCAAGGATGAAATAAATCATGGTTACAAATCCAACTGTTATTTCAAAGAATTCAAAAAATAAGTTTGCAAAACCATATTTTTTACCTAAGTTCTTTCCAGTCCAAGTGAAAACTCCACCTTTTTCCCAGCCATCTACAGTTGCCATCTCAGCGGCACATAAAGCAACTGGAATAAACCATAAAAAACCTCCTAAAAGTAGATAAAATACTAAGTGCAATTTAGATGTTGCAAAAGTAGGATATTCATATACAGCCATAACCATAGAGGCTGTCATTGCGAAGAATCCAAACAATGTTAATGATTTTTTTGTTGTTCCTTCTTGTTTCATTTAAATTCAACTCCTTTTAAGTTATTTGATTAGCTCAAATAAATTAAAAAGTTAGTTGCTTCAAAGAGAAGTAAGAAACTTTTAAATTTTTGAGTTATAAACATAATTAACAATTTGTTAACGTTTTGTTTATATATATTATAACTCTTTACTTGCTATTTGTTAAATGTTTTTTGAAAATATTTCAAACTTATATTATTTCATTTTAATCTTTAAAAATCAGGTAAATTAAATCATTAAAATTACTATTAATATAAAATAAAGATATTATTTTTAACATATTGACTTTTCTTCTATTAAAATTACTTTATACTCAAAAATTAATAATTAATATTTAATGATTAATAAACTAAATAGTAATCTAAAAAAATGAAGAAATTAAGTTTAAATCATACCAACTTAAATTTTAATAAAATAAATATTAATTAAACCTTTCACTATAGAACTCTTACTTAATAAAAAAATAAAACACTACATAAGTTATAAAATCACAAATTCATAACTTATTTTATTATAAAAAAATAGTATCCTTCATTAAGAAGAATACTATTTTAAATATATAACTAACTTATATTATTTGTTTAAAAGACATGTTCCAGTCATTTCTGATGGAACCTCTAATCCCATAACAGTTAACATAGTTGGAGCTATATCAGCTAATTTTCCACCATCTTTTAATGATTTTCCTTCAGCATCTTTTGATATCCATAAGAATGGAACTGGATCTGAAGTATGAGCAGTCATTGGTTTACCAGTTGAGTAATCTATCATTACTTCTGCATTACCATGGTCAGCAGTTATAAATAAAGTACCTTCTTTTTCTAATACTTTATCAGCTACTTTGCCTAAACACTCATCAACTGTTTCTATAGCTTTAACAGCAGCTTCTTGTACTCCAGTGTGTCCAACCATATCTGGGTTAGCGAAGTTTAATATTATCATATCATATTTGTCTTGATCTAATCTCTTTATTAATTCATCAGTTACTTCATAAGCACTCATTTCTGGTTTAAGATCGTATGTAGCAACCTTTGGTGAAGCTATTAATGCCCTATCTTCATTAGTGTTTGGTTGCTCTACTCCACCATTAAAGAAGAATGTTACGTGAGCATATTTTTCAGTTTCAGCTATTCTTAATTGGTTTAATCCTTTAGCTGCAACATATTCTCCTAAAGTATTTGTGTAACTTTCTGGTCTGTAAGCAACATCTACACACTCTAAAGTTTTGTCATATTGAGTCATACAAACAAAATTAACATGTAATTGCTTTCTTTCAAACCCTTTGAATTCTGGATCAACTATAGCTCTAGTTATTTCTCTAGCTCTATCTGGTCTAAAGTTGAAGAATATTACTGAATCTCCATCTTTAATTCTAGCAACTGGGTGTCCATCTTCTTCTATTACTGTAGGTAAAACGAACTCATCAGTTTTATTATCATGGTAAGACTTTTCTATAGCTTCAACAGCTGAAGAAGCTTTTTCACCTTCTCCTAAAGCCATAGCGTTATAAGCTAATTGTACTCTTTCCCATCTGTTATCTCTATCCATTGCATAATATCTACCACTTATAGTAGCTATTTCACCAACACCAATTTCCTTCATAGCATTTTCTAATTCAACTATGAATTCTTTACCTGATGATGGAGCAACGTCTCTACCATCCATGAAAGCATGAACGTAAACTTTTTGAAGTCCTTTTTTCTTAGCTAACTCTAAAAGACCTTTTAAGTGATCTATGTGAGAGTGAACCCCTCCGTTTGATAATAATCCCATTAAGTGTAATGAAGTATTATTTTCCTTAGCCTCATCCATAGCCTTAACTAAAGCTTTGTTTGTGAAGAAAGTTCCTTCTTTTATTTCTTTAGTTATTCTAGTTAACTCTTGGTATATTATTCTACCAGCACCTATATTTAAATGACCAACTTCTGAGTTACCCATTTGTCCTTCTGGAAGACCAACTTCTAATCCTGAAGCTTGTAATTCAGTGTGTGGATATTTTGCAAATAATCTATCATAATTTGGTTTATTAGCAGCAGCAACTGCATTACCTTCTTTGTTTGGAGAAATTCCAAATCCGTCTAATATCATTAACATTACAGGTTTTTTACTCATAATAACCCTCCAAAAACTAAATTTCTATTTATACATTTATTATAATGTGTACCTAATTAAAAAACAATAGCAATAGACAATTGGTATTACTTGCCTATTGCTACTATTTAATTACTAATATTTATTAGTAGTTTGCGATTTGAGCAAAGTCAGCTGCAACTAAGCTAGCTCCACCAACTAAGGCACCATCGATGTCTGATTTAGCCATTTGCTCTGCTATTGTGTTAGGCTTAACTGATCCACCATATTGGATTCTTACTTTATCAGCAACTTCTTGTCCGAACATTTCAGCAACCATAGCTCTTATAGCAGCTATTGTTTCATTAGCTTGGTCTGAAGTAGCAGTTTTTCCAGTTCCAATAGCCCAGATTGGTTCGTAAGCTATAACAACTTTCTCAGCTTGCTCTTTAGTTAATCCTTCTAAATCAGCAGTGATTTGAGCTTTTATAACGTCGTTAGTAGTTCCGTTTTCTCTTTGCTCTAAAGTTTCTCCACAGCAAAGGATTGGAGTTAAGTTATGTGCGAAAGCAGCTTTAACTTTTTTGTTGCAAGTTTCATCTGTTTCGTTGAAGTATTCTCTTCTTTCACTATGTCCGATTATAACGTAATCTATATTCATAGCTTCTAACATTCTTGGAGCGATTTCTCCAGTGAATGCTCCTTTTTCTTCAAAGTGCATGTTTTGAGCACCTACTTTTATGTTTGTTCCTTCAACAGCTTTTTTAACTGCATCTAAGCAAACGAAAGTTGGGCAAACAACAACTTCACATTTAGCATCTTTAACTAATGGCTTTAATTCTTCAACTAATTTAACAGCCTCATCTATTGTATAGTGCATTTTCCAGTTTCCTGCGATTATTGGAGTTCTCATCTATATTCACCTCTATTAATATTTTAAATATTAAATAATATATATAAGGCTCAATCCCCTATGATATATTATTTCTCTAAAAGCTCTGAAAATATTAAATAATAAGCCTAATATTTTCTTAACTTTTAGCATAATAAGGCTAAGATTCAATGAAAAATGAATTTCATTGAACTTAGTCTTATTTTTTTATAAAACAACAATCTTTATACTTCAATCTAAATTTCTACTTTAAGGTTTATAATATTATTTATCGTTTAAAGCAGCTATTCCTGGTAATACTTTTCCTTCTAAGAATTCTAATGAAGCTCCACCACCAGTTGAGATGTGAGACATTTTGTCACCGAATCCTAAGATGTTTACAGCAGCAGCTGAATCTCCACCACCGATTATAGTAGTAGCATCTGCTTCAGCCATAGCTTTAGCAACAGCTATTGTTCCTTTGTTGAAGTTTGCGAATTCGAATACTCCCATTGGTCCGTTCCAGATAACTGTCTTAGCATCTTTTATAGCTTCAGCGTAGATAGCTTCAGTTTTTGGTCCGATATCTAATCCCATGAATCCTTCAGCGATGTTTTGATCTTCTGTAACTACAGCTTCAACATCTTTGAATTCTTTAGCTACTCTGTGATCTACAGGTAATAATAATTTAACACCTTTTTCCTCAGCTTTAGCTAACATTTCTTTAGCGTATTCAACTTTATCTTCTTCTACTAATGAACTTCCTACAGTATATCCTTGAGCTTTTAAGAATGTGTAAGCCATTCCTCCACCTATTATTAAAGTATCAACTTTTTCTAAAAGGTTGTTTATAACGTTTATCTTATCTGAAACTTTAGCTCCACCTAAGATAGCAACGAATGGTCTTTCTGGAGTTTCTACAGCATCTCCTAAGAACTTAAGCTCTTTTTGGATTAAGTATCCACATACTGCTGGTTTTAAGTATTCAGTTACTCCAACTGTTGAGCAGTGAGCTCTGTGAGCAGTACCGAATGCATCGTTAACAAACATTTCAGCTAAGCTAGCTAATTCTTTTGATAACTCCTCACCATTTTTAGTTTCTTCTTTTCTGTATCTTGTGTTTTGAAGTAAAACTACGTCTCCATCTTTCATTTCAGCTACAGCTTTTTTAGCATTTTCTCCAACAACGTTGTCGTCAGCAGCAAATACTACTTCTTTACCAAGCATTTCGCTTAATCTTTTAGCTACAGGTGCTAATGAGAATTCTGGTTTAGCTTCTCCTTTTGGTTTACCCATATGTGAGCAAAGGATTACTTGAGCACCATTATTAACTAAGTATTTTATAGTTGGCATAGCTCCATTTAATCTATTTTCATCAGTTATAACACCATCTTTTAATGGAACGTTAAAGTCGCATCTTACTAATACTTTTTTACCTTTTACTTGAACGTCTTCTATAGTCTTTTTATTGAAGTTCATTATATTCACCTCTTAAATAATATTTTATAATCACCTTTAATATAAACAAAAATCATTTATATGTTAAAGTAGTCTGGCCTCATAGCTTTAACTATAAAACCAGACCCTTTTATATAATCAGTCTAAATATTTAATTTTAAAAATTACTTAGAAACTAAGCATTTTAAAGTTCTGATTAATTGGTTAGTGTATGAAGCTTCGTTGTCATACCATGAAGCAACTTTAACTAATTGTTGTCCGTCAACTTCCATTATTTTAGTTTGAGTAGCATCGAATAATGATCCGAAGCTTATTCCGATAACGTCTGATGATACTATTGGATCTTCAGTGTATCCGAATGATTCGTTTGAAGCAGCTTTCATAGCAGCGTTTACTTCTTCTACTGTTACTTTTTTATCTAAAGTACAAACTAACTCAGTTAATGAACCAGTTATTACAGGTACTCTTTGAGCGTTTCCGTCTAATTTACCAGCTAATTCTGGGATAACTAAACCGATAGCTTTAGCAGCTCCAGTTGAGTTTGGAACTATGTTAGCAGCAGCAGCTCTAGCTCTTCTTAAGTCTCCTTTTTTGTGTGGAGCATCTAAAGTGTTTTGGTCATTAGTGTAAGCGTGGATTGTAGTCATGAAACCTTTGTTTAATCCGAAGTTATCATTTAAAGCTTTAGCCATTGGAGCTAAGCAGTTTGTAGTACATGAAGCACCTGAGATAACATCTTCGCTTCCATCTAATATGTCGTGGTTTACGTTGTAAACAACTGTTGGTAGGTCGTTTCCAGCAGGAGCTGAGATAACAACTTTTTTAGCACCAGCAGTTAAGTGAGCTGAAGCTTTCTCTTTTGATGCGAAGAATCCAGTACACTCTAATACTACGTCTACTCCTAATTCTCCCCATGGTAATTCAGCAGGGTTGCTTTTAGCAGTTACTTTGATTTCTTTTCCGTTAACTACGAAAGCTCCTTCTTTAACTTCTATTTCACCATTGAATCTTCCTTGTGCTGAATCGTATTTGAATAAGTGTGCTAAAGTCTTAGCATCAGTTAAGTCGTTGATTGCTACAACCTCAAACTCAGGGTTGTCGATCATTAATCTTAACGCTAATCTTCCTATTCTTCCAAATCCGTTAATAGCTACTTTTACCATTATAAATACCTCCTAAAAGATGTTGTTTTTTATATATAAAATATTAAAAAATATTTTAAACAAAGTTATTTTTAGAGATTTCATATTTTTTTATTCATCTCTATTTAAAAAATTTAAAATTTCATTAGCTGCTCCTTCATCAGTAATAAGAACGGCATTTTCATTGCCATAAACAGTAGTTAAAATAGCTTCTGCTTTATTCTTACCACCAGCTACAGCTATATGATTTTTTATTTTTCTAAGATCATTTATTGTAACCCCTAAAGTTGGCATTACATAAACAACTTCTGACTTATCATTAAAGTAGCATCCAAAAGCTTCTCCTATAGCACCTAAATCTAATAACTTTATTATTTGATCCTTAGGCACTCCTCTTTTGTTAGCCATCTTTTTAGCCTGACCTATACCATATATTAGCATATCTGCATTTTTAATATTTTGTATAAGCTCCTTCATATCTTCCTGCTTCATTAAAGCATCCATTACTTCTTTGCTTATATTATCAGGAACATGAAGCATTTTATAGGTTCCATTTAACTTTTTAGCTAAATTTGCAGCTAATGTATTTGACTGCGTCTCAACCTTCTTACCCATACCACCTCTTGCAGGCACCACTAACACATTTTTTAGGTTTGCCATTTCTGGTAATTCGTCTATAACTTCTTTTACAGTACTTCCACCAGTAACAGCAATAGTATAGCCATCTTTAATGATATTCTTAGAATAATTTGCAGCGGCTTTTCCAAGCTCTTTTATAGTATTTTCATCCTCACTGCAATCTCCTGGAGCAACAATTACATTTCTTACATGAAGCATATCACATAATTGCTTCTCAAGATTAGATAGCCCTTTTATTTCATGTATAAATCCCTTTAAAGATTCTAACATGAACTCTCCTTCTTGGGTTACAGACATACCTGGAGTGTTTATTTGTATAAGGTTTTGAGATTTTAAAAAACCTATTTCTGTTCTTACAATTCTTTCACCTAAATTTAAATTGTTTGCCAAAGCTCTTCTACCTATTGGCTGATTATAATAAATTGTTCTGATTATATTGTATCTTTTAACTAATAGTTCTACCATTTCAGGAACTATTATCTTTTGCAATTTTAAAATCTCTAGCAAATCTAACAACTCCTTTGGACACTCTAAGTCCCACTTGCTTCTCAAATGTCCCGCACGTTTATTATAAAACATATTAAGAAAAAATTAAAGGGTTTTTAGAAAATTTTTTCTTATTTTTTTAAAAAATATAAAAAAATATAGAGAGATTACCCAGTCTCTCTATATTTTCACTGAAAATAAGCACTTTATAACCTCATTTGCCACAAGATAGAAATTCTTTTATCTTTTAAAATCTTTTTCTCTTGCTAGATGACTTTATGCCTAACTCTTCTCTGTATTTTGCCACAGTTCTTCTTGAAATAGCCATTCCTTTTTCTTTTAGAATTTCGCTTATGGCTTGATCTGATAATGGCTTTGCTTTATCCTCTTCCTTAATTACTTCTTCTAAAGCCTTTTTTATATTTATAACTGTAACATCTTCTTCTCCCTTACTTTTTTCTTTATTACTTATTGAGTTTACAAAGAGATCCTTTATCTTTATTGTTCCCATGGAAGTTAAAATATACTTATCTCTTATGGCTCTTGAAATAGTTGATTCATGCATTTCTAATTGTTCAGCTATTTCTTTTAAAGTCATAGGTTTTAAATATTTCTCTCCCTTTTCAAAATAATCCTTTTGCTTTTCAAGTATTTTTTGGAGAACTTTGTATAGAGTACTTTTTCTTTGCTCTATACTTTTAATTAAAAACATAGCTTTATCTATTTTTTCCTTTACATACTCTGTAGCCTCTTTATCATTAGTACTATCTTTTAATATATCTTTATATAAAGGATTAACCGAAAGCATAGGTAAAACTCCGTCATTCATTAATATAAGAAATTCTCCATCTATCTTTCGTATTTCTGCATCAGGAATTATAAAACCCACTTCATCACCAGTGTAAAATCCTCTTGATGGTTTTGGTTCTAAAGTTTTTATTAAATCTCCATAATCTTGTGCTTTTTTAGGAGTAATTCCTAAATCCTTTGCAATAACTTGATATTTATTATCTGCTAAATCATCTAAATGATTATATATAATCTCTTTAACTATAGGGTCATATTCTCCTTTTCTTTCTAGCTGAATTTCTAAGCATTCCTTTAAATCTCTTGCCCCTATACCAGCAGGTTCTAAATTATGAAGAACTATTAAAGCCCTATTAAAAGTCTCTTCAGAACAATCTAACTCCCCCATTAATTCTTCTTTTTTTATATCTAAATATCCCTTTTGATCTAAACACTCAACCATATAACTACATACACTTCTCATATATTCGTCTATAGGTAGTTCTAATATTTGACCTTCTAAATAATCTGTTAAAGATTCTGGCTTACTTATGAAAGTAAAAGGTGATATTCCTTCTTCATCATATTCACCATAACTTTGAGAACCATAATTATCTGACTCTAAATATTTTACTAACTCTTTATATTCTAATCTATCTTGCTCTTTTGACACCTCTTTAGTATCCTCATACTGAGCTTCTAATACAGGATTTTCTGAAAATTCTTTTTCAATATATTCTCTTAAATCATATGTTGACATTTGCAAAAGTTTTATTGAAAGCTGCATTTGCTGGGTCATAATAAGCTTTTGCTCTTGGGTTAAATTCAAATTAAAATCCATTAACATATATATATCACCTAAAATTATCTAATTCTAACCTATTACTTTTATCTTTTAACCTTTCTTATATAATTATCCATCAAATAAAATTATTTTTCAATAATTTAAAATTTTAGCTAATTATAAAAGAAAGGCATATACCAAAATAATTTTTAATAAAACTTACAAAACTTCTTAGGAAAATCTAATGATTTTAAGAATATTTTTTAAGTTTTATTAAACTTTGATAAATGCCCTTACTATTTTTATATTTAAATTAAATAATATTTCCTATTTTTATTATAGGAGTTTTTATTTTTCTCTTTATATCTTCTAAAGAATTATTTTTGCAAATAAATAATAAAGCTGTAGCAGGTCCTGCTGATTTTCTTAAATAATCACCTTCATAAGATAAGTTTATATTTATTTTATTACTTTTTTCTAATTCACTTATTTCATGAATAATTCCTTTTGATCCAATAGGTAATATATCTTTAACATCCTTATTATCTAATAAAACCTTAAAGTCTCTAAAAGTAACAATTTCTCCAATATTATTATTTATATCTTCTAAAACTTCTTGTCCAACTTTAGGTATTCCTAATAAACAAATGGAATCTCCCTTTTCAAAATTAACCTTTAATGTTTCTTCTTTTTCTCCTATTATAGTTAATCCCAAAAAGGTTTGAATAGTTTTAAAGTTATCCTCTGTACTTCCTGTTACACACTCTGATAAATTGGATTTTTCATAGAAAAAGTCCTCAGCATTATACTCTTTTATGGCTCTATTGATTCCTTGTATTATTTTTTCTCCTCCATTATTCATAGACATACCCAAGTTATTAACTATTACTAATGGTTTTGCCCTAAAAGCTAAAAGCTCAAAAAGACATACTCTAGCTGAGAAATATGATACAATCTCATTTTCGGCTTTTACAAAGTCTCCTTCATTTTCACCAATTCCACCACAACTATCGCAAGCTATTACTAGTTTATTTTTTTCATTTTCTAATATAGTTAAGTCTCTAAACTTGTATATTTGCATTTTTTAATCCCTTACTTACTATAAATGCTATAACTATATTAACTAAGCTTGCTAAAGTAAGTGGTAATCCTAAAAGTTTTAAAAAGTCTACAGGATTCATTCCTCCTAAAACAAAATACATAAATACTCCTGTTATAAAAGTAAATCCTATTCCATTTAAAAGAGTACCAACAATTCCCGCTAAAATAACTTTTCCTTTATTAAATATTATTGATGTTATGTATACGACAACAAACATTTCTAATGCTACTAAAATATGTACTGGTAAACTTAAAGGAAATCCTGTTCTTAAAGCTACAAATAAATGAGCTAAAAGTCCTATTATCCCCCCAACTACAGGTGATATTATTATTCCTCCAACAAAGGCTGGCATAGAATCTAATGCTATACTAGAAAATATAGGAAAGTTAGCTAATATAACACTTATTGCTATAAGTATAGCTGAAAAACATAAACTCTTAACATCTAATCTCTTTTTTTCCTTAGTAAAATTCATAATTATTTTACCCTCCTAATTAATATTATTTTTCTTTTCTCTAAATTATAAGGCATCTATTAACTAGCAAGTTATACTTTTAATATTAAATAAAATTTCATACCCAATAAAACATAAATTATAATTTCAAATTTTCATAATTATACTAAAACATATATCTTTGTATAACCTTAGAATAATTGATGGCTTAATTAAATAGAGCTAAAATTTTTTAATTAGAAATCTCTATTTCTAATTAACTTTTAGAAAAGCTTATACTCATTCTTTCTGTAAATATTTTTTTCAAAATAAAAAACTGGTACGGATAACTATCCCCACCAGTTAAAATAATTTACATACTTTTAAACTTATATAATGCTTCCCTCCGAAACAATAAGAATAGCATACTAGGCAGGTCTCCTGGCTAATAAATCATCCTAAAACAATCCTTTCCATGAATATTTATCACAGTGGCTTTTTGTTCTCGTCCTTATCAACAGTAGCGGGGGCTGCAATTTTTAACTTTCCCTATTAAGTTACTAAACACCTAATACTCTTATTTTATTTTCACTTTATAATTACATAATTATATATATTTTGTCAACCTTAGTATTATTATTTATTATTATTTAATATTAAAATTTTCAACCTCATCTAAGGTTTCTGGTACATTAAATTCTCCCTTTATAATAGCTACTTTATATTGTTCTACTTTATCTAAAATTTCTTTAGAAACTAAATTACTAGTTGTTCTAGCTACCTCAATTCCATTATCCTTAAGGCCTATTTCCATTTTATTTTCTGGTCCAGCTTTAAAATCACTATTTATAACTTCTTTTGCTGTAGTATATACTGCATCATCTAAATTCTTTATCATTGATGACAATATAACATTAGCATACTCTGGGAATCTTGCCGCCCAATCAATATCTGCTCCAATAGCATACTTTCCTTTTTCCTTAGCAGCCTTAAAAACCCCTTCTCCAGCCTCTCCAGCTGATTCAAATATTATGTCGGCTCCTTCATCATACATTTTTTTAGCTATATCACTTGCTTTCTTTTGATTGTTAAAATCTCCAACATATTGAACTAAATTTCCTTCTCTTATATTTTTATAAGCTTCCTCATTTGAAACCTTTAATCCAGCCATAAATCCTGATAAAAATGTTTCTATCAATTCTTCCTTTATTGCTCCTATAAACCCTACTTTATTTGTTTTAGTAGTATTACCAGCTATTATTCCCATTAAAAAAGCACCCTGTTCATCCTTGAAATCTATAGATTTTACATTTGGAAGATCTGATATAGTATCTACTATAGCAAAATTTTTATCTGGGTAATCTTTAGCCACATTATTTAAACTCTCTAGAAATTTGAAAGCTGAAGCAAAAGTTAAGTCATTATTTTGGGCTGCTTCTCTAAGTCTTTTTTCATAATCCTCTAATGAATTTGTGTCAAAAATTTCTATTCTAGCACCATATTCTTTTTTTATTCTCTCTAATCCATCTACAGCTAAATCAGTAAAATAATTTTCTTCATTAGAAAAATCATCTTTTACTAAAGCAAAATTATAAACTTGTTTCTCTATAACATCCACTTTCTTTAAAGCTGATGAATTATTTGAACCACACCCAGCAATTATTGAAGTTAATCCTAAAAGCAACGCTAAAGCTTTAAATGTTTTTTTTAATTTCATTTTTAGTCCTCCTATTTTTTTAGTCAAAATTATTATTTCTTTAAGTAAGAAAATTTATGTAAAAAAAAGAAACTCCCTTAGGAGTTTCTTCTAATATTCTTCTACATAAAATAATGCACAAACTTTAGGACCAGAATGAATTGCTACTGAACATCCTAGAGGAAGTTTTATATATTCAATATTATTATTTTCTAAATATTCCTTTATAGGTAAGTAAATATCCTCATTTTCAAGTTCAACTAATATAATAGGCTCTCCTTCTTTTTTAGGAATTGAATCAAATTGCTCAATCATGGCCTTTACCATCTTTTTAGTTCCTCTTATTTTTCCTTGGACATTCATTTCCCCATCTAATACATTAAGCATAAGTTTTATGCCTAAAGCATTAACAAATAAAGCTTTTCCTTTTGAAAGTCTTCCTCCCCTTACTAAGTTGTCTAAACTTTCAAAAGCTATAGTACTTTTAATATGATTCCTGTATTCTAAAATTTCTCTTTCTAAATCCTCTAAAGTTATTCCTGATTCTATTAATCTAGCTGCTTTTAATACAATTAATCCAAGTCCAACTGTTACATTTCTTGAATCTATTACAACTATATCATCACTTTCTAATTCAGCCTTAGCTAAACATGCTGATTGATAAGTACCACTCATATTAGATGATATATGTATAGATATAACTTTATATCCCTCTTCTAAGTAGCCTTTATATTTTTCTATAAATCTAGTTGGAACTATTTGTGCTGTAGTTGGAAGAGCATCTTCTCTTTCAATTCTTTCCATCATAGCATCTACTTTTATTTCAACACCATCTAAATAACTCTCTTCCCCAAAATTTATTAACATAGGCATTACATCTATGTCATACTTCTCTATAATCTCCTTAGATAAGTCACAGGTACTATCTGTTATGATCTTTATTTTATCCAAAATATATTTCCCCCTTATTTCATGTTTGGAAATCCAATTTGTCTTAAAGCTTCATAAGCTATAATAGCTACTGTATTTGATAAATTCAAACTTCTAGTAGTTGTGTTTATCATTGGTACTTTTATTCCATGATGAGCATTATGAACGTCCTCTGGAACCCCAGCTGACTCTCTTCCAAACATTATAAAAGCTCCCTCTTCATACTTCACTTCATCATAATGATCTTCAGCATGAGTTGTTGATAAGTAAATCTTCTTATCTCCATACTTTTTCATAAAATCTTCATAACTTTCATGAATTTCAAGATCTAATTGACTCCAATAATCTAATCCAGCTCTTTTTAAATGTTTATCATCTATAACAAAGCCCATAGGTTTTATTATATGAAGCTTTGAATTTGTTAAAACACATGTTCTTGCTATATTACCAGTGTTTTGTGGTATTTCTGGTTGATATAATACTATATTAAGATTCACCTTTGTCCCTCCAAATAAATGTAAAAAATTATAAATTTTTAAGTTAAGTCACAAGTATATGATATTATCTAATGAAATAAAATGCAAGTTAATCATTCTTTAATACAAATTCATATATTACCTTTGCTACCCCATTTTTATCATTACTTTCAGTTATATAATCTGCTTTTTCCTTTAAGGAATCTATGGCATTTCCCATAGCAACACCTAAGCCTGCATAAGTAATCATAGATAAGTCATTTTCATTATCACCTATACATATAATCTCTTCCCTTTTTATATTATATTCTTTTGATAAAGCCTTCACAGCCCTTCCCTTTGATACACCTTTATTATTTACTTCTAAGGCATAATTTCCTGATTGAGTAATTTCATAATTACCCTTTTTAACAAGCTCTTCCCTTATTTTCTTTAACTTACTAGTATTCAATTCTATTATTATACACTTACCTATATTATTACTTTTAAAGACCGCTTTCCACTCTTCCCTTTCTTTCACATAAATATTCTTAACTCTATATTTTCCAGGTATTTTTTTATTTAAAATAATATCACATAAATGCTTTCTAAATTTTGATGGCCAATAAACACTATCCTTTGAATGGAAACTAGGAACCCCTTTATATTCCTTACATATACTCATAATATCTATACATTGATTTTCATTTAAAACATCCTTTGATATTATAACTTCTTTATCCTCATCAATTACCCAAGCTCCATTATTAGCTATTACAGCACAGTTTACTCCTAAAAATTCTGAGAAATATATTGCATTTTTAGGATTTCTTCCTGTACATATTATTATGTGTACTCCTTTTTCATAAGCTTTTTTTAATGCAATTCTATTTTCTTCACTTACAACTTTCTTTGAATTTAATAATGTACCGTCCATATCTATACATATCATTTTATATTTCATAAATTCTCCTCCCCCAAATAAAAGGGGAGAGTTAATTTATTAACCTCTCCCCCTTTTAGCATATTAAATTTATTCTTATACTTAATTTTCAAAACAAATTTTAAATTCACTTTAAAAACTAAAAAATTATTTATTTTATCTTTTAATTTATTCCTGCATTTTACTGTGCTGGCGGTGTTTGCCCTGCATTAGGTGTTTGAGGTGTTGTAGCTGGTGCTTGATTTGTAGCTGGTTGTTGTGTAGCTGGCTGTGAAGCCTCTGGTTTTTGTGCCTCAGGCTGTGCAGTAGCTGGCTGTTCTTGTTTTGGTGCTTCTTGTTTTGGCTGTTCAGCCTTTTTTGTTCCAACCTTTATAATTTCATCCTTTTGTTTATATACATCATGGCCTATTAATTTCTTATCTATTTCTTTTCCATTTTGATAAGTTACTAAATATCCTGTTGATTTATATCCTGTAACAGGTCTTTGTTCAACAACCTTTTGTCCCTCTGGTAAACTAGGATCATCAACTGTTTTAACTGATGGTTTTAAAGTTTCATTTACTACAGTTTGTAATTCATAAGTTTTTCCATCCATACCTTGGACATTTCCATATATATTAAATGTTACATGTTTATTACTTGTATATCCTTGTATATATATTGGGAAATCATAAGTATTTTTAAACTGATAATCTAAAGATCCCCATGAAACTGTAGCATCTTCACTTGGTCCTGAATAAGTAGTTGTCATACTATGATTATGTCTCTCTGTTGGCATTATTCCAGCTCTTAAAACAGCTCTGTATAATGTTGTAGAAACTTGACAGATTCCTCCACCAGTAACCATTACTACTTTATTTCCTACGTAAGCCGCTCCATCTCTATATCCCTTAGCTGTAGTTCTTTCCCCTAAAGTATTATTATAACTAAATGTATCTCCAGGCATTAAAATAGTTCCATTAACCGTTTTAGCTGCAATTTCAACATTAGCACTTCTATTAGCATCTGAGCTTGTATAACTTGTTGTAAAACTTCCTATAACGCCGTCTATTTTTGAAAGCATTTCTTTAGTTATTTTTGGTTTTGTAACTTCTACAGGTACTTCCACAACTGAATTATCCTCTGGATTTGCATTTATAGATTCTTTTACTAAAGAAACCATTTTATCTTCTTCTATAGCTCGTCCATCTTCACCTTCTATTACACTTATATTACCACCATTTATACTTATAGTAGCATTTTTAGCATTTTGATTTACCATTTCAGTAAGCTTTTTTTCATAATCTGTTAACTTAGATTCATCATATTTAAAATCTAAATTTAATTCCTTTTTATCTTTTCCATTTATAAGGTTATTTTTCTCAAAAAGATTTAAATCTTTTCCATAATTCATGGCTTCATTAACAGTTTCCTCTATATTATATTCTGGTGATAAATCAGAATATTTTATTTCAATACTTTTATCTGCTGCCTGAACTTTTATAGTTTTATGTTCTACAGGTTCTTTTACATCCTTCTCCAAAACCTCAATGGCCTTTTCCTTTGTCATTCCTGATAAATTTACATTTTCAACATATACGTTAGGATATATCTTATCATTCCACTCTTCAACTTTTTTCTGAATACTAACTATATATGCAACAATAGAACCTATTATAATTGCTAATATAATAACTATTGATATTATTATTTTCTTTTTGCTTTTAAGTAAGCCTGTGCTTGATTTTTTCTTTTCCTCTTTCACAATTACTCTCCTCTCTAAACCTTCTAAAAAAACTATAATCTAAATATTACTAAAAATTATTACAATATAATAACATTTCTTATTATAACAAAATTTTTATAGCTTTTGGAGAAAAATTAAATAGAGCTAAAAAATTTTTAACTCTATTTAACATAAAGATAATCTATCCTAAGAATTCTCCATTATTATCTAAAACATATTCAGTTCTTTCCTTTGAAAAATCTCCAGTAATATCAAAGGCTTCTATTGATATTCTTATTGGCTTTCCTTTTGGAAGATAAAATCTACTTTTATCAATTACAATTTTAGTTGCTTTTCTTGGTAATGTTCCTGCATAATTATCATTTACAAAAACATTATATCCATTTAAATCATCCTCTTTATTAGCTGTCCAATTAACAAATATCTTATTACCAGATATATATGCGTTTAATCCAGTAACTGCAGAAGGTGGCATTAAACTATCTATGCTATTAGGACCCCAGTTTAAATCTACTGGACTTCCAACTCCATCTAATTTTCCTTCATCAGTAAATTGCCACATAGTCCACCTCTTCCATCCTCCAACATTTGGTGGAATCTTTGGATTAGAAGGAATTCTAGTGTACATAGCAATCCATAAAGGCATATCACTTAAAGGATATCCTTTGCCAGGAACTTTAAAATCATCATATAGCCCTATAAAGAATAAGCCTGTATATAGCATTAATCTTCTTCTAGTTTTTTCTTCAAATCTATCTCTAAATCTATCAATCCAATTTACAAGCTCTGTAGGAGTCAAGGATCTATCTGTAGGAGTTTCAACATCTAATACTGGAAATAGGTCTCCATAATCCCCAGTTCCAAAGCCCTGTTGCAAAACATCAATAAATTGATGTGCTTGAATAACGGCACTATCTAAATCCTTAGAAGGTTTAGCAAAATGATATGCACCACATGGGATTCCTAATCTTCTACACTCTTTTGCAAACTCTAAAAATTTTTTATCAATTCTCAATTTACCTGTTCCAGAGCCTGAAGCTCTTAAATAAATAAAATCTGAATTTTTAGCTAGTGTTAAAAAGTTAACATCTCTACTAAATTCATTTAAATCTGGACCAAATGTACTTAATGGATTTTTATCTTGCATTAATACTCTCCCTGCAAAGTAGTTCTTACTATATAAAATATAATATTACAGGGAAAGTTGTTACTAAATAAAATTATTCTCTATTAACCTTTAAAGATTTTTCTATTATTGTATCTAAAAGTTCTTCAAAACTCATATTTATTCCTGCTGCACTTTTAGGGAATAAACTATTCTTTGTCATACCAGGTAATGTATTTACTTCTAATACATATGGAATATTATCCTTTACTAGCATGTCTACCCTAGCATATACGTCACACTTTAATAACTTGTAAGTTTCTAAAGCCATTTTCTCTACTTCTTTATGAAGATCTTCATTTAATTTAACTATAAATTCATCTGCTCCTCCATCTTCATATTTTGAAGCTATATCAAAGAATTTTCCCTTTGGTTTTATAGCTAAAACAGGTAACATTTTTCCATCAATTATAGGGCAAGTTATCTCATCACCTTTAATATATTCTTCAATCATTACTTCTGTATCATATTTTAAGGCTTCTAATACAGCATCCTTAACTGCTTCTTTAGATTCAACTAAAGTTGTAGCAACTGATGATCCCCCATTATTAGGTTTTATAAATACTGGATAACCTAAATTTTCTATTTTTTCATAGTCTATTTCATCTACTGATGAAACCATTATCCATCTTGCTGTTCTAACATTTCCAAAAGCTAAAATCCTCTTTGTCATATCCTTATCCATACATATAGCACTACTTAATGGACCACATCCTGAAAATGGTATTCCTAAAGTTTTAAGAACAGATTGAACAGTTCCATCTTCACCAAATTTTCCATGTAAAGCTAAAAGCGCAAAATCAATTCCTTTAACCTTTTCTATTAAATCTTCTTTTTCATTTAAAACTATAGGAATAGCTTCATATTTATCTTTATCTAAGGCATGAACTACAGAATTACCACTTTGTATTGATATCTCTCTTTCTGAAGAAATGCCTCCCATTATTACTCCAACTTTCATATTTTTACCTCCATATAGAAATAATTAAGGACTTGTCTTTTTTTAACAAGCCCTTAATATTATATCATTATCTTTTTAAAATAGAAAGTTTATAAAATCATTTAACCCTATTAAATCTCCTAATATATTTCATAAATATCAGCAAATTCTATTGATATTTTTTCAACCTCTGTTTTATAATCTAAGCTCCCATTTTCACAAACATCATTTTCCAATTTCACATTAGGTAGTAATATTGAAAATTCACTGCCTGATTCATCACTTTCTCTTAAGAAAACTTTTCCTGCATGTAATTCAACTAAAGATTTAACTAAAGATAATCCTATTCCACTTCCTTCTTTATTTCTATTTAAGGATTTATCATTTTGTATAAATCTTTCAAAAATAAATTCTTTCATGTGTGATGGAATTCCTATACCTGTATCCTTAACTCTTATATCTACCCAAGTTTCATCTATCAAAATACTAACTTCTATTTTTCCACCTGGCTCTGTAAATTTTATGGCATTAGATAATAAATTTAAAATTATTCTCTCAATTTTATCTGGGTCACACCTTATCTCTAATTCCTCACAATTAGTATCAAAGATTATATCTATATTCTTAGATTCCACATAAGGAATTACAGACATAGTTATATCTTCTGTAAGCTTTATTATGTCATAATTAATAAAGTCCATCTTAATAAAACCAGAGTCTATTTTTGTTATATCTATAAGATTATTTACAAGCCTTAACATTCTAAAACAATTTTGTTTTAAAGTTTTTTCATACTTATCATATAAACTAGCAAAGTTTGTCTTATTCTTTTTACTAGTGTTTAAAAGCTGTATGCATGAATATATTATGTTAATAGGAGTTCTAAGCTCATGAGATAAATTTGCAAAAAACTCGCTTCTAACCTTGTCATATTGCTTTATTTCTTCAAATTTATTCCTTAATATTTCTATTTCTCTTACATCCTCTATATTTCTAGCAACTCTTACCCATCCTAAGGTATTATTTTTATTATCCTTAATTCTACTAGAAATAGATTCTAATTGAACCAATCCATTTTTAGATCTTACCTTATCTATTGTTAAAATCTTATCTTCATTAAAATATTTGCTGTCTATTATATTTAAATTAGATTCAACTAATAACAGATCATAATAATTTTTTTCTATTAATTCTTCTTCACTATATCCTAAAACATCTATTACTGCTTTATTTACATAGCTTATTTTTCCTTCAACATCAATTGTAAATATTAAATCTTTTATATTTTCAGTAACTCCCCTAAGCCTTTGCTCCTCTAATTTTAAATCTTTCTCCATTCTATATTCTTCTGTTATATCATTAATTCTAAGTACATAATAAAGATTTTTTTCCTTTTTTATCTTTTGAAGATTTACCTTTACAACTTCATCCTCTCCATTTAACTTTATTATTCCTTTCCATTCCTTAGAATTTCTAAGAACACTTTCTATACAAATTATATTTTTATCATATAAAAATCCTTTAATTTGTTTTTCTAAATCAATATAAGTTTTATTTTCTCTATTTTTAGGTGATATTCTTTTACTTCTACATTTTTCATTTGCATACAGAACCTTTAAATTGTTACTAAGTAATATGACTTCACTATTGCAATCAAATTCTATTAGGTTAAAAAATGCACTTAGTTCTTCTTGCATAAAATTTTTATTTTTTATAACTTGAAGTAAATCAAAAAACATACCAAATACAAAACTCATAAATGATATGAAATTAAAAAATACAATATTTATTTTTATAAGGTCATTATTAGTTATAATTAAAGAAATACCATAAACTAATTTTAATAACATAAGTGAACCACTTATCATTATTACTAAATAAGTTATTTCTCTAAATTGAAAAATTCTGATTAAACAAACTACAATACAAGAAATATATGTTAAAACTATTAAAACTAAAGTTAAATTATATATAAAGTTATATTCATATACCCCTAAGTTACAATTAACATTTAGCATTTGTAATATAATCGTTACCAATATTACAAATACTAAGGTTAAATTTTTATGTTTCCTTATAAAAGCATCAAAGTTTCTAAGACATAAAACAGCTAAAAGTAATAATATCCCTCTAAATAATAAACTAAATAAATTTAAGTCATAAACCTGATTTTCAACTATTTTTCCTGTTAAGACTATAAAAACCATTTCAGTAATAATACTTACATAAACAAGGGATATACCAAAGAATTCTTTTCTTTTAAGACCTCTATAATATATAAAGCATATAGATAATATCATAATACAAAGAATTATTTGAGTCATTACTATAATTTCTTCAGCAGCATAAATTACACTTACATCCTTAAATAAATCTCTATTTAAAGCACAAATTAAATTTAACCCTTTTATAAAAAATAAACTAAGTAATATTACTGTGACTATTGCTATTCTTTTTAATGTTTTCTCTTTAATACCTAAATTGTTAAAAAGTCCAATTAACATATCTAAATTTTCCCCATTCTTATTTAGCATAGTACTTTTATTATATATTAAATAAATATTTAAAATAAGTAAAAATACCTCTTTTTTCAAAAATTTATTCATTTCTTCATAAAATTACTATATATTATTAATATTGACCTATTTATTTTTAACATCTAAAATGTTATTATAAAAATTTCAACAATTTAATAGGAGGATTAAATGAATAATAAAACAAAAGGTATAATTTTAATAACCATATCAGCACTTAGTTTTGCTCTTATGAGTACATTTGTAAAATTATCCGGTGATTTACCATCAATAGAAAAAAGTTTCTTTAGAAACTTAGTTAGTTGTTTTGTGGCATTTTATTTAGTGAAAAAAGATAATGCCTTACTTTTTGGACACAAGGAAAATAGACTTGCTCTTATAGGACGTTCTGCCTTAGGAACCTTAGGAATTTGGGCTAATTACTATGCAATCGATAGACTAATATTATCAGATGCTACTATTCTTAATAAATTAAGTCCATTTTTCGTTATTATATTTTCTTATTTATTCCTAAAAGAAAAATTAAAACCAATTCATATAATATGTCTTTTAGCTGCATTCTCTGGAGTTTTATTTATAGTTAGACCTTCTGGGAATTTAGCAAGTAACTTTATTCCTGCTATAATTGGACTTTGTTCAGCAGCCTTTGCTGGAGGTGCTTATACCTTTGTTAGATACTTAGGTGGTAAAGAAAAGGGAGCTACTATTGTTTTCTTCTTTTCTTTCTTCTCAATAGTAACTACTTTTCCTATTATGTTATTTCAATTTGAAACCTTTAGCTTAGAACAATTTGCATTTTTAATTCTTGCAGGGGTTGCCGCTTCTTGTGCTCAATTTGCATTAACAGCTGCTTATAAATATGCTCCAGCAAGAGATATTTCCATTTATGACTATACTCAAGTTATTTTCACAGCTTTAATAGGCTTTGTATTATTTGGAGATATACCAGATAAAATATCCCTAATAGGATATGCCTTAATTTTATTAGCTTCTTTTTCTATATTTTTATATAACAAAAAAGAAGCTAGCAAATAAAAAAAAAGCTACACTATTTTGTGTAGCTTTTTATCTATTATTTTTAAAATAATCACAGTATTTATTTATCTTACATATATCACATTTAGGCTTTCTAGCTATACAACATCTTCTCCCGTGAAAAATTAAAATATGATGGGCTAAGGACCATTCTTTTTTAGGTAATTCTTTTTGAAGTTGTTTTTCAGTTTCAAGTACATTATCTGAATGTGCTAAGCCAATTCTATTTGAAACTCTAAATACATGAGTATCTACTGCAATAGATGGAACTCCAAAGGCATTTGATAAAACCACATTGGCAGTTTTTCTTCCTGCCCCAGCTAAAGAAATTATTCCTTCCATAGTTTTAGGAACTTCTCCACCAAAATTCTCTTTTAATTGATGAACCATCATAATTAAATTTTTAGCTTTATTTCTATAAAGTCCTATTTGCTTTATTCTATCCTCTAGTTCCTCTTGACTTATAGTTAAAAAAGAATCTACATCTGGATAGTCTTTAAAAAGCCCTTTAGTTACCTCATTAACCTTTTTATCCGTAGTCTGTGCTGATAAAATAGTAGCAACTAAAAGTTGAAAGGGAGTTTCATAATTTAGCTCACATTTAGCATCTGGATACTCTTCTTTTAATATTTCTAATACCTCTTTAGTTCTCTTTTTCATAGTATATCCCCCTAATCTTTATATACCCCTCTATAATCTTCTGGTAAAAGATTGGCTATATTTTTCATAAGGTAATTTAAAGCCCTTTCTTCATACTCATGCTTTCCTTCATCTTTTTCTTTCTTTGGAAGGTCAATAGGAGTTCCAAATTTTATGTTAACTTTTGAATGATGAAACTTTTCTGCTCCCATATTTTCATCATTTATTGGCATAAGCTTTTCAGTTCCAGTCATTCCAAAAGGTACTATTTTAGCCTTTGTTAATCTTGCTATAAGTATAATTCCCTTTTTAGCTTCTATCATTTTTGCATTTCTACTTCTTGTTCCTTCTGGGAAAATAACTATATTTTCTCCACCCTTAACAGCCTTAACAATTTTGCTTAGTGATTCTCTATCTGCTGAATTTGGCTTTATTTTTATATTTTTAACTAATCTTGTACCTATATTAGTTAAAGCCTCATCATTTAGCTTTACTCCAGCAATAAAATATGGATCATATTCTTTTTGTAAAACCTTATCTAAAACTAATCCATCTGCATTACTTAAATGATTCCCTATAAATATAAATGGACCCTCTTCCTTCTTTATTTTATCAAGTCCATAAACATTAAGGTCAGCATATTTATTTAAACATCCACCGATTAAATTTCCTGCTATTGGTTTAAAAATACTATCCGGTAATCTAACTAATATATTAGCTCCTATACGAGTAAACATAACTTTACCTCCTGTATCAAATTTTAACAATATATTATTATACATCATAAAAATTTAAAAGTCTATTTCTAAAAATTTTAAGACTTTCAGAATTTAATTCATAGTTTGATATATCTTCCTTATTAATTAATACCTCTTTAATCATTATATTCCTTAATATTGTATTTTTACCTCTCCATCCACAAGAAGTCTTTTTAAAGGTTTCATTAAATTCTTTTTTGCTTATTTTATGAAAATCTTCAAAAGAATCCTTTTGCATAAAAGTTAGAGGCTTAAAATCTTCTATATTTGTATAAGTTATTTCCTTATTATATGGACACTCTTTTTGACAGCTATCACATCCAAATATTCTTCCCTTCATAAGTTTTAAATATTTATCTTCTATATCTTTTTTCTGAGTTATATAAGACATACATGAGTTAGTGTTTTTCATTTTACTTCTATTTAAAACTTTAGTTGGGCAATTTTTATAGCATATCTCACAGGCACCACATTCCTTATGAGTTCTTAATTCCTCTAAAGTTCTTTCTTCTTCACACTGAATTTCTAAATCCGTAATTATTTCTCCTAAAAACACATAAGAACCATACTTTTTAGTGATTAGCATATTGTTTTTACCTATGAATCCTATATTTCCTAAATATGCAATATATCTTTCAGGCAAGGAATTACTATCAACTAAAGAAATTGCCCGTCCCCCTAAAGACTCTATATATTCACTTATCTTCTTAAGGAAATTAGAGACAACATAATGATAGTCCATTCCTCTAGTATAAACTGAAAATCCATTATCAACATAGTCTTCATCATATAAATAAGGAAAAGCAATTGTTATTATGGTCTTTCCTTCTTCCATGTACACATTAGGATTTACTCTTTTCTCTATATCCTGTTCCTCAAACTCATTTTCAAACCCTTTATCTTTTCTTATATTGTACATCTCTTCAAGTTCTGAAAATCTTCTACACTTTACAAATCCCACAGTATCTAATCCTAAAGATTTACAAAACTCTAAAATCTTTTCCTTCAAAAATTATCACCTCAAACTAAAAAAGACTATATTAAATTTTTAGTTAGTAAATGTAAAAACATATGGTTTCAATTTTTCTCTAACTAATAAAATTTATATATAGTCTTATTATAAACCAAATAATAAAAATTGGCATATTTATAAATTAATTTTTAATAACTGCTGGAATTCCAACAGCGGTTTTTCCCTTTGGAACATCCTTTAATACTACAGAGTTTGCTCCTATTTTTGCTCTATCGCCTATACTTATAGGCCCTAAAATTTTAGCTCCACATCCAATAATAACATTATTCCCTATAGTTGGATGTCTCTTACCCTTGTCCTTTCCAGTTCCTCCAAGAGTAACTCCATGATATATAGTTACATTATCTCCTATTTCTGCAGTTTCTCCTATTACAACACCCATTCCATGATCTATAAAAAGTCCTTTTCCTATTTTTGCCCCTGGATGAATTTCTATACCTGTAAAAAATCTTCCTAACTGAGAAATTAATCGTGCTAGAAAAAATAATTTTATCTTATATAGTCCATGTGCTATTCTATAAAATATCAAAACATGTATGCTTTGGTAAAGCAATAAAACCTCTAGTTTTGTTCTAGCCGCTGGATCATTTTTCATAACATTTTCTATATCATATTTTAAATTTTTGAACAAAATTTTCACTCCTATAAATTACTCATATAGCCCTGTTGAAAAATATTTTTCTCCTCCATCAGGTGCTATAACTAACACTTTTTTATCTTTTGATATATTTTCTAAAATATCCTTTGCCCCTTTTAGTGCAGCTCCAGAAGATATACCTACTAGAACTCCTTCTTTATCAGCAAAGTTTTTTGCCATAGTGTATGCATCTTCATTTTTAACCTTTATTATTTCATCAACTACTGATGAATCATATATTTTTGGTATAAATCCAGCACCTATTCCTTGAATTTTATGAGGACCAGAATTTTCTCCTGATAATACAGCTGAATCACTAGGTTCTACAGCAACTATTTTTATATTAGGATTATATTCCTTTAATTTTCTTCCTACGCCTGTAATAGTTCCTCCAGTTCCTACCCCTGCAATAAATACATCTAAGTCTGGAATATCTCTTATTATTTCCTCTGCAGTAGTTTCATAATGTTTTTTAGCATTAGCTTCATTTAAAAACTGTTGAGGCATGAAATATCCCTTTGTGCTAGCTAACCTCTCTGCTTCTTCAATAGCGCCCTTCATTCCTTTGCTTCCTTCAGTTAAAATTATCTCTGCACCATAAGCTTTGATCATATCTCTTCTTTCTTTACTCATTGTTTCAGGCATAGTTATAATAACTTTATACCCTTTAATTTTACCAATCATAGCTATGGCAATTCCTGTGTTTCCACTAGTTGGTTCTACTATAACTCCATTTTCTTTTAATAATCCATTTTTTTCAGCTTCTTCTATCATCCCTAAAGCTGCTCTATCTTTTATACTTCCTCCTGGATTAAATTTTTCAAGCTTAACAAATACATTGTTCCCTTCAAATAAATTATTTGCTTTTAATATTGGTGTGTTTCCTATTAAACTTAAAAGACCGTTAAAAACCATATAAATTTCCTCCTTAAAAATATAATAAAAAGGCCTTACACTATTTAGAGACGAAGCTTTTTACTCCGTGGTTCCACTCTAATTAGGTAAAGACCTCACTTAATCAAGTACTATAAATACTCTATCACGTTAACGGGTGATACTCGAAAATTTCTACTTATAACTTTTCGAAATTTCTGTTCAAAAGCGCACTTCTTATAAAGCTTTGGTGAAAGATTTCCAGCACCACTTTCTCTCTGTGACCTATCCTTATAATACTTTACTTTATCACAACATTTATCCGACTATTTTGATATGAATTATATACTTTATTATATTCTTTTATTAAAATTTGTCAACTAATCTGTGTACTTTTTCTTAAATTTTCTTTTTAAGTTATTAGGAATTAATTCATCAACTATATCATGAATAAGAACCATACCAACTAATTTTTCTTCATAGTCCACAACAGGGATAGATATTAAATCATACTTTGTTGATTTTTCTATGGCATCCTCTATAGTACTATCTATATTAACACTTATGGAAGATGTGTGCATAATCTCCTTAAGTCTCTTATTTTCTTCATTCATTATTAAATCTCTTAAAGTTACAACTCCATTTAGTCTATCTTCTTCATCAGTTATATAAACGTAGTACATAACTTCTTCATCTGCATCTAATTCTCTTAAAAGTTCTATTGTCTCTTTTATAGTAAGATCTAAATTAAAAGATATAAAATCCTTGTTCATTATACTACCTACAGATTCATCTGAATATCCCATAAGCTCTTTAACTTCTTCTGCGTCTTCATTTTCTAAGGCAATTAATACTTTTTCTCTTTCTTCCTCATCTAGTTCATCTATAATGTCTGCTATTTCGTCATTTGGAATATTTTCAAAAAGCTCTGCAGTTTTAGAATGGGAAAGTCCCTTTATTATACTGCTTTGTACTTCTGGTTCTATTTCTTCTAAGGTATCTGCAGCTAAATCTTCATCTAAGCTATCGAAAACTTTTTTTCTGTTTATGGCATCAAGTTCTTCAAGTATATCTGCTAAGTCAGCTGGATGTAATTTTTGAAGCTTTTTATATGGAATAGCTAACTTTAAGTTATCATTAATCATTTCTAAAGACTCAACATCTTCCCACATAATAACTTTTTCTTGAAACTTTTCTTTAAAAACTTTAGCTAATAATTTTCCTAGTCCCTCTAATCCATTACGTCTAAACTTTACTATCTTTCCAGTTTCAACAGCTATTACCCTAAACTCACCTGCTATTTTTACTATTCTTAAATCATCAACCTTAACTACTTTTTTTCCATTTATATCTACTATTTTTCTATCTAATAAATTTTGAGATAAAAGATAGCTATAATTTCTAGGTAATATCTCTCTACTACCCCTTATTTGTATTTTAAATTTCCCATTATCTTTTTGATAAAAATCTATATTTTTAAACTCATAATCAAATATGACTCCATCTCTCTTTACTTTATATCCTATAATTCTTGGATAACCATCCTCTGTAGTTACATAAACATCCTTTAAAACTCCTAGGACTTCATTGAATTCATCATATATTTTCTTATTGATTATGTTACTGTATAAAAACATTGTTAATTTGTTCATCCAGCTCTCCTCCTTTTTAATTTTAAAAAAATTTTAAAATTAAATTTCATTTTTAAGAAAAGGAGAAGTATATTATAAGTTTAATCTAATCTAGAAAATCACTTCCCTCTTTTCTTTTAATATTTAATTTTAAATTGCACCTATCTTCTCGAGGGCTATCTTCCATTTAGTTTCACCACCTATAAATAAAAAATTACATAACTCTCTAATTTATTATATTATATAAACTCTAAAATGCAACGTTTTGTCAATATTTAAATAAAATTATTTCATTTCTTATTTGACTTTATCGCTTCATCATGATAAAGTATTAGTGTAATAAATCGAAAGGAGAAAGATATGAAAAAGTTATTATTTTTATTAATTAGCATAGTAATTTTATCTATTCTTATTTTTGGTTGTTCCTCAAAGAAAATAGAAACTAAAAAGGATAGTAATACAGTGATTATAGGAATGGATGACACTTTCGTTCCTATGGGTTTTAAAAATGAAAAGGGGGACATAGTTGGTTTTGATGTTGATTTAGCAAAAGAAGCTTTTAAGCGTATGAATTTAAAGGTTATTTTCCAACCAATAGATTGGTCAATGAAAGAAACTGAACTTACTAATGGAAATATAGATTTAATTTGGAATGGATATACCATGACACCTGAAAGAGAAAAAAAAGTTGCATTTACAAATTCATACTTAAAAAATAGACAAGTTATAGTTACCCTTTCTAATTCTAATATAAATACTTTAAAGGATTTAAAAGGAAAAACTGTAACTACTCAAGATAGCTCTAGCTCGCTTGACACTCTATTTGAAAGTCCAGAACTAACTAAATCCTTTAAAAATGGAGAACCTGTACTTTTCGATAGCTTTAATGATTGCTTTATGGATTTAGAAGCTGGAAGAAGTGATGCAGTTGTTTGTGATGAAATTCTTGCTCAATATTATATTTCAAAAAATGACCCTAGTAAATTTCATGTTCTTACTGAAGATTTAGGGAAAGAAAGTTATAGCATAGGACTTAGAAAAAATTCTAATTTAATAGAACCTTTAAATAAAACTTTAGAAAATATGAAAGAGGATGGAACTATAGCTAAAATATCTAATAAATGGTTTGGAAAAGATTTAGAGAAATAAGGAGGTATTAACTTTGAATTATATTATTACTTTAATGCCCTCAATAATAGAAGGCTTAAAAAATACATTAGGTGTTTTTATATTAACACTACTTTTATCTATTCCTTTAGGAATAATAGTTGCAATACTTAGATTATCAAATATTAAAATAGTAAATTTTATATCATCTTTATATGTTTTAGTTATGCGTGGAACCCCCTTATTATTACAACTAATATTTATATTTTTTGGACTACCAATAATAGGAGTTAGCATAGATAGATTCCCAGCTGCCATAATAGCATTCACCTTAAATTACGCAGCTTATTTTGGCGAAATATTTAGATCTGGTATAAAAGATATTGATAAAGGACAATTTGAAGCAAGTAAAATCCTAGGTCTTTCAAAATGGTTTACCTTTAAAAAGATAATTCTTCCCCAATCATTTAAAAAAACTTTGCCTTCAATTGCCAATGAAGTTATTACTTTAGTTAAAGATACATCCTTAGTTTATGTAGTTGGCATAGGTGAACTTTTAAGAGCTGGTAAAATTGCAAGTAACAGAGACGCTTCTCTCCTTCCCTTGTTTTTAATAGGCATAATATATCTACTGTTAATAGTAATTTTAACTAAAATATTTAATAGATTAGAGAAAAAATATTCATATTATAATTAGGAGGATTAAAAATGATAGAAATAAAAAACTTAGAGAAATCCTTTAAGGGAAATAAGATATTAGAAAACATCTCCTTCACTCTTAAGGAAGGAGAAATATTAACCTTACTAGGCCCCTCTGGAGCTGGTAAAACAACAATACTTAGAATTTTAAATGGACTTGAAACCTGTGACTTTGGAGATATAACCTTAGATTCTTTAAAAATTTGCGAAAATGGAATATATAAAGACTCCAAAGCACAAAAGGAAACTCATAAAAAAATAGGACTAGTATTTCAAACCTTTAACCTTTTTCCTCATATGAATATTTTAGAAAACTTAATTTTAGCTCCAATGCACACTCTAAACCTTTCTCTAGAGGAGGCTACTAAAAAAGCATTACAAATTCTTTCTAAACTTTCTTTAGAAGATAAAGCTAAATCTTACCCTTGCGAACTATCAGGTGGGCAAAAACAAAGAGTTGCCATTTCTAGAGCTTTAATGTTAAACCCTAAATATATATGTTTTGATGAACCTACCTCAGCCTTAGACCCATCTTTAACTAAGGATGTTTCAAATATTATAAAATCCTTATCTAAGGAAAATATTGGAGTATTAATAATAACTCATGATATGGAATTTGCAAAAGAGGTCTCTTCAAGAATTATAAAATTAGATTCTGGAAAAATATTAGAGGATATACCTTCAAAAGAATTTTGGATCTAATCCACTTAACTTTTTAAATTTTATTTTTATTTTATTATTACCTCAAAAAATAAGGGAATGTATCAAAATTACTTAAGCAAAACTTATAAACAGTATAAAGAGAATTACTAGACTTTGACTTTCACTTAGAATCTAGTAATTCTCAGAATCTGTTTATAAGTTTTATTATTAACTCTTGATACAGTCCCTTATAGAAATTCTATTTTTCTTAAAAGTTAAAACTATATAAAAACCTAAAATACATAATATTAGCTCACTAATTATAGCACCATTTAAAAATTTAACTCCTAATAATTCTAAGGAGTTTTCTATTATTATAAAGGCTAAGGTCACCCCTAAAAATACTATCCCTTTTTTATCAGAATGGTTTTCCTTTTTAAAAAGTATTAAAAAGCTTAATATAGCTACTAACAAAAGAATATATATGGATTTAAGTAAAATTTGTTTTTCCGTTGTAATTACGTAACCATATTCCCAAGACATCTTAAAAAAAGGTTTAAAAATAGTTATGACTCCAATATAAAATCCTGTTAATACTATTGGTGAAAATTTAAAAAACTGAAAATTTATCTTGTCACTTCTAAGTAAAATATAAAAGGCTACTAATGCCATTAAAGGAATATATATTATATCTAAAAAACCTACATATTTAAATAAACTTATATACCTTTGATCACTTACTAAAGCTAGTGCTATTAAGGATATGATTCTTATAATTTGCAATAAAAAAGCTATACCTATTATATTTTTTATTTTTTTAGGTGAATACCTATAATTTTCTACTAAATTACTTATAGTAATGAAAATTATAAGAAACAATATTGTGTAATAAATAAATGTTTGATTCATAATTCCTCCTAATTTATTTCTCACCTATCTTGTTTACATATTAAATCTCATTACTATAAGTTATTATTTATATTACTTATTTATTCCTAAAACTTGTATTCCATCTTTAATACATTGAACTCTTAATGGGAAATCTGGACCTCTCTCTCCATCTATATCTGTAACTATTTCCTCATCAGATTCTATAAGAAGCTCATCTGTTCTTATATACTCAATTCTAGAATCTTCTAAGTGTTCTCCCTTTAATACCTTTATAAACATAGGTATTAATTCTGGAATGTGACAAGCCTTAAATATAACTATATCTAAAAGTCCATCTTGAACCTTAGCCTTAGTTGCTAATTTAAAGTTTCCTGCTGTTTGACCATTAAACACAAGCATTAAATATATAGGCTCATTGAATACTTCTCCATTAGCAGTTATTTTAACATCTAGCTTTCTAAAGTTAGGCAATTCTTCTAAGCCTTTTAAATAATATGCTAATTTACCTATTGTATTTTTTAAATTTGTATCTGTTTTTTGGGATACATCAGTAAATAATCCTGTAGATAATACATTTACAAAGTAATTATCATTTACCTTACCTAGGTCTACTCCAACTGCATAAGAATCTAATATTTGCTCAACACATGCTCCTGCATCTTGAGGCATACCTAAATGTTTTGCAAAGTCATTTGCTGTTCCTACTGGAATAATTCCTATTGGAATTTCTATCCCTCTTTTTTTCATAGCATTTACAACAGTATCTATAGTTCCATCTCCACCTGCAATAAGTATGTATTCATAAGTAGAATCTACTATATCTAGAGCATTTATTACATCTACTCCCCTTTGAATTCTATAAGGAACTATAGTATATCCCTTATCTTGATGCATAGTGATTATTTTATCAAGTTCCTTTAAAATAGCATTCTCTCCCGAATATGGGTTATATATAAATCTTACTTTCTTCAATGTTTTACCCTCCACTTTTAATTACTTACTATAAATAAATTAAATTGATATTTCTTTCAATTAATGGTATCATTTTTAATATATTATACAAACCCTACAATATTATAAAATTATATCATTTGTTAATCCTATTGTCGATAATGCTGTATAAGTAATTACATTTTGACTTATACTAAAAATTATGCAATAATATCTATGTTTTAACTTTTTATTCACAATTAGTCCAAAGTTATTTTGTTCTAATACATATTTAATTTTTGGATATACATTAATATAATTTTATTATTGTTAATATTTTTATTAGGAGTGATTATATGAGAAAAAGTAGTATACCAAATATATTTACTTTTATAAACCTATCTTTTGGTATATTATCATTATTAGCAACATTTAAATCAGAGTATTTATTAGCAGCAATATTTATACTTCTTGCTGGATTAGTTGATAGATATGATGGAAGAGTTGCTCGTTATTTAAATGTTTCTAGTGATCTTGGTAAGGAACTAGATTCTTTAGCGGATTTAGTATCATTTGGTGTGGCACCATCAGTATTAACTTTTGTATTTTATAACTTTGAATCTTTAGGTCCTATGGGAATTATAGGTTATGCATTATTACTTTGCTTCCCTATTTGTGGAGCTTTCAGATTAGCTAGATACAATGCAACTGAATTTGACGGTGTATTTAGAGGAGTACCTATAACTATTGCTGGAGCTGTTGTTGCTTTATTTATTTTATTATCAATAAAGTTTACTTTAAACATTTTATTCCCAGTAGTAATTTTAGTTGTATTCTCTTACTTAATGGTTAGTAATTTACAATTAAAGAAATTTTAACAAAAAATCCTATTAAAGAATTTTCTTTAATAGGATTTTTTATTATTTACTCTTCTTCCTCTCTATTAGAGTTTTCAAAAAGTAAGTCCTGTTCTACTTCAGTTTGAATTATATCCTTTGAAGCTTTTTCCATTATAAATTTAGATTTAAGTTTTATATACTTAATATAAGCTTCTTCATTATCCTTAATAACCTCTAAAATAGAATCTATTATCTTACCCATTTCGTCAACTCTATCTAAGGCATCATCTAAATCTCTCTTTCTAACTTTAGATATATTATTTAATTCCCCAGCAGCTCCAACTAGAAGTCTATAGGTATTAGCATAACTACTTAAAACAACACTTAAATTATTAACCTCTTTAAAATGTTTTCTAAAAATCTCAATTTGACCCATTTAAAAGTCTCCTCTTTAATACTAACATTCATTTAAAAGTCTAAAGTATCCTTGTGGAAATCTACATAGAGGACAGTTTCTTGGAGCTTCCTTTCCTTCATGGATATATCCACAGTTTGTACATACCCATTTCACAGGTTCTTTTGATGAATATAACCTTTTTGATTTAATCTTATCATAAAAGTCCATATATCTTTCATTGTGAGATTCCTCTACCTCTCTAAGTTCCTTAAAAAAGTCTGCTATTTCCTCATAGCTTTCACTACGTGCTGTTTCTTCAAACTCTATATATATTTCTTTAAATTCATCACTTTCCCCCATAGCTGCTACCATAAGATTCTCTGCTATATCCCCTACATTACATAAAAATCTTCTAAAAACCTCCCTAGCATGAGCATATTCATTCTTAGCAGTTTCATCAAAGATATCTGCTATCCAATTTTGTCCTTCCTCTCTTGCCTCTTCAGCAAACAAGTTATATTTTGTTCTAGCACGACATTCTCCTGAAAAGGTTTTGTAAAGATTTTTTTCAGTTTGAGATCCTTTTAAACTTTTCATATTAACTCCATATTTTATATTATTTATATTTTATAATATGAAAGTTTTTTCCTATTCATCACACATAAATAATATATCTGAACCATCTTTACCCTTACTACTTAAATTCACCTTTCTGCCCCATAAAATATTTATATACTTTAAGGTTTTCTTTGCATAATTAGCTTCTAATTCTCTTCCATCAAAAACATGCTCCAAATTTAAGGTCATATCTTTTTTATTTAACTCTCTAACTCTAATATGTGGAATAGAACTTACACCGCATTCCTCAGCAATAAGATTCCTAATACTCTTCCACCCTAAATCATCAGAAACTTCTTCTACAACATAATCAAATCCCTTTTTAACATACTGGAATAAATTAAGTTCTTCACAAAGCTCCCTAGTTAAATATTTTCTTATAAAAGAAGTATCTCTTTCTAATGCTCTTACTTCAAAAATCTTTTCTCTGCCATATCTTTTTTCTATATCCTGAAAAATTCTAAAACCTATATAATAAGGGTTAAGCCCATAAGGAATAGGAGCTACAACATCATTATGTCTTTTTAAAAATTCTAAATGAAGTCCCTGTGGTAAATCTAACTTTTTCAAAATATTATAATGCCAATAACTTGCCCAGCCTTCATTCATTATCTTAGTTTCTATTTGTGGTAGAAAATATAAGCTCTCTCTTCTAACTATTTTTAGAATATTTTTTTCCCACTCTTCTAAATTACTATAATCTATTATAAACTGAATGACATCATCATCTGGATTAAGTGGAATTTTACTTATATCAGGAGGAAGTATTTCTTCCATAGAGTCTAAAATACCTCTATTTTCTTTTTTCTTATTAAATATCTCTAATACTCTTTTTCTCTGCTCATCTTGAGACTCTCTCTTCTCACCTATAACTCTTGGCATTTGATATCTTATGGAATGAGCAGCATCTAATATTCTTTCAACTTGGCTATAACCTATACTTGGATCATTTATATATCCTCTTATAATATCTGCATCTAGCTTAAACATTTCTAAAGCATTATTTGCATCTGTTCCTTCTTTAAACAACCTATTATTTTTAAAGAAATCATTATGACCATATACATGAGCCATAGTTAATATTTGAAGCAATAAAGTGTTATCCTTCATTAAATAAGCTAGGCAAGGATTAGAATTTATAACCATCTCATATGGTAATCCTGTCATATTTAATGAATATAAGGTTTTATTCTTTTCATAAGCCTTACCATAACTCCAGTGTGGATATTTAGAAGGCATTCCTACATATGCTTCATAACTTAGCATTTCATTATAGCCTATAATTTCATATTCCTGAGGATAATAATCTAACCCTTCACTCTTTGCTATTTCTTCTATCTTATTGTTCCATCCTTCTAAATCTTTTAAATTATAATCCATATTTAAAGCCCCTTATCTTAAAACTCTCATTCCTTATTTTCTTCCTGTAGTTCTTCAGATAGCATATATTTTATAGCATTCCACAAATCCTTCTTTTCCTTTACAGTTACAGAAACAAAATTTTTCTTACTTATTTCTTTTTTAAATCTGTAGAACATTGTAGTGGAATAAGTTGATGGTAAAAGCTCTATATATCCAAACATATTACTTAAATCTGAAATTTCATTTACAGCTTCCATAGCCTTTTCATTATCCTCACTCCAGTTATCGCCGTCTGAAGCATAGAAAGGATATATATTCCAAACGCCTGGGTTATACTTTTCTTTTATTAAATCTATGGCAGCATTTATTCCTGAAGATATATAAGTTCCTCCAGATTCCCCTTTGTGGAAAAACTCATATTCATTAACATTCTTAGCTGTAGTAGTATGAGATATGAATTCAAAGGCTACATTATTATATTTTCTCCTTATAAACCTAGATAAAACAAAGAAAAATGATCTAGCTAAATATTTTTTAGTGTTATCCATAGAACCTGAAACGTCCATTATAAAAATCATTACAGCATTGCTTTCTCTTTTAGGATGTTTTTTCACTTTATAATATCTTAAGTCATCTTCTCTAAAAGGAAATCTTCCTATTTCCGCTTCTTCTCCTATTTCACGCAATGCTCTTTTTTTTCCTTGTTTTCTAGCTATTTTACACATAACAGTTTTTTTCTTTGCAAGCCTTGGTCTTACACCATATTTTTGATATCCTCTTTTTTTAGCTGCACTTTCAACTATTATTTCAGAGTACTTCTTCCTATCTAAGTTAGGTAAATCAAGATCCTCAACTATATAATCCATAAGTTCCTCTAAGGTTATCTCAGTTTCATATATATCTTTTCCTTCCTGATTTCCTGCTTTATTATTAGAAATAGCTTTTCTCTTATCACTAGAAATTCTATCCCCTCGTCTTTCTTCTCCAGTACCTGTTGTTACCCCTTTATTATTTGCACCATAAATAAATTGATATTCCTTTATTCCTCTAATAGGAATTTTATATTTTTTATTTTTAGTCTCTCCAATTATGCTCTCCTCTGAAAGTATATCTCCTAAATTTTCTTTAATAGATTTTTCTACTAACTGCCTGTGACGTCTTCTATCCTCTATAGATCTATCATGTTCTACATGGTTTTCCGCTTGATCTCTAAATATGGCCATATTTTAATCCTTCCATAGGTTATTAGCTGCATATTTTAATATTACATCGCAGCAATGTGGACAATAACCGTTTTTCTCCATTTGATTTACCATTGAATTATACTTTCTATCTTGATCTTTATCTCTTACTCTAGATTTAGTTATTATTCTTGATAAATCTTTAACTGAAGCTGTTAATTTCTTTTCAATGGCTTCTTTTAGTGGTTCATAAGATCTATAGTCCATTTTTCCGCCACTTCTAACTATATAGAACATGTATGATGTTACATCTGCTCTAAATCCCTTGGAAGAAGATTCTGATATTCCTATTTCTTCCTCTATACTTCTCATAAATTCTTCATCTGGTTCTAACTCTTCACTAGTTGAAGAATCCTTAAGTTTTGTTTTATTTACATAAGCTTCTGCATTATCTATATAGTTATTAAATAAACTTTCTGCTTGCTCCTTAAAAGAGTGAATAAATGCCTTTGTAATTTCTTTTTCAAGAATCTTATTATATTCTTTTCTTATGGTATCTTGAATATATCCTAAATATTTCTTCTTATCCTCTTGAGATATATCCATATCCTTAACAGATTTTATTATGCTTTCCATAACGCTTAATGGATTTATACACTTATGCTCTGCATTTGATAGAGCATTATCTATTGCCTTTATAATAAATCTTGTTGAAATCCCCTTCATGCCTTCCATAGTTCCAGCTTCTTCTTTTAACTCTAAAACATCAATTCTCTTTGTTGTTCCCTTTTCAACAATTTCCTCTCCATTATAAAGTTTAAGTTTAGTAATTGGATCAACTTTCATAGAAGGAAGTAATCTTGTTAATATAGCAAACATTGAAGCAATTTCCATGGTATGAGGAGCTATATGAGCATCAAAATTAGATTTCTTTAATATTTTTTCATAAATTTTAATTTCTTCACTAAGCTCTAAACAATATGGAACTTCAATTTTTACAATTCTATCTAAAATTGCTTCATTAGTATGATCTGATTTAAATTTATTCCACTCAGCTTCATTAGAGTGAGCTATTATAAGTCCATCAAAATAAATCATTGATCCCTTACCTGGTGAAGGAATAGATTTTTCTTGAGTTGCAGTTATTATGGTGTGTAAATATTCCACATCATTTTTAAATACTTCAATAAATTCAACTAACCCTCTATTACCAACATTAAATGCACCATTTAATGAGAATATTCTTGGATCATCCTCTGGATACATGTCCATTTTAGAAATATCAATAGATCCTGTTAAAATTGAAGTATCTTGGTTATTAGGATCTACTGGAGGTACAACTCCAATTCCTTTTCTAGAACGAATTGAGAAATTCTTTGTTGAAACTGGGAATTTTTCATATTCTCCACTAAATTCATTTAATAATCTATACTTACAAACTGGACATAAATCTCCTTCAATCTCAACACCTAACATATCCTCAAATTCTTTTCTTAAATGTTTAGGTATTAAATGCAGTGGCTCTTCATGCATAGGACATCCATCTAAAACATATACTGGCGGTGCTGTTTCTAAAACCCTTTTAATTGATTCTACTAAAGAGGATTTACCAGCCCCCACAGGTCCTACTAAGTATAATACTTGTCTTGCTTCTTCTCCCCTCATTGAAGCCGAATGAAAATAATTCATTAATTTCATCACAACTGTATCAATTCCATAAAAATCTTCTTTAAAAAAGTTATATCTCTTTATTTTTTCATTACCATATATCTTTTTAATTTTTGCATTTTCCTCAGGTCTTAATATTTCAAAGCCCTTATCCATAATAAGATCATAAATCCTTTTATGAGAAAGTTTTGCAACATCAGGATTATTTTTTACAATTTCTAAATAATCAAGAAATGTTCCCTTAAACTTCTGCTTATTATGTTTTTCCCTATCACTTTTTATAAACTCTTTAAAATCCATTGTAATCCCTCCTTTACCCTAAATATATTCCTTATCTATTATGTTCTATGACAAAATATCCCTATAAAACAAAAAAGAAATTAGTAAAACTAATTTCTTTTTCCATACTTTTCATAGTCCCTTAAGGTTGTAAGAATAAAAGGGCCATACTTTGTTATTTTCTGCTCTCCAAAGCCCCTAATATTTTTTAAATCCTCCTTACTCTTAGGATTTTTATTTATTATCTCCATAATCATTGAATCTGTAAAAACTATGTATGGTTTTACTCCTTCTCTTCTTGATATATCTTTTCTTAAAATGCGAAGTTTCTTGAAAAGTTCTAAATCCATGCACATGCTTTCTTCATTATTATTAACCTCTAAAAGCACCTTTTCTTCTCCCTTTAATATTCCTATAGATTTTCTATTTAACTTTAGCATAGAATATGTTCCTTCTTTTCTATCTAAAGCCTTAATAGATAAAAGCTCCTTTATTATGTCCTTTATATACTTACTTGTATATTCTTTCATTATTCCAAAGGTTGAAAGCTCGTATAGCTTATATTTTTCAATCTTTGGCCCATGAATCCCCCTTAAAATATCTATTAAAACACTTTCTCCAAAGGCTTCCTTTGTTCTATATATACATGATAATATTTTTTGTGCCTCTAATGTCATATCTATTAAATCACTATTTTTTAAGCAGTTAGTACAATTATTGCAGTACTTTATGGAATTTTCCTCTCCAAAATAATCTAAAATATATTTTCTAAGACACTTATCATAATTACAAAACTCTATTATTTTTTCTAGTTTTTTAAGTTCTATAGTTCTTCTAGATATTTCTGTAGTTGAACTTATTAAATAATCCATGACTCTTATATCTTGCTCTGAATAAAGAAGATAACACTTAGCTAAGCTTCCATCTCTTCCTCCACGGCCTATTTCTTGATAATAATTTTCTATACTTTTTGGAAATGTTGAATGTATTATAAACTTAACATCAGGCTTATCAATTCCCATACCAAAAGCATTTGTGGCAATCATAACCTTAAAATTGTCATTTAAAAATTCTCCTTGATAATAATTTTTTTCCTTATCTTTTAAGGATCCATGATATTTCCCTACACTTTTCCCTCTATAAAGCATATGTTTATAAAGTTCCTCAACTTCATTTTTAGTTGAGCAATAAATTATTCCTGACTCTTCCTCATGTTCACTTATAATTTCACTTATAATTTCTAATTTATCAACTTCTTTTAATACATTTATCTCTAAATTATCTCTACTAAAGCTCCCCTTATAAATAAAGGGATTATGGAGACCTAAAAGTTCAATGGAATCCTTCATAACTATCTCTGTAGCCGTAGCTGTAAAGGCTGTAATAATTGGTCTTTTTTTTAGATTACAAATAAATGGTTTTATCTTGCTATAACTTTTTCTAAAGTCATGGCCCCACATTGATACGCAGTGGGCTTCATCAACTACAATTTGTGCAATATTAGCTTTTTCTATATTATCTAAAAAATATCTATTTTCTAATCTCTCCGGTGATACATAAAGAAGCTTAAATTCTCCTTTTATGAATTTACTAATTATATTTTTAACCTCTTCAAAGTCATTTCCTCCACTTATATAAGCAGCATTAATTCCTAAGGAATTTAAGTTATCAACTTGATCCTTCATAAGAGATATTAAGGGAGAAATAACAAGTGTTGTTCCTTTAAAAATATAAGCAGGTATTTCATAACATAAGGATTTTCCTCCTCCAGTAGGTAATATACAAAATACATCCTTTCCACTTAAAATCTTATCTATTACCTCCTGTTGCCCTTTTCTAAATTCCCTATATCCAAAAATATTATTTAATACCTCAAATTCTCTTCTCATATCCTTCTCCTAAAATTACTACTTATCTAACTTATATAAAATTAAGACCATATCTAAACTAAACATATGTAAAATAAATTTATTCCTATGTAAAATTAAGGTTTAGTTAAAATAGTCCTTAAATTATAAATATTATACTATAAAATAAACTCTAAATAAAAAAGAGATTCTCTAACTTAAGAACCTCTTTTTGATTATTTCATATTTTAAGTTTAATATTCAAAAATTTTTATTTACTAAGAATATTTAAAAATTCCTTGCTTTTTTCTCTTATATTATCACTATTTAATAAATCAGATATGACAGCTACCCCTTCTAGATTTTCTAAAATATCCTTATTTAAGTTATAAGGAGTTATACCTCCAATCCCATAAAGTGGAATATTAGAAACAGATTTTATCTCTCTTAAGGTTTCTAAGGTCATTAATGTTGCATCATCCTTACTATTAGTTGAAAATAAAGCCCCAACACCTAAGTTATCTGCTCCATCTTTCATAGCTTTTAAAGCTTCCTCTTTATTATGAACAGTAACACCTATAACTGCATCCTTTGGCATTATTTCTCTTGCTATGGAAACTTCCATATCATCTTGTCCTATGTGAATTCCATGAGCTTTTACTGCTAAGGCTACATCTATTCTATCATTTACTAAAAATAATGCTCCAAACTCATCACAAAGCTTTTTTAACTCCTTAGCTTCCTTACACATTTCTTTAGTTTTTTTATTCTTTGCTCTATATTGAACAATGGATACCCCTCCAATTAAAGCTTCCTTTGTTTTTTCTAAAAGCTCATTAAAAGGAATTCTATAGTCTGTTACTAAATATAATTTTTTCGTATCTTTATTACTCATAAATAACCTTCTCTCTTTCCTTTATTGTTTCATCATTAATAATTGAAAGTTCATCTAAAAGATTATGCTTAAATGTCATTAACCCCTCTTTTTCTCTTAATCTTTCCTCAGCTAATTCTCCACATATTCCCCATGCAGCTACTGCTTTAACCACTTCTTTAAATCTTAAATCTTTATGGTCATAAAAACTTAAAGCTAGTGTTAATAAAGTTCCTAGCATACATCCAGTACCTGTAATTTTACTCATTTTATAAGTTCCATTTTTAACACTTGCACTTTCTTCTCCATTAGTTATAAAATCAACCACTCCAGAAACAACTACTATAAGATTTCTTTCCCTTGCATATTCCTTTATCTTATTTTTTGTATTTTCACTTAAAGAATCATCAAAGGAATCTATTCCAATTGAATTTGAAGTTTCACCTATAAGGGTTTTTATTTCAGCTAAATTCCCCTTTATAAGTGAAGGCTCTCCCTCTAGTATTAATTTTTTAGCAAAATCTTTTCTAAGTTTTGATGCTTGTACACCTACTGGATCTAAAACAGAGGGAATTCCTTTTTCCTTTGCTATTTTCATAGAAATCATTGATGACTCCATTTGGTAAGGCTCTAAAGTTCCTATATTAACTAATAATCCATTAGCCATTTTTGTTATCTCTTTTAATTCATCATGATGGGTAGCCATAAGAGGTAAGCCTCCATAATTAATGGTTACTTGTGCTAAATCATTAACTGTAACATAATTAGTTATCATATGTATTAAAGGGTTTTCTCTTTTTAAAACTTCCATTTTTATTCCTCCTAGTAAAATTTATAGAAATGATGTGTTGGTCCAACACCCTTTCCAAGTTCAAAGCCATTTTTTATAGCACCTGTAATATATTCTTTTCCACCTCTCACAGAATCAACTATATTCATTCCCTTTGATAAATTAGCTGTAATAGCTGATGATAAGGTACATCCTGTTCCATGAGTATGCTTTGTATTTATTCTCTCTTCATTAAAAAGAGTAAAGTTTTCACCATCATATAAAATATCTGTTGCCTCTCCTTCTAAATGTCCACCCTTAATTAAAACATTTTTTGCTCCTAATTTTTTAAGATCACAGGCTGCCTTTTTCATATCTTCTATTGTAAGTATTTCTCTGCCTAATAATTCTTCTGCCTCTGGTAAATTTGGAGTTATCAAAGTAGCTATCGGTATTAACTTCTCTATTAAAGTATTTTTTGCATCATCTGATAAAAGCTTAAATCCACTTTTTGAAATCATAACAGGATCTAATACTATTTGAGGCAATTTTTCTACTCTTCCTAAAGCATTACTTATTGCTTCTATTGATTCAATTTTAGATACCATACCTATTTTTATGGCACCTACTTCTATATCATTAAAAATAACATCTATTTGTTTTTCTATGATTTCAGGAGTAACATCCATTATTCCAAAAACTCCTTGAGTATTCTGAGCTGTTATGGCAGTTATTATACTCATTCCGTAAACTCCATTAGCAGAAAAAGCTTTTATATCAGCCTGTATTCCTGCTCCCCCCGAACTATCTGACCCTGCAATTGTTAATGCATTAAATAATTTACTCATATTTTTCACTCCTTCTAAAAAAGAAAAAGCATATACAGCCCTAAGGCTATATATGCTTTAAAATCAATTTAAATATATGTGTCTCTTGGGCTTCCCTACGCTGGTATTAACCAGATCAGGTTAAAGGGTCAAGAAATTTCATTTCTAATCTCAGCCAGACACTACTGGCCCCCCTAGCTATTTTTTATGCTATTTTCTAATCCAAATGATACCATAGTAACCCTTCTTTTTCAACATACCTTTTTTGAAATTTTTTAATTTAAGGATTATAATCTTAAATATATGATGAAGCTTAGGAGGATATTTTATGGTTAGCTTAGTTTTAGAAGGAGGAACTTTTCGTCCTATTTTTAGTGCAGGAGTTATGGATGCTCTTCTTGATAATAATATAATATTTCCTTACTGTATTGGAGTTTCAGCAGGAATAACTAATGGTTTTTCATATTTTTCTAATCAAAAAGGAAGAAATATTGAAATATTAAAAAAATATAGAAATGATAAAAGATATTTAAGTCTTTCTAACTTCTTTAAGTGTAGAAGCATCTTTGGTTTAGATTTTGTATTTGATGAATTAGCAAATAAACTCTTCCCTTATGATTTTAATGCACTTTCAAATTATAAGGGAAGAGTTTTAGTAGGTGTTACAAATGCTAACACAGGAAAAACAGAATACTTAGATGGAAAAATTAAAGATGAAAAATATATGGCTTTAAGAGCAACTTGCGCTATTCCTATACTTTTCCCAGCAATAAAAATAAATGGAAATGAATATTATGATGGTGGACTATTAGATCCTATTCCAATAAAAAAAGCTATAGCAGATGGAAATGAAAAACACTTAATAGTTCTTACTAGACCTAAAAGTTATAGAAAAACCTTAGGAAAAAGTAATAAGTTAGCATCTAAAATAGTGGGACGTAAATACCCTAACTTAAAAGATACATTTTTATCAAGACATATAAAATATAATGAAACAGTAAAATTTTGCGAAGAGTTAGAAAAGGCTGGGAAGGCAATTATAATAAGACCAAATGAAGATGAAGCTATTGAAAGTTTTGAAAAAGATGTAACTAAATTAGAAGAGGCTTATAACTATGGATATAATGCCTGTATAAAAAACTTAGAAAAAATAAAGGCTTTATTTTAATATTAATCTCTATTTTAAATCTTAAAGTATATTTTAAAATTATTTTTACCATAACTAAAAGAGACTACATAAAAAATTTCATGTAGTCTCTTTTAGTAAATAAAAGTAAATTTATCTTTAAAGTCTTTTACAACTTTCTCTTTCTATTAGTTTTACAGGTAAAACTATTTTCTTAGCTATTTCTCTTCCTGTTCTCATTCTCTCTAAAAGTGTCTCAACGGCAATACTTCCCATATGATCTGTAAAAACTTTTATTGTTGTCAAGGAAGGTGTTAAAAATTTAGCAGTACATATATCATCAAAACCTAATATACTTATATCCTCTGGTATTCTTAATCCTTCTTCAAATATTGCTTTGTAAGCTCCTATGGCCATAGGATCACTAGCTATAAAAAATGCTGTAGGAAGGTCCTTCTCTTTTAATACCTTCTTCATAAGTTCATAACCATGCTCTGGTAAAAATCTTCCCTTTAGAACCCACTTTTCTTTATAGTTACCCATTTTCTCCATATATTCTTTAAAGGTTTTCTCTCTGTAATTTACCTTTCTTATGGACTCATTGCCATTATGGGGAATTGATTCACCACCTAAATATCCAATATCTTTATGGCCTAAGGATGTTAAATAATCTAAACAAATATTTACTCCATACTTAAAATCTACTACCACTGAATCGTATTTCCACTCTTCTGGAGAAGAATCTACAAAAATTATGTTCTTTGATAACTTTTCCATTAAGCTTATCTCTTCTTCTTCAAATATTCCAATAGCCAATATTCCATCTAAATCCCTATATTCTCTTGTTCCTTCATTAATTATCTTTTGAAAATCTATTGGTTTAAATTTAATTTTTTCTTCATTACACTTTTTCTCAACAGCCATTCTTATTGAAAGAAAATATGGATCGTTTAATTCCTGTATTTCTGTGTACCAATAAACTATTCCTATGGTGTAATTTTTTATTTTATTTTTTCTTTCTTTTACTGGTACATAATTTAACTCTTCAGCTATTTCCATTACTTTTTTTCTTGTTTCTTCAGATACGTTAAGCGTTTCATCTAAATTTAAAACTCTAGATACAGTAGCTATTGAAACTCCAGCACCCTTTGCAATATCTTTAATAGTAGCCACATAATCACTCCTTACTTTTCTTATTTTATATTATATATTTTTTTACTAAAATTTTCTAACCTTTTCTTTGTATAATATATAAAATTTAACTAAACAAATATAAAATAATACTTTCTTTATTATTTTTTAACAAATTTCCCTTGTTTTATTTCCATTTTATGTTATAATTTACTTAAAATTACAATAAAGTTTTAAGGTAAAATAGGGAGGACTTATTATGAAAAAGAAAGGTTTAGCACTAATTTTAATTTCAGCTTTAACTATGGGTACTTTAGTTGGTTGTGGTGGAGGTTCAGGCTCTACTGGATCATCTGGTGATACACCAAAAGAAAACGATTCACCTAAGATAGGAGCTACAATTTATAGTTTTGAAGATAACTTCATGTCATACCAACGTAGAAATATAGAAAAACTTTGTAATGGAAAAGCCGAGTTATTAATGAATGACTCTCAAAATAATCAATCTAAGCAAATAGAACAAGTAGACACTATGATAGCTAAGGGTGTTGATATTCTTGCAATAAACTTAGTTGACCCTAAATCTGCTCCTACTGTAGTAGATAAAGCTAAGGCAGACAACTTACCAGTAGTATTCTTCAATAAGGAACCAGACGAAGCTGTTATGCAAAGCTACGATAAGGTTTGGTATGTTGGTACAACTTCTGAAGAATCAGGAATAATCCAAGGGGAAGTAATGGCAGAAGGTTGGAAAGCTAATCCTACTTGGGACAAAAATGGTGATGGAAAAATACAATATGTAATGCTTAAAGGAGAACCTGGTCACCCTGATGCAGAAGCTCGTACAAAATATTCTATTGAAACAATAAACAAGGCAGGTATAGAAACTGAAGAGTTAGCAATGGATACAGCTATGTGGGACTCAACTAAGGCTACTGAAAAAATGGATGCTTGGATTGCTAAAAATGGTGACAATATAGAAATGGTAATTTGTAATAATGATGGAATGGCTTTAGGCGCTATTTCTTCTCTTGAAAAAGCAGGCTATTTAGATGGAACTCCTGAAAAATTTGTTCCAATATATGGTGTTGACGCTATTCCAGAAGCTTTAGATAAAATAAAAGCTGGTAAAATGGCTGGTACAGTATTAAATGATGCCAAGAACCAAGCTCAAGCTCTAGTGGATTCTTGTATGAATTTAGTAAATGGAAAAGATATAGCTGATGGAACTAGCTGGAAACTTGATGATAAAAAATCAATTCGTGTTCCATATGTAGGAATAACTAAGGACAATATCAGCGTTGCTGAAGATTCATATAAATAATTTATAAAAAATAAAGGGGCTATATCAAAATTAATTTTGATATATGCCCTTAATAAAACAGGAGGTAAAAAAAGATGAAAGACTCTTCAAACCTGTTAGAAATGCGAAATATCTCTAAAGAATTCCCAGGGGTTAAAGCCTTAGATAATGTAACCTTAAAAGTAAAAAAAGGTTCTGTACATGCTTTAATGGGAGAAAATGGTGCTGGTAAATCAACCTTAATGAAATGTCTATTTGGTATATATCACCCTAATTCAGGAGAAATTTTTATTTCTGGCCAAAAGGTACAATTTAAAAATTCAAAACATGCCCTAGATAATGGTGTATCTATGGTTCACCAAGAGTTAAATCAAGTTAGAGAAAGAAATGTTATGGATAATCTTTGGCTTGGTAGATATCCTAAAAAAGGGCTTTTTATAGATGAAAAGAAAATGTATGATGAAACAGAAAAAATCTTTAAGGATCTAGATATAAATGTTAATCCTCGTGATAAGGTTTCTACCCTATCTGTTTCTCAAATGCAAATGGTTGAAATAGCAAAGGCTGTTTCGTATAACTCTAAAATAATAGTAATGGACGAGCCTACTTCCTCTTTAACAGAAAAAGAAGTAAGTCACCTATTTAAAATAATAAATAAACTTAGAAAGCAAGGAATAAGTATAATTTATATCTCTCATAAGATGGAAGAAATCTTAGAGATCTCTGATGAAGTTACCATAATGAGAGATGGTAAATGGATTGCTACTGAAAAAGCTTCAGATCTTACTATGGATTTAATAATAAAACTTATGGTTGGACGTGAACTTACTGATAGATTCCCTAAAAAGGATCATATTCCTAAAGAAACTATTTTAGAAGTAAATAATCTTAGTGATGCAAAAAATGAATTAAAGAATGTTTCCTTTAAACTTAGAAAGGGAGAAATTTTAGGAATTGCAGGTCTTGTTGGTGCTAAAAGAACTGAGACCTTAGAAACCTTATTTGGCCTTAGAGAAAAGGGCTCTGGGGATATTATTTTACATGGCAAAAAAGTTGATAACAGTAAGCCTTTTAAGGCTATGCAAAATGGTTTTGCCCTTGTTACTGAAGAAAGAAGACAAACTGGAATCTTTGGAAAATTACCTATAGATTTTAATTCTATAATAGCTAATATAGATAGTTATAAAACATCAACCGGTCTTTTAGCAAATGGAAGAATCTCTAAAGATACTCAATGGGTTATAGATTCAATGAAAGTAAAAACTCCAAGTCAAAAAACTCTAATCGGTAGCCTCTCTGGTGGTAATCAACAAAAGATAGTAATTGGAAAATGGCTTCTTAGAAAACCTGAAATACTACTTCTAGATGAGCCTACTAGAGGTATAGATGTTGGTGCTAAATTCGAAATATACCAACTTATAAATGAACTTGCCAAAGAAGACAAAGGAATAATTATGGTTTCTTCTGAAATGCCTGAACTTTTAGGTGTATGTGACAGAATACTAGTCATGAGTAATGGTAGGGTTTCTGGCATAGTTAATGCTAATGAGACTACCCAAGAGGAAATTATGCATCTATCTGCAAAATATCTATCAGTAACAGGAGGAGTTAACAATGCAAACCAAATCAAAGAAAAAGTTTAATTTAAATAGCCAATGGTTAATGAATAATGCTATTTATATAGTTTTAGTGGCCTTATTAATAGGAATTTGTATTATTTCACCAGATTTTTTATCATTAAAAAACTTTATTAATATATTAAGCCAATCCTCTTCTCGTATAATAATAGCTCTTGGAGTTGGAGGAATACTTTTAACTGAAGGTACTGACCTTTCTGCTGGTAGAACAGTTGGACTTGCTGCCGTAGTATCAGCTTCTTTACTTCAAGCTGGAGATTATGCATATAAAATGTATCCTAATTTACCTGAATTACCTATATTCATCCCAATTTTAATAGCAATGGCTGTTTGTGGAATAGTTGGTCTTGTAAATGGATTAGTTGTTTCTAAATTTAATGTTCCTCCATTTATAGCTACTCTAGGAATGATGACAGGAATATATGGACTTAACTCAATATACTTTGATAGACCTCCATATGGAGCTATGCCAATAGGTGGTCTTAGCCAATCCTTTAGTAATTTTACACTTGGATCTATTCCTATATACGGAAATATAAAAATACCTTATTTAGTTATATATGCAATTATTGTAATAGCTGTAATTTGGACTTTATGGAATAAAACTAAATTTGGTAAAAATCTTTATGCCATAGGTGGTAACAGAGAAGCAGCTGTGGTTTCAGGTGTAAATGTTGTGAGAACACTTTTATTAGTTTATATGTTAGCTGGAGTTCTTTATGGCTTTGCAGGTACCCTAGAAGCTGGTCGTGTTGGTAGTGCTACTGCTAGTACTGGTGAAATGTATGAACTAGATGCCATAGCTTCCTGTGTTGTTGGTGGAGTTTCCACTGCTGGTGGTGTTGGTACTGTTCCTGGAATAGTAACTGGTGTTTTAATATTCCAAGTTATAAACTATGGTCTAGCTTTCATAGGTGTTAGCCCTTATTTACAATTCGTTATAAAAGGTTTAATTATAGTTCTAGCTGTAGCTCTTGATATGAGAAAATACATGAAAAAGAACTAATAAAAATGGAGATATATCAAAACATAACAAATTAAAACTTACAAACAGTATGAAGAGAATATCTAGATGAGCTTTAGAATTTAAATTATTACGGAGAAGATATTACGTTAAGAAGCTGAAACTGTTCGAAGCGAAGCAAGTTTTGAAGCTTTAGTAATATCTTCGGAGTAATAATTATAAATTCTTAGCGAAATCTAGTAATTCTCAGAATATGTTTGTAAGTTTTATAAAAAGTTTTTATATACACTCAAATTTAAAAGTTGTTTTTTGATAATACTCTTCATCCTTTTTAAGTATTATTCCATCTAAGAAGCAATCATCATATCCTACTGGTAAGTTTTGTGTTTCAAAACATATTCCATCATGCTTTTTAGCTACTTTACCATTTTCTAAAGGTAATTTATCTGGAAAATTCATTGAATAACATACTACTGCCTTTTGATCTGTCTTAACCTTCATAATTCTTCCTGATTCTTCATCTACTAAGATTGCATCAAAATCACCCTTCTTATTTAAAACCCATGGATGATCATATCCTGATCCAATTTCTAATTGCAAGTTATTTTTATTTATATCCTCACCTATTTTTTTTGACTCCCTAAAGTCAAAAGGTGTTTTTTCTACACTTAAAAACCCTCCTGTTGGAATTAAGTTTTTATCTAATTCACATATTTTATCTGAATCTATATAAAGTTTTTGTTCTAATACATTTCTTTTATTATTTCCTGATAAATTAAAATATGAATGATTAGTTAAATTTACTACTGTATCTTTATCTGAATAAGCTCTATATTCTATGGAAAGCTTGTCTCCTTCAAGAGAATAAGTAACCTGAACCTTTAAATTTCCTGGGAATCCCCCTTCTCCATCCTTACTAAAGCAAGTAAATGTTGCTGTAGATTTTTCTTCATCTTCACTATATGAGTAATCCCAGATTTTTTTACTAAAACCTTCATATCCTCCATGAAGGCAGTTTCCATTATTATTTTTATCTAAATCATAAATCTTATCATTTAATTTAAATGAACCCTTCCCTATTCTACCTGCTACTCTTCCTACTACAGCACCTAAACTTGAAGGATTTTCAATATAGCTTTCCTCATCCTTATATGCAAGAACTATATTTTCTTTATTTCCATATCTATCCTCTACATTTATTTTTTCTACAATAGCACCTAAGTTTAATATTTCCACAGATACTTTATTATTTTTTAATACTATTTTACTTATTTCATCATTAATTTTACTTTCTATAACCAAATTATTCACTCTCCCTCTCATATCTATAATTTGATTTTAACAACTTAATATAAGTTTTTCAATAATCTTTACTCTATTAAACATGCTAGTTTTAAGAATTTTATCAAAAATTCTATATTTAAAAATAACTTAACAAAAAATTAGTAAAATTTTTAGTAAAACAATTGATTTTTATTTTTTGTAATCGTATAATTAAGTTACAGATTTTCTATTCGGAGGTATATCATGGAATTAAATACACTTAAATCAACTTTTATTAATAATTTTGGCAAAGAACCTACTTCATTATTTTTCTCACCAGGAAGAATAAATCTTATAGGTGAACATATTGACTACAATGGGGGATTCGTATTTCCTTGCCCAATAACTCTTGGAACTTTTGCAGCAGCAAGCTTAAGAGATGATAGAATTTGTAGAGCTTACTCTCTTAACTTTGAATCTCTTGGAGTAATAGAGTTTTCTTTAGATGATTTATCTTATAAAAAAGATGACAATTGGACAAACTATCTTAAAGGAGTACTAAAGGTACTTATAGAAAAAGGATATAAAATAGATAAAGGTATTGACTTAGTTATAAATGGAAATCTTCCAAACGGAGCTGGTCTTTCTTCTTCAGCATCTTTAGAAATGTTAATAGTAAAAATTTTAGATACTTTCTTTTCTCTTAACATTTCAAAAGTAGATGCTGCACTAATAGGTAAAGAGGTAGAAAATACTTATATAGGTGTTAATAGCGGTATAATGGATCAATTTGCTATTTCCCTAGGAGAAAAGGATAAGGCAATTTTACTTGATTGTAATAGCTTATATTATGAATATGTTCCTTTAAACTTAGGAGATAATTCAATAATTATAATGAACACTAATAAGAGACGTGAACTTGCAGATTCTAAATATAATGAAAGAAGAAAAGAATGTGATGATTCTTTAGACACTTTAAAGAAATATACTAATATTTCTTCTCTTTGTGAACTAACTTCCTTAGAATTTGAAACATATAAAGATAAAATAGAAGATTCTAATAAATTACGTAGATGTGTACATGCTATTTCTGAAAATGAAAGAGTAAAAGATGCTGTAAAAGCTTTAAAAGAAAATAATCTTGAATTATTTGGACAACTTATGAATCAGTCTCATATTTCCCTAAGAGATGATTATGAAGTTACTGGTAAAGAATTAGATACTTTAGCTGAAAACGCTTGGAAACAACCTGGAGTTTTAGGTGCTCGTATGACTGGGGCTGGCTTTGGTGGATGTGCCATAGCAATAGTTAATAATGCTCATGTTGATGAATTTATTAAAAATGTTGGACAAGCTTATAAGGATGCTATAGGATATGAAGCATCATTCTATGTTGCTTCTATAGGTAATGGTCCTACTGAACTTTAAAATAAAACCTTTGGGCTGTATCAAAATATAATAATAAAACTTACAAACAGTATGAAGAGAATATCTAGATGAGCTTTAGAATTTAAATTATTACGTAGAAAATATCACGTTAAAAAGCTCAGACTGTTCGAAGCGTAGCAAGTTTCGAAGCTTTAGTGATATTTTCGAAGTAATGATTATAAATTCTTAGCGAAATCTAGTAATTCTCGGAATATGTTTGTAAGTTTTATAAAAACCTATTTTGATACATGCCCTCTTCAATTTAATTAAGGGGGGATTTTTCATGTATAATTTAAATGCTTTAATAGATAGATTAATAGAGATATCAATAAATAATAATCTCATAGAAGACATGGACACTGTATATACTAGAAATAGACTTCTTAGTCTATTTAATGAAAATAGTTATACTCCATGTGAAGAGAAGCTTACGCTTTCTTTTCATGAAACATTAAATGAACTAATAAATATAGCTATAGAAAAGAAAATCATAGAAGATGCTTTATATTCAAAAGACATATTTTCTAGTGATATAATGAATATATTTTTACCTACACCATCTTTAATAAACAAGGAATTTTATAAAAGATATGCTATTTCACCTAAGGAAAGTACAGATTATTTCTATTCTTTAAGTAAAAGTTCAAACTATATAAGAACTGATAGAATAGCTAAAAATATAAATTTTAAGGCACCATCTAAATATGGTACTATGGATATTACAATAAACTTATCAAAACCTGAAAAAGACCCTAAAGAAATAGCTTTAGCAAGAAATTCTGTTAAAAGTAATTATCCAAAATGTTTATTATGTATAGAAAATGAAGGATATGAGGGAACAGTAACTCATCCTGATAGAGCTAATCATAGAATGATAAGATTAAATCTTAATGATAGAACTTGGATGCTTCAATACTCCCCTTATCTTTATTATAATGAACACTGCATAATACTTTCAGAGGATCATGTTCCAATGAAAATAGATATTTCAACATTTAAAAATTTATTAAGTTTTGTGGATAAATTCCCTCATTACTTTGCTGGTTCAAATGCTGATTTACCTATAGTTGGAGGTTCTATTCTTTCCCATGAACATTATCAAGGAGGAAATCATAGATTCCCTATGAATGATGCTAAGAAACTATTTGATTTCTCTATAGAGGGCTTTGAAGATGTGGAATGTGAAGCTATTAAATGGCCAATTTCTACTATAAGATTAAGAGGAAAAAATATAGATTCTCTAGTATTAGCTTCTGATTTAATACTAAAAAAATGGAGAGATTATTCAGATGAAACTTTAGATATATTAGCTTATTCTAATAGTGAAATGCATAATACAATAACTCCTATGGTAAGAAAAGAAGATGGAAAATTCGTAGTTGATTTATCTCTTAGAAATAACAGAACTTCTAAAGAGCATCCTCTTGGAATATTCCATCCTCATGAAGAAGTTCATCATATTAAAAAGGAAAACATAGGCCTAATAGAAGTTATGGGACTTGCTGTTTTACCTGGAAGACTTTTAAAAGAGCTTGAAAAAATAAAGGAATACTTAAGGGATGAAATTTCTTTAGATAATATTGAAGAATATCACAGACCATGGGCCCTTGAATTAAAGAAGAAATTTGATTATTTAAAATCATCAACAGATTTAAATGACTTTGTAAATAAAGAATTATCAAACAAATTCGTATCTGTTTTAGAGCACTGTGGTGTGTTTAAATTAAATGAAGAAGGCTTAGAAGGTTTCAAGAGATTTACAAATTCACTTAATAGCTAAATAAAATAGAGATGTATCATTAATAAAGCTTACACTTTATTTTGATACATCTCATTTATTTTAATATACTTTTATTATTAAAATATCTTAAAACTAATCTTTATAAATTGTATTAATCCCTACTTAATTTTTAATATATTTTAAGTATTAAAGATAATAAATTCCTTACTATATTTTTAATTTTAATTTAATTAATACTTATAGAAGCAACTTCCACCTATAAATTCTCTTAAAATCGAATTTTCCGGTACTTTCTCTGGCTTAACTTCCACAAAAAACTTTAATGTATTTATTATTCTTTTAGCTTCATAATAAACACTGCTGTTTTTATCTACTTTTTCTAATTCTCTTAAGGCATATTCCTTTAACGCTGCTAATTCATAAACTAAAGTTGAGTTAAACATAACATCTGCTTCTTCCTGATAAACAAATATATTCTTTTCCTCTCCTCTTTTTATAGAACTCCACATTTCTAAAGTTTGCTCTGCTCCATACCCTCTTGATAAAGAATCTCTAACTATACGTCTTATTTTTCTTACATCTGTAGTTGGAATTCTATTGTGATTATCTAAATTTAATTGTGTTAAAGCAGAAATATAAACCTTAAACTTATTCTTTGAATTAATTTTTTCTGTAAGTTTTGGATTTAATCCATGTATTCCCTCTATAACAAGTACTCCATTATCAGGAAGTTTAATCTTATTGCCTAACCATTCTCTTTCTCCTATTTTAAAATTATAAGAAGGTATTTCTACTTCTTCCCCTTCTAAAATATCATAAAGATTCTTATTAAATAATTCTAAATCTAAGGCATTTATAGATTCAAAATCAGGTTTTCCTTCTTCATCTAAAGGAGTATGAATTCTATTTATAAAATAATCATCTAAGGATATAGCTATTGGTATATAGCCATTAACTCTAAGCTGTATAGAAAGTCTTTTTGAAAATGTTGTTTTACCTGAAGATGAAGGCCCTGCTACTAAAACAATTTTGACTTCTTTTCTCTCACTTATCATATCTGCAATTTGTGCTATTTTTTTCTCATGTAAAGCCTCAGAAACCCTTATTATGTCGGAGGATTCTTCTCCCTCTAACTTATAATCTAAAGAACCTACGTCTGGAGTTCCTAATATATTTAACCATGTTTCATTTTCTCTAAATACATTAAACAACTTTTTTTGTTCCTTAAATACAGGTACAACTGTTGGATCCTTATGGCTTGGTACCATAAGTATAAACCCTGGATTATAATATAACAAATCAAAATATTTTAAAACTCCTGTAGAGTATGCCATATCTCCATAAAAATAATCATACCTATCTTCTAATTTATATAAGTTTACATACTCTTCTTGAACCCAATTTAATAAATCAACCTTATCCTGCATCTTATAAGATTTAAATATATCAATAGCCTCTTTTTTAGGCATTTTTATTTTTTCTATTATAATATTATTATCTATTATCTCTTGCATTTTTCTCTTTATTTTTAAGATATCCTCTCCATCTAAGGCCTTTTCTTTATGAATTTCCCCAAAAGTTCCCTTACTTATAGAATGCTCTATATTTATTCTAGCATCCTTAAACAAGTCTAAAGTTGCTTTTATAAATACAAACTGTAAAGTTCTACTATAAGCTATTTTCCCATGTGGGTCACTTATATTTACAAGTTCTATATCCCCATCATTATTTATTAAATCAGTAAATTCATAATACTTATTCCTCTGTTTAACCAAAGTAATAGGTATTTTTTCATTTATATAGTCCTTTTTTAAAATTGCTGAATATTTTTCTCCCTCATTGAAAAGTAAACTTTCCCCATTTACAATAACCCTAAAGCTTTTCATAAACACCATTCCTCTCTACTTATAAGCCGCCTTATTGTTATTATACACTTAAAACTTCAAAAAAATTATCTATTTTTGTATAAATCCCCTTTAAATTTGTTACCCTATTTTATTAGAGGAGGTATTTTTTTATGCTAATAACTTTTATAAGAACAGCAATACTTTATTTTATTGTAATTATAAGTATTAGACTTATGGGTAAACGTCAAATTGGGGAATTGCAACCTTACGAGCTTGTAATAACCTTAATGCTATCTGATTTAGCGTCTTTACCAATGCAGGATACTCGTCTTCCTCTTCTTTTAGGAATAGTACCTATAATTACACTTTTATTTGTAAAAATAATAATATCTGAAATCCAACAACATAGCCGTTTATTTGAAAAGCTTCTAGATGGTACTCCTTCCATAATAATAAGTGATGGAGAAATCAACCTAGAAATGATGAAAAAACAAAGGCTAACAATGAATGATATATTAGAAGAATTACGGAGCGCTGGTTATTTAGATATAAGCGATATTCAATATGCAATTATAGAAACTAATGGAACTATATCAATTATTCCTAAAAGTGCTTGTGATACTGTTAAGAGAAAAGATTTAAAAATAAAAGAAAGCGAATCAAAAATTCCAGTTGTTTTATTTGAAGGTGGACGTTTAAATAAAAAAGCTCTTCAAGGAATGAACAAAGATGAAAAATGGCTAGATGAAAAATTAAAATCCCTTAATTATCCACCCAAAGATAAATTATTCCTAGTTATGATGGATTCTAATGGTAAATTATTTATTCAAAGAAAAAATCAGAAAGATAAGGAGGACATCATACTATGAAAAATACTATAATTTCATCAGTAATATTTTTTTTACTCCTTGGTTCTGTTTTATTTTTTAATAATAAACTAATAAATGTATGTGATATGGTAAATGATTATAGTAACAAAATAGAAAATTCCTTAAGCAAAGAGGATTGGAAGAAAGCTTATGAAGAATCTTTAAACTTAAGTAATCTCTTGGAAGAAAATTATGTTTCTTTATCTCTTTACATAAATCATGAACAATTAGATAATTTAAGTAAAGAAATACTTAGTCTAACTCAATATATAAAGGCTGAAGATGTTTCCAATAGTTTATCCTCAGTACATATAATCAAGAGCTATACAAAGCATATAAAGGATATTCAGAAGGTTAATATAGGTAATATTTTAAATTCCAACCTAAAAAATATATTTTCTTGTGGAATTTATAATGATTTTAGTTTATAATGTTATTGAAAGGGGCAAGTCCCGCATGGACTTTTTTTGTCCCTATATATAAATCTAATAAAAGTTAATGAAAGATTTTGAAAGGTGGTAAACAAAATGGCATTAGTTAACGCAAAAGAAATGTTAAATAAAGCAAGAGAAGGAAAATACGCTGTTGGTCAATTCAACATAAACAACTTAGAATGGACAAAAGCTATATTATTAACTGCTCAAGAAAATAACTCACCAGTTATATTAGGAGTATCAGAAGGTGCTGCTAAATACATGTGTGGATTCAAAACAATAGTTGGAATGGTTAACGGAATGTTAGAGGAATTAAAAATAACTGTTCCTGTAGCATTACACTTAGATCACGGTAGCTACCAAGGAGCTATAGATGCTATGGATGCTGGATTCTCATCAGTAATGTTCGATGGATCACACTACTCAATCGAAGAAAACATAGTTAAAACTAAAGAAATAATCAACTTAGCTGCTGCTAAAAACGTATCAGTTGAAGCTGAAGTTGGATCAATCGGTGGAGAAGAAGACGGTGTTGTTGGAGCTGGTGAAATCGCTGATCCTGCTGAATGTAAACAAATCGCTGAATTAGGAGTTACTATGTTAGCTGCTGGTATCGGAAACATTCACGGAAAATACCCTGCAAACTGGGCTGGATTAAACTTCGAAGCTTTAGCTAACATCAAAGCTGCTACTGGAGATATGCCTTTAGTATTACACGGTGGTACTGGAATCCCTTCAGATATGATCGCAGAAGCTATATCATTAGGAGTATCAAAAATAAATGTTAACACTGAGTGTCAATTATCATTTGCTGAAGCTACTCGTAAATATATAGAAGCTGGAAAAGACTTAGAAGGAAAAGGATTTGACCCAAGAAAATTATTAAATCCTGGATTCGAAGCTATAAAAGCTACAGTTAAAGAAAAAATGGAATTATTCGGTTCAGTAAACAGAGCTTAATAGTTTTAAATAATAAAAGAGAGATTAGATTTTCTAATCTCTTTTTTTATTTCTCTATATAATTTTTAATATTTTTTATAACCATATTTATGCTTCCATCACCATTTCTCACAATTTCAAATTTAGAGTCATCATGATAAGCTTCATCATCAATATATAAGTCTATTTCCTTATCTATTTTAAGTCTAGTTCTTTTCATCTTTTTTTCAATCCAAAGTTTATCAACTTCAACATCATTCTCTAATCCATGACCTCTCACAAAGGTTGTAAAACCATCCTTTAGTATAGGCTCTTCTTCATTAAATAACTCACGCGATAATTCTTCTATATTTATAATTTCCTCTTCTTTAAGCTTATTCTTTATTTTACTTCTTATACCTTCAGCTTTTTCTGCATCTTCAATAATATTATTTCTAGTCCACTCTTCTGTTGCCTTTACAAAAGTTTTTGTCATATCTCTTTCATTTTGAAAAACTGTGCATCCTAAATAGTTATCTACAAAGTAATTTAAAGATAACTCATCCTCTTCTGAAGATTTCTTTTTCTTATCTATTACCATAAGATTAACCTTTTGCTCTTCTCTTATAGGTTTTATAAATGCACACTTTTGAACTTTTTGTCCTGATGCTGGAAGTCCTGCTGCCTGTTCTACTATTCCTATTCCTATTTTATCATGGACAAAATCAACCTTATGAGTAAAGTTTTTTATGTAATCCATTTTTAAAATCCCAAGCATAGGTCCTTGATCTGTAGATATTGATACTGTAAGCAAATCACAGCTTGGAATATTTATATTTGCCTTCATAATATAAAACATCTGTCTTGCTAGTTCCTTAGAAACTTCCACTATATCATTATTAACTCCATTTAAAAAATCTTGAGAAACCTCCTTAACTATATGTCTTTCTGGATTAAAAACAGCATACTTTAAATCTTCACTTTTTAACCCCTTTTCTACATGTTTATATATAAACTTATAAATTTCATCTGTTAACTCTAATTTATACTCATTTAATATAGGTTCATCACTGTTACTGTCTAATATATGTATAACAGCTTCTATTATATTTATATCATTTACGTATTCCATCTTTATCCTCCCACTTTTCTTAAATTTGACACATCTTATATTTTATCAAAGTATAAAGGAAAAATCACCATACTATTCTTTTCTCCCTTTAACAATTTGTTTATAATAGTATTATAAAGAATTTGGAGGTAGTTTAATTATGAAAGAACTTGAAACACGTATTATAGATATAGATGTTGAAAAGATAAGAGAAACATTAAATAAACTTGGGGCAGAAAATGTAAAGCGTGAAAATCAAACAAACGATATTTTTGATTTTCCAGATAGAAAATTATTAGATAAAAAAGGTTATGCAAGAATAAGAACTGTTGAAGACCTTATAAACAATAAAACAGTTTATTTTATGACTACAAAAAAAATGCTTAGCCAAGATAAGTTTAAAGTAATGGAAGAAAATGAAACAATCATAGAAGATGGAGCTATGGGTAAAAATATCTTTAAATCTTTAGGATTAGAATTATTTGAAACTATAAAGAAATATAGAGAAAGCTATAAATATAAAGATTCATTAATAGAAATAGATATTAATGACCCATCATTTTGTCCATTTCCATACATAGAAATAGAAACTTCATCTGAGGAAAAACTTAATGAAATTTTAATAGACTTAGGCTATTCAATGGAAGATACAACATCTAAAACAATTTATGAAATTTTAAAAGATAAAGGTATTTCCCCTGCTTCTAATAAAAAAGGACTTTAAATAATAGCCTTCATTTATAAAAATAATAAAAAAAATTATAAAAATATAAATAATTTTCACTGAATAAAAATTTATTGAAAGAAAAAGACATTATATAGTTTTGTTTTTTTACACAAAACTATATAATGTTCCCTAATGTCCTTTTTATTTAAATAACTTAATCTATATAATAACTTAATAATCTCAAAATCATAAAAAAATATAATTAATCTCCATAAATTATATATTTTTTATTTAATAATTATATCCTAGTTATAAACCTAAGTAAATTGCTTTATTTTATTATTTATAAATTTTAAAAATCCACTTCCTTTTTTAGGTATAGCAAAGCTATTATGGTGGTATCTCTTTTCATTTACTATATCCTGACAAAACATTTCTAATTCTATTTCTAATTGATCATATTCTAAAGCATTGTTTTCTAAACCACTTTCCCATAGATTTAATTTAGCTAATACTCCTATGCCCTTCTGCCAAACAATATATTTCTTGTTACATATCTCCATGCAGTTTTCTAATAATTTTTCTATTTTTTCTACTCCACTTAAAACTTCCACATCACCATTTAAAATAGCTGAAAACTTTATTTCTTTATTATGCTCCTTATTCTTATTCTCCTCTCTAATAGCCTCTAAAAACATTTTTGATATTCTATTAAACTCATCTTTTCTTAATGAAGTAATAAAAATCACATTATCACAATTTCTAACTTTATCTTTTATTCCATCTAACTCATTATCACTTAATAATATTTTAGTACATTTTATCTTACCTAATAACTTTTTTTCTATATAATTTGCTATATAATAGGAATTACTCTTTTCCCCTTCATAACTACTAATAAATAATAACAATTTTTTCACCAAACCACCTCCCATTATTTTACATTTTAATTATATTATATTTTGCAAAATTTGTATATTAAATAAATAAAAAACAAGTTATATTTAGTAAGCTATTGCTAAATATAACTTGCTTTATAATAAATCTATTATGTTAATCTTAAAGAACTCTTCTTGCCCTTCCTATTTTACTCCATGGAACAGATGTAATAGAAACAAATTTACCTTTGTTAGGAGCCTCTATCCATTGACCATTTCCTATATACATACCTACATGGCCTAAATTACTAAAGAATAATAAGTCTCCTGGCTTAGCATTACTTGGAGAAACTTCATATCCATTGTTTATTTGATCCCAAGTTGTTCTTCCTAAACTAATTCCAGCTTGTCTAAAACTCCATTGCATTAATCCAGAGCAATCAAAGGCTCTGTAATTTCCATTTAAATAGTTTGATGGTATATCATAAAATCCTCTTGCAGCATGATCTGGGAAAGTTTTTCTTAAGCTACTTAATAAGCTTGAAGTTAGTGTTTCTCCAGCGCCTCCATAAATATATGGAGAACCAATTTGAGATTTCATAATACTTAAAACTTGTTCATATTTACTTTGGTTAACTTGTCCACCATTTGTGCTTCCATTTTGGTTTCCGCCTGTATTTCCATTTGCCCCTTCATCTGAAGATACTATTTTAACATACTCTTCATGTAAATAACCAACTTTTCCATTATAATTTACTTTAAACCATCCTGAAGAAGTCTTTCCTTGTAAAGTAAATCTTTCATTAGGTAATAAATATGCTAAAACAGAACTACTAGTATTAGGTTGACTTCTAAGTCTTAAATTAGTTGTTACATTTACAACCTTTCCAGTTTTTCCATTATAAGATTCATCTAAATTGTTATTTTGGCTTCCACTTTGGTTATTATTACTTTGATTATTAGAACCTTCGTTTCCACTTAATACTTGTACATAATCTCCATGAACATGTCCTTTTGTTCCTTGTGCATCAATATTATACCAAGCTCCATTTTTACCATTTATCTTAAAAGTTTGGCCTGCACTTAATGATCCAACAACTGAGCTACTTGTACTTGGTGATTGTCTAATTCTTAAAGAAGTACTTACATTTACAACCTTACCAGTTTTTCCTGCTAATGAAGTATCCATTCCTGAGTTATTTTCTGATGATTGTCCACCATTATTTGAATTACTTCCACCTACTTGTACATAATCTCCATGAATATATCCTGTAAGTCCATTTGCATTTATATAATACCAACTTCCACTTTTACCCTTTATCTCAAATGTCTGACCACCTCTTAGGCTGCCTACAACTGAGCTACTTGTACTTGGTGATTGTCTAACTCTTAAAGAAGTACTTACGTTTACAACAGTCCCTTTTTTCCCAGCTAATGAAGTATCTAAATTTGAGTTACTTCCACTATTATTGCTATTACTATTAGAATTACCACTTACTTCTTTAACATAATCTCCATGAATATAACCAACTTTACCATTAGCATTTATTTTATACCATGAACCTTCTTTTCCATCTATATTAAAAATTTCACCATTAGTTAAATATCCAATAACATCACTGCTTGTATTTGGACTCTTTCTAATTCTTAAATTTGTGCTTACGTTTATAACTTGACCTTTTTTCACCGATCTCGTTTGATTATTTTCTTCTAATTGATTAGAATTTTTATGTTCTGTTGCATAAGCATTTTCACTGTGTGCCGAAACAACACATACTGTTGATACAGCAAAAATCAAAGCTGCTATCTTATTCCTATTCATACACAATCCTCCCTAGTAGTCATATTACGCCCTGCCTAAACTAATCCTTCATATTCTATAATATATTCTTTAGTAAGATTTATCAATAAAATAGTTACAAAAAAATATCAAAAATAACAAAAAAAGAAGTTATCCATATTTAAATTAGATAACTTCTATGTTCTATCACCTTTCTACACTCAACAAATCATCAGATTTTTCAACAATATATTTATAAGAATCTATAACCCCTTGTATATAAAATTGTGCTCCTAAATTTTCCACAAAAAATCTTATAAGTTTATCTAACTCTTCATCATCTAAACTTTCATTTTTTTCAAGCTTAAAATATTTTAAAAGTTCTTCTTTCAAAAAGTCTTTTTTTTCTTTAGAAATATCAAAATTATTATTTATTGTAACGCTACCTTTTTTATTATTATCTATAATAATATCACTTATAAAAAAACTAGTGTAACAATGCCCTTGCTTATCATAATAATCTTCCTTATTCCCATAATATCCTTCTTCAACTTTATTTAAATCATTTTTATTCATACAAATTCACGCCTTCTAAATAAATTTGGAATATATCCCATATAATACATTTTATTCACCAATCATATTAAAGTTACTTAATATATTATTTTAATCTTTAAGTTTTTATCATTAAGGAAATTATAAAAAGATTTTAATTTATGATTATATAAATTAATTTTGTAAATAATAAATTTGAGGTGATTTTATGTATAAAGCAATTGGTATAAATATGGATAAAGAATACAAGGCATTAAGAAAAAAATCTAAACGCTTTGTTCCCCCATCTCATTATAGAGATAACTATTCAATGAATAGTTCCAATGAAGATAACATAGAGGATTATTCATTCTTTGATTCTATGGAGGATTTAAAGGATTGTGCTAATTCTAATGATGAGGATTGCAAAATAAGATCTTGTCTATTAAATAAAGAAATTCAAGTAAATAAAAAAGTTCTTATTGCATCCTGCATAGGAGCTGCAGCAGGTATTATAGGTGTAACCTGTGCAATGAAAAAAATGAATTCAAAATCAAACAAAAGTCTTTTAGCAGCTGCTCCTTCTTTAATGAAATTTGCTAAAACTATGCTTTAAAAAGTAAAAAAGAAGCCACATAAAATTTTGTGGCTTCTTTTTGATTTAATAATTACAATTCTAAACTTTTAAATTCTTAAAAGTTCTTTTAAAATATAGTCTAATTAGTTTTTACTATTTTATTAAAAATGCAAATTCCCCTTCTACAACACTTACTAAGTCTTTTGGATTCATTTTTATTTGATGTCCTATCTTTCCTGCACTAAATATTATAAAATCTAAATCTTCTGCACTCTCATGTATAAATGTTTTATAGTTCTTTTTCATTCCTATAGGTGAACATCCACCTATGTTTATTTAGACAAGAATTATTTTATTAAAAATGCAAATTCACCTTCTACTACATTTACTAAATCATTAGGCTTCAACTTTATTTGATGACCTATTTTTCCTGCACTTACTATCATAAAATCTAATTCCTTAGCACTATCATGTATAAATGTTTTGTAAGGACGTCTAAGTCCTATGGGTGAGCATCCTCCACGAATATATCCGGTATATTTTAATATATCTTTAACCGCTATCATTTCAACTTTCTTTTCTCCAGCTATCTTAGCAGCATTTTTTAAATCTAATTCTTCTGCAACTGGTATAACAAAAACATATAACTCTTTACTTGTTCCTTGAGCCACTAATGTTTTAAATACATTCTTCTCATCCACTCCAATTTTATGAGCTACTGAAATTCCATCTATCTTTCCATCTTCGCTTTCATAACTTAACATTTCATATGAAACCTTTTTAGAATCTAATATTCTCATAGCATTTGTCTTAAGTTTCTTATCTTTTGCCATAATTTTCACCTCTTAAACTTAAATCATTTATAATTATACAATAAAATTCTTTAAAAACTAAGCTTAACTTAATATTATCTCAGATGAAGTTGATATAAATTAATTAAGCTACATTATTATCTAGATTTATTCTATTTATTTACTTTCAGATGGTCATTTATGTTATTCCTTTGCTACACATATAGAATAAAAAAAATGCTTTTATAATAAATTTATTATAAAAGCATTTTTTTATTTGTTTAATTTTTCAAATATAGCTTTATCATTAGTTGAAAATTCGTTTAAATCATTTGATTGTATAAGATTCTCATTGGCATAGTTTAATTTAGTATAACCTTTTTCGCCTATAGTATAAACATACGGTTCTATTTCTTTATAATTTGATATAATATCAATAACTTCCTGATTTTTAGTATCATACAAATCTAACTTTTTATTGAAATTTTCATCAGAAAACTTATAGATAGCAAACTGTCCATCTACACCAAAGGATTCAATAGTATCTCTATCTCCTGTAGAAGAGTATCTAGGTACTTCGTTATTATTCCCACATACTAGAAATAAAAGAGCGAAGCTTAAAGCTATAAATATTAAAGAGAATTTTTTCATTTATTCCTCCTAAAAAGTAATTTTAAAAATATTTTAATCATATTAATAATACCATTATTTTTAATATAATAAAAATATTTCTATAGTGTATTAGGCAAATTAGTAATTAATAGCATATAATCCTCCCATAATATAAAATAATTTATATCTAAATTTTAATATAAATTACATTTAATAATTATATTCTTATTATAATTATGTAAAAATAATTAAAGAAAGTGTTTTTAAGTCAAGAAAAATCTATAAAAGCAAAAGAATACTTAGTAATATTTAATATTACTAAGTATTCTTCATTACTTCACCAATTCCAAAAACAATTCCATACATCTTTATAACTAAAATTTTTTTTGCATAAAAGAATGTATATGAAAAATATTGATGTAAGAATTCCTGAAGAAATATTTACACTTCTTGATCTTCCAGTTGGAAAATAAAATACACATTGTACCAATATTAAGAATAAGAAATTTATTAAAAAATAATCAGGATCTGTCTTAATTTTTTCTAAATTAAACCATAAAAATCGTTTCAAATTGCCCACCCTCTATTATTAAATTGGAAGTAATAGCATTATCACATTAGTTACAAACCAATTTACATTTTCAGGCATACCTGCAGCTCTGAATACCCTATGAAAGAAATCTTCTACACTATCAGAAATACCTATAAATTTATCTGCTATAGCAAATATTCTATCAAATGCAACATATTTTTTCATCCAGTTTGGTAATTTACTATAAACTACTGCCCAATTTCCTTTTAACCATTTTAAAGCAGTCTTTATTGCTTTTGTTACTGCACTTCTTTCTCTTATATCTTCACCATAGTCAATACTATAATCAATATGTGGTCTTATTGAGTTTGCAATCTCTTCAGCACTATAAGTTATTCCATCCATAGTTATAGAATAGTTACTATTAATACTTTTAAAGCTTCTCTCATTAGCATATGCAGTTAAAGATGGAGCAAACATGCTTGTACATAAAGTACTTGTAATTGCTAATACTGTTAATCTTGATATTAAATTTTTCTTCATGGTTATTCCTCCTATTTCATATGTTTTACAATTTTATTATATTCATACATAAAATAACTTCAATGTTCTTTGCATAACAGGTCATTTTTCATGCAAAACTGGTCAAAAATCAAACTTTAAATTAACAAAACATTAATAAAAAGCAACTTATTTTAAAATTTTATTTAAAATAAGTTAAATTATTGATTATATTCTTAACTTTTTATTTCTAAAAAGAAAAAAGCTAGATAAGATTTTCCTACCTAGCTTTATCATTACAATTCATTTTTAGCCATTCCTTTAAGACCTACATTACTGCTTAACTCTTTATTTAGATATCCTATTGTAATACCAGTAATACCATAAGCATGATTAATATCGCCACCGGTGTGTCCCATACTCAAAATAACCATTATAATTATACTATTTTATTATTAACCTATTCTTTCTATCTTCTTTTTTAATACTCTATATTCTACTGATTATGATTTAGCCTAGTAAAATTTTATAGTCCATTTTCAACCACAAAATCTGTTACTTCCTTTGTTAAATCTTTAAAAGATCCGCTATTATCCACTGTAAAATCACATAAATCAATTATTTTTCTTGTATTCTTTTCAAGGTCACCTTGTGAGTTTTGTTCATAACCATCTCTACTTTTTAATCTTTCTATTCTTACTTTTTCATCACATTTAACCCCTAATGTTTTGAAACCGCTATTTTTCCAGAATTCAAAGTCCTCATATGTTCTTCCACCAGTTACTATTATAAGCTGTTCATTATCTATATCCTTCATAGATTTCTTTTTAAACTTATCTAGTATTTTACCTAATACATAGTAACTTAAAAAGTCCTCATCTATTTCCTTAAGTTTTATAGCCGTATCTACATAAAATTCTCTTTTTTTATTTTCCCACTTATCTGTTGCTAAAAATATACATGACATATCCCTAACTAAGTCTCCTATATTAAAGAAACTGACACTTTTCTCTGAATATTCATTTATAAGTTTAGCCACAGTATCTTTTCCTGAACCTTTTTCCCCAAAAACTATTAACCCCTTCATATCATCAATCCCTTTCTTAGTTATAAGATTTCATAATAATTATAACATTTATTGGAATTTTTAAACATCTTATTTTATTTTAATTATTCTTTAAAATTTAAAGTTTTTTCCTCTCCATCACTTCCAGCATGGGAATTTTCAAATACCTCTCTTGCATTATGTATAAATTCCTTTGGATCATTAATAGATGGACTAAAATGAGTTAATAATAATTCCTTTACCTGACCCATTTTAGCTAAATTAGCTGCTTCCTTAAAAGTCATATGTTTATTTTTTATGGCCTTATGCATATCCTCTTCACTTCCATAAGTCCCTTCACATATGTATAAATCACTTTCCTTTATAAAACCTGGTATATTCTCTGTAGGTCTTGTATCCGTTGTGTAACTTAGTTTGATTCCCTTTCTTTCATCCCCTAATACCATATAACTATAATATTTTACTCCATCCAACTCAATTTCATTATTTCTTTGAAGTTTGGACCACAATTCCTTTGGAACTTTATTAATTAAAGCTTTTTCCACATTAAATTTTCTTCCTCTCCTTATATTAAAAGAGTATCCTAAACAAGGAGAAGAATGATCTAATTCTAAAGTTTTTATACTTAAATCCGAACTTATTTTTTCATCCTCTTCAACTAATTCCATTTTTTCTTTTTTAACCATGAATTCTAAATTACTTGCATCTTCTAGTATGTTAAGTTTATATGGAAGATATGGAAGAGTTATTAAAAATCCCTCTATAACCTCTTTTATTCCCTTAGGTCCTATTATATATATATCTTCTGTTCTTCCACTATTACCAATTGTAGAAAGTAAACCTGGTAATCCATATATATGATCTCCATGAAGATGACTTATGCAAATAATATCTATACTTTTAAATCCAGTTCCATTTACCCTCATAGAAACCTGAGTGCCCTCTCCACAGTCTAAAAGAATTTTTCTTCCCTTGAAATTCATAACAACTGATGATAAAAATCTATTTGGCATAGGCATGCCTCCCCCTGTTCCTAACAAGGTTACATTTAACATGTTAATCAATCCTCTCTTTCTATAACTAATTATATTATATAGCAAAATAATCTTTATTATAAAAAAAGACCAAAATCAAAGATTCTGGTCTTTTTCTTATTTTTTATTTCTCTAATTTCTGCTTGTTCTTAAAGTTATTGAATTCTTACTAGAAATTTCTCCATTTGAATACTTAGCAGCTATTTTAAAGTTATAAATTGTGTGTCTATTTAATCCTTTAAATTTATAAGCTGTCTCATCAGCACCAACTTCTCCAACTTTTTTTCCATCTTTATATAGAATATATCCTTCTAAACCTTCAGTTGTCTTTGGAGCTTCCCAAGTTACATTTACATATTTTCTACTAATCTCTGAAGCCACAAAGTTTTCTACTTGGTTAACAATTATCTCTGCACTACCTTTGCCTACTGCTACCTCTCCACTTGTTAATCCTAATTCACAAACTTTTCCATTTTCTCCATCACCTAAGTTTGCTGAAATTACTTCAAAAATTTCTCTTTCTGATTCACTCTTAGGAGTAAGAGTTACCTTTACTAAGTTTGTATCATTTTCTATAGGTTTTCCTAAACTAGCAACTAATATTTTTACTACGCCTGGTTCTACTTCTTTATAATTTACCAAAACTCCATCTATTCCACTTGTAACTTCAACTAAGTCAAATACTTCTTGATTATATTTTAAAGTAAATTCTGCTGCATAAGCTGATAAATCTTCTTTTATTTCATTAGCACCTAAGAAAACATCAAAATTTTCATTTACTTTAAGGCTTTCAGGTAAAGTTAAGAAACTTTGACCCACATTTTCCTCTGGAACCTCTAAAACTTGATGAACATTTAATTCAGCAGCTGAGGCAAATCCACCATGACCAGCTTTAGCCACTAATCTTACATGAGTAGCTTCTACTGGATCAAATTTTAATGCCTTAGTACTATGGTCAGCAGTCCAATCTCCCTCTAAAACCTTTGTAAAGTTTTCTCCATCAGTACTAACTTGGAATTCATATTTACTTATGCTACCATTTAAAGCATCTTGTCTTGGCATATAAGTAAATTTATTTATATTATAACTTCCTCCTAAGTCTAAAGTAATGTGTTGAGGCAATGCTTCTACAGGACTCCATTTAGTATGCCATATAGTACTTTCATCTCCATCTATAGCAAAATCAGCTATTCCCTCTGATCCTATATTAGGATGCTCACTGCTAGCAGTTGCACTCATTTGCTCTTGAGGTATAACTGTAGGATCTACAATTTTATGAGCACCATCCTTAATAGTAATTTCATCTATGCTACCCTTAAAGGAATTAGTTGAACTTCCTATTTTATCTAAAGGTAAAATAAATGTTCCTACCTTACCACCATTACTCTTATTTATAGTTTCTATAAATTCTCCATTTACATAAAGACTTGTTTTATTTAATTCTCCAATAAAGGTTAACTCTACCCATTCATCCTCAGGTAATTTATAATTAAATGAATAGTCATATCCTTCTCTTGAGAAACCAACATTACCAGTTTCTTTTTGACAAGCCTTTAATACCCCTGTGTTAGATTCTGATAATATTTGCTCACTATAATCTCCATTTGCATCTTTCTTCACCCACATAGAAACTGTATAGTCTAAACCTTTGTTATCAATTGGAGTATCAATATAACTTTCTCCTCCACTTAATTTAATTCCTTTTCCTTCTTTACCTTCTACAGATTCTACATTTACTCCTGTAGCATTATATTCATTTCCAGAATTATCTTTAATATTTTCTGTAGAATCTTCTTCAAAATCATAATCAATTACAGTTTCAGTTTTAGATTCTACATCATAAGTTAAGTTAGAATCTGGAACATCACTTACTTTGTCAACTCTTTCTTTAAACTCTTCAAAACTTGTTTCACTATCAGGTGCCGCCCACATTTTTTCTGATAAAACTTGAGCAGCTTGGAATGATCTATCATAGATGTCTCTTTCAGATATTCCATTTGCTTTTTCATCTATCATATCATTCCATACAGCAAACATTCCTCCCTTTAATTGAGGATGACCTGCTGGAAGTTTGTAATCTGAAGCAAATCTTCTTGGTTCCCACTCATTATATAAAAATCTTGTGTTAAGATAGTTATTATAGTAACCTGCTTCTGGAACTATATAAAGATCTGCATCCTGTGTATTTAAAATATCATATCCTTGATTTATCATATTTCTAGCATCAGCATATCCCCTATACCATATATTCATAAGGACTCCATCGCTAGTTACAGGAGTTTGTCCTGGGAAAACATCTAAACTTCCCCATAGTCTTGGATTTCTACCATAATCATCTCTTACTCTTTTAAGGTATCTATCTGTAAATGCTCTAAATTCCTCTTTTTTCTCAGGTGCTCCCTTATACTCATCTGTTCCAATATGGAAATCTTGATCTCCAAAGACTGGATTTTCTCCTCCTAAATATTCATCAAATAATCCATCTACAAAATCATAAACCTTTGGATTACCTACATCTAAATAAGTTGCATCTCCTCCTGTACCTAAGGCTAAAGATTGATCATAACGAGTAAATGCTAAGGAGTGAGCAGGAACATCTATTTCTGGAATAATTTCTACTCCATGATCCCCAGACTTTTCTATAAATTCTCTAAATTCTTCTTTAGTATAACTTCCATCTGTTGCTGTTAAACCTGGATATGTTTCAGATTCTAATCTAAAAGCAGCATAAGCAGTTTCCCAATTCTCATTATTAGTCCAAATATAGTTATCACTTAAATGAACTTGGAAGTTATTTAATTTATACCAAGACATAGCTTCCATAAATTGCTCTAAATAATCCATTGTAAAGAATTTTCTTCCAACATCAAGCATAAATCCTCTATTTTCATATCTTGGGAAGTCTCTAACTATTCCTTTTTGAATAGTTTCTCCATTTTGCTTTAATATTTGAAGTATTGATCTAGTTGAGTAGAAAGCTCCTGTATTGTGAGTAGCTTCAACTTTTACGTACTCATCTACATACATGTAATATCCTTCTTCTCCAATACTCTTATCTTCACAATTTAAAGTAAAATAAAAATCTCCTTCTACAGGTGAACTTGAGTAAACTATTTCAACCGGTTTACCAACTATCTCCTCATAATCAGATTTAAATTCATTTGCAGTTTTGCTTAGTTCATTTTCATAGGTAGGATCAATAACTATTCTTGAAGAATCTCTTATAGTAAAGTTTCCGTCTTTTCCAACCCATTCTCTTAAACTTGGAACTACTTCAGGCTTAGTATTACTTCCTAAAGAACCAGAATATTTACCTGGTACAGTTATTTCAATACCAGTAGTTTCTCTTTTTAGACTTCCTTTTTTTATTTCAAAATCCACAACCACCTTTGTATCAACTAAAGGTTCATTTATGGTCATATCATCATTTATTATTTGATTATAATCTGCCCCAATAAATTTTATCTCAAAACCTTTTGGAACCTCTGGCATTTGAAGTTTAGAGTCTCCCTTATTTATAGTAGGAACTTCTAATGAGTTTAAAACTTCATCTAAATCACTAGATGAAGGAATCTCTCCATTATATATCTCTACTTCATATAAAGATACTGCATTCCATACTGCTGGATTATTTTTTTCACAATAAACTCTTACATACCTTGCATTTTCCTTTTCACTTAACTCTATAACCTCAGTGCCACCTTTTCCAGCTTCATTTCTATGAACTGTTTTCCAATTTTCATTATCATTAGAAGTTTGAATTTCATAGACCTTTGCATTGGCAGCTTCCCAGAATAATCTAACCTTGTCAAAAGTGCTTTCCTTTTCTAGGTCAATAGTTATCCACTGTTTAGCACCATTAGAAAATCCTCCACTTGACCATCTTGAATTTCTTGAAGATGTATCTCCATCTACAACTTTGTCTGGAGTAAGTGTATTAGTTTCTGATGCTGATGCCGTAGCAGTTTTATTTAAAGCAATATTAACTCCTGTCTCTGTTTCAGGTGGTGCTACATTCTCTTCATTATCATAAACCTCAACTTCATATATTGATACATTACCCCATTCGTGAGTTGTATCTTCACAACTAACTCTTAAATAATTAGCAGTTATATCTTCTTCAAGTTTTATTGACTCTTGATTTCCTTTTCCCTCACTAGTTGTATAAACTTCTTCCCAAGTTTCCCCATCATTAGAAATCTCTAATTTATAATTTCTTGAATATGCCCCATCCCAAAGTATATCAACTTGATCAAAGGTTGTTGCTTCTTCAAAATCAATGTATATCCATTGTGGTACACTTCTTGAACTAGCCCATCTAGAATTTCCTGGCTTAGCATTTGGATCACTTGGCTTATCCTTAATACCATCAGTTATTAATTCTGCACCCCATTTATCATTAACTTCTCTTGAAGAGGCCACAGTTTTTTTGTTTAAAGCTAAATTAACTTTATCTGACTTATTTAACTCAGAAGCAAGAACAGATAACCCATTAACTGAAACTATACTTGCTGCTATTCCACAAGCTATTAATCTTTTCATCCTTTCTCTATTCTTTAACAAAATTTCACCCCCAAATTTTCACACTAATTCTAAGTACTATATTTATTCAGTACATTAAATATATATAAATAATTTCTCAAAGATATGTTGATTAAATTTTATTTTCCATTCTTATTTTTTACTAAAAATATCCTTTATAATTTACAAATCTATTATCTAAGTGATAAAATCAATTTAGTGCAATATATTAATCCTATGGAGCGTGATATTATAATGGCTAAACGTACAAAAACGCCAAACTACATAAAAATAGCTATTGATATAGCTAATAGAGTTTTAAATAATGATTTTAAAGAAGGAAGTAAAATTACAGGTCGTACAACCCTAGTTAGCATATATAAAGTTTCACCTGAAACTATAAGACGCTCAGTGGCCTTACTTAAGGATATGAACGTAGTATCTGTTAATGAAAAAAGTGGAATAATTATAAATAGTAAAGAAAATGCTAAGGACTTTTTAAGCAAGTTTAAAGCTCAATCTGACTTTACAACCCTAAGTAATGATACTTATAAAATATTAAAAGCTAAGAATGAATTAGACAAGCAACTTGAAAAAAACATAGAAAATATAATTGAATTTGCTACGCAACTTAGAAATGTAGGGACTGTTATACCCTTTGAAAGCATTGTTGAAAGTGAAAGCTTTGCTGTTGGAAAAAGTATTGGTGATCTAGACTTTTGGCAAAATACAAAGGCAACTATAATAGGAGTTAAAAGAAAAGGAGAAATGTTCCTTTCTCCAGGACCTTATTTCAAAATAATGGCTGATGATATAATAATGTATGTTGGTGAAGATGAAGTTTTAAAAAATGTAAAAAACTACATATCAAACAATGAATAACTAAAAAAAGAAGTATGATATATGCTCTTAAGGTCATATCATACTTCTTTTTTTATAAATAACTACATTCTTTTTCCTTTAATGATCTTTTATCAAAAGGATTTGTAATTAAGGCTTTTAAGAATAATTGTGGATAATTAGCTTTTAATTGTTTCATGTACTGAATCCATTCAAAGGTTAAATACTTATAAGCAACATTTATATCTTTTGCTAAATGTTTTATTTCATACTCTTCTAATTCATGAGAACATCTACTACTTAGTTCTTCTCTTAGATGTAATATTGACATAAGCATATCTGAAAACTCTTCATGCTCTATTAACATGGGATTAGTTATTAAGTTTATAACTAAATCCTTTTGAGCATTTAATTTCTTTTCCAAAGCTATTAAATCCACCTTTTTAATATCTATATCATACTCATATTCATCTACTAATTTTTCTAAATTCTTAAATTCATTTTTGTTCCATTCCTTAGTTACTAAAGCCTCTTTAGCAATTATTTCAGTATTATAATCTGCATAAACAAATGTATTTAAAATATCTGTTCCTAATTCACTAAAAAACACTCCTATAAGCATACTTAGCTTATCCCTTAAGTGCTCTTTCTCCCTCTTTTCAAGTAATTTATCAATTACTAAAGTAGTAAAGAATACTTCCATAGGTATAAAGGCTATATCTGCAAAAAGAAATATTAGTGTATGATGTAAATCTTGAAATATAAGATAATGCACATAATGTAAGAATAGGGATAATCCTATTAACCCAATTCCAATCATCAGAAACTCTTTCTTTTGTTTACTCATTATTGTCCTCCTCATTTAGTCTTAAATATTCTCAATTAATAATGTCTAGAGTTTTATACTATCATATTATATCCCTGATTTAAAATACCTTTTACACTTTTTTTAAATTCAACTTACAAAAATAACTTGCTATAAAAGCTGTTATTGGCACTGTAAGTATAATTCCTATACTACCTGCAAGACCTTGGATAACTTCTATACAAAGCACATCTAAATTTAATATTTGATTTTTACTCATATTAGAAGCATATAACATTATTATTGTATTTAAGGACCCTCCAGCAAAAGCTAATATTAATGTATTAGCCATTGTTCCTATTATATCCTTTCCTATATTCATTCCACTTTTAAATAATCCTCTTTTATTTAAAGTATCATTAATATCATTTATTTCAAAAATTGATGAGGAAATAGACATAGCAACATCCATAACTGCCCCTAGGGATGCTATTAATATAGCTGCAAACATTATTCCATGAATATTTAAGGAGGTATTTTCAGCTATATACATCATACTTTCAGCTTCTTCCATACTAATACCTGATAAGTTTGCAAGTTTTCCAAAACCTATTGCTATTACCCCTGATATAATTATTCCACTTAAAGTTCCTAAAATAGCAGTTAAAGTTTTTTTATTTATTCCCGAAACTAAAACCAATGTAACAATAATACTTATAAGTGCTGAAAAAATTGCTGCTAATATTGGATTTACCCCTCTTAACATTAGTGGAATCATTAAAAATATTATACAAACACAAGTAAAAAACAGTGAAACTAAGGATTTTATTCCCTTTATTCCACCTACTCCTATTATGACTATTACAAATAATAGTACTAGCAAAAATATTATGTTACTTCTTTTATAACTATAAACAGCTATATCTTTTATTTCGTCCTTCTCATAAAAGAAACCTAGAATTACTTTAGTATTTTCCTCAACTGGCATATTGTATATTCTGCTAATATTATTTACGATTTCATATTCCTTCCCCTTTTCTGGTCCCTCTAAAATTTCTATGACTATATTTTGATATCCTAGCTCTATGCCATCTATGTATTTATCTCCTTCTAACATCTCTTTGGTTATTCTCTTTACTTTTCCTTCATAATATTTAACATTTTTATTTAGTCTATCCTTAATAAAGCCATTATCAAATATAAATCTTGAAAATCCTATAATTAAAAAAGATATTAAAACTGTACTTATAATAAAAATAATACTCTTTTTACTATTTTTCATAATATTTCTCCTACTACCCTAACTTACTTATTATTGAGGCTGACCTAAAGAAGGCCAGCCCTAAAAACTTAATAAATTATTTATCTTACTTTTTTTCTTTTAGAAACCATATAAAATCCTAAAGCTAAGTATAAAGCTCCAAAGCCCATAAGCATGTTAGCATTCATTCTATTACCAGTGTTAGGTAATTCTTCTGGTTTCTCTGTATTAGGTTTATCTGTGCCTGGTTTATTTTCTTCACCTGAATCATTTCCTGATCCATTATTTGAATCTTCACCATTATTGGAATCCCCATTATTATCAGAATCTCCTCCACTAATTTCTTTTAAAACAACTAGTGAAAACTCTTTATTATTACTTTTTATTTCATTTCCTTCAGAATCAAAAAGCTTTATGCTTATACTATATCTACCCTCTAATTCAAAAGCATGTTCAAAAGTTAATTTCTTAAATTCATTAACTCCTAAAGAATCTATTTTTTCTTCTTTTAATAAAACTTCATTTTCACCATTGTTAGCAAAGATTTTTAAAGTTACATTTTCTAAAGCTTCCTTAGTGCTATTTTCTAATTTAGCTAATAAGCTTATTTTTTCATTTTCTTTTATTTCATTTTTTTCACTTGTAATTTCAGTATTTATAACTCCAAGGTTTTCTTCTTCCTGAAGAACTATTTCTCCAGTATTTCTTACTCTTAATCTATTGCCCTCTGGATCTTCTGAGCTAAGTCCTATTGCTGAAACAGTATCACCAACTTTTATTCTTGGATCCCATTTACCTTTCATATTTTCATTTATTCCATCCCATATATATCCTTCAACATATATTCTTGAAACTCCTGAACCGTCATCTAAGTAAATATTGCTATCATCCATGTCAACAACTTTGCCTGTTACCTTTGTTAACCATCCTTCATTCTCATGAAGCATACTATCTCCAGTGCTCATTTCTTTAGGACTCACTTCATTTATATTTTCATCAATTATCTCTAAATCTGCACTTTCATCACTTATTTGTATTTCAAATTCACCTTGGTATGCCTCTACTCTTCCCTTAACTCTTACTTTTTGTCCAACTTTTACAGGAGTGTTAGAAACACCAAAAACATTTATTCCACCAGTTTCATCTTGAATGTATATAACTTCAAAGAAAGCATTTTTAGGTTCTACAGCCTCTGACTGAGCTGTTACTATTCCCTCTAAAACATACTCTTCTCCTAATCTATCTGGTTCTCCATCATTATTTTTATCTTCTCTAAATTCTTTAATAGTAAGCTTTTCTAATTCTTTTTCAGGCAACATCCAATTTATTATATTTTTTGTTACCTTACTATTACTTTTACTTTCAGCATTAGTTCCATCTATTTCAAAGTTTGAGAAGAAAGTACTTCCAGCTACGGCTACCTTTCCTCCATTAGACAATTCTTCTACTGCTAAAACATTAACTTGTCCTTTTTCTACTGGAACATTATCCCCTTGTTTATCTGAATCATCTGTTCCTGTAGATTCATGACCACTTACTAAGAAGTCAACCTTTTCTTCCTTAGCTCCATCCTTTAATACTACTGATGATCCACTATAGAAGCTAAATTTATCCTCTTCAACTAATCCTTCAACAAGATTAAAGTTAGGAGAAGAATACTTATTTAACATAAGTCTAAATTGTTGTCCTTCATTAACTTCATAATCTGCAACTTGGTCATCATTTACTCTTAATTCTGAATTTATCTTCTCTAAAATAGGATTTAATTGAGCACCATTACTATACTCTCCAACTCCATCTTTATAATCTGCCCTTGATGTAATGATTATATTTCCACCCTTATCCATGTATTTTCCTATTGCGTCAATTTCTGAATCTGTAAAATTACTTTTGTAAACTTCATACTTAGGCTCATCAATTCCTTGAGGGTCAGTTATAACTAATAAGTCAACATTTTCTAAAGATTTTTCTGTTATTTCTTCTTTGTTTATTATAGGAATACAATCATTTTCTGTTAATAACTTTTCAAAAGCATCTATTTTTCCTGCATAGTTTCCTGTTACATATTGATTAGCATGAGCCCCATCTATCATTACCTTATAAACATCACCTTCAGTTACAACTTCTATCTTAGAACTCTTAGTAAATGTCTTGTCTGTTCCATTTATTGAAATTGTAGCTTTTGCATAAATAGTAAATTCTCCTGCTCTTTCAGGTTGCCATGTTATAGAACTTTCCTTTAAGCTATTTCCTTCTAAGCTTTCTATAATTTCTTCTCCAATTTTCTTCTCATCTGAAATTTCTCCATTGAAGAATTCAACCTTTATATTGTTTAATCTTTCAGAACTATTATTATAAACTTCTATTGAGAATTTAGCCTCGTCACCAACTAAAAGCATATCTTTATCAGTTTTTAATTCATTTAATCCTACATTTACATTTTCCCCAATCCATACTGGAGCTGTAACTGCAATATCTTGATCTCCTTGTACTACTTTTACATAATAGTAGCTATATTCAGGTTTAAGCTTAAAATTCCAATAAACTTTATTGCTATTAAATTCCTTTGAAATAACCTCTACTCCCCCATTAGCTATTATTGAAACTTTCTTTATAGTATCCTCTTTATCCTCATCATTTATTTCTATATTAAAATCTAAGTCTTCTACTTCACCTAAATTGCTTCCCATTATTTGATTATTAACAGTATAATCAATAGTCATATTCTTATCCTCTGAAGAATACACTTGCTTTTTGTTCATAGCTTTATATAAAGCATCCCTTGAATTTTCTTCTGATAATATTATTGTTCTAGCATCATTTGCTGTAAGCCATTTTCCCTTATGATTATCTTGGTTATTAGTAGGAGCAACATGCCATCCCTTATCTAAAGCTCTTGTATAATATTCATAGCTTGGGAAATATCCACTGCCTCTCACAGGTCCTTCTCCATTTCCAACCTCTATTAAATTAACTACCTTGTCTGCTCCTTCGCTATAAAAACCAAAGTCTGCAAAATCGCCAAAAGTCTTTCCTGGATGATTTAATTGAGAAACTGACTCTGGTAATTGAGAAATAGTATTATAATAATTTTTTAAATTCATATCACTATTTTTTCTTGTTTCAAATCCTGGAGTATTAAATGTATTTATATGTCCCCATCCTCCAGTAGATCCTGACCAAGTCATTTCATAACCATACATAGCAACAAAGTTACCATCATCATTATATTTATCAGATATATTTTGAGCATTAGTCCAAGCTTTACTCATTGATCCATCATTTATATTAGCTTCAGTATCATTATCAAACCAGTTTGAATGGTCTGTTACGGCAAAATAATCAGCCTTTCCTTCATCTCTTGCCCATTTATAAGCATCCTCTAAGCTTCCAGTTCCATCTGAAATATTAGTATGTGAATGTAGTTGTCCATAATAATGATTTATCTTTCCTACTCTAAACTTCCATTCTTTCAACCTATTATTTCCTAAAGAATCACTTACACTAACTTCTACTCTATGTTCTCCATCCTCTAAGTCTTTCTCAATCTCATATGAAAAACCAGCTTCTGTTATTTTAGCTCTTTTAGTTATGTCTTCATTATCTAATTTAATTTTTACACTTTCTACATTTACTCCAGAATTATCTATAAATTCTCCACTTATAACAGGTTTTCTGTTTTCTCCTACACTTGAGTTTTCCTTAGGTAAAACATTCTTAACCTCAGGTCCACTTAAGTCTTCGTCTACTACCTGAAAAGCATATACTCCACTTGCTGGTACTCTTGAAATATTTTTACCATCACTAGCTTCAATATAATATTCCATTCCAGAAGCTTTTAAATCTTCCTTAGGTATTGAAGTTTTAAATATTCCATCTTCCTCTTTTAAAACTGCTTTTTTAAATTCAGTATCCTCTTTTCCTTTAAAACTAATAGACACCTCTTCTAATTTGTTATTATCACTTACTTTAGCTTCAATGTTTAAATCTTCATTTATATTAGCCTTTTCAATTTTTTTATGAGTTATTACAGGACTTTCATTATCTTCAACTATTTTTATAAACTCTGCTGAAGAACCATAAAGTTGAACTTTATCATTGAATCTTCCAACAACGCCTTTTACATCTACTAAATCTCCTGTTTTAACCTCTAAACCTGAAGGTATAAAGTAAATATCTAAAACATCCTCTCCTTGTGTTAATGTTTTAGCTTCTAAATCAACTACTACATTTTTTAACTCAATATAATGAGAATCAAAATTTGACTCTTTTAATTCCTTAATAGTAACCAACTTAGGATCAGGCATTCCTAAATCTCCTAAGACTTTTATATTAGTAGCTTGTACTTGAAGTAATCCATTAAAATTATCTAATGTGCCACTTATTTCAATCTTATTCCCCTTAGTTATCGCTCCAAAATCCACTCCTGATTTAAAGTTTGAAACTGCAATAGCTCCTGTTTCATCCTGTATATGAAGAGTTTTATTTCTATCATTAAAAGTTACAATACCTCTTGTAGTAACTTCCTCGCCTAAGTTTTTATTTCTTGCTTCCTTTACCTTAAGAACTTTGCCTGAAGGATTTTCTCCTTCACTCCATGAAATATCATGCTTTCCTAAATCATCATATAAATTTTCTGTATCTACATCCCATTGAATAGAAACATCAAATGGTGTTTTATCTATGTTATTTTCACCATCTTTTATTTCAGCTTTTCTTCTAGCACTTATGAATTTACTATCATAAAACTTTTTATCTTTTTCTGTCTTAGCTCCAAAGGAGTCTATTATTTCGTATCCACTTCCAGTATTTTTTCTAAGTAATATAACATCATCACCATTGAAACCTACTGTTTGGCTTCCTACCCCTAATTTATTTTCTAAATCATTTATAACCTCAGTAAATTTTTCATCTTTTCCTTGGTTATTATAAATTACATAAGTCTCTCCACTTTCTATAATCTTATCTTCTAAGCTTTGAGAAACTGGACTTCCCTCATATTTTCCATTTGAATATACAGCCAAGTCATAATTAGAAAGATTTATTCCTTCCCCTGTTCCATTAAAGATTTCAATAGCCTTTGAATTAGATGGTCCATGTAAATATTCAGATATTATTAAGTCTCCCTCTTGTGTCTTAATTTCCTTAGCAAAAGTAGGATAAGATGTAAATAAACTTCCTACCATACTTAAGGATAAGGCTTTAGTTATTAAAATCTTATAATCCTTTTTCATATGAATCCCCCTTGAAACAAATTTTTAAATGCTAATTTTTCCTCCCCTCTTTTCAACATATATAGAGTAATAAATACATTTTTTAATCTATTCCCCTATTTTTTTCATAGCATTCATTATATGTTTATTCATAAAAAAAACTCATTATTCTCACTTTACATAACCTTAATGCAAATTTAACAATAAAAAAACCAATTCATAGTCTATTTAAAACTATAAATTGGTTCATATCATAATCACATTATTGATTTTTCAAGACATAAGAAAGGTTCTACTATATCTCTCATAGACATCATTTCTCCTACATGTACATATCCTAAGTTTTTATATAAATTAACTGCATTTTCATTTTTATGATAAGCACTAATTCTTATGGAATTGCACTTTTTTTCCTTTGCCATTTCTTCTACAAAATCTATCATTTTTCTTCCATATCCTTTTCCCCTGTGAGATGGTGAAACAGCTATTCTATGAAATGATAAAAATGGTCCATCAACTTGCCATGCAATATCATTATAAACATCATAAGCATAATCATTAATAGTGGCAACAGCTACTATTTCTCCAGAAGCTTCTATTCCATAAAGATGTTTATTAGAGATATCCTTAAAAATTATTTCAGTATTGGGATAACTTTCGTTCCAATTATAAAGTCCTCTTAAATTCATTTCTTTTACAACATTATCATAAATACTTTTAACCTTGTTTAATTCATGTTCTTCTATTAATCTTATTTTCATTCCTCTTTTTACCTCTTCTAATAAATTAATTTAAAATAATGTTTTATTCAAAAATCAAATCAAAATTTTACCCCATGTTCATATTTCCTTTAAATATTAATAATAAAATAACTTCAATTAGATAAAGTTTCCTTTGTAAACTATCTGCTTTAAATATGGTTGATTACTTATCGTGGAATAATTTTATTTTATTCAAAAGAAAAAGTCAAAGAATTTTCTGTTAACATTTTTCTGTTTAAAATTTATTAATATTTATCTTTTATTTGCTTTTTTGATATACTCTATTTGAGGAGAGGAAGTGGAATTTATGTTAAAAAAAATTAATTTTCATACCCATACTAAAAGATGTAAACATGCTAAGGGAGAAGATAAGGATTATATTGATGCAGCTATAAAAAACAACTTAGATATTTTAGGATTTAGTGATCATGGTCCTTATCCAGATAATAGATTTGGTCTTAGAATGAACTTTAATGAACTTGAGGAATATAAGTCTACTTTAGAAAAACTTAAAATAAAATTTAAAGATTTTATTCATATTAAAATTGGTTTGGAAATAGAATATTTACCTTCAGATGATTTTTATTATAATTATCTTAAAAATGAGTTGAAATTTGATTACTTAGCTCTAGGTCAGCACTTATTTTTAACTGAAAATGGCGAATTGAAAAATACATATTCCTTAAAAAGTACTAAAGAGTATATAGAATATGCAAAAAGTATTTGTCTTGGCATAAAAAGTGGATACTTTGACTTTATAGCTCACCCTGATTTAATCTTTATAAATGATTTTCCTTGGGATGAAAATTGTGATAAAGCCTGTAATCTAATTATTGATACAGCAAAAAAATATGATTTCATATTAGAATTTAATGCAAACGGTATTAGAAGAGGAAGGAAAAAATATTCTGATGGAGAAAGATTCCCTTATCCCTATGAAAAGTTTTGGAATAAGGTTTCTTTATCAGGAGTTAAAACCATAATTAACTCTGATTGTCACACTCCTGAAGATATTTGGGACAACACTATGGATTATGCTTATACTCTTGCTAATAATCTTAATTTAAACATTATTGATAGAATTTAGCAACTAAAACCTTGCATTTTAATATTTTTAGGTATATAATCAATATAAATTTGTTTTTAGGAGAATTTTTTATGATAAGCAGTACAAACTTATTAAAAGCAAAACTTAATAATTCTTATTATTGCTATTATAGATAGTTTGTATTTATGATTGAATATGTGCAGTCATAGATACAAACTCCAAAGGAATTTTGGATTGTATCTATGATGGCTTAATTTTCGTTATAAAGATAGGTCACATAGGTAATACTATATGGCCTTAATAAAGAGTTTTAATACCCTAGGTCGTATAGTTTAACTATATGACCTATTTTTTTATATTTATATAAAAATCTAGGAGGTATTTTAAATGAAAGAACGTGAAAATTTTACTGGAAAGTTTGGATTTGTAATATCCTGTGTTGGCGCTGCTTTAGGCCTCGGTAACATATGGTTATTCTCCTACAGACTTGGTCAATATGGAGGTGCTGCTTTCTTAATACCATACTTTTTATTTGTTTTTATACTTGGAACTACAGGTCTTATAACTGAGTTTTCCTTTGGTAGAAAGTTTAAAGCAGGTTCATATACTGGTATAGTTGAATCTTTTAAAAGTAAATCATTAAAGGGAGGAAAATTCTTTGGTATGCTCCCTCCTATAGGATTAACAGGAGTTTTTATATTCTACTCTATAGTAATAGGTTGGATTCTTAAATACTTTTTCTTAAGTTTAACTGGATCTATTAATACTATTGACACCACTACTTACTTTAGTAATTTTGCTGGTACACCTAATACAATCTTTTGGTTTGCCCTAGCAATAATATTAACTTTAATAGTAGTTTGTTTAGGAATAGGCCGTGGTATAGAAAAGTTAAACAAAATAATAATGCCACTACTTCTTTTAATTTTTATAATTTTAATAATAAGGTCTTTAACTTTGCCTGGATCTTTTGAAGGAGTAAAATATCTATTGGTTCCAAGATGGGAAAACTTATTTAAAATAGATACTTGGGTAATGGCTCTTGGCCAAGCCTTTTTCACAGTATCCCTTAATGGATGCGGTATGGTTGTTTATGGTAGTTATATAAATGATAAATTTGATATTCCATCCTCTGCAATACAAACTGCCATATTTGATACTTTGGCTGCCCTTTTAGCATCCCTTATGATTATGCCAGCAGTTTTTGCATATGGATTAAATCCTTCATCTGGGCCATCTTTATTATTTATAACTTTACCAAAAATATTTCAAGGTATGAACTTTGGTGCCTTACTAAGTACATTATTTTTTCTTAGTGTAATATTTGCTGCTATTTCATCCTCTGTAAATATGTTAGAGGGTCCTGTTGAAGCTTTCATGGCTCACTTTAAGTCAAATAGAATAAAAACTTCAATTATAATATCGGTCCTTTGTTTTTTATGTGGAATACCTTTATCATTAAATATGGGAATCTTTGATAACTTCTCAAATCTTATTACAATAATAATTTCTCCCCTTTGTGCTTTATTGGTGGCTGTTGTATTCTACTATATTATTGGTGGCGAAAATGTATTGATAGAAGTAAATAAGGGAGCTCATAAAAAACTTGGAAAATGGTTTATTCCTTTAGGGAAATACATTTTTATCTTAGTTACTATATTAGTAATAATTCTTGGAGTAATATATGGTGGTATAGGTTAAATTTAAATATAAGAAGTTTAAATAAAAATTTTTATTTAATAATTAATATTACTTGACCTAATTGCAATTTGCATATAAAATAAACTTAGAATTATTTCATGTGCTAGGGGTGCCTTTAGGCTGAGAGATGATTATTTATCATTAACCCTCAACACCTGATCTGGTTAATTCCAGCGTAGGGAAGCGTTTAGGGCTGTATTTAAACCGGATCTATATTTAGATTCGGTTTTTTTATTTACATTCTTTAGACTCTCTAAGCACACTTAAAGTTTAAGGAGGGGGTAAAAACTATGATGTCATTTTCACAAATAATAAATGATTTTATTCAAAGTTTTTCATCAATTAATTTAGGAGGAAATTTTAAGGAGATTGTAACTAATCCACTAACAATTCTCACTTTAATAGGAGTCCTAATAATATTAGTTTTACTTATAAAGGCTAAAGACATCAAATTTGATGCAAAAATGCTTACAACAATAGGAATTGCTTTAGCACTTACTGCTGTATTAAACATGCTAAAGATATACAAATTTCCTCAAGGTGGAGGAATAACTTTAGGTAGTATGATTCCTATAATACTTATTGCTTATGCTTATGGTCCATTAGTTGGAATGCTTACTGGATTTTTATTTGGTATAATTTCCTTATTTATAGATCCATATATCCTTCATCCTGTACAAGTATTATTTGATTATCCTATACCATATATGGCATTAGGGGTAGCAGGATTCTTTAAAAATCATAGAATTTCAGGAGCTGTAGTAGCAATATTTTTAAAATTTTTAGCTCACTTTATTTCAGGAGTTGTTTTCTTTGGAGCCTTTGCTCCTGAAGGAATGTCTCCAATTCTATATTCATTTTTAGTAAATGGTTCTTTAATAGGTGCTGATGGTTTAATATGTGTAGTACTTTTAGGTATTTTACCTGTTAATAGACTTATTAAAGCCATAAGTTCTAAAAGCGTAACAAGCAAATACGCATCTTAAAATAAAGTAAGGTCTAGATTTCATTAAAATCTAGACCTTTTTATTTTTTAATTAAAGAATTATACTATAGGTAAGAGATAAAAAGTTACATAAACTTAGGAGGTACTTATGAGTATTAATCATGGTGCTAATTTATTTGATTTATCAAATGAATTAGGTATAAATAAAAAAGATATTAAAGATTTTAGTTCAAATATAAATCCCTTTGGAGCATCTAAAAAAGCTAAGGATGCAATTTTAAATAATATTGATATGGTTTCTATATACCCAGATCCTAAATATACAGATTTAAAGGAGTCAATCTCTCAATATTGTCATTGCAAAAAAGAAAATATTATAGTTGGTAGCGGAGCTACAGAACTAATATCCTCTTTTATAAGTGTTATAAACCCTAAAAAAGCTTTATTACTTTCTCCATCTTATTCAGAATATGAAAGTGAACTTGAAAAGATAAATTGTGAAATAACAAAGTTTTTTTCTAAAGAAGAAGATAACTTTAAAATAGATGTTAACAAATTAATAGATAGCATAAACTCTTCAAAGTTTGATTTAGTTATAATTTGTAATCCTAATAATCCTACTGGATTCGCCTTTTCAAAGGATGAAATATCTTTATTACTAAAAAATACTTCATCAATATTCATGGTTGATGAAACTTATGTTGAGTTTACAGAGCCTGAAATTTACTCCTCTACTCCACTAGTAGATATTTTTAATAATCTATTTGTAATTAGAGGAACTTCTAAATTTTTCTCAACTCCAGGTATAAGATTAGGTTATGGACTTATTTCTAATAAAGAAATTAAAAAGTCAATGATTGAAAAACTTGATTTATGGAATATAAATATCTTTGCTACAACAATGGGGGAAATTATGTTTAAGGATAAAGAGTATATTCTATCAAATACCTCTAAATTAAAAGAAGAAAGAGATTATTTATTTAGAGAATTAAGTTCAATAAAGGACTTAAAGGTATATGAAAGTTACAGTAACTTTATACTTTGTAAAATTACATCTAAAAAGTTTACTGCTACTGAACTTTATAATAAGCTTTTAGAAAAAGGATTAATAATAAGAAACTGTTCTTCTTTTGAAGGTTTAAATGAATATTTCTTTAGGGTTTGTGTCTTAAAACCTGAAGATAATAAACTTCTTATAGAAAATCTTAAAAATTTATTTTTATAATTTAATATAAATAAGAGGTTGCATATACATAATTTTTATTATTAATTATATATGCAACCTCTTAATTTCTGAAATTATATCTTATTTAATGTTATAAGTACTTTTTAAAATTTACCTGTTTTATTTAATTAATCTTTTAATTTAAACGATCATAAACATAGCTGCTATTATTATATAAACAGCTAAAAGTTGAACTCCTTCAAGCCAATTTGATTCTCCATCATTAACGATTCTATTAGCTATAAGTACAGAAACTATTAAAGCTACTAATTCAAAGGCATTAAATATTATACTCATAGGCTTAAATATAAGACTTAAAAATATTAATACTGGAGCCACAAATAAAATAACTTGCAGACTTGATCCTATAGCTATTTCCACTGAAACATCCATTTTATTTTTCATTGCCATTATTATTGCAGTGCTGTGTTCTGCAGCATTACCTATTATAGGAATTAATATTATACCTACAAAAAGCTTACTTAACCCAAGAGTCTCTGTCATTGGTTCTACTGCCCCAACTAAAAATTCACTCTCTATGGCAATTATTACTGTAGCTACAACAAGCACTGTTGTGGCCTTTTTCAATGACCATTTAGCTTCTCCCTCTTCTTCATCTTGTTCCACTGCATATATATCCTTATGAGTGAAAAATGAGAATATTAAACTTAATATGTATATAGCAAACATTACTACAGCAACTATTACACTTAAACTTTCATATTTTGTATTTAAAAATTCTGGTTTTATTGTATGCATAAATATAGCAGGAATTGTTAATCCAATAACAGCAAATAATAACATACTTGAACTAGTTTCCATTACTTTTTTATTGAAACTTTGTGTTTTATATTTTAATCCTCCTGCTAGCATACTAGCACCTAACACTAATAATATGTTTCCTATTACAGAACCTGCAATAGAAGCTTTAACCACATCAAACAAACCATCTTTTAATGCAAAAAATGAAATTATAAGTTCTGTAGCATTCCCAAAGGTAGCATTTAAAAAACCACCTAATTTTGGCCCAGTATAAAATGATATTTCCTCTGTTGCCTCTCCCATAAGACCTGCTAAAGGAACTATTGCCAAAGCAGATAATATAAACATAAGAGTTGGAGAAAAATGCATAAATTCACCTATAATACTTATAGGAATAAATATTAAAAGCCATTTTAGTATTTTCATCTTTAGTCCTCCATATATAAAATAAATTTTACTAAAGATAATTATATCACTTTTATTAATTATTTTAACAATTTATTCTTAATTTACCTATTTAGAATATTAACATCAATCTATATTTTAAACTAATTTTTATTTTATTAATATAGTAAAAAATACATCTTAGCTATATCTATAAAAAGCTAACTATTATCTTTTTTTTTAAGCTTAAATTATATATTTAGTATGCTCAAAATCAACTTTTATTATAGAACTTTTTTCTAAAGTTATTCTTAAAAGCAAAAAAAACGCTATTTTAAGCGTTCTTTTAATTAATTACATATCTACATTATGAAATAATTTTTGGCAATATTTTTTCTACTATTTTAAAATATCATAATTTTGCGACAATTTCAACAATTTTATTTAATTAATTATTTTATTCAAATTTCTGGAAAGTTATTGCAATTCCAATATCCTTTCCTCAACTATTCCATCTGCATCTTGAAAAGTAAAACCTAATATTTTTCCTAAGGTTGGTCCATGATTTATAAGTTTACCTTCATCTAAAACAACACCTGATTTTATTCCTCTTCCAAAAGCTAAAAAAAATGTTCCATAATCTTTTTTTCTAGGTGAATATCCATGAACAGCTTTGTAAGTATGTTTGTTTCTTATATCTTTAGTTTCCTCAATAACTTTTCCTTCATATTCATTTGAAAAATAATATCCTCTAGTAGCTTCTACCATAAAATCACATTGATCATTAGCTCCAGCTTTTATGGCCTCTTCCTTATTTAATATGTATTCTAAAGCTCCTTCTTCCTTAAGCTTTTCCAAGATCTCTAAACATTTCTTCTCATCTTCTTTATTTTTATTATCTAAATAAATATAACATGAGCCTCCACATTCCCTAGCTATTGCTTTAAAACTTTTAAGCTTTCCATCCTTTAATTCTATTAATCCTTCTTCCCTAAAGGCACTATTAAGCCTTATTACCTTATGAGTGTCTATTGCACTATGATCTCCTAGTAAAATCAATGTTGTATTTTCATATATTCCTGCCTCTTTTAAACACTCTATTATTTCTCCTACTCTAATGTCATGTCTTTTTAAAGCTTCTAAAGCTTCTAAACTTTCATATCCATAATCATGTCTATGAGAATCCACATCTATTAGATGGACCATAGTTAAATTAGGCTTGTATTTTTTTATTGTCTCCTTAGCACATGCTGTAACAAAATTATCTAAATAAGGTTCTTTTGTACCTTTTCTAAGAGAACCAAACTTTTTATTCATACTAAATTGATAAATTTTACTTCCAGCTAAAGCAGACATAATTATTTGATTATGCCAAGGTTTTGTCTCAAATATTTCTGGCATATTATAATCTATATTCATTTTTCCTGTAACTGGCCAAACTACTGAAGCCGTTGTAAGACCATTTTTCTTAGCTAGTCCAAAGAGAGTTTCTCCCTTTATTTTATTTCCGTACCAGTTCCAATTGGGATTTTCATCCTTAAAATTTAATACTATATTATTTGTTATTCCATGATTAACTGGATATTTCCCAGTAATAATGGATACATGAGCTGGATATGTCAAAGAAGGATATATTGTTTCTACATTCTGTATAAGAGCCCCTTTTTTCATTAGTTTAGATATATTAGGTAATCCCTTCATTATTTCAATATCTTTTGAAGATACTGCATCTAAAGAAATTACCACCATGTATTTATTATTCATTCTAATTATCATCTCCTGTTCCTATTAAATTATTTTAATTCTTTTATCCTCTATGTCAATGATAATTTTTATATTTTTAATAACTCTTTAAGTTCTTTATAAAGAGAAGTATCTATATCACCTTGTAATTTACTTAAAATCTTTTTTCCTTCATCGACTCTTCCATTTCTCACCTTTTCTAAAAAAGTACTTACCCTCCATGATACTTTCATTTTCTTACTTAAAAACATTAATAGACTTAATAAAAAAGTAGGCAATAAAACTCTAGGCTCTATTAATGCAATTACAACTACAATCCAAGCTATATTTGAAACTATTTTATAAGGTTTACAAATTTTACTTATATCATCACTATATTTTAAATCATAAACTCTATTTTTTCTCTCAAAAACTTTACTTCCCATATATTCTCCCCCTATTAATCACTTAACAATTTAATTATAACCCTATTATACATATTTTTCCATATAATTAAATAAAAAAAGGCTTATACCAAAATAATTTTTATTCTTATATTTTGATACAGCCGATTCTATTTTTTTATTATCCTATTATATCTTTTGCCATTTCCTCTAATTTTTCTTCTCCATCTTTTTCTGAGAAGTTATAGAAACAATTAGCTACTTGTATTTTTTTAGCTCTTGATATATTTAAATCTGTACTTATTTTTTCTAAGTAATCAACTTCTTCTATATCACAATCCTCATCAACAAGTCCTATTCTAACAAGTTCAAAATAAACAATATTTTTAACCTTTTCTGATGAATTTTTTATAATTTCTACTGATTCTTCATATGAAAGATTTCCTAATTCCTCTTCTTCTAAACCTAATTCCTTCAGATATATACGAATTAAATCTTCTTCTTCTTTTTTGATATTCTCATCAGCTAAAGCAAATTCAGTTACTAAATTTATAAATGCTAATCCTTGTTCTTTATTTAACTCTTTTAAAAACATTGCTTATCCCTCCGTATAAATAATTTTTAGCTTATTATTAATAATACTATAAAAAATTTACTATAACAAAGGCTTTAAGGTTAATTTTTAATTAAGAAATGACTACAATCCTCTATTTCTCTTATTATATTCTAAAAATCTACAATATTAAAGAAAAAGCTGTCATTACTTCTACGTAATGACAGCTACTATATATTTTCTTATATATTAGAAACTTTTTCTTTCTTCTCAAGGTATACTTTTAACTGTTGCAATCCTAAAATTAAAGCTCCTCCTATAATAAAGAATAGGAAATTAAAGCTACTTAAATTCATAGCAGCCTTTGGAATCTCTAATGTAGTTGGTCCCATAAAAACTGCATATATAGATCCAATCATTAATCCTATTATAAAATAAATCATTTGAGATCTATAATTTGAAAGCAAGAATTTTATTAATCTTATTGTAGTTATTATTCCTACAACTACTCCTAGTCCAAAAACCATAAGCATAGGTAAATAACTAAAATTAAATGTTAAAACTTCTTTCACTCCATTTACAACAGGTGCATAAAGACCAAATATTAAAAGTAATGTTGATCCTGATATCCCTGGTAAAACCATTGCTGATATAGCAATCATTCCCGCAAAGAAAACATATAGTGCAAGTGGTAATGAAAATTCATTTAATACTAGACTTGTTCCTTTTGCACTTCCTGTAGCTGGGTTAAAATATGTTATTGCAGCAACAATAGCTATTCCTAAAATAGCATATATTATGTATCCATAGTTTTTCTTTAATGACTCTTTGTCTTCGCTAATTATTATTGGTATAGAAAATATTATAAATCCAGTAAATAAAGAACTGATTTTATATATTTCTTTATCAAATATGGATGCTATAAATAATATTGATAAAACCATACCAGTTATCCAACCTATTCCTAATTTTAATAGGAATATTATAGCATCTTTTTTGCTTACATCAGTTTTTTTTGCAGATGTTAAAGCATTTAATGAGCTTATAAACTTATTATAAAATCCCATTATAAACGCTATAGTACCACCAGAAACCCCTGGAACACTATCTGCTAAAGCCATTAAAAACCCTCTTATAAAGTTAATCACATACATAGCCTATCTCCTTTAAAATCTTATATTTATATATTATTTTGTTATATCCAATTCATCATATAATTCCTCTAATGTAAGGTTATTATCATAACAATATTTGCTTACTTCTAAATCTCCAATATATCTATAATGCCAAGGTTCATAACTATATCCTGTTATATCTTCCTTTCCTTTTAAATACCTTAAAACAAAACCATATTTATGAGAGTTTTCTAAAAGCCACTGTCCTTCTTTTGTATCCTCAAAAGATTCTTCTAATTGGAACCCTATAGACCTAGTAGTAAAGTCTACAGCTAATCCTAATTGATGCTCACTTGTTCCCGGTAAAGCCACAAGATTACTTGAATCACTCTTCTCTTTTTCTAAAGCCCTACCATATAAATATTCCTGCTCTTCATAAGACCTATAAGCACAAGATAGATATAAATCTAACCCAGCTTTTTTTGCATCACTAAAAAGATTTTCTAAATCTTTCTTTAATACATTGCTAACTCTATTTCTAGGTTCATTTTCTAAACCTACAAAATTAACCTTTGGAATAATTAATTCTTCTGGCTTATAACTTTTATCTATTGAGTTTTCCTTATTTACAACTTTAAACAATCCATCCTTATCATTTAAAATTATTTCTTTAATACGAAGCTGCTCTTCACTAAGCTCTTCTTTATTTGACTCTTTATTTTCATTATCTATCTCTTCATTAGAACTTACATTACTCACCTCTAAAGCTTTCAATTTGTAAGACTCATAGCTTCTTCCTATAAAAAAACTAGTTATTGTTAATGTAATAATAACTCCTGTTAATATGTAACCTTTAAGTTTCACTTAAACATACCTCCAATTATTTATTAAACAGACTAATCCTTTAAATTATTACCAAATTGACATTATATAAACGTAATATTTCAAAAATTCAAACTGTAAAATAATAAATTGAAGTTTTCTATTGGGAATTAATACAAAGTTTATTATATTATAAACTTTATTCCATATTCAATATTATAAATTAAAATCATATATTTTGATTAAAATTTAGCAAAGTTTAAAGTAATTTAAAAAAGTACTAAAAGATTTTAACTTTTAGTACTTTTAATTTATTTTACTACTTTTAATCTACTTCTTCTGTGTCTATCTGTTTTAAAGGTAAGATTAACTGTAAATAGTATTATAACTCCCGCATAACAAATTAAGTATAATCCTACTGAAATACTATTAATTAGAATCAAATAAATAGCTGTAATTATAACCCCTAAATTTCCAATCCACTTAAAGGTATTTCCCAGTATACAGCTTACATACTCTAAATCATCTTTTTCCTTATCAAAACCTGATAAAAGATGAGCCAGATTTTTATCCTTTACTTTTTTCCCTATAAATATGTTAAAAATACTTAGTAATAATAATAAAATAGCAATAAGCATATATCCTCCTAAGACCCTTTTATTATATAATACTATAATTTTACATATATATTCTCAGTTTCTACTTAACTTTATTAAATATTTTTTTAATTCTACCCTATGAAACTTCTAATTTGCATTAGAAGTTTTTCATAACAATACTTTACTAATAAAAATGTGTATTTATCTTATTAATAAAAAAACACCTGATAATATTCAGGTGTTTGGTGCCGAAGACGGGACTCGAACCCGTACGAGTATTAGCCCGGCGGATTTTGAGTCCGCTGCGTCTGCCAATTCCGCCACTTCGGCTTGAACATTTTTATTATATATTAACTGTTCATTTCTGTCAATACATATTCTTCCATATACACTCTTGTAAATTTTCACCCTAAAAAGACTTTTAAAAATTTTTAAGTTTATTGTATTTTTATATTTAATATTCATAGCAAAGGAATATTCATAATATAAATTATAATATGATCAAGTTAGTTTAGGAGAATAATAATGAATGACCTTTTAAATCTGTTTATATACATAGATGAATATTTAATAAAAAGTCTATCTTCTGTATATCTAAATGGATATATAGATATACGCACTTCTAAAAGAATTTGTGACAACACATTAGCTGGAAGAATTCACTTAGATGAAAATAATAAAACTTTCTGTAGTGATGGCAAAAGTCGAATATATAATAAGGGTTTTAAAACTAGTAACAGATCAAATGACTTTAATGAAACAAATTGTTATGGAAATGATAGAAGCATAGAAAATAGACTATTTGGAAGAACTGAAGAAGAAATAAAAAGAATTTATACCTCTTTTGAAATACACAATACTATGCTTAAGAGAATGACTACATCAAAAGTTATTAAGGATCTTGAGAATTCACCTTTAGTTGATTCTCATATTTCTGAAGGAGATTTTATAAGAACAAAGGGATGCATAACAGAAACTTCACTCTCTTCTTACTTAGATTCAATAATAAGCTTAATAGAATGCTTTCCCTTAGACATATTAGACTCCCTTTTAAAAGATAAAAACTTAGGAAATTTAAACTTTTCTATAATATTAAATTTACTAAAAACAATTAAAGATAAACTTTCTTTAAATTCAACTGAAGATATAATTATGAATTGTTCTGGCTATACTGCAATACTTAATACCAATTCAAAATACTTTTTAAATGGAGATTGTTATGTATTTGATAAGTGTAATTGTAATTGCAATGTTTTAGGAAAAGTTATTAAAGTTTGTACAAATAATAATGATTGTATAAATTTATTAAGAAAACTTACACAGGAAAATTATTATGTTGATTTATTAAAGTCAATTGAACCTTATTTAGATTTATTGAAAAATCTTAATATACCAATTCCTAAATGTCCAGAACCTAAAGTTAAATCACCAGCTGTACTAATAGCACCAATAAGTATGTATTTTTAAAGCCTTCTAAAATTAATTAGAAGGCTTTAAATTTTTATTATTTAGCTATTATTTCAATTCCATCCTCTGTAACTAGTATTGTGTGCTCCCATTGAGCTGAAAGTGATCCATCCATAGTTAAGGCAGTCCAATCATTTTCTGCATCTACAAAGACATCGTATTTTCCTTCATTTATCATAGGCTCTATTGTAAATATCATACCTGGTACTAATACCATACCCTCTCCAGCATCTCCATAATGATATACAAATGGATCCTCATGGAATTTTAATCCTACTCCATGACCTCCAAAATCTCTTACAACTGAATATCCATTCTTTTCTGCATGCTCTTGAATTGCTGCCCCTATATCTCCTAAGAATCCCCAAGGTTTAACTGCTTCAATACCTTTTTCTAAGCATTCTTTAGCTACTTTAACTAATCTTTTTGCATTTTCACTAGCTTCCCCAATAATAAACATTCTTGAGGCATCTGAATAATATCCATTATATATAGTAGATACATCAACGTTTATTATATCTCCTTCTTTAAGGATTATATTTTCATCAGGAATTCCATGACAAACCTCATCATTTATAGAAGTACAAACACTTTTAGGGAATCCACCATAGTTAAGTGGTGCTGGAATAGCTCCTCTACTTACAGTATAATCGTGTACTATTTTATTTATATCTTCAGTGCTCATACCTGCTTTTATTTTCTCTGCGACTAAATCTAAAACAGCATTATTTATTTCTGCACTTTTTCTTATACCTTCTATTTGTTCTTCATTTTTTATTATATCTCTAGTAGGAACTTCAAATCCTTCTCTAGCTAAATTTTCTATTCTCTCATCAAATTCCATATGACATTTTTTATATTTCTTACCACTGTTACACCAGCATAAATCATTTCTATTTATTCTCATTTTCCTGTCTCCTTATAAAAACTTTAAATACACCTTAAAGTATATATCTATACTTTTAAGTATATACTAAGTTATACTTTTTTCAAGTTTACACCTTATTAATAAGATTATAAAAAAAGATATAGGATTTATGTACTCTATACTATCCCATATCTATAATTCTAAAAACAATATAAGTTTTACTTACTTTTATCTATAAAAAGAGCTATATTTTCTCTTATTATACTCATTATAATTCATTAAATTATATATAACTCCCTTTATATTAATCCTCTTTGCAAATATTATCATATTAAGTTCCTCCCATTTATCCTTTTTATAATAATATGTAATATTTGCTTCAATTATTAAAAAGCAATGTGTTTTTCTTTTGAAAGATTTATTTTATCATTTTCTTCTATGGATTCTAAAACATATCTAACAACTGAATTATTTAAATACATTGCAAAAAATAGATCATTTCTATGTCCATATACATCTCTATATTTCTTTAAAGCATTTTTAAAAAAGACATCATAATCTGAGTTTCCTAGTATTTTATAACTATCTTTTATTATTATATCTTTACTAAAAACCTTATGTAACTTTTTCTCATATAACACATGCTTTAAGGTTACACTCTCCTTAAAACCCCATTCTTCATCATGAGGCAAAGAAAAAAAGTCACATAGAAAATGACATATTACTCCTAACTCTATGCTAAATTTTTCTTTTCCTAAATGATTTATTATTTCATCACTACTTAACCTACTTAGCTCTTTTACCTTTTCATCAATAATCTCCTCAAACTGTTTTCTGCCATGTTTTTTTAACCTATATTTAGGTGAAATATCTGGAAGAACATTTCCTTTTAAAAAACTTTTTTTATCAATTAAATTTCTTCCTCTTCCTTCAATAGTATTAAATGTATTTTCTCCTATTTCAAGATGAGTTTTATAAAGCATATTAATCACCACCCTTAGTATATTTTGTTCAAAGCGCAAAAAAAAATTACAATAATAATAAAAAATAGATTATATGCATATAATCTATTTGAGGTGATTTTATGACTTTAAAAAACAAAAATAATTTAATAAAACCTCTTAGTTTTATTACTATTATTTTAATTTCTTTTACTTTAATATTTACCTTTAAAGATAATTCTACTAAATCTGTTATTAATGAAAATACTATTAAAGAAACTATAAAGTCAGATTTAAATGGTGATGGGAAAGAAGATTGTTTATATATAGAATTAGGAAGTGAAAATAATTATCTAATAAATGCAGCTATTAATGAAAAAAGTTATGAGTTAACCCCAAACAAAACAATTAATTCTCTAGGTAACTTTTCTCCTAATAGACCTATAACTTTAAACTTATTAGATTTAGATAGAAATAATATTAAAGAGATAATTGTTCAATCTTCTGAAGAAAATAGCTCTATACAGCATTTGTTTAAGTGGACTGGAAATGGCTTTGAAGATATATTTTACTCTACAAATAACATATTAGGAATTGTAGATTCAAATAATGGGAAAACTCCTAAAATACTTTCTTTTTCCTTAGGTGATAGTAAAGAAAATATTCAAAAATATATGCTTTTAAATAAAAAATTTAAAAATATATCATATGATACTGTTGAACCTACTGGACTATATTCTATAATTTCTTTCATAGACATAATATCTCTAAATTATGAAATATCCGAACTTCCAAATATATTTGCAACTTATATTCCTAAAGAAGATCTATCTCAAATATGGAGATTAGAAAAAGAGTCTTATTATTATGACTTTCAAGATGCTTTCTTTATGGATATAGCTTGGAATAACACTGGAGAAGCCACTAATGGTTCTTGGACCTTAAACTTTAATAAAATCTCAAAAGAAAACCCTAATAATAAATCACAAGTTAAATTCATAATTCAATTAGAAAAGATTAATGATACATTTTTAATAAGTTCCATAAATTTAAATATTACTAAGTAATAAAAAGAGATTTATCAAAATAACTTATAAATAAAAATTATAAATAAAATTTGATCAAGTTTAGAAGTTAAGAATTTCTAATAATATATTTATAAATTTCATATACAAGTTTTGATAAATCTCTTTTAAATTAAGTATATAGATCTAATAAGTTATTTTTCCTTCCTTATACATCTTTAAAACCTTATCTAAAAATCTAGCTCTTTGAGGATCAACAAAATTTCTAAGTGACAGTATCATAGTAACTATTGGATCCATACTTGCATCGCCGCTAATATTATTTGATGTTCCTAAATTTCCGCCTCCTATATTTCCACCTATCATATTAGCAAGGGCTCCTAATCCGCCCATATTTCCCATAGGATTCATTCCTTGTGCTCCACCACCTAATAATCCCATAAGTGAACCTAAATCTCCCATAGGATTTCCTTCTCCCATCATAGCTGATAGTGGATTATTGTTATTCATATTTCCTTTATCTCTACCTTTATTCTTAGAAGAATTATTCTTTCCTCCATCATTATTATTTAAAATAGAATTTATAGAATTCATATCGAATCCATCATTACCCATAGAAGATAGAACTTCTGATACTTTGTTTACATCAACATTTCCAAGTCCTAACATATCTAACATTTGAGGATTTAATCCTCCCATAAAATTTCCTTGATTTGAATTTTCGCTAACTTTATTTTTACGTCTACGCTTTGACATCTCCTATCCTCCTTAATAAATTTATGTATATGTACTATATTTTTTATTTTTTTAGGAGGGTTAAAAAACCCTCCAAAAATTATTCTAACAACAATCATAGCCGCAGCTATTTGCGTTTACACCACCACATAGCCAGAATAATAAGAATAAGATATATGCTCTATCATTGCATAATAAGCCTGATTGACAAAGTATTAGCAATGTTGGTAATGTTGTACAAGCATTAAATCCTGAACAACCAGTGTTTCTACTATGACTGCAGCAACAATCATGTTTTTTACGTTTGCATTTGCATTCGCATTTACATCTGCATTTGCAGCATTTCTTTCTACTCATAAAAATTCACTCCTTTTTCTATTAGCAACATCTATTGTTGCATCCACAAGCATTAAATCCACCACATAGTAGTGATAATAAAATTAAGATATATGCCCTATCGTTACATAATAAACCTGAGCATTGTAAAACTAAAAGAGTTGGTAGTACTGTGCAAGCATCCATTCCTGTACATCCACCATGTCTACCATGTCTACCACAATGGTCATGACTATTACAGCAACATTTCTTTTTTCTACTCATTTCTTTTTGCTCCTTTTCTATTTTCTAAGAATTTTAGCATCCACAATTTCCTAAAAATCCGTTACAATTATTGTTTCCGCCATTATTTCCGAAGCCACCACATAAAGTTGCTAAAATAATTATCCATATTATAGCGTTACATCCAAATCCGCCATTTCCGCCTCCACAGCAGCATTCATCTTCACAGCAGCAACAGCAACTATTGCCACGTCCTCCGAATCCGCCATTTCCGCCGAATCCGCCACCACATAATAAGAATAACCAAATTAATGTCCATATTCCGCCACCGAAGCCAAAACCACAGTTATTTCCGAATCCTCCGCAGTTGTTTCCAAATCCACCAAAATTATTTCCAAATCCACCACAAGAGTTATTTCCAAATCCGTTAAAATTATTAACTCCTCCTATAGATTGTCCATAATTATCAAAAGAATTTCCGCATCCTGAAGTATTACAGCATCCTGAGTTACCACAATTGTCATTTGACATTCCTTCTAAGATTTCATTTAAGTCCATAAATGTTACCTCCATATATTTTCTTTATACTATATAGTATTCTCTTTACAAAGTTTTGACACATATTTATGGAATTTTTTCTACTTTTTGTAATAATTATTAATAACAAGGCATATACTTCAAAAAAAGAAGCTGCGAAGATAAAATCTTCACAGCTTCTTTAATACTATATTCTAGAAACATATAAAAAGTTAATTTTATATTTTAATTTATGAAATTAAACTTCTTCAACTAAATCATCAAAAAGATAATCTACAAGTTCATCTTTTCCTTTTTTATTTAATGAAGAGAAGAACTTAAGTTTATAATCCTTAGGTAATCCTAGAGTTTCTTTTATAAGCTTTTCGCTTTTTCCTATTTGGTTATTAGATATCTTATCACTCTTTGTTGCAATAACTACAACTTCATATCCATAGTGCTTTATCCATTCATACATTTGAACATCATCAGCAGTAGGCTTATGTCTACAATCTACTAATAAAACAACCTTCTTTAAAGGTCCTCTATTTAATAAATATCTTTCTATTGTAGCACCCCAAGATGCCTTCTCTTTTTTAGATACTTTTGCATATCCATAACCAGGTAAATCTACTAAATAAAAATCTTTATTTAATAAGAAGAAATTTATTAATCTAGTTTTTCCTGGAGTTTGACTTACCTTTGCTAAGCCTCTTCTATTAGTTAATGAATTAATTATAGAAGATTTACCAACATTTGATCTACCAACAAAAGCTATTTCTGGTAGGTTATCATCAGGATACTGTTCTCTCTTAACCGCTGATATTATAAATTCCGAACTTTTTATTTTCATTATTTTTCAACTCCAACCAATGCATTTTCTAATACATCATCAATTTTATCTGCAAGTATTATATTTAAACTATCCTTAACTATTTTAGGAAGTTTAATTACGTCTTTTTCATTTTCCTTAGGAACTATAACCGTATCAATTCCTACTCTTCTTGCTGCTAAGCATTTTTCTTTTAAACCACCAATAGCTAAAACTTTTCCAGTTAAAGTTATTTCTCCAGTCATAGCAACATTGTGTTTAACTTTTTTACCAGTTAATGCTGATACTAAGGCAGTAGTCATAGTAACCCCTGCAGAAGGACCATCCTTTGGTACTGCACCCTCTGGAGCATGTATATGAATATCTTTCTTAGAATAAAATTCATCCTTTATTCCTAATTCCTTCATATGAGCTCTCACATAAGAGTATGCAGCTCTTGCAGATTCCTTCATTACATCTCCAAGTTGTCCAGTAAGCTCTAATCTACCCTTACCATCCATAACCATTACTTCTACTGGTAAAGTATCTCCGCCATAAGCAGTCCAAGCCATTCCTGTAACTACTCCAACCTTATCTTCCTTATCAATTTCTTCATAGCTAAAGATTTTTGGACCTAAGTATTTTTCAACTAACTTAGTAGATATATTTAAATTTTTCTTATCTTTTTCTATTATATCCTTTATTCCTTTTCTTATAACATTAGCTATTTGTCTTTGAAGATTTCTTACTCCAGACTCTCTTGTATAACTATCTATAATAAGTTTTAAAGCAGAATCAGATATAGTTATTATTTTATTATCAACACCATGTTCTTTTAATACCTTTGGTACTAAATATTTCTTAGCTATTCTAAATTTTTCTTCATAAGTATATCCTGATACCTCTATTAATTCCATTCTATCTAAAAGAGGTCTTGGAATTCCATCTAAAGAGTTTGCTGTTGTTATAAACATAACCTCTGATAAATCAACATCCACCTCTAGATAATGGTCTCTAAAAGTTTTATTTTGTTCATTATCAAAAACCTCTAGTAAGGCATCAGCTGGATTTCCTTTGAAATCCATTCCTAACTTATCAATTTCATCTAGTAAAAATACTGGATTCATACTTTTAGCTTCCTTTAATCCAGTAACTATTCTTCCTGGAATTGCTCCAACGTAAGTTCTTCTATGTCCTCTTATATCAGCTTCATCTCTAACTCCACCTAAAGACATTCTTACAAACTTTCTATTTAATGAAGTTGCAACACTTTTAGCTATAGAAGTTTTACCTACCCCTGGAGGTCCAACTAGGCAAAGAATAGGGCCTCTTAATGAATTACTTATTTGCTTTACAGCTAAATATTCAAGAATTCTATCTTTTACGTCCTTTAATCCATAATGATCTTTATCTAATACTTTTCTAGCATCTTTTATATTTAAAGTATCCTCAGTAAATTCTCCCCAAGGCATGTCTAATAAATTTTCTAAGTAAGTTCTTGTAACTCCTCCATCTTGAGAATATGGAGATGATGCCTTAAGCTTTGAAATTTCATATTGAGCTTTTTCCTTAACCTGATTAGGTAATTTTTTCTCATTTATCACTTTCTCAAACTCAATTATAGCTTTCTTATTATCATCATCTTCTCCAAGTTCCTCTTGGATTACCTTCATTTGCTCTCTTAAATAATATTCTCTTTGGCCTTTATCTAATTTCTTCTTAACCTTAGTTCCAATTCTTTTTTCTATTTTAGCTACTTCAATCTCTTGTTTCACGTAAAATATTAATTTTTCTATTCTTTTCTTTAAATCTAAAGTTTGAAGAATATCCTGCTTGTCCTCTTGTTTTATAAGAGCATAGGAAGAAATTAAATCTGTAACCTTATTTAAATCTTTTTCTTCTTCTAGATTGTCAAATAAATCAACACCATTTATTCCACTACTTGCTGTAATATCTAAAAACTCAAAAAAGTCATCCTTTAACTTTCTTGATAAAGCTTCAAATTCATGGTCAATTTCATTATCAATCTCTATTTTTTCTATTGATGCTTCAAGTAATTCCTCTTTATCAAAGAATTCATCCATCTTTGCTCTTTCAATACCTTCTACTAAAACTCTTATAGTGTTTTTTGGCATTTTTACAATTTGCTTTATTTCACAGATTGTACCTATATTAAAGATGTCATCTTCACTCGGATTGTCAATCTCTATATCTTTTTGAGCTGCTAAAAATATCTTTTGATCTCCTGCCATAGCCTTTTCAACAGCTTCTATTGACTTTTCCCTACCAACGTCAAAGTATATAACCATATTAGGAAATACAGTTAGACCTCTTAGAGGAATTAAAGGAAGAATTAATTTATCTTCTTTCATAAATATCCCCTCCAAAAAAATTAATAACTACATATTATATAAATATATAGTCTTTAACAAGTATACACATATTACAAGTTTTTTTCAAGCTTATTTAATTCCATAAAAGAAAACTAACACTTTAAGTGTTAGCTTTCTTTATAGATTCTGCATTTAAGGCACCAGCACCAAAAAATGCCCTATTATCTTTAAGTATTAAGCTCTCTTTTTCTATAAATTCTTCTTTATAAAGTGTAAGATCTAATACCTCTTCAATTCCCTTAACACCAACTATCTTTATTCCATCAATATCTCTAGTTATACTACTTAAATTTTCCTTTGGAACAATTACTAATTCTACTCCAGCTCTCTTTGCTGCTAATATCTTGGCATTTACTCCACCTATTGGTTTTACCTTTCCCTTTATTGATATCTCACCAGTCATGGCCACCCTATTATTTACAGGCATTCCTTTTATAGCACTATATATAGCTGTAGCTATACTTATTCCAGCAGATGGACCATCTACTGGTATCCCGCCTGGGAAATTAACGTGTATATCATATGACTTTGAATTTAAATTAAATATATTATCTAATACTGTTAATACATTCTGTACAGAACAATAGGCTGTACTTTTTCTCTTTATTTTTTTCTCTCCACCGCCTAGTTCCTCATCATCAACTATTCCAGTAATTTTTATACTACCTATATTATTACTTGATAGCTTTGCAGTAGCTTCTATTTCCATTAAAGCTCCATTATTAGCTCCATACACAGCTAATCCATTTACATATCCAATTTCAGGCTTATCATTTATCATTCTTTCCATTCTAGGATTGTATTGACCATTTTCAATAACCCAATAAATATCGCTCTCTTTTATGTAATCTCTATTTTCATTTATTGCAAGGCCAGAACATAATTGGACTAAGTTTATAACTTCTCTCCCATTAGTACAATATTTAGATACTATATCTAACCCCTCATCACTTATTCTATAACCAACCTTATTTGTGGCATTTAAAGCAATTTTTCTAATCTCTTCAACAGTTAGTCCCCTAAAAAATATTTCTACGCACCTTGACCTTATAGCTGGCACTATTTCCTCTGGACTTCTTGTAGTTGCACCAATTAATCTAAAGTCTGCTGGCAATCCATTGTCAAATATTTCTTTTATATATCTAGGAGTATTTGGATCTTCTGAACTATAATAAGCTGAGTCTAAAAAAACTTTTCTATCCTCTAAAACTTTAAGAAGTTTATTTAATTCAATAGGATGTAATTCTCCTATTTCATCTATAAAAAGCATTCCTCCATGAGCCTTTGTTACAGCTCCTGGTTTAGGTTGAGGTACTCCTGCAATTCCTAAGGAACCTGCCCCTTGATATATTGGATCATGAACAGATCCTATTAATGGATCTGCTATACCCCTCTCATCAAACCTTAAAGTTGTGGCATCTATTTCAACAAATTTAGAATCCTTATTAAAAGGAGATGCTGCCATTTTCTTGGCCTCTTCTAAAATTATTCTAGCAGCTGCAGTTTTTCCTACCCCAGGTGGTCCATATATTATTACATGTTGTGGATTTGGCCCACAAAGTGCTGCTTTAAGAGCTTTTATTCCCTTTTCCTGTCCTATTATTTCTTCTAAATTACTTGGTCTACTTTTTTCAGTTAAAGGTTCTGTCAGTTTTATCATTCTTAATTTATTTAATTTTTCCATTTCTTTTTCATTTTCTTTTTCTAAAACACTATTATCTTTCTTCTTACTAGCAAAGGACTTGCTCATATATATATAGAATAAAATTGACATAAGTAATTGTAGAAACATTATAAATGTATAAGTATTCATCTCTAATACCTCCCGTTCTATACGGTTAGTATTTACCTATTTTTGTGATGATATTCCAAAAACTCCATAAAAAAATAAAAAAGATGCATAAATAATATGCATCTTTTTCTATTAAGCAGTTTCTATATCTTTTCTAGCTTTATTTTTCTTCTCAGTTTTTAAAGTTGGTCTAACTTCTCCTTCTGGAAGCTTTTCAAGCTCTGGATCTTTTCTATCTTTTATTGTCTCTTCAGTTATAGTAGCTTTTACAATATTCTCTTCTGATGGTATATCAAACATTATATCCATCATAGTTTCTTCTACTATAGCTCTTAATCCTCTAGCACCAGTTTTTCTATTTATAGCTTCATCTGCAATAGCTTTTAAAGCTTCCTCTGTAAAATCTAGTTTTACATTATCAAGCTCAAATAACTTTTTGTATTGTTTTACTAGAGCATTCTTTGGCTTAGTTAAAATACTTACTAAAGCCTCGTTATCTAAAGCTTCTAAAGTTACTAAAACTGGTAATCTACCAACAAACTCTGGTATTAAACCGAATTTCAATAAATCTCCAGGCATTATATCCTTTAAAAGTTCTCCAACGTTCTTTTCGCTTTTTCCTTTAACCTCAGCGCCAAAACCTATAGAACTCTTAGTTCCTCTTTTTTCTATTATTTTATCTATTCCATCAAAAGCTCCACCACAAATAAATAAAATATTTGAAGTGTTAATTTGTATAAACTCTTGATGTGGATGCTTTCTTCCACCTTGTGGTGGAACTGAAGCTGTTGTTCCCTCTAATATTTTTAATAAAGCTTGTTGAACACCCTCTCCAGAAACATCTCTTGTAATAGATGGATTTTCTGATTTTCTAGCAATCTTATCTATCTCATCTATATATATTATACCTTTTTCAGCTCTTTCAACATCATAATCTGCATTTTGAATTAGTTTTAAAAGTATATTTTCAACATCTTCACCAACATATCCTGCCTCTGTTAATGTTGTAGCATCTGCTATAGCAAATGGAACATTTAACATTTTAGCAAGAGTTTGTGCAAGTAATGTCTTACCTGAACCTGTAGGTCCTAATAAAAGTATGTTACTTTTTTGTAGTTCAACATCATCTTCTGCCTTATTAGCATTTATTCTCTTGTAATGATTATAAACAGCTACTGCTAAAGATTTCTTAGCTCTATCTTGACCAACAACATATTGATCTAAATAGTCTTTGATTTCTTGTGGCTTTGGAAGATTGCTAGCTTCTAATGGTGATGATTCTGTATTTCCTTCAAATTCATCTTCTATTATTTCTGAACAAAGTTCTATACATTCATCACATATATATACACCAGGACCTGCGATTAATCTCTTAACCTGTTCCTGATTTTTACCACAAAAAGAACATCTTAATTGCTTTTTATCTTCAAATTTTCCCATCTTATCCACCTCAACTTTCAATAAGATTTAAGTTGTAGATTATTTTCTTTCTATAACTTTATCTATTAATCCGTATTCTACTGCTTCTGATGCTTCCATGAAATAATCTCTTTCAACATCTACTTTTATCTTTTCAAGAGGTTGATTTGTATTTTCACTTAAGATTTGGTTTAATTTATCTTTTATCTTTAATATTCTCTTAGCATGAATATCTATATCAGTTGCTTGCCCTTGGAAGCCGCCTAAAGGTTGGTGTATCATTATTTCAGCATTTGGTAATGCAAATCTCTTTCCTTTTGCTCCTGAAGATAATAAGAATGCTCCCATAGAAGCAGCCATACCTATACAGATTGTAGATACGTCAGGCTTTATATATTGCATAGTATCATAAATTGCCATTCCAGAAGTTATAGAACCTCCTGGGGAATTTATGTAAAGATGTATATCTTTATCTGGATCTTCACTTTCTAAGAATAATAATTGTGCAACAACAAGGTTAGCCGTTACATCATTAACCTCTCCACTTAACATTATTATTCTATCTTTTAATAATCTTGAGAATATATCGTAACTTCTTTCGCCTTTGCTTGTTTGTTCAACTACCATAGGTACTAAATTGCTCATTAAATTCCCTCCTTTTAAAAAAAACTATAATTATAATATTGCCATATATATCATAAAAACATACATTATCATAATTATTATATAAAAAAAATAGACATTTGTTAATTAGTCTTTTTCTAAACAAACTTTTAATTTTAAAATAATTGCCAAGAAATACTTCCTGGCAATTATCTGAAAGTTTATTTATTTATTATTTTAAAGATTCAAATAACATTTTTAAAGTTTTTTCTCTCTTAACATCTAACTCTAAAGCAGCTCTTTGAGCATTTAATAATAGATCAACCATTTTCTCAGTTTCTGCTCCGTTTGAGTACATTTTAGCAACTTCTTCTGCTTTTGCTTTTAATTCTTCTTCAGTAGCTTCTATAGCTTCTGCTTCAGTTACAGCACTCATAACTAAATCAGTTTTTACTTTTCTTTCAGCATTTTCTTTCATGTAAGATTTCATCTTATCTTCAGTACTTCCAGTGAACTCATAGTATTGCTCTAAGCTTAGTCCTTGTTGTCCTAATCTCATTTCTAAGTCTCTTACCATGTTTTCAACTTCTCTGTTTATCATAGCTTCTGGAATTTCTACTTTTGCGTTATCAACTACAGCGTTTATAACTTTTTCTTCCATTTCTCTTTTAGCTCTTAATTCGTTAGCTTTTACAGCTTTTTCTTTTAAGTCAGCTTTTAATTCTTCTAAAGTATCAAATTCTGAAACTTCTTTAGCAAACTCATCATCTAAAGCTGGTAATTCTTTAACTTTTATTTCTTTTACAGTTACTTCGAATTTAGCTGGTTTTCCGTTTAAGTCTTCTTTTCCATAAGCTTCTGGGAATGTTACGTTAACATCTTTGCTTTCTCCAACTTTTAATCCAACTAATTGCTCTTCAAAGTTATCTATGAAGCTTCCTGAACCTATTTCTAATGGATAATCTTTTCCTTCTCCACCTTCGAATGCTACGTCATCTATGAATCCTTTGAAGTCTATAACAGCTATGTTTCCATTTTCAACTGTTCCTTCTTCTTTAGTTTCAACTCTAGCATTTCTTGCTTGCATATCAGCTAATTGTTTTTCTATGTCTTCTTCTTTTACTTCGTAAGATACTTCTTCAACTTCTAATCCTTTGTAATCTCCTAAAGTAACTTCTGGGTAAGTAGTAACTTTAGCTTTGTAAACTAAGTCTTTTCCTTCTCCAACTTCTACTACTTCGATTTGTGGATAATCAACTGGTCTTACGTTGTTTTCTTCTAAAGCAACTCCATAAGTTTTATCTATACAAGCGTTTATTGCATCATCAAATAAAACTTCAACTCCGTAGAATTTTTTAACCATGTTCATTGGAACTTTTCCTTTTCTGAATCCTGGTATGTTAAACTTCTTTGAGTTTTTATTATAAGACTTTTTTAACGCCTCGTTAAAGTCCTTAGCATCAACTTTAATTTCTAATTCTACAACATTTGTGTCTATTTTGTTCATTTTAGCTTCCATTGTATATTCCTCCTGTAAATAGCCTTTTAAATTCATGTTTTATGAATTAACCTAGGCAATTATAACATATAATTTCTTTTTTTATCAAATATTTCTTTTATTTTATTCTTACATTTATACATTTTATCATACTAGTAGTTTTTTTTCTATAAAATCTTTAACATCTTTTAATTCTTCGTAAGTTTTAAAATTATCCCTATAAACTTCTATTATTAATGGCCCTTTATAATCTAAAGTTTTTAGTTTTTCAATGATATGTTTATAATTTACTCTCCCCTTACCTGGAAGTAAACAAATACTTTTTTTATCTCTATCGTTTATATGAAAATTAACTAAATCCTTCCCCATGATATCAATATAATGGAGAGGATTTTCATTACTTTTATATGCTTGTTTTATATCACAGGTAAATTTAATATCATATTTTATGTTATTTTTTAAATACTTTAAAAATTCTATATCTGAAGACATACACCATGAGACATTTTCTTGAGATAAATATATATTATTTTCTCTTGCTATATAAGCTAATTCATTGTATATATCTAAAATTTCCTTCTTATTAATAGTATTAAACTCTTGTTTTCTCATACCATGAAAGGTGTATGATGAAGCTCCTAATTTATTAGTAGCTTTGCATATATTCTTAAAAACCTCTAAAGAATCTTTTCTTCTTCTCTCATATTGATCAAATAAATAGGGTTCATACATAGATGAAAAAAAATGTACTGATTTTATATTAAAGTTATTTTTCTCTTTTTCCTCAATTAATTTCTTTACAAAATCATCACTATACTCATAATAAGTATTTAAAAATAATTCTCCTGTATTAAAATCCAATTCTTTCATTATTTTAAATGATTTTTCCAATTCAAAATCTGGATAAAAACATGCTGAAGAAATTCCAACTTCCAAATTAATTTCTCTCCTTCCTTTTTTAATCTCTATTATTATAACTTATAGTAAACATTTAAATAAACTTTTTTAATTTTTATTTTAAATAATACCATTTGCTTATATGGAGATACTATGTTATGATAAGCTTTGTTTGATTGTGAGAATTTTAAAAATAAAATAAATTTTAAAAACTAAAAATATACAAGAAGAAAGAGGATAAAGAATGAACAATATAAAATTTGATGACTTAGGTCTTAAGGAAAGCTTACTTAAAGCTATAAAAGATATGGGATTTGAAGAGCCATCTCAAATACAAGCTGAAAGTATTCCTGTAGCCCTAGAAGGACACGATATAATCGGTCAAGCTCAAACTGGTACTGGTAAAACAGCTGCTTTTGGATGCGCTATAATAAATAATGCTGATTTTTCAGGAAAGAAGAAATCTCCAAAAGCACTTATTTTAGCACCAACTAGAGAGCTTGCTATACAAGTTAATGAAGAACTTGTAAGACTTGGAAAACATGAAAAACTTTCTGTTTTACCAATATACGGTGGTCAACCAATAGATAGACAAATTAGAGCTTTAAAAAATGGTGTTGATATAGTTGTTGGAACACCTGGTAGAGTATTAGATTTAATAAGAAGAAAGAGTTTACCTCTTAACGATATAGGATTCCTAGTGTTAGATGAAGCTGACGAAATGTTAAACATGGGATTCATTGATGATTTAGAAGAAATTGTTAAATCATTAAAAACTGATAGACAAACACTTTTATTCTCTGCTACTATGCCTCCGCAAATAAAGAAATTAGCTAGAAATTACATGAAAGAAGATACTAAGCACATCGCAATAAAGAAAAGTTCTTTAACAGTTTCAAAAATAGAACAATTTTATTTTGAAATAAAACATAGAGATAGATTTGAAACACTTTGTAGAGTTTTAGATTTTGATGAACCAAATGCTGCAATAATTTTCTGCAAAACAAAAAAAGGTGTTGACGAAGTTGTAGAAAAAATGCAAGCTAGAGGATATATGGTTGAAGGTATGCACGGAGATATGAGCCAAAACCATAGACTTCAAACTTTAAGAAAATTCAAAGAAGGAAGCTTAGACTTCTTAGTTGCTACTGATGTCGCAGCTAGAGGAATAGACGTTGAAAGCGTAACTCACGTTATAAACTACGATCTACCACAAGACAATGAAAGTTATGTACATAGAATCGGAAGAACAGGTAGAGCTAACAGAGAGGGAGTTGCTTATTCTTTAGTTACTCCAAAAGAATATATGATGCTTAAGCAAATTCAAAAGCATACTAAGAGTAAAATAATAAGAAAAGCTGTACCTACAGTTGATGAAATATTCCAAAATAAACATAATAACATAATAAATAATGTAAAATCTACTATAGAAGAAGCTTCAGAAGATTTCCAAAAGTTCATTCCAATAGCTACTCAATTAGATGAGGATTATAGCTTAGTAGATGTTGCAGCTGCTCTTTTAAAAATAGTATTTGATAAAGAATCTTCTTTTGATTACACTTCAAATTCTATAGAAGCTCCTGTAATGGACGAAACTAGATTATTTATGTCTGTTGGAAGAAGAGATGGTATAACTCCTAAATCTCTTGTTAACTTCTTAAAAGATACTGCTAGAATAAGTCCTAAGCAAGTTGGAGATATAGACATAAAAGAAAACTTCTGCTTTGCTAACGTTGATGCTGATGCAGTAAATAATATAATGAAAAAATCAATGGGTAAAAAACTTAACAAAAGAACTGTTAATATAGAAGTTGCTAAAAAAAGAAAATAATATAAAAAAATACATACTCATATGAGTATGTATTTTTTATTTATTCTTACAACAACTAGATCCATTTGAACATCCACATCCATTTTTAGAGCATCCTCCCTTTGAAGAACATCCTCCACAAGTTCCATTTGTTTTTTTAGGACACCCTCCTCTACTTCCACAGCAACTTTTTTTGAAGCCTAACTCTTCTAATTCTTCTTCACTTAAGTATTTCAGTGGAAATTCATTTTCACCAAAGCTTTCATACTCTGGAGTATCCTTAATTTCATTTCTATCTATATTTAACAAAATTATCACCTCATTGTTTTTATAAATACAAAGTTAATAAATTATTATTTTGTATTATTACCTATTAATATAACATACTAAATAAGCTTTAACTACTTAAATTGAAATTTTAATTCTTTATAATTTTTAGCATTTTTTCATTATTTATGATAAAATTTATTTATAAAACATTTACATTATGAGGAGGTACATTATGAGTATTCATATAGGTGCAAAAGAATGTCAAATAGCCGAAACAATTTTATTACCAGGAGATCCTTTAAGAGCTAAATTTATAGCTGAAACTTTTTTAGAAAATCCAGTTTGTTACAATGAAGTTAGAGGAATGTTAGGATATACAGGAACATATAAAGGAAAAAAAATATCAGTTCAAGGTACTGGTATGGGGGTTCCTTCAATTTCTATTTACGTTAATGAACTTATAAGAGATTATGGAGTTAAAAATTTAATAAGAGTAGGTACTGCTGGCGGTATGCAAGAAGATATAAAAGTTAGAGATTTAGTTTTAGCAATGTCATCTCATACTGATTCTGCAATAAATAAAGTTAGATTTAACGGTTTAGATTTTGCTCCAACAGCATCATTTAAACTTTTAAAGGCTGCTTACGATACTGCCGTTGAAAAAGGATATTCTCCTAAGGTTGGTAGCGTATTCACAGCTGATAGCTTCTATAATGATAATCCTGAAGCATGGAAACAATGGGCTAAATTTGGTACTTTAGCTGTAGAAATGGAAACTGCAGCTTTATATACCTTAGCAGCTAAGTATGGTGTTAATGCCTTAACAATACTTACTATAAGTGATCATTTAATTACTGCTGAGGAAACCACTGCTGAGGAGCGTCAAACTACCTTCACAAAGATGATGGAAGTTGCTCTTGATGCTGCTATAACTTTATAAAATAAAAGAGCTTTATCAAAATAACTTTTGATAAAGCTCCTTTTTATTTATTAATTACTCTTCTCTTCTTCTAATCCTGGTAATGAAAAGTCTTGTACATTATAAACTATCCATTTTCCATTTTCATACTTCATATTTGTGAAAAAGTTTTTTTCCATTGATTCACTTTTAACATCTATTCCTAATATTTTCTTTTTTATCTTATAAGAAACATTAACTACAATACTAGCTTCATAAACACCATGATTTCGTTCTATTGAACTATTTTCCATCTTAATTTTAAGATCACTTATATCATAGTCATTCTTTAAAAGAAAATATTTTTGACTTAATGTATTATATATATTATCCTTAACTTCATCTTTTGCATTTCTTATATCATTTTTATCCTCTGAATTTAAAGCCTGAAATACGCTGCTATAAAATTCCTTTAAAACTTTTTCAACATCATCTTTAATAATTGTATCTTTTAAATCTAATTCTATATTTATTTCTGGATGGTCTTCTACATAAACCTTTTGGCTATCTATTTCTCCCCAAGGAGTATTACATTTTATAGTTAAATATGTTGAACCATCCTTGGGAAAAGGACCAACATCCTTAAAATCTTTTACCTTTATACCTGAGTCCTCTCCATTTATATATACATTACTATCCTCAAAACTACTCTTAACTGTGACTAAGGTTCCATTTAAAGGTATGTCTATCTTATTGTTATCCATGAAAACAATATTTTTTTCTTCTACTAAATTAGAATTATATGCTTTCTTTTCAATCTTAAGATCATAGACTCCTGGTATTAAATTAGGTATTTCTAAAGTTCTACTAGTATTAGTTGTACCTATAAAATTATCATTTAAATACACACTAGCTTCTGGGAAATTAGATGCCACAATAAGTTTCTTTTTTTGTATTACAACATACCATTTTTCTCCCCAAAAACTTTTTTTAGACTCTAATTTTGTAGAGTATATCTCATCCCCATTTTCTAAAGAAGATACCAACTTATTAATTCTACTTTTATCCGCTTTAAAGAAATCAATATATGGTATTAACTCCTCTTTTGTTATTCCAGAATTTTTATTTCCATCTTCTATTAAGTTCATTAAGGCTCTTTCATTTCCTTTGCTTAAGGAATTAGATAATTGTTCAATTACATCTCTCTTTTTACTACTAACATTACCATATAGAAATACTATAATTAAGGCTAAAGCAATAACACAAATTATTATTACCTTAGGATCCTTTTCTTTTATAATTTTATCCTTTACTCTTTTATAAAAGCTACAAATGTTATGACCTACCCCTGTAATACTCTCTCTCAATTTATCCATATGTTAAAACTTACTCCTCTAGTAAATTTATAATCCATTTATTACATGCTGTACATTTATAAACTTGTATTCCAAAAGGATATAGCATTTCATCTTTAAATCTATTATAATCACTTCTTAACTCTTTTAATGAATAAAATTCATCATCTTCAGTTAAAGCCCCTACTAATTCACATATATAATTTTCTTTAGTCTTAAAACAGCAATCATTCTCATCTGTACACTTTATTTTTTCTAATTTTAATTCTTCTTGAAAATCTTGTAATATAGGTATTATATCTTGAAATTCACTTATATCATCTTGAAAATCCCCTGCTAAAAAATCTACTCCACTTATAGTAAATAATTTATCCATTTAATCACCTCTAATTTCCTAATTAAAATTTGCTAACTAATTCTAGTATTACATAAATTAATTAATTTTACTAACTTATTTTAGCATAATAAATATTATTGTAAATAACTTATTGTTAACAATAGCAAAAATAGCCCTTAAATGAGCTATTTCTTAATATTTAGATCTAAAATTAAAGTTTATTTATTCTATTATAGATAAAAATTCCTCTTCATTTATTATCTTAATATCAAAATTTTCTTTTATTAAACTTTCTGCTTTTTTTAATTTAATACTCTTTTCATTTTCTTTTAATTTATTTAAATCCCTAATTCCTGTAATTAAGTAATTTGTCTTTTTACTTACAGAACTTGAAACAAATCCACCACATCTTATTACATTTCCTATGGCTTCTCCTCTAGACATAGAACTTAAAGCTCCTGTAAAAACCACATTTTTACATTTAAAAGATATTTCTCCCTCTTTCTTCTTTTCTTTAAGTCTTAAATTACTTGAATATTTGCATTCTCCCTTTCTTCCAGAAGATTTATATCCATTTTCATAAACAGCACCTATTCTTATGGCAAGCTTATCTGAAAGCTCTTCAACTGATTCTATATCTAAATCTTTGCATATATTAAGTAATATGTTAGCACAAGCCCTTGCATCTTCCCCTGCATGGTGATGAGAAAATTCAAAGCCTAAAGCTTCACTTACAGTTCCTAATTTATGATTTGGTAATGATTTATAATAATTCTTTGCCATAACTACTGTACAGGCATATTCAAAGTCTGGATAAGGTATATCATAAAAATCCAAAGTTTTTCTAAGAACGCTAATATCAAAAGCTGCATTATGAGCTATTACTAAATTTCCATCTATGTAATCCTTTATTTCTTCCCATATTTCATTAAAAGTTCTCTCATTTTCAACATCCTCTGGTCTAATCCCATGTATCCATATATTCATGGGCTGAAATCTCATTTCACAAGGCTTTATTAAAAAATATTTTTCTTCAACAATTTTATTATCCTTAACAACAGTCAATCCAATAGAACACGCACTATTTCTTTTCTCATTAGCAGTTTCAAAGTCTATTGCAACAAAATCCATTTATGTCTTTCTCCCTTTCTATGTAACAATAAACAATATTATATCACATTTTATTTTATTATTTTAATTTATTTAAATGTAATTCAAAATAAAAAGACCTTACTGTAGAAATAAAATATTTCAAATACAATAAGGTCTAAAATTATTTTTTAAGTTGTATTTATAGATTAAAATTCATATTTGCAATTAAAGCTCTAAAAATAAACTTACTTTTTAATAAAAGAATTTTAAAATCAAATTTAAAATCTATTTAATTACACTTTTAATATTATTAAATAGGTCTTTATTTTCTTTTATCTTTTCTTCATTGCCTAGTACACAGATGTAATCTTCCTTCATTAAATCTTTAATCATAGGTGCAAAACTCTTAATTTTTTCTACATCTGCATTTATGATTTCTTCTCTTTCCTTTTGAAGATCTTCATAAGTAAAGTTGCTTAAGTAGTATGAAACTGCTATATCACCTTTTATTCCATTGCTTATAGGTTGATCATATTTTCTTATTGTACCTATGATGTATTTAGTCATTTCTCTTTCGTCAGCTTCAAAATCATTTAAATACTTAGGTATATTATCATAAGCTTCTAAAGTGCTTTTTATATTAGGATCTCTATATGAAACTATATATGCTCCGCCATCTCTTCTAAAGTTAGAGAACACTCCATAAGCTCCACCTTTAACCCTTACGGCATTCCATAAGTAGTCAAAGCCTAGAATACTTTCTAATAAAGATAGGGCACCAGAATACTTATATCCATGAGTTTTATAATTTCCACCCTTAGCTACATACTGTACATTTCCTTGAGTTAAAAGTCCTTCATTTTTCTTTCCTAACTCAAAATTATATTCTTCTTTTTCAAAATCATTATTATTTGTTTTGCTTATTAAATATTTTACTTTTTCCTTAAAGTTTTCATATTCCTCTTCTTTTCCTGAATAACTTATAAGCATATTTTCCTTATTAAAGATTAAGTCTCTTACCTTTTTTAAGCTATCTGATATTGTTGATTTTTTATCTTCCTTTTCTATATTTACTAGAAAATCATAATAATCTAATCCACTTATTTTTTCATCATAAGCTCCTCTATTTGTAGAGTATGATAAAACTTTTTTCATAGCTATTCTATGACCACTATCGAATATAGCACCTTCTAGTCTAGCTCTCTTCTCTCTAATTATTTGCATAATTCTGTCCATATCATCTAAGTCAGTGTGATTTACAATCTCATCAACTAATTCTATAGCTTTATTAGTCTTACTGCTTAATGCTTTATATGAAATTTCTAAATATGGTCTAAACTCATTATTTTTCTTTAGATTAGCAAAAGTTATAGCCCCAAAGCTTATTCCACCTGTACTTATATTTATAGCATTTGATAACTTAGAATAATCATAATTTTCTGTTCCACACTTACCTAATATATCGCATAGTAATCCAACATAAGGTATTAAATCTTCAGGAACACTATTTGTATTAAAGAAGAAATTAACATAGTCTATTTTATTACTATGGAAATCATGGTGTAATGTTGTAATTCCATCTATCTCTTTCTCTTCTGTAGGAATTTTAGTTGCTTCTTTATCTATATCCTCTAAAGATAACATAGGAATACTTTCTAAATCTTCTTTTTTATCAGGTGTACTTTGTCTTTCTTTTAACTTTTTACAATTATCAATTATTTCATTTAAAGTCTTTTCATCAAAACTATTTTTAATCTCTTCTAACTTTTTCTTTAATTCAGCAGACTTTTTCTCGTTTATTCCTTTTTCAGGATGAAGAGAAACAAGTGAAGAGTGAGTATTATTTATCATATATCTTTCAACTAAATCTTCAAAGTAATTGCTTGTTAAAGCAGATTTTATTTTTTCAAGATTTTTTTCATATTCTAAATGAACATATGGATCCCCATCATAAAGCCAACTATCCATAACTTTTAAATAATAAATTAATCCATTAGGATAAGAACCATAATCCCCTTCTCTTAATTCAAATTCAACTCTATTTATGGAAGCTTCTATAAGTTCTTTATCTATTCCATTTTCAACTAAATCCTTTAAAGTATCCATTACTACTTTTTTAAATTCTTCTTCTTTGTTTAGCTCTGCATTCTTAACTAAAACAGTAAAGGCTGATTGTTTAGTTGAGTTATCAAAGTCTCCTGATACAGCTTTCCCTATACCTGCATCTATTAATGCTTTCTTTAATGGTGCTGCTGTACTTCTTGTTAGAAGATATGCTAAAACATCAAAAGCTAAGCCTTTTTCTCCGTCTGTGGCATCTCCAATTACAAAGTTTAAACTATAATAACTTTTATGATTTAAATCTTCACTTTCAGCTATTCCATAAGTAAAACTTTCTTCTTTCATGCTTTCAAAGGATTTTTGTTCTTTTATTTCTGAATCTATCTCTTTATATTCAAAATTCTTTAAATACTCTTCATTTATAAATTCTAATTCTTTTTCAGTATCTCCATTACCATATAAGAAAATATATGAGTTTGATGGATGATAATATTTCTTATGAAATTCTACAAACTCTTCATAAGTTAAGTTTGGTATTTCATCAGGATCTCCTCCTGAAGATAAGGCATAACAAGTATCTGGATATATTGTTTGAGGAATCTTTCTATAAAGTATAGAATCTGGAGATGAGTATGCCCCTTTCATCTCATTATAAACAACACCATTATACTTTAATTCATCTTCCTTATTTTCTATATAATAATGCCATCCCTCTTGCATGAATATTTCCTTATGCTTATATATATTTGGATATAATACAGCATCTAAGTAAACATCCATAAGATTCATAAAGTCTTTTTCATTTCTTGATGCTACTGGATATATTGTTTTATCTGGATATGTCATAGCATTTAAGAATGTATTTAAAGACCCCTTTAAAAGCTCTACAAAGGGTTCCTTAGTATTAAATTTTCTAGAACCACATAAAACTGAATGCTCTAAAATATGAGGAACTCCTGTACTATTTTCAGGTGGTGTTCTAAATCCTATTGCAAAGCACTTATTATCATCTTCACTTAAGATTTTTATAAGCTTAGCCTTAGTTTTTTCATGCTCAAACCTTAAACCTACTCCACCTATTTCATTTAAATTTTCTATGCTTAAAAGTTTAAATCCACTATAAATATTATTCTCTTTAAAATTCATTTTTCACACTCCTATGGAAAGGTATTTTGTTAATATGTTTATTTTAATAATTGTACCATAATTACCCTATATTAAAAAGTTTGCTGTTCATAGATTAACATTTATCCCTTTAGATAAATTTAGTCTTTTTTTAAATAATATATTCTAAAAATAAAGATCATCCTAGTTTATTTATTTCCAAATAGCTTTTAATTTATTTAAATTTCTTCCTATATTTTGTTTAAGAGAATGTTAATTTCTAAATAAAAAAAGAAATGATATAACTAAATCTATATCATTTCTCTTTTAGCTTAAGATTATTCTTTATGGTTAATTAATTTTATTAAGTTTACTAATATTTCTTTTTAAAATATTGAACTAAAAATTATATATATAATTTTTATAGTATTCCAAAATATCTAGCAATAACATATAAAATTATTGCTCCACCACCTAAAAAGCTAACCTTTGCATTTCTTTGATTATTAGCCATAACTTTTTCAAATATTCCTCTAGCTATAAGCAAAGCTCCAGCTGCCACACCAACCCATTGATTTGTTGTAAACCATTCCGGATTAAGGTATGTATAAAAGTATCCGATTACAAGTGGGAAAATAAAACATCCAAAAATACTTCTTATAAATGGAATTTTTCCTTTTACTAATTTCATCTTATGTAATTCTCCTTTACTCTCTTATTACATATTAATTTTATCAACATTTTTAAAAATTTAAAAGCATATATCTCTTATTAAGTTAATATTTACTTTTATTTATTATTTTTTTTAGTTATTCATCATATACATTATTGAATTATGTATTAAAAATAGGAGGAACTTAATGAAAAGAAAACACAAAATATTATTAGTGACTTCTTTATCCCTAATAGTATTATTAACCTTATCCATATATGTATCCTTAAACAAAAAGAAAACTTCAGCATTTTCAGAAGCCATAAATTTATTAAATGAACCTGACAAAAAAGAAGATGATGAATTAAAGAAAAAATTTGAAGAAGTACTTCAGGACTTATTTAAAAATAGAAATATAGCTATATTAAATAATGATTTAGAGGAATTAAAGAAATTTTATGATTTAGAAAAAAAGCCTAGTCTTTGGGCCTATGAAAGTGAAAGTAAAAAAGTTAAGTATTTAAATAACTGGTCTCAAAAACAAGGAGTTGTATTTAATGAAATAAAATCAAAAACTGAAATAAGAAAGGCTAGAGAAAGGGAAAAGGACTTATACGGAATAATATGTGTTGTTTCAAGTGAATTTACATATTATTATCTTAATGATCCCCTTAAAACTAATACCTTTAGATTAGGTACTTATCACTATTTAAATTTAAAAGATGAGGGAGATAGGTATATTATCACTAAAGAATGGTACACTGATCCTTTTGCTGATTCTCTAGATTTAAATAATATAAAATCTGATGAAATTAAATCATATATTTTAAATAGTTCTAGTCCATCTTATTCACCTGACGAAAGAACACAGAAAGCTATAGATTATGCCCACACCTATTGTGGAGCAGCTGCAGATGATGAACTTGGATTTAACTATAATAAAAAATACACAGACTTTAACCCTCAAGGAGGAGACTGTGCAAACTTTGCCTCTCAAATTCTTTTTGAAGGTGGTGGATTTAAGAAAAATTCAGCATGGAACTATTCTGATGGTGAAGGTTCTAAGGCTTGGGTAAATGCTCAAGCATTTAAAAATTACATGGTTAATAGTGGACGTGCTTCCTATATTGCTAAGGGTAAATATTCAGAAATATATAAAGCTGCCTATAACTTAAGACCTGGTGATTTTGTAGCTTATGAAAAAAATGGACGAATAACTCACATTTCAACAGTTACAGGATTAGATAGTAAAGGTTATCCCCTAGTAACTTGCCATAACACAGATAGACTTCTTGTTCCTTTTGATTTAGGTTGGAGCAATGACAATATACGCTTTCACCTAGTAGATGTTTATTATTAATTTAAATATATAAAAATAGCTTAAAATTAAAACTTATAAATATTATGAAGAGAATATCTGAATAAGCTTTAGAATTTAAGCTATTACGTAGAATAATTTGCGTTAAGAAGCGAAGCTGTTTGACCAGCGGGAGTTCTGAGCTTTAGTAAATTATTTGAAGTAATAGCTATAAATTCTTAGCGTAATTCAGTAATTCTCAGAATATATTTATAAGTTTTATATTAAAGTTTTAATACATATCATTTTTAACTATAGTTCTAATCTATATTTTTCTAAGGACTTAACTATTAAATCAGCTATTTTCTGTTGATATAACTTATCTCCTAATAAAGCATCATCTTCCCAATTGCTCATAAATCCCATCTCTAAAATTATTACAGGTCTTTGTGACCAGTTAAATCCTGTCATATCTTTTCTTTCAAAAACTCCATTAACTTTTACTCCACCCTCTTTTAAAGTTTCACTTAAAATTTCTCCATATTTCTTACTTTCTTCATATATACCTTTTAACTCCTTTGTTTCAGAGGAAGGAATTAAAATTGAGGCTCCTCTTTTTCCTGAATTATTTGACCCATCACAATGAAGTTTTATTGAAATATCTGCCTTTGATGTATTTCCTATTTCTGCCCTTTCTCTATTGCTTAAGGTAACCTGATTTTTTTCTCTTGTCATAACTACTTTATAGCCTTCTCTATTTAAAAGCTCTTTTAAGATCATAGCTACTTCTAAGTTTATTTCATACTCCTTATTTTTTGTACCAATTCCAGCTGTCCCTGAAGATACTCTAGGCTTTTTTTGATTAGACCAAGGTGCTATGGGTTCAAGCTTACTATCTCCTTTTTCTTGATGGCCTGCATCAATACATATAGTAACCTCTTCTTTTTCTTTTCCTAAAACTTTTTCTTCAAGTAAAGTAGTGCTAAATAAATTAACCAAAAGAAAAATTCCTAATAAAAATATAAATCTCTTTTTCATAATAAAAATCCTTTCTAGTATTTAAATAATAAATAGTATTTCTCTAAACACTAAAAAATATTATTCACTGGTTTTACATATAAATTTTTCATGTTATAATTTTAAAGTCTTAAATTATGTCTAATAAAGAATTTAATATAAATTAAAGGAGATACATATGAAAAAAGTTAATTTTAAAGGAAGTGTAATGTTAAATCCTACTCCAGTAGTTCTTGTTACTTCTAAAAATAAAGAAGATAAAGTAAATGCTTTTACTGTTGGTTGGGTTAGCACAGTTTGCACTAAACCTCCAATGATCGCCATGGGAATAAGACCGGAAAGATTATCCCATGAATATATAAAAGAAAGCAAGGAATGTGTTATAAACTTACCATGTAGAGATATGGTTAAGTTTGTTGATTTTTGCGGTGTTAAATCTGGAAGAAAAGTTGATAAAATTAAACACTTTGGATATGCTCTTGATAAAGGAATAGCTGTAAGTACTCCTTCTATTGAAAAAGCACCTGTAGCTTTAGAATGTAAGCTTAAATCTATAACACCTTTAGGTACACACGACATGTTTTTATTTGAGGTTCTTAATGTAAAGGTTGATGAAAGTCTTATAGATGAAAAGGGAAAGATTCATTTTAACAAGGCTAATCTGTTAGCATATAGTCATGGAGAATATTTTGGCCTTAATTCTAAACCACTAGGTTCTTTTGGTTATTCAATTAAGAAAAAGAAAAAATCAAGATAATATTCCTAACTAAATATAAAAAAGACACTAAGAAAATTTATTTTTACAAATTCTCCTCGTGTCTTTTTTTAATTCTTATATAATAAAATCTTTATAAAGTTTATTATTATATTTTCATATGTATAATTAAATTTCTTCTTTAGCAGAGGTTAAGAATTGAATTTCTTCTAAAACAGAGCTTGCTCTGCTCTCATCTACCATAACCACTAAATAATCTCCACTTTGTATTTCAATAGACCCTTTGGGGATTATTTCGTTATTTCCTCTTTTTATTGCAACTAAAAGAGCTGTCTCTGGCCAATTAACATCCTTTATTTCTTTTCCTTCTGCTTCACTACCAAGTTCTACTCCAACCTCTAGTAGAGTTTTATTATTAGAAGGTTCTTCTACTTCTGAACCAACCTTTTCTATCCATCTTTCTAATAAGGATTCATATATTGGTTCACTTTTTAGTAAGTCAGATGTTACATAGGAAATTATTACAACTACAGATAAGGCTAGCATATGTTCAAAAGAACCAGTCATCTCTGTAATAAGTATTATACCTGTAATAGGTGCCTTTACTATTGAAGCAAAGTTACCTGCCATGGCTAATATTATAAAATCTATTATATATTGATTTGGAACTCCAAATGCATTACAACTTACTATTCCAACTATATTACCAACTACTGCTCCTAAAAGTAATAGTGGGAAGAATATACCACCTGGTGTACCTGCACCAAAACTTATAATAGTTAATAAGAACTTAACCAAAAGTACAGCTAAAAGAAGCTTTATTGGAAAGTTTTTAGTTGCTAAATCCATTATAAGTTCATGTCCACCACCTAGTATTATTGGCGCAAAAATACCTAATATACCTGTTAATAAGAAAGGAATCATTACCTTAACTTCTACAGGAACCTTTTTAAACTTTCCATATAAACTTTGCACTTTTAAAATTCCCTTTGAGAATATTGCACCACCTATGCCTAAAAGTACTCCTAATATTATTAATACCCAGTAATACTTTAAAGGTAATACAGGAACATTTTCCATTCCTAAGCTAGGATTCATTCCTAAAAATTGTTTTGAAACAAAATCAGATACTAAGGATGCAGCCATTGCAGAAACTAAAACTAAAGGTGAGAAACTCTTATGTACCTCTTCTAGGGCAAATATTACTCCTGATAAAGGTGCATTAAATGCTGCTGCTAAACCAGCTGAAGCACCTGAGGTTATTAAATATTTCTTCTCTATATTTATTCTTTTTAAACTATTACTAAATCCTTCTCCTACAGCGGCTCCCATTTGTACTGATGGGCCTTCTCTACCTAAAGATAATCCAGCTCCTAAGGAAATTACTCCGCCTAAGAACTTATAAATTAAAATCTTTAGCCAGTTCATTTTAAGTTTACCAATTAATTCTCCTTCAACTTGCGGAATACCACTTCCTGAAATCATAGGCTCTCTTCTAACCATAAATCCAACAAGTGCTCCTAAAATAGCTAATATAACTAAAACTATAACCATATTAGTTATACTTAATGCTGCCCATGCATAAAGCTTTTTAAAAAGTGGAAATAAGTAATTAACAATAATTCTATTTAGCACTAAAACTAAAGAACATAAAAGTCCTATGGCAGCACCTTCTAGAACTAATTTAAATCTTAAATCCTTTCTATGTGACAGTACTTTTTTCGTACTCTCATTACTCAAAGATTTCCCCTCCTTACACTTAACATTTTATTAACATATTTATTATACCCTTATGTTTTTACAGATTCAAATTTAATTAAACTTCAATTTCAAATTATTTTTTCAAAAAATCTCATTGTAAACCTTACACTCTTCTTATAACAATAGTTTTACATAATTTTATTTCCCTAATATAAAATCTTATTAATTAAAAATATGTAATTTCTTAAAAATTTTATACATAGTATTAAAATATGAAGATTATATGAAAGGGTGTGTATCCATGAGTCTTTTTACTTTTAAAAAAGGACTTCATTTACCTTATAATAAAGAACTTACTAAGGATAAAAGTATAGAAGTTTTTGAACCTAAAAAAGAATTAATCTTCCCACTTTCTCAACATATAGGAGCACCCTGTGAGCCTATAGTAAAAGTTGGACAAAAAGTCTTGGTAAATGAAAAAATAGCTGATTCTTCAGCCTTTGTTTCTGCTCCTATTCACTCTAGTGTATCTGGAACCGTAAAAGATATTAGGGAAATTCAATCTATAAATGGATCTAATACACAGGCAATAATCATAGAAAATGATTCTAAATATGAGAAATATCCAAGCGAAAATCTTAAATATTCTAGTGAACTTTCTCTAAAAGATGTGGTTAAACTAGTAAAAGATTATGGCATAGTTGGTCTTGGTGGCGCTACCTTTCCTTGTCATGTAAAACTTAACATTCCCGAGGATAAAGCGATTAAATATATAATTATAAATGCAGCTGAATGTGAACCTTATTTAACCTGTGACCATAGGGTTATGCTAGAATATACTGAAGAAATAATTGGTGGCTTAAAAATACTTTTAGAACTTTTTCCTAAGGCATTAATCTACATAGGTATAGAAGACAATAAATTAAACGCCATAGATAAGTTTAAAAGTATTTTAGGAGAAGATGCTAGAATTAAGGTAATGCCTTTAAAAACTAAATATCCTCAAGGCTCTGAAAAGCACTTAATTTATGCTTTAACTAAACTTCAAGTTCCTTCTGGAAAACTTCCTTTAGATGTAGAATGTATTGTTCATAATGTATCTACTATATATCAGTTATATAATAGCTTAATAAATGGATTGCCTTTAACAGAAAGAATTGTAACAGTAACTGGTGATTCCATAAGGTCTCCTAAAAACTTAAGAGTTAAAATTGGAACACCAGTAAAGGATATAATTGAATTTTGTGGTGGATTTATAAATAAGCCAAATAAAATCATATTAGGAGGCCCAATGATGGGAGTTGCTATAAATTCTTTAGATCTCCCTATTACAAAAGGTACCTCTGGTATCCTATGCTTATCTAAAGTTGATACTTCTCCTAATAGTCATTGCATAAGATGTGGAAAATGTTTAAATTCATGTCCAATGAATTTAATTCCTCAAAAATTAAGTGAATTGGCTTTAAAAAATAAATTAGATGAATTTCAATCCTTTGGTGGAATGGATTGTATAGAATGTGGTTGCTGTACATTTTCCTGTCCTGCAAAAATTTCCATAGTTAATAATATTAGAAATGCTAAGAGATCTCTTAGAAATAAATCTAAAAAATAAAGGGGTGAAAATAATGGTTGATACAAAACAAGAATCTATGGAATCCTTAATATTAAGCGACTTAAAGGATGATAATCTTCTAGTTAACTCCTCTCCTCACATAAAAGATAAATCATCAACACAGAGCATAATGAGAGATGTTTTAATAGCTCTCATTCCAACCTCTTTAGTCGGTGTATTAGTTTTTGGATTAAGAGCAATTTTTATAATTACAATCTGTGCAATCTCCGCTGTAATTTCTGAATATGCCTTTCAAAGAATAACAAAAAAAGAAATCACCATAAAGGATTTAAGTGCTATTGTTACAGGAGTTTTACTTGCTTTAAATCTACCTATTAATACCCCTCTATGGGTGGCATGCATTGGCTCAATTGTTGCCATAGTATTAGTAAAACAAATTTTTGGTGGTATAGGATGTAATTTCATGAATCCAGCCTTGGCAGCTAGAGCTTTTCTACTAGCAGCTTGGCCTGAAAGCATTAGTATATTTACATTAGATGGAGTTACCACAGCTACCCCCTTAGCTTTACTAAAAAATGGACAAGGAAATCTTCCTCCTTTAAGCAATGCTTTTCTTGGAAACATTGCAGGATGCATAGGAGAGGTTTCTGCTCTAGCTATACTATTTGGTGCTTTATACTTACTTTATAGAAAAGTAATAACATGGCATATTCCTCTTGTTTATATTGGTACAGTTTTAATATTAACTACTGTTATAGGTAGAAATGGCTTTTTAAGTGGAAATGGAATTTATGAAATCTTTACAGGTGGATTATTTTTAGGAGCCTTTTTCATGGCAACTGATTATGTAACTTCTCCACTAACAAAGAAAGGACAAATTATATTTGCCTTTGGCTGTGGACTTATAACTACTTTAATAAGAATATTTGGTGGTTATCCTGAAGGAGTATCATATTCAATTCTTCTTATGAATTTACTTGTACCTGTTATTGATTATTATATTAAACCTAAAGCCTTTGGTAATGAAAAATAATTTTTAAATTTGTATATAACTTAATATATTTGACAATAATACTAACTGTAGGGTTATTTAATCTATACAGCTGTTCCTATATAATATTTCTCTACTTTAGGGAATTACTTTAAAACCATATTCTAAAATGTACGCGTTATTATTTTAGGGTTTTAAATTTCTCTAAACTCATTTTTCGTTATGGCTAATCTGCTGTAACCTCTTATTCATTAAGATAGCTCAGAAGGATTTTAAAATACTTTCTGAGCTATTACGTTTATTTTAATTTTAAAATTTTATTAATTTAAAATAGAACTTAAAGATCCTATTAATAAATACTATTATTATTTTCTATTTAAGCTTTTAACTTCAAATTCTTGAAATCTATATTTCTGTCCTGTAGGATTTTCTTTTTCCTTTGGAACTTCCTCTAAAAACATATCATAAGGTCTTACAAATTGACCACAATCTCCATATAAGGCTCTATATAATACCATTTTCTCTCTACTTTCTGAATGAGTAACTACTCCCTCTACTAAGTAAAGGTCACCCTTAAAGTGTCTAAATATTTTTCCTATACTTTTTTCAATATTTCTATCCATAATAACTCCTCCTAAAAAACAAAAGGGTTTGTATCAAAATATAGTAATAAAATTTATTTTGAAACACGCCCTTTTATTTTATATTTAATTTCTTTAAAATACAATAAATAAGTCTATATAAACTAATTATTCAAATATGAAAGTTTCCATTTCATCTATAGCCTTATTTACTAAAGCTTCTATATCAAGCTTTCTTTCAGCTATTATCATATCCTTAACTCTAGGCTTAGTCTTTGGATGTTTTGGTACAAATATTGTACAACAATCTTCATATGGAAGTATTGATGTCTCATAAGTATCTATATCTCTTGCAATATCCATTATATCCTCTTTATCCATAGCTATTAGAGGCCTAAACACTGGTCTATCAGAAACATCATTACTTACCATAAGTCCTTCCATAGTCTGAGATGCTACTTGCCCTATACTTTCTCCAGTAGTTATTGACTGTATTTTCTTTCTTTCAGAAAGTTCACAAGCCACTCTCATCATGAATCTTCTCATTATTATTGTTAATTCATCTTCTCTACACTTCTCTATTATATCCATTTGTATTTCTGTAAAAGGAACTACATAAAGAGTTATTTTTTCTGTATATCTTCCTACGATTTTAGCTAATTCCTTAACCTTATCCTTGGCTCTTTCTGAAGTGTATGGATGAGAATGATAATATACACAATGAGTTTCAACTCCTCTTCTAGCCATTAAATAAGCTGCTACTGGTGAATCAATTCCTCCTGATAACATAACCATAGTACTTCCGTTCATTCCATATGGTAAGCCTCCTACAGCCTTTATTTTATCTTTATCAGTAAACACATAAGCATTTCCTCTTATTTCTACATAAAGCTTACACTCTGGATTATGTATATCAACTTCTATTTCATCCCCAAGTTCTGAAAGGATATATCCTCCAACAGCTCTTGAAACCTCCATAGAATTCATCGGGAATTTTTTATTAGCTCTATTTGTTTCTACTTTGAAACTCTTAGCTTTGCTTTCTTTAATTTTCTTTAATCCCTCTTCTTTTATTGAATCAAAGTCCCCTTCAACCTGAGTAACTAAGCAAAGTTCTTTAACTCCAAAAACCTTTTCTACCCTTTCAATAACTCCATCTAAGTCTTCTGATTTTATGAACCATCTATTTTGATCTGTTATAAATTCATGATCTATATCTTTTAACTTTTTTCTTATATTTTCTTTTAATTTTCTCTCAAACTTATTTTTATTAAGCCCCTTTAAAAATATTTCTGAGGCATATTTTACTAAAATTAAATTATTCATATTTTTATTCTCCTTAAAAATTTTAAAGCTTTTTCTAATGAAGCTATTGTATAATCAACTTCTTCTAAAGTGTTATATCTAGAAAAACTAAATCTTATAGCCCCTTGAATGCATTTTGGCTCTAATCCCATAGCATTTAATACATAACTACCCTTTGCTACAGCAGTTTTTGAAGAACAAGCCGAACCTGTTGAAACAAATATGTTATCTTCCTCTAAGATGTGAAGTAAAACCTCTGATCTAGTTCCTAAAAAAGAAACATTTAGTATATAAGGACTATATTCTTCACTACTAGGGGTATTTATTACTACATTTTCTATTCTAGAAAGTCTTTCTATAAAATATTCCTTAATACTTTTTACATGATTATAAGAATCTTCTAAGGAATCATAGGCAATATTCATTGCCTTTACCATGCCCATATACGAAGGAGTATTTTCTGTTCCTGCCCTTAGTCCTCTTTGTTGTTCTCCCCCAGTTATTAGGGACTTTAAATTTAATCCCTTTCTCATATACATGAATCCAACTCCTTTTGGTCCATGAAACTTATGAGCTGAAACAGAATAAAAATCTATATTACATTCCTTAACATCAATTGCAAACTTTCCAAAACCCTGTACTCCATCTACATGAAATTTTGCTCTTTTACTTTTTTCTTTAATTAATCTTCCTATTTCCTTAATCTTTTGTATGCTTCCTACTTCATTGTTAACCTGCATTATAGATACTAAAACCGTATTTTTATTTATTGCCTCTTCTAATTCTTTTAAATCTATAAATCCTTTATTATTAACCTTTAAATATGTTACACTTACACCTTGCTTTTCTAATTCCCTATAAGTATTTAAAACACTAGAATGTTCAAAGGTTGTAGTTATAATATGATTATTTTCTCCAACTAATCCTTTAATAATCATATTATTACTTTCACTTCCTCCTGAAGTAAAGATTATTTCTTCCTTAGAAGAATTTATTTTTTTCGCAATACTCTCTTGAAGATCTTCAATCTTTCTTTGCATCTTTACCCCTAATTTATGTAAAGATGATGGATTACCCCAAAATTCATCCATAGCATAGTAGACCTCATCTCTAACTTCCTTTAACGGCTTAGTAGTAGCACTATTATCAAAATAAACTTCCATATTCACCCTCCTTATACTTATATAATTTCTATTAAATCATTATATATACACATTTCTTATACCATATTAATTATTAAACCATAATAATTATCCTTATCAAAAACATTTTCTACCAAATAAATAAATTTCAAAAAAAATTCCCAACTTAGATTGTTCTAAGTTAGGAATTTTTCTATTCCATGGCAACAAATTCTACCTTTTCAACACCATGAACTAATTCTATTTCATTTAACATTTCCTTTATATCACACTTCATAGTTGATATATCTATTGTGAAACTTACATGAGCTAATCCATGTATAGGTAACCCTTGATCTATTGTAAGTATATTTCCTCCAACATCTGATAATATATTTAAAACAGATGATAAAACTCCCTTTTCATGAGTAACCACCATATTAAATATAACTTTTCTACCTTGAAGGGTTTCTGCAAATTCAAATATATAGTCTTTATACTTATAATAAACACTTCTACTAATACCAGCTTGCTTTACAGCTTCTGTTATCTCCTTAACTTTTCCTTCTTTCAAAAGCCTTTTAGCATTTATTACCTTTTCAAAAACTTCTGGTAATACTCTTTTATCTATAACTAATAAATTTCCTTCCATTGGAACTATTCACCTCTTTACATCTATAAAATATCCAAAATCCAAGTAAAATAATAGCCCTCTTTTATTCGCCACTTATTAAAATACCACCTATAATTAATATTTTCAATAAAAAACATTATTTATAGATTAAATTTAAAAATACTTTAACACTAAAATAAAAGTATTAATTAAAATATTTTTATTTTATTTACTTAATATAATTAGATATAATTTTTAAATACTCTATATATGATAAAATCAAGATTTTAAGCTTTAATCATATACACACCTCAAGTATATCATCCTGTATTTCAAAACACAACTGTTCTCTAATAAAAGACATATGAAATTAATAAAGAGGACATATCAAAAGATATATCCTCTTATTAATTCCTTATTAAAGCACTATTTCAAAAGTTTTTATTTTTTTCTTCGAAATAATTCCATTAATAGCATTTTCTTTTACTTCTAGTTTTTCTATAAGTTCTTCATTTAAGTTAACTTCATTTATTTCTTTAACATCTCTATTAACTTTTATTTGGAAGTTTTCTTCCTTATCAGAAATGTTAAATATTCTTACTATTATAGAATCACCCTCTTCAGCTTTCTTAAATGCTGATAAAACTACATTTTCTCCCTTAATTGAAACTAAAGAATCCTCAGCTTTGAAATCTCCTTGAAGTGCTAACATTGGAGTATTTAAGTTATATGCTTCTTCGTAAGCTCTTTCTCCAGTATAATCTCCTTCATGAGCTATTATTGAATATTCAGCAACATTATTTCCTAAGCATTGAGCTTCTGGCGTTGGGAATACACCCCAATCTCCTAACTCTCCAACAGATCTTAATATTGTTAAAGCTATGGTATTTTCACCATCTCTTAATACCTCATACTCAGGTAATCCCATATTAGCAATCATAAGTCCAACTTTTCCGTCATTTACATCAACAAAGTTTGTTTGTTTTTGACAATTAGATGGATTTTGCCATCCTTCCCATGGAGTTGTTTCTCTTTCTATAACATCAAAATGTCCCTCTGCAAAATGAGTACTTGCTTCTATTCCAGTTGGGAATAATGCTCTTACTCTATGATCCTTTGCAGTATTTTCTATTTCAACTTTAATATCAACTCTCTTAGAAACTTCACTTAATACTATAGTAGAAACTAAGTTAATTTCAGTTGTTTCTTCTACTCTTCTACTTTCTTTCTTAATAGCTTTTACTGGTACTTCTAAAGTATTTTTAACCTTTATTACTTTTTCTACTTCATTATCTTTTAATACATTAATAGAAGCTTTATTTCCTAAAGTATTTATCACTAAATCTTTCTCTGGAGCTCTAAAGATATATTCATCTCCTATATCTCCACAATCTTCAAAGGCATTTAAATTTTTATACTCTTTATTTGTTCCTTTATGAAGTAAATCAAAGGTACCATTTTCATTAAACTTTAATGAGAAGAATTTATTTTCAAAAGTTAAATCTTTAGAAACTTCTTTTTCTTCTACCTTTTCACATGGAACTATTTTAAATGATTTTAATCCTAAAGCTTTTATATTATTAGCTAAGAATTTAACCTTAAATCTATTTACATACTCAGGTTGTCTAAATCTATTATTTGGAAGAGTATATTTAAATGTTTCTCCTAAGACTTCAACCACTGATGGAACTTCCTCTCCATTTTCTGTAACGACCTTGAAGTTTTCTATGCCTGATTCTTTATTTACATCAACTGTAGCCTCTACTACTTCACTTCTATCCCATCCTAAGGTATTAAATACAACAATGCTTTCTCTATCAGTAGTAGTTCCATTTACTAGATTTAACATATGCTCAGTACTTCTAGCTATCATTTCCTCTGATATTTGCATACTAGATTTAAATCTTGTCACCATATCTTGATGAACTTCATCAATACTACATCCACAGATTGAATCATGAGGATGGTTTTGAATTAAGTATTTCCATGCTTGAAGTATGAAATCACTTTCGTATTTCTTTCCTTCTAATGAAGCCATAACTCCTAAAGGCTCAACATATCTTTCTAAAAGAACTTGAAACTTATTATTCATTTGCTTTAAGTAAAGTCTTGATGAAGCTGTGTTACATAGAGTCCACCAGCCATCTGTATATTGACCATTTAATTCTCCTGTAACTTCTTTTAAGTCTTTAACTTCTTTCTTAACATCCTCTATATATTGAACTAAATTACTATGAACTAATTCAAAATCAACATCTTCTTTTACATTATCTATTATGTCACCAACATTTGTTTGAACTGGTTGATGATCACATCCATTCATTAATAGTATTTGATTTGTTGTAGCATACATATCTGCTTTATTAACTCTATCATTTAAGAATTCAATAGCTTCTTTTTTATCTGCTGGAATTTCATTACCATTACTATACCAGTTAGCCATAAGTATTCCTAAAACTTCTGATCCATCTGGTGATTTCCATAATACCTCTGAGTGATATTCATTTTCTCCTGCTTCTTCAACCTTTTGATTATCAAAAGCTATTGGAGTTATTCCTCTACCGAATACTGCATTATCTATTCCAAATCCTCTTAGTATTTGAGGAGCTTGAGATATATTACCAAAAGAATCTGGGAAATAACCTATTTTTACTGGGTTTCCAAATCTTTTTGCAAATCTCATTCCTAAAAGCATATTTCTTACATTTGCTTCTGCACTTATTAAATATTCATCTTGAAGAACATACCATGGGCCTACATGAAGTCTTCCCTCTTCTATAAGTTTCTTTAATCTATGAAACATATATGGCTTTATTTCTAAATAATCATCTAGAGCTATAGTTTGTCCATCTAAATGGAAATATTTAAAATGCTCATTATTCTCTAAGGTATCTATTAATGAATCCATAAAATCTACTAATTTAACTCTATGTTTTTGAAATGGTATATACCATTCTCTATCCCAGTGACTATGGGAAACTACATGTACTTTTTTCATGCCTAACCTCTCCTTATCTAAAGTTCATTAACCTATACCTAGATTATATACGTTTACAAAGCATTCATTCAATTTTCAATCTTATATGTTTAGTGGACTTTTTATAGATTATTTAATTTTAATATCACTTTTTATTAGTGAATAAACACATATATTAATATATTCATCTTTACTCTTGTTATAATAATGCTCTCTTAAAATTCCATCCTTATGAAATCCTAGCTTCTCTGATAGTTTAATTGATGAAATATTATTACTATCAATCATGGCTATAATTCTATTCATATCTAAAATTTCAAATGCAAAGTTTTCTATAGCTTTAATACACTCTGAAGCAACTCCCTTTCCCCAAAAATTCTTTTCTATAGTGTAACCAATCTCAGTATTATTAGAATAAAAATCTATATTATAAAGACCTATATCTCCAATAAATTCTTTACTTTCTTTATTTATTATAGCCCACCTTATTCCCTTTTTCTCCTTGTACATTAACTTAACCTTTTTAAAATAAAATTCAACTTGTTTTTCAGGATCATAAACTTCTGTACCTGAATATTTCATTATATCCTCATCTGAAAATAAACTAATGAAATGATTCTTATGCTTTTCTTCTATTTCTTTAAGTATAAATCTTTCAGTCTCAATAATAGGAAACTCTAAAAAAACTTTTTCTCTCTTATTTTCACCCATAATTATATCCCCTTATTATATCTTCTATACTCTATTTCAAATTACAAATAGCTCTTATATATTCTGGAGTTGTTCCACAACATCCTCCTATTATATTAACTCCCTTTTCAAGGGCTTTTTTAGATAAATTTTTAAATTCTTCTAAAGTCTTATCATATATAAGCTCTTCCCCTACTTTTTTTGGTATTCCTAAATTAGCCTTTATCATTATAGGAAGATTTGTATTTTCCTTAAGTATATCTAAGGCCATTAGTATTTCTTCGTACTCTGTACAGTTTATTCCTAAAGCATCTACTCCTAAAGGCTCTAAAGTTGAAACAATATTTTTTATGAAATTAGGAATATCCTTTTTATAAGCTAAAGTAAAGGAACATATAACCTTTTTATCTGTTAAAGTTTTTGCTTTTTTAACTGCAAATTCACCTTCCTTTAAACTTCCTAAGGTTTCAAAAATAACTAAATCAAATTTATCTTTTGAAACATTAATTATTCTTTCAGTATTTTCATAAACAATTTCTTTAAAAGAAGAATCATTTTCTTCTATATAATATGAAAGTGGACCTATGTCTAAGGCAACTAAGCCATGATCTCCACATGCTTTTTTAGCAATATGAATTCCTGCCTCTATAACTTCCTCTAAATTATAATTATTCCTTTTTGCATTTATAATATTACACATAAATGTGTTTGAAAGTATTAAGTTAGCTCCAGATTCTATATACTCTCTATGAATTTTTTCTATTAATTCAGGCTTTTTAATATTTAAAAGTTCTGATGGAGTCTCTTTTAAATTTACTCCTAATTTCATTATTCTAGTTCCCATAGCTCCATCTGCTATTATTACTCCATTTTTCAAATCTAAATTTTTCATCTTAATGTATTCTCCAATCAAAGTAATTTATATTCTAAAATAAGTTATATTGCTTTACTTTCTATTTAATTTATCTCAAATAAAACAACTCTATTTTTGTAAATTATATTCTATAAGAAAGAAATAGTAAATATCCACACTTTTTTATTATTGCTCTCCACAAAATAAATTCCATATTTGATATTTTTTAAAAACTGTTATAATATTACTTAGTACTAGTAATATTAAAGGGGCGAAATATATGTTTAGATCTATATATTGGTATGGAAAAGGATATGCCTGGACATTAATAAAATCCTTATCTGATATAAAAAAAATAAATAAAATGGAAGAGGAAGGTAAGCTTGAGGAAAGAGATGAATACATATATCAATGCAGTAGAAGAATAGCTCATACTTTTCTTAAGGATGCTGGAATAGAAGTTAATGTTGAAGGTTTAGAGAATATTCCTAATGGACCTGTTCTTTTTGTTTGTAACCATCAAAGTAATATGGATATTCCTGTAATCATGTACTCTATTGATAGACCAAAGGGATTCATAGCAAAAAAAGAACTTGAAAAAATGCCTATATTAAAAGATTGGATAATACTTTCAAAGGCTATATTTATTGATAGGGAACACCCTAAAAAAGCTATGGCCGGTATTATACAAGGAATTAAACAATTAAAAGATGGATATTCAATGGTTGTTTTCCCTGAAGGAACAAGAAGTCAATGTAGTAAAATGGGAGAATTTAAAGCTGGTAGTTTTAAATTAGCTACTAAACCAAAGGTTCCTATAGTTCCTCTTACAATTGATGGAACATATAAAATAATGGAAGGAAATCATTATTTCATAAAACCTGGTAAAGTAAATCTTTATATTCATCCACCAGTTTATACTGATAAACTTACAAAGGAAGAAATTACAGAGCTTCCTGAAAAAGTTGAAAATATAGTTAGAAGTAAACTTCCTAATGAAGGAAGATAAAAAAATCCATGAGTAATATTTACTCATGGATTTTTTATTTATATTAATTTAAAACAGTTCCTTCTAATTCTGTACTCTCTTCACTTAAAGCTTTTTCTTTAAAGAATTCTTCTGTTTCTTCTATAACTACTTTTCTTAATCCAATAATACCTACAAGGTTTGGAATTGCCATTAATCCATTAACAATATCTGCAATTATGAATATTAATGTTAATGGTAAGAATGATCCTATAGCAACTAAAATTATATATAAAATTCTATATGGTTTTATAGCTTTTATTCCAAATAAATACTCAATGCATCTTTCTCCATAATAGTTCCATCCTAATATTGTAGTAAATGCAAAGAACATAAGTCCTATATTAACTATATATGTTCCTATATTACTTATAGGAAGACCTATTTCAAAGGCCTGTGTTGTAAGTGCTGCTCCTTCTAAACTTCCACTATAGGCACCAGTAAGAATTATTACTATACCTGTCATTGTACAAATAAGAATTGTATCAAAGAATGTACCTGTCATTGAAATAAGTCCTTGCTTAACTGGAGACTTAGTCTTAGCTGCCGCCGCTGCTATTGGAGCACTTCCAAGGCCAGCTTCATTAGAGAAAACTCCTCTAGCTATTCCACTTTTCATTACAGTTATTATGCTAACTCCTACAGCTCCGCCTAAAGCCGCCTTAGGATTAAAGGCACTTTCAATAATTATTGATACTGCATGTGGAACCTTATCTAAATTAAAAGCTATAACAATTAAAACTCCTAATATATAAAGTCCTGCCATTAAAGGAACTACCTTTTCTGATACACTAGATATTCTTTTTATTCCACCTAAAATTACTAAAGCAACTAATAAAGTTACTATTCCTGCTGTAACAATTGTAGGAACATTAAATGTAATACTTGCTGCATCAGTTATGGACTTAACTTGTCCAAAAGTTCCTATTCCTAATAAGGCTACACCAATTCCAAAGAAAGCAAAAATATTAGCTAACCAATTTAAACCAAGTCCATTTTTTATATAGTACATTGGTCCACCTGCCATTTGGCCATTTTCATCTACAACCCTATACTTTATAGCAAGTACACCTTCTGCATATTTAGTTGCCATTCCAAAGAAAGCAGCTACCCACATCCAAAATAATGCTCCTGGTCCACCTGCCTTTATAGCAGTGGCAACACCAACTATGTTTCCAGTACCTATAGTAGCTGAAAGGGCTGTACATAAGGCTCCAAAACTTGAAACATCTCCCTCTGCATCCTCACAAGAAGATTCCTCATCTTTTTTAAATACATACTTTAAAGCTAATGGTAATTTTAAGATTTGTAATAGTTTTAGTCTTATAGTCAGGTATATTCCTGTTCCTACAAGCAGCACAAGAAGTGGCACTCCCCATACTAAATTGTCGATTTGATTTAATAAGTTTTCCATAAAAAAAATCCTCCTTAAATTTAAATTTGCGGAGGAGAATAAGGATACTTAAAAAATTTAAGTAACTAACCTTATCCTCTGTCCTTTTACCTGAGAGTTTCAGTCAAAAATTTTGACCTTGCTCCTTCGGTGCTCTTTTTTAAAAGAGTCTCTCCAGAGGCTCGTCCAGTAACGGTCCTAATACCTGAAAGATTTCCCTCTTCGGTGGATATTTAAAATATCACTCTCCCATTACCTTCATCCGAACATATTGAATTTTAATTTATAATAGACATTATATAAGTAATTATTATAAAAATCAATTACTTATTTTCCCAAAACATATAATTTCTCATAATTCTTATTAGTTTTCTCATTAATTTTAACTATAAAATCATTTATTGAATCTAAGATTTTTTTCTTATCTTCTAAAGTCTTTTTCCCTCTTCCAATTCTATCACAATAAGTCAATAAAGCTATATCATGAAGATCTGAACTTTTAACCATATCTTCTGGTTTTACAAAGGGTAAATTTTTATCTATATAAAGATAAGACATATGATATCTAACTAAACTGCTTACTTCACTTATAAACTCCCCTTCATCTGTAACCTCTTCTAATATTTCTTTTGAAAGTTTCGCTCCTACCCTATCATGGTCATAAGCAGTCCATCTTCCCTTTCTCATTTTAGTAGTATCTCTCTTTCCAATGTCATGAAGTAAAGCTGCCCACATAAATTCTCTTTTATTATTAGCAAGCTCTCTTAAACTTGCTGCTTCATCTAAAACTTGCATTGTATGAATCCATACATTTCCTTCTGGGTGGTGTTTTTTCTCTTGCTTAACCTCTTCTAAATCCCTTAATATTTCTAAAAAAGAGCCTTCTAAAAGCTTCTTTTCCTTTAAATAATTTAAAAATTCTGATGGATTCTTATCCTCTAAAATATGCTTTTCTAAAATTTCAAATAATTCTTTATCCTTCATATATAAACTCCTAAACTTTCACTAATTAAAATTTATTTTTAATTTAACTTAATTATATTTTACCACCAATAATTTAAATTCATTCTTTTATTAATTGTCAGAAAATTACTACTTTATGCTTTTAATCCCTGTAAGTAAGCCATTCTGCCTTTTATGGTATTTATAAATTTGCACAAAATTTCCTTTTTATATTGAATTACTTAAAAAGTTAATGTTAAAATATCACTGTCGGTATTCTATATTAGAAGCTGAACTATTTTGTACGGTTAAAAATTTAACAACCGAATTATATCCCACTGGGAATAAGAACGGAGGAGAGTCAATGAATGCAGTCTATCAAACTAGACAAAAAACAAGAAAACTAGTAGTTATTGGTATGCTATCTGGTATATCAATATTTCTAGGATTAACAGGATTAGGATTTATAAATATTCCACCTGTTAAGGCTACTATTATGCATATTCCTGTTATAATAGGAGCTATTATTGAAGGTCCTATTGTAGGAGGATTAATAGGACTAGTTTTTGGATTATTTTCTATGTATCAAGCTTTTACGGCGCCAATGCCAACTAGCTTTATGTTCTGGAATCCTATTATAGCTTTAGTTCCTAGAATTCTTATAGGTGTGGTAAGTTACTATGTATATGCATCTATGATTAAAGGATCTAAAAAGAATTTAAAAGCTACATCAATTATAAGTTCTCTTATTCTTGGAGTTCTTCTATTTGTAAGTTCTGAAGCTTTAACAGATTCTTTAACTATATCAGCTATAATCGGTGTTTTATTCTTTTTAGCAAGTATGATTATCATGTTTAAATTTAAACATAAAAATAAAGAAGAAGCCCTATCTATAGGTACAGCTTCCGTAATTGGAACCTTAACAAATACCATAGGTGTACTTGGCTTAACATATGTTTTTTATTTAGAGAGATATGCTTCTGCTCTAGGAATATCTGAACATGCTGCAAAATTAACCTTAGCAGGAATAGGAGTTACAAATGGAATTCCTGAGGCATTTATATCAGCCTTAATATCAATTCCTGTTATATTAGGAGTTAGAAAAATTTTAAGATAATTTAAGATTATAAATATATTTTAGCGTATAGCTTACTTAAAGTTATACGCTAAAACTTTATTCAGTTATTAGTAAAGGTTTAAATTTTTTAAACTTTATATTAATTTTAAACTCTGTAAATTATCACTTATGTAAAATAGAGTATTATTCTTAAAATATAACATTTAAATCATATAAAACAATTTAATGGAGGTGTATATTATAATGTTTGAAATAAAGATTACAGATATAGAGGGTTTTAAACTAGGACATGCTCAAGATTTTGAAGGTGCTACAGGTTGTACAGTTTTACTATGTGAAGAAGGTGCTTCTGGAGGAGTTGATGTTCGTGGTGGAGCTCCTGGAACTAGAGAAACCGATTTATTAAATCCTATGGAAATGGTTGATAAAGTTCATGCTGTAGTATTATCTGGTGGATCTGCCTTTGGACTTGATGCCTGCTCAGGTGTTATGGAATATCTAGAAAATAAAAATATTGGATTTGACGTAGGGGTGGCTAAAGTTCCTATAGTATGTGGTGCTGTTTTATTTGACTTAGCCTGTGGTAATCCTAAAGTAAGACCTAATAAGGAAATGGGTTTAGAAGCCTGTAAAAATTCTGAAACCTATCTTGACTCAAAAAACGGAAATATAGGTTGTGGAACAGGCGCAACAGTAGGTAAAGCCTTAAATCAAAAACTTGCTATGAAAGGTGGTTTTGGAAGCTATGCAGTGCAAGTTGGAGATTTAAAGGTAGGAGCTATTGTAGGAGTTAATAGCCTAGGTGATATTGTTGATCCTAATAATAATAATAAAATAATAGCTGGTGGCTTAAGCCAAGATAGGAATTCCTTTATAAACATAGAGGAAAGCTTATTAGCTAATTATTCTAACCCTAAAAATGTTTTTAAAGGAAATACTACTATTGGGTGCATAGTGACTAATGGTGATTTTAATAAAGCTCAAGCTAATAAAATTGCATCTATGGCTCAAAATGGTTTTGGAAGAACCATTCGCCCTGCTCACACTATGTTTGATGGTGATACAATATTTACTCTTTCATCAAATAAAGTTAAGGCAGATATAAATGTAGTTGGTCTTTTAGCTGCTCAAGTTATGGAGAAAGCTATTATAAAAGCTGTTAAAGAGGCTGATTCTTCATATGGATTCTTATCACATAAAGATTTAAAATTTAATGTATAAATTAAAAAGCTCAAACAGATAATAATTCTGTTTGAGCTTTTTTCAAAAATATATTTAATTTTACTTTCATAAGATAAATCAATTCTACTTGTAATTTTATACCATAATGTGATTTTTAATCCTATATTGGATATAAGTTTATAGATTATTAAATCCAATTCTGCACATCATAATATTGAAAGGAAAAGAAAAACTTAACCTTTCAAAAAAATCTTATTAAACTTAAAGGAGGAATTCAAAATGTCACAACATTTAGTTCCAGAAGCAAAAAACGGTTTATCAAAATTCAAAAATGAGGTAGCAAATGAAATGGGAGTACCATTCTCAGACTACAACGGAGACCTTAGCTCAAGACAATGCGGAAGCGTTGGTGGAGAAATGGTTAAAAGAATGGTAGAAAAATACGAACAATCAATGAAATAATAACTCAAAATAAGAGGTAAGAATTTTCTTACCTCTTATTTTTTACTTTAAGAAACTTTTTTAAGCATAAAGTTCCTCCAATTTCCATCTTGTATTAATATACTGTTATTTTCAAAGTCATCTTTATCATTCATTCCATAATAATAAACATAGCATTTTTCAGAAGATTTCTTTCCTAAAATTTCAACATCCATCTCAATTCTATTATATTCATTATTTTTGTTATTAACTCCTAAGTATCCTTCCATAAGATCCATAGCATTTATAACATTTTCGTAATCAAGAATAGTCATAACTTCTCCATATACAAATCCATCCCCTTCAATTAAAGCAGGATATCCTTTTTTAGGCATATGGTATAAAGTTCCCTTTACCCTTCCTAATTCACTTTTTATAACTTTCCCTTTTAAGTATTTTTCATAATTGAAAAACCCTGTTCTCAAACTTCCATAAACAAAGATTTTTCTTTTAACCTTAGGTTCTAACATTAACAAACAGCTCCTCCTACAGTTTTAATATCATTATCATTTAAAACTATAGCCTTTATACTAAGCTCTAATCCTTTTGCTATATCATTAATAGACATAGAAGGTGTATTAGGTTTATTTACAACTTGTGCTGGAATATAAGGTACATGTATAAATCCAGCTCTTATATTTTTATACTTTTTATTTACTAAGTATAAAACTCCATACATAACATGATTACAAACAAAAGTTCCAGCTGTATTAGAAACTGATGCAGGTATTCCATTATCAACCATTTCCTTAACCATTGCTTTTATAGGTAAGTTACTAAAATATGCACTTTCTCCATCTTCATATATAGGAATATCTATTGGTTGATTTCCTTCATTGTCCTCTATTCTTGCATCATCCATATTTATAGCTACTCTTTCTGGAGTTACACCAAATCTTCCTCCAGCTTGTCCTACAGAAATAACTACATCTGGATTAATTTCCTCTATTTTTTCTTCTATTTTTTCAAGAGATTTTCTAAAAACTGTAGGTATTTCTAATTTAATAACCTGAGCTCCTTCTATATTTTCTGGTATCATTTTAACAGCTTCTAAAGCTGGGTTTATACTTTCTCCTCCAAAGGGATCAAATCCTGTAATTAATACTTTCATTCTCATACACTCCTTACTTTCTAATACCTAGTTAATTAAAATGCTAAGAAATACATTAAAGCTATATGTATAACTAATAAAATTATAGCAAATAAACTTTGACATTTCATAACCACATTCTTATCTTTTGTCTCTAATAAGGCCGCTGGCATAACGTTAAAGTTTGCTGCCATCGGGGTTAATAATGTTCCACAATACCCTGCAGTTAGAGCTAAAGCTCCTGCTATGGCTACATTAGCTCCTTGAGCAAATACAAATGGTAATCCTATTCCCACAGTTATAACTGAGAAGGCTGCAAAGGCATTTCCCATTATCATAGTGAATACTGCCATTCCTACACAGTAAGCTATTACACCTGCTAATATGTTTCCTTCAGGAATAAAATTAGATATACCTGATGATATAACATCTCCTACTCCCGCTGCTGTAAATACTGTTCCTAAAGCTGCTAAAAGTTGAGGTAATATACTTGTAGATCCAACTGATTGAACCATTCTGTTACTATCCTCTACTAAATGCTTTGGTTTAGCTTTTAATACTAAGAAAGTTGTTATTACAGCTGCCACAGAAGCTATACCTATGGCAACAGTTCCTGATAAACTTGTAAATTGTGCAATAACTAAAGATCCAGCTGCTATTACAATTGAAGGTAAAAAAATCTTATTCTTTAACTTTTTAGCTTGCATTTCTGCAAAATCTAAATTAGGCATTTTTAAGTTTCCTATATTTACTTGTTTACTTGCAGTTAATACTCCTATAACTAAAAGCAATGCCCCTACTACTACAGGTGGAATAGCTCCTCCTGCTATAAATATGATTGACAATATAGTCCAAAAGATTGCCGTTCCTATTCTAGTTTTATGTTTCTGGTCTTTTAATGTATCAATTGCAGTATTTAACATTAAAAGTCCTACTATTATATAAAAGATTTCAAGCAATGCATTAGAAATCATTTGCATATTCATTAATTATCACCCCTATTTTATCTCTTCTTTGTTCTTTGATAGGTTTATACTTAACCTTTTATCTAATAATCTATTTTGTAATACTCCTAATATTAAAGCTATTATAGCTATTGGAACTGAAGCTTTTGCTATATCTAAAGCATTAACTCCATATCCTAGTTCTTCTAAGGTTCCTGCTATTAAAAGAACTCCTGAACTTGCTAAGAATACATTTTGTCCAAAGAAGTTTCCATAGTTGTCCATTGCAGCTGCTGTTCCCTTTATTAAATCTTCATTTTTATCATCTAATTCTCCATATTTACTGACAGCTGCTCCCTGAGCCATTGGGTTTATAAGTGGTCTTATAAATTGTGCTTGTCCACTTAATCTTAGTGAAACTGCAGCCCCAACTTCTCTAATAAATAAATAGCAACTTAAAAGTTTCCCAGTTGACATATTTTTCATATTTTTTATTAAGGTTATAGCTCTCTCTTTTAAACCAAATCTTTCACACATACCTATTACAGGTAAAGTTAATATAAATAATGTCATGTGTCTTTGGCTTACAAAGGTTGATCCTAATTTCTCTAATATTTCATACAAACTCATATGTGCTACTAATCCAGTTGATAATCCTGCTACTAATACAACTGCTATAGTATCAAATTTAAGTGCAAATCCTATTATTACTATTACTATTCCTATCAGTTCCACTTTTATCTCCCCTTTTCAAGTTATAATTTTATATTTGTTATTTTTTATTTTCGTATTTTAAAATTATTATAACCATAAAATTTTCAATTTTCTACAGTTTTTTATTAAAATTTTATAAATTTAAAATGTTTTCATTATTAATTTGTTTTTTATTATCATTTTATTAAAAATATATTTAAAATTACAAAAATAAGGACCATAGATTTAATTAAACCTATGGTCCTTATAAATTTACTATATTTTATTTTCTAGAAACTATAATTTTTCCATCTACTCCATCTATTAAAGCAACAGATCCATCATAAATTTCTCCTGCAATTATCTTCTTAGCTATTTCAGTTTCTAAGACATTGCTTATATATCTCTTTAATGGTCTAGCTCCATATACTGGATCATATCCTTCTTCAGCTAATATTTCCTTAGCTCCATCAGTAACTTCAAGAGTTATATTTCTTTCTCTTAATCTATTTTCAACATCTCTTAAGAAGATATCTATTATTTTCTTAATTCCTTCACTGCTTAAAGGTCTAAACATTATGATATCATCTACTCTGTTTAAGAATTCTGGTTTGAATCTTAACTTCATTTCATTCATAACATTTTCTCTAATATCATCTTCTATACCTTCATTAGATTTATTTTCTAATAAGTATCCACTACCTATGTTAGAAGTCATAATTATTATAGTGTTTTTGAAATCAACAGTTTTACCTTTATTATCTGTTAATCTACCATCATCTAATATTTGAAGGAATAAGTTAAATACATCATCATGTGCTTTTTCTATTTCATCAAATAATATTACTGAATATGGGTTTCTTCTAACAGCTTCTGTTAATTGTCCCCCTTCTTCATATCCTACATATCCTGGAGGAGGTCCTATTAATCTAGATACTGCATGTTTTTCCATATATTCAGACATATCTATTCTTACTGTATTGTCTTCGCTATCAAATAAATTTCTAGCTAAAGTTTTTGCAAGCTCTGTTTTACCAACTCCAGTAGGTCCTAAGAATATAAATGATCCTATTGGTTTTCTTTCATCTTTAAGACCAGCTCTTGCTCTTATTACAGCATTAGCCACTGCAGTTGTAGCCTCATCTTGACCTATTACTCTTTCTCTTAATTCTTCTTCTAGTCTTAAAAGTTTTTCTCTTTCACTTTCAACTAGTTTTGTAACAGGAATTCCAGTCCATTTTGAGATTATTTCTGAAATTTCATTTTCAGTAACCTCTTCTTTTAATAAAGCATTTTCATTGTCTTTTTCCATACTTGCTTCTTGTTCTTTTATTTTACGTTCAAGTTCTGGAATTTTTCCATATTTAAGTTCTGCAACTTTATTTAAATCATATTCTCTTTCATATTTTTCAGCTAATCCTCTTGCTTCATCTAACTCAGCCTTTAAGTCCCTAACTGCTGAAATATGAGATTTTTCTTTTTCATATTTAATTGTCATCTCATCATTTTTATCTTGAAGCTCTGCAAGCTCTTTTTCTAAAGCAACTAATCTTTCCTTAGATGCATCATCATTTTCTTTTGATAAAGCTTCCTTTTCAGTTTCAAGCATTAAAATCTTTCTTCTTATAATATCTAATTCAGTTGGAAGAGAATCTATTTCACTTCTTATCATAGCACCAGCTTCATCTATTAAATCTATAGCCTTATCTGGTAAATATCTATCTTGAATATATCTATGAGAAAGTTTTGCAGCAGCTACTATTGCTGAATCATGGATTCTAATTCCATGGTGAATTTCAAATCTTTCTTTTAATCCTCTTAAAATTGATACTGTTTCTTCAACTGTTGGTTCTTCAACTATTACAGGTTGGAATCTTCTTTCTAGAGCTTTATCCTTTTCTATATATTGTCTATATTCGTCAAAAGTTGTAGCTCCTATGCAGTGAAGTTCTCCTCTTGCAAGCATTGGTTTAATTAAATTTCCTGCATCCATTGCACCATCTGTTTTACCAGCCCCTACAATTGTATGAATTTCATCTATGAATAAAAGTATTTTTCCTTCTGAACTTTGAACTTCTTTTAAAACAGCTTTTAATCTTTCTTCAAATTCTCCTCTGTATTTAGCACCAGCTATTAATGCACCCATATCTAATGAGATAATTACCTTATCCTTTAGTCCCTCTGGTACATCTCCTCTTACAATTCTTTCTGCTAAGCCTTCAACTATAGCAGTTTTACCAACTCCAGGTTCTCCTATTAGTATTGGATTATTCTTAGTTTTTCTTGAAAGAATTCTAACAGCTCTTCTTATTTCTTCATCTCTTCCTATAACAGGATCTAATTTATGTTGTTTTACAAGTTCTATTAAATTAGTACCGTATTTATCTAAAGCTTCATAAGTTCCTTCTGGATCTTGTGAATCTACTCTTTGACTTCCTCTAACTTCATTTAAAACCTTTAGGAATCCATCTTTAGTTATGTTATTTTTTCTTAAGATTTCTCCTACAGCTCCATTTTTATCTATATCAATCATTGCAAGCATTACATGCTCAACACTTATATATGAATCTTCAAATTGTTTTGAAATTTCTTCTGCCTTTATTAATACTTCATTTATTCTTCTTGTAGCAGTAACCCCTGATGATTGTGCTGCTTCTCCTAAAACCTTAGGCATTCTATCTATTTGAACATGAATGTCTCTTTTTAATGAATCTATATTAACACCCATTTTTTCAAATATATTAGGAATTAAACCATCTTTTTGATTTACTAATGCTGAAAATAAGTGAATTATATCTAATTGTTGATTATTATATTTAACTGCTATTTCATAAGCATCGTTTAAGCTTTGTTGTACTCTTAATGTCATTTTATCTGCATTCATTTTATCACCTCAATATTCTCTTTTTTGTATCTCATGTAATTATAATACTATAAAAGTCAAAGAAAGTCAAAGTCTATTTTTCACTTTCATAATTTATTAATTACTACTGTTTTTTTCTTATAATTTATTATTAATAAATCATTTATATAATTAATATTTAATTCTAAAGAGATTTTATTAACAAATTATTCATTTTTATAAAAGTATTTATATATAATATTATTTAAAATTCCTCTATTGTTATACTTACTATATGTTGGTATTATTAAACTATACTGACTTTACTTATAAACTAACAAGGACGGTGTTTTAAATTTGGAATTAAAAGTTTTTGAATTTACAAAAGGTACTTTAGAATTACTTAAGGAGATGAAAAAAGATTTAGCCTATAGTGCAAATCTGCTTGATGATTTTTTCTACTCTCTACTAGAGAACTCTTGTGAAGGATTTTTTAATATATCAACTAGAGTAAAATCAGCTTCTAGTTTAAAAGAGAAAATAATAAGACATAATTATTACATAAAATATGATTCCCCTACGGATTTATTTAGAAACCTATCTGATTTAATAGGTGTCAGAATAGAATGTAGATTTATAGAAGATGAAGAACATATATTTAAATTTATAAGAACAATATTTAATTGCACTAATAAAGATGGATTTTCTTACTCATCACAAAATCCAAATATATTTTTAGACCTTAGAGAACATCAACCCTTAAAACAAAAAAATGGTTTTGAATTATATAGAATAGATGGTTTTATTCTAAATGAAGAAGAAAAGTTTAATTTTGAACTTCAAATAAAATCTATGGTAAATAATTTTTGGGGTGAAATTGAACATAAGATAATATATAAAAACTATAATATGATTTTAGGGGATAAATTTTATAAGAATATACTTAATTCTATTAAAAACAATTTATGTTTAATCGATAATCAACTTCTAACTATATTCAACCATGTTAATTCTCACATGGATAATTCTAATGGAGTTGGATTAAAGAAGGAAGGTATTGAAATTTTACTTTCTAAAATGATATATGATATATACTCTTCTAAAGTAAAACATGATTTAGGTATATCTGTTGATTTTAGAAATGCCTGTGACATAATAATAGATTATATATTTACTAAAAATAATTGTAATACTTCTCAAGAATATTATAATACCTTTGTAAATACCTCAGTAAGATTAAACGAAGTTTTTAAGGATTCCATATCTTTTAAAAACAAATTATCTATAGGTGCTGAGCCCTTATGTTTTGACTCAGAATTTTCTAATTCAATTGGAAATAAACTAGCTCATGCTATGAATTATGATTTTCATTGGAACTTGTTCTTTAAAATATTATTTCAAATAGAACCTGGTAACAACAGAGAGGATTTTTATTCCTTTATAAGATACTTAGAAACTATTTTTTCTAATAGAGATTCTTATTTAAATCTTTATTTAACTTTTTCAGCTGAAGAAGTGTCAATAATAAAAGAAGATATTTTATCCTCTTTAAATAAAGCCTTCTTAGAAATTGACTCTATAAAATTTATTTATAGGGATAGACTTTCTGAAATATTTAAGCATATAGATGATTATGTTAAATTCCTATGTGAAGGCATAGATTCTTACGAAAATTATGCAAGTCATAAATATCTTTACACAGAATATCTTTATCTTACTATATTAAGTTCCTTTAATATGGACTTAGATAAGAATTCAATATTAGAGTTTGCTAGTGAACTTAAAAATAGTAAATGTAAACTTAGAATAAGCTATAAGGGAATAAAGCTTTTAGCATCTACCCCTGAAAATTGTACTGTCAACATAAATGAACTTTTAGAACAAATATATATAAGGTAACATTTTTAGTTTATCAGTCTAATATATATTAAAAAATTTAGACTGATAAACTTTTTTAAATACAAAGGAGGAATTCTTATGCACTTATTTTTAAATATGATATTCTTAATAAATATTGTGTTTATTATTTCCATAATCTTTATTGAAAGAAGAAATCCCCAAACTACTTGGGCTTGGATTTTAATATTAACCTTTCTACCCATATTAGGATTTATAATCTACATTTTATTTGGTCAAAATATTACCCGTGAAAAAAACTTCAAAAGAAAAATTCTAGATGACAAGACAAAACAAAAATATTTAAATTCATTTAAGTCTCACTACAAATTAGATAATATTTCTTTAAAATATAAGGACTTAATAATGATGAACTTTAATAATGACAATTCAACTTACACTCAACGTAATGATATAGATTTATATTTTGATGCTAAGAGTCTTTTTGAAGAAATGCTTGATGAAATAAATAAAGCCGAAAATTTTATTCATATGGAATTTTATATTTTTAAAAGCGACGAAATAGGTAAAAAAATCTTACATGCCTTAACTAAGAAAGCTAAGGAAGGTGTTGAAGTAAAATTACTAGTAGATTCTATTGGTAATTCTATACACAAAAAAGATATAGATAAATTAAAGGCAGCTGGTGGAGATTTTAAAATATTTTTTCCTGGCTTTTGCAAATATATAAACTTGAGAATTAACTATAGAAATCATAGAAAGATACTTATTATAGATAGCAAAGTTGCTTTTTTAGGTGGATTTAATATAGGTGATGAATATCTTGGAAAGGATAAAAATATTGGTCATTGGCGTGATACTCATACAAAAATAAAGGGTCTTGCTATTAATGATTTAGAAGGAAGATTCCTTTTAGATTGGAGTTATGCTGATGAATCAGATTTAGACATAGATTTAAAAAAATATTTTATAAATCCTCATTCAACTGATTTGCCAAAGAAGATTATTGGAGCTCAAATAGTTTCCTCTGGTCCTGACCATACTGAACAACAAATAAAAAATGGATATTTTAAAATTATAAATTCAGCTAAGAAAAATCTTTTCATACAAACTCCTTATTTTGTCCCTGATGAACCTATGCTTGAAGCTTTAAGACTTGCTGCCTTATCTGGAGTTGATGTAAAAATAATGCTACCTGGTAATCCTGATCATAAATTTATGGGATGGATAGCAAACTCTTATTTTGAATCCTTATTAAATGCTGGTGCAAAGATCTACTTATATGAAAAGGGCTTTCTTCACGCTAAAACCATAGTGGCAGACTCTTCTATATGTAGTGTAGGAACAGCTAACATGGATATAAGAAGCTTTTCTTTAAACTTTGAAAGCAATATATTTATATATAATGAAGCTATTTCAAAATCTATGGAAGAGCAATTCTTTAAAGACCTAGAGGTTTGTACTAAAGTAACCCTTGAAAGTTTTGAAAAACGATCTATTATCTCAAGAATTGGAGAATCCATAATAAGATTAGTATCTCCTTTAATGTAGAAAAATACAGTGTATGATCATACACTGTATTTTTTATTAATAATAAATTACAAAACTTTAAATTATATTAATTAACCACTATTTTAAAATAGTATTGATTTCTAAATATAAATAAAATACTATCTTAAAAAGCTATTAAAATTTTATTATTTATAGTAATTCTAATTTTCTTTAAAATAAGCTTTAATATCATCACATAACTCTACCATTATCATCTTATCCATGTTTTTATTTGCCTTTGGATAATCCTTTCTATAGTGAGAACCTCTACTTTCTTTTCTAAGGTCAATTGCTTTTAATATGGCCTTGCATAATAATATATTGTTTTCTAGTCTATATGAGTTTCTTAAATTCTCCATATTTACTTCTTTCTTATATACAAAACCCTTAGATATTTCCTCTAACTTTAAAAGTGAATTTTTAACACCTACTTCACTTTTTTCTATCATTGCATTTTTAAACATTATTTCTTGAACTTCTAAAATAAGATCCTCTGCTCCTTCTATTTCATAAAGTGCAAATTCTACTTCTTCTTTTTCACTTAAACTTTTACTAGAAGCATATCTACTAGCACTTTTTCCAGCTATTTTACCAAAAACAAGACCATTTGCTGTAGATAATCCCCCTATTCTGTCTGCACCATGCATACCACCTGTACATTCTCCAGCTGCAAATAATCCATCTACCTTTGTTTCTGCCCATTTATTTATGCTAATCCCTCCATTAGCTGCATGAAAGAATATTCCAATATTTATTTCATCATCTGGGGTAAGATGTTTATTTTCCTTTAACCACTTAAAATAAACTTCAATAAACTCAGGCATATTATTTTTTAAACTATCTTTATACCTAACAGTAACTCCATTTTTATTTTTCATAAACTCTTTAAATATAGCATAGTCAATGTCCTTAGAGTCTAATCTTGAAGTAAAAGGTCCATAAGTTGATCTTTTTTCAAGCTTTTCTCTTAAGTTTTCTATATCTTTAAATACATCTTCTCCCTCTTCATTTCTAGCTTCTATATATTTAAATGTTTTTTCATTAAATATAGTTTTTGGACAGGGCTTTATATATCCTGGCATCATTTGCATAAATTCTATATTTGTTAAGTTACACCCAGCTTTTAAAGCTAAAGCTTGTCCCATACCTGTTATATCTTTAGTATTTAACCTATATTTAAATAAACCACCTATTCCTCCAGAGGCAATTACAAATGCTTTACATTTTATAAACTCAAGCTTATTTAAACTGTTAATAAGTATTACACCTATAATCTTATTATCTTCCTTTACTATTTCAATTACCTCTGAAAAAGGATATTCCAAAACTTTATTACTCTTTAACTTATGGTCTAAAACTTTTTTTGCACTTTCAAATAAAATACCATTCCAATTTCTATTTTTATGGTCAAAACATGGAATGAATTCTTTTTCCCCTGAATTATTAGCTTCTTTAAGCTTAACACCCATTTCTTTTAATAAATCTATACTTGGATTAATATTTTTAACAAAGGTTTCTACTAATTCCTCATCTACAACATTGCACCCAACTTCTTTAATTGTCTTAGCTAAATCCTCTTCATCATTTCTATCCTCTGGCCCTATTAAACCTAAACCCCATGTACCAGGATAAAAGCTTGATCCTGAAAAGATATTTGAACTACTAGAGATTATTACCTTTTGACCATTATTAGAGGCTTCAATTGCTGCCATAATTCCTGCAATTCCAGCTCCCATTACAAAAACATCACATTCTTTGTCTTTTTTTAACTTCACTCTTTCTCTCATAAATACCCCACTTAATTAAATTTCTAATTATAAAATTAAAGCTGATTTATAGGTATAAATATCTTAATTAAGAAGAAAATTTCTAATACAAAAACATATAAGTATATTTAATTTGTAATAAAGCTTTCTATTAAATTAAGTCTTTTCTTAAATATATACCTAAAAATCAGCATTCATTTAAAACTTTTTAAATTTTATTATCCTTCAAAGCTTTCAAAAGCTTCTAAGAATTTCTCTATATGTTCTTCTGTATGTTTTACACTTAAGAACATTGCCTCAAATTGTGATGGTGGTATGTTAAATCCTTTGTTTAACATATGTAAGAAGTATCTCTTAAATCTTTCTCCATCACAAGTTTTTACATCATCATAACACTTAACTTCTTTTAAATCAGTAAAGAATAAAGTCATCATGCCACCTTGTCTATTAACAACAAGACCTAAACCTTTTTTCTTTGCTATTTCAAGAACTCCCTTTTCAAGTTTTGATCCTATTTTTTCAATATGATCATAGTATGATGGATTTTCATAAAGTTTTTTAACTGTTGCAAGTCCTGCACTCATTACTATTGGGTTTCCTGACATTGTTCCAGCTTGATAAACTCCACCTAATGGTGATAAGTTTTCCATTATCTCTCTTCTTCCACCATATGCTCCACAAGGTAGTCCACCACCCATTATTTTAGCATAAGTAACTAAATCTGGCTTAACATCAAATAAAGTTTGTGCTCCTTTATATGCTACTCTAAATCCACACATAACTTCATCAAATATAAGAAGTGCTCCATATTTGTCACATAATTCTCTAAGTTTTCTCATAAACTTAGGTTCACATTTAACGACTCCCATATTTCCAGCAACTGGCTCTATTATTATTCCAGCAATATCATTTCCGTATTTTTCAAATAATTCTTCAACTTGCTTTTCATCATTGTATATTCCTATTAAAGTATTCTTTATGCTTTCCTCTGGAACACCTAAACATCCTGGAATTCCTTCTGTTAATACTCCTGATCCAGCTTCTATTAAGAAACCATCAAAGTGTCCATGATAGCATCCTGCAAACTTAATTATTTTATCCTTCTTTGTGTATCCTCTTGCTAACTTTACAGCACTCATAGTAGCCTCTGTACCTGAGTTTACCATCCTTATCATGTCAACATTGTCTAATGTTTCACATAAAAGTTTAGCTAAGTCTAATTCTAATTTTGTTGAAGCACCAAAGGCTATACTTTCCTCTGAAGTTTTCTTTATTGCCTCTACCACATCTTCATCACAATGACCTAATATCATTGGTCCCCAAGCTAAAACAAAGTCAATATATTCATTTCCATTCTCGTCCTTTATCATAGCTCCTTTACCACTTTTTATTACTGGAGGATTTATTCCAACACTTCCAAAAGATCTTACAGGACTATTAACCCCACCTGGCATATATTTTTTTGATTCTTCAAATATTTCTTTATTTCTGTCCATATTCATTCTCCTAACTATAAGATTGTTAAGCAAATATTTTTCATTATATTATAGTCTTAAACTATTCTTGTAACCATTTAGCAGCTTCTATAGCATAATAAGTTATTATCATATCTGCTCCTGCTCTTTTCATTGATAAAAGCATTTCTAAAGCTACTTGTTTTTCATTTATAAGTCCAAGTTTAGCTGCTGCCTTAACCATAGCAAATTCACCACTTACATTATAAACACAAACTGGTACATCAACTTTATTTCTTACTTCCTTAACAATATCTAAATATGATAAGGCAGGTTTAACCATAACTATATCTGCACCCTCTTCTATGTCTTGCTCTACTTCTTTTATGGCTTCTCTTGAATTTGCAGGATCCATTTGATAAGTTTTTCTATCACCAAATTGTGGTGCTGAATTAGCAGCTTCTCTGAAAGGTCCATAGAAAGCTGAGCAATATTTTGCTGAATAACTCATTATTCCAACATTAACAAACCCAGCTTCATCTAAAGCATTTCTCATAGATAATATTCTTCCATCCATCATATCTGAAGGAGCTACCATATGAGCACCAGCCTTAGCATGTGAAACTGCTATTTTATCTAAGAAACTTAAAGTTTTGTCATTATCTACATCTTTTCCTTCTATTATTCCACAATGACCATGACTAGTATATTCACACATACAAACATCAGTTATTACTAATAAGTTCTCATAATCTTCTCTTAATTTTCTAATTGCTTTTTGAACAATTCCTTCATCAGAATAAGCCTCTGATCCACAAGCATCTTTATGTTCTGGAAGACCAAATATAATTACACCTTTTATATTTAAAGCTACCACTTCATCAACTATTTCATTTAATCTATCTAAAGATACATGATAGTTTCCTGGTAGAGAACTTATCTCCTTTTTTATGTTGTTTCCTTCAACTACAAATATAGGAAATATAAAGTCATTTGCTGTTAAAATATTTTCTCTAACAAGGTCTCTCATTTCCTTATTTATTCTAAGTCTTCTTCCTCTCTTTATCATAATCTTTCCTCCTAATTTGTTTGTAATTTGCCTATAAAATTAATTTTACCACAAATTTATTTTTTAACCTCTTGCCATATACCCTCAATTTCACTTAAAAATCCATCTCCACAATGTGTTTTGCACATTTTTCCTTCAATTCCACTTTCATTTAAAGCTTTTAAGGTTATAGGTCCTATAGCTATGCTTACTTTCTCTTTAAGAGCTTCAAGTCCAATCATATCAATCATGTTTTTAACCGTTGAAGGACTTGTGTATAATACCATATCAACTTCCTTGAAAGCTCTTGGATTTTTAACATCTCCGCATACAGTATCATAAATATTAACTCTATGACATTTCGCTCCTAAAGAAGCTAAATTATCAAACAAGTATTCTCTGCTTAAAGAAGAACATGGAATTAATACTTCTTCTCCTTCTTTAATATTATCTTTTAAAACTTCAAATAAACCTTCCGCTGTAAATGAATGAGCCATTATGCTTGGTACAATTCCTCTAGCTATTAAAGCTTTTTTAGTTGCTTTTCCTAGTACAGCAAAATCTGCTTTTATTTTTCTTATATCAAATTGATTTTTTACTAAATAATCAAAGAATACATTAACAGCATTTACTGAAGTAAATACTATATGATCATATTTTTCTAAAGTATTAATATATTCATCTAAATTATGAGCAGTTTCTTTTATTTTTATAGAGTTTATTTCTGTTACTTCTGCACCTAACTCTTTTAATTTCCACTTAATCTCCTTAGATTGTTCCTTAGATCTTGTTAAACAAATATTAGCTCCAAATAGAGGTAATTTTTCATACCATGAAAGTTTTTCATTTAATGAAACAACATCTCCAACAACTATTATACAAGGTGATTCTAACTTAGCTTCTCTAACTTTTTTACATATATTTTCTAATGTTCCAATAACCTTTCTTTGCTTTGAAGTTGTTCCTCTCATTACTACTCCACAAGGAGTTTCTATATCTTTACCATTTTCTAAAAGATTCTCAACAATTGTTTCTAAATTTGAAAGTCCCATCATAAATACTAATGTTCCATTTTCTTTTGATAAAGCTTCCCAATTTACATTTAAAGTTCTTGCTGACATTCCTGTTACAATATGAAAACTCTGTGCTAATCCTCTATGTGTTATTGGTATACCTGCATAATTTAAAACAGAAATAGGTGAAGTAACCCCTGGAATAACTTCAAAAGGTATGTTTTCTTCTACTAAGGCTAATACTTCTTCTCCACCTCTTCCAAAAACATATGGATCTCCACCTTTTACTCTACCAACAACATGACCTTTTTTAGCAAGTTCAACTATACTTTCATTTATCTCTTCCTGTGTTTTATAATGGCATCCTGGCTCTTTTCCACAATAGTAAATCTCACAGTCATCATTTAAATAATTAAGTATATTATTCCCAACTAATCTATCATATAAGACTGCTGTGCATTTTTGTAATGCATTTATTGCTTTAAGTGTTAATAACTCTTCATCTCCAGGACCTGCCCCTATTATATATGCTTTTTTACTCATAGTTCCTCCTAGACCTCTCCTAATATTTTTTCTGCAAGTTTTTTTCCTAATAATATATTATCTTCTTTATTTCCTAATATATCTTTTTTAACTATTCTATTATTTACAGTAAATGTACCTATCATATATAAGTCATTATCTTTAACTTCTGAATAAGCACCTATAAGACTATGACATCCTCCGTTTAATACCTTCATAAAGCTTCTTTCAGCTTCAACAGTAGTTCTAACCTCTTTGCTATCTAAAGCTTTAAAATAGTCATTAAATTCTCCACCTTTTAAGCACTCTATTCCTAATGCTCCTTGACCAATAGCAGGTAAAAATACCTTTGGATCAAAATAATCACTTATTACATCTTCCATACCAAGTCTTTTTAATCCTGCTGCCGCTAAAATTATTCCATCTAAATTTTCTTCAGTTATTTTTTTTATTCTAGTTTGAACATTACCTCTAATTGGAACAATCTCTAAATCATCTCTAAATAACTTCAATTGTTCCGCACGTCTTATACTGCTAGTTCCGATTCTAGCTCCTTTTCTTAAATTAGATAAAGTTGATCCATTTAAAGATACAAAGGCATCTCTTATATCTTCTCTTTCGGGCATTGCAACAAGCTCAAATTCGCTAGGAAGTTCAAAAGGAACATCTTTCATACTATGAACGGCTCCATGAGCTTCTTTATTTAAAAGAGCTAGTTCTATCTCCTTTACAAATAGCCCCTTTCCACCTATTTTATTTAATGAAACATCTAGTCTTCTATCACCTTCTGTCATAACTAAAAGTTTCTTACTATCTACATTTTCCTTTTCTTTTAAAAGTTCCATAACTTTTTCAGTTTGCACTTGTGCTAACTTACTTTTTCTAGTCGCTATTATTAATTCCATTACTCCAAACCTCGCATTTTGATTATTTTTATATTTTCATAAAAAATTCTGTTATATTTACTTTAATCCTAAAGTTAAGGAATTAGCTAATTCTTCTCCTAAAAGATTTCTTAAGTATTCATATTCTCTTTTTTCTAAAAGGGCATTTTTAAATTCTTTACTTGAAATAATCTCTATTATATTATCCTTTACTTCTTCTTTTTTAGCTTTTTCTCTAATCTTAGCTACCTTAATTGAGTATATGTCATTTTCCTTAATAATATTTGATACTTCTTCTCCTATAGCCCTAGTTATTCTAGGCGATCCTAATTTACTACTTATACTAAAGCCTAGATTTTCATAACATCTACTGTAAGGAATAGCCACCATACCCTCTTTATAATTAGCTGCATTTAAATATAGTTTGTACTCCTCATCACAATCCTTGCTTATCTTATCTACCAGAGAACTTTCATCCACAGCTATTATTATAAGATGAGCATCTTTTATAAACTCTTTATAATAGGTTCCCTTTTCAAGTTTTAAATTTTTATTTTCAATATCTAAGATTTCCTTTGAAAACTCCTTAGATAAAATATGTACATAACAACCTTTTTCTAATAATCCTTTAATCTTTATGGTGGCTGCTTTTCCTCCACCTATTACCTTAACATGAAATTTACTACTTATAATGTTTATTGGTACTAAGTTAAAAATATCTTCTCTATTATTTCTGCACAAGAACTATCACTTCCCTTTAAGGCTTCACTTTTTAAAAGTTCTATTGCCCTATTAACATAAGCATCAGCTGTACTTTTTATCATTCTTTCTGCTAATTTAGCATTTTCTCCATTTCCCTTATTAGAAAAAGTCTTTATTCTTTCACTACAAATTTCATTTTCTCTTATTTTTATGTTTCTTATTTTACTTGAAACTTCTCTTATTTTAAGCCAGTTTAAAAATTCCTCTATGCTCTCTTCAACTATATGCTTATACTCTTCCATTCTTTCTTTTCTTATTTTTTTATTCTTATCATCAATCTTACTTATTTCATCTATATCCTTAAGGATTACTCTCTCTTTTTCTGATAATTCCTTATCGACATCTCTTGGAACAGCTAAATCATATATATGTATTATGTCACCTTCAGTTTTTATATCTTCATTTCTAACTACTGTATGAGGTGCTGCTGTACAAGAAACTATACAATCAACCTCATTTATAACATGATTTTTTTCATTAAAATCTAAAACTTCTACAATTTCACCCTCTAAATCACTTGCCTTACTCTTATCCCTTACTATTAAATAAATACACTCTACTTTATGACTTAAAAGATGTTTAATTGCTAACTTCCCAATTTCTCCATATCCTAATACCATAAATTTTTTGCATCCTTTTAATAGGGCACTATTTATTGATATTGATACTGATGAAACTGGAACTTCAAACATTTTACATTCTGTTTTAAATTTTTTACCACAAGCAATAGCTATTTCAAACATCTTTTGTAATTCTGATGAAATACTATTATCCGAAATAGCTGTTTTATAAGCATCTTTAATTTGTCCTAGAATTTGATCTTCACCTAAAATTCTTGAATGAAAGCCACAAATAACCTCCATAAGATGGGTTACTGCTCTCTTTTCCTTTGATAAAAACATATATTTTTTCAAATCATCATTCCAATTGAACACATTAAAAATTTTATCAAAAATTTCATCCTCTGAAATCTCTTCAGTGCAATTAAAATAAATCTCTGTTCTATTACAAGTATTTAATATTACAACTTCTTTAAATGAATTTAATAATTCTCCTACGTATTTCTTATGTTTTTTAGGATATAAGGCTAATTTTTCTCTTATTGCTATATCTACATTCCTTTTAACCCCTATAACTCCTATCATGAACTGCCTCCTAAGTTTTTATATCATATGTTAAAATTTTATTAAAACACTCTATTTTATAATATCATAAAAATTATATATGCCCAATGAAATAATTGTATTAGTTATATGAAAAATACATATTTATTATAATTAGTAGCTTATATAAATAAAAGCACTCTATAAATAGAGTGCTTTTTTATTAAAATCCGTTTGTATAATGTATTCCGCTCCAATAAACATTGTTTTTCATTAATGCTTTTTCAGATAAAGTTACTCCTTCTAAAGCCCACTTCTTGAATTCCATAAATCCAGTTCTGTCTATTATGTATCCAATGTGCTCTTTTCCACCTGGAGCATCTTTAGCAATATATTCTGTAACATATTTATAAGTATTTAAGATAATTTTTATGATGCTATCCTCATCTACCCAAAGGATAAAATCTTCTGCTAACCTTGGATTTTTCTTTCCTGTTCTACCCATTATAGCTAATCTGTAGTATTTTTCTTTACTTCTTGTCCATGCATTTGTTGGGCAATTCATAACACATTCTCCACAACCAATACATTTGCTTCCATCTCTAACTACTTTGAAGTTTTCAAAACTTAAAGCTCCTGTAGCTTTCTTCTTACAAGCTCTAACACAGGCTCCACAAGATACACATCTATTTCTTTCATATTGTGGCTCTGTCATACCTATAATACCAAAGTCATGCATTCTCGCTTTAATACAATCATTTGGACATCCAGTTAAAGCTATTTTGAAGTGTAAATCATTTGGGAATATTGCTTTTTCTATTTTCTTAGCAAAATTTGTTGTATTGTAATTAGCAAATGGACAAACATTATTTCCTATACATGCTGAAACGTTTCTTGTTCCTGCTGCATTGTATCCATCTCCTGGATTTTCTTGATTTATTTCTAAAGCTTCTATAATAGGTTGAAGCTTTTTATTTACTTCTGGTATATCTTTCATATCTATTCCTGGTATTTCAAAACCTTGTCTAGTAGTGATATGAACTGTACCATCTCCATAAGTATCAGCTATTTCTTGAATGTTAAGTAATAACTTAGCATCTAAGTGTCCACCTGGAACTCTTATTCTTGATGCTGTATATCCTCTTCTTTTAGTTACCCTAAAAGCGTTCTTCTTAAGTTTTTTAGTATTTATATCTAAAGACATAGTCCTTTTCCTCCTAATCTATTAAAAGTTTACCCTTAGTGTAGTTGAATACTGGTCCATCTAAGCATATATATGTATCATCGATTTTACAGTGTCCGCATTTACCTAATCCACAACACATTTTTCTTTCTTGAGATATCCAAATATTTTCTTCTTTAATTCCTCTTTTTAAGAATTCTAAAACTGTAAACTTCATCATCATTGGAGGACCAACAACTATAACTTGAACATTATCCATATCTTTTATTTCTAATTCAGGAATATACTTAGTTACAAGTCCTGTATTTCCTTCATAACCTTCTTCAGCTGAGTCAACAGTTATGATCATATTCATATTCTTTTCCCATTCTTTCATGTCATCTTTGAAAAGAATATCCTTTGGTCCTTTAAATCCACTTATAAGAGTAAAGCTTTCTGCATCTTGTGGATTTTGTGAGAAATAATCTACTATTCCTTTAACTGGTGAAAGTCCAGTTCCTCCAGCAACAACTATAACTTCTTTTCCTTTATAGTTATTAACATCAAAGCCATTACCATAAGGTCCTCTTAAGAAAAGTTTATCTCCTTCGTATTTTTCAAATATTTCATTTGTTACTACTCCAACTCTTCTTATTGTAAGTTCCACATAGTCTTCTCCTATACCACTTACTGATATTGGAGCCTCTCCAAACTTTGGAAGAGAAACTTCAAAGAATTGTCCTGGCTTAACATCACCTTTAAATTCCATTCTAAAAGTATATTCTATGTCAGTATGTTTTTTTACGTTTAATATTTTTGATATAAAAGGAGTATATTCATTATGCATTATCTTTCACCTCTTCTACAGCATCTTTAAGTTTATTTACACATTCTGAAAAAGATATGTATTCTGGACAGATATCATCACATCTACCACATCCAACACACATATGGTATCCCCATCTCTTTTTGTAGTCATATACTTTGTGCATAACTTTAAATCTCATTCTTTGACCTTTATCTTTTCTAAAGCTATGTCCACCAGCCATATCTGTATATCCATCTACTTGACATGAAGCCCAAACTCTTCTTCTTTCACCGGCATTCTCATTATCTTTGTAGAATACATCTTGCATTGTGAAACAAGTACATGTTGGACATACAAAGTTACATCTTCCACAAGCTATACATCTTTCTGAGTATTCATTCCATACAGTTGATTTGATTATGTTTAAATCAATTCCTTCTGGAACTTCAACCTTAGTTTCATTTTCTTCTACAAACTTTGGTGAAACTTCTTCTTTATTACTTTCTACTGCTTCAAAGATTTTTGATAACTCTTCATCTTTTATATCTAATAAAACTTCATCATTATCTAATCCTATATATGCTGAATATTCATCTGTCTTATTAGTTCCCATGCTTACACAGAAACAATTATCAAAGCTATTTTCACATCCCATTACTATAAACTTAGCTTTTTCTCTTAGTTTTTTGTAATAAGGATCTTCAAAACCATTTCTTAAGTATATATCATCAATTCTTCTTAATGAATGCATATCACAGCTTCTTAAGAAAATTAATATATTCTTTTCCTCTACACTTGCTTCACTAAATTTGTCTTCAGTAAAGAAGAATAAAGTTTGAGTTATTGGAAGTAAAACTTCTTTATATGAAAAATCTGACTTCTTTGAAAACTCAATATCATTTATAGAATCTATTTCTCCATATCTTGTCATGTCAGTATCTGAAAATCTTCCTTTACCTTCCATAACTTTAGGAGCGTATATCTTATATTCTTTTTTTAAACAGTCTATTATCTTATCAAAATTGTCTTTTGTAAGCCTTAAACCCATAATAAAACACCTCTTAAATTTAACTTTATTTTGAAATTAAATAAATTCTAATAGATTATAATAATGAAAGTTTTTTTCCTTCATTTGTTTATAATATTTTAATAATTAAGAATTTAACAAAGTCTATTATAAGAATAAAGTTTTATTGAGTATGTGATTTTTGTTACACTGTAAAAATTCTTAAATTACAAAATAAAAAATAAGTAAAAGCTCACAATATTTATTTTTTAAAGTTTCTTTATATTAATGACTTAAAATATGCAGCAATTCTTTCTCTATCAGGTACTATTATCTTTTTATTTTCTTTTATTATTAAATTTTCATCTTTTAAAGTTTTAATAGCTCTAGATACACTTTCCCTTGGAGAACCAAACATATCTGCTAAGTAAGTTATACTTATATCCAAATCAATAAGTGTACCCTCTGGTACTTCTTTTCCATAATCCTTGCTTAACTTCCAAAGCTTTGCTGCTACTCTTTTTTCTAATTTTATTGGAGTTACATTTTTCATTTGTCTATATAATCTTCTTACCTTTTTGCTCATTTCATTTAAAACAATCTTGGTAAGCTCAAAATCTTGGCTCATTATATTTAGCAATTTATTTTTATCTATACTCAGTATTATTGAGTTTTCAAAAGCTTCTCCATTTATTGAGGCAGGTAAATCATCAACTATTACTTCATTTAAAAAGCTTTCCTCTCCAAGTATGTAAACTATTCTCTTTTGCCCATATTCATTCATTTTATATAGGGTTACTTTTCCTTTTAAAACAATAAAAATATCCTGAACCTTATCTTTATCTCTAAAAATATGCTCTCCCTTTTTCTTTTTTAAAACTTTAGAATTTTTCTCTATATATTTTAAGGTTTCATCATTAAGTCCCGAAAAGAAACTTATATCTTTTAATTTATCACTACTTAATGCTTTCATAATCTCTCCTACTCTATAAAAATCTTATTATTCAAACACAATATAATCTAATTTAACACAAAATTTCATTAAATAATAGAACTTATATAATTATATTTTTAACATTTAAAAGAAAAATATAAAATAGGATTTTATGAAAATATAATAAAAAAACTTACAAACATATTCTAAGAATTAATAGAATCCTCTTAATAATCTTTGTAAGTTTTATAAAAAGCTATTTTTGAATATGAACTAGTTTTTTATTTTCTACTTTTTTATTAGATATATAATAGTAGGTCACTCCTAAAAGAACACCACCTAGTATATTTCCTAATGTAACAAAAAATAGATTATACAAACTTCCTGCTACTGTTATAGTAGCTCCCTTTGTTAATATAACTCCTATTACTAATAAGCTCATATTTGCAATGCTGTGTTCAAAACCAGATGTTACAAAGGCAAAAAGACACCAGAATATCATTATTAACTTTGATGTTTCTGTTTTTAATCTAAAGGTACACCATACAGCTAAGCATACTAATATATTACAGAATATTCCTCTTATGAATAATTGCTCTGGTGGCAAGCTTATTTTTATTTCCGCAGTTTTAATCATAAAATCACTTACACTGCCTGTAGTTAATCCTGCCCATATAAAACCTAAAGCAGCTATTATAGATCCTAAAAAATTACCAGCGTAAGCTAGTCCCCATACTTTTCCGCATTCTTTAAATGTTACCTCTTTGTTTAGCATTCCTATAGTCATTACAAAATTATTTCCTGTAAAAAGTTCTGATCCTGCAAAAACTACTAAACTCAAGGCTACTCCAAAAGATGCTCCCATTATTATTTTAGTGCTTGGAGAATTAGCACTATCTAATATTCCTCCTATGGTAAATGCTAGCATTATACCAAAACTTACGTAAAGTCCAGCAAGCATAGCATATACTAAATAACGTCCCTTACTATTATTTAGCAGATCAATCTTACCTCTGCCTACACTAATAACATTACTAAATTCTTCCCTAAACATGTTAAAGCCTCCCCACTTAAAAGTCTTCCCTTAGATTCTAAAATAAAAAAGCCTTAATCACTATAATAAAAGAAGAAAAAATTTATTTTTAACCTTTTATCCATAATTAATTAATAATAAATCAATATTTTTTACTATAAAAAAATATGATGTATCAAAACTAAAACTTATAACTTAGTTCTTTTGATACATCATACTCTCCTTAACTCTATTTTCTTTTATTGTTTTCTCTCATAAAGTCTGTTAAATCTTGAAATAATCTATTCTTTTTCCCCTTTAAAAACTTATTTAAAGATGGAGCTAAAATTATAGGGAATATACTTCCTGTTATTATATCTTTCATAGTATCAAATAAGCTTATTTGAGCAGTTAATCCAAAGGTTTGATCAGTGAAAAATTCCCACATTTCCCATACTGCTGTGCAAGCAATTCCAAATATCATGGAAAAAATAGCTATAACTAAAGAATTTACATTGTCAGTTTTGTAATTATTAAGATATAAAAATAACATATAACCAAGTATAAAGGTTAATATTCCTGATACAGTATGTAAAAAAGTGTCCCAGTGTGGTATTGCATAAAAGTTATTTACCTTAGCTAAAAACATTGAAATAAATATAAAGCCTACAATTATAAAATTTAAAAATGGAGATAATTTTATTTTTGCAACTTTACATATAAGTCTAGGTAAAATTAAAGTTATAAAGGTTAACCCTGTTGAATATAATAAAATCAAATCTTTATTTATTATTCCATAGATTAAATATGCTGCAAGTAAAATATAAAAAATAATCTCAAAATAAATATCATAGGTTAGTTTCTTTTTCATAAATTTCCTCCTCAATACTTTTACTACTTATTAGTTGTAACTTCTGATTTCTTGTAAGTTTCTTTATATAATACTCTCTACTTTGAGCTTCTCTTTTATTCTCAAAAGATTCAAAATAAACAAGTTTTACTGGCCCTCTTCCTCTAGTATATTTAGCTCCGCATCCATTATTATGCGCTTTTATTCTTTTTTCTAAATCATTAGTCCATCCAGTATATAAAGATTCATCTTTACATTTTAAAATATAAACATAATTCAAAGTAATCACCACTTTTAATATTAAATCATCCTATTATTTTTATCAACTGAGACTATAACATTATTTAACAAATTTTATTTTTAAAATTTATTAGGCTATAATATTAATAAAAGCGAATTTATTTAATTTTCTACTAATTAATAGCTTATTAGTGTAAAAATCTTTTTAAGAATTAATTTTATTAAATAAATTCAACTAAATTTTATATAAATAATACTATTTAGAATTTAGTTTAATCCTATTATATAAAGGAGTTTTTTAAGTGAGAAAAGAATATGTTAATTTCCCTTCAGATATACCTGTAACCATATCTTATGTAAACATAAAAAACTACCCCTTGCATTGGCATGATGCAATAGAAATACTTTATGTTCTTAAAGGTAGTATAAAAGTAGATATAGATACTGACAGTTATGAAATACAAGAAGATGAAATTGAAATAGTAAACACAGAACAAACTCATAGAATTTATTCTAATAATGATAACAGAGTTTTAATATTTAAAATAGATCCACACTTTTTTGAAAAATACTATAGCGATATAGAAAATATGTTTTTCTATACTAACACCTCTGATGAAGGTGCTCAAAGTGATGAATCTTACGATAAACTTAGAGTATTTTTATCCATTATATTATGTGAAGAAGCTCAAAAAGTAGATGATTATGATAAATATATAGAAAAATCCCTAGTAGAGCTTTTATTCCACCTTTTAAATAATTTTCACTATCTTTTATATGATAATGATGAAATTCATGAGAATAATATGCTACTAGAAAGGTACCATAGAATTTCTAAGTATATATATAATAACTACAATAAGAATATAACCTTAAAGGATATTGCTAATACTGAGTTTCTTAGTACACACTATCTTTCCCATGAAATAAAATATGCAACTGGACTAAGCTTTACAGACCTTCTAAACTTAACTAGAGTTGAGGAATCAGTAAAACTTCTTTTAGATACTGATAAGTCCTTATCTGAAATATCCTATGAAATAGGCTTTTCTCATACTCGTTATTTTAATAAACATTTTAAGGCCTATTACAATTGCACTCCTCTTCAATTTAGAAAAAAACATAAAATAAGTGAAGAGGAATATAATAAACAAAAGGAAATAACATACTATCCCTTAACTGATAGTCTTGAGGAACTTTCTTATTACTTAGATGATTATCCAAGATTTAATTATGAAGATAAGATTCATAAGCTTACTTTTAATATGAATACTGAAGGCACTGAATTTAATAAATACTTTAAAGAAGTTCTTAATGTAGGAGATGCCTTTGACTTATTATTAGAAGATAATCAAGATATTGTTGAAGATCTTCAAGATCATATAGGGTATAACTATATAAGACTTCTACATGTATTTTCATCAGATATGGGTATATTCCCTGGTTCAAAATTCTTTAACTGGACTAGAACCTTTGATATTTTTGAATATATATCTTCATTAGATTTAATCCCTTTAATAGTCCTAGATGATTCTGGATATTCTAAGGATAATTTCTTAGATGTTATAAAATCCTTCATAGACTTTTTCAGCGAGGTAGAAAGTTTTGAATTAACAGATTTAAAATTCCAATTTACCTCCACATTTAATGAGGATCTAAAGAATTCTTTAATTGAATTATTTGAATCTAAGGATTTAAATTTAGTAAATGAACTTTATACTCCAAACAATAAAATAGATTTAATATATGACACAGCTTACATGCTTCCATTTATAATTCACAATACTGTAAGTTCAGGAAGCAAATTAAACTTTATAAAAGCCTTTGATGCCTTAGATAGACAAATTGACATTACAAATGAAGTTTTCTTTGGCTATCCAGCAATGGTAAATGATAAAGGAATTAAAAAGCCCTCTTATTATGCTTACTATTTTTTAAGCAAACTAGGAGACACCCTTCTTTATAAGGGAGATGGATATATACTAACTAAGTCAGAGGATGAATATCAGCTTCTTGTATATACCTATAATGATGAAATTGATTCCCTTATAGATTTTAAAAACTTTACTAAATTAAGAGGGGTTAAAGACTTGGTAGATAAAAAACTTTCCTTAAACTTACTTGATTTAGATAGCGATGTTAGAATAACTAAATATACCATAGGGGAGAACTTTGGCTCTTCATTTAATTACTGGCTTTCCATGGGAAAACCTAAAAGATTAAGAAAAGCAGAAAAAGATATATTATTCCAAGCTTCCTATCCTAAAATAGAATTTAAGTACGCCAAAAAAAATACTATTTTAAATATCCAAACAACTCTTCAAGGATATTGTGCAGAATTATTTATACTAAAAAAAGTTTAATATTGTATAATAACCATGAAAAAAGAGTACTTTTTTGCCTTTTTCAAATATTTTCCACGAAAACTTTCCTTACATTTGTACATTTTTTTAAACATACATGCAAATTATTTTATTAAGGAAATAGGTATATAATATAAATATAGAAGAAAAGAGAAGATATGAAAGAAGGTATTTTTTATGGCAAGGCTAAAAAAGTTTTTTAGACCGATTAATTTAAACTGTTTTAATTGCAAATTAAGTTTTTTACAACAAACAATGGACTTATTTTATAGAGATTAAATATATATGAAAAGAGCTAGAATTTAAAATTCTAGCTCTTCTTTCATTTTAAAATAAAATTAAGGAGTTCTATCAAATTAACTTTTTATACACTTTACAAACATTATGAAGAGAATATGTTTGTAAAGTGTATTACTAATTTTGATGTAACTCCTTAATTATATATTAGTATAAATTATCCACTTCTTTTATAGCAAAACTTAAATATTTTAAAGCTTCATTAGTATCATCTAAATAGTGATAAAGATCAGCCATTTCTAAATATCTTTCTCTTTTCTCTTCATATGTACCAAATTTAAGTAAAAGATCTGTTGCTAAATTCATATACATTTCCCATTGCATATCATTTCTCTCATTTTTACTTAATTCTGCTTTAAAATAATAACTTCTCTCTATAAAGAACATATTATTTTTATTTATTGCTAACTCTAGTGATAATTCACAATATTCCTTAACACTTTCTATACATCCATTGGTATTGTACACATTTATTATGAATAATAACAGTTCTATGTATCCTATCTTATCTTCCTTGTTAACTTTTTCTATAGATTCTTCAGTAAGCTTTTGAGCTTCTTCATATTTTCCACATTTCAAGAAAGCATCAATAATAAGACTATTTATTCTTTTCCAGTTGTAAGAATTGCAATCTATCTTTTCTTTATAATAAGTATAATTTCTTTGAAATTCTTCACTATTTCCTTCTAGTAATGCTAAAATAGCTAAAATCCCTTGGGCTTCCCCTAAGCACTTACTATTAAGATCAATTCCATGAATAGAGAAAATATCTTTTATTATTTCTCTACTTTTCTCTATATGACCAACTCTGTAATTACATATTGCTAAAGCTGTAGCATTTTTTATATAAAGCTTATTATTTTTTTCTATTCCATCTTTTAATAAGAAATCTAAAAGCATGTTATAATATGTTATTGCATCTGCAAAATTCTTTCTTACTGTAAAGTATAAAGCTAAATCCTCATAGTATAATCTTTTACTCTCTTTATTGCTTTCGTATATGTTTGAATACTCATTTAATAAATCTTTTGCTTTTTTAAACTCTCTAATATTAGTATAGTTTATAAATAAAATATGCATAAGTTTTGAAGAAATATCTTCATATTCTTTACTTAAAGAATATTCTAAGTACTCTTTTATCTCATCAGCTTCACTTTCAGTTAAAACTTTCTTTTCAATATACTTATCAATAGAATTATTTAGTTGTGTTATATCATCACATAAAAGATACTCTAAATCTAAATCTAATCTTTTAGAAACTAACTCTAGCACCCATTTATCAGCTTTTACTTTTCCATTCTCTATACAGCTCATTCTAGATATAGATATATCATCTTCACAAAGTTGCTTTAATGTTAAACCTTTATATATTCTAGCTCTTTTTATTTTCTCCCCAGTAGATAAAAAATCCATTACTCTCACCTATACCTTAACTTTTAATTACACCTAAATTTTTCAGGTTATTTATACCCTTGTCTAAGTATTTAGCAGCTTCATAATCTCTTTTAAGCTCTAAGTAGAATTTTCCTAGTCTTATGGAGATATCTGCTTCTTTCTTTTTCATATCATTTCTCTTAGCGATTTCAAGTGTATCTAATAAAATATTTTCTGCTTCTTTTATATTGTTTTGTAAGACTTCTATTCTAAAAGTCAGAACCTTATATTCTATTAATCTATTAACATCACTTACATTTAATTTATTTTTTATTTCATTAAGAATTTCTATGCATTTACTCATATTTTTTGTCTTAATATGATTTTCACATAAATTAAATAAAGTATCTAAAAGTTTAGAATCAGTGTTTTCTTCCCTTATTTTCATAGCTCTATTATAATGTTCAAAGGACTCTTCTATATTGTCAAATTCAAAGAATAATTTTCCTAAGGAATCTTCTATTGAACTTATTTTATCTAATTGTTCTAATTCTTTATAAACGTTAAGACTTTGCTTTGAGTATGCTATTGCACTTTCTAAATCACCAACTTTAGCATGCTCTTCTGCTAGTAATTCCAAACTCTTAGCATAAGCTTTCTTGTTGTAAACTTTTTCAAATTCGCTTTTTGCTAAAAATGCAAAATTGATTGCCTTTTGTATATTTTCAATAAAGAAGTATGTTTTTGATATTAAATAATATATTTCTCCTAGAAGTAAATCTTCAGTTAATTTATTATTTATGTATATCTTTTCAGCTTCTTTTAAGTATGAATTAGCTGAATAATATGCTTTTGAATGTAAGCTTATTTTTGCTATATTCAAGTATGTTTTTACCATATCTATATTACTGTTTATTTGTAAAAACAACATATTTGCAGATAAGAAATATTGTTGAGCTAAAACGTATTCTTCGCTTTTTAAATACATCTCAGCCTTTAATGCTAAGTTTTTAGCTTTTCTATATATTAGGTCATACTTATCAGCATAATATATTGCATATTCTATAAATTTCTCACCCTTTTTTATATCATCATTTAAAATAGCACTTTCTGCTATTTGCTCGTAATATAAACATATCTTTTCAGCTTGTGTTTTTTCCGTTTCCATTAAATATTCAACAGAAGTATTTAGTGTGATTGCAATATACTCTAAAAGATCCATTGAAGGATTTGATCTCCCTGACTCTACTAAACTGATTTGTCCTGGTGTTATTCTCTCCCCCGCTAATTCCTTAAGAGTCATATTTAATTCTTTTCTTCTTCTTTTTATTTTTTCTCCCAATGATAATATTTCCATAGCTTAAATCATCCTCTTACTGTTATTATTTTAACATCCATAACCAATTAAATTATATCATAAATTTAGGTTTTAATGTCAATTATTCAGTATTTTTGTAAAAAAATCTATATGTTTGTGCATTTTTTAACATTTTTTAATCATATACTTTAATTTTAATAACTTATATCTTTATTTTTTTAATATATATACTTATTCTTTAAAAATATTATATATTATAATTGAAAATTTCTCTACATAATAAAAAAATTTCTATAAATATACAAAAAAAGCAGCCTTAAGCTGCTTTTTTACAAATTATTCCATCCATCCCATACTTTCGCCGGCTGCATCAATCATTCTTCTTGAAGCCTTTTTAAGAGCTCTTTGAGTTTTTCTATCTAAGTTTGGAGTTACCATCATACCAACAGCTGCTCCAATAGCACCTATGGCTAAAGTAGTCATTAATTTTTTTGCCATAATAATCACCTCTTTTAATAATGATTTCATATTTAGTTTGTCTAATTAAAACATTTTTATTAGAGGTAATTCATAGCATTAAAGACTTTCTAATGCTTTTTTGGCAAGTATATCTGCCCTATCATTAAATTTATTTCCGCTATGTCCTTTTATTTTTTTAAATCTAACCTTTATGAGTTTAAATTTTTCTTGCATAAACTGGTAATAATTTTGAGTTATTCTATTATTTCTTTTCCAAGTTCCTAAAGCCCAGCTCTCAATTCCCTGATAATCATAACAAAGAACTATATCCTTATATCCATTTTCTATGGCATATTCAATTGCCTTCATGGCTCCTTCAACTTCTCCTGATACATTTCTTAAAGCTATTGCTTCTTTATCATATCCAACACCATTATCTTCATATAAAATCTCATCATTTTTTACTACTAAAAAGCCATAAGAATAATTTTCTTTAGAAACCATAAAACTACCATCTACGTAAATATAAATTAAATCATCCTTAACCTCTTCATTCCCTTTAACTTCCTCAAAGCTTCCTCCATTTTCATGAATAGAAATAAACTTTTCTGCCTCTTCCTTTGAAGTGAAACTTTTGTACTTAGCTCCCTTACAACCTATTACTTCTTTTTGGCATTCTGGCCAAGTCTCAACAATCTTAGGAATTCCTGATTTTCCTTTTGCTATAGCATAATATTTTTTAGCCATTATTTCACTCCTTTTTAATTAGTTATTACATCTATGACTTCATATATATTATCTAAATTATTAGCACCTGTAAATCCACTAAAGAATTCTACAGTCTTTCTTAAAATAACTACAAATTCATTTTCTCCTTGCCAATTTTCTAATATAATATTTATGTCCACATCATTTATTATTCTATTTAAGGCAAAGAAAATTACGCTTAAATCATCTAAAGCACCTACAAAAGGTATTTTATCTGGTAATATATCAAAGGGACAAACTACATATCCTAAAGAGGCACCTACTACAGCCTTAGTCTTCATAGGAACTCTATTATCTTTTAAAAGTCTAAATATTAAAGCTACTATATCTGGTAAGAACATAATATAATCCTTATAATCTTTAGCTTTCTCTGGAATATGCTTAACTACATATTCTCTGCTACTTGTGTACATGTCCTCAACTTTTTGCACATCAATGCTCATTATGTAATCATCTGTCTTTTCCTCTTCTTCAATATCATCTCTTACTTCTATTTCTAAAACAGGTTCTTTAATCTTTGAAAGCTCTACATCTATTTTTTCTAAGCCAATATTTAAAACCTCTCCTTGAATTTTCAATTCCTTAAAATCTAAATTTAAGAAAGGTATCTTACCTAATATTGTTTTATAACCTACAAGTATTTTATCCTCTTTAACTAAGATTCCCTGATTTTTAAAACCTTTTAAAGCTATTTTTAAACCTATTTTTCTAAAAGGCTTTAAAATTCCAACACTCATAAGTTTAGCTTTGGAAAAACCTACAACAAGATTATCCCCTTCTACTCCTAAAATATCCAAAGTTGCCTTAAATCCTAAAGCAAGTACCTTTTTGAATACTCCTTCCACTTCTATACTATTGTTTATTTTTAAGCTTTTTATTTCTAAACCTTTAATTTTCACAAAATCATTAATAAAACTCATTAAGTCATCTGAATTTAATTTTATATCTACATTTGAAATTTGCAAAATACTTCTCCCCTTATTATTTAATAATTATACATCTTTTAGTATATAGTATTTATTCTTAATTTTGAAGGTAATTTATATATTGGATTTTATATTATGAAATAAATAATATAAATTAAAAAATTCAAGTTAAATACTAAAATATAAATTAAAATACCCTTTAAACCAAGAAAAAAACTCCTCGCTTTCATAGTGCAGAGGAGTTTTTACTTTTTATTTTTTTATTATTTTATAATTATGGAAGAAAAGACCTAAAATAGCTCCTGCTATAAACCCGCCAAAATGAGCAGATATATCTATATTAGACATTGATAGACCGATAAATACATTTAACAATATAATAACTATTATGTTAGTTACTAAGCCTTTACCAATCCTATCTTTTTCATTATAAGCAAAAACTAAGGCTACCCCTAAAAGTCCAAATATAGCTCCTGAAGCTCCAACTCCCATAACTGGTGAAAAATATAAGCTAAATATACTTGCTACTACCCCCGAAACAAAATAGATAGCTAAATATTTTTTTGCTCCATAAACCTTTTCTATGAAATCCCCTAATATATATAAGGCATACATATTAAATAAAAGATGCATTATTCCACCATGCAAAAACATAGATGTTACTAATCTATAATATTCTCCGTGGAATATTATTGCATTATTATGCTTAGCACCCATCCAATATAGAATTTGTGGATTTATCTCTACTATATTTCTGAAGAATCCAGCACCTAAAGCCGTAGCTACAATAAGACAAACTAGAAAAGCTAAAATATTTAAACCAATCAATACTCCTGTAACTTTTCCACATCTTAGTCTTTTATACCAAGGAACCTTTGGTTCTTCTTTCTTTTTCAATAAAAATTCTAATATTTTTGCTAGAGGCTCAGAGCTCCTATCACTTTTTAAAATTTCTCTTTTCTGAACATCAACAATTATTCTATGACAATTCTCATCTATAGAAAAGTCTTCATCACTTTTTTCAGTACTATCATAGCTTTTATAAAGAATTATATTATGAAGAGAATATGACTTACCTAAACTTTTTAAATAATCTTCTGCAATTTTTAAATTTTCTTCCTCTTCATAAGACTTTGATATTATAACTGCATATTTTCCATCATCTTTAACTGTCTTTAAAGCTATCCATAATTCTTTACCTTGTTCACCTTTTAAGTCTTCTACATAAAAACCATAATTATTTATAAGTAAGTTGAAATAATCTTGCTCGAATTTACTCATTGCCTCTCCTTAATCTTCTAAATAATTTCTTCCAACATATCTAAAAGCTCATTAAATCTATCTAAAGTATCTTTAAGAGGCTTAGATGTTGTCATATCTACTCCAGCCATTTTTAATGTATCTATAGGATACATTGATCCTCCCGCATTTAAGAAGCCTTTGTATTTTTCAACAGCCTCTTCTCCTTTTTCAAGAATTGAATTTGCAAAGGAAGATGCAGCTGCATATCCTGTAGCATATTGATATACATAAAAATCAGAATAAAAATGAGGTATTCTAGCCCATTCTATAGATATTTCTTCATCTACTTTCATATCTTCACCAAAATATTTAATGTTTATATCTTTCCACATCTTACATAAAACTTCTGATGTAAGAGATTCTCCATTTTCAATAGCTTCATGAGTTTTTAGCTCAAATTCTGCAAACATCAATTGCCTAAACACAGTTGTTCTTATTTGCTCTAGCTCTTGATTTATTAGGTATAATTTTTTATTTTTATCAGTTTCTTTCTCTATTAAATGATGTATAAGTAAAATTTCATTTGTTGTTGAAGCAACCTCTGCACAGAAAAGACTATAATCTCCATAAATATAAGGTTGAGTCTTTCTAGTATAATAAGAATGTATTGAATGGCCCATTTCATGAGCTAAAGTTGAAGCATCATTTAACTCATAATTATAGTTTAATAATACATATGGCATAGTATCATAGGATCCCCATGAATAAGCTCCACTTCTCTTTCCTTTATTTTCATATACATCTATCCAACCTTCATTTATTCCTTCATTAAATATGTCTAAATATTCTTTTCCTAAAGGTTTTAATCCTTCTTCCACTAAACTTATGGCATCCTTATATTCTAAATGTTCTTTTTTGCTTTCTATAACTGGAACATATAAATCATACATATGAATTTCATCTAAGTTAAGAAATTTTTTCTTAATTCTAACATATCTATGAAGAGCCTCTATATTTTCATCTACAGTCTTTAAAGCATTATAATAAACTTCTACTGGAATATTATTAGGTTTTAAAGAAGCCTCTAAGGAACTATTATATTTTCTTGTTTTGCTTTCAAAAACAAAGTTTTTAATAGAACTTGATAAGCTTGTTGCCAAAGTATTTTCATACTTTTTGTATGTTCCAAATAAAAGTTTAAAGGCAGCTTCTCTTACCTTTCTATCTTTGCTCTTTATAAAAGAACTATAGTTCCCTTCAGTTAATTCTACCTTTGAACCATTTTCATCTACTATTTCTCCAAAAGTCATATCTGAATTAGTAAGCATTGAATATATGCTCTCTGCCGCTCCTAAACAATCTGATACAGAAGCTAAAACCTCTTCAACTTCCTTTGATAGTATATGTGGCTTTTCATTTAATATCATTTCAAAATATATTCTATATTGTTCTAAATCCTTATCCTCATTTATGAAATTTTCTATTGTTCCTTCTTTTAAGCTTAATATTTCTGGAACAAAGTATGCAGTATAGCTTGAAAACTCTGCTGAATATGGATCTATTTTATTTACTAAAGATTGCATTTCAGGATTAGATGTATCCTCATGACTTCTCATATGTGCATAAACATATAGTTTACCAAGTTTTCTACTTAATTTTTCATTTAATGCAAGAAATGCTTTTAACTCTTCCTTATTTCCTAACTTACCCTCAAAATCTTTTAATTTTGGAGCTTCCTCTTTTAAATTATTTAATTCCTCATTCCATTTAGCTGGAGTTTCATAAATCTTATCAATTCTCCACTTATCACTTTCTGGAATTTCATCTCTTCTTCTAAGTTTTTTAACCTCACTCATTTTAATTCTCCTTTCAAATATTATTTATAATCTTCTTCTTTACCCTTTATATCTTCAAAAACCTTTTTCATTTGTTTATCTATAATAGAGCAAACTTCATTTAAAACTGCTCTCATTTCCTCATGCTCTTCATCAAATTTAAATTTTACTATCCAAGTTGGATTATATTCTTCATCAAACTCTTCTACTATATATCCTAATGAAGTAAGGGTCTCCACATTGAACAAATCATATATTGCTGAAAATTCCCATTCTAAAACATCCTTGTCTGTGTCAAAAAAAAGACTTACATCCCCATCTATGCAATATAACTTTTTAACAAAATTAGTTCCTTCTAAAACTGAATAACTTCCTAATTCACCCTTTATGACTCCAGTTTCTTTATCTTTTTCCATTATAACTAATGAAGAAAAATCCATCTTATCTCATCCTTTCTTGTTTTATCATATATACTATTTGATTAAGATATATTATCTTTAAATTGCTTATAACCATTGTTAATAGATTTTAAATTTTAAAAAAAGTGTAAAAGCTTAATACATCGGTTATAAATTATCAATGCACTTACTTTTACACTCCTTTATTTATGAATATAGTAAAAATAATTCCTATTACTATATAAATTATACTTAATCATATTTCTATAATATAATGTAATTTAATTTTAGTTTTAAGTATATATGTTTCTTTATATGTTCTTTTACATTATATTGTTAATTATATTTTATTTTCATCTTTTTTTCAATTCAAAAATTTCTTATATTTATAAATTATTATAAATTAATCAGACTAAATATAAATTTTCTTATTAAGAAAATTATAAAATAAGTATATCATTAAATTAAAAAGAAGAACTAAATTACTTCTGTTTCTTAGCAATCAATCCTTTTTGCGGATTAAAACCTATTAAATAGTTTTCCTTCTCAAAATCAGATTCATCTAATACAAAATACTTAGAATTTTCTCTTAAAATAAAAGCATTACCTTCTGGTTCTGAAATAAATACATCTTGAACTTGTATTAAGGATAAATATAAATATATCCCAAGCTTATTTACATAAGTATTATTTATTTTAGTTATTATATCCTTTGCAATCTTAATACACTCTAATTCACAATAGATTGGCTGTGAACTTTTTTGATAATATAATTTAAGATTAATATTAGAATTAATAGGAGTCTGATTAAAATTAATATTTACCTTTTCCTTTATGGGTATGTCCATATTAAATGTTTTAAGTGAGTTAATGCTATATTTATTAGAAAAGTATTTTAAAGTTTTAGATATATTCCCCTTTATTACAAGTTCATTCTCTCCCCTAATTTTAAGTGTATCTAATAGTATTTTATTATTCTTATCTATAACATTTATATAGTTTTCTTTTAATTTTATTTTTGTATAAATAGGAATAGAAATTTTTAGCTTTGATAATATAACAGGTGCTTTTATTACAAGAGAACCTGGCTTTCCCATAGGGGCATAATACTCACAATTTATTTTATTTAGATTATCTTGATTTTCCATATTATCTCCTACAATAATTGATATTATATTTATCAATCTTAGTATATTCACTAAAAATCAATTAAATAACAAATAAAATTATGTTTAACTATAAATTAAAATTAGAGTGTTGATAAAATATCAACACTCTAATTTTAATTTATTCTAACAAAGGTTTTCTACAGCAAGTGCAGACATGTTTGCTGTTAATGATAATCCAGCAGCAGCTAAGGTAGCATTTGTTATTTTAAGTTTATAAGTTACACATTCACAGCAATTTGATGTATCACATGCTTGGAAGCTAAATGATTGACTTGAAAGTGCTTCAAGTGGTGATGAAAAAGTAAATGAATCTCCTACTGGTTGACTACATCCATTGCAGCATTTAATAATTGAGAATGTTAAAGTAGAAAGTATAGCAACTGGTGCGTTTAATGTTATAGTAACATTTAATAAAATTGAAGGATTGCATAAGTTAGTTGTATCTATATTAACACTACCAACTTCTATTGCATTAGATTCTCCAAAAATTACACCAAGGTTAAGAATTGGGAATGGTCCAGCAGATCCTCTTCCACATCTTAATATTGCTCTACCAGGTTCTGGAGCACAATTAACTTTTTTCTCTACAACATAACATTTTTCACAACAAACTTTTTTAGGTGGCTCACATTTACATTCGCAGCATTCACAACATTCACAACAAACTTTTTTAGGTGGTTCACATTTATATTCACAACAATCATTATAGCTATTAGCCATAATTTCTTTAGTTTCGCAATTATCATAACAATTATTCTTCTCTTGTATCATTTTCATAATATCCTCCGTTAATTATCTCCCAAATTATTTGGTAAATTATTTCAAATATATATATTACATACTATGTTTATTTTTTCAAAATGGTTACCTAATAAAAGGTAGTATAAAAAATAACTTATGACTTCTTAAAGTATTTATATTAGTAACAATAGAAACTAAATAATTTATAATAATATAATTGTAATTTTCTCAAAATGTGTTGAAGTAATATAATAACTATATGCTTTATATTTATGTAAAATTATGGTAATATATCATTATGTATCATTAAACCAAAGAGGTGATTTTCGTGAATAAATTTATGCTAAGAAGAATTATTTTAGGAATATCTTTAGTTTTTATACTTATATTTTTAAGTGCCTTTATTTTTAATAAGATTTATATAAATCAAAAATGTAAAGATTTATATTTTGCAACTGAATATTTAACAACAAGAGGTAATTTAGAAAATAGCCTTTTAACTATTAGAAATTTTGAGTTATCCTTTTTAGATAAGGATATTGCCATTGTAGAAATTAATGGACTTAGTTATGATAAGCCTCACCAATCTATTTCTTGCAAAGCTTATTTTGAAAAAAAGGAAAATTCAGTTTGGGATCTAAAAGAAATAGAAAAGCTAACTTAAAATGCAAATTATTTGCACTTGATTTAAAATCCATGTATAATTTATTTAGAATTATACTAGGAGTGATACGATTTGATAAAGATAAATAATCTTTCCTTTTCCTACAGTGGTAAAAAACCCTATCAATTAAATGATATAAATTTAACCTTACCTGAAAATGAATTTATATCAATAGTAGGAGAAAATGGAAGTTCTAAAACTACTCTTTTAAAACTTCTTTTAGGATACTTAAAACCAATTAAAGGAAACATCGAAATAAATTTAAATAGCGTTGGGTATGTTCCTCAAAAAGTTGATAACTTTAACTCCCAATTTTCCATTACGGTTTATGAAGTATTAAAAGTACATTTAAAAACATTAAAAATAAAAGATAAAGACGAAATAGACAGGGTTCTTTCAGCTGTTAATATGCTAGAATTTAAAGATAGATTAATAGGTTCTCTTTCTGGTGGTCAGCAACAAAGAGTTTTTATTGCAAGGGCTTTAATAGGACACCCTAATATATTAATATTAGATGAACCTTCTACAGGAATAGATGAAAAGACTCAAAAAGATATATATGAACTTATTTATAAGTTAAATAAAGAAAAGGAAATGACTATTATATGTGTTGAACACAATATAAGAAAATCTCTTAAGTATTCATCATATATTCTTGAATTAAAAGATTCTAAAGCTACTTTATTTAAAAATAATGAATACTTAAAAAAACTAGATGAAATAAATAATGAATTTATATAGAAAGGGCTCTTTTTTAAAATGTCTATTATACAAAATATGTTTCAATTTGAATTTATGCGTAATGCATTTATGGCTGGTTTTATAATATCTCTTTTATGTCCCTGTATAGGACTTTTTCTTGTGTTAAAGAGATATTCAATGATAGGGGATACACTTTCCCACTCTTCCTTTGCAGGCGTTGCAATTGGGCTAGTATTTGGATTTAATCCTCTTTTAACAGCATTTTTATTTACTACTATTTGTGCATTACTTATAGAATTATTAAGAAATTATTATAAAAAATATGCAGAATTATCTATGTCTATTATACTTACCTTTAGTTTAGGATTAGCATTAATACTAGTTAGTAGTGGTAAGTCTAGTACAACAGTTAATTCTTTTTTATTCGGAAGTATATTAACAGTTTCAAAAACTGATTTAACCATAATAGCTTTAGTTTCTCTACTTTGTTTTATAGGAATATTTTCATTATATGATAAATTAGTTTATACTACCTTTGATGAAGAAGGAGCTAAGGTTTCTGGAATAAATACAAAACTTATAAATTATATTTTTACAATCATAGTAGGAGCTACTATTTCTGTTTCAATTAGAGTTATGGGAATACTGGTTATTTCATCAATAATTGTTATACCAGCAGCTACTGCCATGCAATTTAAAAAAGGATTTACTAAATCCCTTATTATTTCAATGATAATAGGAGTTATAGATGTCTTAAGCGGTTTACTTCTAGCTTCTCTATTTGATTTAGCTCCAGGAGGAACTATAGCTCTAACATCAGTACTAGTGCTTATATTATCATTAATTTTAAACAGAAAAAAATTATAATATAAGTACAAGAATTAATAATAAAACGTACAAACAATATGGAGAGAATATCTAGATGAGCTTTAGAATTTAAATTATTATGGAGAAGATATTACGTTAAGAAGCTGAAACTGTTAACTTCTTAGGAATACAATCTCACAAAGTTCGATTGCATAAGTTCAAGAATCCAAATTAAAAATTTGGACTTTCACTTAACTTTCGAAGCTTTAGTAATATCTTTGGAGTAATAATTATAAATTCTTAGCGAAGTCTAGTAATTCTCGAAATATGTTTGTACGTTTTATTAATCTTTTATAAACCACGTTATTTTTAAAACAGAGTCATAAATATATAACTTAGAAGCTATATATTTATACATTCCTCTCCATTTTCATCCTTATATACTTTAAAAAGTTTATTTTTCTTATATAAGTATCTATATATTGCATATACCACTACCCCTTTTAAAGCACCTGTTATACTTATGGCCCACCAAATGCCCTCTAATCCTAAGAACTCAGGTTTACACATAATATAAGCCATTGGTATTCTTGCTCCTGTTAATAATATACTTATTATTGATTGTATATAAGTTCTTCCTAATCCATTAAATGCTCCTGTTGTTGTTATTTCTACACAAACAAGAATCTGACAATAGCCAAGTATCTTTAAATAAACTGTTCCTTGTTCTATAGCTTGTGCCTCTGGTATAAATATTCTAAATATCTCTTCTCCAAAGAAAATTAATACTAAGGAAGCAAATACTCCTACTATAAGAGAAATTATCATAGTTATATTAAATCCCTTTACTATTCTCTTTAGCTTTCCAGCTCCATAATTTTGTCCAACAAATGTGCTTAAGGCTGTAGATATTCCACCTGCTGTCATCCATGCAATGGCTTCAACCTGTGATCCTACCTTTTGAACAGCTATAGGAACAGGGCCAAACACTGCAACTATTTTTCCTATAAACATTGAAAAAACAGTAAATAATCCACTCTGAAGTGCTGCAGGTAATCCAATATGGAATAAAGTTTTCATACAATTTATTTTAATTCCACTTAAAATATTTATTTTTAAGTATTCAGCCTTACTTTTTATCATTATATATAAAAATGTAACTGTAACTATAACCTGAGCTAAAACTGTAGCCAAGGCAGCTCCTAATACACCCATCTCTGGGAATATTCCTATACCAAAAATTAATATTGGATCAAAAACTATGTTAAAAATTAATCCTATAGTATTAGCTATAAAAGGCGTTCTACTATCTCCTGAACCAGTAAAGACAGCTGTAAACACTGGATTTAAAAAGTTAAATATCATTCCTAAAGCAACTGCAATTAAATATGTCTTAGCCATTTTTATAACTTCAGCATCACCTAAGTCAAAAAATCCTATTAACTGACTATTAAATAAAAGTAATATTATTGAATAAATAATAGCTAGTATAATATTTATTTGAAAAGCACTTTTTATATAATCCTTTGTGCTATCTATATCATTTCTTCCTAAGCTCTGTGCTACTTTTATCTCAGCTCCCACCTTAGAAATCATTACAAAGGCCATACCAAGCCAAGGAAAGAATCCTGCTGTTCCAACAGCTGCCACTGCATTACTTCCTATTCTACCAACCCATATCATATCTGCCATGTTATAAGCCATTTGTATAAAAGAGGTAGCCATAATAGGTATGGAAAGTTTTATAAGGTTGCTTGTTATTTTTCCTTCGGTTAAATCAATTCTCTTGTCCATTTTTCCCCCTGTTTATCAAAAAAATTATTCCCACACATTATAATTCATATTTTATATAAGCTAAATATATAAAATTATTTTATATATAATAATTTAAATTTATATTTTTAACCTTAATTTCTTGTAAATTAATTTAAGTTTTAGATATGATAACATACCTAAAACCTAAATATACATCTGTATTTTAAATAATATATTACCTATATACCTTTATAAAGGAACAAAATTTTCCTTTTAAATAGCTTTAAAACCTTTAAATTTTATTGCTATTAATCTCTTTATATTACTGTAACTTGGTCAACAAACATAAAAGTAGGACCCTCTCCAGGCATTATACTCCAAGCTGGACATACCTCTTCATTCTTTGCAAATATTTTAATATACCTAGTCTTAATTTCTCTTTGTGATGTAATGTCCTTTTTTCCTACTTCTTCTCTTTTTTCATATTTATCCTTTTCTTCCCTTGTTAATAAGGTAAACTCTTCTCCATCTAATGAAGAATAAAACTCTACAAACTTTGGATAGTAAATCCAAGCCCTTGTGTCTTGTAAAAATCCAACCATTATTTCTTTTATTTCTTTTACTTCCCCTAAGTCAACTATTACTTCCATATCTTCTGTATACCCAAGCCATTTTCCATCAGTATAATGTAAACTTCCTTTTTGCCCATCTATTAAATCATAAACTCCCCTTTTATTGTACATATAGTGGTCTGTAGGCTTAGTTATCCCTTTAATATGAGCTATTGGCAAAGTTACATATATTCTACTTTCCACAGTGTTACTAGGCTTGTATCCTTCTTTAAAAACCTTAGCTTTTATAAAAGCTCTATCATTAACAACTATTGGATCTTCGTATAACAAGGATTTCTCATTTGGATCACTTCCATCTAAGGTATATCTAATTTCTCCTTTTTTATCTCTTTTTCCTAAAATAATTTCTTGAGAAAATGGTTTATTCATAAGTAAAGTATCTATATTTACAATTGGTCTAAAGGCTCTAAGTTTAACCTTACTACCTTTCTTATACCTTTTATATTCTGGTACATATCCATCTATCTCTTCTCTATTTTTTAAATATTCATCAGTAAAGAACTCATTTTCCTTAGGTTTTTCACAAATAGTATTTAAATCTAAAACTATTTCTCCCTCCTCTGGAATTATTAATATCTTAGATTCCTCATCTACTGAAAATTTTCCATTAATTAAAGAGATTTTATATTTAAAGTCATTATGTTTACATAAAATCGTATTTAAATTTAATTCCTGAAAAACAGGTAAGGTATTTATACAAAGCATACATTCTTTAGAATCTTCCACATTAAATTTAATATTTATCTTATCTTCATAGCAAAGTATTTTTATACTTTCCTCATGATTTAAATCCCATATTATTTCACATTTATCTTCATTAACTCCCCTAAAGTCTATGGTATCTCCTTTAATTTTTTCATATACACCAATTCTTTTTAATTTAACAAAGCTTATTTCTGGTCTTTCATCTATTTCATTTTTCCAGTAATGAGGTCTCATTAAAGGTAATGCATCAAATACACTTTCATTGCTATTTAAATAATTATCATAATATCTTGATTTATAATTTTCATTAAATAAATGAATATCTCTTATACTTAAAACATTATTTTCAAATAAAAAACTACTTCTATAAAACCTACTATTGTACCATAAAGTTTTCATGTTATAAGTGTTCCAATCTTTTTTAGCTCCAAAGGTAGTAGGCGGAGTTAGCCTATATTTCTTCTTATACCAAAGGGCACTTTCAGCTAAGGTTTCAACCCTAAGCCTTTTCTCCTTTTCTAAATTGAATATATGCTCTATTTGAACTTCATATCCTTTATACATGGTATTCCACAAAAATGTATTTTCCTGCCCTACTTGAGCGTAAGAAAATCCTAAGGTTTCCTCTTCATTTAAACATTCAAAAAACCAATGAACCCATTCCTTATTTTGTCCAATTATCCATGCTGGCTCTAAAGTATGGACTCCTTTTAACTCTTCTCTTAATCCCTCTTCAAAATTATAAATTGGATCTGGTCCTAAAAGCCTAAATAAAGGTAAATCTAATTGCATTTCTTCCCTTTGAGCTGGAATATATTCATTTAACTTGCTTGGATAATAAGCTTGATTAAAATACCCTCCCCAAAGAGTAAATCCATCAGTTCCAATTTGATCTCTGCAAATAGCTCCACCTATTACTCCATACTTCTCCTTTAAATAAGTTAGAGTTCTTATATCTATAACCCAAGAACCAACTGTCTTAGGATAGTATCCAAATATCTCCTTAAAATCAGCCATATAAACATCAGCCATTTTAAATCTATCCTCTGGACTATATCCTAGTGAATATCCCTTATCAACATGATCATCAATAGGAGTTTCCCCCTTCCATTTAACTCCTGCCTTCTTTGCTAATTCCTCAGTTATTTCAAACCAAGCTCCAACCTCGTCATATTCATCTATGGATTCTTTTATAAGGTTTACAAATCTTTCATCCATTAAAGCATCATGTTTAAGTGCATAGGTTGCAGGAAACCCATATTGTTTTATTAACTCAATCTCTTGAACTACTGTCTGAAAATCATCTTCAACAAATTCTCCACTTGGATAAACAGTTTTTCTTATAAAATTATATATATTTACTATAGTAATATTATTCTTCTTTTTTTTCTCAAACTTTATCATATAATCCCCTCCTTTTTAAACCCATTTTAAGTAATCTAAATACTTTAAACAATGAAAAAATTTTAGGTTTTATTAAGATTTTCTTTATATTTTCTTTTTTGTAAGTTCATACAATTTAATAAAAAAAGCTATAAAATAATGAATATTTTTATTCACTACTTCATAGCCTATAATTTATTATTTAATCTAGTATTAATTATAAATAAAATATCAAAATTATAAATATTCATATATTTATAATTTTGAAGTAAATATTCTATTTTAAAATTATTTTTTCTTATTATTTATACACTCTTCACATATACCCTTTAAAGTAAGATTATGCTCTTTTACTTTAAATCCTGTTTGATTTCTTAAAAGCTCCTCAATCTGTTGCATAGGACATGGAACTTCTATTTCTTTATGACATAAATCACATTCTAAAATATGCTTATGAATATTTCTGTTCTTTAACTTATAAGAACTTTTCCCATCTCCTAATTCAAACTTATCTACTAAATCCTTCTCTAAAAACACCTCTAGAGTTCTATAAACAGTAGATAAATTTATTTCTTTACATTTACTATATATATAATCGGCAGTAACACTTCTATCACTTTCCTTTAATAAATCATATATTAATAATCTAGCTTTGGTAACTTTCACACCATTAGCTTTAAATATTTCTTTTACTTCCATAACAATCTCCTAAACAAATATTTAAATCATTAATATAAATTATATCACATAAAAAAACTTGTATAAAATATATTTCTAAATTGCAATATTAAACTAATCTAGTCTTACTTATGATTTAAAAATTAATGATAAATTAAAATACAAAAGGATATATTAAAATTGCATATTTGCAACCATAATATATCCTTTTTATAATTTCATTTTTTAGTAGAAATTATCCACGTACTATCTAATCAAAATGTAAAGTAAAAATTCTTAATATTTAAACCACTGAATTTTTATAAGTATATTTTAGCATATTCCTAATAAACCTAATATTATACCTAAGAACATAACACCAAACATCACCATGTTTATGTTAACTTTTTTACGTAAAAGATAGAATGCAAGTAAAGTTACACATAATGGAACTATACCAATGAATAACTGATTCAGATATTCTTGAATCATAATAGGCTTGTCGCTTCCTTCTACAGCAACTTGAAGTATAGTTTTGAACTTAACATTAGATGCAGTCATAGAACCCATCATAATAAGACCAAGTATGCTTGAAGCTTTAGTTAATATTTTCATACCGCCACTTTCATACAATTTTTGTATAAAGTTAGCACCTACTGAATATCCACTATAAAGTGCATAATAATGTATTAAAAATGCTGGAATATTATATAACAATAAAAATACTATTGCCCCTAAAGGTGAACCTGTACTAGCTAATGATATACCTATACCTGCTGCAACAACTCTTAAAATTCCCCAGAAAAAGGAATCACCTATTCCTGAAAGCGGCCCCATTAATGAGGCCTTTACAGCAGTAATTGAACTTGAATCAAAGTTTTCATCTTCACTATTTTGACGTTCCATAGCAGATACAAGTCCCATAATAAAATTGTTTAAATGCATAGTAGCATTAAACCAAGTAGTATGACGAACTAAAGCTTCTGATCTTTCCTCTTTAGTTTTATAAAATCTATTTATTACAGGTAAAAGAGTATATATAACTCCCACTGCATGATATTGTGTAGCACCAGTACGGCTAGCATTCATAGTCCAAGAACGCCAAAATACTGAACGTAACATTTTTTTATCTTCAATTGATAAGTTTTCCTTCATCTTCATTACGCAAAAAATTCCTCCTCTTCATCTTCTTTGGTCATCTGTCCAGACCCTTTAGGACTTGCAAGGACAAGATTTGAAATCTGTAAATCCCTTTGTGAAGTTACAACGCATATTACAACTCCCACCACTGCTACCGCAACAGCTGGCAGTTTTAAGTAAGCTGTAAGAATAAATCCTAATAGATAAAATACTGCTAATTTATTATCCCAAAGTAATTTCATTAACATTGCAAAACCAACTGCAGGTAAAAGTCCACCAGCGGCACTTAATCCATTCATTAGTTTAGCAGGTATATTTTCTACTAAGGCATTTACAGGACCACTTCCAAGTAATACACCTAAGAAAGATATAGCTGATATTATAAGATAATATAATACCCATGTACCGTAATGAAGTGCTACTATTTTCTTTTGATTATTTTCTCTAGCAGCATCGTCTAAAGCAGGTGCAAAAACATTCATTAAAACGTTTTTTAAGAACATAACAACAAAAGCTGCTAACATACCAATAGGTATAGCTAGTGTAATGGCTGCCTTTGTTTCAACATGAGAAATAATTGCAAAAGTTGTTGCTAAGGTAGTTGCAGTAACCGGTTCTGCTGCTATAACCCCACCTATATTAACATTTCCTAGGAATACGGCTTCTAAAGCTGCCCCCATTAATATACCTGTTTTCATATCTCCCATTAATATACCAGTTACAAGACCTACTACTAAAGGACGTTCCATCATACTTTGTCCTGTTAAATAGTTACCAGCAAAACAGATAAATACACTTAGTGCTGCCATTAAAGCATGCATCAACATATTTTTTACCCCCTAAAAATATTTAGTTTTTTAATATTTACTTCTAAAAGCTCTATTAAGCTTTATTTTTTCTAAAAAAATTCAATGTAAATCGATTTATAAACTATTCTAAAATTTTAATTTAAACTAAGTCTAGTTTATCTAATCAAATATTATATTAAAATTGTGCTAAAGCTTTCTTTAAATCAAGCTGTGGATTTGATGGTAATACTTGATTATAAGATTTAACATTAGTTAGCTCTGATAATTCCTTAGCAGCTTTTAATTCATCTGGATTTAATTGAACACTTGAAAATACCATTACCTTGTCTTTTGGATTAGACTTGTCAAAACGCCCTGCATTAGCAACGTTTACAGATTCTATATCACTAACTTCTTTAGCAATCTTTGTAGCATCTGATACACTGTTTACTATAACAAACATTCTTTTATCCTTACCACGAGGATCATTAAAAACTTTTATAGCATCCTCAACTGAACGAATTAAAAGTTTCATTCCATTTGGTACAGCCATTTTTAAAGTCATTTGCATAACTTCATTTTTTGCAGCCTCATCATTTGCTACTACTAAAAGTGGTGCATTTAGCTCCTTTGTCCATACTACTGCTACTTGTCCATGTATTAAACGGTCATCTACACGTATTTGAGTTATCATAATTTTTTCCTCCTAAAATTCAAAATACTATTTTGTTAATTTTTTCTTTTTAAACGATTACTATTACTTTAAAAAAATTTATTATTTCATATAAATATAATTAATCGTTTTCTTAAAGGGTATTGTTAGATATTGGTTTTTAATTTCTTAATATCTAGAAAAAGTCATCCTCATCATCACTAGATAACTTTGTTGAAACAAGAGTTACTTGAGCTTCATCTATAGCATTTTTTATAGACTCCTCTGTTAACTCATCTTCAGCTGAAAATAATATTGATAATACTATTGCTAAATTAGCGTTAGAAATTATAAAAATATTTTCTTTTTTAGCAGTTGCAACTTGTGTTACTGCTTTTTGATTAACACTACCACCAAATAAATCAGTAAATATTATACCTTGCTCATTCTCTCCAATGCTCTCTATAAAATTTACAATTTGTGGAGTGTAATCCTCATCGGTGATATATGCATTTATAACTTCTACATCATCACCCTTATCTGCAAGTATATTTAAGGAACTTTGAATTCCCCCTGCCAACTTACCATGGCTTGCTATTAAGATTTTTTTGTTCATAAAAAATTCACCTCTCGTTTACTAATTATATCACCACTTGAACAAAAATCAACCAAAAAATGAATAAAATAGAAATATTTTTTGAATCTTTCTTAGTTTTTCTTAATAGTTTTTTGATAATATTTTTAATAAGTTACTCAATTTTTAAATAAAACTCCATTTATTTTTTTAAATTAAAATATCAATTAATTTTTAAAAAAATTTAATTAAATCCTATACTTTTTAAAAATTTCAAAATAAACACGAATTATTTTCCAACTCAATTTATATTAAAGTTTTATTTATTTCTATTTGACAAGAAATATTAAAGTAGTGTATATTATGAAATAGAGTACGTTATTAAGTTTAATAGTATAGCACATTTACCTTTTTATATATAAATGTGCATAATAAAAGGAGAGATTTTTCAAATGAATTGTATTATAGCTCAATCTGGCGGACCCACTTCAGTAATAAACGCTAGTGTTTATGGTCTAGTTAAAGCAAATAAAAAACTTAATTTATATGAGAATGTTTATGGTGGATTAAATGGAATAGAAGGTATTTTAAATAAGAAAATAATAAACCTTTCAGATCTTGATGAACTTCAATTAGAAAGATTTAAAAATTCACCAGCCTCTGGTTTAGGTTCTTGTAGATATAAATTAAAACCTCTTAGCGAAAGTGAAGATGAGTATTTAAAACTTTTAGATATTTTAAACTCACTTAATATAAAAGCTTTCTTTTATGTAGGTGGAAATGACTCAATGGATACTACTGCTAAATTAAATGCTTTTGCAAAAGCTAAAAATATAGATATAAAATTCTTTGGAATCCCTAAAACAATAGATAATGATTTAATGCACACAGATCACACTCCAGGATTTGGTAGCGCTGCAAAATTCATATCTACAGCAGTTTTAGAAACTTATTTAGACTCAAAAGTTTATACTAATAATGGAATTTTCATAGTTGAAACTATGGGAAGAGATACAGGTTGGTTAGCAGCTTCTGGTGCCTTAGCAACTATAAATGGAACTAAATGTGCTGATTTAGTATATTTACCTGAAAGAGCATTTTCAGTACAAAGCTTTTTAACTGATGTAGCTAGAATATTTAAAGAAAAAAAACATGTATATATAGTAGCTTCTGAAGGATTAAAAGATGAAAATGGAAAGTTTCTTACTGAAACTGCACCAAATGACGATTCATTTGGACATGCTCAATTAGGTGGTGTAGGTGCTTACTTAAAGAACCTAATAATCCAAGCTAGTATAACACATAGAGTTAAATCTCTAGAACTTAATACTCTACAAAGATGTTCTATGCATGCTTCATCTAAAATAGATGTAAATGAAGCTGTTATGGTAGGACAAGCTGCCTTAGAAGCTTCTATTAATTCAGAAGGTGGCTATATGGTTGCTATAAGAAGAGATTCTTCATTCCCATATAAGAGTTCTACTTTTTTAATTGAAGCTGATAAAATAGCTAATAATATAAAATATTTTCCAGATGAATGGATAAATGAAGAAGGTAATAATATAACCGAAGAAGGTTTATCATACCTTAAACCATTAATTAGCGATTTTGAGGATAGAGATTCTCTTCCTCTTTATCATAGTTTTGTTTTATAAATATTATTTAACTCAATTACCTACATTTAATAAAAGACATGCAGAAAATGCATGTCTTTTATTTTTCTTTAAGAACATCCTTTAAGGTATCATATGCAAAATCTATTATTTCCGCACAACTTACCTTACTTTTCTTTAAGTCTAAACAAATTTCTGAATTAAACTCTTCTCTTATTCTATTTAGAAGTTCTTTTGAATAAGCTCTTGCCTCATTTTTCTCATCATTATTCTCTCTTCCTTTTATGAAACCAATAGCTACAACTGCTCCATTTACGGCTCCACATAAACTTCCAACAGCCATTCCTGTTCCCATGCCACTTCCTAAGGCTACTGGTATGTCCTTATTAAATTCTTCATTATAAGATTTTATAATAGCCTCTGCACAAGTATATCCTTCCTTATGATATTCTGATGGATTTTTCATATTTTTCTCCTTCTTTCTAAAATATCTCATGTATATTTAACAAAAGATAAATATTTATAATATTCTTCAACCTATTAAATTAAACTAGTAAAATAACTTCTAAATAAAATATATAACTTTTATTTTTTAATTTAATATAAGATTAATTACATAATTTATAATATCAAAAATTTCTTTTTATTTCTGTGATTTTACATAAAAAAATTCTAAATAAATTCTTATATATGAAAACTTAAGAATTTATTTAGAATTAATTTTACAATCTAAAATCTTTTTGTTTTACTATTTCTAAGGTATTTAAAAATTCCTCTATTTCTTCTTTAGTATTATATAATCCTAAACTTACTCTTAACATACCTGGTCTAGGTTTATTGCTATAAGCATATTTTGAAAATTCTTCATCCTTAAGGTTTAAAAGCCTTCTAACATAAGGATGAGCACAAAAAGTTCCATTTCTAATAGATATTCCCCTAAGGTTAGCTAACCTTTCTGATATTACATCATGGTGAATATCTTTAATATTAAACACAACTACTCCTATTCTATTTTTATAATTAGAATCTCCATATGTTATTATATCTGGCATACATTTTAAGCCTTCTAATAAAGCTTTTTTTAATTTTTCCTCTAATAATTCTATTTTTTCAAAGCCTATAGATTTTATTACTTTAATTGATGATAAAAGTGAACAAACGCCTATTATATTAGGTGTTCCTGCTTCAAAACGCTCTGGTTCACTATCTAAAAAGACTTTATTATCTGAAACTAAATCCACTGCTCCTCCACCTTTTAATAATGGATCTTTATCTTTTATAAGCTCTTTCAATGCAATAATTACTCCTGTTCCAAAGGGAGCATACATCTTATGAGCTGAGAAAACTAGAAAATCTATGTGATCATTATTTCCTGTTCCCCCTATATTTATTGGTTTATGAGCAACTAACTGAGCTGCATCTACTATTATTTTAATTCCATTATCATGGGCTATTTTGGCTATTTCATTTATTGGATTTAAGTATCCTGTTACATTAGAAGCACCTGTTATTGTTAAGTATTTTACTTTTCCTTTGTGTTTTTTAATTAATTCTTCTATCTTTTCTTTTTTTAAAAGTCCTAGTTCATCCACTTCAACATATAAAATATTGCTACTTTCTCTCCAAGGCAAATCATTTGCATGATGTTCCATTCTAGTGCTTATTATATAATCCTTTTTGTTTCCTAAAGAATGTGCTAAAAGATTCAACCCTTCAGTAGCATTTTTAACATATATTACAGTATAATCCTCTGTATTCTTAACATTAAAAAACTCTAAAATCTTTTTTCTTGAGTTTTCATAAAATTCATTACAAAAATTTGCTTTATATCCTTTTCCTCTTCCAATGGAACTATATACATGCAACATGTCACTAACACATTTTAACCCTTCTTTTAAAGCAGGTGTAGTAGCTGCATTATCAAGATTAATTGGTACTATCTTTTTTCCATTGTAAATAGTTATTTCTTCATCAACGCCTATAAACAATTCTCTAAAATTATTATTCATAACACATCACTCCAATGGTATATATTATTCTAAAGGTTTAAATTAGGTTCTTAAAACATAAGCATTTCATGGAATCCTTTCTAAGTAAACATTTAATTTGATGAAACTCTTCATTATTAGTATAATTGTATGTGATTAATACTATAAATTCGATGATAGGAGTTTTAAAATGATTATTTTAAGCTGTAGACACTTAACTAAAAGTTTTGGTATTGATGAGATTTTAAGAGATGTAACATTTAATATAAATGAAGGTGAAAAGGTTGGTTTAATAGGCCCAAATGGAGAAGGTAAATCAACCTTATTTAAAATTCTTACCAAGCAACTAGATTATGATAGTGGTGAATTATTTTTAGATAAAAACAAAACCCTAGGATATCTCTCTCAGAACTTATCTTTAGATAGTGAAAATACTATTTATGATGAGATGCTTTCTGTATTCTCATCTTTAACGGAACTTGAAGATAAAATTAAAACCTTAGAAGAAAAACTTAATGAACCTTATGATGCTTCAAAGGAAGAATATCATAATAAACTTATAAAAGATTATACCTTATCTCAAGAACTTTATGAAAATAGAGGTGGTTATACTTTTAGGGGAGAAATTTCTAGAGTTCTTAAAGGTTTAGGTTTTTTAGAGGAAGATTTCAACAATCAAATTATAAACCTTAGTGGGGGGCAAAAAACTAGATTAGCACTCTGTAAACTGCTTTTAAGAAAACCAGACTTACTTCTTTTAGATGAGCCTACAAACCACTTAGATTTAGAAGCTATAGAATGGCTTGAAGAATATCTTAATGGTTATAAGGGAACAGTCTTTGTTATTTCCCATGATAGATTTTTCTTAGACTCTGTAACAAATACAACCTTTGAACTTATTGGTGGAAAGATACATTGTTATAATGCAAGTTATACAAAATTTCTTGAACTTAGAAAAAAGGATATTGAAGCTAGATTGAAAGCTTATAATCTTCAACAAGCAGAAATAAAAAGACAAGAGGAAATTATAGAAAAGTTCCGTTCATTTAATAGAGAAAAAAGTGTTAGAGCTGCTGAAAGTAGACAAAAAGCTTTAGATAAAATGGATCGTTTAGAGGCACCAGAGGTTATAAAAGAAGCTTCTAAAATAAGCTTTGAAACCTTAGTTAAAAGCGGAAATGATGTTTTACATATTGAAAACCTAAAAAAGAGCTATGATAGTCTTTTATTTGAAAATGTAAATTTAGATTTAAAACGTGGAGAAAAGGTTGCTCTAATAGGGGAAAATGGTAGAGGTAAGACTACTCTATTTAAAATAATAATGGGAATGTTAAAACAAGATTCTGGTTCTGTATCCCTTGGTAAAAACGTATTTACAGGATATTATGACCAAGAGCAATCTAATTTAAATCTCCATAAAACCATAATAGATGAAGTTTGGGATGACTTCCCTAATCTTACTACTACTGAGGTTAGAAATTATCTTGCTTCTTTCCTATTTACTGGTGATGATGTATTTAAAGAAATTTCCCTATTAAGTGGTGGTGAAAAGTGTAAGATAAACCTTTTAAAACTTATGCTTTCAAAAGCCAATCTTCTTCTTTTAGATGAGCCTACAAATCACTTAGATATTATGTCTAGAGAAGCTCTAGAAGATGCTATTTTAAGTTATGATGGAACTTTAATAGTAATTTCCCATGATAGATACTTTTTAAATAAAGTAATTAATAAAATCGTTGAACTTCAAGAAAATGGACTTAAAACATACTTAGGAAATTACAATTATTATATGGATAAGAAAGCTAATCCTAATAGATATGAAGATATTGACGAAGAAATAAACCAAGGTAAAACAAAAACTCAAATAAAAGAAGAAAGAAAAAAGAAAAAATCTGCTGAAAAATCAGCTAGAGCTTTAAGAGCTCAACTTAGAGATGTTGAAAAATTAATTCCTCAAAAAGAAGAAGAACTTGAAAAACTTCAAGGAATGCTTTGTACTGAGGAAGTTTATTCAAATCCAGAGGAAAGTGTAAGAGTAAATAAAGAAATCAATTCCATTCAAGAAGAAATAGATTCTCTTTATGCCACTTGGGAAGAACTTTCTGAATCTCTAGAAGACTAAGCATATTATAACACCATAAAAAAAGAGACTGTGTAGAAAATTTTTATAAATAAGTTTCTACACAGTCTCTTTTAAATTGAACTATAAAATAGTGTATTAAAATAAATTTCTTAAAGTTATTTTAATATACTATTCCTTTATTTATCTATTTAGTTCCTGTAGTACCAAATCCACCACGATCTTTGTTTCCAAAGGATTCTACCTCTTCAAACTCTATTTCTGGCATAACTTCCATAATTCTAAATTGACCTATTTTATCCCCTTTCCTTATCCAAGTCCCTTTAATTTCTTCCCCATTATCATCACTTTCAATGTCTTTTCCCTGTAGGCAATAAACAGGCATATGCCACTGATCATTATCTCCTATATATGTATCATCTACAACGCCAACACTATTAGTTTGTATAATTCCCCAAGTTTTAAAAGTTGAACTTCTAGGTGCTAAATGTCCTTCCCATCCTTCTGGAAGTTCTAAAGCAAACCCTAAAGGTACCATTGCTCTCTCTCCACATTTAACAAATACATCTTTATTAGCATATACATCTATCCAATTACCCTTTGTTATTTTTTTTAATTTAGTTGCTTTATCAAAATACTTAATTCTAATTATCATATCAAATTCCTTTCTTTTGTTTAATCTATATAAATTTTTAGAAATTAAACTATAGCTATTATATAATTTTATTTCTAAAAATTAAAGCCCACAGAATATTCTGTGAGCTTGTAATAATTTAATTCTAATTATTGGCAACATGCTCCATTATTACATCTACAACGTATAGGTGGTCTATTACAATCTTCTTCTCTATCTCTTAATCTATTGATTATTATTACCTTAGCATATTTATTTCTTGGAGAAATACATACTTCATAACATGGATAATATTCTGGTGCTTCAAAATAGCAACGATCTACAGGTTGTTTAACAGCATATAAGCCATCTTCTAAACATTTAAAACAAACCTTTCCACAACGGTCTGTATATTTGCAATCTACAAGTTCAAAACCAGTATTACAATCTACTTTATATAATTCTATTGGCATTCCACTTATTGGTTCACCATCAGAACATCCTAATAAGGATTGAACTTCAATAGTTCCTTTCTTAGGAATTGGTTTAGGTTGAGGTCTCTTACAACAATCTCTTCCATCATCACAGCATCCATGATTATGATCATGATGATTGCAATGGTCATGATGATCACAATGATTGTGGTGATCATGATGATCACAGTGATTATGATGATAATTATTATATCTTGCATCTTCAAATAATTCTTCTAATTCATTTAATTCTATTCCTTGAGAATCACATTGGTAATCTTTATAATCCATAATTTACCCTCCTAGGTTTTATCATATGATTAATATATATTATGACTACCAATTACAAAATGTTACATTTTATGTGTTTTAACCTCTATTCACTATCAAGTATTTTTTCAGCTAGCTTTTTATATATATTTGCTTTATTCACAAGCATTGCAGATAAAAGTAATTTCTTTTCACTACTTTCTAGGGAATTAAATTCTTCCCCTAAATTATTTAAGTCTATATTAATCTCTTTTTTTATATCTTCTGCATTCTTTTCTTGCCCTTTTAAATATATACTATAGAGCTTTCTTATATCCTCTGAATTAAATTCATCCTTATTATATCCTTCAACAATATCTCCTAAAGCTAGTTTTATATCACTAAGTGCTAATATACCCTTCATATTATATATAAAGCACATAAGTATAATATGTTCCTTACTATACTTTTTATTTTTTATATCCATCAACAATTTTCCCTTAGCATAATTGTTAATCATAGTTTTAGTTAAAATCTTATCTTCTTCAAATCTCTTATTTCCACCTAATTTATTTTCAAATAATTGTATTACTTGATCCATATATAAATCTAATTCTGGTATATCCTCTAAATTAATATTATTATCTAAATTTAAACTCTCTAATAAATCATTTAAATTCATAAAATCACTTCCATTCCATTCAATTTATCACATAGTTTCTAAAACTACATTTCATCCTATATATATTATATTATAAGGAAATCAAAATAAATTCAAGTTATTTGGCAATATTATCTACATATCATTAAAATTCTCCATAATTTAAAGGTTGATATATTCCTATATTTAAAGGATAATTGTAATATGATAGTAAGTAGTTTTGAAAACTACTTGAAAACTTTTTCCTTGGAGGTATGTTATGAAAAATACGTTTTTTAGAGAACCAATAAATGGTTTTACTCATTTATTTGGTGCTATTTTATCAATATTCGCCTTAGTGGCACTAACAGCTAAAGCTACTTATATATACGGGATTGGATTACCACTTTTATCAGTTATTCTATTTGGTTTTTCATTAGTGTTGCTTTATAGTGCCTCTGCTATATACCATTTAGTTAATGCAAAGGAAAAAACTATAGCATTTTTAAGACGTTTAGACCATTCTATGATCTTTATACTTATCTGCGGAAGTTATATGCCTTATTGTCTTATTGGTCTTGAAGGTAAAGCTCAAATTTTTATAACTTCTTTAATAGTAATTCTTACGATTTTAGGTATTTTATTTAAGATGGTTTGGTTTAATTGTCCTAGAATTCTTTCTACTCTTATGTATATAGGAATGGGATGGATTTCTTTAGGTGCTATTCCATTTTTCAAAAACATACCTGCTTTAGCATTAATTTGGTTAGCAATAGGTGGAGTTATATATACAATTGGTGGAATAATTTATGCACTTAAACCAAAATTTCTTGAATTTAATAACTTAGGATTCCATGAAATATTTCATATCTTTATATTATTAGGAAGCCTATGTCACTTTATATCAATTTTCTTTTATTTACTATAAAAGAAAAAGGACAGTAATACTTAAAAATAAGTATTACTATCCTTTTTTATATATCTGAATTTTTAATTTTATCTATAAATATCTCTAAGTTTTTAGAAATAAACTTATCTTTATGATATACAAGATATAACTCTCTACTTACCTTAACATCCTCTATTTTTATTTCCTTAATTAAGCCTTCTTTAATCCTTTCTTCAATAGACTTACAAGAAACACATGCTATGCCAAGTCCTGTTTCAACAATTCTTACAATAGCTTCCGTATTTCCAAGTTCCATATATACATTATAATTACACCCTTTGTTTATAAGATAATTTTCTATAATTTCTCTTGTACCACTTCCAGGCTCTCTCATAATAAATTTTTCATCTTCTAAGTCTCTTAAAGTTATTTTTTCCTTTGAAAATATAGGATTATTAGGATTTGCTATAAATATTAATTCATCCTTTCCTATATTTAAAATTTCTAATTCATCTGATTTTACATATCCTTCTACTAAAGCAATATCAACCTTATTTTCTATAATAAGCTCTTCTATTAACTGTGTATTTTCTATTATTAAAGATATTTCTATATTTTTATGTAACTCATTGAATTCCTTTATTAATTCTGGAAGTATGTATATACCTATTGTTGTACTTGCACCTATAACTATTTTCCCTTTTTGACCTTCTTTGCTACTTCTAATGGTACTGTTAGCCTCTTCATAAAGGTTTAAAATTCTTCTACTATATTCAAAATATACTTCACCCTCATGAGTAAGATAAAGTCTTTTACCTATTCTATCAAAAAGTTTAACATCAAGATCACTTTCTAATTCAGCTATGGCTTGACTTATAGATGGCTGACTTATATACATAGACTTAGCTACTTTAGTCATATTTAAACATTTAGCTGTTTCAAAAAATATTTTTAATTTTCTAAAATTCATTAAATCAATCCTTATTTATCATCTTTTACTTCTTCAAAATCCACATCAATAACAGGGCCATCATCTTGCATATCAGCCTCTGATTTCTTTTCTTCTTTTGTAAATGTGTAAGTATAAGTTTCTGTTTTTTCTTTTTTGTTTTTATTAACATACTTTCTTATAAATTTAAAGTACACCCATCCTATAAGGATCAGTATTGCAACTCCTATTAAAACATAAGGTAATACCCAAATTGCAAAAGCGAATATAAGTATTGTAACAATTGTTCCTAATAATATTCTTAAATACTTCTCCATATATTATCACTCTCTTTTATATTTTTTATTTTATTAATTATAACATAAAGTGAAAGAAATAAAAAACAATTATTCCTTTCTAATTTGTAACCTAAGGTGCTTATATTTAATGCTTTTTTTGAAAATACTAATTAAGATGTCTTAAATATAGAAATAATACTTAAGGAAGTGATAAAATGAAAAAATTTGCTTTTCTACTATTTGTGTTGATATTTTCTTTTTCAGTCTTATCTACCTTTTCAAAACCTATTAAAGGTGCTGAATTAGAAAAAAATCCAAAAAAAATATTTTTAACCTTTGATGATGGTCCTGGTGGTAAAGTTACAGAAGAAATTTTAAACACCCTTAAAGAAAATGATGTAAAAGCTACATTTTTTTTAATAGGAGAATTAGTAGAAAAACACCCTGATTTAGTGAAAAGAATGAATGATGAGGGTCATTCCATAGGTGTACACACCTTTACCCATGAGAGAAATAAAATTTACAGAAATGATGCTTCATTCTTAGAAGAGAACTTAAAAGCTCAAGAAACTATAGAAAATGTTATTGGAAAGAAAGTATTTTCTCTTAGATTTCCATTTGGTTCTAATAATAGCACATATACTTTAAAAAAATCCTTAGTAGACTCCTTACATGAACAAGGCTTTAGAATATATGATTGGACAGTAGATAGTACTGATGCCCTTAATCCAAATTTAAGCCCAAGTTCTATAATCCAAAAGTCAATTTCTAATTCTGATTATATTGTGCTTTTAATGCATTGTGGATATTCTAATAATAATTCTGCTAAAGCATTGCCATCAATAATAAAACATTTTAAATCAGCAGGATATAGCTTTGAAGTAATAGATGAAACTACTCCTGAAATTTATAGATTAAAAAATAAATGTTGAGAAAAATTCTCAACATTTATTTTGTTCCTAAGGTTAAAATAGATTCAACTAAGGTTTTAGCTATGCATTCTCCCTTTTCAACCACTTCAGATTCATCCTTAATATTTAGATTTAAGTCTATTATTATACTTGGTTTATCCACATATAAAAGATTATAAACTTCTGCGTTCTTAACACCCTTATTCTTATAATTGCTTAATTCAAAAAATGAGCATATGTTCTCTGCAAACTTTCTACTCTTTGAATCAAATTCTTCTACAAAACAAAATATTTCATTCGACTTTGAAAAATCAACATTTAGAGTAATATGCAAATCTGATTCACTTCTATTTACTCTTTTCACTATGCTTTTTAACTTTTCTCCATTTGAAATAAAAAATTCATTATAGGGAGTAAAATCAATAAACCTTAAATTATTTTGAGCTACTTCCTTCTTAAAAAAATAAAGAATAGTTCGCTGAATTTTTTCTTTTAAATCATCTGATGTATCCTTATCTATAATATGCCCTTTACCTAAGTCCAAACTTATAATGGCACCTTGAGCTAAATACATATTATCCTCCTATGTTAAAGGGTTCTAATTTATAATATGTTCTTAATTGCCAAAGTGCCATTATCTCACTTATTTCACTATATTTTTATTTATAATATTTAAAAATTAATAGGCTAAACTATTTTCTTACTATAGCCTTATCTCCATTTTCATAAATAACTAATTCTAATTCTGGATTAATTTCTTCAACAAAGGCTCTTATCCATGAATTTCTTAAATTATGAAACTCAGTTACATCTCCGCCTACTTCATTCCAAAATCTTTCATGTAGGTCTCTACTCATATGCCATACTATTTTTTCAGGAGAATTTTCTAAAACTTCATTAATTCTATCACAAGGCATACCATCTAATATATAATCATTTAAAGAATTATACACTTCTAAAATATTTTCTCCATCTATTTGTCCTTTACACTCATCTGCATTTATTTTTCCATGGTTTTCATAAAGCTTTATAAGCTCGCTCTTTATTTCCTTATCTTCCTTTAACATATTAGTTGTGTAATATGCACATCTACCCTCAGCTGAATTTATTCTTGCTTCTAACCAGCCATGTATATTACCCTCATCTATTATTTCATCTAAAGGTTTGTTTGGAGTTTTTTCTCCAAAATTTAAGTTAGCATAAGAAACCCAAGCCTCTACTGGCATATTTCTTTCTTTTGCTAATTCTAAAACTTCTTCCTCTAAATTTTCAAACCACTTTATTTTATCAAATAACCAAAAATGGATTTTCCCTAAAAATAAGCTCATATTTTCACCTCTTAATATAATTTATAAGTAGATTATATTTTATCTTTCCCTATTATTCCGTAACATAGGTTACCTTCAAGAAACAATTTGTAAACTTTCCGTAAATATTATATATTTCTTAATTAATAACGTTTCAAATCGTTCCACGAAATTGTAAATATACCATTTAAGTAATATAATAGAAATCGACTGTTTTATAAGGAGCTGATATATTTCAATGTACAAACCAAAGTTAATTTCTCTTTTAGATGATAAAGAGAACGGATTTTCAAAAGAACAATTTTTTAAAGACTTAATCGCTGGGATAATAGTTGCTATTATTGCCTTACCACTATCTATTGCATTAGGTATTTCTTCAGGGGTATCTCCTGAAAAAGGATTAATAACTGCAATCATAGCTGGATTCATAATTTCATTATTAGGGGGAAGTAGAGTTCAAATTGGTGGACCTACCGGTGCCTTTGTTGTTATAGTATTTGGTATTATACAAAATCATGGAGTTGATGGACTAATAATTGCCACATTTATGGCTGGTATTATTCTTGTTTTATTTGGTTTATTACGATTTGGTAGCTTAATAAAATACATACCTTATCCAATAACAGTAGGATTTACTTCTGGTATAGCTGTAACTCTTTTCTCAACACAGGTTAAGGATTTTTTAGGACTTTCAATGACTAAAACCCCTTCTGAGTTTATACCTAAGTGGGAAGCTTACATATCTCATATGAACACTACAAACCTTTATACATTAGCTATAGGATTACTAGCACTTATTATTTTAATCTTTTGGCCAAAAATAAATAAAAAGATTCCAGGATCTTTAATAGCTTTAATAGTAACAACTTTAGTAGTATTTATATTTAATTTACCTGTTGCAACTATAGGAAGTCAATTTGGTAAAATAAGCTCAAATATTCCAATGCCTCATATTCCTAACCTAAATCTTAATACATTAAAAGCATTAATAGGACCTGCTTTTACAATAGCTCTTTTAGGTGGAATTGAATCTTTATTATCTGCTGTTGTTTCAGATGGTATGATTGGAGACAAGCATAATTCAAATGCAGAACTTATAGCACAAGGAATAGCTAATATGGGTTCTTCTCTATTTGGAGGAATTCCTGCTACTGGAGCAATTGCTAGAACTGCTGCTAATGTTAAAAATGGTGGAAGAACTCCTATTTCTGGTATAGTTCATTCAATAACTTTATTACTTATAATGCTTGTATTTATGCCTCTTGCTAAATTCATTCCATTAACTACTTTATCAGCAATATTAATAATTGTTTCATATAACATGAGTGAATGGAGAACTTTTAAGGCAATACTTAAGGCTCCTAAAAGTGATATAGCTATATTACTAACAACATTTTTCTTAACAGTATTATTTGATTTAGTAATTGCTATAGGAATAGGAATGGTAGTTTCTATGTGTTTATTTATGAGAAGAGTTGCTACTTCTATAGAAGTAAATGAATTAAATGAAAATGACTGTTCTGATAAATCTAATATAGATACTGATATGGAAAATCTTAAAGTTGGAGAAAATGTCTTAGTTTATGATATAAGAGGTCATCTTTTCTTCGGTGCTGTAGATACATTTATGAATACAATGAAGGAAATAAATGATGATGCAAAGGTTCTTGTTTTAAGAATGAGACATACTAAGACTTTAGATGTTACAGGCTATAAACAAATAAAAAATATAGCCCTAAGTTGTAAGTCTCGTAATATGACTTTAATAATATCTGAATTGCAGGAACAACCAAAAAAAGTTATGAGACTTATGGGATTTATAGATACTTTAGGTGAAGATCACTTTGCTACAAATTTTGATGAAGCTTTAGAAAAAGCAAATTCTTTAATTTAAAATAAAAGACACTAGTAATTACTAGTGTCTTTTTCATTTTCTATTCTTCAGATTCTATATTTTGTAACTCTAATTCTAAGTTTTCCATATCTTTTTTATTTTTTTGGTTTTTATCATATAACAGTGATGCTACAAAAGCACTTCCTGCTAGGGCTAATAGAGCAAGTTTTCCTTTTTTTATTTTTTTACTCATAATCTCACCTCACCACATTTATATATTTATGTAGTCTTAAAATTTAAGCCTACAAGAAAATACAAAATATTTTATTCTATTTATTTAAATCGTATTTTTCTTCTTCCCAAGTTGTTTTCTCTAATTTAGCTAAAACAGTATCTAAAGCCATATCTGGATGAATTGTTTCCTCATGTGATATTGTTATATTAGACATAGTCATAGCAAATTTAACAATATCCTCTATAGGCATTTTATTCATATATCCGTATCCTAATCCAGCTACAAAAGAGTCCCCTGCTCCTGTAACATTTTTAACATCAACTTCTGTTGCCTTTATTTTACCGCAAGATACACCGTCATTATAGAATATACCGTCAGCATCTAAACTTATAAATACCTTTTTAATTCCTAAACCTAAGAAATAATTACTTGCCTTTATTAAGTCATCTGTATCTGTTATAGGGAAACCTGCTAATATTTCTGCTTCATGTCTATTAGGTTTTATTGTATGGAAATCCTTTATAAGATGTTTTACCCAGCTTGCTTTTTCCGCTGATACTGGATCTAAGATAAAGTTAGTTTTATCCTTAAAGTTCTTTAATAAATATTCCATTATTTCTGGATTATCAGAATCTAAAACTGTATATTCAGCATTCTCAAAAATTTCTCTTTTAGAATCTATGAAATCAGTATTCATAGCTCCTATACTTTTCATATCTGCAATAGCAGAAACCATTTCACCATTTTCATCTAAAATAGCTAAGTAAGTTGGAGTGCTTCCACCTTCTATTACCATAGAATCATCCATATGATATCCTATTTTCTTTGAGTGCTCTACTATACTCTTTCCATTTTCATCATTACCTAATATGGACATGAAATTAGTATTTACGCCTACTCTTGCCATATTTTCAGCAATGTTTCTACAAACGCCCCCAAAAGATATCTTTACATGTCCTGGTGTTGAGTTATAGGGTCTATAACTCGCCTTACTAAATCCAAATACATCCACTACAGAAGCTCCAAATACCAATAAATATGGTTCTTTTCTTAAGTTCATTTAATTAATCCTCCCTATTTTAAAAAACATAAATTATAATTATTCAGCAACAAACTGATTATTTTCTCTATTATATATGTATCCACATTCTTTAAGTCTTTGTCCAATAATTTCTTTTTCAATTCCTAAATCATCACACAAGCTTTCTATATTACTATAGTAATCTCTTAACTTTAAATTTATAATACTAAGTAACATATATGGATCCATCTCTCTATAATTGCCAATGTCCATTTAAAAAATCTCTCCTTTAAAAAGTGCTTTAATATTATTATATACAACTTATTTAACTTCTACAATTTTTTATTTAATTTATTATCATATTTTTATTTAATTTATTATCATATTTTAATAAATCTGCATAGTATGTTATTAGGTTAATTATACTAACTTAACCTCCTGTTTAAAAAATCACTATAACTCTTACTATACTATATTTACTTCTTTGCATTTACAATAAAAACCGTTGATAATCAACGGTTTTTATTGCTTTATATATTTTTTCTTTTACTTTTTATTTCAAATATTAAAAATAATAAAAGTGTACTTAACTCAGTTATTGGAATTGTTAGCCATACTCCATAAACCCCTATAATTCTTGGTAAGACTATTATAAATATAATAACAAATACTAATCCTCTAAGTGTTGATAATAGAGAAGATTCCTTTGATTTTTCAACTGCTTGTAAATAGGCTATATTAAGTATATTGCTTCCATTAAATAAGAATGCTATAAAGTATAAATATATTCCCTGTCTAGTTATACTTAATAATCTTCCCTTATCACTTGTAAATAATCCTATCATTTGATTTGGTAATAATAGTCCCATACCTAAGAAGCCTATACCTAAAATCAATACTATTATTCTTGTTAACCTTAAAAATTCTTTAACACGCTCTTCCTTTTTAGCTCCAAAATTTACACTTATTAAAGGTTGAACTCCTTGAGAAACTCCATTAAAGACTGCCATGAATATTAAAACTATATTTGTAATTATTCCATAAGCTGAAACTCCTAAGTCTCCTTCAAATTTGTATATTACAATATTAAAAATAAATATAACAAAGCCTGCTGATATTTCATTTAAGAAACTAGGCACTCCATTTTTAAGTACCTTTCCTATATTGTCTAAATTTATTCCTCCAAGCTCTATATGCATGGTGTTATTTTTCTTTATAAAATGTATTGATAAAACTCCTAAAGCTACCAATTGGCCTATAGATGTTGCTAAAGCTGCTCCAAACATTCCTAGATTAAATATATATATAAATACATAATCTAGTACTATATTGGTGGTATTTGATCCTATTACTGCATACATAGCTAATTTAGGCTCTCCATCATTTCTAACAAAAACAATAAATGCTGATGCAAAAATAAAAGCTGGATTCAAGGCTAAAATAATCTTTAAATAATCTTTAGCTAAAGGAAAGGTTGCTTCTGACGCTCCAAGCATATAAACTATTTTATCTAAAAAGAAAACTTCTAATAAACTTATTATTATACAAAATATGATAGTTGCAAATACTGCCGAAGTAAATATTCTATTTACCTTATGGAATTTTTTTTGCCCCATAGCTACGGATAGGGCTGTTGCTCCTCCAACTCCAATAGTAAGACCTATTGCACTATATAAATTATATATTGGCAAAGCTATGTTTAGTGCTGCTAAGCCTAATTCTCCAATTTTATGCCCTATAAACATGGTGTCAAATAATATACACACTGATAAGCCTAACATTCCTGCAACTGAAGGTATCATATATTTTCTTAATAGCATACTTTCTTTATCCTGTAGTAAATCTAATTTTTTGCTCATTGTACCCCTCCTTTATAAGCTTATTCTTTTAAAATAAGTAGAATTTTTTCTTCTATATTATTTTTTTCTTTTGATTTTTGTACATCTTTAAATTTATCCATTAAAATTGCTGGGCTACCACCTAATAAAAATATATTATCTCCTAAGCTTAAGGCCTCATTTATGTCATGGGTAACCATTATAACTGTATTATTTTTTTCTAAATGGGTTCTCTTAAATATACTAATAATATTTTCTTTGCTACTTTTATCTAAGGATTTAAAGGGTTCATCCATTAAAAGGAGTTCCCCATTATAAAGAAGTGCTCTAGCAATATTTGCTCTTTGCCTCATGCCTCCACTTAACTCTTTAGGGTAAGAGTTCATATAATCCCCTAGTTCAACTTCCCTTAGGATATTTTTAATTTTTTCTTCCCTTTCATCCTTTGTGTAAGTTTTTAATAATGGTAATTCCATATTAGTGTATATACTATTCCATTCAATAAGCCTATCCTCTTGAAATACATAGGCTATTTTTTCAGGAACTCCTATAATTTCACCTGATTTAACCTCTTCAAGATTAGCTATTATATTTAATAGAGTACTTTTTCCACATCCAGACCTTCCTAAAATACAGTTTATCTTTCCCTCTTCAAATGCTAAAGAAAATTTATCATATATTTTTTTACTTCCAAAATTCTTTTCTATATTTATTAATTTAATACTCATTTTATTTCATCCACCTAAAAACTCTACCATCAATAGTTTTTTGTATTAAAGAAAAAATTATTCCTATAATAATTACTACTATTATCCATGCAAATACCATATTAGTATTTAAATAATTCTTTTCCACAAAAAGTGCCGTCCCTATACCATATTTAGGTTGTCCAATAACTTCTCCTCCAACTACTAACTTCATAGTTAGGGAAAAGGTTGAAACCATTATTCTACATATGGCAAAACTTATGCTTGGCAAATATATATTCTTTATTAAATTACCTATACCAATCTCATAAACCTTAGCCATCTCTAGTATATTTTTGTCTATATTTAATATAGCTCCTATTATGGCATCATAAAATATAGGAAAACTCATTACAAATCCAACTAATATAGGAGCTATGCCTTGACTTAACCAAATTAAAGCAAGTATTATAAAGCCTATTGTTGGTAAAGATCTCATTACATTTAATATAGGTACCATAAAGTTATAAACATATTTATTAAAAGCACTAAACACACCTAAAAATAAAGCAATAACTAAGGCTAAGGTAAAACTTATGAAAGTTCTTCCTAAGGTACTTATTATTATTTTGAAAAAGTCATTTGATTTTATTACTTCAATTAAACCCTTAAACGTTAAATAGGGAGAAGGTAATATTACCTCACTCCCTATAATCATACTAGCTAATTGCCATAAAATAAAAAGTATAACTGAAGATAAAAATATTAATTTCTTATTTTTGTAAGAAAATTTCTTCATTTACCTTTTTACCTCCTATAGCTTTAGGCTCTAAGCTGTAAATCTTGTCATAATATTTAATATATTCACTTTCACTATCTAAAGCACTTACATAATTTAAGTTTGCTCTTTCTAAAGATTTAGCTATTATTTCTTTTTTGCCTGTTATGCCAACTTCTTCTGCAAAGGCACCTGCTTCTTCTTTATTTTCATTTGCCCACTTAGTACTATTATCTATTTCCTTTAAGCTCTTTTGAACAGCCTCTGAATTATTTTTTGCTAAGTCCTCTTTAACTATAACACTAGACTGAGGATATCCCATTTTTGAATCACTCATTTTTTCCCACTGTTCATTTAATGATGCTACTATTTTTGTTTCTGGTTTCTTTGTCATTATTTGAGTTAACATAGGTTCTGGAACAACTGCATATTTAGCTTTTCCCTCTATAAATAAAGGAGCTAATTCTGAAGCTGCATTTACATAACTTAGTGTTAAATCTTTTTCAGGATTTATTCCATCATTTTGAAGTAATATTTTAAATATTAAATCAGGAGTCAATCCTTGGCCAACATTGTAAACATCTTTTCCTTTAAGATCTTCTAAGCTATTAACAGAATCATCACTGCTTATAACATATAATGAACCAAAACCTACTGTTCCTGCAAGTTTATATTTAGCTTCCTTGTTATATGCAATAGCAGCTACATTTGAAGGAACTATACATATATCTCCCTCTCCTTTTAACACCTTAGAAACTAAAGCATCTGATCCCTTTACTATTGAATAATTTATATCTAAGCCTTTCATTATTTCTGGTTTTTCTTTTATCATTTTAACTATACTAATAGCTGGAAGTCCATCTGGTACTACTATTTCTATGGATGTTTTTTCTTCTGGTGCCTTAGTTTCTTCTTTCTTAGAAGTATTACATCCTACTAATATACTTAATGAGAATAATACCATTAGACCTAATGATAAAAACTTATTTAATTTTTTCACCCCTGCACCTCCATATAATAAATTTTCTATGTTTTATTTTGCCACTTATTCATTATTTTTTCAATATATATCTATTTTTTCCCTTGAATTTCTGGCACTGGTTCTTCATTATTTTTTTTAGGTGCTTTAAATCTTTTTGAATTCCAAGAAGATTGTTGATCTTTCTTTGCCATAAATCTCACCTCCTCATCTTAAATCAGTTTTATTTTATGAGTAAAGGCTTATTTTATTCATGGCAAAATTAATCTACTTGTTTTCTCTCATTCTAGTTATTAATTCACTTTCTATAAGTTCTGATTTTGAAAAACCTTTTCTAAAATATCTTATTTGCTTATACTTTATTCCATTCATTTCAAAATCTAAAACATCTATTCTATCACCACTATAAGTAAAAGGATCTCTTCTTCCTTTAACATAAACTAAAAGTTCCATTTTTTAACTTCTCTCCTTTAAAAAATCTATAATGATTTTAATTATAGCACATTTTTCATTTTTATGAATATCCTCTTTATGATGTTCATATTTGAAATATATTATTTAAAATACTAAAATAAGCTTTGGTGGAAAATAATTTTCATCTCTAGAAATTATTCTCATCCAAAGCTTTTTTATTAAAATTAAATTTTTCTATGCTCTTTAGCCTTCTGCATTTTGAAGTTCGTAAATTTCCTCTATTGTTATACCTAGCTTTTCTGATATTAACTCAGGTGATAATATTCCTGCAAGGCTTTTTGCTATCCTTAATTGCTCTTCTTTTCTTGCATTTTTAACAGCTAAATCTCTTTCTTCATTATATAATCTCTCAATCTTAGTCATTTCTAACAACTCCTTAAGTTCTCTTGCTTGCTCCTCAGTAATAAACTTATCTGTAGATTCAATTATTCCATTTAATATAATTGCCTCATCTCTTTCAGATTTTATTGATTTTGCTAACTGAACACAATCTCTTAAAATATTACTATCATCATGCTCACTCTTCATAAGTGGCAACATTATGAATTTTATCTTATCAGCTTGAGTTAAATTATCTTCTAAAACCTTCTCCTTTAACTCTTTTAAAACTTTCTCCGCAGTTAGCTTATTCATAAATATGCTTTCTGAACAAATAAGTATATCCCCAAAACTTAATGTGTTTCTAGCTTCCTTTACACTTGAATTATAAATTATAGCCATTCTAACCTTTGGAAAAGCTCCTCTATGCTTATAATATCTCTTTATAACCTTAACAGCCACCTCTAAGTATATAAACATATTTTCATCTATATTTTTTTCATCCTCATATCCAAAAAGTAAAATAGAGCCATCTTCTAAAATAAATATTTCGTTAGGACCTCCCTCTGAAACTTCATTTTCAAAAAAGTTTCTTGGTAGCCTGTCCATTATTTTAGGTATATCATTAACTCCTAAAATTTCTAGTGGTTTTCCTTTATAAAGTTGTCCCATAAGCTTATATAAAATATCCTTAGCTCCGTAACTTATGTTAGTTCTTCCCATGTTTTTATCACCCTCACTTTGTTGAGAATATATTCTTTTCAATTATTATATCACATTTTATTTACATATATATTTCATCTATGCCTAAATTAAAAAGTTTTTATTAAATAGCAGTTATAAAATTATATATATTTAGTCCTATAATTAAAATTGTTATAGTATTAAAAACTCTTAATATTATTTCATTACTAAAGATTCTATTAAATTTTGCCCCTATAAAACCTCCTAAAACGCCTCCAAATATCATATATGGAAGCATGGATAGATCATACCCAGAAAAGCCAGTTCCAAAAGCAATAGTTAAAAGTTTAGATGCTTGAGAAAATAGTATTATAAGGACAGAATCTCTAGCAGCATTCTTAGCTTCCATGGAAAAGAATATTGTTAAAAAGGCAACATTTATTGGTCCTCCCCCAATACCTAGAAAGGCTGCTATTAATCCTAAAAATATCCCAATTATAGTGCTTAAAATAAAGTTATCAATTTTGTAACTCTTAAACTTTTCTTTATTATTCATGTATATATAAACAAATATTAATAACAATGCTAAAATTCCACTTTGCACTAAAGATACGATTCTTCCTTGAACAATTTTTAATATAAAAGTTAATAACTTTTGTCCTAATAATCCCCCAATTACAGAACCAATACCTAATAACCCAGTATTTTTTATATCAATCTTACTTTTATAAGATAATTGTTTGATTACCGAAACTAAGGCCATAGAAAAAATAGTACATGCTGATAAAACTCCAATAGTTTCTATATTGTAGTCTCCTAAGAAATCTAAAACTGGCTTTATTATTACTCCTCCACCTAGTCCAGCCATTGACCCACAAATTGTTGATAATAGAGCCACTAAAAAATATATTAAAACCATATTACCACTTCCTTAAATTAACTATTTATATTATTTTAAAATTCTCATCTATTATATTCTTTTACATTCCCTCCTTGCCATATTTAATCTAAAAAGCTCACTTAAACTCGCCTAAAAACTCTATATTTATATATTACAACAAAGTATTTCAAAAAGCTTAAATCCTAAATTGTTTACATAAGAAATCTTATGTAGTATGTTATACTTATATATTACACTATAAGGAGATATATTATGGAAACATTAAATGATTTATTGAATTTAGATTTAAATAAATGTAGTATTTTTGACATAACAGAAGAACACTTAATCTTACTTAAAACAAAGGATTTTCACACTCAAAATAATTTTTATTTTTATCTTTATAATAAACTTACTTCTATAGAAAAGACAAAAAGAAAGGAACTTGCTTACTGCAATTATCTTATATCCTACTATTTATTTATAGTAATGACACCCTTATATTATGAAGAATTAGCTTTTTATCATGGAAAAAAGGCCTTTGAGTTAGAAAACTCCACAAAATATATGGAATGGCTTTTATTATTTGGAACCTTAGAAAAGCCTCTATTAACTTATGAGATTTGTTCTAATCTTGCTAAAGAAATTTTAAAAGAAAATCCTAATTCAACCTTAGCTAACTTCTTTCTTATGTAAGATATGAGAAAATAATTAATACTTTTCCTCTTATTTTAAAAACAATTTTTCTTTTAGACTTATTATTTTTCATATAAAATTTAAATTGGCTGTATTAAAATAATCAAAACTTAAATATATTATTTAAGTTACTAAGATTAATTAATAAATTTTAGTTTAACTTATTATTTTAATACAGCCATTTTTATTTACATACTAATTTTTATTTTAAAAATACATCTCCAAAGAAATATCCTGTAAATATAAAACCTAAATTCCACAAGAATATTCCTGGAGTAGAATAGATTAAAAACTTAAAGAAATTCATTCTTACTGAACCTGCTATAATAGAAACTATGGTTCTTAAAACAGGCAATAGTCTACAAAGAAAAACTCCAAAAAGTCCTTTTTCCTTTAAAATAGTACTGCTTTTTCTTATGGTTGGCTGAACCTTAGGAAACTTCAATCCTAATTTATCTAAGAGTATTGCCCCTCCATAATATCCTATTAAATACAGTACTATACTTCCTAAAACTCCAGCCACAACTGATATAAAAACTACAAGAATTAGACTTTGATTATTTCTAGAAGCTAATATCCCCGCAGCAGGCATTATTATTCCAGCTGGTAGTCCTGGTAGATTTAAATATTCTAAAAATACTATTACAAATAACAAGGTTAAACCATAAGTTGTAAAATAATTTAGCACAGCATCTATGTCCATAAAACTTTCTCTTTCTCCTTTCATATAACCCCTTAATTTAATATTTTCCCCTAAAATCTAAATAAAATTCAATACACAAAATTAAAATCACAAACTAAAATCTTATCTTTCCTCCAAAGAAATATCCAACTACAATGCCTGTAAAATTCCAGCAAAATATACCTGGTATAGAAAAAATAATAAACTTTAAAAAATTAACCTTTACAGTGCCACATATTAAGGATACATAAGTTCTAATAATAGGTATTAATCTACATATGAATATCCCTAAAAAACTATGCTTTTCTAGTATTTTTTCTGTTTTTTCAAGCTTATCTTCTATTTTAGGATGTTTAATTTTAAGCTTTTCTAAAAGTGTTGATCCTACAAAATAACCTAACAAATATAATATTATACTTCCTACCAGACCTGCAATTAAGGATATTAGCATTACTTTTATTATTCCCTTATGAGCTTGTCCTGCAATTATGCCAGCTGCTGGCATTACTATACCTGTAGGCATTGCAGGTACGCAATATTCACCTACAACTATTAAAAATAATACAATTAACCCATATGTATGTATATAATACAAAATATCTTGCATGGTCATAAATATCACCATTCTTTCCTTAATTAATATAAATAGCTTACTATATAAGACTATTATAACATATAGTCACTTTTAATCCTTATTATGCCTATTAATTAAGTGCAAAATTAAAAGGATGTATAAAGAGAAAATATACCAATTTATCTATTTCTCTTAATACATCCAAATTTTTAATTATCTATTTGCATACTTTTTATTTCTTTTAAAGATAAGCCTGTTTTCTCAGCTATTACTTCATCATCTAATAGTCCTATAAGATTTCTAGCTATGTTTTGTCTTTCATAAGCAACAGCTTCATTTACTAATCCTTTTTGCTTTAGCTCAGCTGTTGAATTTAATAAGGACTCTTCATCATAAAAGTCTAAATAAGAATAATGTTCTCCATCAATATCCCATCCTAAAATAGAATCTACACTTACATTTTGTGCTGCTCTAAATATTGATTTATCTACTCCATCAAACTTTTCTTTAAACTCTTCAATCATATCCTTAATTTCAAAACGCTTATTACCTATTTTTTTAGCTGCTACCATACATGCACAGTTTAATGGCCATATTCCAGCTCTTTGAATCCATCTTTTTATATATTTTTCTTCTATATAATATAGAGGTCTTATAAGCTCTATTCCATCAAAATTAGCAGCTTTTAATTTTGGTAACATAGTTTTAAAGTTACCTGCATATAAAACATTAAGCATTGTTGTTTCTATAACATCATTAAAGTGATGTCCTAAGGCTAACTTATTACATCCAAGTTCCTTTGCCTTACCATATAATGATCCTCTTCTCATTCTTGCACACATATAACATGGATAATCCTTAGCTATTTTGTCTACAACTTGGAATATTCCTGAATCATAAATATGTACTGGTATATCTAAGTATTTACAATTATCCTCAAGTAACTCTCTAATTTGAGGATGATATCCTGGATCCATAGCTAAAAATACAAGTTCAAAGTTTATTTGACCATGTTTTTTTAACTCTTGAAAAAGCTTTGCCATTATTAAAGAATCTTTTCCTCCAGAAATAGCAATAGCTATCTTATCTCCTTCTTCTACTAATTTATAATCCTTTATAGCTTTTATAAATTTTGACCAAACTTGTTTTCTATATGTTTTAACTAAACTTCTCTCTATCTCAGCTAAAGGTCTTCTCTCATTAAATGGTACTAAAATCTCGCATCCTTCTCCTGCTACACCACTCATTTTAATCACCTCACTATATAAAACTCTTTTGTTATTATAACAATTTTATTTCTTTTTGTCTTTATAAAATGGTACTTAATTAAATCCCCTTCCTATTTAACTAAATTTATTTAAAAACTCATCCAAAATTAAACAAATTAAGTATTATTTGATGTATAATTGTTTATAAATAAATTTTATATATTGGGAGGTTTTTATATGAATGCTGTTATTACCGTTGTTGGAAAAGATAAGGTTGGAATAATCCATGGTGTATCTGGTATATTGAATGAAAATAATGTAAATATACTAAACATAAGCCAAACAATTATGGATGGTTATTTTACCATGATAATGCTAACAGATATATCAAATTCAACTAAGGATATTTCTTCTCTAAAAGAAATTTTCAAAGAGTTTTCTTTAAAAAATTCACTAGATATATCCGTTCAACATGAAGATATATTTAATTCAATGCATAGAATTTAATTAGGAGTTTGATGGTATGTTAAAGAATAATGAGATTTTAGAAACTATAAGTATGATTAAAGAACAAAACTTAGATGTAAGAACTATAACTTTAGGATTATCTTTAATGGATTGTGCTTGTGAAGATGTTAAAGTTTTAAGTGAAAAAATATATGACAAAATAACAAAGACTGCTGAAAATCTAGTTAAAACTGGTGAAGACATAGAAAAACGTTTTGGAATCCCTATAATAAATAAAATAATTTCAGTTACTCCTGTCTCCATAGTAGCTGCTTCTGCTAACTGTAATTCATACTTAGATATTGCTAAGGCAATGGATAAGGCTGCAAAGGAAGTTGGTGTAGATTTTATTGGTGGATTTTCTGCCCTAGTACATAAAGGCTTTACAGAGAGCGATTTAAAACTTATAAAATCCTTACCTGAATCCCTAGCTAATACTGATATAGTATGTTCCTCTGTTAATATTGGCTCTACTAGATATGGTATAAATATGGATGCTGTAAAACTTATGGGAGAAACTATAAAAGAAACTTCTTTAATCACTCCAGATGGATTTGGATGTGCAAAGCTTGTTGTCTTTTGTAATGCCGTAGAAGATAATCCTTTTATGGCTGGAGCTTTCCATGGCGTTGGTGAAGCTGAAAAAGTTATAAACGTAGGTGTTAGTGGACCTGGCGTTGTAAAGAAAGCTTTAGAAGAAGTTCGTGGAAAAAGCTTTGAAGAAGTTGCTGAGACCATAAAGAAAACTTCTTTTAAGGTTACTAGAATGGGACAACTAGTAGCTAAGGAAGCTTCTAAACTTATGGATATTCCTTTTGGTATTGTTGACCTTTCTCTTGCTCCTACTCCTGCCGTTGGTGATTCAGTTGGAAGAGTCTTAGAGGAAATGGGCCTTTCAAATTGTGGAACTCATGGAACAACTGCCGCCCTAGCTCTATTAAATGACGCAGTAAAAAAAGGGGGACTTATGGCATCTTCCTATGTTGGTGGATTAAGCGGTGCATTTATTCCTGTTTCAGAGGATGAATGCATGATAGAACAAAGTAAAAATGGATTTTTAACTATTGAAAAGTTAGAAGCTATGACCTGTGTTTGTTCAGTTGGGTTAGATATGATAGCTATTCCTGGTAAAACTTCAGCATCTACAATATCAGGAATAATTGCTGATGAAGCAGCTATAGGCATGATAAATAATAAAACCACAGCTGTTAGAATAATTCCTGTACCTAATAAAGATATTGGAGATATGGTAGAGTTTGGTGGACTTTTAGGCTCTGCTCCTATTATGAGAGTTTCACCTGGTAATTGTGATGACTTTATATCTAGAGGTGGAAGAATTCCAGCTCCTGTTCACTCTTTAAAAAATTAATAAATATATTCTACTTAATCATTTATAAATTAAAATTTATAAATAAGCTTATAAACACAAACTAAATTTAAATAAACCTTACAAAGTCCTTTAAGAATTACTAGGTTTTATTAAGAATTTTAATCCTAAAACTTATCTAGTTATTCCTTGAGATAATTTGTAAGGTTTATTATTAGTTTTTATAAAATAATTTATTTCTATATTAATAAAATTATCTTGTTATAATATTTAACTTACCAAAATATTTTTTATTTATAAAATTAAATACAGGAACTCCTATTACTGTTATTACAACAAACTCACCTAAGGCAACTTGTCCCATTGATAAAACTAAAGGTAGTCCATAAACATAATTAAGCATCCAACCTATTATAATGCCATTAAAGATTGTTGGCCAAATTGAAGCAATCCATATTGCTTTCTTTCCTTTTATATATTTACCAGTTAAATAAATCCCCCAAACACTTATAAAGGTTGCAAAGGTTCCTAAAACAATATCAATAGTACCATTTGGTCCTAATATATTTGCTATGAAACATCCTAGGGTCAATCCTACTATATAATCTTTTTTATAAAAGGCTAAAAGAACCATAATTTCTGATATTCTAAATTGTGCCCCCAAATAACTTATAGGCGCTAAAGCTATTGTTAAGGTTGCATATAAAGCCGCAATAAGTGCTGATATAACTATTCTTTTTATATTCTTATCTGTCATATTTCCTCCTTAAAACATGCAAATTCTAAAAGACTCCTAACTAAGATGTTTTAAGGAAGGTAAATAAAACCCTAAATATATTATTTTAAATTTAAAAAAATATATTTAAAGTTAAAAATAATTGCAAATAAAAAACCGTAGAAAATTCTACGGTTAAAAGCACACAAAATAAATCTTATATAAAAAATTATATAATGATACTTAAAACACCGTAGTTTTATTTAAAGACAGGAGGCTTTCGAACTGTCTATATATTATTTTTCCTAGTCATTATATAATATATATTCTTAAAAATCAATGTAAGATTTTATAATTTAGCTTTTATTATTTATTTTCACTATGTAATTTTACATCTAACTTTTTACCATTAGAACTTATTGTTATGTCACCATCTCTGAAAGTTTCATAAACTGTTATGCCAGCTTTTTTAAGATTGCTCATAGTCTCTTTATGAGGATGACCATATTTATTATCTTTAGCGCAAGAAACTATGGCTATGCTTGGATCAACAGCTTTTAAAAACTCCTCACTAGTTGATGAGTGCGATCCATGGTGTCCTAACTTAAGCACATCAGCCTTTAAGTCCTTATTTTCACTTAAAATTTCTTTTTCTACTAAGCTTTCTGCATCTCCAGTAAACATAAAGGAATTTTGTCCATAGGATATTTTCATTACTGGTGAATAGTTATTTAGTTCTTCATACTGAGATTTAACTGGTGAATAAACCTGAACCTCTGTATCCTTTCCTAAATCAATCTTTGTTCCTTCTTTTATCTGCTTTATTTTTAATCCCTCATTTTTTACTGCCTTTAACATATTTTCATAAGTTTTTGTTGTATGTGCTACCTTAGGCGCATAAAAAGATTTAACATCAAAGTTTTCTAAAACTTCATCCATTCCCCCTATATGATCTTCATGAGGATGAGTTGCTATGGCTATATCTATAGTTTTTATGCCTCTATTTTTTAAATCTTTAACTAAGTCGTTAGCTCCTGCATTAGTTCCGGCATCAATTAACATATTAATTCCATTTACCTGAATTAACTCACTATCACCTTGTCCAACATTTAAATATGTAACACTCATTCCACTATATTCACTCTCTGCAGAACTCTTACTAATATTATTTTTCTGAGCTCCACATCCTGCAAAGCTTAAAACTGTAACTGTACTTATTATTGCTAATATTTTTTTAAACATTTTCCCTCCAAGAATCCTTTTTTTTAATATTAACACATTTTTAATTTTTTTGTAATTTAAAATATTTTTATAGGAAATATACCCCTTCTAAAATTAATATAAATATAATATAATTATAAATATAGTCAACAAATATATAAATAACAAAAAGAAGCATAGATTTTTTATCTAGGCTTCTTTTTCTTGATTTATAGGAATGAGCATTTTTAATATGAATTTGTCATCTAAAGGTTCTATAATTATTTCTCCATTATATTTTTCTAAAGCTAGTCTTATATTTTTAAGACCAATACCATGTAAAAACTTATCTTTTTTATCAGTTAAAAAATCTCCATTTAACTTTTTTATTTTATTTGTTTTAGAATTCTCGATTTTAATAACATAAAAATTATTTACACAATTACCTTTTAAACTTATGTATCTATTATTATCTTTAATCTTTTTACAAGCTTCAATTGCATTATCAATGCAATTAGAGAAAATTGTACATATATCAAAGTACTCAATAAAATTAACCTTTGAAAAATCTATAAAAACCTTTAAAGAAATATTGTTTTCTATACATTTTTCTCTCTTATTATTTAATATTACATCTAATACTTCATTTCCAGTATTAAATCCTAAGTTTAGCTTGTCTATTTCTGAATTAAGACTATCTATATATTTTTTTCTTATACCTGTTTCTTTGTTATTTCCTTCAATACAGGCTATGTGATTTTTAATATCATGATAAAGTCTCTTTACTTTTTCTTGATTATCTTTTAAATTAGAATAATATTTATATTCCATTTCTAACTTGTCCTTTATAAATTCATTTTCTAATTTTAATTTGTTATTTTTTATTATTTTACTAACAATAAACATTAAGGACATATTAGATAATAACAATAATATTGAAACAAAGAATATGGATACATTATCTCCAAAGCCCTCTCGTCCACCCTTAAAGGCATATCCAAATATAATCAAAATAATAATTATATTAGTAGCTATAGGAGTAAGAATATAAATAAAATCTCCCTTTCCAATATCTACACGAAACTTTAAACATCTGACAACCATTATTAAAGATATTAAAATAACCTTTGATAGTATCATAGTTTCCATCCTATAGATATTTTTACCTAAAAGTTCCGATACATTAACTAAATTATTTATTTTTACTATAAAAGAAATAGATAGAGCTTCTACTGTAAGCATAAATAACCAAAATATTAATGAGATCATAATACATTTTATATTGTTTACTCTAAAATTAAATTTATAATATACTAAACCTATAAAAAAACATATTACTATTCTTTCATTTGGATATACATTTAGAACTTTTAACAAGATAGAAAAAATTATTATTACAATGAAAGAATAAATTTCTTGTTTATTTTTTCTTTTCTTATGGCTAAATTGACTTATAATTAAATAAAAACTTACCCATTCTATAATCATGGAAGCATTCTCCATGAAATCCCAAAACATTTGATTCATTAACATATTAAATCCCCTAAAAGGCTAGTTAACCTTAATTTTAAATTTTTCATTCTATGCTTACTTACAGGTAAAGTAAATTTATTTATTAAAAGATAATCCTTTTTAATCTCTTCTATCTTTATTAAATTTACAATATAACTAGTATGACATCTAAAAAAGCCCTTATTATTAAGCTCCTTTTCTAGTTTATTCATACTCATCTTTACTATATAATCTTGAGAATTAGTATGTATTATTACCTTTCTCTCAAAAGTCTCAAGAAAAAGTATATCTTCTGTTCTAATCTTCAAAACATTATTTTTATCTTTTATTGTTATGTATGTATATCTTTTATGTAAAATATTTTCTACACAAGCCTTAACCTGCTCTTGTAGCTCCTTAAATTTAACTGGCTTTATTAAATATCTAAAAGCACGAACTTCATAACCTTTTTGAATATAATCCCATAGAGCAGTTATAAATATAATTTCAACTTTATCATCATACTCTCTAACCTTTCTAGCAGTCTCCATTCCTGTTAACTCACCCATTTGAATATCTAAAAAAAGTATGTCCAAACTTTCTGGATACTCCCTTAATAGATCCTCTCCTGTCTCAAAGGTTAAAAGTCTATACTCTACTCCTATTTCATCTAAAACTTTACTTAAATTATTTTTTAATTCTTCTCTTTGCAAGGAATTATCTTCACATAAGGCAATACTAAACATGTCTAATAATCTCCTTTTCAACTTATATTTCTTATGTAATTTTATCATATTTTATTCTATATTGCTTAAGTTTATAAAACAAATTTGAAATCTTAAAAAGTAATTAAACAAGACCTAGAAAACCAGGTCTTATAAAAATCAATCTAAACTTATATATTTTGCTGTAAACCAAGCAGTCTTATATCCATTACTTGCAAAGTAAGTTCCTAGTGCATATCCACTTTCTATTTTATGAACATAAAGCCTTTCACCATTTTTCACATATCCCATCTTACTGGATGTTTGAGATTTTGTATATCTAGCATCTAATTCTGTAACTACATTTATAACAGTAGCATTATTATCTATTTTTAAATAATTCTGATTTGCATTAACCCATACCTTTTGAGATTCTATATTAGATGCGTCCTTCCAATAGATTATAGGCAAATAATCCTTCTTGTCGCATATCTCTGGTAAAACTCGTATTCTTTCACCTTTATATATCTCTCCTAAATCTCTATAGGAGCTACTTGGATTGTCTCTAGGATCTAAATCAACTATAGCCTTTGCATTAGTTGATTTTAAAAATTTCTCTTTTAAAGAATCCTCTGGACTTTCAGGTTTTATATCTTCTTCTATTTCATTTCCATTTATAGCTTCAGCAATTAATTTTCCTATAAGATCTGGACCTTTTTCCTTATATATTCTAACATCCTCAGTTGCTTCACAAAAACAAACTTCTACTAAAACCGCTGGCATTGATGTTTTTCTTAACTCATATAATTTAGAATTCACCTTAACACCTCTATTTTTAAGTCCAGTTCCCTTTGAAACATTATCTACTATTTTCTTAGCATATATCTCTGCTTTTCCACCTGTACCATAAATCCAAGTTCCAGTACCTAAAGCCCCTTCATATCTATCATAAGCCTTATCAAAATGTATTGATATAAATAATTCAACATTATTATCTTCAGCTTTTTGAACTCCTAGATATAAATCAGTATTAATATCAGAATCTCCTGGTGTTACATCTATAACATTATGACCTGCTATATTTAAATATTTTATTAAAGCCCTATAAACCTTTCTATTTTCAATAGTCTCATCTATTAAAGCACTAGAACCTGTTGCCTGGAAATTATGTCCCCCTCTTACTGCTATTTTCATACAAAATACCTCCTGAAAATATTTTTCTCTCACTATATAAATATTTTCAAGTAGTAAATTAAGTTACATTATTCCTAAATTTATTTTTAACTTTAAATTATCTGTATTTCCCAACCTTTTCATCCATGGTTACTCCACCTTTTTTATAATCAATTTTCACTATTGATATAACTCTTCCAGCACCTTCTTCAATACATATTTCTTGAGATTTTTTCACAATTTCTAGCAAGTCATCAATTCTCCCTTCCATGGTAGTTTCCATAGGACCAACCTCAAACTTTACTCCTGTTGACTCTATATATTCAATAACCTTATCAACAACTTCATAAAGTCTTGCATCCTCTACTGAGGGAAGTATTTGTAAACTAACATTACAAGTATCCATTTTCTTCACTCCTAATCTTAAATTATTCATAATTTATTTTTAAACACTAAAATACTATTATTTTAAATCTTGTAATTTCATTTTATCATAAGTAATATGTAGATAAATATTCATTTTAATATTTTAAGTTCATATTAATTCAAATTTTTATGTTTATACAAATTTACTTCAATAGAAAATTAAAAATAAAAAAACAGGCCTAAAGCCTGTCCTTTTATCGTAGTTAATTTAATATATAAACGTCTAAGTTTCTAACGCCCCAGTTAGATGCTTCTGCCTCTGTGTTAAAGAAAAGATCTACTCTATTTCCTTTTATAGCACCACCTGTATCAGCTGCAATAGCATATCCATATCCTTCAACATATAATTTTGTCCCTAAAGGAATTACACTTGGATCAACTGCTATTGTACTATATCCATTTGGATCTCTAAGAACATGCATTCCTGATGCAGTATATGCCTCTGCAGAACCTAATGGATGATTATAAGCCGTGGATTTAACACTTAGTTTTTTCTTAAAGTTTATGCTTTCTCCACCTCTACTTAAAGTTTGAGTTTCCTTTGTACCTTTAACAACTTCTTTATTAACAGGCTCTTTTACAACTAATTCCTGTATAACGTTATTACTTACTTCTTTTCCATTTTCATAAACAAGTTCACGAGTTACTTTTTTCTCTCCATCTTGTCCATCATTTAATACTTCTGTATACGTTTGTGGTTTATTTTCATCCTTTTTAACCTCTGTTGTAAACTCTATAGGATGAACTTCTGTAACTTTTTTTACATCAACCTTTACCACTTCAACGTTCATTCCGTCTTTTAAACTGTCTTTTTTGCTTGGTAGTATCTTATCATCATCATCAAAAGATATTCCTTCTGATTTTAACATATCCTCTACATTATCTTCCGCACTAACAATCTCTTTTTCGCCATCTTCTGTTTTTATTTTTACATTAACAGCCTTGTTTATAGTGATTGTTTCATTTTTTGATATTTTACTTTCTAATGAAGGTGTTACTTTGTCTTTAGGTGCTAATGTTATTCCATTATCGTGTAAAGCCCCTTGTACTGTACCTTTATAGGTAACAATCTCCGTTCTCTCTCCATTAACTACTACGTTAAGAGTTTTTCTCATTGAAAATACTACTATTCCTCCAACTAGGACTAATCCCGTCAGCCCTAATGATAAAGTTTTATTTCTATTTTCCTTTGAAAACAACTTTTTAATATTTACCATATTATCTCCTCCTTCTGGCAAGTAAAAGTTTTACGCTTCCATGCGAAAGTTATACGCTTTTCTGTATGTCAGAAGGGATTTTACACTTTTTAAGTAAAATACATTACTTATTGTAACCTATTTGTAATTATTAATCAAACAAGCTATTTTACTCATATTCTTACTATTTCTATAAATTCTTAGATATAGGCTGCAAAAACCTTATTTATGTCCATAAATGCTCTAAGATACTTCTTCTTCCTTCAAATAATGCATAGTTTTATGCTATTAATTAAAAATTCAGACAATTTGACAAAGTGATTTTAAAGGCTTTTTTAGAAAAAATAAGCTAAATTCTATTAAAATCCAAATAAACTTTCATAAAAATTTAATACTTTATCTTTCATTTAAATCTCTTAATAGAATCTAGCTTTTTAATTAATATTTATTTTTCATTCATTAACCCTAATTTATCGAATATCATAAATGCTATGCTTAAAATCATAGCAACTATAGTAGCAAGTCCCATTCCTTTAATTTCTATTGCACCAAATCTTACTGCTATATTACTTAAGCCAACTATCATTGTAACTGATGTTAATATTAAGTTTTTTGATTTTGAATAATCAACTTTCTCTTCTATGAAAGTTCTTAATCCTGAGGTAGCTATAGTACCAAATAAAAGCAAACTAACTCCCCCTATTACTGGCGTTGGTATGCTTCTTATTAAAGCTGATAAGCTTCCTGAAAATCCTAAGATTACAGATAAAACCCCAGCTCCACAAATTACGTAGGAACTATAAACCTTTGTTAATGCCATTACTCCAATATTTTCACCATAAGTTGTAGTAGGAACTGATCCAAAAAATCCAGATATCATAGTTGATAAACCATCTCCTAAAAGTGATCTATTAAGTCCAGGATCTTTAGATAAATCTTTTCCAACTATACTACTTGTTACTACTAAATGGCCAACATGCTCTGCAACTACTACAAAGGTTGCAGGTAAAATTGTTAAAATTGCATTTAAACTTGGTTTAGCTATATGTATTTGTGGCAATACAAAGAGGCTTGCCTCTTTTACTTGTGTAAAATCTACTAGTCCTAAAAAACAACTAACTAAATATCCAGTAACTATACCTATTAATATAGGTATTACCTTTAAAAATCCTCTTAATAATACTGAAGCTAAAATTACAGTTATTATTGTAATCATTGAAACTAATACCCATGTTGGATTTAAAACCTTTGAATTTGATAATCCTACTGGGAAACCAGCCATATCTGCCGCTGTTGGAGCTAACTCTAATCCTATTATTGTTACTATAGCTCCCATAGAAGCTGGTGGAAATAATTTTCTAATCCATCCTGTTCCTACAAAACCCACAATGATTGCTATGGTAGCAAACAATAATCCTGATACTACAAAGCCACTTTGTACTTCAGTGAAGGAATATCCCTCTCCCATTAAAAGTAATACTGGTGATATAAATGCAAAACTTGATCCTAAATATGCTGGGATTTTTCTTTTTGTTATGAAAGCATATAATAAAGTTCCTATTCCATTAAAGAATAAGACCGTTGCTGGATCAATATTTAAAAGAATTGGTACTAAGACTGATGATCCAAACATTGCAAATAAATGTTGGACACTTAAAGGAATTGCTTTTTTTAGAGGTACCTTGTCCTCTACTCCTATGACTTCTAGTAGTTCTACCTCTTTATTTTGTACAGATTCTGTCATATTATTATCCTCCCTTTTCTAGACTCTCAGGTCTAAATTAAAAGTTTATATAAAATATAGCATACCGTTCATAATAATTCAATATTTTTTTGTCGCATTTTATGTTATAATAAGTATTCATGTGCATAAAAATAGTTTTTTGCATTAATAAATTATTAAAATTTAAAGAAGAAAGGACAGAACTTAATGATTACAGTAAATAATGTAAGCTTAAGATTTGGTGGAAGAAAACTTTTTGAAGATGTTAACTTAAAGTTTACTCCTGGAAATTGCTATGGGGTTATTGGCGCAAATGGTGCTGGTAAATCTACATTTTTAAAAATATTAGCTGGTGAAATAGAACCTAATACAGGAGAAGTTTCAATTTCTGCTAAAACTAGAGTTTCTGTTTTAAAACAGGATCATTATCAATATGATGATTGTGAAGTTTTAAAGACAGTTATAATGGGAAATCCAAGATTATTTGAAATAATGGAAGAAAAAGATGCTTTATATGCAAAGCCTGATTTTTCTGATGAAGATGGAATAAAAGCTGCTGAACTTGAAGCAGAATTTGCAGATTTAGATGGATGGGAAGCAGAATCAGAGGCTTCTTCATTACTTCAAGGCTTAGGAATAGGTACTGAGCTTCACTACAGCCATGTTAGAGACCTTAAAGGTGATGAAAAAGTTAAGGTTCTTTTAGCTCAAGCTTTATTTGGTAAGCCAGATGTACTTATCCTTGACGAGCCTACAAACCACTTAGACATAAAAGCTATCACTTGGCTTGAAAACTTCTTAGGAAACTTTGAAGGTACAGTTATAGTTGTATCCCATGATAGACATTTCTTAAACATGGTTTGTACACAAATATGCGATGTTGACTTTGGAAAAATCAAATTATACGTTGGTAACTATGATTTCTGGTATGAATCAAGTCAACTTGCTCTTCAAATGGCTAAAGACCAAAACAAGAAAAAAGAAGAAAAAATTAAAGAACTTCAAAACTTCATTGCTAGATTCAGTGCTAATGCTTCTAAATCTAAGCAAGCTACTTCTCGTAAGAAGTTATTAGATAAGATTACTTTAGATGATATTCAACCTTCAAGCAGAAAATATCCTTTCGTTGGATTTAAGCCTGAAAGAGAAGTTGGAAACGACATTCTAGAGGTTAATGGAATATCAAAAACTGTTGATGGAGTTAAACTTCTAGACAATGTAAGTTTCAGAGTTAACAAAGATGATAAGATTGCCTTTGTTGGAAATGAAAGATCAATAACTACTTTATTTAAAATAATAAATGGAGAAATGGAACCAGATTCAGGAGATTATAAGTGGGGCGTAACTATAACTAATGCTTACTTCCCTAAAGATAACACTGAATTCTTTGATGGTTGCGAATTAAACTTAGTTGATTGGCTTAGACAATTCTCTGATGAAAAATCTGAATCTTACTTAAGAGGATTCTTAGGAAGAATGTTATTCTCAGGTGAAGAAGCTCTTAAACAAGCTTCTGTATTATCAGGAGGAGAAAAGGTTAGATGTATGCTTTCTAAATTAATGCTTAGCTCAGCTAACGTTTTAACTTTAGATCAACCAACTAACCACTTAGACTTAGAATCAATAACAGCAGTAAACAATGGTTTAGCAGATTATAAGAGCGTATTATTATTTGCTTGTCACGACCACCAGTTTGTTGAAACTATAGCAAACAGAATCATAGAATTAACTCCAGAAGGAATTAAATTTGATAAAGTTTGCACATATGATGAATATTTAGAAACTAAGTAATAAAAAGAGCGTGTATTAAAATAAATTTTTAATACACGCTCTCTTCATTTTATACATTGGCATCACTTATGGTTTTAAATTCATATCCTTCTTCTTTATAATATTTTATTATTTCAGGTAATATTTTTACTGTTTTTTCTTTTCCAAAGGTATCATGCATAAGTAAAACCACTTGATTTTTCCCTTTTGATGTTCTTTTTACATAATCAATCATTTCATTTAAAGTATAAGGCTTTCCTTCTGCATCACCATTTAAAGCATTCCAATCTATACTTACTATTCTATTGCTTTCTAAATTATTATTTAACTCTTCTAAATTTCTATCCTTATAATATACTCTACTATTATACCCTCCTGGCATTCTTAAAACATTTGTATCAAACTCAACACCAAGAACATCCTTCATTATATCATTTGTTCTTTTAAATTCATCCATAAAATAATTAACATCTGTTATATTACCTGGATAAAGCTTTTTAAAATTATGACTATAACTATGATTAGCGATAGCATTTCCCTCTTCTATTGCTCTTTTTAAACTATCCTTAGGCGCTTGTCCAGAGTCTAATCTAGAACCTAACATAAAAAAAGTTCCCTTTACATTCTCACTTTTTAATATATCTAAAACTTGTTCTGTAAGTGGACTTGGTCCATCATCAAAGGTAAGAAAAACATATTTTTCATTTCCTTCATAAGATCCATCTACCATTTTACTCACATCTTTTACATTAACAGCATAATTTTTACCATCAAAAGTAACATTTCTACCTGGGATAATATCTGTTGATTTATATTGTGGAAGCTCAACTGTAGCTTCTTCCATTACTAATTCTTTATTTTCACTTTCATTACCTGTATTACCCTTAGCTACTTCTACTTTTCCATTTAAAGCAATTCTTGTCCCTAAAAAGACCAAAGCAACTATAGCAAGTAATACTACTCCAATTCTTCTTCGTATATATTTTCTCTTTAAAGTTTTACTTTTTCTTTTGCTAAAAGTCTCCTTACTCATAATACCTCCAAAACACAACTTAATTCTATTTAATTATACATTTTTTTACTCTTGAAATGGTAAACTTTCTATTACAGAATAGTTTTATTTTATGTACTTTTTGTTTAATATTAATATGAAGTTTTTAAATAACATATTTCTCTATACAAATAGTATACTCAAAAGAAAAATTTATATTATTTTATAAAAAAGTAACTCTATCCTTTTTTACTTATTTAATGTAAATAAGTTATTAAATGAATAGAGTTACTTTTTTTAATTTAATTAATACTTTTAAATAATTAGTTTAATATTTTATATGATATAAACTCAATATCGTAATTATTTACTTCTTCATCTAAATTTATGTCTGATTTTATACTTAATTTATTACTATTGTCAACTGTTCCCAAATATTTAGATACAATTGCTAAATCTCCTAAATCCAACTTTTTATCTTCGTTTATATCTCCGGTATATTCATTTATTATTCTCTTATTAAATAACTCTAAAGCATTTTTTAAAGAATCTATTGAATTAAGAATTTCTTCTAAATCACTTGAGTTATTATATATATCCTCGATACTCTTTAAACTTTCTAGCAAATCTTTCTTGCTTCCTTTATGATAATTACCTATTTCAAATCCTTCAACAGAATTTTCAACTTTATTCTTTCCTTCATTAATTAATATATCTAATTCTTTTTTAAAACTTTCAAAAGCAGTTTTTTCTCCAAATATCTTTAATTCGAAGAATGATGCCCATATATTATTTGATGGTAAAGTATTAATTTGAAGCTTAACATATCTTACATTATTTTCTTCTAAATTAATTTCACTTAATTGTTTCGCAACTAAATTGTCTGAATTGTTATAAACTTCTTTCCATGATTGGCCATCTTCTGATACTAATATTGAAAACCCATAGGCAGCTTCTTTTTCCCATTTAACGCTAATCCCTTCAATATCATAAATATCTCCTAAATCTACTTGCCACCATTGATTAGAATTTTCACTTGATGCACACCATCTAGAACTCTCATCTCCATCATTTCCTTTATTAGCTTCTCTACTTGGTTCATTGGAGCTTGCAGTTGAAGGTTTATTTAAAGCTAAATTTTTTGGAAGAACTTTTAAAGTTGATGAAATATTATCTAGAATATCTTCTCCATGTATTCCACTTAAAACATTTACATTTTCTACTATAATATTAGTTGACTGGATTTTTTTCTTAGGAATGAATTTTCCCTCTAGAATCTTTCCACTTCCATTAAATCCTTTGTTTTCCTCTGAAAATTCAAGCTTTACACTTATTTTTCCTGGTTCTTTTTCCTCAGAGGATACTATCTTAAATCCATTTGTTCCAACTAATTCTCCCATTAAATCTAAAACATCCTTATCATAAGTTAATAATATATTTAAATTTTTCATATCAACAGCTTTGTCAATAGTTAATCCATATACAAATTCTTCTCCAATTTCTACACTTTCATTTACATTAGAGATTAGTTTTGTATTAGGTTTTGATGGCTTCTCTCCATCTATGATCTTTCTAGTAATACTTTCTAATGACTTTTTAGCTTCATTTACCTCATATCCAAAGTCTACATCATCACCTATTTTATGTCCTCTATCTAAATTCTCTAAAATCTTATCTACTTCTACTTTCCACTCTGGATAATTTTTTAGTATACTTCTTAATTTTTCATTATCTTGAATTCCTTCTCTAAATCTTTCAAATCTTATTGAACTTCTTTCAGGATAAACAATAAAACAATCTCCTGATTCAAATCTTGTATGATCAGTTGTTTCTAAAGGATTTTCAACCCAGTTGTCAAAAGACCATCTTAAAAATCCATCAATATCAGTTTTAGCTGAATACCATCCAACCCAAGCGCTTTCTGCTGGATTAGAGTATGTGAAGAAATTTGGATAATCACCAGTAGCTAAATATAAGGTTGTATTTTGTCCTTTTTCTCTTCTTTCTCTAGCAAAGTTAGCAAACTCTTCTTCATTATGAACTTCTCTTACTGCCACAGACATATCTGAAACCTTATCAGATATTTGATTAACACTACCATAGTTCATAGCTCCTGATATTTTAAGAGGAGTATCCTTTAAAAGTTCAAAAACTGGATTCATGACATTAGCTGGTCTTTCATCCATAGCAATATATGTCATGTTCTCCCATCCTTTTGATTTAAGATGAGAAACAAAAGCCTTTATAAACTGCCCCCAATAAGCATTCCATGTATCACTTCCTGGATTTAACTTTTCATAAACTTCCTTTCCTTGTGTCTCATCATAGTAATATACTCTATTATCCCAAGGAACCATGCTATAACAATTTATTTGGTCATCTATTCCTATTTCCATACAAAGTTCTACGTACTTATCAAAATCATCAAAATTAAATTCAAAAGTTCCATTTGATTTTTTTGTCCATTTAACCATAGAGCCATATGGATCATAAGTTTGACCATTCCAAGGATCCTTGACGATTGTAGTAGTTATAACCTTTTGACCTGCATCCTTCAATCTAGTTAAATGAGGTTTTAAATAATTTATATGCTCTTCTGACCATAATGGCACATCAAAATATCTAGCCACAGAATACGGATTTTGCCACATATCTAAATGAAATGTCCAATCTTCTGGTTTAGGTAATGACATCTCTAACACTTCTAAATTAACATCAAAAACAACCTCTTCTCCTGATTCCGCCTTAGCTTTTATTGTACCAGTGTAAAGTCCACTTTCTGCTTCTTCTGGAATACCTAATGAGAACCATAAAGGTTGAATACTTCTTCTCTCAATAAGCTCTTCTTCATTTATATCTAATATATCCGGTATTAATTTATTATCAGCTCTCACATACTCAATAAAATTAATATTAGAATTAGAAGAATCTATAGTATATCCATTTTCCTTTATAAAATCAGAAACTTCTAACTTTACTCCTTTCATTTCTCTAAATTCAGTCCACAAAACTAACTGAGAATTTAATTTTTCTCCCTTCCAAGAAGTAAGATTTAACTCCTTGCTTGACGATTCTGTTATTATATTTTCATAATCTTCTTTAAAATAATGTTTATCCTTACTTGCAACAGATCCATTTAAAGTACTTTCTATATTAGGATCAACATAAGTGATAACTGGATTCCAGTAAGTATTATCTTGACCTATATTGCCCTCTATTCCATTCAACTCAAAATAAATAAAGTCTCCTTCTTTTACAGTAGTTATTACATCTAAGTTATAACCGCTAGTATCGTTAAAATTTAACTTTTTCCACTCTTCAGATTCTGGCCAAATCTTATCCTTATTTTGCATAACTCTAATATTTACTCCATTTCCACCTGACAAAAGCTTTTTGACATTTCCACCTATTAATACCTCTCCCTCTCTAGGTGCTTTAAAAGCTAAAACTGCATTTTGATTTGTTCCTGGATGCATTGATGAAGGTTTATAAATTCTACTCCATTCATGAGTTCCTTGCCATACTCCTCCATCTAAATTAGATTTGTAAATCATATCTCTATATTCACCATTAGAAAATTCTTTATAATACCAATTCCCTTGGCCCTGTTCACTTGAAAATCCCTTAGAAAATTCATATATACTTTGAAGTTTATTAGGATCTAAAATAATATTTGAAGTTTTAGCTAGTAATCCTTCACTTAAAGTAATATCACAATCTGTTCCATCTTTATCTTTAATACTACCTGCATTTAATCTTATATTAGACGCATTATCTAAATCTTTACTATTATCACCTGCTGAAACTATATATTTAAAAGTAAGTTTGTTACTTCCAGATCCACTTGTATAGTCAGCTAATCCTTCTGATTCTTTTCCCACATTAAGAGCTATTTTAGGATTACCTTTTACATAAACCTCTTTATCAAAATTAACTTCAATCTCAATGGAATCACCAACGCCATAAACTCCCTCTTTAGTTATAGTATTAATATCTATAGCTTTAGGCCCTACTCTATTCTCAACTATTTCATCAATTTCATTTAAAGTTAATCTTAAACTTTTTATATATGGCTTATCATATCCTTCTTCCCAATATCCATAAGAAGTTAATACAAAGGTACCATCATCTAAAACTTCATTTCCTGCATATCCACAATCTCCAGATTTTTCAGTAGGAGTAAAGTCTTCCATAAGTCTTATTCTATATTGTCCTTCCCTATTATGAACTAAATCATCATAGGTTCCTACCCAAGCAACCCAGTCACCAGCTACCCAGTCATTTTTATCTCCTGTTCCCTTTGGATCCCTTATTATTTCTCTAAAAGTTATTAGTAGTCTTCCTGATATAGGATCATAAGTTGCCTGATGTCTTTCTCCCATTAAAGCTCCTTGAAGTTCCACAGGCTCTGTCCAAGTTTCACCTTCATCATTAGAAAATGCAATCATAGAATTATTTTTCTTAGCTTGTGATCTAGCTATTAAAGCTAATTGATTTCCATCTGGAGAACGTAATACTTCAATTTCACATAACTGCGCAGCCTTCTCTATAGAGTTATATTCTTCTAAAAGTCTAACTGGCTCTGTCCAAACCTCATTTCCACTTTCGTCAAAACTTAAATAAGTTTTCCAGTTATTATAACTAAAGTCATGGAAAATTCCCATCCACTTATTATCCATATCTCCATTTTCATCTTTAAGTTGAGTTAAACTAGCATGAGCAACTATACCTGCATATTTTCCTGTAGGAAAATGATGTGTGAATTCACTCCATGTTTTTCCTTCATCATCTGAATATGCAGTTCTAAAACCTTTCTTTTCGCTTCTTGGAACTCCAGATATCATTTCAATTCTACTTGTACCATCGGGTTTCTTAATTTTATATATAACAGGAGTTTCCTCACTATTATTCCAACTTACTGGTGTTTCTAATCTATCACTCCAAGTTAATCCTGCATCCTCGCTTTTCTTAAGAACTACCGGTCCTACACCATGTCCCTTTGGATAAACAGCATACATTGTTTTTTTATCATCCATTAGAACTGTTGATGGATGCCCTAAATAAACGTTTTCTTCCTTATCAACTAAGACTTGTCTATCATTATCCTTTGATAAATCTACAAAAGGAATATCATATCCAATTTTCACTTCTTGTTTACTTAGTTCTTTTACTTCTTCCAAGCTTAAGTATTTATCATATATATCTAAATAATCTATATTTCCATCAAAATACCATTCGCCTTCGCTTTTATTATCTAAATTTCTTCCTATATTCATAGAATTAAGCTCTGTAATCATATTAACATTAACAGGTTCCTCTGATGATGCTACCTCATTACCATCAACATATAGTTTTACTCCAGAATCCCCTAAGGACATAATTCCTATGTGCCAAGAATTATCACCATATTGATTTGTTGATTTTATATTACATAAGAATTTATCATTTTCCCTTATATGAGCATTTAATTTTCCATCAGTTAATGTTAAAGCTAACTCACTAGAAGTATCTCTTGAATCTGATATACTAAATAAAGTTTTAGCACCACTATTTATATTGGTTTTAAATTTTACAACGACAGTCATTTCACTTAAGTTTTTTACTTTATCAATATCCTTACTTATATCAACATATTTTCTTGAATTACTTATAAACTTATCTTTTACAGAATAACTTAGAATGTAGTTACTATATTTTTCTCCTATATCCTCTAAATTAGTATTCTTATTTTTCTTATCAATATCAATAGGACTTGCTACAACACTAGTTGAAAATAAATTTACTGCTATCATAATTCCTAAGCATTTACTTATTTTTTTTAAATTTTTTCTTATCCCCATTTTTATCCTCCTAAAATTAAAATTTAAAGCCAATAAAATATATCCCTCCCTCTTATAAAAACTCTAATTTATTTTGATACATTATATATATACATTTAACAAAGCTTTGTTATATTAATTTTTTGAATATAAACTAATAATTTATTGTAACAAATTTTACTTTAAAATTATTTTTAAACCTATTCTTGTATTATAAAAATAAAGAACCATATCAAACCCTAAAATAAAATTTATGCCTCTTAAATAAATATATTTTCATCAGATTATAAATTTTATTAGGTAAATTTGATATAGTTCTTAAAATTTAATTAGTCAAATTTAAGACCACTTAAAAGATCAGCAAAAGGATTATTTACATCTTCATTTGCTTCCTTCTTCATCTTTTGCATTATTCTATTTACTTCTCTTTTATTTGTTTTGTTATTTTTCTCAAATCTCTTTTTAAATTGAGATTCTTTTTCTCTAAAGTTACAATTTGCTCCCGGGCAAACATATATTTTACCTTCTCCATGTCCCCTAAGCTCCAACTTTTTCTTACATTCAGGACATCTAGCATTAGTTATTCTTGATATATTCTCTCTATATCCACACTCTCTATCTTGACAAACATTCATTGTTCCATTTTTGCCTTTTACCTCAAGCATATACTTACCACACTGAGGACATTTTTTTCCTGTTAAGTTATCATGATGGAATTTACTTTCTCCAAGCTTAACATCCTCAACTAAAGCAACGGTATAGTTTCTTATATCTTTTATAAATTTCTTAGAATCACCTTTTCCTTTACTTATTCTCTCTAACATCTCTTCCCAATTAGCTGTTAAAAGTGGTGATTTTAAATCCTTTGGTACTAAATCTATAAGTTGTTTTCCTTTAGATGTTGGAATTATTTCCTTTCCTCTCTTCTCTATTACAAAGGAATTAAATAATTTTTCTATAATATCAGCTCTAGTTGCAACAGTACCTAATCCTCCAGTTTCTCCTAAAGTCTTTGCTGAAGATTTATCTATTGATATAAATTTTTGAGGATTTTCCATAGCAGATAATAAAGTTCCTTCATTAAATCTTGCTGGTGGTTTTGTTTCACCCTTTTTAACATTAACCTTAAGAACTTTAAATTCATCTCCCTCTTTTAATTTAGGAAGTTCTTGTTCTTTTATATCCTCTTCTCCTTCATCATAAACTTCTCTATCATAAAGCTTCTTCCATCCTTTAGATTTAACTACTTTTCCCTTTGCAATTAATTTTTCTCCATTAACTTCACCAGTTAAAGTTGTTTGAATATATTCAAATGGAGGCATTAATACACTTAGAAATCTCTTAACTACAAGCTCATAAACTCTTCTCTCATCAGAACTTAAATTAGCTAGATTTCCTTTTTCCTCCGTTGGAATTATAGCATGGTGATCAGAAACCTTATTATCATCTACAAAACTTTTGTTTGCTTTTATAGGATTTTTTAATAAATCATTTGCTATAGTTCTAAATTCTCCTGTAGCTACAGCTTTTAATCTCTCTGGAATAGTAGAAACTATGTCCTTTGAAATATATCTTGAATCTGTTCTTGGATATGTAAGAAGTTTATGATTTTCATATAACCTTTGCATTATATTAAGGGTCTGTTTTGCTGAATATCCAAAAATTTTATTACAATCTCTTTGAAGCTCAGTTAAATCATATAATTGAGGAGAAAATTTCTTTTTATTACTTTCATTTATATTAATTATTTTTCCACTTTTCTTCTCATTTAAATTAGCAACAACTTTTTCTTTGAAATCATTTTTAAATATTCTTGAATTATTATCCTTATTTATCCATGTAAAATTACATTTATCTGTTTCTATTAAAATAGTACTATACTCTTTTGGTTTAAAGTTTTTAATATCCTCTTCTCTTTGAACTATCATTGCTAAGGTAGGTGATTGAACCCTTCCTGCTGAAAGCTGAGCATTATATTTACAAGTTAATGCTCTAGTAACATTTAAACCAACTAACCAGTCAGCCTCTGCTCTACACTGAGCAGCCTTATATAAGTTATTGTAATTTTCTCCTGGTTTAAGATTTTTAAATCCATCTAAGATAGCTTTATCTGTTTGAGAGGATATCCAAAGTCTCTTTATAGGCTTTTTAACATGGGCTTTTTCTATTATCCAACGTGCTACGAGTTCCCCTTCTCTTCCAGCATCTGTAGCTATTATTATTTCATCTATATCTTTTCTTTCCATTTGCTTTTTAACTTCATAAAATTGCTTAGTGGCTTTTTTAATAACCTTAAGTTTCATATGCTTAGGAAGCATTGGAAGAGTTTCCATAGACCATGTTTTAAGCTTGTTATCATAATCTTCTGGAGATTGTAATTCTACTAAATGGCCTAAAGCCCAAGTTATTACATAATCCATTCCTTCAATATAACTTCCTTTATTATTATTGCATTTTAAAACCTTGGCAATTTCTCTACCTACACTAGGTTTTTCTGCTAGTACTAATTTCTTCAATAAAATCATCCTTTCACGATACTACATATATGTAATATCTCTAATAATATACTACCTTAAATATATTTACTTAACAAATAAAATCCTATATTTTTATTAGGCCCATTTCTTTAGTTCATCATAAATCTCTAATTTTAAGTTTTTTAATTTAATCCAATCAAGTTTCTTTTGGGAATAAAATCTCAGCTTAAAATTACCAAGCTTTTTTCTTATTTGAAGTGGATTTGATGTTACTCTTATTTCTTCCATACTAGATCTTTTTATAAAAATTTGTCTTCTATTAAGAGATTTATAGCTAACATAATATAAGTCCTTTCCAAAACCTATTTTAGTGTTTTTATATAGCAAAGTTCTCTCAATAATAACTACAGGCACGCTTATTAAAAGAAGCCATATCTCATTAGTTAACAAAAAAAATCCTATACTAGAATATAGCGCAACTTGTATTGGAATTGTAAAAAACCTTCTTAGATCTTTCTTTTCTGGCCTGTACACTTTCCCTTCAAATATAAACTCAGGAATAAGGTTTTTTAATATATCTCTATATCCCTTTTCATTACATAAGGGAAATATAAGTTCATCTTCCTTAATACTATTTCCATATCCAACTACACAGCATTTTATAGTATAAAACTTAAATATTTGATTTATAATATTTTGCTCTATTTTTACTGCATGTATGCTTTCCATTGGAATTGAATAGCTTCTTCTTGTTATTAAGCCATACTCAACTTTTAAATAGTTATTATTTCTATATATTGTGAACTTGTAATACTTAGACAATATTGCTAAGACAGAAAATATCAATATTATTAATAATAAAATACTAAATAAAAAAAGTGCTGATAAAAATATTGCTAATATTGTATTTCTAGATATTACATTTTCCTCAATAACATTTTTGAAAAAACTGATTAATTCTTGATTCACTCCCTTGTATATCTTGCTCATAAAATGTATGCTTGAATATAAAACCCCTATTCCTAATAATATATTGTTTCTCAGCATTGAAAGTAAAATCAAATGAATAGCTGATATGTTATAAACTAAGGTTTGATTTATTTCTCTTTCATCATGTATTAAGTTCCTCATCCTATAACTTAAGTTTCCATAAAGGGATTCTAAATCTTTCTTTTTTAATACCATTATTATTTCTGCATTTTTCTTTGAAGAAGGATATACACTATCAATCTTTATCTTTCTAAGCTTAAAAATTCTATAGATTATATTTCTTTCAAGCTCTATTAAGGATATGCTCCTTAAGGGAATCACCATTTCTTCCTTAAGTAGAGCCCCTTCTCTGTATATTAAAAAATTTTCTTCAATTAAAATACTTGTATTAAACCATTTCACTATAGAGAAGGTTAAAATTAACACTACAGAAATAGAGGTTATTTCCTTAATATAATCATTGAATTTCAAAGCTAAAAATATTATTACTGGCCAAGTATTTTTCATAAGCTTAAAAAAGGTTATAAAAATTTTACACCAATGATTTTTTTTATAAAAACTCATTTTTCACCTCTAAACTCTCTCCTGAACTATATAATTGAAAAATTCTATCTGCTCCTTATTAATTGCTGGAATACTAACTTTCCCTCCGGCAGTATAAATATTTATGCTCTTTATTCTTAAAATCATATCTATTGGATTTTCGCATACATTTATATATTTTATATTATTCCTCTTTATACATATATATCTTTTAAATAATACTCCATATCTAATCTCAATAAAATCATTAAATATAAAATAAGACCACGTAAAGTACTTAATTATTGGACATATTAGTACTGATATAATAAATATAACTGTAATTAATAATTGTAAAATCCATAAAGTATTATCCATAACTCCATTCAATTGGTTAAAGCTACCAAAACTTTTTAATTTATAAAATCCCAATCTTAAAACCAAATATAAAAGTGAAAAAATTAAAAATCTAAGAATAATAGATTTAACAATAAATAATTTACTTAATTTATATTTCATTAACTCCTCCTTTAATAAAAAAAACCTATAAGAAAACCATTCTTATAGGCTACCCTCCTCATACTAAAACTTTCTCTAGTATTAAATATTTTACCACATTATAATACTTATTTAAATCATTATATATTCCCATATTTTCAAAGTTATCTTACCCTATATTTATTTAAATTAATTTCCTTTTTAAGTTCAGGTAAAATAAAATTTATCAATTCTTCTTTATTATTCTTTTCCACAAGACTTTTTACTTCTTCATAATTATCAAGAATTATTTCTATTATTGATTTTATCCAACCTACCACTTTCTTTTCAGAGGTAACTGTGTAATCATAAGAAATGATTAAATTTAATTTTTCATAAAAGAATTCAACCTTACTTATCTCCTTCATTGTCATTATTGCTTCTTTAATAAGCTCTTCATATTCACTGTTATTTCTTAATCCTCTTAATATTAAATCATTCTTTAATGTAACTTTTCCTCTTTTACTATCTACTACTTTTATATTTGAAGCCATTTTTATTGCACATCTTTTTAAATCAAGCATACTTTTCTCCCTAAATAATATTCCTTATCTAAAGCTTATGATTAATCCCACTTGAAAATTCCATCCCCAAAATAATACAAAATTTAAAAGAGAGCTTACCAAGATAGCTTATAAATAAAACTTACAAACTTATTAGGAAAATTAAATCTTCATATTGTTTGTAAGTTTTATTAAAGTTCTCTTAATATACTCTCTTTTTTTAAATTAGTTATTTGCTTTTCTCTTGTCTTATAGGTAATGTGATTATAAAAGTACTTCCTTTATTAAGTTCACTTTCTACTCTTATTGTACCATGGTGAAGTTCTATTATACTTTTTACCAATGTTAATCCTATACCACTACTTCTATATTGTTTTTTAGATATGCTATCAGCTTGTACAAATCTATCAAATATAATCTTTTGTTGCTCCTTAGATATTCCAACTCCAGTATCCTTTATAGCAATTTCTACAGCTTCATTTTCACACTCTCTTATGAAAACTTCAATTGTACCATGTCCATGGGTATATTTTATAGCATTAGATAAAAGGTTTATAACACATCTTTCAATCTCATTTTTATCACATTCCACATCTAATTCTTCTATTTCAGGATCTATTATAATATCTAAATTATTTTCTTCAATATAAGCTTTTAAACTTAAAGCCGTATCCTCAACTAAAGAAACTATATCCTGCTTTTCTATATTCAATTTATATGCACCTGACTCTATTTTAGATGAATCTATTATATCATTTATTATCTTAAGCAAATGATGAGCATTATTTCTAAGAGTATTAGTGTAATCTTCTACTTGATATTTTCCTAAGCAATCTTCCTTATTCTTTAGTTTTATTAACTGTACTGTAGCTAATATCACATTTAATGGAGTTCTAAGCTCATGCGAAAGATTTACAAAATAATCATTTTTAAATTTTTGCCTTTTTATCATCTCATCTTTAAGATCCGCTGCTTCTTTATAAAGTTTCTCTTTTTCTATGTAAAGTTTTTCTTTTTCCTTAGCCTCTTTTTTAAGTTGCTCAGCTCTTTTCTTAACAGTTTTCTCTAAGGCAGTTACATAACTCCACATTAAGAAAATAACTATTACTGCACTTGAAAAATATATTAAATAAGCTGTTGGTGTACGCCATGGTGGTGGCGCAATCTTTAAGTCTAAAGCAGTCACTGGAGTTAAGTCTCCATGATTATCCCTAGCTCTAATTAAAACCTTATATGTTCCTGAATCTAAGGTTGCATAATTGGCATTATTTCTTTTATTAGCAAAGGTCCAATCTTCATCAACACCTTCTAACTTATACTCATAAGTAGTTTTTGTTGTGTTTAAATAATCTGGCAAAAAGAAATCAATAGATATATTATTTTCATTATATTTTAAACTAAGAGTTCCCCCATAGTATGGATAAGTTTTATTATTAATCTTAATTTCATCTATTACTACTTTGCTCTTATTTCTATTATCTGATAATTTTAAAACGTCCTTAGGATAAAATGCAGTAATCCCATTTATCCCACCAAAAAACATTTCTCCATCTTTGCTTTTAAAATAGGATCTACCGTTAAACTCATTACTTTGTAGTCCATCCATAGCAGTATAATTTATAAACTTATTTGTTTTTTGATCAAATCTAGATAGACCATCATTTGTACTTATCCAAAGATTATCTTCTTCATCTATAAGTATTCCATATATAAAATTATTAGCTAATCCATTTACAATAGTATAGTTAGTAAATTTATCAGTTTTAGGATTTAGTTTACTTAATCCTGCTTCAGTTCCAATCCAAACATTTCCCTTTGAATCTTTTTCTAAGCAACGTACTCCATTATTTATAAGACTATTGCTATCAAAACTATTATTTAAATAACTTTTTAGTACGCCCTTATCCTTATCAAATTTTACTACACCACCATCAATGCCTATAGTAATCCATAAAAATCCCTCTTCATCTTGTGAAATACTTGTTACAGCATTCTCAACTATACCTACAGCCTTAAAAACATTGGAATAATCAGTGAAAGTTCCTGTTTTATCATCATAGGATTGTAATCCACCTCTTGCTCCTATCCACAATAATCCATCCTTATCCACAAAAACATTTCTAGCATCCATTTTATTTCTTTCTCTCATATTGTCTGGATACTTTAATCTTTCAACATTTCCACTTTTTTTATTTATCTTGTTAACTCCACCTTGAGTTGCAACCCACAAATTGTCTTTATCAGCTTCACATATTTGCCAAACTACATTGCTACTTAAGGTATTTTCATCACTACTATTACTATAAAAATTTGTAACTTCACCAGTCATAGTATTTAATTTATTCAATCCTGCCGAGTTAGTTCCAAGCCATAACATTCCATCAGAGTCTTTATAAATTCCACTCATACTATTATCACTAATAGTATTTTCCTTATCAGGCTCTCTTTTATAATGCTTAAAAGGCTGCTTAGGATTTAATAAACTTATTCCATTATAAGTACCAAACCAAAGCAATCCACTTCTATCTTCATATGCAGTTAATACATTATCGTTAACTAAACTCGTATCATCATAATACCTGCTTTCAAAAAGATGCATTTTTTTATTTTCTTTATTATATTCTAATAATCCATTTTGAGTTGATATCCATAAATTATTATATGTATCTTCATAAATGGCATTTACACTATCTGGAGATATTTTAAAAGACTCTAATTCTTTATCAAAATAAGTAATATCTTTATAATTGCTTGATACTAACATAATATGATTATTTGTTACTACCCATATATCATCCTCTTTATCTCTATAAATATTAGAAATTGCCGTATTCTCATTATCTATTATATCATTTATTGGTTGAATATCCTTAGTCTTTGTATTAATTACACTTAAACCTTCGCTTGTTCCAACCCATACATTTTCATATTTATCCTCACATAAAGAAGTAACTACATTGCTTTTTAACCCCTTAGGTTTTGTGTCTTTAAAAATTTGGTACATATCACCTGTTTTGGGATTATAAATATTTAACCCTTTTCTAGTAGCTATCCAAATCGTTCCATTACTATGCTTTAATATATCCCATATATTATTATTCGATAGCTTGCTTTTTCCCTCTTCATCCTCAAACATTCTACTTACTTCATTTGTTATTACATTTATTTTACTTATACCTTTACTAGTTCCAACAAGAATATTATCATTGTCATATTCTATTATAGATGATATGAAACTTGAATTAATACTCTTTTTATCATTTCCTAATTCCCTAAAAACAACAAACTCATGTCCATTGTATTTATTTAATCCATCTGATGTCCCAAACCACATATATCCCTTATTATCTTGAATTATCTTATTTACAGTAGATTGGGATAGTCCGTCCTTTAATGTTAAATTGTTGAATCTTACTTCTGATTCTCCTAATGCAAAAACATTTTTACCTTGAATTAATATTAGTATTAAGGAGAGAAAAGCATATCTTATAACTAATTTTTTTATATTCAATTTTATTACCTCTCTAAAACCAAAATAACAATTTAATTTTCTCAAAAAACAAGAATATTGTCAAACAATGTCACATTGAATTTAATATTTTATCCTAGTAATACTTATATCTCTCAAAAAACTTTCCATATTATATAATATTAATATCTCATTAAAATTCGTATTTTTCATATATTCACTTACTTTCCATGAAAAACTCCTAAGATCGACCACATGAATTTCCTGAAAGTTTTGACTTAAAAATGGAATCATAGAATTAGCAAAGGAATCTTTAAATATCAATAATTTTTTTCCTAACTTTATATTTTTATTTTCTATAATAGTAAGTCCATTATTTCCCTTAATAAATACTGAGTACTTGTCCCTAGTATTTAACTTATCATAATCATATAAACTTTCAAAAATTTCTCCCTGTATATTCATAGTAATATTATTTATATCATAATAAGTTAAAATATCACTTTCTGCACTAAAAAGCTTAGCCTTTGAAAAATAGGTTCCATAAAATCCTGCAGCCTCATTCTTTTTTAAACTATTTAAATCAATAGGTTTTTCTCCTAAGCTTTCAATATAAGCTTTATATGCTAAATATGCCCCATAACTTGTCCAATGGTTATCAGTTTTATAATATATATATTCCTCTTTACTCTTCTTAAATAAACTTACTAAATCTATATTTCTATCTTTAGAATTTGCCTTATAAACTTCATTTATAAGATTCTCTTGATTTAAAAGCTTTATTCCCCATGGAATATATTCCTCATAAATGGTATATGAATTTGGAACTATCATAGTAGTAACCTTGCCCTCATATATATCAATAAATTTATTTATGGAATCCATGTTATTTTTAAATCTATCCTTATCATAAGAAATATTCTTTTCAAACATATAATTTTCTTTTCCATAAATTATATTGTTATTTTCTAACTTTCCTAAGGTGTACTCACTTATAGATTTTAAGTTTATCCACTGATTTCTAAAAATAAAATTATCATTTATATACTCTTCATATTTATCTCTGTATTTTCCCTCTACAAAAGAACTTATTGAAAATATAGGTTTCCTTGCAAGATTCCTATTTTCTAATTCTGAAAAACTATTATTTTTCTTTACAATATCAGAAAAAGTTAAAATCATTATAAAAGAAAAAAATATATAAACAATTGGATGCTTTTTCATAAAATATTTCCTTTCTAAAATCTAAAATAAAGAAATGGATTATAAGTAGAGTCTACTAAATATGCTACGGATAATATAAACACCATCATTACTACTAAGCATTCTAAAGATTTATTTTTCTTTATGAATCTCTCATAAATATTATTTATTAGCTTTGTAGATCCTAAAATAGCTATTATAATAACTAAAAAATAGTTTCTTAAATAATAAATAAAATCTAAAGAAAATTTCATTCTAAATAAATACTTTATACTAAGTAAATCCTCAAAGGAAAAAAGTGCCCACCCAAAAACTATAAAAACTATTGCATATATATGAGAAAGAATCTTATATTTATTTAAATAATTCATTAAAAAAACTTTTTCTATAACAATAAGAAAGAAAAAATATAATCCCCATATTATAAAATTATATTTTGCGCCATGCCAAAAACCAGTTAAAAACCATACAACAAAAAGATTAACTACTGTTCTCATTTTCCCTAATCTATTCCCTCCCATAGGAATATAAACATATTCCTTAAACCAAGCTCCAAGGGTAATATGCCACCTTCTCCAAAACTCAGTAATACTTCTTGATATATATGGGAAATTAAAATTTTCTGGGAAATCAAACCCAAGCATCTTTCCAAGTCCTATGGCCATAGAGGAATATCCACTAAAATCAAAATAAATCTGAAAAGAAAATGCTATTATGCCAAGCCATAATAAAGGAGTTGATACGTAATTTATTCCAAGTTCTTGAATCTCATTCCATAGGAGACCTATATTATTAGCTATTAAAACCTTCTTGCCCATTCCTATTATAAATTCAGTAATTCCTTCTTCAACTTGATTAACTTTAATTTTCCTATTTTTAAGTTCATTTTTTATCTCTGAATATTTTACTATAGGTCCTGCTATAAGCTGTGGAAAAAGACATACATAAGCTCCAAAGTTTATTATATTTCTTTCAGCCTTTATCTTTCCTCTATATACATCAATGGTATATGACATAGTCTGAAAGGTATAAAAACTTATACCTAGAGGTAATGTTAAATATATTAATGATAAAGAAGTGCCAAGAACTAAATTTATATTTTCAATAAAGAAATTTAAATATTTAAATAATATGAGCATACCTAAATTAAATATAAGAGAGCAAAATAAAAGTAACTTACTTATTATTTTTTTCTCCCTATATTTTTCAATAAAAATACTTATTGAATAATCTACAACTATGGATAAAAGCATTATAATAAAATACTTTGGTTCTCCCCATGAGTAAAATATTAAACTTAATATTAATAGAGATAAATTTTTAAATTTATTTGGAGTTAGGTAGTATATTATAAACATTATTGGTAAAAATCTAAATATAAACATAATACTGCTAAATACCATTTTAAATATCCTCAAAATTCAATTTTATATTTCTAAGAGACTTTAATAGTCTCTTTTTTATTATCTTTCTCTCTAAATACTTTCTAATTTAAAATATGTATTTTAAAACAATAAATAAATTAGTTAAACTTGCTAATACTTGTAGAAAAATATAAAAATTTCCCCTTTCCCTAAGCATAGCAAGTTTAAAAATCAAACTATTAATTTATTATTTCTTTAAATAGGAATTAGCCTTTATTTGAATTCCCCTTCGTATATCTTATTTGCTTCTTCTAATTGGTCTTGTGGTAATATAAATAGTGAAACATAATTTCCTTTAACCTTAACCTCTGAAGACTCTGCAATCTCTTTTTCCTCTGGATAAAAAGCTTTTCCAATCTTATCTTCTAGAACCTTATCTAAAGACGCTTTTACTGATTCTACTTTTCCATCCTTAGCCTTTGCAATAATAATTAAGGCATTTCCTGGTGATCTTCCAGTCTCAGAAATTCCATATTCCTCTACATCATCTAAATTTAAATGATAAAGTTCCTTAGCCATTTCATCATCTACAGGCATAGGCATTATAACCATGCCAGCATCTACAAGTTCATTTGTCATATCTGAAGCACTCATAGACATTTTTATATCACTTTGTTCAACATTTGTTCCATTATTATCTTTAGCTCCACAAGAGGTTAATGTAGCCCCTATCATAGCTGCAGCTAAGACACTTATTAAAAACTTTTTCATCCCTATATTCACTCCCTAACATACATATTTATTATGTTAAAGCTATTATATCCTATAACCTAATCCCCTCCAATAATTTTGGAATATTGTTAATCCTTTAGTAACTTTTAAAGATTATTTTTTATAATTAAATAATTTTCTTCTAAAATCATCTTAATTAAAATCTAATTAATAATATATAAAACTACTATCTAAATAAAAAAGCACCAAAAGAAATTAATTCTTTGGTGCCTTAAAATATATATTTAATTATCTTTTTTTATATACCTTTTTAGGTAAATTACTTTTCTTTTTACTATTGTTTTTATTTGAAGGAACCTTTTTTACCTCTGTTTCATGTATCTTTCCTTCATATAAATAAACTCTAGGAATTTTTATTTTTAATTGTCTTTCACATTTTACTATTATTTTTTCTTCTTTATAATCTGCTAAAGAGTATGCAAAGCCTTTTTCTCCAGCTCTTCCTACACGTCCTACCCTATGTAAGTAGTTTTGAGAATTCATAGGAATATCTAAGTTAACTATATGTGTAGCTCCCTTAATATCTAATCCTCTAGCTGATACATCTGAAGTTATTAAAACCTTGGCTTTCCCACTTCTAAAATCTTGAAGTGCCTTTTTTCTCTCCATTTTATTATCACTTCCATGAAGAGAAACTGCCTCTATTTTATTATACTTTAACTTTTGAATTACATTATGTACATTATAGCTATTATTTATAAAAACTATTATTTTTTTCTCATTACCTATAGCATGTATAAGCTTTCTTAAAAAGTCTATTTTATCTCTTAACTCTACTTGAAAATATCCATGTTCTATATTTTCATTAACCTTGTTTGCAGCTTTTGCTTGAATAAGCTCACTAGTTCCTATTAATTCATCTGCAGTTTCTAAGGCTTTTTCATTCATTGTAGCTGAAAATATAAGCTTTTGAGTATCCCTTGGACAAGATTTAACAACACTTTTCACATCTTTTATGTTTATAAAATCTAATAGTTTATCACCTTCATCAATAACTATTGTCTTTATAGTATTAGTAGTTATTTTTTTCTTATTTATAAGCTCTAAAATTCTTCCTGTAGTTCCAACAAGTATATGAGGCTTATTTTTAAGTTTTTCTATTTGTCTCTTTATATTTCCGCTTCCAACTAAAGTTGTTGAAGTTATCTTCTTTCCAAGTCCTCTTTTAAGATCATTTAAAACATTGTTTATCTGAACTCCTAATTCATGAGTTGGCGAAAGTACAATAGCTTGCATCTCATTTTTTGAATCATCAATCTTTTCTATTATAGGAAGTAAATATGCTAAAGTTTTTCCTGTCCCTGTTTCAGCTTTTCCTATTACATTTTTACCACTTAAAATTTCAGGTATAGCTTTTTCCTGAATATCTGTTGGCTCCTCTATTCCTAATCCTACTAAAGATTTTGCAACCTCTTCACTTAATCCTAACTTTAAAAATTTATCCATTAGCATCCCATCCTTCTTTAACTCTAAAGTTTAATCTTATTGTTTTTTAATATATTCTCACAAAGAGTTTCAAAATGAGAAGTATCTACGCCTTCCTTCTTCAACTTAGAAAGTCTTAAATTTATTCTTTCTAAAGTTTCCTTACCTTCTCTTTTATCTCTTTTTTTAATACATGTATTAAAATAATCAACTAAATAATCTATCTTTATTACTTCATTAGCTAAGTCTTCTCTATCTTCATTTATAAGTTCTATTAATAAAGAATATACCTTAGGAGAAGTTGAATTTCTATGCATTTTTAAGAAATCATTATTTCTACTAGTTATCTTTGCCATACTTATTTTCCTTTCTAAATAAATTATGATTTACCATAAATTATTGACATAACATTCTTTAATATATCATAAGTAAAAAGAAAAAAACAGAAGAAACTATATGAAAATAAACTTTAAATAAAACTTATTAATATATTTTACTAATTACTAGATAAATCTATAAGTTTTATTTTTAAAGATTCAATATAGTTTCTTCTTAAAATAATAATATTCTCTATTTTATTATTCTATAAAGTTTAGCTTTAATTTAAATATCAAACTTTATAAAATATATAATACTTAAAATAAAAACTAATTTAAAAGTATTTCTTATATAATACCATGGTCTAACATAGCATCTGCAACCTTTTTAAATCCTGCAATATTAGCTCCAACTATTAGATTTCCATCATGACCATATTCAGAAGCTGCATTTCTAGAATTATAGTATATATTTTTCATTATGTCTTTAAGTTTTGCATCAACCTCTTCAAAAGTCCAAGACATTCTTAAACTATTTTGACTCATTTCTAAAGCTGATGTTGCTACTCCACCTGCATTAGCAGCTTTTGCTGGGGCAAATAAAATTTTATTATCCACAAAAAGTTTTTGAGCTTCTAAAGTTGAAGGCATATTTGCTCCTTCTCCTACAGCAATTACTCCATTATCAATTAAAGTTTTTGCACTGTTTTCATCTATTTCATTTTGAGTAGCACAAGGAAGTGCTATATCACATTTAACATTCCAAATTCCGCTAAATCCCTCAGTAAACTTAGCAGTTTTAACATAGTTTACATATTCAGAAATTCTTCCTCTTTTTACTTCTTTGATTTCTTTTACAACCTCTAAATCTATTCCATTTTCATCATATACATACCCTGATGAATCTGAAAGTGCAACAACCTTTCCTCCAAGCTCTTGAACTTTTTCAGTGGCATATATTGCAACATTTCCTGAACCTGAGATTACAACAGTTTTCCCTTCTATTGTTTGACCATTATCTCTTAACATTTCATCTACAAAATATACTAAACCATATCCTGTTGCTTCTTTTCTAGCTAAGCTACCACCATATGTTAAGCCCTTACCAGTTAAAACTCCAGCATCTACTGAATTTTTAAGTTTTTTATATTGCCCAAACATATAGCCTATTTCTCTTCCTCCAACCCCAATATCTCCTGCAGGAACATCTGTATTAGGTCCTATATGTCTATAAAGTTCACTCATAAAACTTTGGCAAAATCTCATTATCTCTCTATCTGATTTTCCCTTAGGATCAAAGTTAGATCCTCCTTTTCCTCCTCCAATAGGAAGAGTAGTTAAAGAATTCTTAAATATTTGCTCAAATCCTAAAAACTTTATTATGCTTAAATTAACTGAAGGATGGAATCTTAACCCTCCCTTATATGGTCCTATAGCGCTATTAAATTGTACTCTATATCCTCTGTTAACTCTTACATTTCCAGCATCGTCAACCCAAGGAACTCTAAACATTATAACTCTCTCTGGTTCAACAATTCTTTCTAATATTCCTTCTTCTATATACTTAGGATTCTTTTCTAAGACAGGTACTAAAGAGTATAACACTTCTTCTGCAGCAGCTAAGAACTCACTTTCTCCAGGGTTATCTTTCTTTAAATCTTCCATTAAATTATCTACATATTTTTTTACTTCCATTTTAATGCCCCCTTTTTTATGTTCACTATAGCTTTTACATTGCCTATATTATTTAAAAGTTATAGCTTTAAGCTAATATTCTAGGAAAATATTTTCTTAATTAAATCTTATTTTATATTATAGCACAAAGTACCATTTATTAAATAATAATCTTTAATATTTAATAAATTGATAATTTTAACAAGACTTATATTATAAATAAATATTTTTAACATTAAAAATATTTATCAAGCATCTTTTTTTCACAATTATTATATATAAGTAACTATAGATGCCAAGTGACTTTTTATCATAATAACATTTTATATTACAATTTATTATTATTAATTTTTAAGATATTATACTAAAATTTTAGTTATTTAAAATCTAATATAGTATTTTTGTATATTAACTTACTTAATTATATAAAACTTATTTATACTTTTAATTTAATCTTAAAAATAAAAAAAGGTAACTTTATTTAATAAAGCTACCTTTATTTTTATTATCTAATAACTTTTTGTGGATTTGAAAAAAAGAATAAATCAAGCATTTTCTGATCTATTAAAACTTCATATGCAACCATTTTAGTTTCCCATCTAACCACTATTACATAAACCTTTTTTCCTTCTTGAATATTGTTATAACATTTTTTTACTTTTACATTAGAATATCTCTTTAATTCACTATTTCCTAAAGGTGCAACAATTTCAACCTCTCTTAAATTTATGTTACCCTTTACTTTTCTTCTAACTCTCTCATAAATAGCACTTATTTCAAGTTCTCCATCAGTAAATTCATAGTCATATTCAACCATTGTTAATCTTTTAGCTATAAAAAGCGGCAAACATATTACTATTAAAAATATCAAAGTCGGTATTAACCCTGTAAAAATAAATATTCCAGCTGCTAAAAACAAGGAAATAATCATAGCTGGCACTATCATCTTATGTAGCTTTGATTCTTCGCCACTTATACTTAATTCATAAAACTTCTCCATACCCTTCTCCCTTTTCCATTTGTTTTTTCTTTCATTATATCATAAATTTCTTTTCAATTTTATATACTAAACCTAGTAATAAATATTAATTTTTTGTATTATTTTAATATTTATATCATTTAAACTTAACATTAAAATAATTTTAATTTGCAATTTTTAAATTTTAATCTTTCATTTTTTAAAATAAAATGATAAAATTAAAAAGTATTAAATTTTGATAGGAGTGTTAAACTATGGATAAAAAGACAGCTATTGATTGGAATAATCTAGGCTTCTCTTATATGAAAACAGATTATCGTTACATATCTCACTATAAAGATGGTAAATGGGATGAAGGAAAATTAGTTACAGACAACAAATTAAGCATAAGTGAAGCTTCAACTGCCCTTCACTATGGTCAACAATGTTTTGAAGGTTTAAAAGCTTATAGAACAAAAGATGGAAAGATCCAACTTTTCAGAGTAGATGAAAATGCTAAAAGAATGAATAAATCATGTGATAAACTTTTAATGCCTGAAATACCAGTGGAAAAATTCATAGATGCCTGTATGCAAGTTGTCAAGGCTAATGAAAGATTTGTACCTCCATACGGTACTGGTGCAACTCTTTATATAAGACCTTTCATGATAGGTGTTGGTGATAATATAGGTGTTAAATCTGCTTCTGAATTTATATTTTCAGTATTCTGCCTTCCAGTTGGTGCTTATTTTAAAGGTGGAATGAAGCCTGTAAACTTTATGATTGCAGATTATGATAGAGCTGCTCCTAAAGGAACTGGTGCCGCTAAAGTTGGTGGAAATTACGCAGCAAGCTTAAAGGCTCATGAAATAGCTGCAAAAAAAGGATTTGCTGATTGTATATATTTAGACCCAGCAACTCACACTAAAATCGAGGAAGTTGGAGCTGCAAACTTCTTTGGAATAACAAAGAAAGGTGAATTTGTTACTCCATACTCAGAATCAATTTTACCAAGTATAACAAAATACTCTTTAATGCAAATAGCTAAAGATTATTTAAAAATGCCTGTATCAGAAAGAGATGTTTTAATAGATAACTTAGATGAATTCGCTGAGGCTGGTGCTTGTGGTACAGCCGCTGTAATAACTCCAATAGGAGGAATAGAATATAAGAATAAACTTCATGTTTTCCATAGCGAAACTGAAGTTGGTCCTACTACTAAAAAACTTTATGATCTTTTATCTGGAATGCAATTTGGAGATGTAAAAGCTCCTGAAGGCTGGATATTTGAAGTTAAATAATACATAAAAAAGAGAGTGAGTATTAAACTCCTCTCTTTTTCTCTTACTTAATAAAATTTTCTTTTATTTCTCTTATTAATTCTTTATACTTATGATCAGAATCTATTATCCTAAAAGTTTCATCATTAACCTTAATAAAATCTTCACTTAATAATACGTTAATATACTGATCTCCCATGTATATATTATACTCATTTGAAATTAATGGATTTCTAAAAGGTTTAACTATTTTTATTTCCTTAATATCATCATATAGACTTGCTATATCATTTTCATCTTCTATTTTATAACTATTAAGTTCAGAATCATTTTTCTTTTCTGTAACAACTATAAATTCTGGATTTTCTATTAACATATTAAATGCAGCCTCTAATTTAATAGGCATAAAGAAATATGAACAAATAATAATTGATATTGTTATAAAAAAAGTAATAACTAATTTATTAAGAAGCTTCATATATTTCCTCAAAATTAAGTTCTTACTTTAATACTATTCCCCTTATATATAAATTATGCTTTTTAGCTAAATCCCTATATATTTCTAGCATATTATTTTCCTCAAAAAACATAGGAAAACTCAAATTATAATTTCCCCATATAGTCATAGGCTTTTCCATAAAATATATGGTACAAAAGAATAATTCCCTAGTATTTAATCTAGTTATAAAGGACATTAAATCTTTATTATGAAGCTCAAAATAAACACTTTTTATTTCCTGTTTATTAATATTATCTATTAAAATATTTTTATCTCTTTCATCTAACCCCTCTAAAAGCCTTGCTAAACTCTCATTTTCTAAGTTTTTTATGTATAAATCTATTATTACTTTTCCTTTATTAAGCTCTAATGCTTCATTAAAGAAATTAATAAAATATTCCTCTTTTATTTTAAAAGAATCATTATCCCCATTATATTCTAAAAGCCCGTTTGAATATCTATCAAATCCATCTAATATATTATTAAATCTTATTTTTATTTTATTTTTAAATTCATCTTCACTTATAGATTTTAAGATTTGACTCAAAAATAACACTCCTTCACTTAACTTATTATGATTATTATACACAAAGCTTATTTTATTTGGCTATATTATTGAAAATTTATCTCTTAAATCATATTTTAAAAGCTATGTTTTCACTAATTAAAGGCTATGTTTTCACTAAAACATAGCCTCAATTAATTCATTTTAAAGTATTTAATTGTTAGTAATATCTAAAAACTATCTTGCAGTTCTTAGTGTTAATGATTCTTTCTTTGATATTTCTCCATTAGAATACTTTGCTGCTATTTTAAAGTTATAGATAGTATGTCTATTTAATCCCTTAAATGTATAGCTTGTTTCATCACTTGAGATTTCACTAACTTTCTTTCCATCCTTATAAAGAATATAGCTTTCTAATCCAAAAGTATTCTCTGGTGATTCCCATGAAACTGTTACATTTTTCTTATTGATTGTAGTAGCTTTAAATTCTTTTACAGGACTTACTACTATTTCTTCTTGTTCTTCTCTTTCTCTAGCAATAATTTCATATATTTTTGGAGCTGGTTTTGAACCTTCAAAATCAAATTTAACCTCAGTTATATTATTGTCTACTTTTAATTTATTAATTTGAGCATTTAAGGCTCCAATCTCTGTCCAATTTCCTTCTAAATCTTTTACGCTTACCTTAGCCCCTGAAATTCTATTTTTATCTTGTAATATTTCTAATTCTGAAATATTAGTTACCCTACTCATTTTATATATTAAGGAATCTCCATCCTTTACTGATTTAGCTTCATATGCTGTTGATAAATCTTCATCATAAAAAGCATTAAAATTACCTTCTAAAGTACCACTTGCTAAATTTACAGCACTTTCATCAAATTCTGGTGCTGTCTTATTAAATTCAATTTCATAAATTTCAACCCAGCATCCATAATTGTGTCCATTGGATTGTATCTTAATATATCTTGCCATTTTTCCCTCTGCATTTGCAGATGCAACCATTTTTCCCTCCTGTGAATTATATGCTAACTCTCCAAGTGAAGTCCAATTCACTCCATCCTCTGAAATCATATATTCAGAATTTCTCATAAAATCATTTGCTCCAAAATAAGTGTTTATATCATATAATGGCATTACATTACCTAAATCAATTTGTATATTATGTCCTGAATCTGATGGCTTATTTGACCAATATTTTGTGTCCATATTTCCATCTAAAGCTTTATCTATAGTATAATTTTCATGAGTTCCTATATTTTCAGTAATAGTTGGTTCAGCTTTATATACTGGTAAAGCTTCTAATTTTTCTAAATTAATATTCTTTGAATTTTCACCAACATTAATAATTCTTACAAAAGTAGCATCAACCACTTCTAAAGTCTCTAAAACATTTTCACTTGTTGATGCCTTAGCTGTAACCCATTCTAACCCATTTATTGAATATTGAATTTCTATATTATCATAATTATTAGCAAGTAAGTTTATTCCTCTTAACTTTGTTGCTTTTGGAAGGCTTATACCTACATAGTCTCCATTATTAAGAGTAACTTCTCCTAACTCTCTTAAAGAATATATTCCATCTTCAAAGTTAACTTCTACATCTTTAAGATTATTAAGAGATGTGTTTATTTCTGGCTCATACTTTGGTAAAACTACTTCTCCCATTTTTTCTTTAGCATAATCTATACTTTCTTTTACTAAAGGCTTAAGAAGTTTTGTTCCTACTGAAACAACATATTCTTTTGGACCATCACCTTCTAAACTTTCAATTTTAAATGTTTCCATTAAATCAAGTTTTTCTTGTGCTAGTGAATTACTATCCATCCATAATTCTAGATTTCCTTCCTCTGAAGCTATTATAGCTTCCATAGCAGCAATACCTGCTTCGCCTAAGGCTTTATATGCATTTAAATGTTGTTCTATCTCATCTAATAGATTTTTATTTGTAACTTTTGAAGTAATATTTTCATAATCAGATACTATTAATTTAAATTCTTCTAACAAATCCTTAGCGGGTTTCACAGCTGATTGTCCATTCTTCATAGCCTCTTTTAAGGCATCTATCTTTTCTGATAAATACCAAGATTCATCGTATTCAAAAGGACCACTTGCTCCTCCATCATCTTTTAAATAACATGTATTTGACGCAAACCTCATAAACTCTTCTTTTACTTCTGGCACAAACTTTTCTATAGAAGTTTCCCAACTTTTCATATAATCAAATGCATCAGTATTCCAAGTATAATCAGCTATACTATATAAGGCTACCTTTGAAGCTTCAGCTTGGTTCATTGGATTTGAGAAAAATCCACTAACATTATCAAGATCTTGATTTAAATTATGAAGTGGAGCCATTAATATTCTGCTATCGCAATAATCATTTACTGGATAGTTCCACCAAACAGCTACATCCTTATCAACTCCTGTTTGAACCTTAGGCCATTCAAAAACTTCCTTAGATACATTTGACATTGTTGCATGTCCTGTCCACATTACTTGTATATCATCATGCAATGTTTGCATAAAAGGTTTAAAATATCTATCCATATTTGGACCCCAAGCTGAATTATATCTTGCTGATATAACTATCATAGGTGCTACATCACCCTTAGCTTTTACAAATTCTGTATCTATTTTATTTATCCACTCAGCTTGCATTTGTCCTCTTGACCAGTCATCAGTATCATCAAAAAGAACTCCAAATTGGCGAACTCCTAAGCTATAAAGTTGCTCAAATTTATTAATAAGAGCATCGAAATCTTCATCTGTAAATTGAAGAGTAGCCCCTGGGTGAATTGTCCAACAGAAATTAAAATTATTTTCTGCTCCAGCCTTAGCAAGTTCAGCAATTTGTTTTGCTTCCTGTTCTGGATATAATTCTTTCCAACTTAATCTATGGTAAGGATCATCCTTAGGAGCATAAATATAAGTATTCATCTTATATTCACTAGTATCCTTCATTAAATTCATTCTATCTTCATGACTCCAAGGTACTCCATAAAAACCTTCTATAAATCCTCTAAATTCTATTTCAGGATAATCAGTTACTACAACTTCTGCAAACTTATTTTCCTCATTAGACTGTTCTAGAATTTGACTTAAAGTTAAAACACCATAGTAAGCACCATCTTTGTCAGAACCTATTATAGATATATTACCTTTTTCGTTAATATCATTACTTGTTTTTAGTACATACCCTTCTTTATGAGTTAAAACATCACTATTTTCTTCTTTTCCCTCAGAGCATATATCACAGTGATCCCCCTCTGAAGAAACTATAATATTAGCCTTTCCCTCTTCAACATTTTCTGACACCTTAAAAGCTATATTATTTTCATTTAAAGTTCTTTCAAGTCTTTTAGAAGTTGCTGCTTCTTGTTCACCATGATAAACTATGTTAACCTCTCCCTCTAAAGTCATTCCTTCTACAGAAGAATGTTCTAAACTTTGAGGTACTGGATAAACTTCAGCTTCTACTCTTTTATTACTTTCTCCCTCTTTACTATTTTCTCCACTATTAATTGCAAAGGCAGTAACTGAAGTTGTAGTTATTACACTTACTGCACAAGTAGTAGCCAAGGCACTTTTAATAAGCTTTTTAATCTTTTTCTTATTCATTTAAATTCCCCCTAAAAAAATTTAATATTTTTAATTGCAAATAACCTCTATCCTCACTTACAACTAAAAATACAAGTAATTCTTATAAAAATTTATATAAATTTTCTATAACAATTACTCCCTAATATATAAATATATTCTCATTTTTGTTAAAATATGTACCAATTTATTTTTAAAATAAACTTTTTCTTCATAAAATAAAAAAAGAGGCTTAAAAACCTCTTTTTATCCTAAGCTTCTCTTAAAAAGCTATATTGAGCACAATATAAATTATAATAATATCCTTTTCTATTTAATAACTCTTCATGAGTTCCCTCTTCAACAATTTTTCCATGGGAAAGAACAAATATTTTATCACAATCTCTTATGGTAGAAAGCCTATGTGCTATAACTATAGAAGTTCTTCCTTCCATTAATTTCTTTATTCCTTCTTGAACTAGTCTTTCTGTTTCGGTATCAATATTAGCTGTTGCTTCATCTAATATAAGTATTCTTGGATCTGAAATTAAGGCCCTAGCAAATGCTATTAACTGTCTTTGTCCTAATGAAAGTCTTGATCCTCTTTCATTAACATTTGTATTATATCCCTCTTCAAGTTTTTCTATAAAGTTATGAGCATTTACAGCCTTTGCAGCTTGGATTATTTCCTCATCAGTAGCATCTAATTTCCCATAGCGTATGTTCTCCTTAATAGAAGAAGCAAAAAGAAATGAATCTTGAAGCATTATTCCCATTTGACTTCTAAGACTTTCTACATCTACAGTACTTATATCAATACCATCTATAAATATTTTTCCTTTAGTTGGCTCATAAAATCTACTTATAAGGTTTGTTATTGTAGTTTTTCCAGCTCCTGTTTCTCCAACTAAGGCTATTTTTTCTCCTGGATTTAAGGTGAATGTTACATCTTTTAATGCATGATTGCCATCATTATCATAAGAAAAAGTAACATCTTCAAAGTGAATTTCTCCTTTTATCTTTGGAAGTCTTTCTTCTGCTTTATTATTTACCATATCATTCTTAGTATCCATAATATCAAAAATTCTTTCTGCCGCTGAAAGGTTAGTAACAAAAGCATTATAAAAGGCTGATAAGTTCATTATAGGTCTCCAAAGCATTTCAATATACATTATGAAGGCCATTAAGGTTCCTAATGATAAATTTCCACCTCTTGTTAATTTATACCCTGCAAATAATACTATTGCAATTCCAAAACCTCTGCATATATCCACTGTAGGCCAAAAATAATCTTGAAGTCTAACTGCATGTAAAAAACCACCTGCATGTCCTTCTAGATGATTTTCAAATTTTTCTCTTGAATACTCTTCTCTATTAAATCCTTGAACCACTTTCATTCCTGAAAATGCTTCATGGGTATAACCTAAAAGAGCTGATCTATTTTCCCTAAAGACTCTCCACCTTTTATTTGATTTTATTTCTATAAAAAACATTCCCGCAAAAAGAAATGGTAAAACTGTTAAACAAACCAAAGTAAGACTTGGATCCATTAAAAACATCATAAAAATTACTAGTAAAATCGTAAAAAGGTTTGGTATTAAATTAACAATACTATGATTTAACAAGTTATTTAATGCATTAACATCACCAACTACCCTTGATAAAATCTTACCTACTGGCCTATTATCAAAAAATGAAAAACTTAAAGTTTGTATATGAGTATAAAGTTCATGTCTTATATTTACTAATATTTGATTTGTTATTTTACTCATAGATAGCATTCTTATTTTTGAAAGTATCATTGCTATTATATTTAATAAAAGTAAAACTGCTCCTATGCCAAGTAATCCATTTACATCCTTAGCAGAAACAAATTTATCTATAGAAACCTTCATTAAGTATGGATTTAATGTATTACAACTCATAATAAGTAAAAGCATTAATATTATTCCTATAGTTTTCCACTTATATGGAGCCACATATTTTAGAAGTCTCTTTATAGTCTTCCACTTATGAGTTTTTTTCTCATTTATTTCTTCCATTATCTCTTCCCCCTTTTTAATTAAAGTTTTAATATTATTGTACAAACTCTAAATCTTGAAATTGATGGCAATATACACTATAGTAATATCCCTTTTTCTTTAATAAACTTTCATGATCTCCCATTTCAACTATTTCTCCATCTTTCATGAAAAGTATTATATCAGCATCCTTAACCCCAGAGATTCTATGGGCAATTATAAATGTAGTCGCTTTATCTTGCTTTTTAGATAAGTTTTTAAGCACATTAAATTCTGTCTCCATATCAAGGGCTGATGTAGCATCATCTAAAATTAATATTGGTGTTTTTCTAACTAAAGCTCTAGCTATTGCTAACCTCTGCTTTTGACCACCTGAAAGCCCTAGACCTCTTTCTCCAACTTCTGTTTTAAATCCTTCAGGCATTTCTTTTATGAAATCATAAGCACAGCTATCCTTTGATGCCTCTATTATTTCATCTTCACTTTTATTTCCTCCAAAATCTATATTATCTTTTATAGAATCTGAAAATAGAAATGTATCTTGAAAAACCACAGCCATATTTTCTCTTAAACTATCTAAATTCCATTTTTTCACGTTAACCCCATCAATCAATACTTCTCCAGAAGATACATCATAATGCCTTCCTATTAGAGAAAGAATTGAACTTTTACCACATCCTGTTTCTCCCATAATCGCTACTGTACTTCCTGCTGGTATTTTTAGATTTATTTTCTTTAGCACTTCTTCCTCATTATATCTAAAGGATACATTCTTAAATTCTATTTCACCTTTAACCTTATCTGGATTATAAGAATTCTCCATAGAAGTTATTTGAGGCTTTCTTTTAAGAATATTAAATATTTTATCCATAGATGCTCTATTTTGAGACATCATATTTACAAGACCACCTATATTTTTCACACAAAAAGATAAATTTAAAATATAACTACTGAAAGCTAAAAGCGTCCCCATAGTAATATTCCCTTTTATAACCAAATACCCTCCATAAATTATCATTGCTACAGGAGTTAAATTTGTTAAAAGATCAATTACAGGCAAGAAATTGCTTAGAATTCTTGCTTGAGTTATATTAAGGTCATAATAATCCTTATTGACCTTTAAAAACTTTTCAGTTTCATATTTTTCCCTAGCAAAAGCCTTTACTAATCTTATTCCTGCTATATCTTGCTGTGCCATAAGATTTATATCAGCTACTTTATCACTTATTTTGGAGTAATTTCTATGAAATTTTTTATTAACTAAAATGGCCAAAACTCCTACAGGAAGTAAGATGACTAAACAAATTATTGTAAGAGAAGGACTCATGCTCATCATTATGGTTACAGATATAATAAATAATATTATTCCTTCTATAAGTAATCTAAGTCCATAAGATATTGTTTCCCAAACAATATCTACATCTTCACCAATTCTTGACATAAGTTCTCCTGTATTGGTACTATCAAAGAATGAAAATTCAAAGCTTTGAATCTTTTTAAATAAGTCCATTCTAATTTCTTTGCTTACATTTAAAGAAAACTTATCAAATAAAAACTCCTTAATATATCCTAATATTCCACGTAAAAGTGATAACCCTAAAAAAATTCCAAAAAATAATCCCAATTTACTTTTATTACTTCCTAATAAAATATCATCAACAAATATTTTTTGAAGATATGGAAAAAAACTATCTATACCTAAAACAATTATCATAGCTAATATCGGAACTATTAAAAATACCATTCTCTTAGATATATAATCCTTAAATATCCCCATATATATACCCCCTTTATTTATATAATTTAATCTAATATCACTTAACAATCCTTATATGAAGTTACCTATATTCATATTATTTCCCTCCTTATAATTAAAATAAAAAGACACCTATGTTCCTTAAGCAAAAACTATGCTTAAAGACATAGATGTCCTATAAAATCAAGAATATAACAAAAATTTCTAGACTAAGTTAAATAGGAAGACTTAAAAAATTCTAATTGGCAAACTAGTGATGTTTTATATTAAAAAGTAAGGATTCTATTAAAACATCCGACATTATACAAAAACCTTCTTAGCCTTATGAAATTTTTATTATAGACTTTATTTCAACAAAAAGCATAGCTTCTCAGCCATGCTTTAAAATCTAGAAAAGATTTTATAAAATTTTATGGAAAGTATTAGAAAAATCCCATAAAAGGAGCCATTGACTGAGTAAATACTAATTTTATTGTAAAAAATAACAAATACATACTATTCATATATTTATTATCAAATTTTCTCATCAAAATGTCTCCTTTCATAAATTTAATCTTATACTTATTATACTTTATATTACTCAATTTTCAACCATTTTATTATATTTTTTACAAAATTTATCATTATAATTTTTTTATACTTTTAGTTTTATCTTTCGTCTTCATCAAAAATCTCTTCTTCATAGTCACAAACATCATAGGTCTCACCATCATAATCTTCATCAGTACTATTATTTGCAATATTTTTACTAGCTTTCTTTATTGCATCAAAAGTAAAAGGTATATTATTTTCATCTCCTTTAAAATCTTCAGCTTCAAAGGAATTAGCTAAATTTAATATTTCTTCAAGGATTGTTTTTGCTCCATTAATTATCTCATTAAAACCATTCTCATTTACCTCATTAAATATTCCAGTTGCACCCCATAAGCTTGGATTTTGGAATAAATCTACATTATCAAAATAATATTTAAAGTTATATTCTTTTTCACTAAAATTATCTATAGAATCTTCTTCTGAATTCAAGGCTTTATCTATGTCTTGATTTTTATTGCCATCATATTTTTCTTCTATATCCTTTTTTTGAACCTTCTTATTTATAAATTCTTTATCAGTATGTTCTATAATAGGAATTTTTTCTTCCCTCTTATAATTTAGTTTATTTCTTTGAAGAATTATCCTAGTAAAACTAAATCCATCCCTTAAAACCATTCTATAAATTTTCTTCTTAAAAGCAGGATGTTCTATGGTCAATACGTAAATACCTAATGGAACTAAAAATTCTACTATTCCAGCTAAATCTGTCTCACCTTCATATTTTTCTCTTTGATTTTCAATTCTTACTATACACTTTGTAATAGGTCTTTGATCTTCATCTAAAATATTAAAAAAAACTCTTTGATTAATCATAACATCTATTAAGATTTTACCCTCTTAATATTTTCACACTCCGAAGAATATTATACCTTATATAATTATTCTTAAATTTTGTTTTTGTTAATAAAACTTATAGAAAAAGACTTTTGAATTTAAATTCAAAAGTCTTTTATTAAATTTAATATATTAAGGATTATATTTAAGTATTGTTGGTACTGACATATTACCTTCGTAATCTTTTAATGTTATAGAAATATCAGTAGCCTTTTCTGGAGCTGGAATATTATCAAATCCATCTTTTCCTCTTATATATGAATATTCAACTCCATCAATAACAATAAACATCTTCCACCAATCTTTAGAAGTTGGTCCATCAAAAACTAACTTTCCATTAGAAATTCTATAACTTCCTGCATACGGCTCTGCATAAAAATCTTTAGTTTTACCTTTAGCAGTAACAGTATCTAAAATTTTATTTTTATTATTCAATGTAGATACTTTTACCTCGTATTTTTTACCATCTTCTTTCTTTAATGGTACTTTTACAGAAGTTATATCTGATTTAATTTTTTTTGAGAACACATCATTTTCTTCCCCATTTTCTAATAAATTAACTTCTACCGCTATACCTTTAAAGGATTTTTTGTCTGGCTTATTCCAACTTATTTCTAGTCCTTCATCAGTTTCATTTACCTTTAAACCCTTAACTTTGTAATCTTTAGATAATTTAATCTTAGCTGGCTTACTTTCACTTCCATCTTCCCCTTGAGCAGTTAGTAAAAGTTCTTTAGTATCCTTTGGTAAATTTTTAATATAATACACATCATCATATATTCCACCCAAGTAAGTCAAAGTTCCTTTATCACCTTTAGAATAAAGATTGTATTGTTTAACCTCATCATAATCTTCTAAATCCCACTCTACGTAAACTTCATTAGTATTTAAATAAGCCTCTATTTCAAAATCCTCTGGCATATCTGGAGTATAATTTTTACCATCAGTTATCTTTATCTCACCAATATTTATTTGATAACCAGAAGAAACTTTTCCATTGTCCGGTGTAAAAGCAAGTCCAATTACAGCTACTTTCCTACCTGCAAATTCACTTAAATCAACCTCGGTACTAACCCAACCATTACTATTAATATCTGATCCTTTAATAGGAATATATTCAACCTTATTTGGATTATCCTTAAATATGAGTCCTAAAGACATCTCTCTAGCATCTTCCCCAGATACTTTATTATAAGTTATAGTAGCTTTAGACTTATTTATAATATCTAATTCTGTTTTAAATAAACGCAAATAATTTTCTGAATCTAATTCTCCATTAACTACTAAAGAACTCCCTCCTTTATATGCTCCAACTTGTTTATAAGTAAATTTATCACCTTTTTCTACATTTGGACCATAATCAAAATCCGCTTGTAATTTAGTACCCTTAGTATCTATCCACCATTGCCATGTTGGAAGAATATCTTGAATATTCATATTTGCCCATTCTTCATTATTAGATATTTCTCCATCTTTATAATAATGTACACCATGTCCTGTATTAAAATTTGTAATAAAAGTTTTACCATCAATAACTGAACGTTCAGTTATATATCTTGATACTCCACCCCATTGACTTGCATCATTAAGTCCAACATCCGGTCTTGAATATCCTTCTTTTTCTCCTGTATCTAATGGATCAATAGTTACACCTGTATAGAACATTCTTTCACGTTCTGCTACCATCCACTGATAATCTGCCTGTCCCCTTCTATTTTGAGTAGGATCACCTAAATCTCCATCCAATCCAGCCTTTACATAATCAGGTGTAAATAAAGCTATTCCAGTCTTAGGATTACCACTTTCGTCCAGTATCACATCCATATTTCTTGTTGAGTTATGAGAACCGTTAAATTTCCCCATGGTAACCTCAACTCCCATAAGAACTGAATCTAAAGTGTTAATTCCTATACGTTTAGCTTCTTCTACACTTGCATCTATATATCTAGGATCTGTACTTTCTCCATTATTCCAACCATCTGGTGAATTCCAGTTATAATTCATAAATATTGAGTCATTTACACGCCCAAGATTTTGATCATATACATAAGAACTATGTGAAGGTATTAAGGATGGCTTATATATTAAATTTCCATTTACATCATCTACACAGTCATACCATTGAGTATAAACTCCTGCATCTAATAAAGTTTTAGTAAATTCTTTGTATGGAATAATATGTGCTGGATCTATACTAGTTTCTTGATTTATAAAATATCCATCGAAGCCAAAATATTCTTTTATTTCAATAAGTTTTTTAGCAATTATATATTCTCCATTCTCATCTTTTTTTAATAATTCATCATATGGTTGTCCTGATCTTGGTATAAATAAACATCCAATTGACTTAACCCCATTTTTATGAGCGGCATTAGTATAAGCTGGATTTGGAAGATTTAATATTCCAAATTCGAAGTTACTATCCTCACCACCTGCATATAAACTTAATGGAACTCCATCAGTTGGCATTCCGTGCCATCCTCCATAATAATCTGTATATTGCCAAAAATTATAAGCATACTGACTAAAATCATTAGTGTATGATGTACTATCAAAAAAATAATTTCCATAATCTCCGTTTAAATTAGTAAGTGATGTTTCAGAACTCAAATTAGGATTTGCTTGAGTTTCTGCAAATGGACTTATACGCTCTTGAAGAGGTACATGTGATCTTAACATTTCTGCATAAGTATCATCCTCTAGATTCCAATTTTCAATATCAATTACTCTATAACCATGTTGAAATGGCTGATTTATTCCTTTCTTGGCATTTCCAGCTGGCGGAAGCGAGACACCAGCCTCTGCTGTAATAGCTAAAGATGATGTGGCTACGCATACCATAGAAGCTATAATAGCTATCTTTTCCCTTACTTTTCTCATGCTTTACCCCCCCAATATTTACTAAAAATTATATATAATATTTTAAATAAAGTATAAGATTCTAAGTAAACGTTGTCAAATATTTTATGTAATTAAATTTAATTTTTGTAATAAAATACAAATTGCTAATTAAACTTTCGTATTTATTAATTTATTTCATTACTTTTTATAAATTACCTAAATAAAAAAGCCATGTTTTTATACATGACTTTTTTTACTTAAACTATAAAATATCTTCTCTATTTCCTTTAATTTCTCCTTAAAATAAAAATTTAAGTATTTTATAAATTCAAAATAGCTTTTAAGCTATGATATTTTCTTTTTCAGTATTATTAAACCTCTTAAACTTTTCAATAAAATTATCAAACATATAAAGATAAATCATCATTACACCCATAGATAACAATATTGCTATAGTCAGCATTTCACCTCTTCCAAACTTTAATATCTCTTTATTGCTTATTAAGACACTGTACAATAATAAAGATACTAAATTCTCTAATACAACCACTTTTCTCAATGTAACTATTGTCTTAACATCTTGTTTTTCCAACTTTTTAATGTCTTCATCCTTTTTACAATGAAGGTCATATACAAGATAAGAACTTATTCCTATTTCAACTATTATAAAAATTAAAGCTATAAAAAATCCAACTACCATACTTGCCCCCTAAATTCTTCAACACCTTGTAATCGTTTCACTAATTATTATATCATCATATTATTATATTTCCAACTAAATATATTCAAAATTAAATGAATTGATGCATCTTTATATGAATGATATAATTTGCATACTTAAATTAATTACTAGAAGAGGAGATTCTAATTTGGAAAATATAAAATCAATATTTTATTTTTTATTAGCTGGAGTTTTTGAAATAGGTGGTGGTTACCTTATATGGCTTTGGCTTCGCCAAGGAAAAAGTTCAATATATGGAATTATAGGTGCTTTAGTTCTAATATTATATGGAATTATTCCAACACTTCAACCTGAAAACTCTAATTTTGGAAGAGTTTATGCTACCTACGGTGGGATATTTATAGTTTTATCAATCTTATGGGGATGGAAAGTTGATAATATTATTCCTGATAAATTTGATTTAATTGGTGGATTTATTGCCTTAATTGGAGTTTTAATTATAATGTACGCTCCAAGAGGTTAATTATAAATAAAAATAAAATTAATTTTTAAAACAAAGCAAAAAGATAATAACAAAACTTGTTATTATCTTTTTTTATTTATTCTAATAAAATATGTAATAAGTTATTTATTAATACTTTTTTAACCTTTTTGTAAATTTAAACCTTAATTTGTAAAATATTATTATAAATGTACACTTTTTATGATTTATTAAGTTTACAGTTCTACTTAATTATAATTTAAATTAATACAAGGAGGCACTATATGAAAAAACTTTTTACAACTTCCCTATTAATTCTTTCAATGATTTTTCTAATAGGATGTGGATCTAAAGGGGAAAGCAAAAACTTTGGGCTATCTGTATTTGGATTAGAAAAGTTTTCTGGATTAGATAAACCTGAAGATAATATTAAAATAAATTTAAATGGTAAAGTTCAAGATTTAAGCTTACCAGTATACTTAGATAAAAATAGATATCTAATCCCTATAAGCGAAATAATTAAAAATAACAATGGGGATTTTAAAATAGAAGATGATTCTTTAAATATTAAATTTGAAAATAAAGATATTAAAGTTAATTTAAAAGATAATACTTGGACTGATTCATCAAAGGAAAATCCAGAGGCTAAGAAATTTAAAATTGACCCTATAGTAAAAGATGATACTGTATATATGTCTTTAATTGATGTTGTTAATATGTTTGATTTAAAAAGCAGATGGAACTCAAAGGACAAGCTAATAAAATTATACAATAATAAAGACATGTTAGATGTTAAACCCTATAAGGGAAATGGCCCTCAAAAAGGCATAATAAGATTTGAAGATGTTGCCTCTACTGGAACTGGAACAGAGTATGATTCACAATATCTTGAGACTATAAGAGTTATGGGAAGATATTTAGGCAAAAAAAATGTTCCTTATCATATAGCTTGGATACCTAGGTATATAGATCCTGAAAAGAAAATAGATAATGATCCTTCTAAAGAAAATAATTTTGCTAATGCAGAGCTTATATACACTTTAGACTTTGTAGCTTCTCATAAAGGGGAAATAGGATTACATGGATATACTCATCAAATAGGTAATACAATTAGTGGACATGGCTTTGAATTTGGAAAATATAATCCTTCTGTGGAAGATTTAAAAACAAGAGTTGATAAAGCTCTCCAAATAGCCAAAGATCTTGATATAAAAATAAATTTCTTTGAAGCTCCTCATTACACTATAAGCAAAGAACAAAATGAAGCTTTAGAAAAGAATTTTAAATATATATTTAATGATTATGATGAAAATAACCATCAATCAAAGCCTATTAAATCACCAACTGGAAGTGGTTCTTATTATGTACCTACCCCTCTTTATTATATTGAGGGTGGTAAAGAAAATGATATGTTAAATAAGATAAAAAACATGTCTAATACTACTTTTGCTGGGATGTTTTATCATCCATTTTTAGAAGCTAAACTAATAGATTTTAAAGATGGACAAGACGGTTACCCTGAAGATAATTATAAAAAACCATCTATAATTCAAAAAGTAATTGATGAATTTGAAAAAAGAAATGTCTCTATTATTTCCATAGAACAAGTTTCTGAAAAATAAATTACACTTTTAAATAAAGGTTAAATCCAAATTATTCATTTTTAATTTGGACTTAACCTTTAATTCATTTAATTATTTATTATTCTTTACCTCTTCCCATATCTTAAAAAATAACCCCACAAAGAATAAAGTTAAAAATAATATCTTAAATCCTTGAATACTGTTATTTAATCCATAAAAAGCTATTATAAAAATTACTATAATAGTTCCTAAAGATACAATTTTGTTAAAGACCTCCAAGGAATGCAAAATTATATCTATACCTATAATAATAGCAAAAATTAAAAAAATTATAGCTATAAAAGTTATAAAAATAATAAATACTTCCTTTAAAGCTTCATACCCCTTTAAATTAAATATTTCATAGATATTATTAAACCTTACTTCTTTTTCTGTTATATTTAAAAATATTAAATTTGATATAAATGCAAGACCTATAGCTAAAAAATTTCTATCATCATAAGATATATCTTTAAAACATCCCTTCAAAGATTCCTCCTTAAAAATCACTTTACTAAACTATATTCCTGTTAAATTTTAATATAACCTATTAATCTAAAGTTTAAAATAATATTTAATCTAATCATAAAATTTTATTTTAAAGGATAAAACTCTAATCTAAAATACACTAAAATAAAAAAACATATGAGAACTAAAGGATTTTAATAGGTTCCTAAAAATTCTCATATGCTTTCAAATAAACTATATATATTTCATTAAATCTTCTTCATTTGGAATAGCATCAATAGCACCATAATTTGTGCATGTTAATGCTCCAACCTTATTTCCATAACTTATAATTTCTCTCCATAAATTTAAATCAAAATTCTTCTTATCTTTTAATTCACTTACTTTCTTAAGAACAGCCCCAACGAAAGCATCCCCTGCCCCAGTTGAATCTACTTGATTAATTTTTATTGATGGAACTATCTCTGAATGAATGCCATTACTTAAAAGAGTTCCTTTTCCTCCTAGTGTAACAGCTATTATTTTTGCTCCTAAAGAATGAAGTTTTTCAACTCCTCTTTCTAAATCTTCTTCATCAGTTAATAGCTTTATCTCCTCATCACTAAGCTTTAAAAAATCACAAGAGCTTATAAATTTCTTACAGTCTTCCTTAAACTCTTCAATTCCTTCTTCTTTAATAAGCATATCTCTATAGTTTGGATCAAAAGATATAAAGTTTCCATTTTTACGTCCAATCTCTAAAAGTTTAAAATAAGTATTCTTAAGTTCCCCTTTTAAAAATCCCGTAGCTGAACCAAAGTGAATTATATCATCCTTTTCTATTTTACTTAAATCAATATTATTAAATGAATATTCTCCATCACTACCTCTATGAAACTCAAAATCTCTTTCTCCATTTTCATCAATAGCAACAAATGCTAAAGTGGTATATCCATCCATTTTAGTCATTTCAGTATTTATACCTATATTTTTTATCATATCAACTAGAAATTCTCCAAAAGAGTCATTACCAACTTGTCCTAAAAAATAAGATTCTCCTCCAAGCTTACAAACTGCTGCTCCAACATTTGCTGGAGCTCCTCCAGCCTTTTTCTCAAAGTTTACTCCATTTTTAAGACCTTTTCCTATATCTTTTCCTATAAAATCTATTAATAATTCTCCTATACAAAATACTTTATTCATTATAATTCACCTCATTCATCTCCCATACATTTAAGGAATTTATTTTAATTTTACCTTCTTCAGATTTTAAACTTAAATTAAAGCTATCTTTTTTAGGATAAAGCTTTAATGATGCTACTTCAATTCCATCTTGGAAATATATTTCTACTGATGATTTATCCACAAACATATTAATTTTTAAATTCCCATTAGAATGTAACTTAAACTTCCTTATACCCTTTTCTCCATTAATCATTGAATTTCTATCTATTATACAAATTTCTTTTTTAAAATCATAAATTAAGGATGTGTGTTCCTCATTACTCTTCATAAAATCAATTTCAATCTTTGATGCTTCCTGTCTTTCTATATCTAGTTTAAGCTCATAACTATTTTCTTTTACTTCATTAAAATTTAAATCTTCAATAATTATATTTTTTAGGCTTACAATTTTATCTCCCCTAAGCTTTCTTATCTCCTCTATAGGATTTTGATGTAAAATTCCATTCTTTAAGGTTAATTCTCTAGGCATGGTTAAAGAAAATATCAATCCATTCTCCCTACTACAATGAAACTCTTCTCTTTCAGGAAGTCCCATCCATCCAATTAATATATTTCTTCCTTTTTCGTCCTTAAATACTTGAGGCGCATAAAAATCAAAGCCCATATCTAATTCCTTGAACTCATTATTATTTTTAAATTCTAAAGTATCATAATTTAAATTTCCTATTAAGTATCCCGATTGATATATGTTTTGATATCTAAACTCTTCTTCTTTAATTCCTTGAGGAGAAAATATAAAAATATCCTTATTATGAATTTTTAAAAAGGATGGACATTCCCACATAAATCCAAAATCCTCATAAGACGTTTTTAGTTCCCCATAAAACTTCCAGTCATCTAGATCATTTGATTTATATATTACGCATCTACCCTTTAGCTTTTCAGTCTGTATTCCAAGAATCATATAATAATAACCATTATTTTCCCAAATATATGGATCTCTAAAATGAGCTGTATATCCTTTTGGTAATGTAGAAATAACTGGGCCTAATTTTTTCAATTGTCCATTTTCTTCAAGAATCCCCTTGCATTGATAAGATATTCTCTCTCCTTTATCCCCTTTAACATTCCCAGTATAAAATACTTGTAAATTACCATCTTTAACAATAGCTCCCCCTGAATAACATCCATCCTTATCAAAATATTCTTTTGGAGTTAAGGCAATTTTAGGTATTGAAAAATCTTTAAAATTCTTTGTTTTTACAATTCCCCAATGTTTATTCTTGTGCTCACAGCCATATGGGTTCCACTGAAAAAATATGTAATATTCTCCTTTATAATAACTTAATCCATTTGGATCATTTATAAGCCCAAAGGGAGGCTCAAAATGAAAATTATCTCTCCATATATCTTTAGTTTTATTATAATATTCTTTTGATTTTTTGTTTATATCTTCATCATTTAAAAACTCCATTTACTTCACCTTTCTTTTAATTATTAGGTGAAGCAAACCCTACTTTAAACTTTTAACACTTTCTCTTACCATAAGTTCTAAAGGAATTTCACAAGTATTTATACTTTTCTCTCCATTTATCAAACTTAAAATATTAAGTGCTATTTCTTCACCAAATAATTTATAATCAATTTTTACAGTGGTTAGTGATGGATATGTTATTGCACTTACCTCATATCCTCCAAAGGCTGCAATAGAAATATCCTCTGGTATTTGCTTTCCATTCTCAAGAAGATATCTCATAAGCCCAAGAGCTATATTATCTGTTGCACATACAATAGCTGTTGGATTATATTTTAAAACCTCTCCTCCTGCTTCATATGCTTTATCAAAAGAAAAGTCTGTTTCTACAAAACTTATATTGACTTCTTTTCCAAAAACATCACAAAACCCCTTTTTTCTAAGAATTCCAACTTCTCTATCACTTTCACTAACCCCTAAGAACACAATATCTTTATGTCCTTGTTCTTTTATATATGTTCCTAAAATATTTCCTATCTTTTCATCATCTAAAACTAAATAATTTATATAATCATTTTTTTGTCCTGAAAACAAAATAGGTATAGGAAGTTTATTGGCTAATTTTACATGTTCTTTTGAAATTTCAAAAGACATTATAATAATTCCATCTACCCCTTGATTATATAACTTATTAATTTGTTCTAATTCCTTTTCTATGTTAAATTCACTTGTTAATATTATTCCTTGATAACCCTGTTCTTCTAGTTTTTTATTTATACCATTTAATGTTTTACCTGCAGTAAATGAATCTATTCTAGGAACAATTATTCCTATTAACTTACTTTGTTTAGACTTTAACCTTTTAGCAAAAAAGTTAGTTTCAAAACCAGTTTTTTCTATAGCTTCTTTTATCTTAACTGTATTTTCATTACTCACATAACCACCATTTAAGTATCTTGATACAGTGCTTTTTGATACTCCTACCATATTAGCTATGTCCTGTATTGTAACTTTCATCATTTTCCTCCTAAATAAAGATATATATCTTCTTATATTATAAATTATATCATTACCTAGAAGTTTTTAACCATATAATACTATTTTGAAATATTTAAAAGCAGGCTCTGTAAAATCACAGAGCCTAAAAATTATTCTTGTGGTTTAAAGAATATATATGTTAATGCAAATGAAATAGCAAATCCAATAGCAATTGTTATGAAGTACTGAATTAATCCTGTATTAATATAAAGAAGTGTTCCCGGTATAGCTGTTATTCCCATACCTGTTCCAGCTAATTTCATCATTGATGCAAACATTCCTGATGCAGCTCCACCTATACATGCAAATATAAATGGTTTAATAAATCTTAAGTTTACTCCAAATATGGCCGCTTCTGTAATTCCTAAAAAGGCTGGTATTGCAGAGGAAATATATAATGAACGTTTTTTCTTATCTTTTGTCTTAAATCCAACTGCAAGAGCTGCTGCTCCTTGAGATACTATAGCCCCAGTTATTACTGCATTAAATGGATTTAATCCTGTACTTGAAATTAATTCAACTTCTAAAGCATTAAATATATGATGAACTCCAGTTACAACTATAACTTGGTGAACTCCTCCAATTATTGCTCCACCTATTCCAAATGGTAAGCTTAAAAACATTTTAAATAAATCTAATATATATACTTCACTTGTATGCATTATAGGACCTACTACTAAAAGTCCAATAATCATTGATACTAATAAAGTTAAAAATGGAGTAAATATTAAATCTAGTACATCTGGCATAAACTTTCTAACAAATTTTTCTAATTTAGCTGCTATAATACCTAATACTAAAGCTGGAAGTACTGATCCTTGATATCCTACTATAGGGATACTTATTCCTAATAAAGAAATATATATTGGATCTGCTCCTCCTGCTACTTGCCAAGCATTTGGAAGCTGAGGAGCTACAAGCATAAGCCCTAATACTATACCAACTACAGGTGTTCCACCAAATTTTTTCATTGTTGACCAAGCTACTAAGGCTGGTAAGAATATAAATGCTGTATCTGTTAAAACCTCTGATAAAGTATTAAAAGTTGGACTAAATTCAACTCCTAAATTAGTTAAAAGTCCTCTTAATCCCATAAATAAACCTGTTGCCACAAGTACTGGAATTATAGGAACGAAAATATCTCCTAAAGTACGGGATATTTTTTGTGGTAAAGTCATATCACTATATGCATCTTCTTTTACATTCCCAGTTTCTACTCCTTCACCATTCATAGCTGCAAAGACTTTATTTACAAATCCAGTTCCTAGAATTATTTGATATTGAGCAGCAGCAAAAAATTGTCCCCTTACTCCATCAATATTCTCAATTGCCTTTTCATTTATTAGACTTTTATCTTTAACTATAAGTCTCAATCTAGTTGCACAGTGTTCCATTGATTTTATATTTTCTTTTCCACCAATATTTTTTAATATTTCTTGAGCAACTATTTGTTCTTTACTCATTTTAAAACCTCCTAAAACCTATCCTCTTTTGATATCCTTTACTTCTTGAATATATGGTATCAGTTCCATACACTTTCTGTCAAGCTTCAAAATTTATGTTTTAAAATTAATTAAAGATATATTTTAATAAATTTCAAATTTTAAATTTATTTATTTGTTATTTTATTAATTAATAATATAATTTAATTGAAATATAATATTTTATTAAACCCTTTACATTTTATATATGGAATTAGTTTCATAAAGAATTGAAAATATTTAAAATGAAAAAAGAATAAGGTTAAACACTCATGATTAACCTTATTCTTTTTCATTTTAATTTAATTATTTTAATATAAAATCTTTTTCTATTTCTAAAGACTCTTTTAAAGCATCAATAGTATTCATAACATTTCCTTCTATATCAAGAGCATGATTTGCACCTTCTATTATAAAACTTTCTACATCTTCTCTTTTTTCTATCTCTACTCTATGAGCTATACTTAATAATGGATCTTTATCTCCTGTTATAACTAAAGAATTAGACTCTATATTAAACTCATCTAAAGTCTTATTTATTGGGCTTATATATATATTTCTTATATTTTTAAATCTTCTACTTAAATCTTTATTTAAGAAAGACTGTACACTTGTTCCAATGCTTTTTCCTATTATTAAAATTTCTTCATACTCTTTTTCTATAGCATTATCTATAACTTCTAATGACTCAGAAACCATTATACTAAACTCTTTTTCTATATTAAATTCACTTCTGTTTATTTGATATCCATATTCTATTTCTAGAACATCATATCCTATTTCTTTTGCTAATTGTTTAGAGTAATCTAAGTAAGATCTATCTAAACAATATCCTATTCCAGGCAATATTATACAAAGTTTTTTACTTCCAGCATCAATAAATCTTGGACTTAATTCAACACCCCAATATGATTTTATTATTTTATTACTCATTTTAAAAACCTCCTAAATTTTAAAGTTTTCAAAAATCTGTCCTAAAAAGTGATATGAAAGGGAGAATAAATATTTCACTTCTTAGGACAAATTATTTTTAAATCTATAATAAATTTTACTGACATTCTTTTCTCATTTCACTTAACATTATAAATTTAAATAATAATACAATCAAAGTCTTAAAAAAATAAAGATTTAAAATACAACTTCATTTTATTAACAATCTATTAACTTATTTATATTTTATTAATATTAATTTGCTAATTTATTGTATTTTTTGCTTATATAAAAAAATTACATAGATTGTAGAAAATTCTCTAATCTATGTAATTTTAAAAATAAACTTAATTCTTTAATATTATATTAGCATTACTATGTTTATATTTAATTTAAAGAGTGTACCCCTTCCCTAAAAATTAAAACTTTATAAATCATATAAGCTTTAAAAGCATAAATTTTTATTATCATAAAATTAAGCTCAATACTAATATAATAAAATTTATCTTTCTCACATTAAATAACTATCTTAAAGGTCTATTAGATTCTATAGTTTTATGCATCTTTATTGGTTTAACATTAAAGTTTGATCTATATTCTGTTTCAGCCCAGAATATATTATCTGCAACTAAAGCTTCTGGATTTAACTCTACTCCATCTAAAATTATTTCTTTAAATTTATGATATCCCGCTCTATCAATTAAGTGACCACCATGTAAATATTCTGGTTTATAATCTAAAGCCCAAGCAGAGAATTTTTGCCAGTTACCAAAGATACCAAGAACAACTTCTTCTGTTGCAAAGTTTATAAATGTTTTACCCATTCTAGGAGTTTGCTTTCCTGTTCTTCCTCCTATAACTATTCTATAGTATTTTTCTGGTTTTCTAGTCCAAGCACTTGCTGGACATGCTAATACACATTCTCCACATCCTACACAACAACATGGATCCTTATCAACTAGTCCTTTATCATTTAAACTTAAAACTCTTGTTGCATGATGTTCACAAGCCCTTACACAAGCTCCACAGCCTATACATCTTTCTGGATGATATTCCATCCTAGCTTGTCCTATAACACCAAAGTCTTGGAAATGTCCCTTTGCACAGTCATTTGGACATCCAGCTACAGATACTTTTATATGATAGTGTGATGGAAATACTAATTTTTCTATTTTATTAGCCATATCCTTAGTATCAACATTTGCTTTTATACAATGTGAATTTCCAATACATGCCATAACATTTCTAGCACCTATTGTTGGATATCCATTTTCATCAACTTTCATATCACAATTACATCTATCAACTTCAACTTCTTGTAAATAATTTTCTATAAACTTATTTACTGCTGGAATATTTTCATATTTAATTCCTGGAATATTAAAGGTTTGTCTCATCCCCATATGAAATGTTCCATTTCCCCAAGTTTCTGCTATTTCTTGTATTTGTGATAAATACTTAGCATCTACTATTCCTCCTGGAATACGCATTTGAAGCATAAACTCTCCTGGAACCTTTGATTGACGAAAACAATTTAATCTAACTTTTTTAATATCTATATCATGATTCATAAATAATTCCTCCTAATCTAATAATGTCTTTGCTTTTGTATAGTTAAACACAGGTCCTTCAAGACATACATATGTTTCATTTATTCTACAATGTCCACATTTTCCTACTGCACATGACATTTTTCTTTCAAATGAAACCCATATCTTATCTTCTGGAACTCCAAGTTTTAAGAATTCTAAAGCTGTAAAATGCATCATTACAGGAGGTCCAACTATGATAACCTCATAATTATCTCCAAAGCTTTCTAAAGGTAATTTATTTAAATGAACTGTTACAAGTCCAGTTTCCCATCCTTCTTTTGTATCATTATCTAAAGTATAAATAGTATTGAATTTTTCATTCCATCTATCTAAGTCATTTTTAAAAAGTATTCCCTCTGAATTTTTAAATCCAAATACTAGACTTAAAGTTTCAACATAATTTGGTTCCTCATAAAATTTATTTATTAAACTTCTAACTGGTGCTACTCCTGTACCCCCAGCTACTATTATTACATTTTTATTTTTAAATTGTTCTACAGGCCACCCTTTTCCATAAGCTCCTCTTAAAGAAATCTTATCTCCTGGTTGTAACTTAAATATTTCATCAGTAACTTTACCTACTGCTCTTATTGTAAAATCTAAGTATCCTGGTCCAAATCCACTAACAGAAATAGGTGCTTCCCCTACCTTAGGAAGAGATAATTCTAAAAATTGACCATGCTCTGGAACAACATCAGAAGCTATTCTAAAAGTCCATTCTTTATCAGTTTCCTTAACTATGTCTATTATTTCACATGATTTAGGTGTTAAAATATTTTCCATTTACATCTCCTCCATTATCTCTTTTACTGCTTTTGAAACCTTATTAATAGTAGCTGTAATTGATATATGTTCTGGACATCTATCTGTACATCTTCCACATCCTACACACATATGCTCTTCTCCAAATTGAGCTTTATAATCATGAATTTTATGCATAACTTTATATCTCATTTTATCGCCAGCAGTTTTTCTAAATAAATGTCCACCAGCCATTTCATCGAATCCATCTACATGACAAGATGCTTGTATTCTCTTTCTTTCACCTATGTTATGATTTGAATCATGAACTATATCCCTTGTTGTAAAGCATGTACATGTACTACAAGCTAATGTACAACTTCCACATTGAATACATCTTTTATTGTATTCTTCCCACATTTTATGATCCTTTAATTTATTTAAAACTTCAACACTATCTATTTCTGGTAACTCAACCTTAGCTATATTTTCTTCAATAAACTTAAGTTCAAATTCTTCTTCTTCTTTTCCTTCAAAGTATTTATTAAATTCTTCTTCTTTAACATTAAAAAGTAAATTATCCTCATTAAATCTTACTGCTAAACTATAGTCATCAGTTTTATTGCTATTCATTGTTGTACAGAAACAAGTATCCCATCCCTCTGTACATTCCATACAAATAAACTTAACTCTATCTCTCATTCTTTTATAAAATGTATCTTCAAAATTTCCATTTTTAAGATATATAGTGTCTTGTCTTCTTTGAGCATTTATATCACATGGTCTTGCAAATATAAGCATTTTCTTTTGACTATCCATTTTACTTTCTCTAAACTCATTTTCTATGAAATAATATAAAGTTTGAGAAATTGGAGTAATTATTTCTTTTACTGGATAAGTTGATTTTTCATTATATACTATTTCTTCCACATTATTTATAACATCATATTTTATAATATCTGTGTCTGAGTATCTTCCTTGTTTTTCAAATCTTTTTGGAGCATAAATTATATACTCCTTTTTAAGCTCGTTAAATAAATCATTTACTTCTTTTAAATTTAATTTGTATCCCATTCAAACACCTCCAAAATTTAAACTATTCTTCTTTTGATAGTTTATTTTTTAACAAACTCCTTACATACTTATAATACTCCATTTTTATAAATAAGTTAAATTCTCTTTTTTTATTGAAATCATAACTATTTACCTATATACATTTTTATGACTCTCTATGAATATCTTTATAAAAATTCCTATATCAAAGTTTAATATAGTCTCTTTTTAAAAGTTATCTATTACAATATACCATAAAAGTTAACATTTTGTAAATATATATCAACAAACCGTTAATAATTAAGGGAAATTTAGTAAATTAAAAATTTTAGATAAGTATTTTTTATTTTTCATCTAAAAACATTCACAATTTATATATATTTTTTATCAAAAGGTGTTTTATTTATTATTTTTATAATTCTATTTTACATATATGTACTTATAATAGACTTATTAATAAACTCTAAAATAGCCTTAAAACATGAAAATAGAATTCCAATAAATCTATAGAATTTTATAAAAACAAAGTAAAGTTAATAATCCTACTAAAATAATATTTTCTAATGAACAAGGTACAAATAAAATAATTTCTGAAGCTTTAACAATGCAAAAATATGCAATGGATTCTGGTATTCCTATATAAGAATACTTTATTAGAAGATAAATCTAAAAATACATTGTAAAATATAAAATACTCTAAAAATATTATTTTTCTGTAATTTTAATTACTTATTTATAAATAGTACTTTTCTTAAATTTTCCTTAATTATTAACATTTTCTTGTTATTTCTTTTACATTTTATTTACTTTTATGGTATATTGTAATAAATAAACTTTAAAGGGGGACTATATTATGGAAAACCAAAAACAAAATAAATTAGGAGCTGGAATAATAACCATTTCTGTAATACAAATAATTTTTTCAGTTTTTGCTCTTTTTGGATCAATAATGTTATTAATACCAAGCTTTCAAGAAAAGTTAGCTACAATTACTGGAGCACCAATAGATCAATTAGGTATAAACAATACTAGTATTATTATTGGATTAGTTTCAATAATATTAGATCTTTTAGGAATAATACTAATATTAAGAAAAAAAGCTATTGGACTATACATATATTTATTAGTAACTGCTGCTAATATAATTTATTCAATTATAATGAATGGATTTATGATATCATCATTAATAGGCTCATTAATTTTACCAGTATTAATGACATTCTTTGTTTATAGAAAAAAGGAGCTTTTCGGATTAAGTAAATAAGAATATTAATAAAAAAGATGGAAATCAATTTAAATTTCCATCTTTTTTCTTTATCTTTTATAATTAATTTATATATTTATTACTATTAATCTTCTTTATCTATAAATGGCTTTTATAGGATCTAACTTACAAGCATTGTAAGCTGGTATTATTCCAAATACTACTCCTTCTATTATTGAAACCAATGTAGCTCCTACAAAGGTACTCATTGTAAGTATTGGCTTAAATGGTAAAAAGGCACCAGCTACTTTAGATATTAAGTATCCTAATAATATTCCAATTAATCCACCTATTAAGGTTACTAATACAGCTTCAAATAAGAATTGAAGTAATATGCTCTTAGGCTTTGCTCCAATAGCTCTTCTTATACCAATTTCTCTTTTTCTTTCAGAAACTGAAACATACATTATGTTCATAACTCCAATTCCACCTACTAAAAGTGAAATTCCTGTAATAAATGCTATGAATTTTGTTAATCCACCAATTATCTTTTCAAAGGCCTTTGTAACTTCCTCTGGGTCTTGCATCTCATATTTTCCTCCAATATTAGGATGATTAGACATTAAATATTTTTCTATTTCCTTATATACTTCTTTTTTATCAACACCTGCATTAAGTGATACATCTAAGGAAGTTATTAATTCATTGCTATTCATATTGTCTATAGCTTTCTTTGGAACATAACTTGTATTTCCTCCAAAGCTCATCATATCAAACTGTGGTAAAATACCTATAACCTCAAAATTCATTCCATTCATAGTTACAGCCTTACCAATACCACTTTCTATTGGATTAAATAGTTCTTTTGCAACATTATTATCCAATACAATTACAGACTTATCCTTATCTCCATCTTCAAACCATCTTCCATATTCAACTTTCTCATTTTTTCCATCATAGGATCCAAGCATAGCAAATTGATTTTTATCAAAATACTGAAGTTGACTACTTGAAAAGCTCATTATACCCATAAAGCCTTGAGATGGTTTCACATCTTTAACTCCCTTTATTCCTTTTATGCCGTTCATATCTGATTTTGTAAAAGGTTCTAAAAGACTCATATTAGCGTCAAAATTATCTGGTTTAAATGTTATGTTTATCTTATTAGCATTAGTTTCTTGAGAAGATTCTAAAACATAAGCTTTTAATCCATCTCCAACTGAAAGTATTGTAACTACAGAGCTTATGCCAATAATAATACCAATCATTGTTAGAAAAGTTCTTAACTTATGAAACTTTAAACTAGCAATGGCTGTTTTTATTAAATTAATTGCTGACATAATCTTCCCCCTTTGTTATAACTCCATCCTTAACTCTTATTATCTTATTTGCATATTTAGTTAAGTCTTCATCATGTGTTACCATGATTATTGTCTTATTATCCTCATTTAATTTTTTTAAAATCTCCATGATTTCTGTACTAGTATTACTATCTAAAGCTCCTGTTGGTTCATCAGCAAAAATAACATAAGGATTATTTATAAGAGCTCTTGCAATAGCTACCCTTTGTTGCTGACCTCCTGATAACTCTAGAGGAAGTTGGTTCTTCTTTTCCGATAAACCTACCATTTTTAAGTATTTATCTATAAGTTCTTCTCTTTTCTTACGAGGTATGCTTTTTTCATTATATAATAATGGAAGTTCAACATTGCTTCCTATGGTCATAGAGTTTATTAAATGGAATTGTTGAAATATAAATCCCATATACTTATTTCTTATGTCAGCTTTCTGATCTTCTTTTAATTTACTAACATCAATATTATTAAACTTATATGTTCCATCTTCAAAGCTATCTAATAATCCTAGTAAGTTCATTAAAGTTGTTTTACCACTACCTGATTTCCCCATTATCATGACAAAATCCCCTTGTTCTATTTCCAAATTAACATCCTTTAAAGCATGAAATTTCTCTTTACCTAGGCTATAGTATTTATTTAACTTAATAACCTCTACTATATTACTCAACCTTCATCCCCTCTTTCATGTTAGGAGTAGGATTAGAAACTATTTTATCTTCTTCATTTAATCCACTGCTTACTATAACTTCATCTTCACTTCCTTCTTTAGGTGAATATGTTATAACTTGCTTAACAAGTTTTCCATCTACATTTTTAAATACAAATTCTTCATTATCCACACTTAAAATTGCTTCCTTAGGAATTTCTATTGGCTTTTTATCTAAATTAACAGATGCTTGAACATGGAATCCATTAGTTAAATCCTCCTGAGAATCTGGAGTTATCTTAACTTCATAATAAGACATATTTCCACCTGCTCCTTCCTGTGCACCTGTCTGTGCTGCTAAAGAAGCTCCATTATCTATAGGAGTATTTCCAACAGAGGATATTTTACCATTTATATTTTTATTTGTTGAAAGAATAGTTATCTGAACTTCTTGTCCTTCCTTTATCTTAGGTTGATCTTTTTCATTTACACTTCCACTAATATAATAATCACCTGATTCAACAGTAATATATGGTTGTGTAGGATTTCCACTTGGTTCTGCCAAAATTACCTTTCCACCTATAGGCGCAGTTACTTTATAATATTCCTTATCCTTTAATGCTTTTATTTGCTTTTCTAGAAGTTTTATTTGCTCATCTACATTTCCAGTTGATAGCTCCCCACCTGCATTTTGCCCTAAATTAGGTATTTGACCTCCTTGAGGCATTTGATTTTCTAATCCGGCTTTCTTTAAATCCTCTAATTGTTTTTTTGCTTCTGCATTTTGTTTATTAATTTCTTCTTTTTGACTTTTAGCAGAATTTAATTGTAATTCTAACTGTTCTACCTGACTTTGAACTTGGTCATTTTTATATGTAAATAAAGTATCTCCTTTTTCAACAACATCTCCATTTTCAACTTCTACTTTATCTACAGTACCCTTTGTAGCATCTAAAAATATATTTTCAACTTTTTCTGGTTCTATTTTCCCATTTACAAAAACCTTATCTGTAGAGGGAACAGTGTATATCTCCATAGTTGCCACTGATTCCTTATTCATACTTTGTTTTAAAAAATAACTTCCAACTCCTACCCCTGCAAGTATTACAACTGTTACTATTGCTATTATGTATTTCTTTTTCATGAATATCCTCCCTTACGAATCATTTATCCTAATAATATCATATTTTTAAAAATTATGTATAATTTTTGAATATTTTAAACCTTAAATAAACCTTAAATCCAATTTTTAACGTTTTATTAATAAAAAAATAAGATAGCAAAACTATCTTATTCTCCTAAAAGATTTTCTATACATTTTTAGTTAATTAAAGCATAAATTTAATATATTCCTCTAAATTAAATCCTCTTTAAATTCCATAAAGCACCTCATTAAGTTCATTTAAATCATACTTTTCTATATCTTCTATCTTTGGCACAGTTGAAATATTATTTACTCCTGTTAGTTCTTTGATTATATTTTTATTATCTATGTGTATGATATCACTTTTATTAAATTCATTAAGTATTATTCCTCTTACTTTTAGTCCTAAGTTTCTTAAATAACTTACTGTTAAAACAGTGTGATTAATAGCACCTAACCCACTATTAGATACTAGTATTATTGGAAGGTTAAACTCTTTAATTACATCTTCTAGCATAAGCTTTTTCTCTGAAAAACTTATGGGACACACTATTCCTCCACTTCCTTCACAAAGAATAAAGTCATATTTATCTCTAACACTCTTATAATCTTTTTTTATCTTTTCCATACTTATAGAAACTTCTTCTACTTCACTTGCTAAATGAGGAGAATATGGATTTTCTAGTATGTAAGAAACCATATTTTCATAGGATTCCTTAAGTCCAGAAATCTCCATAACTTCTTCACAATCTAAAGGTATTAACCCCTTTTTGCCTTTTATAGCTCCACTTAAGACTGCCTTGTAATACCCTGCATTTATTCCCTCTTCTCTTAACTTTTTTAAAATTAGTCCACTAATAAAAGTTTTACCAATATCAGTATTAGTTCCTATTATATATACTCCCTTTTCCATAACTAAAAAATCCTCATCCCAATATTCTCTATTAATCTTTTATCGTCTTTTATCTTATTTCCACATGTAGTTAATAAATTTCCTGTTATAGTAGCATTTGCTCCTGCTTTAAAAGCATTTTCACCAAAGTTTTTAAGCAAATACCTCCCTCCTGCTAATCTTATTTTAGCTTCTGGATTTATAAATCTAAAAACAGCTATTGTCCTAAGAATTTCTTCTTCATTTAAAGGAGTCATATGCTGAAGCTTAGTTCCCTTAATAGCACTTAAAACATTTATTGGAATTGATTTTATTTCTAATTCTCTAAGGGTAATAGCTAAATCTATTCTATCTAAAATTGTTTCTCCAAGGCCAATTATTCCTCCTGAGCATACTTCTAAACCAGCTTCCTTAGCATTTTTTATAGTCTTTACTCTTTCCTCATAAGAATGAGTTTTGCATATTTTCTCATAGTAGTTTCTAGATGTCTCTAAATTATGATGATATCTTTTTACTCCAGCTTTCTTTAATTTTATTAAAGACTCTTTATTTATTATTCCATGAGAAGCACAAAGATTTATTTTAAAATCTTTATTTAAATTTGAATAATAAGTAATTACTCTCTCAAACTCCTCACCATAAAGTCCTCTTCCTGAAGTAACTATAGAAAATCTATGAACTCCTTCATCTTCATTTTCCTTAGCAACTTTTTTTATCTTTTCATAATCAAGAAGAGGATATTCATCTATATTAGTATTATAATACTTAGATTGGGCACAAAAAGCACAATCTTCTCCACACCTTCCACTTTTCCCATTAATTATTGAACATAAATCAACGCCTTCACCGTGAATCTCTTTTCTTATGTTGTTAGCTTCTTTAATTAACTCTTCTAGATTACTATTAAAAAGTCTTAAGCCTTCTTCTCTGGTTAGCTTTCTATTTTTTAAAGACTTATCCTTCATTTTTAAAACAAAATCCATAAAAACCAACTCCACACCTTAAATATAATCAAGTCTTTTTAACCTTGGACAAACCTTAGATCCTACTAATGAAATTATAAATGTCAATAATAAATCACTTGGTAAACACGCTATAGCTCCAATGCTCACTGCTGATAATAAGCTCATTGCATCCCCTAGATAAAAATTATAAATTACATACATATATGGAACTCCAAATAAATAGATTACTAAAAGTCCTAAAATTCCAGCTAAAAATAAATTTTTAATATTTATACTTTTTAGATTTTCTGTTATTTTTCCAATTATATAAGCTCCAAAAATAAAACCAATTAAATATCCAAAAGTAGGTTGAAATACATATGATGGTCCTCCTCCTTGAGTAAATACAGGAATTCCAAGGAGTCCTACTAATACATAGATTATTTGAGCTAAGGCTCCTCTTTTAGCACCAAGTAAAATTGCTCCTAAGGCACAAAAGAAATATTGAAGTGTAAAAGGCACTATTGGTATTGGTATTTTAATAAAAGCCCCAATAGCTGTAAGTGCTGCAAAAATAGGTATCAGTGTTAAATCTCTTGTTTTCATTTTCATAGTTAACTCTCCTTTAATCTTATAAATACTACTTTCAAAATAAATTTATCTTGATTATCAAAGTATATTCCATATAATAACCTTACAATTCATAATTGTCAACTGTTTTATAATTTTAGGTTTACAACAAACTTTCATTAGTTTACCCTAAACCCTATTTAAAAATAAAAAAAGAGAGTTAAATACTCTCTTTTTCAATACTAATTATTTTGTTTGATTTTGTCCTTGTTCATTTTCTTGATTTTGATTATTATCATTTGACTGAGTTTGTGGCTTATCTTGGATACTTTCTTCATTCTTTGATTCATCAGAATTATTTCCTGTTTTTATAACTATATTACCATTTTCATCGTAAGTTATTCCATCTTTAACTTTTTCACTAGCTGAGCTAAACATATTTACTAGAAAATCCTTAATATCAACTAAAACATTTTTTATACCATTTAATGCTTTTTCTAAAAGACCACTTTCTTCTAATTGTTTTCCTGTGTCTTTTAATATCTGTTGAAGCTTATCATTCATTTGATTTAAAGACTCTTTCATAGCACCATAGTTATAATCTAAATCATTTATTTTAGACATAAATTTTATTGTTTGTTCTTGTTGCCCTTGTGTTAAAAGTATATTATAGTTATTTGTAACATTGTTTACTATCTTACCTATTTCCTCATCATTTTTAGGTTTATCTTTAATTACATCAGTTTTAATATCATTTACTACTACAGCGGCTTCATCTTTTCCTAATGTTTGTCCATCTTTAGTTTTAGCATTACTTAAATTATTAGTTAAAGAAATTTCTTCTCTTGCAGCCTCTTTCTTTGGAAGAGATAACTCCTCTCCTGATGCATCTTCAAATCCTTTTAAAATACCAGCTAAGGCAGCTGTTCCTGTAACCTTAAACGGAGCATCAGCCTTTACATCAGCATTATTTACCCCTGAAGTAAGAAGGGCATTAGCAAGCATACTTCCTGTTACCTCTGTTAAATTGTTAGTAGTTACATTTATTCCACCTTTGTCCTTAACCACAACGTAAGAACTTGATATTGATTGACTGCTAGCAGGTATTGGTTTACTTGTATCTAAACCTAATTGTTCTCTTATATCTTGATTAGTTACATCTATTATTTTAACCTCATTAGCTTTTACTCCAAAAGCATCTAACATTTGTAATCTTTCTGACTTTGTTAAATTAGCTCCTAAAGTTACTACAGCCTCAGTTTTTTCACTTTGTGCAAATACTGGAGTAGCCATTCCAAACATGAATGTACTAACTATTGCTCCACAAAGAACTTTCATAATACTCTTTTTCTTTATCATACTCTATTTGTTGTAAGTAATAGCTAATATACTTTTAACTATTTTCCTATTACTAACAACCTCACCTCCTAAAATAATTATTATGAGAAACTTAAGCTTTAAAGTTAAAACTCTGCTTAATTAATCATCTGTTTTCAAATTATATCATGGCAAATATGAGTAAAAATTAAAATTTAATTACGTTAGTATATCTTAAGAAAAAAGTAATTTATATAAATAAAGCCCTAGCACAATATTAATTGTACTAGGACCTTAGCAATTTAGATAAATTTAATACTTTTTCAAATAGAATGTATAACTAACTTAGAAGTATTTAATTTATAAATTTAATTCTTTAAAAACTTCCATTTTGAGTTATATTTTTCTTTAAAAAGATTTCAGTACTCTTTAATATATCCTCTGATATAATTCTATTTATTGTATTTATATCAAAATCTTCATCACAAACTCTAATGCTTTGTACTCTTACTAAGCTATCTAAAAATTGCTTAATCATAAGACCATTTTTAAGAGCTAGCTCTCCCATTCTCTTTTGTATATCTCCAATAGCATTTTCTAAAGCAGTTTCAGCTTCTTCATCTAAAGTAAAACCTTTTTTAACTAAAGTGCTTGAAGCTATGTCATATAATTCTCTTTCATTGTAGTTTCCAAAGTCAACCCAAATAGGGAATCTATAATTTAATCCCTCATTAGTTAAAATAAGGTCTTTCATCTTACCTCTTATTCCACCAAGAACAATAACTATTCTATTGCTATTATTATCTATGAATTTTATAAGATCAGATACTATTTCATTGTATCTTTCTTCTCCAAAGAAAGTATTCCATTTGTCTATATATAATATTTTTCCAACATGTTTATTTAATATATCTTCAACTTTCATACCTGAATTAATCATTGCCATAAATTCATATTTATCTATTTGAACTATGTTTTTTGCCTTGATTATCCCCATACTATATAGCATTTCTGAATATATATTTAAAACTGTCTTTTTCCCTGTTCCACTTTCTCCAGTAAAGACCATATTCATATACTTATTTAAATCAACTTGAAAACCAAGTTTCTTTCTCTTTTCTCTGATTTTCATAAGTTTATATTGTCCTCTAAGAAAATCCTTAAGCTCTTCATTTCCAATTAAATTATTTAACTTTTTCTCTAAATCAAAGTGATTATCATATTTTATTGCATTCATAGCCTTTATATCCTTTGTGTTTATAAGGTTCATTTCATAAACACTTATATCACTTTCTGCAATTCTAATACTTTGATTTCTTATAAGTTGCTCAACATAGTTTCTTACCATTCTTCCATTTCCAGATTGAGCATCTGCATTTTCATATATCTCAACGAAATTCTTTTTAAGCTCTGAATATCCATTTTTAGAAAGTTTAAATCCCTTAGCTTCTACTAATTTTATTGCCATTTCTAAAAGTTCATTAGGATTGTAGTCTTCAAATTTAGTCCAAAGTGGGAATCTTGATCTTAATCCTATATTAACATCAAAGAAATTCTCCATTTCCTCTTCATATCCTGCTAAAATAACTATTACTTCTCTTGAATAGTCTTCTATTAATTTAAGAAGTGTCTCTATAGCTTCTCTACCTATGGAATCATTAGCTAAAGTATAAGCTTCATCAATAAATAAAACTCCACCTAATGCTTCTTTAAATTTTTCTTCAGTTTTCTTTGAAGTTTCTCCAGGAATATCTGAAACAAAACTTGATCTGTCTGTTTCAACTAATTGTCCAACCTTTAAAAGCCCCATGCTATTTAACATTTCAGCTACTAATCTTGCTATACTAGTCTTTCCTGTTCCAGGGTTACCTGCAAATATCATATTTAAATTTTGCTCTATTTTCGTATTTACTCCAACAGATTTTCTCTTTTCTTGAGCTACTATAAGCTTATATTGGCTTCTTAAAAATTCCTTAACCTCTTCAAGCCCTATTATTTCTTTTAACTTTTCTTCTAAATCAAATTTTGCACTTACCTTAAAGTTAAAATTATCTTTTTCTAGAAGATCAATAGCTCTCTCCTTATTCACTAAATACTTCTTAGATGCATCCATTATTGCGTTTTCTACAATATTTCTAACAAATCTGGCATTTCCTAAATCACTTTTCCCAACCATTTGGTTTTTAGTAAATAATTCAATAAGTCCAGCCTTTGCACTTTTAGCTATTCTATATCCTTTTGACTTAGCAATATTAACTGCTATTTCATACATCTCTGAAGGATTATAGTCTTCAAACTTAATTACATTTGGAAATCTAGATTTTAATCCTTGGTTGAAACTTAGGAAAGTTTCCATATCCTTCTCATACCCTGCTAAAATAACAGTTATGTTGTCTCTGTTATCTTCTATTCCTTTTAATAAAGCATCTACTATTTCACGGCCTGCCTTATCATTTTCATCTGTACATAAAGAATAAGCCTCATCTATAAATAATACTCCACCTAAAGCTGATTCTATTATTTCATTAGTTCTTCTTGCTGTATTACTAATTCCTTCTCCTATAAAATCTGCTTTACTAACCTCTTTAAATATATTTTCTTTTATCATGCCTAAGGCGTATAAATACTCAAAGGTTATTCTTGCTGCATTGGTTTTACCAGTACCAGCATTTCCAGCAAATATCATATTTAATGAGATTTGTGTAGTCTTTAATCCAAGTTTTTCTCTTATTTTTTGAACCTTAAAGTTATTTTCAATCTTATCTATAAACTCCTTAAGCTCTTTCATACCAATTATAGATTCTAATTTATATCTAACTTCTTCTAAGGTTGGATTACTATACTTACTTAAATCATAAACTTCATCATTTGATTTACAATAGATTTCATCATCTTCTACATATATAAGTAATCTACTATTTGCTTCAATAGCTTCTTTTCTGATTATATTGATTATAGGCTTACAAATCTTATATGATATGTATTGATCTAAGCTTAAACTTCCTTTTTCCCTAAAGTTATCTTCTATATAAGTACAAACCCCTGCTCTTTCTTCTATATCTGGGTTTTCATCTACTCCTATTATTATGTCAATATCAAAAAGCTCCTTAACCTTATTTATTTCTTTTAATAATTTTTTCTTTATTACTTTATTTTTGTCCTTTTCGCTTAAGGCTTTTCTATATAAGGTCTTGTCTTTATTTATTAGGAATTCATTATCTATTATTTCAAGTTCCTCACCCTTATCCTTGTTATAAAGGAATATGAAGAATTTATTATTACAAATAATTTTATTTACAATATCCTCATCAATTTCTTCAGCTTCAACTAAAAATTTATTTTTTATTACATAATTATCTTTTAGCATTATACAAGAATTAGGGCTTATTCCTGAAAGAACATTTAATATATCTTCACTACCTTTATCTGTATTTTTAAATACTAAACATTGAGAGTCATTATTTAATTTTTCATATAAATCTGTTAAAAAGGCATTGTATCCTAAATTAAACTTATATGCAGCTAAATCAATCTCATCAATTTTACTATTTTTAACAAACTTATAATGATTAAGTTTTTCAAAAAAGTATTTTAGTACACTATTTTTAAATATGTCTCTTTCTTCTACTATAAGCAATATCCCTTTGCTATCTTCCTCTATTTTTTCTTTGAAGTAATCACATAGCTCCTTATTGAAAGTTTTTTGTCCTATAAATTCTTCATTTAGCTTTTTTTCTATTTTAAAAAATCCATTTTCTATAATCTCTTTATTCACCATATCTTTTCGCTCCACAAAGAATATTTTATGAAGCATCCTCCTTTTTTCTTTAATGTTTATTCCCTTTTAAAATACAACCTTTCTCTTTTGATTTTTATTTATCATATATTTTCAATCTCTATAAAGGTTTCATTGTATGTTATTTGTCCACCCATATCAGAGATTCCTGATTCAGTTAAAAAGTTTGGATTTCCATGTTTCTTCCACCAACCAACATACATTAAAGCCACATAATCTTGAACCCCATTATCCAAGGAACAAATTGCTGTAATCTCTCCAGTCCTTGATTTTAATTTAACTTCTTCTCCGCAAATTAAGGAAAACTTTTTTATCATCTTCTCATTTAAATATACTTTTGCCTTTTCATCTACATCTATATAATGCTGACTTGATAATGAATCTTTAGAATGATTAGTAAGCAATCTAAAACAGTTTTCTTTTATTCTAGGACTTAAGTATGTTGGTGTTAAGCTTCCGCAATCTTTTAAAGCCCTTTTAGAAGCAAGTTCAAATTTGCCAGAAGGTGTTTTAAACTTTTTATTTTCCCAAGCTACATCATCATAAACTGTAAAAGGATTATTTTTTAAATAATCTAAGGTTATATCTTTATTATATCTCATTAAAGGTTCAATAACCTTACTTAAATATTCTTTTTTAGATAGGATTGGATATCCTTTTAAGTTCATTCTTTTAGCTAACTCTCTAAAAAAGTAGTATTCATCCATAAGTTTTTCTCTAGGTTCTATTATCTTTTCATTATATATTAAATATGGATTAGTCATTGAACTAAAAACCATATCTTCACTTTCTAAAGTATTGGTACAAGGAATGAATAAATCACACTTTAAAGCAGTATCTGTCATAAACATGTCGAAACAAACTTTAAACTCTACTTTATCTAAAGTACTATTTAATCTACTTAAGTTTGGAAGTTGATTCATGAGATTGCTATTAGCTATTACCATGATTTTTATAGGTGCATTAGAATCTTCTGTACTTAAAGAATATTTTTTAGGTTCTTCTATGAACTCATTTATATTAGAAACATAAAATTCTCTATTTTCTCCAACTTCTCCACTTTTAAAGGGATCTAAATCTAAAATTCTACTTAATACCTTATTGGCGTAATTTACTCCACCACCTTTAACTCCAATTTGACCAGTTAAAGCACCTAAGGCATCAATAGCTCTTATGGTATTTCCACCATTTTTATATTTTTGCATTCCATATCCCAAATATATGCTAGAATTTTTCTCACAATAGTATTTAGTTAGCTTTTCTATATCCTTTATTTCTATTCCACATTCATAACTTAAATAATCCAAATCAAAATTCTCTAAATGATCTTTATATTCTTGGAATCCTAAAACATATTTATTTATAAAATCATCATCTTGAAGACCTTTAGAAATTATTATTTTTGCCATGGCCATAGCTAAAGCTCCATCTGTCCCTGGTTTAATTTTCACATGAATATCCCCAAGCTTTGCACTTTGAGTATTTATTGGATCTATAACTATTATTCTGCTCCCGTTTTTCTTTGCCTTATTTAAAATTGCCATAGTATGTATTGTTGTATTTGCAGGATTTTTACCCCATAAAAATATGTTTTTACTATTTATCATATCCTCTAAAGAATTTGATACAGAATCTCCAAAATCATATTTTTGCGCTCTCATTCCAGCACTCCAGCAAGGACCTCCTGTGGCTTTACTTACGCCCCCATAAAAATTAAAGAATATATCCTCTATTCCCTTTAATATGCCTCCACTTCCATATTGGCTATAATATAATATTGACTTAGAAGAATACTTCTCTTTTGTAGATTCAAGTTTCTCTTTCATTATTTCTAAGGCATCTTCAAAGGAAATCTCTTCCCATACTCCATTATTCTTTAAAAGAGGAGTGTATATTCTATCTTTATGATTTAATCTTTTTAAGTGAGCTATTCCCTTTTTACATATTAGCCCCCTTGTAAATGGATGATTTTTGTCACCTTCTATTTTTAGAATTTTACTTTCTTCTTTATAAACATTAAATTTACAACAATCAAAGCAATCCAATGTACATCCGTGACTTAATACTTCCATAATAACTCCCCCTTATCTTTTATTAATTTCATACATCTTTAAACGACGTACATAATAAAATTCCTCTATGTCTAATTTAGTCTAATTTTATATGAATGTTCCTTCATTAACAACTATAAAATCAAAAATTACTATTAAAAAATAAAAACAATTAAAAGCATACTATAACCTTTTTGCTTCCTATTTAATTGAATTTAACTATAAAAAAATAGATTTTTTATGAAGTAAATTTAGAATAATATTCATATTTTCTAAAAAATCTAAATTATCTGACAACAAATTTTCAAGTTTTTTATTAAATTTAGTCAAAATTTATGATAAATTTCTATTTTTAAAAGTAAATTATTCGTATATAATATAAATGACGATATCTTTAGTATTTACGATTGTAAAATATTTTAAATAAGCATTAAAAAAGGAGATAGACGAATGAACGAACAAAATCATGGATTAGGAATTATAGCTTTAGAAAGTTGTACAGAACTTGGTAATGCTATAGACAAGCTTATACAAGAGAAAAGAAATTGTGAGGAATCTTTTTTAATAAAAACTGATGAGATAAGATTCTCTAATGGTGAAGGAAAGGTTAAAATACCTGAATCTGTAAGAGGAAGAGATATATACATTCTTTGTGATATAGGTAACTATAGTTGTACATATAAAATGTTTGGTTTTGAAAATCATAAAGGACCAGATGAACATTTCCAAGATATAAAAAGAACTGTTTCTGCTATAAGAGGAAAGGCTAGAAGAATAACTGTAATAATGCCTCTTTTATATGAATCAAGACAACATAGACGTAAAGGAAGAGAATCTCTAGATTGTGCTTTAGCACTTCAAGAACTAGAAAGATTAGGCGTTGATGAAGTTTTAACTTTTGACGTTCACGATCCTAACGTTCAAAATGCTATCCCATTAATGTCCTTTGAAAACTTCTACCCAACTTATGATATAGTTAAATCTTTAATTCACAATGAAAAAGATTTAGAGCTTGATAAGGAAAAATTACTTGTAATAAGTCCTGATACTGGTGCCATGGATAGGGCAATCTACTATTCAAGCGTACTAGGTGTTGATGTTGGTTTATTCTACAAAAGAAGAGACCATTCACGTATAGTTAATGGTAAAAACCCAATAGTTAAACATGAATATATGGGAAGAGACGTTGCTGGAAAAGATGTTTTAATCGTTGATGATATGATAGCTTCTGGAGAATCTGTACTTGATATTGCTAAGGAACTTAAAGGAAGAAATGCTAGAAATGTATATGTTGCTACTACTTTCTCATTCTTTACTGAAGGTTTAGAAAAATTCAATAAATTCTTCAATGATGGAATAATTAAGAGTGTTTACTCAACAAACTTAACTTATATTCCTGATGAATTAAAGGCTGCTCCTTGGTTTAAAGCTGTTGATTTATCTGACTTTATCTCAAGAATAATAAACAGATTAAACTATGATAAATCTGTAGCCTCATATATGGACGCTACTAACATAATCCAAAGATTATTAGACGAAAAATAATATGCTTAATTTTTTAAAAGTGCTCTGCTTTTTTGCAGAGCACTTTTTTAGTCTATTCAAATAAAAATTCTAAAACACCTTTTGCTTCCTTATGATTAAATGCATTATTATAAATATCATCTAGCTTATTTTTTATTTCCTCTCCTTTTGCTAAAAAAGCTGTTCCTTTTGCTACTTGATTTTTGTAACTTAAAGCAATCTTTTTAATCTCTTCATTGTGAATTTTATCAACATCTCCATCAATATATGTTGTATAAACATCTATTATTTCATCATCTTCCCTACTTGGGAAATATTCATGAGGAGCTGTACTATCAAAAATTGCAAAATTTAGTTCTCTACTTATAATCATATCCTTACTATCTGGATCAAATCCACAATTATAAACTTCCACATCATAACCTAATTCTATTACTTCATTAGCTATTTTCTTTAGCATAGTTGACTTTCCAGTTCCAGCTCTTCCTTTTAAAAAGTATCTTTTTACCCCTTCAGTTATACTAGGAACAGAATCCTTAGAACCACTTGGTGTTGCTCCACCTAAATATCTTTCAACACACTTGCCCTTTGACTCTTTTTTAACTGCTCCCCCTGTTAGTAAGGAAATAACACGCTCAGTAAATTTATTTGCCTTTTCAATATTTAAATAAGGGAAATAAATGTCTTCCCAATAATCATGTATCTTCAAAGCCTTTTCGTATTCTTTATGAGTATTTTCCATACACTCCTTAAATTGTTCCTTTAAAGCTTTTATAGTCTCTTCATTTTTCTCTATTTCATCTTTATCTAAAAATATATCTAAATCTATAACTTCAATATTATCACCAACTAAATTCATAAATCCATGAAGAGGTGTTCCATTTATTACTGCAATTTCTTTTTCTCTTAGTATTACCCCTTCCATTTCATTATTGTCTATAGTACTCACGATTCCCTCTAAACTTAAGGTATCACTATATTCATCTATAAGTTCCTTTATAATGGCAGTTTTAAATATATTGCTACCTCCATTTAGTGAATAAATTTTCTTGACTCCTTGAAATATAGAATTATAAAGTGGTCTAAATCCTTTTGCTGTGTTTCCTGCTCCATAATAATAAACTACATTTTTCATTTTCTTCTCCTTAATATCAATATATAGCTCTTAACTTATTATATTTTTAAATTTGTAAATAAGTTACAGCAAAGAAGAGAGCTGATCTTATTTTTATAAAATCAACTCTCTTCTTTATATTAAATAATGTTCCCTTAAATCCTTCTTCTATGTTTAATTAAGTATTAATATTTAAAAATTTAATGTATGTTTATTAATAATAATTTATCTTTACTTTGTTTTATTATCAGTATTTTGTGAACTATTAGTTGCATCTGAAGAATTATTTTCACCTACAGGTGTATTTTTTATTACTTTAAATGCATATCCATGTTCTTTATAGAATTTAATTATTGCAGGTAATGCTTGTACAGTTTCTTTTTTAGCCGCTGCATCATGCATTAATAAAATTACATGATTTAAATTATTAATGTTTTTAGCTGAGTTTTGAACATATTGCTCTACTGTATAATGTCTTCCAGTTGCATCTCCTGTTTCTGCATCCCAATCTATACTAACTATATTATCCTTTGCAAAAGCCTCATCTAAAGCTTTTAAGTTAGGATCTCTGTAATACCTTCTAGACATATATCCACCTGGCATTCTAATTACTCTAGCATTAAAGTTTTTTCCTAATACGCTTTTCATTATTTCATTAGTTTCATTTAATTCGCTCATAAACTTATTTACATCAACTGAATTTCCTGGATACAATGTTTTATAATTATGTGAAAAACTATGACCAGCTACTGCGTTTCCTTGATCAATTTCTTGTTTTAATAACTCTTGATTTTCTTTATTATCCTTTAAGGCAGATCCTATATCAAAAAATGTAGCATGTACATCTTCTTCCTTTAAAATCTTTAATATTTCCCTTGTATTTTCACTTGGACCATCATCAAAAGTTAAAAATATTTCTTTGTCAGTATTTGTAGATTTTCCTTGAAGCATTTTTTCAACTTCATCTGCGCTAACTGCATAAGAATCTGCAGCATAAATTATATTACCATTTGGCATTATATCCGTTGGCTTTGGTTTTTCCTCTTCTTTTTTAGTTTCCTCTTCCTTAGCTGATGCTAAAGCCTCTTTATTAGCTTTATTGCTAACTAGTGATTTAATTCCAAAACCTACTCCTGCAATTACTACAATCCCTGCTACAGCAACGGCTATTCTTCTTTTTAAATACTTATTAGGTTTTCCATTTCTTACTTTGTTACTCACAAAATTCATCTCCATGTCTATATAAATTAAATTATTAACCTCTCATTATCTATAATAAAACTTTATAAAAATATTTTTGTTACAAATTGTTTAAATTTAATTCATATTAAATTAAATAAGAAAAATAGAGCTATATGAAAATTTCATAATTAGCTCTATTTTAAACAAGTATCTGTATCAAAATATAATACAGATTACAAACATATTCCGATAATTACTAGATTTTAAGTGAAAGCCCAAATTTTTAATTTGGATTCTTGAACTTATGCAATCGAACTTTGTGAGATTGTATTCCTAAGAAATTAACAGTCTCAGCTTCTTAACGTGATATCTTCTACGTAATAATTTAAATTCTAAAGTTCATCTAGATATTCTCTTCATACTGTTTATAAGCTATATTAAAAGTTATTTTATTGCAACCTATAAACTTTATAATTCTATTTAATCACTTAATTTTTTAATAACACATGCTGACTTTCTTATTATATCATAAAAATCTCTAGATTCCTCCCTTATTTCTTTTCCTGAAAACTTATTATTCACCATAACTCCCCAAAGACCCTTAGGAAGATTTATTTTAACCTCATTATTATTACTATTAAAAACTACTATGAATTCATTATTATGATCTTTTAATCTATAAGCAACTATACCCTTTTTCTTTATTCCTAACTCACTCTCTATAAATGAAATTTTTTCTCTTATTTCTTTGTTACTTTCTAATCTAAATAAAGGATATTCCTTTCTTAATTCGATTAATCCCTTATAGTATTTAAACAAATCCATATACTTTACTTTTCTAGTCCAGTCAATCTTATTTACAAAATCATTAGAATTATAACTATTTTCAATAAATTCTCCTTTTTCATTAGTCTTAGTTCTTAAAAGCTCCTCTCCTGAATGAATAAATGGTATTCCTTGAGATGTTAAGAAAATAGCAGCACTTAACTTATTCATTTCTATTATCTCTTCTTCAGAAGCATTTTCACATACAATTTTAAGTTTATCATGTAATGTATTATTATCATGGGCAGAGCAATAATTTACTGTCTGATAAGGCTCATTTGCCCAAGGAGAATCTGAATAATTTACTTTATTATAATCCACACCCTCATGATAAGTAGAAGCTACTATTCCAAACTTTATACTCTCTTCAAAGTCTTTCCCTCCATTTACAAAACCACCTTCTTTAAGATGTGCTACATGTCCTTTTATTCCATCTCTCATATCATCACTGAAAGCTGCTATTTGTAATTTATCAAACTTACCTATATTACATTTAAAACAAGCTTCTTCTCTAGGCAGTGGAGACTCTCCTCCATTCCACCCTTCTCCATATATTAATATTGAAGGATCTATTTTATTTAATTCTTCTCTTATTTCCTTTAAGGTTTCAATGTCATGTAATGCCATTAAATCAAATCTAAATCCATCTATGTGATATTCTTTTGCCCAATATTTTAATGAATCAACCATATATTTTCTTACCATAAGTCTTTCTGATGCTAATTCATTACCACATCCAGAACCATTAGAAAAATTCCCAAAGTCATCTTGTCTATGGTAATATCCTGGGTAAGATAAATTTAAATTAGAGTTTTCTCCTGAATAAGTGTGATTATACACAACATCCATAACAACTCTTATTCCTTCTCTATGAAGTTTAAGTACCATTTCCTTGAATTCTTTAATCCTCACGTCCCCTTTATATGGATTTTTAGAATATGATCCTTCTGGTACATTATAATTTACAGGATCATATCCCCAATTATACTGCTCTTCATGTAATCTCTCCTCATCAATTGTTCCAAAATCAAAAGAAGGTAAAAGATGTACATGGGTTATTCCTAACTCCTTTAAATGATCTAAAGTTGTTTTTACTTCTGTACCAGGAACTTTTGTATTTTCCTCAACTATTCCTAAAAACTTTCCTCTATTTTCTAAAGAAACCCCTGAACTCTTATCAATTGAAAAATCTCTTACATGCATCTCATATAAAATTGAATCTAAGGGATTTTCAATTGATGGTTTCTTTTCATTTTCCCATCCCTTAGGATTAGTTTCCTTCAAATCAATAACCATAGCCCTATACCCATTAACTCCTAAAGCTTTGCCATAAGGATCAACAAAATCATGCTCAAAATCTTCTCCTACAATATGGTACTTATAATAAACTCCATTTAAATCTCCCTTTTTTACTATTTCCCAAAGTCCATTACTTTTTTTATGAAGCAAATCTCTTTCTATTAAACTCTCTGTATTCCCATCTCTGTAAAGTAATAATTCTAAACTCTTAGCTTCTGGTGACCATACCCTAAAAATAGTCTCCTCTTTATTATAAATAGCTCCAAGTTCTCCATCATAATAATACTTATCATTAAACTCTTTAGAATTAAAATTTCTTCTCATAAAATCCTCTCCCCCATTTCGGTAACGTTTCCAATTAACTGTATATAAATTACAACTAACTTAATTATATTAAAGTAGTAATTAAATTTCAACTTAAAGTTAATTATTAGTTCTTATTTGAATCCATAAAAAATAATCTAATAATATATTCTTAATATACATGAGGTAATAATTCATGAAATGCTTTAATTATATTTTAGATCTACCTGATAGCTTTTTTAAGATTATAATAACTCTATTAATATCCTTAATTCTAATTTTAGGTTTCTTCTTAAACAATATATTCATAGCTGTTGTTGATGGCTCTTCAATGGAAGATACTATTCATCACGGTGATGTATTAATTATAAATAAAAAATCCTATTCCACTTCTTCTCCTAAAAGGTATGATATAGTAAATATTTATGCCCCTTGTAAATATGATAATTTTCTAGTTAAAAGAATCATAGGTCTTCCTGGTGATATAATTGAAATAAATGATTCTGAAGTATATGTAAATGGTGATAAAATTTATGAATCATATATAAAAGAAGAAATGAATCTTCCTTATTATTTAAAATTAAAGATACCTAAAGATAAATTCTTTGTTATGGGTGATAATAGGAATATAAGTTTGGATTCTAGGTATTTCGGACTAGTACAAGGTACTGATATTCAAGGCAAGGCAATATTTAAATATTGCTGTAAGAATCATAAATTTAAATTATTTTAATTTAAATTAAACAAACTAGAGAGAATAAAAATATCACTCTAGTTTGTCATAAAATTTTTAATTCAATTCTTTGTTAATCCCCTCTTTTACCTCTTTAACTTTCCATGATTCTTTATCTACTAAATACTGACATATAAATGCAGGCTCTGGCTTTCCTTCTGGATAATAGTATTTATTTACTATAAAACCGTAACTTCCATCACCTAAGTCATATATTTCATCAGATTTTAACTCTAAATATTGATCTTTTTTTACTACACCAAGATTCTTTACTGTTTCTAAAGCTTTATTTGCTAATTCTTTATTATTTTTTTCAGTGGAATCAGTTTTTTCTTCTTTATTATCTTCTTTACCAAGTTCCCCTTTATCAAGCTTTTCATCTAAATTTTTTAATTTAGAATTTCCACTTTCAATTAGTTCCTTAACATTTTCTCCTAAATAAGAAATATTTTTAAGAGATTTATTTAACAAGTCCCTTGCTTCTGATATCTTACCTTCACTCTCTAAATCATTAACCTTCTCCATACTTGAGTAAAAGTCATCTAGTACACTCTTATCTTTACTTATTTCTTCTTTTAAACTAGTAATATCTTCTTTCATTAATTCTTTATTTTTATTTTCTTCTACTTTCTTTAAACTATCTAAAGCCACATCTAACTTAAATTCATTATATGCTTTAGTAGATATTACATAATTATATGTTAAATCGTATAAGCTTTCAGCTTCTTCTTTATCCTTTGAATCCTCTTCACTGGCCGCTTTAAAAATTGCTGTAGCTTCTTCATAATTTCCTTGTTTTATGGCAGCTTTACCTTGTTCTACTAAACTTTTATTTCCACACCCAACAAAAAAACTTAAACTAAATACTAAACCTACAGCTACAACTATTTTTTTTATCATATTTTCACTTCTCTCCCCTATTTACCATTAATAAAATATACTCTTTACAAAGAAAGGGCGTGTATCAAAATAAGTTTTATTTGTTATAGTTGATACAGCCCCTTTTAATTATTTTCTATATTTTACATACGCTCTTAAAACATCACTAAACTTTTCATTTTTTAATGTATCAATTACAACACCAATAACTTCATAACTTGAAGTTTCTCCATTATCTTTTCTTATTGATTTTAGTGTTTCCTCAACGTCTTTTGCAATTATATTTATATCTGATTTATTAAGTGTGAAATTTAAATCACTTGCTGCATTAGATAAGCTTGTTGATAATTTTTCAATTTTAAATTCTTCAATTCTTCCATCTTTTTTTATTATGTTCATAAATATCCTCCCGTTAAATTAGTATAATTTAGTAATTCTCAAATTAAGTATAACATTTACATTTTATTCTTGAAAGATAAATTTATACTAAGAGCTAATAAATAAAAGGCCATTCTTAAATTTTTAAAATCATATGTTATTAATTAAATTAAAAGCATATGATTTTTGAATAGCCTTTTATATGAATTAACCTACTATTTTGTTTCTAGTAAATTGCTAGTACTTAGTATTTTGTCATACTTTCCTATTTGACCAACTGAAATATTTTTAATATTTGAGGGAATTTCAGTGGTTGTTAATGTATTTTCATCTATAAAATTAGTTTCTTTAATTTTTCCATTTATAATAATTTTGCTCTTATAATTAAAATTATTACCAGTTACAGTTAATATATCATTTCTTATATCATAATTATTTAGAGTTATTTCCTTTAAGCCCATTTTCATGTTGGTTTTTTCATACTTATTTTTATTTTCATTTAAAATATATTTATTTCCAAATAGCATATCATATTGAAGAAGTTCAAACTCTTCTTTATAATTCTCATCATCCTTACATGCATTATGAAAAGTAGGCATAACGCCTGCCACCATATTAAGCTTTTCTAATATATATGTTGTCAACTCCTCTGCTTCCATATTTATATTTTCCTTTGGTAAGCCAATATTATCCCATATAAAAAAGTCAGCTAAATATTTATTTCCATCTTTTAATACACTCTCATCATCATTTATTATCTTTAATGAAGGTAAATGATCTCCAAACATAGCAATTACTGTAGGCTCTCCTGAGGATTCTACATAATCCACAAGCTCTTTTATGTATTCATCAACACCTCTTAATTTATCTATGTAACATTGAAGTTCATTTTTTTCTTCTTGATCTAAATTTCCATCCACTGTATAATTTTCAAAATCTGAAGAAGAATATCCTCCATGACTTTCTACAGTTACATTATAAATAAACTGAGGCTTTTCATTATTAGCTATTATATCTTCTATAGGCTCTATATTTAAAACATCCTCTGGATATTGCCAAGTGGCATTATTAGGTTTGTCCATATATTCCATAGATATATATTTATCAAATCCTAAGTTAGGATATACTGTGTCTCTATTATAAAAATTCCCTTCATAATTATGTATAACATTTGTTCCATAACCATAATCATGTAATATATAAGCTAAACTTTCAACTGGTTGTTTTTTAAGTATATTATTATTAGGTATTTCACCTACTGGTAAGTAATCAGTGCTTAATCCAGTTAATACTTCAAATTCACTTCTAACAGTTCCCCCTCCATAAGTAGGAACCTTTAAAAACCCATTTGTCGATTCACTAGCTATTTTTCTAAAGGTTGGTATAGGGTCCTCTGTAAAAGTTAATCCATTTATTCTCCCTAAATCCATAAATGATTCTAATTGAACAATTATTATATTAGGAAATTCTGCTGGCATAGCAGATGCCATTTTAGTATCATTACTAGCTAATTGTGCCTCTTCAATTATATCATTCTTTATTTTCTCAATAGATACCTTATTATAATCACTTGGCTCTTTAACTTTAAATCCTGCTGCAGTATCTAAAAATGAGTACATAAACCCATTTCTCTCATAGGAAACTGGCAAATCCCATCTATATACTTCTATACTCCCTTTTGCATTTCCATAAAAAGCTCCTACAGCCAAAATAGATAATGGTAGAATTATAACCCCATAGGGGTTAATAACTTTATTTCTACTTTTATATCTTTCACTAAACCATAACAATACTAATATTGCAATTATAATTACTAAGGCTATAACAGCATATTTTAAAATGTTTAAGTTTAAATAATTTCCTGCTATAGCTAAACCTTCTTTAAAAGAAAACATATCTGCCCATATAAGTGGTGTTCCTCTAAAACCTAGTATTACTCCGCTCGCCATATAAAATCCCATAAGAATAGTGCTTATTATTCCATAAACCATTCTAGTCTTCTTAAAGAAAAAAGCTATTGAAGTAATCATCAAAAATATTAAATAATTTAATATAAATACTGTTGTTTGATTATCTAAAAAATTCTTTCCATTTTCAATAGATCCTCTATGAAATGACTCCCCTAAAAATACTAATAGAAAAGATAGAGTAATCCAAATAAATACGTTAATCCCCAAATTCTTCAAAGTTTTTTTATTTCCTAAAACCTCTTTAAAGTACTTTTTGTTCATCTTATGCCTCCCTTAGAACGAATGTAACAAAATAAGACTTAATTAAGAATTAAATTTATAAATCTATATTGACTATTCTAACTTATTTAAGAATTTTATGCTATTTTAATTTTGTTAATAATCATTAAATGAATATTATTCATGTTTATCCAATATATTATATTTATTGAATATACTTTTCTATTGTATCTTATTTCATCACCATTATTAGCAATTTTTATATGTTTTAAACATCAACAAAACTAAAAAATATAAATTTACCCTGATATTCTTTTATTTTAATAAACATATTCTAAATATAATTTTTTATTTTATATAACATTGATTTTTTGTTTTTATAAAAATCTCTAAATCATTAATAAATTGAAATAACATAGCTCTATTTTCAAACTCTTCTCTGGTCACTGGAAGTTCTTGTTCACTTAACTCTTTTTTCAATCTATTTAATCTATTAATAAGTATATTTACATTAACTTCTTTACCTATTACAGAGGCTACTTCTTCTGTAAAATTGGCAACTAGTTCAGTCTGTTTCACAGTAATAGATATTCTTGAAAAGTGTTCTCTCATATACTTTAGAATTTGAAATTGAACTTCTCTCATATCTATGTAGTGTACATAATATCTAACATCCGAAAACAAGTAGTTATTAAAATTATCATTAGCTCTTTTTTTAGCTAACTCTATCCTGTTTTCAAGTTCATCAAAAAGTCTTTGTTCCTTTATTGAAACACTATGTGTTCTTAGGGAATATGCCATATCCATAAATATCTCTTTTATTTTTTCTGATATATAATCTATGTCTTCTTTTATCTTTTCCTCATTCTTAGGCATATAACTATTTAATATTAGTGCAACTAAAACCCCAACTAGCATAAGGCCTAGTTCATTTATTATCCAATATGAATTCACTTGTTTCTCAACTAATAAATGAGTTACTAAAACAGAACTTACAACAATTCCATCTGTCACTTTTAGTTTTACTGTTAAAGGTATAAAAATTAAAAGATATAATCCAAAAACAACTGAGTTAAATCCTAATACTAAAAATAAAATCGAAGACACTATTAAGGCTATAATAACAGATTCTATTCTCTTTATAGCTATTTTTAATGATTCTCTTTTTGTACTCTGTATGCTCAGTATAGTTATAATTCCCGCTGAAACCCAGTAACTTAGCCCTAATTCCTTTGCTATTATCATAGCTATTACAGCGCCTATTCCTGTTTTCCAAGTTCTAACACCTATAAATCTCATTTTTCAACTCCGTATAATTAACATTAAATTTTTCCATAGAATAATAATATAATCAAAATTTAAAATAATCAAATTTATGCATTTTATTTATTAAAATGGGAATACTTTCATTTGAATCTATTTTTAAGAAAGGGTTGAGACATATTATGAGAATTCCAAAACATATAGGGGTTATCCCAGATGGTAATAGACGTTGGGCTGTAGAAAATGGACTTGAAAAAGATCAAGGATATTTACATGGAATTGACCCTGGACTTGAACTTTTTAAACTTTGTCAAAAACTAGATATTAAAGAAATAACTTATTATGGTTTTACTACAGACAATACCAAAAGACCATCATATCAAAAAAAGGCATTCATAGATGCCTGCATAAAATCAGTAGAATTAATTGCAAATGAAGATTGTGAATTGCTTGTTATAGGGAATGCTGATTCTCCAGTTTTTCCTGAAGAGTTAAAAAAATATACTAAAAGGACTAAAATGGGTAAAGGTGGCATACGTGTTAACTTCCTTGTTAATTATGGTTGGGAATGGGATTTAAACCTTCTAAAATCCTGTGACATTAAGAGTAAAAATATCTATGATAATATTCAATCAAAAGATATTTCAAGAATAGATTTATTAATAAGATGGGGCGGTAGACGTAGATTAAGCGGATTTTTGCCAGTTCAATCAGTTTATTCTGATATATACATAATTGATGATTTATGGCCTAATTTTAATAAAGATCATTTCTTTAATGCTCTTGAATGGTACAACGATCAAGATATTACCCTAGGCGGTTAATTAAATGAGTCCAAAGAAAAAAGCTATAATAGTTGGAGCTGGAATAGGTGGATTAGCTACTGCTGTTCGCCTTCTTGTTAATAATTTTGAAGTAGATATTTTTGAAAAAAACTCTAAGATAGGTGGAAAAGTAAATTTAATTGAATACAAAGATTTTAAGATAGATTCTTCTGCTTCAATATTTATGCTTCCTAAGCCCTATTTAGAAGTATTTAAATATGCAAAAAAAGACCCTAAAGATTATATAGATCTTGTAGAATTAAATACTTTATATAAAGTGTTTAATGATAGAGGAGATAGCTTTAATATTTATTCAGACTTTCTAAAAACTACAGAGTCTTTAGAAAAGGTATTTAATGATGAAAGTTCAAATTATTATAAATATATATCTGATTCTTATAGAAGATATCTTTTAGTAGAAAAATATTTTTTAAATAGGAGTTTTTTCACCTTAAATTATTGGAGCTATTTTAAATCTTTACCTGAACTACTTAAAATACATCCTTTCAAAAATTGTTATAAAACCATTGAAGAATATATAAATAATGAATATTTAAAAACCTTATTAGCTTTTCAATGCATGTATATTGGGGAGTCTCCCCTTAAAAGTTCTAATGTTTTTAATTTAATTCCATCAACCACTCAAATATATGGATTATACTATATTAAAGGTGGGATGTACTCTTATGTAAAAGCTTTAGAAAAGTTAATCTTAGAACTTGGGGGAAAAATACACCTTAACTCAAATGTAACAAACATACTTATGGAAAAGAATGTATCAATTGGAGCAAAAATAAACCATGAAAATATATTTTCTGATTTAATTGTTTGTAATTCAGATTTTACTTATACCATACAAAATTTGCTTCCTAGAAGTACATTTAAAAATAAATTTTCTAGAAGAAAACAAAATAACTTATCCTTTTCTTGCTCTACATTTATACTACATTTATTTCTTAAGAAAAAATATAAAAATTTACATGTTCATAATATAGTACTTAATTTAAATAAGAAAGATGTTTTATTAGCTCCCTTTATAGATGGGCCTTTGCCAAAGGAATATATATATTATATCTATTGCCCAAGCTCAATAGATACTTCATTAACTCCTGAAGATTGTGAATGCATTAATATAACAGTACGTGTTCCAAACTTAAAAAAATATAAATCAAAATGGAATGAATCTACAATTGTTTCTTTGAGAAATAAAATCTTATATGACCTAAGTAAAATTAAAGGTTTAGAAGATATAAAAGAAAATATAATTTACGAAAGCTATACAACACCTATGACCTTAAAAAATGATTTTAATTGCTTTTTTGGTGCAGCTTTTGGTCTTAATCATAATTTACTACAAACAACTATTTTTAGACCTCAGGCAAAAATAAAAAAACTAAAGAATATATATTTTGTAGGTGATTCAGTACATCCTGGCTCTGGAATATCCATGTCTTTAATCTCAGCTAAGCTATGCTGTGAAAAAATAATATCAGATTTTAGCTAAAATAAAAAGAGGTGTATTATGATACATCTCTTTAAAAATCTTGTATTTCATTTATATTTTCCTTAACCACTTCACTAAAAATACCAACTATTTCTGGATCAAATTGAGTTCCACTGCATCTTTCTAGTTCAATTAATCCTTCATCATAAGTTTTTCTTTTATTATAAGGTCTACTTGAAGTCATAGCATCAAAACTATCTATTACAGTTAAGACCCTTGCTAGATATGGTATTTCTTTCTCCTTTAACCCTACTGGATATCCAAAGCCATCATATCTCTCATGATGATATAAAATAAGAGGTACAACATTCTTTAAAGAATTTACTGATTTTATTATTTCTACTCCATCTTTAGGATGTTGCTTTAAGATCTCCCATTCCTCTTTAGTAAGTCTCATCTTTTTAGTTAATATTTCATTAGGTATATTTATTTTGCCTATATCATGCATATAAGCCCCATATATTAACTCCTTTTTCTCATCTTCTGAAAGTCCTAATTTTTTAGCCATAAGTCTACTATAAATAACTACTCTTTCTACATGGCTATATGTATATTTATCCTTTGCATTTATAATGCTTATTAACGTTTTTATAGATGTTACAAGGGCATTTTCCTCTTCATTTAAATCTCGTTTTAACTCATCTAAAACAGATACATAGGTCTCAACCCTATTTTTATGGAAAAATTTAGCTCTATACAATGCATCATCAGCACATTTAACTAATTCCAACTCACTTTTAGCTTTATCTGGAAATACAGCTATACCAACAGATACTGTAAAATTAGCATTAGGTTGATTTTCTTGTCCCTCAAAATATCTCTTTTCTACTTTATTTCTAATTCTTTCTGCAATTTTAGTTGCTTCCTCTTCTGAAGTATTAGGTAAAATTATTGCAAACTCTTCTCCTCCATATCTAGATACTAAATCATTTTCCCTAGCTATGTTTTTCAGAATTTTCCCTATTTTTTTTAATGCTTCATCACCTTTTTGATGTCCATACAAATCATTATAATGCTTAAAATAATCTATATCCAAAAATATTAATGAAAGTTTCTCGTTTTCAACCTCACTAATATGCATTTTCTCTCTTAATTTATCATAAAAATATCTATGATTATAAACTCCTGTTAATCCATCTTCATTAACCAAAGTTTGTAATTCCCTTATGTGATCATTTTCAGTTTTTACATAAAAACCCAATGTCCAAGCTGTTAAAACAAATACTCCTGCTAATATTAAATCATTTTGAAAATAAATATTTACATCAGCATTCCCTGAAAAAATCAAATCTATAGATAAAATAATAGCTGATGACACTACTGAAACCACACATCCTCTATGCATGCCTCCCTGTATTGTAGATGTTATTATAATAAATAAAAATAAAAATTTATTATTACTAGAATTTCCCCCTGAAACTACTATAGCCATTATGAATATAATCATAAATAAAATTATTTCAATTAATTGTATCTTATTTATATGATCTTTATATTTGTTTAAACTAGCTAAACTCCAAAGTATGTAAATCGTTGATAATAAGAATATACTTATTAAAATTGATAATATACTATAATACGCTAAAAATTTATTGTTAGACTTTGTAAGATTAAAGGTGTATTGTAAAAAAGCCATAGCTGAAAATAATAATGATGATACTTTTACTATTGATAATATTTCATCAACTTTTTTCTTTTTATTATCATTTACATCTCTAATCATATTCTCCCTCTCTAATCTAGTATAAAATAAGGCCGGTTTAAAACCGACCTTTAGGTAAATTATTCATCTCTTAAAGATTTTGGTTCCTCTGGTTGGTGTGTAAACCAAAGACATGCTGAAGTAGCAACTGTTGTTGCAACTACTGTTGTTAATGCAGCAAATAATGTTAATAAGTTTTTGTTTAATTTTTTCATTTAACTCATCCCCTCAAAATTTATAATAATTTATTTGTAAAAGAATCTATAGTTCTTAACAATATATTTCCTATGTAGGTTAGAGTCATGCATTGCCATGCTACTCCAAAGATTATGCTTAACATAACATGCTTAGCTAAACTCCATCCTGAATTATAATATAAAATTATACTTAATAGTTCAATAAGTAAATATATAGTTAAAATCTTTAAAGATCCTTTTTTCATGCGTCTTTTCTTCTTTTCGGTTTTTATTGGTTTATTTGGTGTATCTACTGGAGCAAATTTAAAAACTATAAAATATGCAAAAACAAAAATAAATATTCCAATAAACACTACAAGCTCAAAGTTCATTTTTGTAAAAAAACTACTTTTTATTAAAAAACCAATACATATTGAAATTATTATGCCTAATAAAGTACATACATTAGAAGATTCTGAATGTGCTCCTCCAGAGTATTTTCTAAGTATGCTTGCTGTAAATAAAAATATCAAAGCTTCTAAAGCTATATTAAAGACTAATCCCAGTATAAGTACTGAAATTATTGATATTAATGTTTGTATTAAAGCATAAGTTCCATACTGAATAATTTCTTTTCTTTCATTATCATAATTTAACTCACTAGAAACTTTTTCAGCTATTAACTTCGATATATTCTCAATCATTTTATCTCAACTTTCCTTTTTTTGATGCTATTAAATAATAATAAGTAACAATAACCATAAACATTATAGTAGATGGAATACCTAATATTGTTTTAGTAAATACATTTTCAAACAAATAATCAATATTTTCATTAAAGAATTTCTCTATAAATAGTAAGTTTAAACCTTCACATAAAAATAAAATCATTAATATTAATATTGATGCTTTTATACTTACTATTAAATCTATTTTATTAACATTGAATGCTAAAAATATTAAAACGAATATATTCAATATTGTATGAATCCCATAATTTATAGGTAATAATCTAATTAAATAAACTACTAATACCAATATCAAACTTGAGATTAAATACTCCTTCTTTTCTAACTTTTTATTAGCGAAAGAGTACATAGCTAACATCATTGTAAGAGCTTCTGGTATTCCCCTTACTAAAGTTTCAAATAAAGTTACTTTTAACATTCTTCCTCCGCTGTCACTAAGCAAATATATTTCTTTGCTTATATTCATTTTTCTCATTAGTTTTTTTAACTGTAACATATATTATTATAACTACAAAAACTCTTATAAGTATATCACCAATACTTAAAACACTATATCCTATATCTATTATGTCACTTAAATACTTATATTTTACTGTACTTGTTCCTATCATATGTATATCATTGACCTTTGAAATAGTATTCGGCTTAAGATATCCTGTTAAATAAGATAAACTTGGAAAAACAGGCATTTCCCCACCGTTAGCAGCCATTACAATATGATTTAAGAAAGTTCCTGCTAAAATAAATAACGATCCAATTAAAGCACTTACATACTCCTTGTACCAAAATATAGGTATTAAGAATAAGTACATATATATACTTTTGAACCAAGGTGCCCATTTTATGACATCATAGTTACCCATAAATATACTCATTTGAAAGACTATATAAATAGCTTCAAAAATCAAAATAGGATAGATTGTCCAACTTTTAAAGAAAGGTTTTAAACTATATCCTTTTATTTTTGCAATTATTAATGCTATAATCACTGCTTCGATCATTATTTTACTCCTTCAACCAACTGTAAAGCTTTAACAAATTATTAAAACTTTATCCATTTAAATTAAATCATATAATTCATATTAAATCAATAATAAAAACCCATTTTTTACAAAAAATTTGAGCTTTTTTTGTTTTTAATGATAAATTTCTCATTTTATGCTTGTTTTATCCTTTAATTTCTTTAATGTTAGTAAAAATAAAATTAAACTTAAAACTCCAATAACAAGTTTTAAATTTTTTTGAGAAGCTATTATCACTCCATAACTGGCTAAAACCTCTAATAAAATAGAAGGTATTTTTCCTAAGAATGTAGCTATTATAAATGTAAAACTATTAACTTTACTCATGGCAGCAGCTAAGGTTACTAATCCTGATGGAATAAATGGTATTAATCTTCCTTCAAAAATTAAAATTCCAACACTTTTCCCTTCACTATTTACAATTTTATCTATTAATTCATACTTTCCTTCAATATTTCCTGCAAATTTATTTATACCTTTTCTATATACTTTAAAGCTTATCCATCCCCCTATAACTTCACCTAATAAAGAAATTAAAAATCCATTTATAGGACCGAAGAATACTATATTGGCTCCTGTAACAAATACAGATGGAACTACCCCAAGTAATGCTATAATTACACTTATAAACAAACTTATAAATATAGCTAACTCGCTATACTGATTAAAAATATTTATTAAACTATTTATATTTTTCTCCTCCCCCGCTTACATATTAACACTGTTAATTCTCATTTTAAGTATATCTTCCAAACTACCAAAGTTTCAATATATTTTACCTAATAGTAATATTCTTTCTCTCTATTTAACATAATTTTATAAAAAAATAACTGTCTTAATTTAAGACAGTTATAAAAAATTAATTTCTCATTATTATATATACTGTATATCCAATATAAAGAACTAAAAGAAATATCCCTTCATATCTAGTAAGTACTTTTTCCTTTTTCTTATTTAAGAAAATTAAAGCACCTATTATGAGAATAACAATTATAAGGAATATTAAATCTATTGATAAGCTTGCAGCTATTGTTATAGGACTTATTAAGGAGGATAAACCTAATATTAATAATATGTTAAAGGTATTAGATCCTAATATATTTCCAAGAGCTATGTCATTTTCACCCTTTTTAGCCGCAACTAAAGAAGTAACAAGTTCTGGAAGAGAAGTACCTATTGCTACAATTGTAAGGCCAACTAATTTTTCACTCAGTCCTAACCCTAAGGCAATTGCAGAAGCTGAATCAACAACTATTTTTCCACCTAATATTATTCCTATAACTCCAACTATTGATAAAATTATATTTTTAACTGTGCTATTAGGTGACTTTATATTTTGCTCTTCAAAATCTTCAAACTCTGCAGTTACTGCTACTTCATCTTCTTTTTTATTGCTTCTCTTAACTGTATATATTAAATATATTATATAAGTTATGCACATTAAGACTAATATTCCTCCATCTATTCTAGATAAAGAGTTTTTACTTCCTATTAGTCCAGTAAAAGTAAAAATATATAAAACAAAAGTTGCAATTAAATTTACTATAAAATCATTTTTTATTATGTTCTTCTTTATGACTAAAGGAGCCACAATAGCTGTACACCCTAAAGCTGCTAAAAGATTAAATAAATTTGAACCTAAAACATTTCCCATGGTAATATCATTGCTACCTTTTAGTGAAGCTGATATACTTACAGCAAGCTCTGGAGCACTAGTTCCTAAAGATACAATAGTAAGTCCAATTATAACTGCTGGAACTCCTAGCTTTTTAGCTATTCCTGAAGCACCATCAACAAAAAGATCTGCCCCTTTAATAAGTAAAAGGAACCCTATTATTAGAAGTATGTAGTTCATTAATTCCTCTCCATTTCAAATAACTTTACTAAATATAAATATTTTTTATAAATCATAAGTATAATTATACTATTTATTTAAATAATTTCTATATTATCGAAATTTGTTTTCATCTAGTTAATAAATTGTCTAAACATCAAAGCTTAACTGCTTACTTTCTTCTGTTATTATATTTTCTTCTAAAGATGATATTGTTATTCCTAATAATCTGACCTTTTTATTTTTAAAATCAACTACGCTTATAAGATCTTTTACACATTCCATTATTTCCTTCTTTTCTTTTAAAAAGTGTTCTAAAGTAATACTTCTTGTTATATGTTTAAAGTCGTTAAATTTCACCTTTAAGGTTACAGTTTTTCCTTTTTTATTCAATAAATCTAAGCTCTCACTAACTCTTTCTGCTATTCCCTCTAAAATCTCTATCATTTCTTCTATATCTTCTATGTCTTCTCTTAAGGTAATTTCTTTACCTATAGACTTTCTAATCCTGTATGGATTTACTGGCCTATTATCTATTCCCCTAGCAAACTCGTATAATATCTTGCCTCTTTCACTAAAAATATCTATAAGTTCTTCTTCAGAAAATTTAAGTAAATCCTCTCCCTTAAATACACCTATATTATTTAGCTTATTTTTAGTTACTCTTCCAACTCCAAAAAATTTTCCTATAGGTAAATTTCTTATAAAATCCTTTGAATTCTCCTCTGTTATTACTGTTATACCATCTGGTTTTCTAAAATCTGATGCCATCTTTGCTAAAAATTTATTAAAAGAAACCCCTGCTGAAGCAGTAAGACCTAATTCTTTAAATATTCTCTCCTTTATTTCAAGTGCCATTAAGGTTGCAGAACCTTTGCACCTTTTGCTTTTACTTACGTCAACAAAAGCCTCATCTAAGGACAAAGGCTCTACAAGATTAGAGTATTCATTTAATATATTCATAACCTGTCTAGAAACTTTTTTATAAACATCCATTCTAGGTCTTATAAAAATAGCTTTAGGACATAATTTATATGCAGTTAAAGAGGGCATAGCTGAATGTATTCCATATTTTCTTGCTTCATAAGAACAAGTTGCAACTACCCCTCTCCTATTTGGATCGCCTCCAACAATCAATGGCTTTCCTTTATACTTAGGATTATCTCTTTGTTCAATGGATGCATAAAAAGCATCCATATCTATGTGAATTATCTTTCTATTCTCTTTCATAAAGCCTCCATGCAAACATATGTTCATTTTTAATTTTACACTAAGACTTTTTAAATTCCAATATTATAAAAGATAAGTTTTAAATTATAAATCTATTTAAAACTTATCTTAAATATGGTAATTAATAAATTAAAATTCCTTTATTTAACCTTTTCAGGCTCCTTATACTCTATTCCCTTTGTATCTACCTTAATTGATTCTATAACAACATCCTCAACTGGTTTATCATTTGCACCTACTGAAACCTTTTCTATTTCATGAACCACATCTAATCCCTTAGTAACTTTTCCAAAGGCTGCATATTGACCATCTAAATGTGGTGCTTCTTTTGTAACAATAAAAAATTGACTTCCTGCACTATCAGGATTTTGAGACCTTGCCATTGATAATATTCCCTCTTCATGCTTAATATCATTTTCTACTCCATTAGAAGAAAATTCACCCTTTATCATATATCCTGGTCCACCTGTACCCGTTCCCTTTGGATCTCCACCTTGAAGCACAAATCCCTTAACTATTCTATGGATAGTTAAGCCATCATAAAATCCACTATTAGCTAGGCTTATAAAGTTATCAACAGTATTTGGAGCTTTGTTTGGATATAACTCTGCTTCTATAGTTCCAAAATTCTTAACTTCAATAGTAGCTACAGGTAATTTATCCTCTGGTATATTTTCCTTTGCCTTTTTACCTGTTCCTCCACATCCTATTAAAAGTAAAGATGCCATTGTAACTCCTATTGCTATTTTGCTAACTTTCTTTAATAAACTCATTTCTTTATTCCCCTTTCTTAAAATTTTTACTAATATGTTTTAAATTATATCATCTAAACCCTTTAAATTTATGTCATATAAGCTATTAATTTGTTTCTATATAATTAAATTTTCCTAAAACAAAAAAGGTATGTATTCTTTTTTTGTGTTATAAGAATACATACCAAAAACTTTTTTATTATACTTCAAGTTCTTCAACTTCAACTGCGAAGTTCCCACAATTTTTACAAACATTTATATTAACTAAATAGCTCTTGTCTACTTTTTTATCTCTTAATAATTTATTGTAAGTAAGACCTTCATAAGCTTTTTCTATATTGCTTATTACAAACTTTCCATTCTTAGCATAAATAAACATATTAAACTCTAAAAATGGGAAGCTCTTCTTTTTTTCCTCTAATCCAAATTTACATTCTTCACAAGGGCCATCATAATAGGCTTTTCCAAAGCTAACACCCTCACTACTATTTAATATTTCAAAAAGCTTATCTATATCAAAACCTTCAACATCTTCATTAAAGAAATAAAGCAATTTATCCTCTGATAAAGTATATTCTTTTTTATCAAAAGTGAAACTAAACATTTAATCATTCCTTTCTATGAACAATTTATATTTTATTATTATCTCTAAACATATTTAATAACTTTAAAGACAATATGTCAAACTAAATTTCTTTTTTATTAAACTCTTTATTTCTATTACTCTAATATAAATTTCTCTATAGCCTTAGCAACGCCTTCATTTTCATTTGTATCTGTTATATAATCTCCATATTCCTTAATAAAGTCTGGTGCATTTCCCATTACTACAGATAATCCTGCCTCTTCTAGCATAGATACATCATTTCCACTATCACCAATGCATATTACCTCTTTTAGGCTTATTCCTAATTTATCTGCAAGGGCTTTAACTGCACTTCCCTTTGAAGTTCCTTTTTTCATGATCTCTATACATCCACCCCAAGAAGCATAAACTAAATCTACTCCTTCTAAAGCTTCAAATTCATCCTTTGCTTCTTCTATATTAGGACCCTCTTCTTTTTTTATTATTATGAACTTTAATATATCATCTTCATGTTCATCATAAGCATCTCTTAAGTCATCATATTTATAAAATTTTATTTTTTCTTCCTCATCTACCCAGCTATTCATAAGCCTATGACTATCATCCTCTGGAATATCTGTATCTGCTATTAGTCCATCTGTAGAGTCTACATAAGCTAAAAACTTATATTTGTTTATAATATCACATATTTTAAAGTAAGTTTCCCTGTCTAGTGTAGATTTAAATATTACCTCATCAGTATTTTTATCCTTTATATATGAACCATTTGAACAGATTAATGGTGCATTTACTCCTATTATATTCCCATATATCCTAGCTGACGGAAAAACCCTTCCTGTTGATATAGCAATATGTACTCCTTTTTCAATGGCTTTCTTTAAAGCCTCTTTATTTCTTTCACTAACTTTATGATGAGAATCTAAAAGCGTACCGTCCATATCTATACAAACTAATTTATAATTCATTTAATTCTCCCCTTTCTAAATTAAATTTTATATAGACTTTCTTTTTTAATCAAGATTTAATACTTTAATATACAGCCCTTAAATAAAAGTAGTTATGTTATAACTTAAAATTCTATTTGTTATAAATTCTATATAATATTTTTCTAAAGACTTATAAAGTTATCTTCTAAAATAAAAAACTTATAAATATTGGGAAGAGAATATTTATAAGTTTTATTTACGAGCTATTTTAGTATAACCCTTTTAAATTCATATTATTTATTTTTATATTTCTCTAATTCTAAATCTACCTCTGAATCTGAAGTTTTATCTTCTTGTGTATTTTGTGTTCTATACTTATTTAATTCATCGTCTAAACTTAATTCTTCTAATTTAGCAAATTCATCATCTAAGCTTTCACCTTTTAATTCTTCTAGTCCAGCAGCATAACTCTCTTTTCTTGAAATACTTCTTTCTATATCATCAATATTAATTGAATTACTCTTACTTTGAACATTTGCAATAACTTCATTTATTTGTTTTGAAGCTTCAGCATTATTAAGTCTAGCTACTGCTTCATCTCTATAACTTCTTGTTTTATCTAATTCTTTTTCTAATTCCACTAATTTTGCTTTTAAAACATCAGCTTTCGCTCTTTGTCCTTCATAGCTTGCCTTTAAAGACTCAAATTTCTTGTCACTGTCTAATTTAAGTTTTAAAGCTTTCTTAGCTAACTCTTCATTTCCTTTACTCATTGCTAATCTTACTTTTTCATCATACTGAGCTGACTCTTCCTTAGCTTCATTCATTTTCTTTTCAGTATCTTTTAAGTTACCAAAAATTTGAGCTGATGATCTTTTAGCTTCATTAAAAGATTTCTCCATATCTCTTATTTTTTGATCTAATAATTCTACTGGATTCTCCATTTCATCTAAAGCTGAGTTAGTCTTAGCCTTAATCATATTTGATATTCTATTAAATATTCCCATTTTATTACCACCTTTACCGAATTTTTATTTAGATTTATTATACTCTCTCTTTTTTACAAATTCATGTCATAATTATTAATTTTAATTATCTTCTTTTTCTAATTGCAAATATTATTAAAGCTATTAATAAAATAGTTCCAATACCTATAAAAGGTCTTCTTATGAACATAAAACTAAACATATTTCCAAACATATTAAGTATATTATTTAACATAAGCATATCAAAAAAGCTAAATCCTCCTGAATTGCTACTTCTATAGCTTTTATTTGAACTACCACTGGATTTATCATTATTTTCATACTTATTATTTTCTTTAGAACTTCCTTCTTGATTATTAGGGGCTTTGCTATTAAACTTATCTGTAGTTGAATAATTATTATTTCCCTGTGTACTACCTTTATCTGAGTTACTAGAATCTTTTCCACTTTCTACTTTATCAGAGCTTGAATTACTTCCTGATGAAGGTTTATTAAACTTATCCGTAGTGGAATAATTACTATTTCCTTGGCTTTTTTTATTTTCACTAGATGAACTACTAGGCTTAGAATACTTTTTACTAGAATTATAAGAACTACTCTTACTTGAACTTCTAGAAGAACTTCCTGAACTCCTTGAGCTACTTCTAGAGCCCCCACCTGAGGATCTTCCACCTTTAGCAATAGTATTTTCTATACCAAAGGTTTCTGCCTTAACTTTTTTAATTGGAGAAATATTAAAACATCCAACTAAAAAGAAAAAAGCTATAAAAAATAGGACTAACTGACCAAACCTCTTATGTTTTTTCACCTCTTCCCCTCCTTAAATGTATTATATATCATCATTATAAATTAATTATTAAATTTTGTATATTTTAATAGCCTAAATTCATAATTATTTGATAATATATGATATCATAAATATATATATTATTTATATGGTAAAGGAGTATAGCAAATGAATGCAAAGGAATTTTTAGATAAAGAAAAAAATACTTATGGTAATCTTTACAGTGAGCTAATTTTTGTTTTAGATGATATTGAAGATTTAAGCGAAGATTCTACTTTAAAGGAAAGAGCATACTATAAAAACATTAAAATATTGAAAAAATATAATGATTTATTAGATAAGTTATCTAGAGAACTTCCAGGGAAAAAATCTTTCCTGTCATTTTTAAATAAATCTAAAGAAAATGAAATTATAAAAGAATGTGAAGATTTCAAAAAAACTTATAAAGATTCTCTTGATAAAATATTTGTATGTTCTAAATGCATGTGTGTAAAATGCATAAGAGAATGTGGCTTTAACCCATGTTTATCATGTAACAAAACTGGAAAAGTTAATTATTGTGATAAAGAAAATACTAATCTTATAGTATTTAAAAACTTTATAAAACAACAATACAATAATGAAACTAATGAAAATGAACCTCTTGAAATTCTTTGTGAAGTGGAAATGTTAGATATGGACAAGCGTTTTAGAATAATTAAAGAAGTTTTAAGTGGTGAACAATTTGTGCTTGAGTATGTCTACAATATAAAAGATGGTGATCTATATAATTCAATTGAGGATGTAGACCTATTTAATGAAATAATAGATATTTATGAAAGTAATAAGATATAAATTAAAATAAAGTATTTAAACACTTAATAAGGGCGTGTATTAAAATAACCTTTTATATTTTAATACAGCCCTTAAAATCTTATTTTATATATCTACTTTTTATTTAATATTATCTTAATTCTACAAGTTTTATATCTAATTTAATTAAACAATAAATCTAATATCTTTTCACCAGCTTTTCTATTCTCTCCTTTATAAGGGAAACAATGAATATGTATTGCTGGGTTAAAATTCAATTCTATTATGCCATGATTTTTTTCTTTTGTCTCTTCCTCTATATTATCTATTACCATATCTACTCCGCATATAAGGGCTTTAACAGCCTTAGCAGACTTTAATGCCACCTCTTTATAACTAGGATGTATTTTGTCAGTAAAGTCTATGCTGTCTCCTCCTGTGCTTATATTAGAGTTTTCTCTTAAATAGATTTTTTCTCCATTTTTAGGGATATACTTAAAGCTTAGTCCTTGATTTTTCAAAAACATTTCTTCTATCTCTCCTAATTTTATTTTTTCTAAAGGAGTCTTATATCCCTTTCCTCTTAATGGATCTTTATTCTTTTCAGAAACAAGTTCTTCTATGGTACTTTCTCCATTACCAATTACATTGGCAGGTTCTCTATGAAGTATTCCTACTACCTCTTCCCCTATTACAAGAAATCTATATTCCTTTCCTGTCATAAACTCTTCTATAAGGATTGAACTATCCTCTCTAAAAGCTATTTCAACAGCTTTATCATAGTCTTCCCTTGAATATTCTCCAGGAAATATACTAATTCCTAAACCAAAATTAGTAGACTTAGGTTTTATAACTATTTTTTCACCCTTAAATAATCTAAAATCTTTCTTTGCCTCATCTATATTGTCATAATCTTTACCCTTAGGAACCCTTATATTATTTTCCCTAAGAATGTCCTTAGTAACTAATTTATTTTCCATTATTAAGGCAGTTATATATGAATCCTTAGAAGTTTTTGTTGCTTGTTTAACATATTCAACCTTTTCTCCATCACTAAGAGAAATAAAGTTCTCTAATCTATCCATCATATTAAACTCTATTCCTCTTTTAATAGCATCTAATATTAATATTTGTGTTGATAATTCTAAATCTTCATAACCAACTAAATTAAATTCTTTATTTTTAAAGTTATTTAAGTACTCCTTAGCTAATCTCATATGGAAATTAATATATCCCTCTTCTTTTATATCCTTAATAAGTTTTTCTGAAATTGTATCATGAGGATTATTAATTTTTTCTAATGCTCTTTTGATAACATTTTTAAATTCCTCATTATTTGAAAATAAGATCTCTACAATTTCACCCATTTCACTTAGTATTTCTCTTCCTTTGTCTTTTAATAAAACAGGAACTCCATTTTCATATATAACAGCCTCTTCATTTCTACCCTTTAAAGCAATCATATCATGATTTTTGAAAAATTCTTCTTGATCTTTATATGTTATTTCCTTGTTCTCTTTTAATAAAGTATAAATCATAAATAAGTGCACTAGATAAAGTGTTTCTTTACTCACTCCTTGAATACTTAAAGGATCTAAGTCTAAAAGTCTTACCTCTAAGTAATCAATCCCCTTATTAAGCAAGCTTTCAAGCATATCTTCGCTTCCTAATGATTTTAACCTTATAGGATTATAATATTCTTTTATACTTTGTATTTCCTTATCATTAACTAAATTCTTTATGTCACTAGCATATTCTTCTATACTATTATATGAAACATAATAGTCCCTTTTATTTTTATATCCATAAGAACTATTTCTTAAAGAAGTATCATCTTTTATATAATAAGAATCCTCTCCTAATTTTTCACCCTCTTTTTTAATCTCATCTATATAACTTTCATGGAAAACAGGACTTGCTCCAGTTAAGTATATTAATAACCAATGATATTTTTGAAAGTTTCTAGCCATTCTAAGGTAAATATCATCTTTAAATTCTCTAAAATCCTTTTCCACTTTAAGCTCTTTATAAAGTAACTTAATAAATTCCTCTTTAAATGAAAAATTATAATGTATTCCACTTATTACTTGTTTCTTTTTGCCGTATTTATAACTAAGATTTTCTCTATATAATTCATCTGTCCTATTAGAAAGCTTAGCAATTGGAATCTCATCTTCCCTTGGTAATATAGGAGGATTACTCTGTGGCCATAAAAACTCTCCATTTTTCATAATCTCTAAAGATACAACCTTATTTAAATTACATATAAAACTATAAACTTCCTCTAAAGTATTACAGACAGGTGTTACCATTTCTAACTGACTCTCAGAAAAATCTGTTTTTATATATGGATTCTTTTCTCTATCTCCAAAGGCCTTTGGATGAGGTGTTAAAGCTAAGTTTCCCCTTTCTGTAACCCTAACATTTTCTTTTTCCAAACCAAAATTAGCCTTTATAAAGTAATCTTCTAAACTTTCATCTTTTATAATCTTTAATAAACATTCATCTAAATTCACCATTTCTCTCCTCCTGGAATTCTCTTATCCATACTAACCAGTTCTATTTAACCATTTATAATAAAACATCTACTTATGTATTATTTATGAACTAACTATTTTTTCTTCAAAATTATATTAATTGATAAAAATAGTATAATACTTATTAATCACCTTAATTCTTATAGGAATTCTAGGCTTTATTATAAATATATAAGAAATTCCTTATATAGTCAAAGGGAGTATTATATATATTTCTTTCATTTTTTCAAAATTACTTTTCTTTTCTCCATATTTCTAAACACTTGAAAATCTCTATTAATTAATATATTTTATTTTTCCATTAAAAATCTTTTATTTCTTATAATAACCTTTTTCTCTAATTTTTATTTTATAAATAAAAAAACACCATAGCTTTTTAACTATAGTGTCTTTTAGAACATTTTTCTTTAAATTCCTTAAAACTATTAAACAACCTATATAATATTGGGTTTTTTTCATTCATTTCAAATTCAAAGCTAGTTTTTGCTAAACTTATTATAGGTCTCATAAGATTCATAGTATCCTCATAACCTTGCTGTGCTCTTAATCTTTTTGCATCTATATCTAAATTTAATGTTCCATTTATCATGCTATCATCTAAACTCTTAGGTACTATTTCTATTATCTGAGCATTTGGATAAAGGCTTCTATCTACAGTTCCCTCTTTAGATAAATGTACTACAATAATTAAATCACAACCTTCTCCATAAACTGGTTGAATTGGTGTATTATCCACCATTCCTCCATCTAAATATTTTTTACCATCTACCTCTGAACTATCATATATTAAAGGAAGTGATGCTGAAGCCATTATTATCTCTCTTCCTACCTCTTCATCATAATCATTAATTTTAAAATATTTAACCTTACAGTCTGGTAACTCTGTACAGGCAGCATAACAAATTTTTCCTGATTCTTTCACCTTATTTATATCTATAAATTTATTTACAACTTCATAAGCCCCATCTTTAGGAAAATCACCATTTTCTAATCTATCTGACATATGTTTTTTAACAAAATTAATACTTTTTACTCCTAAGGCTAAAGCTACCCCTTTTTTTAACAAATCCATTTTAGTCATAGGAACTAACTTCTCCATAGTAACTTCATCCCATAAGGCTTGAGCATTGTCCATATCCCCTTGAGCAAATAGGGCAGCATTAAATGCACCAATAGAAGTTCCTGATATAACTTCTATGTACTTGTCCAATTTCATTTCAACTAAAGCTTTCCAAACCCCTAGTTCATATGCACCTTTTCCTCCCCCACCTGATAAAACTAATCCAACTTTCATAATATTTCCTCCATTCATTATTAAATGAATCGTTTTATACCAATAAGATATCCATTATATTATTTTACTACATTATACAAAAAATTGATAATAAATTATATAAAAATAGACTACATGATAAAATCACATAGTCTATTTTATTAATTATTATATTAAAAATTTAAGTAAAAATACTAATCCTAAAATAACAGTAGTTAAACTTATCTCTTTTCTTTTTCCAGAGAATAATTTTAATATTATGTATGATATAACTCCAAATACTATACCATCTGATATTGAGTAAGCAAATGGCATCATGATTATTGTTAAGAAAGCTGGTATAGCTTCTGTAAAATCATGTAAGTCTATTTCTTTTATTGGTTCTATCATAAATAATCCAACTAAAACTAAAGCTGATGCTGTAACCGCTGGAGTTATAACTGCAAATAATGGAGCAAAGAATAAAGCTAAGAAGAACATAAATGCAGTTGAAACTGCTGTTAATCCAGTTCTTCCTCCTTCTGCAACCCCTGAAGCACTCTCTACAAAAGTACTTACTGTACTTGTTCCTAAACAAGCTCCTAATGTTGTACCTACTGCATCAGAAAATAAAGCTTTCTTTATGTTAGGTACTTTTCCGTCCTTATCTAACATTTTAGCCTTAGTTGCAACTCCAACTAAAGTTCCTATTGTATCAAACATATCCATGAATAATAATGTAAATAATGCTATTACCATATCTAAAGAGAATATGTTGTGGAAATCGAACTTGAAGAAAGTAGGCGCTATTGAAGGTGGCATACTAATAATCTTACTTGGTAATGGAGTTATTCCCATAGGTATTCCTATTATTGCAGTAATAATCATACCTATAAATAATGCTCCCTTAACATTTTTAGCTATTAAAACACTTGTTATTAAAAGACCTATTATTGCTAAAAGTCCTGAGCCTGAAACTATATTTCCTAAAGAAACTATAGTTCCTCCATCTGTATGTACTACGATTCCTGCACCCTCTAATCCTATTAAGGCAATAAGTAATCCTATACCTACTGATATAGCATTTTTAATTCCCTTTGGTATTGAATCTACTATTGCTTCACGTACATTAAATATAGTTAAAAGTATAAATATTATTCCTTCTAATAAAACTGCAGTTAAAGCAAATTCAAATGAATATCCCATTTGAATAACTATTGTATAAGCAAAAAATGCATTTAGTCCCATTCCTGGAGCTTGTGCAAAGGGTAACTTAGCATAAAGTCCCATTATTAAAGTTGCTATTACTGCTGATAAAGCCGTTGCTGTAAATACAGCTCCTTGATCCATTCCTGCTGCTGATAATATTGATGGATTTACTATAAGTATATAAGCCATTGTCATAAAAGTAGTTAATCCAGCAATAAATTCTGTTTTTGCATCAGTGTTATTTTCTTTAAGCTTAAAGAACTTTTCCATAATCTCACTCTTTCCTTCATTTGTTTTTCTAAATCACCTTTAATATATTATCAGATTTTTTATATTTATCAATACTTTTACGAATATTTTTGTCGAAAAAGTGAAATTAATAAGTTTTTTTGTAATTACATTTCACTTTATACGTATATTCAAGCGAACCTATCTCTTTATAGTACGTATAAAACCATATTTTTATAATTTAAATCTATTCAATAAATACTTTTTTATTAAACATGCGAACTTTTTAAATATTACTTTCTACTTAGTTCAACTAGTGCACATCCTTCTATAGCACAAATACTATTCTCCTTACAAAAATTCAAAATCTCTTCGCTTTCAGCACCTGGTTGAATCAAAACTTTATTTATTTCTAAAGCTTTAGCCTCTTTAATAAATTCTATTCCCTTAATAGGATTTATACATAAATCTATAACCTCGATGTTATAAGGAACTTCTGATAAGCTTTTAAATATGTTTTCTCCTTCTTTTAAGCTAACTCCAAAAGCGTTATATCCATTTTCTTTAAGCTTATTTAAAATTCTATATCCATACTTTTTCTCATTGCCTACATCACCAACAACACACCAATTTTTAAAATTCAAAAAATCTTTAGCTAACATAATAATTCCTCCATTTAAACTTTATTTAACTCTATTATGGCTAATTATCTTTAAAATATAAAGGATATAAATAAATTAGTTTTGTTTTTACAGCTTTACATATATAAGTTCTTCTCTTTAAATTAATGATAACTAAAAATATATTTCAAAATAAAAAAACTATCCCTGGATATAATAAAATACTATCCAGAGATAAGTTTTTAAAATTTACTATCTCTTATCCTTTTGATATGGCTCTCCAGCAGCCTTAGGCGCTTGAGATGTTTTAGAGAATACTATTAATGCTATTAAGGTAACAACATATGGGAATATCTTAAGTATTACTGGAGGTATAGCTGAAAGCGATGGTATTATTTGAGATACGTTTGCTATAGTTGTTGCAAAGCCGAAGAATAAAGTTGCTCCTAATATTCCCCATGGCTTCCATTGACCAAATATTAAAGCAGCTAAAGCTAAGAATCCAAGTCCTGCAACGCTTCCTGTAAATTCTCCACCATAAGTTACAAGTATTATAGCTCCACCAAGAGATGAAAATGCTCCTGATATCATAACTCCTATATATCTCATTTTATAAACATTTATACCTGCGGCATCAGCAGCTTGAGGATGCTCTCCACACGCTCTAAGCCTTAATCCAAAGCTTGTCTTATATAATAAGAATGTACTTATAGCAAGTATTGCAATAACTAACCATGTAGTTGCATAAGTTTTTGAAAAGAATAAATCCCCTATTATTGGTATTGAAGATAATACTGGAATATCTTTTGGTATAAAACCTTGCATAATTCTTATATTACCACTACCTGTCATATTTCTAGCTAAGAATACAGTTAAAGCTCCAGCTATCATATTTATAGCAGTACCACTTATTACCTGATCTGCATTTAAATTTATACTTGCAAAAGCATGTAATAAAGAAAATAACACGCCTACTAAAACTGCAACTCCTAAACCAATCCATAAAGGAAGTGAGCTACCTGGCATAGCCTCTTGAAGCTTTGAAACTGTAAATGCTCCAGTAAAAGATCCTACAATCATAAGACCATCAAGTCCTATATTTACTACACCACTTCTTTCAGAAAATAAAGCACCTAATGCAGTTATTAAAAGAGGTATAGTAAAGGCTATAGCATACGGAAATATTTGTTGAATTGTTCCCCACATTACTTGCTCACCACCCTTTCTTTAGTTGTTTCCTGATTGGTATTTTTATTTAATTTATCTTTCTTTCTTTTTTGAAATTTATTAAACACTCTTTCCATTATTACGCTAGTAGCTGCAAAGTATATTATTGTAGCCATTATAGTATCTGCTATTTCTGGAGGTATGCTTGTCATAGCATTCATAAATCCTTTTCCAGTGTATAAGATACCAAAGAATAAAGCTGAGAATAAAACTCCTATAGGATTACTTGCACCAAGTAAAGCTACTGCTATACCATCAAATCCTTGTGTTGGCATAACCCCTATTTGTATGCTTGTAGCGTTTCCTGTATATTGAACAACACCTGCAAGTCCTGCTAAAGCACCAGCTATCATCATTGATAATACTATGTTTCTATTTACTGAAATACCTGCATATTCTGCAGCATCTCTATTGAATCCAACAGCCTTTAATTCGTATCCTAAAACTGTTTTATTTAGTATAAACCAAATAGCAAATACGGAAACAAGTGCTATTAATATTCCCATGTTTATAAATGATCCTTGAAAGAAATCTGTAAGTGCTTGTATTCTTAAAGTAGCTGTAGCTGGAAGCTGTGCTGATTCAGTTTCTAAGAATTCTCCCTTAAAATACATAGGAACCATATAATAAACTATCCAATAAGCTATCCAGTTCATCATTATTGTTGAAACAACCTCATGAACATTAAACTTAGCTTTTAAAGCGCCTGGTATAAATGCCCACAAAGCTCCCCCAAGTATTCCAGCAAGAATCATTAATGGAATTAATACTGGAGCTGGTAATTTCACTGTTAATCCTACTGCTGTAGCAAAAAATCCTCCCATAAGCATTTGTCCTGGAGCCCCTATATTAAATAATCCAGTTCTAAAAGCAAAAGCTAATGAAAGCCCTGTTAATATAAGAGGAGTAGCTGTAGCTAAAGTATTTCCTATTCTTTCTATGTTCATAAGTCCACCTTGGAATAAGAAAGAATAACCATCTATTGGATTATGCCCCATAATAGCCATTAAAATAGCACCAGCAATAAGTCCTAATAAAATAGCCATTAAAGATATAATACACTGTTTAAACTTCATGCTTTTCTCCTCCTTTTATACCAGCCATCATAAGACCTACTTCATTTTCATTTGTTTCATCTGCATTTACAATTCCTATAAGTTCTCCGTTATTTATTATTGCAATTCTGTCTGAAACATTTAATATTTCATCTAATTCAAGAGATACTAAAAGGACAGCCTTTCCACCATCTCTTTGTTCAACAAGTCTTTTATGGATATATTCTATAGAACCTACATCAAGTCCCCTTGTAGGCTGTGCTGCTATTAGAAGTTCTGGATTTAATTCTATTTCACGTCCTATAATTGCTTTTTGCTGATTTCCTCCCGATAGAGATCTTGCTACAGACTCAGCACCTTCACCAGACCTTACATCAAATTCATCTATTATTTTTTCTGCATATTTTTTTATTTCTTTTCTATTTAATAAACCTTTATTTGAGAATGGTTTTTTATTGTATACTTCTAAAACCATATTATCTTCAATTGTATAATCTAAAACCAATCCTCTTTTATGTCTATCTTCTGGAATATGTGCAATACCTGAATTTATTCTATTTCTTATAGATTCATCAGTTATATTCTTATTTTTAAAGTTTATAGTCCCACTTTCACTTTTTCTAAGCCCTGTAATAGCTTCAATAAGTTCACTTTGACCATTACCCTCTACTCCGGCTATTCCTACTATTTCTCCTGCTCTAACATCAATAGAAAAATTCTTTAGTCCTAATACTTTCTTATTATTCTTAACTGAAAGATTTTTTATATCTAATACTACCTCACCTGGATTAGCTGGTTTCTTATCAACTTTAAATGATACTTCTCTTCCTACCATCATCTTAGCCATTTCAGCTTCGCTAGTAGTTTTTACATCTACAGTACCAATATATCTTCCTCTTCTTATAACTGTACATCTATCTGCGGCAGCCTTTATCTCTTTAAGCTTATGAGTAATAATTATTATTGATTTTCCCTCATTTATAAGATTTTTCATTATTTTTATAAGTTCATCAATTTCCTGCGGAGTTAAAACTGCTGTAGGCTCATCTAGTATAAGAACATCAGCATCTCTATAAAGCATTTTTAATATTTCAACTCTTTGTTGCATACCAACAGATATATCTTCAATCCTTGCATAAGGATCAACATTTAATCCATATTGCTTTGATAATTCTTCAATTCTCTTCGCTGCTTTATTTAAGTCCATTCCTAATCCAAATAGAATTTTAGGCTCACATCCTAAAACTATATTTTGAGTTACGGTAAAGTTTTCAACTAGTTTAAAATGCTGATGTACCATACCTATTCCAAGGTCATTGGCAACATTAGGGTTAGTAATTTTAACTTCTTTACCTTTAACTTTTATAATTCCTCTATCAGGTTGGTTCATTCCAAAAAGAATTCCCATTAAAGTAGATTTACCTGCTCCATTTTCTCCAAGCAAAGCATGTATTTCTCCTTTTCTTAGTTGCAAAGTTATGTTATCATTTGCTACTATACCTGGAAATTCTTTACGGATATTTAGCATTTCTACTACATATTCCATAAGTTCTCCTCCTTAATACTAAAAAATTCTATACCTTTAACAAATTTGATTTTTATATCATAAATTTATTTTTTCTATTATTAACTTAATATAAATAAAAGGAGAGGGAAGCCCCATCTCCTTAATAAAAACTTCCTTGAATTTTTAAATTACTTTATTAAGTCTCCTTGCTCAGCAGAAACTGTTATTTCTCCATTTTTTAACTGTTCAAATACTTTATTTACTTCAGTTATTGTTTCTTCACTTAAGTTTGGATTTTTATCAGGTAAACCTACACCATCATTTGTTACATCATATCTTAAAGTTTGTCCTCCTGGGAAACTTCCATCTAATTCTTTCTTTATCATATCGTATGAAGCGTGGTCTATTCTCTTAATAGCTGAAGTAAGTATTACAGATTTATCTCCTTCATATATACCATCATCGTATTGGTCAACGTCAACACCGATTATCCAAGCTTCTTTTCCTGAAGCAGTTCTATTTTTAGCTTCTTGTATAGCTCCTACACCAACTCCACCAGCAGCACAGAATATAGCTTTTACACCATTGTCATACATTTGAGCAGCAATTTGTCCACCAGCAGCTGAATCATCAAATGATCCTTGATATATAACATTTTTTTCTTGAAGAGACATCTTAGTACCTAATTTTTCATTAGCAAAAGCTACTCCTTGTTGGAATCCCCAGTTAAACTTTTGTACTGATGGAATTTCCATACCACCTATAAATCCTAAGTCACCTTCTTTAAGTTCTAAAGCTGTAGCAACTCCAGCCATAAATCCAGCTTGTTCTTCAGCAAAAAATATTGAAACTGTATTTGATCCTACCTCTGGTTTTGCGTCTTTTTCACCTGAGTGAGGAGCACCATCTAATAATACAAATTTAGCATCTTTATATTTTTCTTGTCCCTTATATATAGCTGTTTCAAATTTAAATCCAGGAGTTACTATAAATTTATATCCTGCATCATAAAGATTTCCTATTTCTTTTAAATAATCAGCTTCTGTTGTACCATTTGGTTTTAAGTACTTATTTTCTATTCCTAAATCAGTTTTAGCCTTTTCGATTCCTGTCCATGTTCCTTGGTTAAATGATTTATCATCTATAGTACCTGCATCGGTAGCCATTCCGACCTTCATTTTATTCCCCTTAGAACCACTATCACTCGTTGCTTGTCCATCATTTGAACCACCACATCCCGCAAGTAAAGTAGCTGTTGTAAGTACTGCTAACACAGCAGAAAGAAATTTCTTTTTCATTTAATAATCCTCCTTAATACCTATTAAAATAATTCTTATTTTAAAGCTTATGTACTAACCTTAAAGTTAAGTTAATAATAAAAATGTAATAAACTAATATTCATAAGCTATTTTAAACTTAACGTTCGAGTTTACAAGATTATATTAAACTGTGAAAGCGATGCCCTTCTATAACGTTTTTTTTATTTTAATATTTTATTTTCATTTTTATAGTAATTAGACATAATTTATTATTTTATACAAAACCCAAACTTACATTTTATGTATTTTAACCTTTTTAATCTTTTTTTGTATCTTTTTTACAGTTATTTCTTTTCGCAGATTAACACTTTATATACAAGTTATTTCAACTTTATTAATACTTAAGAAAAACACTTAGAAAGCGCTTTCACAAATTAAATATTATATCATTTAAGCTAGTTAAACATTTTTATATGTATACTTTTAATTATTAATTTTTAGTATTAGCAATTAAAACTTTATTTATTAAAATAATTACTTTAACATAAAAATATTATTAAAATAAAAGATTAATTTTAGGTTCTTAGAAAGAAAAATAAAAAAAGAGTATAGTAAAATTACTATGCTCTAAATATAAATTTAACATCTATTAATAAAACTCATTATATCTCCAGTTTTTTCATTTCCTAATCCAATAAATAAGTTTAGTAAATCTGAATGTTGATATTCATCTAATTTTAAAAACTGCCCATTGCCTTTAAATTTATTTATTTTTTCTACAAACCTTTTAGAATTTTCACAACTAACTATACAATCTTTAGAGCCATGTACACATAGTACAGGGATTTTAGGTGAATATTCAGTTACTAGATTTATTGGATTAACATCAAAAATCTGTTCTTTTCCATATAAATACCTTTTTATATACTTTTCATATTCTTTAGAATTACATTGACTAAAATCTAAGGTTCCTCCTAGTGTTATAAAAGAAGATATTATATTACTGTCTATATTGAATTTTTCTTTCATGTCTTCATTGTAAACTAAATTTGCAGCTAAATCTGCTCCTGAAGAATATCCCATAACTACTATTCTATTAAAGTTATTATTTTCTACATAATGCTTAAATGATGAAAATATATTTTCCATTTGCACTGGATATTTATGTTCTGGAGCTAACTCATAGGATGGAATTACTACAGTAAAGCCATACTTATAGAAAAACTTACCTATAGCCGCACAGCCTTTAGGGCTCCCCTTCCATAAACCTCCACTATATATAAAGAATATGGTAGGCTTTCTTTTATCATAGCCTTTATATACTCTATAGTAATCTCTTTTATTATCACCATATCTAAACTCTTTATATTCTATATTTCTATCCTTTAAGAAATTGTAGTTAAAGATTTTAAAAAACAATTTTCTCTTTAATTTTTTCTCTTCTTTCTGACTATCATACATTTATAATCTCCTTAAACTTTAAAATTACATTTAAATTTCTCAAATACAAATATACCTTATATTTATTAACAATTTCAACACTTTGTTTAAAATTTATTAATATTTATTTCATTTTCATCTTTTATTTTTCTATTACCCTAAAATAATCAACAAAGAACGCTTTTGATTGTAATAAAATAAAAGGGCTGTATCAAAAGTTATTTTGATCACGCCCTTACTTAAACTTTATATTAACTATTAAATTATATTTTTATTTACTATTTTATAAAAGGATTATAAAATCTACTTCCATTATTAAATGTAAAGTATAATGATAAAACAAATATTAATATGACTACAATAATAGCTAAGTAATCACCCTTAGAAAATTTTCTTTCATTGTACCAAGTTCTTTTTTTATTCTTTCCAAAGGCTCTAAGCTCCATTGCTGTACTTATATTTTCTATTCTATCTAAACTTGAAAAAATAAGTGGCATTAAAACTGAAGATATATTCTTTATTCTTTTTCCTAACTTTTCTTTTTTAGACATATCAATTCCTCTTGCTTGTTGAGCAAAAGATATATCATGATATTCCCTTTGAATATCTGGTATGTATCTTAAAGCTATTGATACAGAATATGATATTTTATAACTAACACCTATTTTATTTAAAGATGCAGCAAACTCACTTGGATTTGTTGCAAGTATAAATAAAAGTGCCATAGGTATAACTGATAAATATTTTAATGTAACATTAAACTCATAAAATAATTGTTCCCATGTTAGTGTGTATGGCCCAACTATATGAAATATATCATGTCTTGTTCCATATATATTAACTCCTTCATAAGGTGAAAATATAAAAATAGCTAAATCATTTAAAAATAAAAAGAATAATATAAAATAAACTATAAAAGAAACTTCTTTAAACTCTATTTTTGAGACCTTAAATATAATTAAACTAAATATAAGCATGCCAATTAATACTCTTGTATCATATGTAAGCATGGCAGCTAATGTCCAAAATATAAAACAAATAAGCTTAGTTGCTCCAGTAAGTTTATCAATAGGAGAATCCTTTTTTATATATGTAAGCATTGCATCCACTAATTTCTTGCCCCCCTGTCAAAATCAATAAATTTACAAACAAAATCCTTAGGGTCTTCCACCTTAAATTTCAAGGCTAAATCATATAATGAAGTTTCTTTTAAGCTTGCCTTTTCTATAACTTCTTTATTTGTAAGTATTTCTGCTGATGTTGTATCAGCTATTTTACGTCCATTTGAAATTACAATAGCCTTGTCTGTATATTCAAGCATTAAATGCATATCGTGAGTTATTAAAATTATTGTAACTCCCTTTTTATTAAGTTTTAGAAGAAACTCCATTATTTCATTATAATGTTTATAGTCTTGTCCTGCTGTTGGTTCATCAAGTATTATAACCTTAGGATTTAAAACTAGTATTGAAGCTATAGTAACCCTCTTTTTCTGTCCAAAACTAAGTGCAGAAACTGGCCAATTTCTATATGGATATAAACCACAGGTCTTTAGGGTTTCAAGTACTCTTTCCTTAACTTCTTTTTCATCAATTCCTCTAACTCTTAAGCCTAATGCAACCTCATCAAAGATCATTGTTTTAGATATCATTTGATTTGGATTTTGAAGAACAACTCCTATTTCTTCTCCTCTTTCCTTAATAGTCTTTCCATCTAAACTTTTTCCTTCAAATATTATATCTCCCTTTGATTCTTTGAAAAAACCACATATAAGCTTAGATACAGTTGATTTACCAGCACCATTTTTCCCAACTACACTTACTATGTCTCCCCTATTAATTTTAAAATTAATATCACTTAATATATCTTTTTTCTTATCGTAAGAAAAAGATACATTTTTAAATTCTAATAGGGTGTCTTCTTCTCTTTCTTTCTTATTAAAATTTAAACTTTTATACCAATTTTTTAATTTCTCGCCCTCATCACTAAGCTTTAACTTATCTATATGTTCAAGGTTCATTTCTTTATTTAATTCATATCCACTGTATTTAAGTGCTGTTATGTATAAAGGTTCTCTTATTCCACACTCTTTTAATTTATTAGAAGCTAAGATTTCATTTGGAGTTGTATCAGCAATAATTTCTCCTTCATTCATAAGTATTATTCTGTCTACATCACAATTTAAAACTTCTTCTAATCTATGTTCTATTATTATTACTGTCTTTTTTTCTTCCTTTTGTATTTTATCTATAAGTTCTATAGAAGCTTTTCCTGCTGCTGGATCTAAGCTTGCTAAAGGTTCATCAAAAAGAAGTATATCCACATCATCAACAATAGTTCCAGCTAAGGTTACCCTCTGCTTTTGTCCTCCTGAAAGACTATATGGAGCTAAGTCTAATCTATTTTCTATATCAACTATTTTTGATACATAATTAACTTTTTTCTTCATCTCTTCTTGAGATACACAGTTATTTTCTAATTTAAAAGCTATATCTTCAGCCACAGTTAATCCTATAAATTGACTATCTGGATCTTGAAGTACAGTTCCTACCATTTTAGATATTTCAAAAACACTTAAATCTTTAGTTTCTTTTCCCTTTATTTTAAGACTTCCTGAAATTTCAATATCAGTTGAAAATGGTATTAATCCATTTATACAGTTAGCTAATGTACTTTTTCCTGACCCTGAAGGACCAGCTATAAGAACTTTTTCTCCTTCATATATAGTTAAATTTATGTTATTTAAAGTTGGCTTTGATTGAACTGTATAATGAGCAGTAAAATCTTTAAACTCTATTATTGCTTTTCTTTCCATATCAATTTCCTTTCAAATAATCATTTTAAGTTAAGGAATTGTATATATTATTTTTTAACTCTATATTTAAGTTTTATACATCTCCTAAATTAAACTTCAAAAAAAGGTTGTCTGAAAATATCTTTCCCACAACCTCATATACTTCTAATATTCTTTTCTTAAGCTACCTTTTTGTATTCTTGTTTTAGCATAATTAGCTATTAAAATAGTTCCTAAAACTCCAACAGTAACCATATTAGAAATTCCACCAATTCCCCCTTGTAGATAAACCTTATTTGCAGGTTCAGAGTAAATTAATATATCTAAAGTTGGTGCTACTAAAAACCACGCCACTCCATTGGCAATTATCTGTATTAAATTAAACATAAGTATTTGCTTTAACTTAAATACTCCTTGATTAATTTTTATAAATCTAGCTCCAAATCCAATTATTAATCCTACTATACCTGAAGCAAAAACCCAACTTATCCAAGGTGATCCAAAGAATATTATATCTTTTAAAGCATGTCCTATGAATCCTATTAAAAAACCAGCTAAAGGACCATATAACAATGCCATTAAAGCTAAAAACGCATATGCTGTTTCTATGTTTGTATTAGGAATTCCTGTAGGCAAAGAACCAAATCTACCTAATATCATAAAAACTGCTGAGCCAATTCCTATAGCTACAATTGTTTTAATTGATAGTTTATTTTTTTTCATTGTTAATCTCCATTTTAGAAAAATCTATCTCTATATAATAAAATATTTTTTAATATATATTATTTTAAACATAATTTCACACAGTTAACTATAAAGATTATTAAAGTAATTGTCAATAACCTTAAGCTGAGCCCTTAAATATTAACATTTTCTTAATTGCCTTATTATGTAATAATATGTTAAATTCTATTTATATGTTTGAAGATAGGGAGGATATTTATGAAAAGAATATCATTATTATTACTTAGTTTGACTTTAACAACTAGCTTATTTATAGGATGTGGTAATAATAGTACTGAAAAAAAGGATACTAATACTGGAACTAATACACAAACAAGTTCTGAATCATCAAGTGAAGCGCCAGCTGAAGCAGTTGCAAAAGATATCTCAATAGAAGAATCTAAAAAACTTATAAATGAAGGGGAAGTTACTCTAATCTTAGATGTTAGAAATGAAGATGAATTTGCTGAAGGACATTTAAAAAATGCAATTCAAATTCCAGTTAATGAACTTAAAGAAAACCTAAGTGACATAGAAAAGTTTAAAGATGAATTAGTTTTAGTTTACTGTAGAAGTGGAAAGAGAAGTGCTGAAGCTATGGATATCTTAAAGGAAAATGGGTTTAAAAATCTTGTTCACATGAAAGATGGAATATCTAAATGGGATGGAGAAGTTGAAAAATAATCGAGAGTGTAAAATAGTCTGTGTAAACTACTAAAATGATATAATTAAGTATCATACAAAAGGAGGGTGCACAGACTATGTCTTATTCCGAAAAAGAATTGATAAAACAACTTGCCAAAAATCCTAACATAAAGACTGCTGAAGATGCTCAAAATGCCATTAAAAGTTTATTCGGTGATTTAATTCAACAAATGCTTGAAGCAGAAATGGAAGAATATTTAGGATATTCAAAATATGATTATATAAATAAAAATACTACTAATTCTCGTAATGGAAAAAGTAAGAAAACTGTTAAATCTGATTTAGGATTATTTGATTTAGATATCCCAAGAGATCGTGAGGGTTCTTTCGAACCACAAATCGTAAAGAAACATCAAACTGATATATCTAGACTAGAAAGTTCAATAATAGGTATGTATGCGAAAGGCATGTCTACACGAGATATAGCAACTCAAGTTAATGAAATGTATGGCATGGATGTTTCTCCTACTCTAATCTCAAATATAACTGATAAAATAATACCTTCTATAAAAGAATGGCAATGTAGACCATTAGAAAGTATATATCCCATCGTTTTTATGGATGCTATTCATTTTAAAGTTAAAAAAGATAATTCTATAGTTAATAAGGCTGCTTATGCTGCTATCGGTGTAAATATTGAAGGTAAGAAAGATGTTTTAGGTATTTGGATTGGTGCTGCTGAATCTTCAAAGTACTGGTTACTTGTTTTAAATGAATTGAAAAACAGGGGAGTTAAAGATATTCTTATAGCTTGTATAGATGGATTAAATGGCTTTAAAGAAGCTATAAAAGCCGTATATCCGAATACTGAGGTACAACGTTGCATTATTCACCAAATTAGAAATTCTAGTCGTTATTTATCATATAAAGATATTAAAGAGTTTAATGCTGATTTAAAACTAGTATATACTGCTGTAAATGAAGATGCTGCACTTCAAGCTTTAACTTCTCTTGAGGAGAAATGGGGAGATAAATATTTACTTGCTATAAAATCTTGGAGAAACAATTGGGAGGAACTATCTACATTCTTTAAATATCCACCGGAGATACGAAGAATAATATATACAACTAATGCTATGGAAGGCTACAACAGACAATTAAGAAAAGTTACTAAAACTAAAACATCTTTTCCTACAGATGAAGCTTTGCTTAAAATACTTTATCTTGCAACAATAGATATAACAAAAAAATGGGTTCAATCTATTAGGGGATGGTCTCAAATCTTAGCACAACTTTCAATTTATTTCGACGAGCGTCTTGACAACCATTTATATTAAAAAATTTAATATAATAGCTATATTTTTTGTATAATTTATATTCAATATAATTACATAAAAAGAAAATTAAGGTTTAAATAAATCAATATCTAAACCTTAATAATTTTCAATATATTTTTTAGATAGTTTACACAAAATTATTGACATTATCAAATAATCTTTTAATAATAAAGAGAAATACTTTTTGAAGTATTTCTCTTTATTATTTTTTATTTCTTTTTTCTTTTATAACCTCATTAATATTTCTTTTTATTTCATAACTTTTACTATCTTTTTTTAAAGTTTTTAATTCATCATAATCAAGTCCCTGAAACATTCTATTCATTCTCCAGAAGAAATCAGTTCTTTTTTGTTCTAATAAGTAATTTATATTATTCATCTTCCTTAATTTTTCTAAATTGTCCTCTTTATAGGTCTTCAATTCATTTTCAGTATATATTTTTATTAATCCTAATATATACTCATGATAATCCCTATAAGCTAGACTTTTCTCACATATATTTAAAATACTTAAAATTCTACTCATCTCTTACTCCTTTTTAATAATCCTATATATTCTTTCTAACTTTAATATATTACTTATTTTTTTATTTGTTACCTTAATTTAAAAGCAAAAAAGACCACATAGATATATTCTATGTAGTCTTTTAAAAATTATTTATCTTTTTTATTAATCATAAAGGATCATCATAGAATGAGATTTTATTTTAGGAATTTCATCCTCACTCACTCTTTCTATACCCAACTGATTTACAACCCCATTTTTAACTGCAATATTCCAAAAGCCATTACTTGATTTAGGCATAGAAGAAATTACATTATAATCATCAATGGTAGTTCCATTATATATTACCACTATATCTTTCCATAAATCTTCATTAGCATTATTTTTATAGTGAGCTATTATTACTCCGCTAGTATCATTATTGTCATAAAAATAAACTTCTAAATTTTTTATTATATCCTCTGGGTTTTTCATTCTAAAAGCACTGTGATTTTTTCTTAAACTTATTAAATCTTTATAATAATTAAAAACATCAATATACTTTTCTTTCTCTGCCCAATTTAAAGCATTTATACTGTCTGGACTCTTATAGCTATTATGATCTCCATCTTTAGATCTTAAAATTTCAGCTCCAGATTGAATAAAGGGAATTCCTTGAGAAGTAAATAATATAGAAGCTCCTAGTAAATCTTCCTTAACATAAAAATTATCTAATATATTTTTTTCATTAAAATCTCTATAATGTCCCTTTTCCACACTGTGATTTTGACTTTTTACTATTTGATCCCATAGGGTATAGTTATCATGTGCTTCTAAATAATTTATACTTTCCATAGGTTTATAGGTTATTGAATTTATGGATCCCTTAATTCCTTCTATAACTTGCCAAGCTTTATTTTTATTGTGCTGTTCTCCATTTATAAATCCATTAGATGGGTCATTATTTCCTCTTAGAGCATTTCTAAAATCATCATTAAATATGGAAAATCCAAGACCTTTTTGACTTCCCTTGTAAGTTCCATTACTTAAAGGAGAATCTCCACCTTTCCAAGGCTCCCCATAAATAAGTATTTTTTCATCAATCTCTTCACTTCTTTTTACTATTTCCTTCATAGTATCTAAATCTATAAGCTCCATTAAGTCAAATCTTAATCCATCTATATGATAATTTTTAATCCAATGTAATATGGAATCTAAAATAAATTTCCTAACCATAGGCTTTTCAGAGGCCATTTCATTTCCACAGCCAGATCCATTTGTATATTTTCCCAATTTATCACTTCTAAAGTAATATGAAGGAACTATATTATCCATGTTTAAAGTTTCATACATATGATTATAAACCATATCTAATACAACTCTTATTCCATTATCATGAAACCTTTTTATCATCTCTCTAAACTCTATTATTCTTCTTGAAGGTTTATATGGGTCTGTTGAATAACTTCCTTCTATGGCATTAAAGTTTTTAGGATCATATCCCCAGTTTCTATTATTTTCATCATTGCTTATTTCTTCATTAACAGAAGCAAAATCAAAGACTGGAAGCAAGTGAACATGGGTTATCCCTAATTCCTTTAAATGATCTAATCCTGTCTTAACCTTATTTCCATTTTCTTTATTAATATAGAAAGTTCCCTCTTCAACTGCCCCTAAAAATTTTCCTCTTAAGCTTTCAGAAACTCCTGAATTTTCATTTATGGTAAAATCTCTAATATGCATCTCATAAATTATTGAGTCTTCTTTATTTATTAACTTAGGTTTATTATATTTATTCCATCCTTCTGGTACACACTCTTTACTAAATAAATCTACTAAAGCTCCCTTTTCTCCATTTACTCCTACTGAAACAGCATAGGGATCTACAGCATAGGTCATCTTATTTACATGTTTACCTTCTTTGCTTAAATCATTAAAGTATAATCTATATAAATAATATTTACCCTCATTTTCTTTTCTTGGTACTTTAATTAAATGAGTTCCATTTCCTTTTTCCCTATTCATATCATATTTTCTTAAAGGATTTTCCCTTAGAGATTTATAATCTTCATATATTAATAATTCTACTTTTTTAGCAGTAGGTGCCCACAACCTTAAGCTTATATTTTCTTCACTAAATCTTACCCCTAGGTCATTTCCTCCATAATAATAATCATTTAAATAATCTCTTACTATTACTTTGCAACTTGAAAACATACTAGAAGCTCTTACTTCTAATAAATCTGATGGATCTATATCACTTGGAAGATTAGTGATTAAAACTTCTTTTTCATTTTCTCTAACTAGGGTTGAAACTCCCTTAGCCTTTATTCCGTTTATATACAATCCATACTTAACTCCAATTAAAGGCTTATGAGAAAGATATGCTTTTATAGTATTTTTATGATCCATTAAGGCAACTTGTATTTTAGGGGTAGTTTCTTCTATGGCAGTCTTTAAAGAAGTTAATATCTTATTGTTTTCATATATGCAAAATAAATTTCTATCTTTCTTACCTAAATAAAAAGTATATGTCTGCTCATTCCAATCATTTACCCAGTTACATCCCCAAGTTCTCTTTCTTACTATAAATTTCTCTTCATCTACAAAAGTTCCTACACCTAAATCTGTTTTAATATTTAAATTAAATTCTTTACCTGAGCTATTTTCTCCAAAGCCCCAAATATTCCAGCTGAAATTTTCTCCATAATATAATCCATCATTCTTTAAAAATTGTACAAAAGTCCCTTTTTCCCCTTCTTCTCTAACCTCAATTTCCTTATAAGCTGTCATGTCATTTAAAGAATCATAGGCCTTTACTATAATTTTAGTGCCAGGGGCTACTTCCTCATTGATCTTTAAAAAACCATTTTCTAAAGTTACTCCCTTTAAAGAGTTCTCTATGGAAAGAACCGCTTCTTCAATGGTTATATTTCCATAAAATGAATTTTTAACAGCTATTAATTCAACTGGGTATCTAGTAGATATAAAATCTCTTGAACTTTTTACTTCTAAGGATTCTTCAAAGGGCTCCCAAAGGAAATAAAAATCATTTTTCTCTTCATTTAAGTTATCTACATATATTTCTTTTCCATCTAGAGTAATAATTATATATCCATACTTATATTCCCCCTTCTTTAGTCCGCAAGGAAAGGTAATATCTTTAATCATTTTTACTCTACCATCATTAGTATCCAAGCCCCAATTAAGCTTAAAATTTTCGCTTTTTTCCCAATTATTAAAATCTCCAACTAAATAAGCCTCAATTGCCCCCTTACAACATAAGGTTGCTCTTATGGTATTAGTTAAAGGACTAATCTCTATGTAGTATTCATTATCATCATAACAAACAAGTTTTCTTTTTACAGAATTAAACATATAAAATGCTCCTCTATTAATTATTTATGTAATAAAAGCTACTATTTATCCAAAGTAAAATAATATTATGTACTTAGATTTATAGTAGCCTTTTCTTTCTTATTTTACTTTTAAAACTAAAGTTCCTAATGGAGGTACCTTAACACTTATTGAATAATCAAAATCTTTAAAGCTTTCCTCTGTGGCTTTTAAAATACTATCTCCCATAATATTTCCTGCTCCTCCAAATTCTAAGGAATCTGAGTTAAAGACCTCAACATATTCTCCAAGCTCTGGAACCCCTACTTTAAAATCATAATAAACCTCTGGAGTAAAATTACATATAAATATTAATTTTTCCTTTTTATTCTTTCCAATTCTTATAAATGAAAGTACACTTTCTTCTGAATTATCAGCATCAATCCATCTAAAACCTTCTTCTTCATAATCAAGTGACCATAAAGAACTATTCTCTAAATAAAAATGATTTAATGCTTTAAAATACTCCTTGGTTTTTCTGTGTATATCAAATTCTTCAATAACATTCCATTGAAGTTCTTCCCATTCTCTCCATTCAACGAACTGACCAAATTCACATCCCATAAACATTAATTTTTTCCCTGGGTGTCCCATCATAAAAGAAGCATAAAGTCTTAACCCTGCATACTTCTTCCAATCATCTCCCCACATTTTATTTATAAGAGATTTCTTGCCATGAACAACCTCATCATGTGAAATTGGTAGAATAAACTTTTCTGAATAATTGTACATCATTGAAAAATTCATTTTATTATGATGATACTTTCTGTATATTGGATCTAACTCAATATAACTTAAAGTATCATTCATCCATCCCATATTCCATTTATAGTCAAATCCTAATCCATCCTCTTCAACAGGTTTAGTAATTCCTTCCCATGAAGTTGATTCTTCAGCTACTGTAATTGCCCCTTTTCCTTCTTTTTTTATAATTGTATTTAGTTCTTTTAAAAAGGCAATAGCTTCAAGGTTTCCATTTCCTCCATATATGTTTGGTTCCCATTCTCCATATTCTCTTCCATAATCTAAATAAAGCATATTAGATACCGCATCTACTCTTAATCCATCTATATGAAACTCATTTATCCAGTACATAGCATTGGAAAATAAAAAGGATTTAACTTCTGGTCTTCCTAAATCAAAATTACAAGTTCCCCATCCTTCATTATTAGCCTTCCACCAAGCTCCATATTCATAGGTTGGTGACCCATCAAACATAAATAATCCATGCTCATCCTTACAAAAATGGCTAGGTACCCAATCTAGTAATACTCCAATATTATTTTTATGAAGTTTATTTATAAGAGTCTTTAATCCATTTAAATCTCCATATCTACTTGTAACTGAGTAATACCCTACTCCTTGATATCCCCAAGAAGCATCTAAGGGATGTTCATTTATAGGCATGAACTCAACATGGGTGTATCCCATCTCTTTTATATATTCTACTAGTATCTCACTTATTTCTTCATAGGTCATAAACTCTCCATCTTTTCTTTTCCAAGAACCTAAATGAAGTTCATATATATTCATAGGTTTATTATCTAAACCTTCTTTTTCTCTTTTATTAAGCCATCTCTTATCTCCCCATCTAAAACTCTTAATTTTAGTAAGTACAGAGGCTGTATTAGGTCTCAATTCTGATTTAAATGCATATGGGTCAGCTTTATATACTGTATTATTTCCACATTCATTTACTACTGCAAATTTATACTTTATATCCTCTTCTAATTTAGGAACAAATAAACTCCATATTCCTCTTTCATTAATTTTTTCCATAGAGTATTCTTCTTTTAATTCCCAATTATTAAAATCACCTATAACATATATTTTGCTAGCCCTTGGAGCCCAAGTAGTAAATCTTACACCCCTTTTTCTATTTTCAGTTACAAAATGAGCTCCCATAAACTTATAAGCTGAATGTTCTTTTCCTTCTAAAAATAAATCAAAGCTTAATAAGCTTTCATCTTTAGACACTTTTTTGCTTTTTTCTTTGTTTTTCCCCACTTTTTCGGTAACGTTACCATTTTTCTCATGCTTAAGTTCTTTACAATTTCTCATCTCTTTTCCCCCCCATAGTAAACCTCTCATTAAAGCAAAATATTATAAACACAATATTTTGCTTTAATTATACTATTTTAGGTATTAAATTACAATTAATTATGGGTGTTATTCAAATTTCTATCTTTACTTATTATCAATTCCCTATCTTTTATGACAAAGTTTCCATTAATATTAAATACAACTCTACTTTGTATTATACCTATAACATCTACTAGTACTATTCCTATGATATTTTGGCGTATTAAAAGATCATATTTATTACTTCCAAGTTCTTTTATTTCATAATAGGTATTAATATCAGAAATACCAGGATTAATTTTTAATTTTACATTTCCCTTTTCATCATATATAAGATTTAAGTAAGATTTATCCTTTGAAGAAAGATCTACAATATATTTTTCTTTTGCTCCGTAAGATACCTCCACTTTATAATTTGGTAAATATCTTATAATAGCTTTGTTTCTAGCACTTATTTCCCACTGATTAGTTATTTCTCTTATTTCTCCATTATCATATTCATATAATAATAAAATAGCAATTCCACCAGAACCTTGAAATCTTCCCTTCACCAAAATACAATCTCTTCCACTGCCTAAAAAATCTCCTAAAAACAAATGCATATTATATCCACCATAAGGCAATTCTTTTTTTATGACCCTATTACTTCCTTCTAAGTATAAATTTATTTCAACTTCATCTGCTAACTCTCCTTTTTTAAATGGATACATTGTTTTTAATACAACCCTATCTTTAGAAATTCTGCTTTTTATATGTCCAACTTTAGAATCTAAAATAGCCATTATAATTATATCCTCCCCAATAAATTCCATTCATAATTAATCTATGCAAAACTTTAACTATAGTAACTAAATTATAAATACAAATCTATTAGCTATTTTCCATAAAAAAAACATATTTTTTTACATTTTTTTTAATTTAAAGTCTTTATAATAAACTCTTCTTCAAAGTATAATAGAAAAGAAATATTGTAATAATGAAAAAATGTTTCTTATTAATTTTTACATACTTATTTGGAGGTACATATGGATTTTAATAGAATTATCAATTTCTCAACTGAACTTGGTACTCTAATGCTTGAAAATGGCGCTGAAACATATAGAGTTGAAGAAACCATGAGCAGAATCTGTTTGGCTTATGGAATAGAAAAAGTTGATGTTTTTGTAATTCCTACAAACATAATAATAACAATAAAAACATATAAAAATGCAATTTCTAGAACTAGAAGGGTAACAAGTAGAACTATTAATTTAGATAAAATAACTAAATTAAACAACCTTTCAAGAGAGGTTGCCTTTAATAAAGTTTCTATTGAAGATGCTGAAAAAAAGCTAAGTAGTATAGCTGATGAAAAAGAATATCCTCTTAAAATAAAAATATTAGGATATTTAATTTCAGCTTCAACATTTACTCTACTTTTTGGAGGTAATTTAAAGGATTCTTTAGTCTCAGGTTTTATAGGAATAGTTCTTTGTCTTCTTGCATACTTTTTTAATATTTTAAAGACAAACAATTTCTTTGTAAATATAATATCTGGAGCTTTGGCATCATTACTAGCTTTTCTTGCAGTAAGATTTAATATTGCTCCTAATCTAAATGAAATAATAATAGGTTCTTTAATGCCCTTAGTACCTGGACTTGCTATAACCAACTCACTTCGTGATATAATAGCTGGTGATTTAGTTGCTGGAAGTGCTAAATTTATTGAAGCCTTTTTAATAGCTGTAGGGATTGCTATTGGAAGTGCTAGTATTTTATCTATATTAATAAATCACTATGGGGGTATGACTATATGAACCTAATAATAAACTCAATATATGCATTTTTTAGTTCTTTAGGTTTTGGAATAATATTTAATATAAAAGGTAAAAACTTATTTTTCTCTTCCCTATGTGGTGGTTTAGGATGGTTTGTTTATCTTTTTTCCTCAAGTTTTATTAGCACAAATGAAAGCTTTAATTATTTTTTAGCTGCTATTTTCATAGCCCTATTCTCTGAGATTTCAGCTAGGGTATTAAAAGCTCCTGTATTAGTATTTTTAGTTTGTGGAATAATTCCTCTAGTTCCTGGAGGAGGCATGTTCTATACGATGCTAGAGACCTTAAAAGGAAATATAGATAAGGCTTTATCCTTAGGATGCAATACACTAATGTTAGCTGGTTCCATAGCTACTGGAATTGTTTTAGTTTCATCCTTTACTAAGCTATATTTTTCTATAAAAAGACTTATTAATAGTAAAATTAAAAGTACTGAAAATAATAACTATTTAAATAAAAGTATTTAGTTTGCTTAAAATGTTTTTATAGATACAATAAATCAAATAAAAAGGAGTTATATCAAAATAAGTTTTATTGTTAACTTTTGATATAACTCCTTTTATGAGTTTTATACTAGATTTTTATTTATCTATATATAAAGCATAAACTTAACTTTAAATTTATAATTAAAAGTCATTAACTTTTTAAACTATAGATATTATCTTAAATAGTCATTTTCTTCTGAATCCCAAGAAATAAAATAATAAACATCCATTAAATTATCAAATTCATTTTTAACAAAATCTAATATTTCATTTCTTGAGTTACTAACATGATTTTTATCATAATCTTTTCTTATGGTTAATCCATATTTTTCTCCACTATCTGTATATTTTATTATATCCTCAACATAATCTGTTTCATCTTCATAACTTCTAGGATTATTGTCCTTAATTAAATATAATCTATATCCCTTTTCTTCTAAAGCCATAAGTATGTTTTTAAATCTTTCTTTTAACTCGTAGTTTTCTCTTATTTTATTAACAAGATTTTTTTGTTCTATGGCTCCATACTTGTCTAAATATAGAGCTGTATTCCAAGAATTAGAGTCTAATCCTAATTGAATGCGAGGAATATAATTAAATACCATGTCATCTTCTATTCTACTTCCCTCAATATCATGAAATAAATTTAAAACCTTTATAAGCTTTCTAACATCAGCTCTATTTTTCCCATAAGATAAATATATTCTATCAACATATTCATCATTAACTCTTTTTAATGGCCAAGTTATACTAGTTATATATTGCTTTTCCCAATGAGAACTTAACCCTTTAGAATTCATAAATTCAAAAAGACCTAAATTATTCAGTTCTCTTAATTTCTCAGCAGCAACTCTTCTTCTCTCTAATATTACCTTATCTCTACTTCTTGATTTGTCTATATCAAAAGCTCTAAAATCACTTTCTAAAAAAAAGTTTCCCATATTTATACCCTCCTTAATAAAACAAAGTTTAATATGTTTTATTAAATATTTAACACTATTATACACCTCTTAAAAATCACTTCAAAACATTTTCATTTGACAAATCTTAGCCTAAATCCTTAGATTTTTTATATCTATTTAAAAACTCATTGTTTCTTCTAAATAAATTAAAAATAATGCCCTTATTTTTTTAAACTTCAATATAAAAAATAAGCTTTATTTATAAAAAATAAAATTTTCTAAAAAAAGAGAGCCTTATAACTAAAAGACTCTCTTTAACATAATAAACTTAATTAAGCTAGCTATAAAAATATTTACTTAAAATTAAACTTAAATTAAAATATACTTTTTTATTTTTTCTCTACTCTTTCCTTTGAATTAGCTATTAATAAACATAAGTTAATAAAAACCTCTGGTAAGGACATAAACTTAGGATATGCTAAATATCTAGGCTGCCAAATTGGAGAAAACTTTGACTTATATCTTCTTAGTCCATCAAAACTATAGAATATATTACCACTATTATAAACTAATCTTGCAAGCTTTTCTTGTAAATGTGAATGAGTGTTAAATCCTACATTAGATAATGGTGCTTCTCCTAAGCTAAAATATTTATATCCTTTTTCTTTAAATGTTAAGAATAAATTCAGCATTAAGTAATCCATAGAGGCATTAGGAGCATTTTTATCTATTCTCATTAAATCTATTGCTACTGTCTCCCCTCCATCATTAGCATCCATTATTGTTACAAAGCCCATAATCTTATTTTCTTCTTCATTCTTTAAAATAGCTATAGGCGATCTTTGTATATAATCCTCACTAAACCATCCTAAAGAAAATCCCTTTTCCTTTCTGTCCCCTAACCATTTATCAGATATTTCTTTCAATTGGCTTACTACCTCATTATTAAAAGGAGGCTCTATAATACTAAAACTATATCCTTCTCTTTCAACTCTTCTTAAGGTATTTCTAAAGGCACTCTTTTTAGAACCAACCAAATTAAATTCTTTTAAATCTATTCTTGCCTCTTCTCCTAGCTTAAAGAAATAATACCCTGCATCATGATAGGTAGAAAAGTTTTTTTCTTCTATTTCATAAAAGACAACATCATATCCATATAAGTTTGTAAAAGCTTGAAACTCTTCTATACAACTATATAGATTTTCCTTTGTAGCTATAGGGTCTCCCAAAACTATTATCTTATCTTTGTACTTGCTGTACATTATTAAGGACTTACCCTCATTAGCCCAAAAGACCTTTTTATCTCTTAAATAAACTAAATGAGAGAATATTGTTCCATAATTTATTTCTCCAAAGAATTTTGATATCTTTTCTAAATCAGCATCCATATATCTTTCGTCATCTTCTATTTTAGGCATTGTTAAATACCATATTATCACAAATATTATAAAGGCTACATAGGTGAATAATGCTACCCTTAAATAACCCTTTGTGCTGTGGAAGAAATCTACATAGTACCTATAATTCTTACTAAAATGTATGTTAAATTTATGTATAAAACTTGCAAAGATAATCATTACAATTGAAAGAACTAGTAATATACCACTTAATTTAGTAACCTTAATAGGAATACTTTTTCTGTAAAAACTTTTTTTTGATAATATTAGAAGTATTATTACTCCTAAAATAAAAATTCCTTCTTTGTAATCTAAATCTTTTACAAAGGCAAAAACTCCTCCTACTATAAGCAATGTTAATGTGACATAATAGGCTCTTTTTACCTTAAAGAAAACTTCCTTAGAGGTCATTATTAACATTAATCCAATTAATATTGAAACTCTATGTGAAAACCTTAAAAAAGATAAACTATATATATTGTCTAAAAATTTTATCTTATAAAATATACTAGGATAAACCCCTGAAATTATTAAAAGAATACCACTTAAAAATACTAAAACTGATACTATTATATTTGATATATCACTTAATATTTTGTAGTTTTTTAAAAGCTTCTTTATATTTTCATAATTTCTTTTATCAGTAACAAATCCTAAAATATTTTTTAAATGTCTATAACTTTTTTTTAGTGAATCCCACATACTATCTCCTTTCTTTTAAAAATATATTAAAATATTGTCAAATTATTCATATTTAACTTGTATATAGTATATAAAATTTTATTTTACAAAGCAAATTGAATTAAATATTTTAATAAAGCATAGAAATAGAACCTAGAATTATCTCCTAACCTTTTTCATATGTTTCTTATTTTTAATTATAAAGTTCAGAATATCTATCTATAACCTTTTCTAACTCAACAACACTTATATATTTAGCTTTCCTTAGAATTTCCTTGCCATCTATATATAAAATAATTGCTGGAAACATAAAAATGCTTAATTGTGATACTATATCTACACTTTTATCAGCCTGAACCTCTATAATTTTTGCATTATGGTACTTTTTTATTAATTCCTCTATTTTAGGTTTTAAAACGCTGCAAGCACAACAAGTATTAGTGCTTAAATAAGCTAACCTTATACCTTTTTCATTACAAAATTCCTTAAATTCTTTTTCATTATCAATAATCCTCATAAACTCATCTTCTTTCTAAATATGTATAAAGGGATGAATTCAATCTAAAATTCATCCCCTAATATAATTATATCAATTATAAAATATTATTCAATTTAAAGATTTATTGCCCACTTGTATATCCTGTCCTTTAAATTTAGTAAGTAAGGCTTTTGTCCTGAATCATATAAAACTAGCTCTTTTTCACATAGAATATTATTATAAGCAGCAAATTGAGTTGATGGAGGGCATATATCATCCCTTAGTCCTATAGCCATATTTACTTTTCCTTTTATTCTATGAACCATATTTTTTATATCAATATATCCTAAGGTATTAAAAACATATTCTTCATTCTCATGATTTGGATCTATAAACTTAAAATATCTTATTAATTCATCATAAGAATCTCCCCCTAAATCCATAACCCAAATTCTTTTGTAATCACATAAAAATGGATAATAAGCATAAACACCTTTTATTCTATTTTCTAAGGCTGCACAAGCCAAAGCTAAGGCTCCTCCTTGAGAACCACCAGTTGCAAAAACTCTCTTCTCATCTACCCATTCCATATTCATTACTATTCTAGCTAAAATAGCAGTATCTAAAAATATATTCTTAAATAACAATTTTTCTCTACCTTCAACTAACCCTCTAACTATATGCCCTTTTGACTTAAAAGATTTAAACTTACAAGAATCTTCTTTCAAGTAATCTTGCCCTCTACACTCCATAACTGCAACACACATTCCACTAGCTACATAGTGAAGATTATTACTCCAGTCATTGCTTCTCTCTTCATATCCATGAAACTCTAATAAAGCTGACATTTTTCCTTTAACCTCTTTAGGTTTCATAAATTTTGCATATATTCTAGCTCCATCAATACCATTAAAATACAAATCATAACATTCTGCTATAGGACTTTCAAAGTCAGCTTTTTTTAATTCTAATTTAATATCTAAATCATCTAATTCCATTAACTTAGAATCCCAAAATTCATCAAAATCTTCTGGCAGTGGGCTAATCCCTCTATATTCATAAAGTTTCTCTAAAGACATATCTAAAATTGCCATGATAATACTCCCCCTATAATCCCATATACCTACATTTAATTTAAAAATTATTTTCCCCTATATATATTTTTATAAAATCTTTTTATTTTTATTAAATTTAAACCTTTACCACAACCTAATTTTACCATTAAATTGTATTTCTTTCAATTAATTCATATATTATCTTTGATCAAAACATCATAGAAAATTTTTTCTAAAAACTAGTTAAGTATACTACATTTTAATTAATTTCTCATTTTAATTATTCCTTGTGGCTTAATAATTATCTATATTGCCATAAGATCATTTAAATTATTAAATCTTTAGAATAATAATTTTAATTTTATTAAAAAGTTTACTCTTAATATAAACAATGTACATCTATTAAATCTCATATTAAACTATAATTCTTATTGATGAATTTAATTCTCACAAATAAAATACAAGGAGATTTATTACATGGATAAAAAAAAGAAAATTATTAGCTCAATTATTGGAATTATAGTTGTTCTTTTAGCTGGATATTTTGGAATAGATTTAACACAAGACTCTAAAGTTCCTAAAGACTCTAAACTTATGATTTCTTATATGGATGTTGGGCAAGGTGATGCAGCATATATAAAAGTAAATGGAAATGATATTTTAATAGATGCTGGTCCAAGAAGTAATTCTAAAGAACTATTAGAACAATTAAAAGCTAAAAACATTGATGATTTTGAATTAGTTATTGCAACTCATCCCCATGAAGATCACATTGGTGGAATGGTTGATGTATTTAAAGAATATGAAGTAAAGGCTTTCTATTCTCCAAAAATAACTCATACAACTAAAACATATGAAAATCTTGTTAAAGCAGTGAAAGATGAAGGATTAAAAACTAAAGAATTAAAAGGTGGAATGGTTATAGATTTAGGAGAGGGAGCTAAATTTGAGGTATTTACCCCTCAAAAATCAGAATATGAAGAACTTAACGATTATTCTCCTATAATGAAATTAAGCTTTGGTGACACTTCTTATTTATTCACTGGTGATGCTGAAAAGTTAGCTGAAGAGGAAGCCTTAGCTAAGTATAAAACTTCTCTTGATTCAGATGTAATAAAATTTGGTCATCATGGATCTAGTAGTTCATCAAGCAATGCCTTTATAGAAGCTGTTTCTCCAAAGTATGGAATAATAAGTTGTGCTAAAGATAATAAATATGGACATCCACATAGAGAAACTTTAGACATAATAAAAAAATATAATATTAAGACCTTTAGAACTGATACAGATGGAGAGATAATATTAACTTCAGACGGAAAATCAATAAATTTTAATTAAATATAAATATTATAATTATAAAACTTTTAGATATTAATAAATAATTAAATTGTAAAACATTCCTAAATAAGATAATAAATGATTTTAAAGTGTAAAAATGATAAAATATTAATATAATATATATACTTTATTTATAAAATTTAATATTTTAGGAGAGCTAAACATGAAAAAAAATTTATATGTCTTATTAAAAGGAATGTTATTCTTTTTTTCTTTTGCCATTATTGGAAGTATCTTACCAACAATACCCTCAAATAATGCAGCTATTTGGAGATTTGGTGCAGAATTAGTTCCGTTTCTTTTAATTATATCCATTACTCTAATATTTTGTATAATAGATAGAAAAACTATACATATTTTCAATAACATTTTTTTCAATATTTGTATTGGAATTGGTGTTGGACTTATTTGGCTTTTAATTCCTACTTTAATTTTAATATTAACAGGGACAATGAAAATCCTTAAAGTAAATTATGTTCCTTCATTATGGCTATGGATAATTTCTGCATTTCTTAATGTAATTATGCAAGAATTATTAATTCGTGGATATTTATATCAATTGATAAAAGATAACTATAATGTTATTACTTCAACTATTATAACAACTACTTTATTTACACTTATGCATGGTGGTGTATTAACATATGGAATTATTCCAATATTAAATATTATAACCATGAGTCTATTTATGACAGCTATATTAGAATATACAAACTCACTTGTAACTCCAATTATAATTCATTCTATCTGGAACATAGTTGGTTCTATTATTTTAGGCGGCGTATCTTTAGCTAGTGATTATCCTAATTTACTTGAAGTTAATTTTTTAGGGAATAAACTCCTTTCAGGAGGTCTATGCAAACTGGAAGGAAGCATAATAGTACTTATTGTCAATGTTTTATTATTTATTATTTTTACAGAATTAACTCGAAAGAAATTGAAAAGATCTAATTAAACTCAAATAATTATACTGGATTTCATAACCCAAATAAAGTTGATACCCATTTTTATTGTATGAACTAACAAACAAAACTTCTTAGAAAAATTCATAATCCAAAAAAATCTACAGATAAAATATCTGTAGATTTTAAGTATAAAAAATATTTAATTTCTCTGTATTAATACAAATTAAAAACTTTGTAAATTAGTTATTTTCGTGAGTAGTCATATCTCCTGATCTTAATGCTCTTCTTTCAGCTATTAAATTTTTAACTAAAACATCAATAGTCCAATTAATAGATGTTTCTGTAACCATTGCAACTAAAGGTCTTTGTATGCCTACTTTTTTTAAGTTTTCTAAAAATATATGAACTTTTCCAGGAGCTATGGCATTAAATATTATTGCTCTTTCTTTAACTCCTTCGCCTTCTGTTTTTTCAATTTTATCTTCTAATATATTCTTTATAGTTTCTTCTCCATTTTTAGAATTTAAAACTATTTGATCTTTTATTCCCATTATTCTAGCAAAGTTTTGTATTTTCTTTAATTCCTTATTTCCAAAGTTATATAAGATTACACAACTTCTTCCTTCTTGTTCACTTCTATCTGAAATATCTATTCTTTCAAATGACATAATCACTTCTCCTTTGATAACAAATTGTAATTATTAATTAATATGAATTATACCATAATTCCATTAATAATCATATAATTTACATTTTTCTTCATATAAATCTAGATATATTTAAAGCTCTTTAAAAGTATCTAAGCACTTCTTTATATTGTTACTCATAAACAAAAGTGACATACATGCAAAATCATCAGCACCAGCCCCTAATACTTCTTTAAAGTTAAGTTCATTTATTCCTCCTAAGGCTATGACCTTGCAATTTACCTTTTCCTTAATTTCTTTTATAAAATCAATTCCCTTAGGAATTACGTCCTTCTTACATTGTGTTTCAAAAATAGGAGATACTAATATATAGCTTGCTCCTAATCTATCAGCCTCTATGGCCTCTAAGATAGAATGAACAGATACTCCAACCTTTAAGGATTTAATTTCTTCTAAATTTCTCTTAAAATCCTTAAAGCTTAAATGAATAAACTTCTCTTTCAAAATCCTTGTTGCTTCAATATTGGAATTTATTATTATATTTGTTTCCTCTGGAACTAACTCTTTTATTTTTATATAAATCTTTATTAATTCCTCTGTACTTAAATCTTTTTCTCTTAAAATTATATTTTTAACACCATATTTACCTGATTCCTCTATAGCATTAAAATATCTTTCCATATTTACTAACTTTCTATTGGTTATTAAAAACATAAAAATCACCATTTTAATAAAAAATTATTTTAAAATCTATGCCAATCCTTAAATATAGGTTGATAACCTTGACTTTTTATTAATTCCTTAACTTCACTTACAGAACTTTCATCATTTATATCAAATTGGCTTGTACCTTTTTCTTTTAAAGAATGACCTCCAACTTCAGTAGAAACTCCAGCACTAATTTTACTTACTCCAAAAGGAATTAAATTTCTTCTAAAATCCTTTCCTTCTCTAGTAGATATATTTATTCCCCCTTGAGGATCAAATAGTCTATAGGCTAAAAGTATTTGAACTAGTTCCCTATCATCAACTTCATTTAACTTTTTAAGCCCTCCTTCACAGGGTCTTATTCTTGGCACCGAATAACTTATATCTATATGAGGATACTTATCTCTTAAATATTTTCCATGCATTGCTGTAAAGAAGGCATCTATTCTAAAATCAGCTAATCCTAATAAGGCTCCTATACTTATGCTTCTCATTCCAGCTTCTGCTCCTCTCTCTGGAGCTTCTAATCTGAATTTATAATTTTTCTTTGGACCAGCCACATGAACCCTATCATATACCTTTTCATCATAGGTCTCTTGATATACAGTAAGCCCTTCAGCCCCTGCTTCTACCACCTTTTTATATCCCTCTTCTGTCATTGGATATATTTCAATGGTTATTGAAGGAAATTTCTCTTTCAGAGTTTTAATGCTCTCCTCTATATACTCTACTGGAGTATGATATTCACTTTCCCCTGTTAATATTAAAATATGTTTAAATCCCTCCTTTGAAATAGCTTCTCCCTCTTTTTCTATTTCTTCTTGATTTAATTTTTTTCTACATATTTTATTTTCTACATTATATCCACAATATGAACACTTATTTACACAATAATTTGATATATACATAGGTGTATAAAGTAATATTGTTCTTCCAAAATATTTTAAAGAGAGATTTCTTGCTTCCTGAGCCATTTCTTCTAAAAGCTCTTCTCCCATAGGAGATATTAAATTAAGTAAATCTTCTGGTCTCTTATTTCTTTCATAAATACTTCTTAATACATCTTCCTTTTTTACAGAATCAAAATATCCATAAAAATCAAAATCTCTATATTTTTCTACTACATCATAAAAACTCAATTAAATCATCTCCTAATCTAAAAATCCAGTAAGTGGAGATGAAGCATTTCCAAACTTTGATTCTCTTCCCATTTTAGCTTCATAAGCTAATCTGCCACCTTCTACTGCCATTTTAAAAGCTCTAGCCATATTTATAGGATCTTCTGAGGATGCTATGGCAGTATTAACTAAACAAGCTGCAGCTCCCATTTCCATTGCTTCCATAGCCTGTGATGGCTTTCCTATACCTGCGTCAACTATAATAGGAATATCTAATTCATCTATCATTATTTGAATCAATTCTTTAGTCTTTAACCCTCTATTACTTCCTATTGGTGCACCAAGTGGCATTACAGCTGCCGCTCCAGCTTCTATTAACCTTCTTCCTGCATAAAGATCTGGACACATATAAGGAAGGACAATAAAGCCTTCATCAGCTAATACCTTAGTTGCCTTTATGGTTTCTTCATTATCTGGAAGCAAATACTTAGAATCTGATATAACTTCTATCTTTATCCAGTTTCCACATCCCATAGCTCTTGCTATCCTAGCTATTCTAATAGCCTCCTCTGCATTAGTTGCCCCAGAAGTATTAGGAAGTAGTATTACATCCTTAGGTATATTTTGAAGAATATCCTCTTCCTTATTATCTAAATCTACCCTTCTTAAGGCTAAAGTTATAACTTGAGAGCCACTTCCCTCTAAAACATCCTTTATTATTTCATTTGAAGGATATTTACCACTTCCAACAAAAAGTCTATTTTTTATTTCTACTCCACCTATTATTAACTTGTCCATAAAAAACTCCCCTTTTCTACTCACTACTCTTCTTATTTCTTCATATTTTAGACTAGTATTTTATTTTTTATATATAAACTCTGTCTAAAAAGCACTTAAAATCCACTCTATTTTTACTATTATTTATTTTTGAAATTCTATTTTATTAACAGCTATATCTATAACTAAATTAGCCATGTGATTTGCACATATAGCCACTCTAGGAGCCATTAATCCACAGCCTTCCTTAGCTTCATTTACCAAATCTCCACAAATATAAAACTTATCTGTTATTTGCTTTGTTTTTATTAAATTTGAATTATAAAATCCAGCCATTCCTGAAGAAGAAATCAAAAATTTGTCCTTCATATTACCTAAAACATAATTAGCTAATAAGGCTTTATAATCTGGATTATCAAAGGCTTCTATTATTATGTCAGCCCCTTGTAAAACACTCATATTATCTCCAGAAAGCTTAAGATTTAAAGCTTCTATTTTTATAAAAGGATTTATTCTCATTAAATTTCTTTTTAAAGCAGTTACTTTAAATTCTCCAATATCCTCAATATAATACTGCTGCCTATTTAAATTAGAAGGTTCTACTATATCAAAGTCTACTAAACTTATACTTCCAACCCCTATTCTTCCTAAGGAGATAGCAATATTAGATCCAAGGCCTCCACATCCAGCTATTAAAACCTTAATTCTTTTTAGTTTTTCATGAATACCTGGTGTATGCCTAGATACCATTAGTTCTTCTAACTCCTCTTTATTAGGCATAATTCCCTTTTTTATAAAGACAATCCTATCTCCATCCTTAAGTTTCTTATCTTCTACAAGTGGAAATCCATTTAAAACTATAACATGAGAATCAGGAAATTCTTCATTTTTTAAAGCATATACTGTGCAATTTTCCTTTACCTCTCTCCACTTTTCATTAATCTTTATATTCATAAAGGCTCCTCTTATCTTTTTTCTCTTTTATTTTCACTCACCTTTTATTGTTTAGACTTCTTAAATCCTTCTTAATTATCCCCCACCAACAAAGGCAATAATCTCAATTACATCTTCATGATTAAGTAAGATTTTATTATAATTACAGGAATTAACTATCTCTTTGTTTAGTTCTACAACAACTCTGTTGCTGTTTACATTTAAACTTTTTAGTAAATCATAAACTGTATTAAGTTCACCTTTTTCTACTTTCTTACCATTAACAATCATCTTTTCACCCCTTTCCCAATAACTATCGCTTTTATACCAACAAAAAAAGGTTTAGCAATATTGCTAAACCTTTTAAAAATATATTCTCTAATTAATCATAATAATATTTTCTAATATGAAAAATCACAACTTAAAATATACTTCCCTACGTTGGTATTAACCAAATCAGGTTATTAGAGTTAGGATTAAAAATCCCTCTCAGCCTTTTACAGCACCCCTAGCAATATCTTAAAATTATTTATTTTTATTTATCATAACTCAAAAAACATTTTTTATCAATTAGTTTTTTCCTTATTTTCTAATCTTCTATTTTTCATTGTTATTAAATTATTATTTAACATAGCTGTTAATATTAATCCTATTAAAGCTATAATAGCACATGTTAAAAATAATTTAGTATATCCAGTATTCATTGTTTGTTGGAATGCAGTTTCTATTGCATTTTTAGCTCCATCTAAACTTTGCATATATGATTTTTCAATCATGTCAATGTTCATATGAGGATTATTAGCAAACTTGTCTCCTAAAGTTGCAAATTGTGATTGTACCATTCCTTTTATAAGACTAAATATATTCGTAACACTAGCATTTCCCATTGAATTAGCAAAGCTTGAAGCTCCACCACTGTTTGACATAATATTAGACATTCCATCTACATGTGGCATAACTTTTTGTAATGCTTCTGGTACTCTTCTACCAGCATCTGATATAAAGTTAATAAGAATATTTGGTGATACTGCAATACCTATAGATTTAACTAATGATACTGCTGATTGTCCAACTGTAGCCTCATTATCCGGTACTAAGCTAAGCATTAAGTAATTTATCGGTGTTCCCATAGAGAATCCTAACCCAAATCCCATAATAGCTAGTCCTATTACTAAATTAACCATACCTGGGTGTTTAGTTGTTACATATCCTTGATAAAGGTTTCCTATGATAACTAAACACATACCTATTAATAATACTTTTTTAACCCCTATTTTATCAATAAATTTTCCACCTAAAGGTGCTGCTATACCTACAAATATTGCAAATATTGTAACTATATATCCACCACTCCCCATTGGAGTTCTTAATATATTTTCACTAAATTGAGGAATAAATACTGTTGCCATTAATCCACAACCTACAACAAAGCTTAATATTAAAGTTATAGCTATTTCCTTATTAGTAAAGTAAGATAAGTTTATTACTGGATCTTCGGCTTTTCTTTCTACCCAAACTAATACCGGAATTGATATTATAAATATTAAAAGATATGGCCAAACATCTAGTGATTTTATTGAATTAGTGAAATCATAGAATCTTAAATTTGTAGCTCCATACATTAAAGATAAAATTAATATTGTTAATACCCCTGAACCACAAACATCTAACTTCTTAATTCCTTGTGCAGAAGTATTTTCTTCTAATTTAGTTGCCATAAGTAATATTATTATACTGATTGGAACATTTACTAAGAATAAAAATCCCCAGTTTTTATCTCCAAAAATAGAAAGTATTCCTGAACCTAAGGTTGGTCCTACAACTGTTGCTATTCCATATACTCCACCAATCATTCCTAAAGCTGAACCTCTTTTTTCAACTGGGAATGATGTTCCTATGTACGCTGTAGCTATTGGCATTATACCTCCGCCACCTATTGCTTCTATAACCCTTGAAAATAATAAAAATGTATAACTATTTACATAGTCTGATATTCCACATAGTAAAGAACCTAGTCCAAATAGAGTTATTGAAACCATGTAAACTTTTTTTCTACCATACTTATCAGAAAGTTTTCCCATAAGAGGCATTGATACTGCATATGCTAAGGTGTATATTGTTACAACCCAAACACTAGCATTTTGTGAAACTTTTAATCCCTCAGCTATTATATCTCTTGCTGGTGAAACTATACCAGAGTCAATAGCTCCCATGAAGATTCCTAGTAAAAAAACAGCCATGGTAATTCCAACTGATTTTTTCTTCATTATTATCACCCTTTCGTAAGTTTTTACTTATTCTAAGTGTGACTTTTATTAATATTATTTATTTAAATACCATTAATAAAACTCACAGTGAACTATGTTCAGTTTACTACCTAAAGCTTATAAAATCAAAGTTTGAATTTTCTTAAATTCTCCCAAAATTTATTAAAACTCCTTATTTATTTTATTTTTATTCACATTTAGTTAATATTTTGTTAACATTATATTTTCTAAAAATTAAGGGCTATATTAAAATAAAAGTATAAAACCTATAAATATTTCTTTGTTAATATTTATAAATTTTATTTACTAATTATTTTGATATAACCCATTTTAGCTATTTTAACTTTTCAATTTCTTCTTTTAAATTTCTTATTTCTTCATCTTTTTCTTTTAGCTTACTTTCATAATAATTGTCTTTATCATCTAAATTATTATTTAACATATTTATTAAGGAAGCCATTTCATCTGCACTTCCTACAATTCTATTAAAAAGTAAAAGATTAGATTTTAATATCTCTGGAATTTCATTATGAGAATATCTTAGTCTATGATCAATTTCTCCATACCCTTCCTCAAAAATAGTTCTTACTTGAATTTCTGCAATAACCTTCTGATTAGTAGGATAACATTCTACAAGATAATGAACTGATCTATATCCTGATTGTCTTGATATAACTTCAATACCAAGATTATCAAATATACTTCTATCATCTCCATCTCTTATATTTGCTGTTATTTCAATTACATTCCAAGTCTTTATTATGAAATCATGTATATCCTTCCATTGATCCTTAAATATATGTAAAACCCTTATTCCTATTAAGTCAGTTATTTCATTTTTATAGTTATCTTCATTAAAATAAAAATCTTCACCATACTTTTCTTTTCTATCTTCTGTTTTTCTAATTATTTTTTCTATTAATCTATCTGGATTTTTTATCCTTGATTTAACAGAATGAACATTTTCATTAGAACGAAGTATATTTGCTATAAAATCAGCTTGATTATAATAAGAGCCTTCAAACTTTACAAAATCCTTATATATTCTTTGTAAATCTTCAAATTTAATTTTATTTTTCTCTATATATTCTTCTACATGAGGATATTTCTTAAGAAAAACTTCTTTATTTAAACTTCTCATAACTATCTCCCCTTATTTTGATTTATTGCTATATACAGTAGACTATAAGCTATGTTTATCTATTAATCTCTTTAAATCTTCTAAACCTAAATCAATTTCCTCTTTGGAGAAATTATATTTTTTAAGTTCTTCTTCACTTTTATTAGCTAATAAGCTATACATTTTCTCTCCTATTTCATATATTTCCATAGAAGGATTTTTCTCTGCCTCTTTAAAAAGCATATCCTCAGCTTCATCAATTTTACCTTTAGATATTAATCCTCTTAAAGTTATCCAAAAGATATCATCCTTTGAATAAGTATCAGCTAAAAGAAAATCATTTTCTCCATCATTGTTTAATAAGAATCCCATTAAAACACCTACTTTTCTATTTTCTTTATTATATACTTATCTTTAAAATACTTAACTTTATTTAAAAAGCTCTAAATATTCTTCATATCCCTTTTCCTTTAATTCTTCCTTTGGAATAAATTTTAAAGAAGCAGAATTTATGCAATATCTTAATCCACCTAAATCCTCTGGTCCATCACAAAACACATGGCCTAGATGTGAATCTCCTAGTCTACTTCTAACTTCTGTTCTAATCATTCCATGACTTTTATCTACCTTTTCTTTTATTATGCTTCTATCTATTGGTTTTGAAAAGGCAGGCCACCCACAAGAAGAGTGAAATTTATCCTTTGAAGTAAATAAAGGCTCTCCTGTTGTAATATCTACATATATTCCTTCTCCATTGAAGTCCCAATATTCATTTGTAAAAGGTCTTTCAGTTCCATTTTCTTGAGTAACATAATATTCTTCCTCAGTTAAGACTTTTTTTAATTCCTCTTTTTCCTTCTTTGTATATTTCAAAATGATCACTCCATTTTTTATTTATTATTATTTTAAAATAATACTTATGTAAAATATTGTTTTAATGCTTTATATTTACATTCTTTCAAGATAATCTTTTATATTTTCAATTATTATTTCTAAAGCTTTAATACTCCTTAATACATTTCCTTTTATACATAATGAATGGCCAGCATCCTCTATTTCTAATACTCTTAGGCCTTCAGATTTTATTTTTTCCAAATTCTCTGAAGATATTAAAGTATCCTTAGTACCAGTTATTATTAATCCTTCTTTATCTAATTTCTCTTTAAAGGTTGCATTTATAGGAGTTAAATAAATATTTTTAATATGAATATTATAATTTTCCTTAATTTCTTTATCTATTCTACTTTGTAATACTGTACCTAGACTTTTACCTATAAGAATAATTCTCCTATATTTTCCTCTTCTAAGCTCTAAGGCACTAAAAATAATATCTAAACTTTCAAGTAATAATTCCCTTATATCATTTTCATCATGTCTATTGAAATCTTCCCTACTAACCTGAAAACCATATTCTATTCCTAAACAATCAAATTTCAAATCTAAAATAAGCTGTTTAGAATAATCTAAAAGTGCCTTATCTAGGGTGTACCCAAGGCCTGGTAGTATTATTGCTAAAGTATCACTTTCATTACAAATTAATTTGTTCTTAGTTCTACATTTCCACATTGATTGCTTCTCTATATTAAAACTGTTCATATTTTACTCACCTTCTTTTTAAATTCTATTATATAATTATATGTTAAATTTTTTCAAGAAAGAAAAATTTATATTTATATTTTCCACAAAGGATTTTCTATAAAATAGAAGAATATATAATATAATCTCTCTTTTAGAAAGGAGTTCTTATGAATATTGATAATATAAAAGAAGTTCAAGCCAAAAGCAACAAAATGATCTCTGAAATTCATTTTAAAGAACAATGTAGCTGGCTTAGAAATTCAAAAAAGAAAAAAGATCTAAAAAATGACTTTTCAAAAGAAATTTATGAGAACCTAAAAGATAAAAAAATGTACTTAGAATTACTTGAAAAGGAAATTAGTGATATTTTTTCTAGCAAAGATTTTTCAAGTAAAGAAAAGAAGCGTATATATGAATTAACTAATGAATCCTTTTGGAAATGGAAATTTACTATAGATAAAAAATAAAAAACATCATTAGGATTTTCTAATGATGTTTTCTTATACTATTTACTTGATTTCTCTGTATTATTTTCAGTTTTATTCCTATTATTTTCTTCCTTAGAAGTATTTTTTATAACTTTAAACTCATATCCTTCATTTTTGTAGTAATCTATTATTTGTGGTAATATTTCTACAGTTTTTTCTTTTCCTGCTGCATCATGCATAAGAATAACTACATGATTTTTTCCTTTTGATGTTTTTTTCACATAATTAAGCATTTCCTCTGTAGAATATGGTTTTCCCTCTGCATCACCATCTAGAGCGTTCCAATCAACATTTATTATTCCATTTTCCTGTAATGTATTGTCAAATTCTTTAAGAGAAGGATCTTTATAATATTTTCTTGTTCCATACCCACCTGGCATTCTTAATACCTTGCAATCAAATTCTCCTCCTAAAATACTCTTCATTATATCATTAGTCTTATTGAACTCATCCATAAAATAATCAATTTTCAGCTTATTTCCTGGGTATAATTTTTTAAAGTCATGACTATAACTGTGATTTGCAATTGCATTTCCACTTTTTAATTCTTCTTTTAAATACTCTTGTCTTTTAGCGTCTTTTTCTATACTACTTCCTAAAACAAAAAATGTTCCATGTACATCCTTATCTTTTAATATATTTAATATCTTTTCTGTTGAATTAGATGGTCCATCATCAAAGGTTAAAAATACATATTTTCCTTCACCTTTATACGTATCATTAGCCATTGCTTGTACATCTTTAGCATCAACAGCATATTTATCTGCTTCATATGTAATATTCATTCCAGGCATTACATCATCTGGATTAGGCTTTATGACCTTCTCCTGCTCTTCCTGTTCTTTATTAATTGAAGCCTTATTAGCTAAATTGCTACCTATCATTGTAACAACTTTTATTCCAACCCATAATAATATTATAATTGCTAAAACTCCTAAAAATATTTTCAAAAAATTATTTTTATTTGAGTTTCTTCTTTTAGAAAAAATCTCCTTACTCATTCTTTCCTCCTATGTTAAATTTGTATATTTTATAATTACTCCATTTCTCACTTAGATAATTATCTTTTAATTTTTTAAATTTATCATTTCAAAATAGTTACATTTTTTTAATAATTATAAAATTAATTTTAGCCTAAATATTATTATATATCAAATGAAAGTATATTTTCTAATAAAAAATAAGAATAAACTCTATTAAGATAAATTACTAAAGTTTATTCTTATGATTAAATTTATCAGCTTAAATTATTCTTAAAATACATAAGTCCATACACAGCTACTGAAATTCCTAAAAATATCAATTGAATAAAAGAAAGTCCACTTATTAAACGATTGTTGACTTTTCCATAAATAAAAATCCTTCTTAAGACTTCTATTATTAAAAATATAGTTAAAGTTTTAAGATATATTTGCTTTTTCTCTAAATATTTGCCGTAACATACATATATAAGATATATAATACAAGTTACAACAATAAAGCTTATAATAAAATCTCTATTTATCATCCTATCCCCCCTCACTAAAACTATATTTTTATTTAATTTTACAATTCTATAATTTTATTTTACAATAAAAATTGCTGAATAAATATAAAGGATGGTTTAATAATGACGAAATTTTATAAATTTTTAATTTCTATAATAATATTAGCCTTAGTTTGTCTTATATTTTTCCTTGCTAAGAGTAATATATTAAATTTAGATAGCTTAAAAAACTTAATTTTAAGTTCTGGATATTTCGCTCCACTAATTTATATAATAGCCTTTGCCTTAGTTCCATTAACTTTTTTTCCTGATTCAGTACTAGCAATCTTAGGTGGAAGTATATTTGGACTAGGAGGAGGATTCTTATATACAAGTATTGGTGCTTTAATAGGAGGAAGTATATCTTTCTTTATTTCTAGAATCCTTGGTCAATCCTTTGTGGAAAAGTTTGAAAATGATAAACTTAAAAACATACAAGAATTATTAAAGGACAATGGATTTTTAATGATTCTACTTTTAAGATTAATCCCTCTTTTCCCCTTTGATTTAATAAGCTATGGAGCTGGTCTTACTAAAATATCATATAAAGACTTTGCTTTAGGTACTTTAATAGGAACTATTCCTGGCATATTAGTTTTTGTAAATTTAGGAGCTCAATGGATTACTTTTAACAAAACAAGTATATATCTATCTGTAAGTCTATTAATATTATTTATAATAGTATCTGTGTTCTTAAAGAAAATTTATATAAATAAGCATTTAGCAAAAGATAATTAAATCTTTTTTACAAAATAAAAATAGTCCAAGGATTTTTTCTTCCTAGGACTATTTTTATATTTGTAAAAACCTTTTATAAATCTTTATAATTACTTATGTTTATTGGTTCTATATTATTTTGTCTTGCCCATCTGTTAAACATATTAAACACATGTTTTTCATCTAATTTTTCTCTTAATAAATTTTCCTCTTCTTTATTACAAGCTAAGTATTCTTTAAATAAACTCTTCTTATCATCTGATAAGGATCTTATAAACTCTTCTCTCTTTTCTGCTGATATATTATTAAACTGATTTTTAAAGTCAAAATTAAAATCCTTTCCTGCCTTTCCATTAGTATCTTTAGAAAAACTCTTAAATACCATTTTTATTTTATACATTGACTCAAATAATAATCCTACAGCAAATAATATTATTCCTACTAAAATTAAAGCTTTCACCTAATCATCTCCAAACTAAATTTTTATTTAAACTATATTAAGTAAAAAGGAGCATATTAAAATTTAACTCCAAAGAAATTCTATCATAGTTTTCTTTGTAAATATAATTTTAATACACTCCCTCTAAATTAACTTATATAATTCATAGGATTTACCCATTCACCATTTATCATTATACCAAAATGAAGGTGAGGTCCTGTACTATATCCTGTTGATCCTACATAGGCAATTACTTGTCCTTGTGATACATGCTGACCAGCTTGTACAGCAAGTCTAGATGAATGTCCATATAAAGTACTTGTTCCATCTCCATGATCTATTATAACCATATTACCATAAGCAGTATTCCATCCTGCTTCAACAACAGTACCTGACTTTGATGCAAGAATAGGTGTTCCATAAGATGCTCCTAAATCTGCCCCTGTGTGGACACTTCTTTTTCCTGTAACAGGATGCACTCTAGGTCCAAAGGGATCTGTAACTCCACCTGGAGCTGGTCTCATAAATCCACTTGAGGAATTAGCCTTTGTCTCTGAACTTCCTTCATTACTAGATGAACCTGATTCTTGACTACTTTTATTGTTTGTACTACTTTTACTATTATTATCACTATTTACCTTAACACTTTTTTTCTCATTAATTAAATTATTTATATAATCTTTAAGATTAGCATTATCTTCTTCGTAACTATTAATTTCATCTAATACTGTTCTTTCTTTTTCACTTAAGCTATTTATTTCAGCTTGCTTTTGCTCTTCTAAAGAATTTAATTCATTTAATTGAGATTGATACTGACTTACTAAGGTATCATATTCTTTCTTCTCATTTTCTAACTTAGTTTTTTTACTTGATAAGTCTTCTTCTTGACTTTTTAATTGAGATTCTTCACTTTTTAATTCACCTTGAACCTTCTTTATATCATCAATTAACTTATTATCTGTGTCCACCACATATTTTATGCTTGATACATTACTTATAAAGTCCCCTACATTCTTTGATTCAAGCATTATGTATAAAAACTGATTACTTAAATTAGATTTATAAGCACTTCTTATTCTACCTGAAAGTATTTCTTCTTTTTCTTGTTCTTCTTTTTTCTTCTTATCTATATTGCTTTGAATATCAGTGATTTGCCCTTGAAGTTTATCTATACTATCTTTTAAGGAATCAATATTGCCTTTATATTCATCAACTTTCTTTTGTGAAGTAAGTAACTTTTGATTTTTATCAGCTACTTGTTTTTGTATTTCATCTAATTTACTTTGAGATTTACTTTTCTCAGCATTTATATCACTTTGTTTATCTTTAAGATCATTTATTTTATTCTTATTATTATCAATTTCTTGTTGAGCTTCTTCTGTAGTCTTAGCTTGTACAATATTATTGCTATTTATTGAAACTGCAAAGATCATTGATATACTAAGTATAATTGCAGTTAATTTTCTCTTGTTCATAATATTCACCTATTTCTTTAAATATATTATTTTACTAAAACACTACACATCAACATATTATACACCATAAAAATAATTTTGTTAATATAATAAGTATATATAGTAAATTTAATTAATATTTGTTTAATTCTACTTTTAAAAAGACTATACAAAAACATACTTTGTCTAAGTAATATGCTTTTATATAGTCCTTAATTATAAATTAAAATTTTTCATTTTTTATTTCATCATCTATAAGCTCTTGTAGAGTTTTAAATTTACTTTTTCCATTTAAATAATGTTTTTTTATACTATCTTCCATTTCTGATAATGAAACTTCAGCATAAAACTCTTCTTCCTTGAAATCATGTTTCATTCTTTCATATATTCTTTTTATTATATTTTCTCTATCTTTATTGCTTATTTCTTTGCTCATAATCATTCACTCCCTAGATAAGTTAATAATTTATTCATAATTATATTATACACATGGACTAAAATATATCAAAGTAATTATTAAAATTATTCACCAAATCTTCTATTTAAATCTATACTATTACTAGATTTTAAACTTAGGAGGTTTTTTATGAGTAAATCTGCTTGGGACTATACATTAGAAGTTTTATCCTTAATGGGCGATATTGATTATTACAATGATTTATTAAGTAAAAATCTTAATCGGAAAGATAGAGAAATCTATTCTAAAAAAGTAGACTCACTAGAAAGTAAATTCTTTTCTTTAAAAGAAAAGCTAAAAAATACATCAATTTTTTAAAAAGGTAGCTCTTTAAGCTACTTTTTTTAATTATATAAAAAAGTTTATACTTTAAATTTAATTTATATAATTTAAAATCTAAGACTTATTTTTATACATATATAGAAAAAATAATTGAGTAAAGTAAAGAAAAAAAGGTCCAACAAAAGTTGAACCTTTAAACAAACTCAATTAATGTTCCCAAATATGCCGTCACACTTACAATTTTATACCTGCCTCTCGCAGGTGGGTTTTACGCAAACTAACTCGACCATCTTCCGTCACAAAAGTGAAGTAAAACTTGAAGCCCGATTTCATTAGCTGTTTTGCAAATCCCGTATTAATCATGTAGGTTAAAATTAATAAGCTTCGCGTACATCTCAGGATTAATCATGTTTTTATTATAACACAAGATATAAAAAAATCAACATTGAATTTTTAGAATATTTTTACTATTAAGATAGTTTTAGTTAAGTATTTGCTTAAACTACTTTAATTCATCTAAAATATCATCTATTTCTAGTTCTTCATCCTCTGGTAAGAACACAGCTAAGAACTGTTTTCCTGAATAATTGCTAGCTTCTATTTCATATCCTTCAGCTTTAGCTATTATTTCAAAGTCTTCCATAACTTCTTCTAAAATCTCTTCAACACTATCTGTTGCAATATCATCTAAATATGGAATAACACCTTCCACAATCCATGGATTACTATCTTCTTCATAGTCTGTTTCATCATTTGCACAAGCTTTAGCACCTTGTATTTCTATATCTTCAAAATCATAATAAAATTTAAGAGCTAATCTATCCTCTTCTGAAGAAACTTCCTCTATTTCTGTTAATCCATTAGTAGATAAAAAATTTATTATTCTATACTTCTCCATAATATTTACCTCTTTTTAGTATAATAACTTCTTATATTCTTTTTTTACTAATCTAAATTCTTCATCATCTTCAACTAAGTTATATTCAACTGAATCATTTACTTTATCAACTCTGAAAACAAAGTCATCAGCTTCATCTCCGTTACCTTCTACTGGTGAAAGAACTATATATTCTTTTTTATTCTTTTCTCCTAAATATATTTTAGCAACAACCTCAAATTCAACTTTATTTCCCTCTTCATCTCTAAAAGCCATTATTTGTTTTTCTTCCATTATTTCTCCTCCTAAATCAACCTATTAAAGGTGATTTTTCCTCTTTATAAAATATATATTCATAATGTAACGCTCTAGTTAAAACCACATAAAGAAGTTTCTTATCTATTTCATTATCATTATAATTTTCTTTATTTAAATTATAAACTATAGTGCAGTCAAATTCTAATCCTTTAGTAAGATATGATGGTATAATTATTAAGTTCAAATCAAACTCTTTTTGATCATCTTTAATTAATTCAAAGTCATAATTTGAATATTTCTTAACTAAGGTTCTTATCTTCTTACATTCATCAAGGGTTTTACCAACTATAGCTATTGAAGTTTTTCCTTCATCTTTTACTTTTTTAACTATGTTATCTAATCTTTCACAAAATTCTTTTGCATTATTAAACTCAATTTCCTCTGGAACCATTCCATGTCTTAAAACTGGCTTTGCTGGCTCTTCATAGGTATTTTGTTTAACTAAAACCTTATTTGCATAATTTATTATTTCTACTGTACTTCTATAGCTTTGACTTAAATGCTTATACTCTGCATTTTCATCATAAACTAATTTAATAGCTTCTTTCCAATCATTAATGCCTTTAAATGAATATATTCCCTGACCAATATCTCCAACTATTGTTAAAGACTTTCCTGAAGCCATCATAGACATAACATATAGCTGTAGCATAGAATAATCCTGAGCCTCATCAATAACAATATGTTTTAATAAGCTGCTTTCTTCTATGCCTTCTATTCTAAATTTTAAATAAAGCATAGCTGCTAAGTCATCTGAATCTATTATTTTTTTATCTATATTATTAGCCAAATTTTCTCTCATATATTCAGCCAACTTATCTGGTATTTTTCCTGCTGTTACTTCATTAAAAATATCCTTGTTTTCAAAGAAATTTTTATAAACATTAGTTGTATCTATACCCTTCCATCTATTGAAATATTCATTAAATTCTTTTTTAGCCGATTTCTTTATTTCTTTTTTATGATTATCTCTCTCATCATAAAGCTCTATAAGTTTTTCTCTTCTTTCCTTAGAATCTTCCATACTTTTTTTAAGTCTAGCTATTCTATACTCATACTGAAAATCAACCTTATCTAAAACCTTACTTACCTTTTCTCCTAATTTCTTAGAGAAATAGTTTTTGATTTCATCCTTTCTCTTGTTAACAGGATATTTTATTAAATCCTTTAAGAATAATCTTTTTATCTCCTTTGAATCAAAAACTGAATATCCACAAATTCTTATATTATCTATATCGCTATCTTCTCTTTCAAGAATTTGAATATATCTATCTAACATTTCTTTAAATAATATAGAACCTTTTATTTTGCTATCATTCATCATATATTTATTTTTTTCTAAATCATTTTCTAAAATTTCTACTAATTTTTTATCCTTAGTTATAACTTTACCTTTTATACCTAACTTTTTTAAGGCTAGTTCCTCAAAAGTTTTTTGTTCAACCTTATCTACTCCTAAGTTAGGCAACACTTCAGAAATATAATCTAAAAATATTTTATTTGGTGCTACAACCAAAATATCTTCTCCAGTTATGGTTTCCTTATATCTATATAATAAATAAGCCAGTCTATGAAGAGCTACAGTGGTTTTTCCTGAACCTGCTGACCCTTGTATTATTAAAGGTGAATTTTTAGGTGCTCTTATTATATCATTCTGCTCTTTTTGTATAGTAGCTACTACATCTTTTAATTTAGTACCTGTGCTATTTTCTAAATTAATTCTAAGGAATTCGTCTATTAATCCATCCCCTTCTTCATCAAGACCAGATTTTAAAATAATTTCATTAATTCCCTCATCAAAACATTCCTTTAAGCTATGCTCATCATCAAAAAGAAATTTTCTCTTTAAACTAAGCTCACCCTCAATAACCCCAATAGGTGCCTTATAATATGCCTCCCCTTGAGTACCACTGTAATAAAGATCAGCTAGTGGAGCTCTCCAATCTATTACCTTTTCTTCTCCTTCTAGCATATCTCCAAGTCCGCATTTACCTATATAAAAACTTTCAAAATCTTTTCTATACTCCCTAAAATCTATTCTTGCAAAGTATGGCTTATTATAAGCTTCTTTAAATTTTTCTTCTTCCTTTGATAAAAAGTCTACAGACTTCTTAACTATTTCTATTTCTGGATCATAGGCTCCCTTAGATTTCTTATTTAAAGCGTCTAGTTTTTCATTAGCTTTTAACTTTTCACCTTCTAATCTTTCCTCTTCACTTTCAATCCACCTTTTAGTTTCTGAAAGGACTTCTCTCTCATAAGTTAAAATCTTATTATCACTCATAATAAATACCTCCCTCACTAAATAGTCCCGTTTAATTTCTCATTTAAATCATAAATAATAAAAAATAATTTATAAAACAAAAAATTTTAATTTATAAAATATACCTTAAAAAAGGTGTAAAAGACTACTTCATTATTATTTACTAACAATGTAAGTCCTTTTACACCTTTATTTCACGAAATATGTCTTAATCATTTAAATTCTTCTATAACCCTAATTCATTTAACTAAAATCATATTAAAGATAGAACATATTTTTAGGTATAATCAATTTATTTTCCTTCATAAAGTCATTATTATAACTTGCCTACATCATATTGTTAATTATATTAGATTTTATTATTAAGTTCAATTATATTTTCTATTACACAATCTAATCTACTCTAAAATAATAACCTTATTAATTAACCTTTACTAAAAACAATATTTTAAAATATTAATATAAAACTAAGAATTTCTTATTTAAAATAAATTTTTCTAATTATTTTTTTATAAAAGGACAAAATAAAGTAGAGGTGATATTCATGGAAAAAATTACAGATAGAACTCCTAGTGAAGCTTTAAACGATAATCTTAAGGGGCTTTATATGGGAATGGATATTTTTAAACGTTACGAAAAAAAATGTAAGTCTAATGACCTTAAAAATTTACTTAATGATGTTATAAATCTTTACTCTAAGGAAGCCTGTGAACTTTCAAGCAAAATCTCTGCTCTTGGTGATTCCCCAGCTTCAAATGTTGGAATTCTTGGAAAAGCTTCTGAGGCTATTTACAATATAAAAACTGTTACAGCTGATACAGATAGTGAAATTCTAGAGGAAAGCATAAAAGCTTTTAAGACAGGTATAATTATGTTTCAAAAGTTTTTACATGAAAAAGAAGATCAATTAGATAAAGAATCAATTAACCTAGTAAAAAATATGATACAAGAAAATGAAGAGCTTAGTAAAAAATTAAATGAGTATTCAAGCCCTCATCAAGCTAACTTTTTCTAAATAAACAAGGCTATATAAATAGCCTATAAATTAAACTTATAAATTATTTATTAAACTATTTATAAGTTTTAATTTAAGCTTTTATATAGCCCACTTTTTATCCTTAGTAAAGGATACATTTAACCATTTTTCATAATTTATATGTGATAAAGAATTAAATATTTTTTCTCTTAACCTATCCATTTCATCTAATGCTTTAATATTAGATTCTTCATTATATATAAAATCTATTTCTATTCTTAAATCATTTCCCGTTTTAGATACTCTTGTAATAGCCTCTTCAAAATTATATTCTCTCTCTATTCCCTCTACAAGTTTATCTATTTCTAAAGTTATACTATCATCAGCCTTAAACTCTAAAATTTCTTTTAATCCATCACTAAAAGATTTTATAGGCATTTTTATAAATACTGATGAACAAACAATAACCATTAATGGGTCTAAGTATTTATTAAACCAAATAAATTCTGTATGCTTAATTATATTTGCTATTAAAAATCCTACTAAAACTCCTAGGCTTAATAAAGTGTCCATTAACCACTGACTACTTTCTACATTTACTAAACTTGAGTTAATAGCTTTTCCTTTTTTCTTTAAGAAAAAATATACAATTCCACACCCTAAAGTTGATATTAGGGCATATATTAAGGCATACCCATATTGAACTTCATTACCACCAGCTATTAACTCTTTAATAGAGCCTGTAAGTGAATATATACACATAATAAAAATTGCTAAGGATTTGATTATTACTATTAAAGGTTCTATCATCCTCTTACCAAAGGGATACTTCTCATAATCTTTTTTATTTATATAAATACTTCCCATTAGGGCTAGTAATGATAAAATCACACCACCTAGTGAGTACATTCCATCAAATAAAATCATCTCTGACTTTACAGTTCATCCCCATGCTATTCCTAACACAGCAAAAAACAATGTTCCTAATGTAGATATCTTAAGCAAATAACTTTCCGTCCCCATAAATTTCACCTCAAAATAAACCTTCTAATAATATTTTATGGTTTTTTTCAAGGAAATTCACTAACTAATAAGTCTTAAATATGACACTATTACATTATCTTTGCCTTGTATAAAATTTAGTATAAAACATTTTAATCACTATTTCACATCAGAAAGCTACTTTTAAAAATAACTATTTATTTAACCTAAGACTATATTCAATATTTTCTTTTAATATTAGAGCTTTTTCCTTTGAAGGATAAGGGTATTGAAAACTTAAATTCATATTTATTGATTTTAAAGCTCCAATTAAGTCTTTTGTTAATAACTGTGCTTTAGCTAAGTAATACCAATATATTGATGATGAATCAAATTTCACACATTCATTATAGTATTCAACTAAATCTTCATAAATATTTTTTGTATCAATTGAAAAATCTTTTTTATTGTTTATTTCTTTACTTCTATTATTTTGATTTATAGAAGTTCCCTTTAAAATTACTGTTTGATCAATTATATTAAAAGAATTATCTTTCCACCTTAATTTACTTTCAATTAAACATATATTATCTGTAGAAGCTTGACCTATAACCTTTTGTATAATGCTTATATTAGCAACTTCACTTCCTATAGGATAATATGAGTTACATCCCCATACACTACTTATATTTGCTTTTTCCTTTCCTTCTTTTACTTTTCCATCTCCGTAATATACAAAGTCTAGATAATATTTAAAATTCTCTTTTATATCAACAATATATTTTTTATTTCTTTCATAGTTAAATACCTCAACTTTATAATCATCTCTATAAAAGGCACTTACTTTATTTTTCTCGTAGAAATCATTGGTATTAAATATCTCCTTTAATTCATTATTCTCATAAGTAAGAATTTGTCCCTTAACACATCCCCCAAAACAATCACCTATGGATCTTATAAATATATCTAATTTATTTGGATCCTTAAAGTGTTCCAAATGAACTTCAAAATTATAATTATTTTCTTCCAATTCATACTTTACAACCCTTTCGGAATTTCCCTCTTTAATAAGTAACCAATGTCTATTTAAACATTGATTAAAGGCACAAGACATAATATAAACTTCGTCATTAATACCATCACCAGTAACATCACCTGATTTGTAATCTATTATTTTTTCATTATTATTTTCAAGCATATTAACTCCAAATTATATCGTTATAATATTATTTTATCTTCTCTTTCCTTATCTGTTACTTTCATTTGAAAACAAGTGAAATTTAAATTAATTTAGTTTATAATTGAATTAATAAACTCTTATAGATTGGAGATAATTAACATGACTAAAAAGAAAAATAAACTTTTTATAGTTATATTATCAATATTAATTTTAATATTAGCTTGTTTTTTTGGAGTAAAAATGGTTTATAAATCATATTTTGCTCCTAAAGTACCTGTAACCTCAATGAATTCCAACATAGAACTTAATGATTGGAATTTAATAAAAAAATTCCTTCCTAACAACATAAATCTTTCTTTAAAAGAAATAAATGTTAGCTCTACAACTGAATTTTCTGATTCTGAATTAACAGATTTATTTATACTAGCTTTACGTGAAGAACCTGATGCAATAAAAGATCTTACAGGATTAAAAGTAGATATAGAAAATGATGATATTAATATTTATGTAGATATAAACTATAAAGATATACCTTTCCAAGGAAAACTTACCTTTACAGCTCAAAGCAAGGATGGTAAAGGAATATTCCACTATAAAGAAGGAAAGGTTGGTTTTATTGATATTTCTAAGGATACTATCTTTAAAAACCTAAAAGATAATTCAATACTTTCCTTTGACAAAAATAATGGAGATATAATCCTTTCTTTTAAGGATATAATAAAATATCTTCAAATAAAATCTATAAAGGTAGGGGATAATAAAATAGTAATAGTATTTAATGGTACTATTCCGTTACTTAGCTCAATCTTTCCAAACCTAAATTAAAAAATGGCTTTATCAAAAGGTATTTTGATAAATGCCTTTTTTTAATTTCAAACATAAATTTATATATTAAGTGGAATAATAGATTTATTATATATTAGTTTAGGTGATGTTTATGATTGATAAAGTTATAAAGAAATACAATTTAGATGTGGATTCAATGAAACGTGAAGGGACAATTGCCTTTTTAACATTTTTAGCCTCTTGGATATTCTTTGGAATCAATAATGCAATCTTAGCATATCCAATAGCTTTAACCTCCTCAATTCTTTTAAAAGAAAATTTTAAAATAAATCCCTTAGAAAAAACTATAAGACTTTTGTTTTTATATTGTTTTATAGTTGTTTTATCATTTTTAGCCTCAAGCAACTTTATATTAGGAATTATAATAAATTTCTTCACCATATTTTTTATAGCCTATAAGCTCTCAGTTGCCTATACCCCTTTATTATACAAACCATTCTTAATGTTATATGTATTTACTTATTTTTATAAGGTAGACTTTCAAGGCTTACCTAGAAGATTATTGTCTATTTTCTTTGGCTTTAGTTTAATAATAATCTTTCACTTATTTTTAAACAAGCTAAGTTATAAATCATTAATAAAAGATAACATAAATAAATCTTTACTTTTATTAGAAAGCCAAGTAGATAACCTTATTTTTAGAAGTTATAATTTAGATTTGCAGCAATCTATCTCTAAAGAACTTACTACTATTTGTTATAACCTTTATACTACTAGAAAAAGAAAAATTTTAACTAATAATTTAGGCAGTATTCAATTTAAAATATATATAATATTAGAAAACTTAAACTTAGATTTATATAATCTAAATAAGCTATACTCAAAACTTAATTACAATAGTGCCCTAATTAAATCATTTTTAAAGGAATTAAAAAAATCTATAAATATTTTAAGATTATATTTAAATGATGAGATTTCTTATTATGAAATAGATAAACAACTGTATAGATTAACTAGATTTCATGAAGATTTACCTGATCAGTTCACTTTTTTTCATGACTTATCTATTTCAGTAACCAATCTTTATTTGTATTTAGCTGATATGACTACTCTTGAAGAAGGTGAAGGATACAAAAGCTATGATTTATGGAAAAATACAGATAAAAACCAATTTAAATTTAGAGATTCTCTACATTTTGGTACAATAAAATTTAATTTTGCCCTAAGGATCTCCTTAACCTTAAGTCTTGTGTTACTTCTTAGCTATCTATTTGATTTTACTAAAATGAGTTGGCTTGGAATAACTATAATGTCCATAATGCAACCTTATTATGAAGAGACCTTAAATAAAAGTAAAGACAGATTAAAAGGAAATCTTTTAGCCATTTTCCTTGTAATTATTATTTTAAACTTGTTTCAAAGCCAAGTTGTGCATATTATTGTATTAGTTTGTAGCCTGTATCTAACCTATGGATTTAAAAGCTATTATAAGCTTTCTCTCTTTACTGCCATCTCTGCTATTTGCATGGCATCTCTTAGCTATGGAGTTAATACCTTAGCTATTTTTAGAGTTTTTTATTTAGCTTTAGGTATATTAATAACCTTCTTAGCTAATAAGTTTTTATTTCCTTATAACTTAGATCAAGGGCTAAAGGAATTAAGCCTTAAATTAATAAAATATGTAAATATATTAGCAGAAGATCTAATAAAAAACCCTTCAAAAAATGAAGAGGAAATAATAAATTTAACCATCCATATAAAGCTTATGTGTAATAAGCTTACACTTAGAAATATTCAAAAAAAAGATAAGGATATAAATAGATTAATACTCTTAACTGAAAATCTTACTGCTTCTTTAAGCTACTATACCCTTTTAAAGAAAGATTTAGGATTAGTATGTGGAATAAATAAAGATGAGTTAATTAAGCTTCAAAGTAAATTGCAATATTCCCTTAAAGAAAAGGTGCCATTAATAGATATAATAAACCTATTAGACTCAACAGTTGATTCTCTTATTAATTGTCCTTACTCTAGAAAAGTAATTTATAATCCTGCCTCTAATGGGTTCATATATTAATTAAAGCTTATTTCTTAAGTAACTATCTCATTATAAGAACACTTAGAATAAAATTTATAATGAGATAAAAAACTTATTTATGTGATTAAATTATAAGTGCATATAAAATTAAACTATAAACCTTAATAATATTATCTTAATTTTATTTGATTACATAAAAATATAAGAGCTTATATGAAGCTTAATAAAACTTACAAATTTAAAATTAGTAAAAATTATTTTTATACTCTTTGTAAGTTTTATTCATAAGCTATTTTCATATACGCTCTTTTTTTATATTAGTAAACTTTATTATTTTAAATTATTTATAGGGCTCATTATTAACTATATACCTAACATTCCAATACAGGTTTCACCACTATGATCAGTTCATTATTAACTATATACTAAACCTTAGCGTTTCTTAAATCACCTAAATTTATTATCTTATAGTTTATTATTAACCTAAATAATCTACTTTGAATAAATCCATTAACTCTTCTTCACTTAAAGTATTAAATGTACTTCCTGCTCCTAATTCTCCCTCTTCAATAATCTTAGAAATCAATTCCTTCTTCTCCTCTTGAAGAGCTACTACCTTTTCCTCAATAGTTCCTTTAGCTATTAATTTTATAACCTCTACTACATTTTTTTGTCCCATTCTATGGGCTCTATCCGTTGCCTGATTTTCTACTGCTGGGTTCCACCAAGGATCAAAATGAATTACAATATCTGCTGAAGTTAAGTTAAGTCCTGTTCCCCCTGCTTTTAAACTTATTAAAAATACTGAGTTTTCACCCTCATTAAATTCATTAACCATATTTATTCTTTTCTTAGATGAAACACTTCCATCTAAGTAACTAAAAGAAATTTTTTCTTCCTTAAGTCTACTACTTATATTTTTTAATACTGAAGTAAACTGTGAAAACACAAGGATTTTATGCCCTTCTTCTATTCCTTGATTTAGTATTTCAACTAAAGCCTCTATTTTAGCACTTTCCCCCATATAATCATTTATTGTTATAGCAGGGTCTAAGGCTAATTGTCTAAGTTTAGTTATATAAGATAATATTTCTATTTTACTCTTATTAAACTCCTCTGCATCCTGTTTCTTTTCCATAATTGATAAGGCATTATTAGCATATATTGAATATACCTTTTTCTGATCTTCTCCTAAATCAACTAAGTGCATCTTTTCAATCTTATCAGGTAATTCTTTTATAACATCTTTTTTCTTTCTTCTTAGTATGAAAGGTTTTATAAGGCTATGTATTTCACTTAATACTTCTTCACTTTCATTTAATTTTTTATAATATCTAACAGTGAATCTTTTTCTATCATAAAGATATCCTGGCATTACAAAATCAAAAATAGACCAAAGTTCCATAAGAGAATTTTCCATAGGGGTACCAGTTAAAGCAAATTTATATTCTGAATTAACCTCTTTAACAGCTTCAGAATTTTGAGAATCTGGGTTCTTAATAGCTTGCGCTTCATCAATAAAGCAATAATCAAAGTTTATCTTCTTATATTCCTCTAAATCTCTTTTTAATAAGTTATAGGTAGTTATAATTACATCCTTACTCTCTATATCTCTTAAAGCTTCTTCTCTCTTATCCTTGCCTTCATTTAATACCTCCACAACTAAATCAGGTGCAAATTTATTGAATTCTTCTTTCCAGTTATATATTAAGGAAGTGGGTGCTACTACTAGTGTTTTCTTTCCCTTATTAGAAAGAATAAAGGTAATTGCTTGAAGGGTTTTTCCAAGTCCCATTTCATCTCCAAGAATTCCTCCTAAGCCTAAATGCTCTAAAGTTTTAAGCCAATTGTATCCAAACTTTTGATATTCTCTAAGATTAGCCTTAAGATCCTTAGGAACTTCAAAGGACAGTTTATTTATATTTTTAAATTTACTTTTCAATTCATTTAACTTCTTTTTCCCCTTAATATATCTAATACCCTTCTCTTCTATGTAATTAGCTATATATAATGCCCTACTATTATTTATTTCTAGGCAATTTTTCTCTAAATCTCCATTATCCACTGAATCTAATAACTTTAAAAATTGCTTTAATTCTAGTTCTTCTAAATCAAGAAATTCTCCACTTTTAAGTTTAAAAAACTTTAAATTCTCCCTAAAAGCCCTAAGTATTTCTCTTGTTTCCTCACTAGGTATATCTCCTATTTTAAAGTCAAACTCAAAATAATTATATCTTCCTGGTTTAATGTCTCCCTTTATCCCCTTGCTTCCTAAGCTTTTTATACCTTTAAAGTTTTCTGAATAATACACTTCTCCATACTCTTGTAATTTGCATACATCATATTTAAAAAAGCTAAATATATATTCATCTCCTAAATAGAAATAAAACTTTTTATTTATCTCTTCAAGGCTAAATCTCTCAATTAAGGCAATTACTTCTTTTTCTTTTTTTATATCTCTATATATTATTTTTTCCTTACAATCATCAAATATATTAAATTCATAAGAACCATATTTTACTTTTAAGGTTAAAGTTACTTCTTTCCCCTCTTTATCAAAGTAAAAATTAAATTTTACAGGCTCTAAAACCGTCTTATTCATTATATTTTTAGAAAGAACTACATTCTCAGTTAAATCTCTTAAGGAAGGTATTAGCTTTCTAAATACTCTTTCCTCTTCACATTTATCAATCTTTATAACCTTTCCCTCTGAAAATATATCTAAATAATTCTTTATTTTATAACAAAAATCTTTTTTAGGAATATATATATTAGTTCCATATAAGAATACATCAGCTCTATCTCCTAAAACCTTAGGCATTCCGTTTAAGGAGCTCAGTTCAAAATTATTTTTTGAATCCTTTAGAGAAAAATCTATTGGAACATCTTCAAAAAGCACTTCACTTTCTACTGCTCTATAAAAAAATCCTTCATTTAAATAAATTCTATGATTTTTTATAACACAAAAAAAATCTCTTACTAAATAATTAGGTATCTTTATGCTTTTACCCTCTATAAATGTATCTCTATTTCTTAAGAAGCTTTTTATTGGCTTTTCTATCTCTTTTAAGCTTTCTATAAACTCTATTAATTCCCTATCCTTAGTACTTAACTTTTGTTCCCTTATATCAAAAGTAAAAACCTTACTATATTTAATAGGAATTCTGTTATAGTAAGCTACTAAAAACTGCTCAATATCCTTTAATATATAAAGTTTATTTGAACTCATGGACTTAGTTCCTATTTTAAACTCTGCTAATATGCTATTGCTCCACTCATTTTTATTTATATAAACTTCTATTTTCAACTCTTCTTTATCTGTTTCCTCTTGAAGAATTAAATCTAAAATTTTATTTTCTTTCTTCTTAGCAAATAAGTTTTTATCCTCTTCAAACTCTTTTTTCTTAGCTAACTCTCCTAAAGCTTTATAAAAAGTGGCTACTAAATGCTTGCAACAATAATTTTCCTTACTAAACTCATGTTTTTCATAATCAGTACAGGTACAATATGTTGATAAAATCCCTCTAGTTCTAATATCTATCTCTAATTTCGTACTATATTTACTAAATAATTGTTCTGAAATCACTATTCCATTAACGGCCACTAAATCTTCTTCGTCTTCTATTTCTATAGATTCCACAAGATCGTTGCTTATTATTCTTTGTCCCTTAGCATAATTTCTTCCTGTAGTTTCTTCTTTAAACCTTTGTAACAATAAATCTTCAACTAACATATTTACTCCTCTATTTAAGTGCTTCATATCTTATAATTATAACATAAATTTATTTTCTCTGAAAAACTATGTTAACTTTACTTTTTACAAAACTTATTTTTAAGTAAAATGAAAAAAATAAAAATGAGACTGTATCAAACTAGCTTTTAATAAGACTTATAAACAATATGAAGAGAATATCTAGATGAGCTTTAGAATTTAAATTATTACGGAGAAGATATTACGTTAAAAAGCTGAGACTGTTCGAAGCGAAGCAAGTTTCGAAGCTTTAGTAATATCTTCGTAGTAATGATTATAAATTCTTAGCGAAATCTAGTAATTCTCGGAATATGTTTGTAAGTCTTATCATTAACTTTTGACACAACCTCATTTAATTATTTTACTGTTCCCCTCTCTACTAAAGAAGGCTCTAAATTTATTATTTTGCTTTTTAAAGATTTATTGTTTATTAAATCCATAAGTAGTTTACAAGAATATTCACCAATTTTATATATTGGTTGAGCTATGGTAGTTAATTCTGGCTCCATATAAGAACAAATGTTTATATTATCATAACCTAATATGCTTATATCTTCAGGTATTTTATATCCGTTTCTTATTAAGTATTTCATACCTCCAATTGCCATAACATCACTACTATAAAAAATTGCATCTACCTTTTTATTATTTTTAATTATTCTCTCTGTGGCATTTATTCCACCTTCCATAGAGAAATCAGATTCTTCTATTATGGTCTCATTAGATATTCCCAAGCTCTTTGCCGTATTTTTGAAACCCTCTAGTCTTAAATTAGCTATTTCTAAATTAGCCTTTCCTGTAACAAAGGCAATATTCTTATTGCCCTTATTAACTAAGTAATTTACTCCTAATTCAACACCTTTCTTGTTATCACAAAATACACCATTAGCATTTTTTTCATCTGAAACCATTCTATCAATCATAACAAAGGGAATCTTATTATTTTTTAGAATTTTAATCCACTCTTTACCATCACCACAAGCTGCTATTATAACACCATCTACTAATTTACTAATTAAAAGTTTTAAGTATTCCTCTTCTTTCTTTTTTTCATTGAGAGTGTTACACAAAATAATACTATAACCATGCTTTTCACTTTCAATTTCTATGGCCTTTGCCATTTCTGAGAAAAAAGGGTTTTGAATATCTGGTATTATCATACCTAAAGTATAACTCTTTTTAGTACTTAGGCTTCTAGCTAAGGAATTTGGTATATAATTCATATCTTTTGCAGCTTTAAATATTTTTTCTCTAGTTTCTTTTGAAACATTTATTTCTTTATTATTTAACACCATAGATACAGTGGTCTTTGATACATTTACTGCTTTAGCTATGTCTAGTAATGTAGTTTTTCCCATTTTACGCAACACCTCTTGTCCGCTTCCTTTTATAACAACAGTAATTATACCATATTATGACTACCTATACCCCTACTATTTAGCATATACAAGCATTATTTAATATTATTAATCAAAACAAATCTAAAATTTTACTAATTATTTAGTATATACCTTAAGGTCTGCTGCTATTTTATCTTTAATGCTTTCACCATTATATATCTTATTAGCTAATTCTACTCCTAATGCTCCAATTAAATCTGGTTGTTGAGCTATTGTAGCTGTCATTTCATTAGCATCTATGGAATCTTTAGCATCATCATTTCCATCGAATCCTATAACTAATGCATTTATTCCACTAGCCTTAATTGCTTTAACTGCCCCTAAAGCCATTTCATCATTGTGAGCAAATACAACTTGTATATTAGGATTAGCTTGGATTATATTTTCCATAACTTGAAGACCTTTTTGTCTATCAAAATCAGCAGCTTGTATTGAAATAAAATTAAATTTATCATTTTTATCCATTATATTATGGAATCCTTCTCCCCTATCTCTAGTAGCTGATGCACCTGGAATACCTTGTATCTCAACTACATTTATTGGTCCTTTTTCATCTTTGAATTTATCTAATACATACTCAGCAGCCATTTCTCCGCCTTTTATATTATCTGAAGCTATATGACTTGTTATTTTTCCACCATTAGCTTGTCTATCTAATGTTATTACTGGAATATTACTCTTGTTAGCTACCTCAACAGTCTTAACTACGGCATCGCTATCTGTTGGATTTATAAGTAAGGCAATAACTCCTAATTGTACTAAATCCTCTACATTTGCTCTTTCTTTAGCTGGATCATTTTGAGAATCTAATACTACTAAATCATATCCTAATTTTTCAGCCTCTTTTTCTGCTCCATCTTTCATATTTACAAAGAATGGGTTATTAAGAGTTGATACAACCATTCCTATTTTAGGCTTATTATCTCTTCCACACCCTATAAATGAAGTCATAAGCATCATGAGCATTAATCCAACTGAAAATATTTTTTTATTTATATGCATAAAACTCACCTCTTAAGCTTCTTAATTTTTTCTGCTCTTTTTATCTAAAAGTACTGCTATTAATATAACTAAACCTTTTACTATTGATTGATAGAATGGTGATACATTCATAAGGTTTAATCCATTATTAAGTACACCTATAATAAGAGCACCTATTAAAGTACCTGTTATTGTTCCTTCTCCCCCTGCTAAAGAAGTTCCTCCTATTACTACAGCAGCGATAGCATCTAATTCAAATCCTGTTCCTGCATTAGGTGAAGCAGATCCTATTCTACTTGTTATTATTACCCCTGCAATAGCTGAGGCAAAACCTGATACTACATAAACTAAAGTTTTTATCTTATCTGTATTTATTCCTGATAATCTTGAAGCATCTTCATTTCCACCTAAAGCATATAAATATCTTCCAAATCTTGTTTGTGATAAAGCATATACTGCTATGATTGCTATTATTATTGTTATTATAACTGGTATTGGCATAAATCCAAGTTTACCATTTCCTATTTTAACAAAAGCTTCAGGTAATTTTGATATTGGAGTACCATCTGTAAATACTAAAGTAGCTCCTCTAAATATTGTCATTGTAGCTAAAGTAACTATGAATGCTTGTAATTTTCCTTTTGATACTAATAAACCATTTATTAATCCAACTGCTATACCAATAACAGCTGCCACTATAATTGCTAAGAATACGTTTCCAGTTGACTTAACAATAGAAGCCCCTACGGCACCACTAATAGCTAAAGTAGATCCAACTGATAAGTCTATTCCACCAGTTAAAATTACGAAAGTCATACCTATTGCTATGATTGCATTAACTGAAACCTGTGTAAATACGTTAGTTATATTAGATACACTTAAAAAGTTTGGAGTAACTATAGTAATAACTATACATAATAATACTAGTCCTATAAGAGATTTATATTTAGATATATTTGCTTTAACATTCGCTTTCATTATGTAATCCTCCCTAATTGTTTATTCCAACGGCTAATTTCATTATACTTTCTTGGTTTGCTTCATCTCTATTTAATTCTCCAGAGATTCTTCCTTCACTCATAACCATAATTCTATCACTAATTCCTAAAACCTCTGGTAAGTCTGAAGAAATCATTATTATGGCTTTTCCACTAGCTTTAAGTTCATTTAAAAGTTCATAAATTTCTTTCTTTGCCCCTACGTCTATTCCTCTAGTTGGCTCGTCAATTATTAATACTTCTGGAGATAGCATAAGCCATTTAGCAAGTATAACCTTCTGTTGATTACCTCCACTTAAATTCTTAATAAATTGTTCCTTATTTGGAGTTTTTATGTTTATCTTCTTAATATAGTACTCTATATCCTTTGCTTCTTCTTTTTTATCAAGATATTTAAACTTATTCTCATATTTCTTTAAGTTACATAAGGTCATATTTTCTCCAACAGACATTCCTAAAATACAGCCTTCTTTTTTTCTATCCTCTGAAAGATAACATATACCATTATTTATGGCATCACTTATGCAATTTATATTAATAGCACTTCCATTTAAAGAAATTTCACCACTTGTTTTTTTATATTCTCCAAATATTGTTTTTGCAAGCTCTGTTCTGCCTGATCCCATAAGACCTGCAATTCCTAATATTTCTCCCTTTCTAAGAGTAAATGAAGCTCCTTTAACACCTTCCTTACAGCTAAGATTTTTAACTTCTAAAGCTAAATCTCCTTTTTTAACATCTCTGTATGGAAATTGATCCTCTATGGTTCTTCCAACCATCATTGCTATAAGCTTATCATTATCTATGTCTTTTATTTCTGCACTTCCTGCATATTTACCATCTCTTAATACTTCTACTCTATGACATATTTTAAATATTTCTTCCATTCTATGTGATATGTATATTATTGCTATTCCCTTTTTTCTTAAATTCTCTATTACTTTAAAAAGGTTTTCAGTCTCTACATCAGTTAAGGCTGTAGTAGGCTCGTCCATAATAATTATTCTAGCATTCTTAGTTAAAGCTTTTGCTATTTCTATCATTTGCTTTTCACCTACATTAAGAGTACTAACTAATCTATTTGGATCTATATTACAACCTATTTGTTCTAAGAACATTTTACTTCTTTCAGCTAATAATTTTTTATTTATTCTTCCTGTAAATTTACTATGTTTTTCATTACCTAAAAAAATATTTTCTGAAACAGTTAAGTTATTTAAAACACTAAGTTCTTGGTGAATTATTGTTATTCCAGCTTCTTCTGCTGATTTAATTCCCTTTACTTCTACTTCCCTTCCTTCAATGAATATCTTACCTTCATCTTTTTTATATACTCCACTTAGTATTTTCATTAAAGTTGATTTTCCTGCTCCATTTTCTCCCATTAAAGCAGTAACTTCTCCACCATAAGCCATTAAGCTAACATTATCTAAAGCTTTGACTCCCGGAAAGGATTTTGATACACCTACCATTTTTAGCATTGGTGTTCTTTCACCCATTTACTACACCTCCCAAAATAATTCCTATTTTGCAAAGAATATTCCACTCAATAAATACTGAGTAGAATATTCATTTTTAAACTTTTTAAAAAACAACCCCTGATTTTAAGATTATATTTGCATATGGAGTTTGTTCTCCAGTTCTAACAACTGCCTTACAATCTTTTAATTCTTTCTTTAATTCCTCATGTGATATAAAAGTTATTTTAGTATCTTTTATCACTTCTTTTATTTCTGTAAATAATTCTGGACTTACCTTTTCTGTTTCCTTAGCAATAAGTACCTCTTCTACTTGTAATTCCTCTAAAATAGCTTTTAAAGTTTCTATAAAGCCAGGTACACCTTTTATTAAAGCTAAGTCTATTCTCTCAGTTTCCTTTGGTATAGGTAATCCGCAATCCCCTATAGCCAACATATCAGTATGTCCCATCTCTGATATGACTGAACTTATATTACTATTTAATAAGCTTGTTTTTCTCATAATTACTCTTCTCCCTTATAAACTTCTAAAACTTCCTTTAAATATGGTATTGATGGTTGAGCTCCTTTTCTTTGTACTGCTATTGATGATACCTTATTTCCAAATCTTATGGAGCTACTTAAAGTCTCTCTTCCTAAATTTTTAGTATCTAACTTTGAACTTAGGCCTCCAATGAAGCTATCTCCAGCTGCTGTAGTATCTATTGCATTAACTCTATAAGCTGGAACTATTTCACAAAAATCTTTTCCTATTAAAGCTGCTCCCTTTTCACCAAGAGTAATAATTACAAACTTAACTCCTTTACCTAAGAATATATCCCCAGCTTTTTTAGCATCTTCTATATCTTTTATTTCAATTCCAGTTAAAAGCTCTGCTTCTGTTTCATTTGGAACTATTATATCTGTGTAATTTAATAATTCATCTTTTATTTTTTTAGCTGGAGCTGGATTTAATATTGTAACTTTTCCATTCTCCTTAGCTATTTTAAATGCTTCTATTGTAATATCCTCTGGTGTTTCAAATTGTGAAATTATAATATCTGATTCTTTTATTAAATTTTCAGCACTATATATTTCCTCTTTTGTTAATGTCATATTTGAACCAGCATTAACAATTATTGAATTATTTCCATTATGATTTACCATTATTAAAGCCATTCCAGTTGGCTCTATTCTATCTTCAAAAACATATTTAACATCTATATTATCTTCTACTAATTTATCTCTTAACTCTCTTCCATTTTCATCTTTTCCTATTTTAGAAATCATAAAAACTTCTGCGCCACTTCTTTTAGCTGCTACTGCTTGATTAGCTCCTTTTCCACCAGCTATTTTTTGAAATGACTTAGAAAGTATAGTTTCTCCTACTTTAGGCATATCTTTAACCTTTAAAACTAAATCCATATTCATACTTCCAAGTACACATATCTTATTCATTAATATCCCTCCCTAGTTAACCGCTTCACTGAACCGATTAACTATATAATAATACTTTTGTAAACGATAATCAAGGCTTTTTTGTAAAAATATAAAAAAAGAGTATAGATTTTAAAATCTATACTCTTAAACTAGCTATTTACTTTTCTACTAATTCGTACATTTCTTTAGCTCTATCAACATACATAATACCCTCTAAGTGATCTATCTCATGTAAGAAACATCTTGCTAAAAGGTCTTGAGCTTCATAAACTTTTAATTCACCCTTTTCATTTAAAGCTTGTATTCTTACTGCTCTTGGTCTTTCAACTAATCCCTCATGCATTACATAGCTTAAACAACCTTCATAGTCTTCATAAGTTTCCTTTGAAACTCCTGTTATTTCTGGATTTATAAGAACATATTCATTCTCACCATCTCCAAAATTTATATAAACAACTCTTTTATTAACTGCTATTTGAGGTGCAGCTAATCCTATTCCTTCTACAGTTGCTAATGTATCTTTTAAATCTTGTATTAATCCTTTAACTTCATTAACATCTTTAACAGGTTCTGAAACTTTTTTTAAAGCTTCGTGTCCTATTTGAACTATTTTCTTAACAGCCATTTAACTTCTCCTTTCAAAATTCCTATAAATATATTAAAACATAAAAATATAAATTTTTCACTAATAAATTATATTCTCTGTAAAATATTATTGACTGTCTTTAAAGCATCTAAGTTAAAACTTATTATACTTTAAAGACAGTCAATACTTATAATATTATCATAATTATTAATAATGATACTAAACTTAAACATCCACTTAGTATGCATATATATGACACAATTTGCTTTACAGACATTCCTCTTTCTTGTAGCCTATAATGTATTTGGCTTCTATCAGCTTCATAAACAGGCTTTCCAGATTGAAATCTTCTAAAAATTACAAAGATATTATCAAAAATAGGAACTCCTAAGGCTAATACTGGTACTAATATAGATAATGCTGTTGCTTGCTTAAAAGCACCTTCTAAGGCTATAATAGCTAAAATAAACCCTAAAAAGTTAGCACCTGAATCACCCATAAATACCCGCGCTGGATGTCTATTATATCTTAAAAAGGCTAATATTGACCCTACTAGAGTTATTGACATATATGCAGAGTTAAATTGTCCTTTTGCAAGAGCAACAACAAACATAGTCATAGCAGATATTATGGAAATGCTTCCTGCTAATCCATCCATTCCATCAGACCAGTTTATTACTGTAGTAACCCCAAAAATCCATGTTATTGTAAGTATATATTGAATCCATCCTGAAAATTGAGTAAACTCTCCAGTAAATGGATTAGTTATACCTCTAAAAACAATCCCAGCTTTAAAAACCATAGTTGCAGCTAAAACTTGAATTATAACCCTTGGATAAATTGGAAACTCTTTGCCCTTTCCCTTATAATAGTCATCAATTACTCCTATTATTATTACCAAAGTAGATGCTATAAATATAATAAAAGTTTGTGATAATTGCCTTGTAGAATCTATTCCAAAAAGGTATGTTGCAAAGAATCCTATATACATAACAACCCCACCTATTAAAGGTGTTAATTTATCATGTTTTTTTCTTCCTGTAGGCTTATCAACAAAACCCTTTTCATTTGCAAATTCAATAAACTTTGGCATTAATAGATATACTATGACAAAAGGAATAAGCATCACAATTAAATACTTAATCATTTTTTCTCCCTCTGTATTAAAAACATTTTTTCTTACATATACTATTCTAGTAGATTAATAAGTCATATTAATGACATTTTAATTAAAATTATTTTATCACTTCTTATTATGTCACTAATTAAGAAATTTAATCATATTTTAATAATTACTCTACTTCATGTTTTAAGCAAACTGAAAATACATGACAAGGCATTTTTCCTTCTTCTTTTCTTTCGTATTTTTTAACCAGTTCTCTCATTTGTCTATTTACTTCTTTAAACTCTTCTTCATTTAAGTATATGTTCTTATAATTGAAACCTATGGAATCTTCTGCATTACCAGTATCTACTTTCTCAGATATTCTTTTCATAGTTTGTTCCTTTGAACTATCATAATATTCACTTAGAATATTTAATATTTGAGATTTGTAAACTTGTTTAGCTTCTTTTTTAATTTGATTTCCCTCTATATTGAAGCTTTCTGCAGTTAGATAATAATATTTTGCTATTATTCCCTTTATTTCTTTTGTTTTTACAAGCTCTAAGATACCTGCTTTTTCTAATTTTTTAATGTGGTAATGAACTTTTGCTGGTACTTCCCCAAAAAAATCAGCAATTTCCTTTACCGTAGCAGATTCTTGATTATTTCTAAGATAAGTTATTATCTTCAGTCTATAAGGATCTGAATATGCTTTTATTTGTTCTAAAGTTGTTAAATTCATAACACTGTTCATTTTAAGCCCCCCTAATATTTCAGTATAATATTTACTTATTATACCATATTTTTAGATATTTTACATATATAAAAATATTATTAAAATTTTTATTATATTAAAATATCTATTTTGCTTAATAAAATTATACATTTTATTTTGAAAATAGTAAAGAAAAAAGGCAAACCTTGATGTTTTATTAACATAAGATTGCCTTTTTTATTAATTTAAATATATTATCCTCTTTGCTCTATCATAGACTTAACTTTCATAAGTCTTGTTAAGGCACTTCTCTCATTTTCATCAAGCTTCATTCTGATGTATCTGATAGTTTCTTTTAATTGAGGAATTGTCATATATTCAAGAGCATTAACTCTTCTTCTTGTCTTCTCTATCTCGTCTGCCATAAGCTGACCAGATTTCTCAACTTCTGCAAGTTCTAATAACTTTGGTAAAATTCCATATAGTTTAGAAATTGCATCATCAAGTTCAGCTGAAGTATTCATAAAGCCATAAGGATAAATACTACCTTCATCACCTTCTAATTTTCTTTTGAAGTTCATTATAGGCACATTTACACTCATTATGTTTTTATTTCCCACTTCAACCTCAATTTCTTCTTTAGGGTATGCTATAGCTTCCTCTAGGAACTCTGAACTCATAACAGCTCTAGCCATAACGAAGTCTTTTAAGGAACTTCCTAGTTCCTTTTCAACTTCATCTCTTAATTGATTATTATATTTGATAAGATTTATGAATTGTCTCATTAACTCATCTTGCTTATCTTTTAATAATTTATGTCCTCTTGTTGCTGTTGCTAGTCTTTTCTTTAGCTTTGAGAGTTCCATTCTAGTAGGATTGACATTTAATCTTTGTGCCATTCTTACTCATCCTCTCCAACAGGCATATACTTTTCAAGATATTCATCTCTAATTCTCTTAAGCTCTGTTCTAGGTAAGATCTTAAGTAATTTCCATCCAAGATTTAGAGTTTCCTCTATTGTTCTGTTAGTTGTAAAACCTTGTGAAACATATTCATTTTCGAAAGCTTCAGCAAATTTAGCGTATGCTTTATCTACATCTGATAATGCTGATTCTCCTAAGATAGCAGCAAGTTCTTTTGCTTGCTTACCTTGAGCATATGCTGAGAATAATTGGTTCATTGTATCAGCATGATCTTCTCTAGTTTTTCCTTTACCAATACCCTTATCTTTAAGTCTTGATAATGATGGTAAAACATCTATTGGAGGCATTATTCCTTTCTTGTAAAGTTCTCTTGAAAGGATTATTTGTCCCTCAGTGATGTATCCAGTTAAGTCTGGAATTGGGTGAGTCTTATCATCTTCAGGCATTGTTAATATTGGAATTTGAGTTATTGAACCTTCTTTTCCAACTAATCTTCCTGCTCTTTCATATAATGTTGAAAGGTCAGTATATAAGTATCCTGGATATCCTCTTCTTCCTGGAACCTCTTTTCTAGCTGCAGAAACTTCTCTTAAAGCTTCACAGTAGTTTGTTATATCTGTCATTATAACAAGAACATGCATTCCTTTTTCATATGCTAAGTACTCAGCAGTAGTTAATGCCATTCTTGGAGTAGCTATTCTCTCGATAGCTGGGTCTGATGCTAAGTTCATAAATAGAACTGATCTATCTATAGCACCAGTTTTTGTGAACTCATCTACGAAGAATTCAGCTTCTTCGAAAGTTATACCTATAGCAGCGAATACAACTGCGAACTTAGAATCTGAGTTTAAAACTTTTGCTTGTCTTGCAATTTGAGCAGCTAACTCTTTGTGTGGAAGACCTGATCCTGAGAAAACAGGAAGTTTTTGTCCTCTAACTAGAGTGTTAAGTCCATCTATTGCAGAAATACCAGTTTGAATAAATTCTGATGGATAGTTTCTAGCAACTGGGTTTATAGCTTCTCCATTTATATCTAATCTCTTCTCTGGTATTATATTTGGACCATTATCTTTTGGTCTTCCCATACCATCGAATACTCTTCCTAACATATCTTCTGAAACACCAATTTCAAGTGGTCTTCCTAAGAATCTTACTTTTGTATTTTTAAGGTTGATTCCTGCTGAACCTTCGAAAAGCTGAACCATAGCTTTATCTCCGTTAACTTCAAGAACTTTACCTCTTCTTAACTCACCAGTTTGCATTTCTATTTCAACTAGTTCATCGTATTTAACACCTTCCACGCCTTCAACAGCCATTAAGGGTCCTACAACTTCTGTAACTGTTCTGTACTCTTTAAGCATTTAGAACACCTCCCTCGCTGATTAACTTGTTCATCTCTGATTTTAATTCAACTAAGATGTCATCCATCTTACTTATTTCTTCTTCTGAAATATATTTACTTCTTGCAATTCTGTCTCTAACAGGAAGTTTTAATACTTTATCTAAATAAACTCCAGCTTCTAAAGCTTTTTCAGCTTCATGTCTGAAACTTAAGATTAAGTTTAACATTTTGTACTGTTTATTTAATGAAGTATATGTGTCATTCTCATGGAATGCGTTTTGTTGTAAATAGTCTTCTCTTATTGATTTAGCAACTTCAAGTTTTAATCTATCACCTTCTGAAAGTGCATCCATACCAACAAGTCTTACTATTTCTTCTAAGTTTGCTTCTTCTTGAAGAAGTGCCATAGCTTCTGTTCTTAATGCTGACCAATCATCTGCTACGTGAGCATCCATCCATTCACCCATTTTTTCTAAGTATAATGAGTATGATGTTAACCAGTTAATTGATGGGAAGTGTCTCTTGTATGCTAATTGAGCATCTAGTCCCCAGAAAACTTTAACTATTCTTAAAGTTGATTGTGTAACTGGCTCAGATATATCTCCTCCTGGAGGGGATACTGCTCCGATAGCTGTAACAGCTCCTTCTCTTCCATCTTTACCTAAAGCTACAACTTTACCAGCTCTTTCATAGTAATCAGCAAGTCTTGATCCTAAGTATGCTGGGTAACCTTCGTCTCCAGGCATTTCTTCAAGTCTTCCTGACATTTCTCTTAAAGCCTCTGCCCAACGTGAAGTTGAGTCAGCCATGATTGATACTGAGTATCCCATATCTCTGAAATACTCTGCTATTGTTATACCAGTATATATTGATGCTTCTCTGGCAGCAACTGGCATGTTAGATGTATTAGCTATAAGAACTGTTCTCTTCATTAAGCTTTCCCCAGTTTTAGGGTCTTTAAGTTCTGGGAATTCGTTAAGAACGTCTGTCATTTCGTTACCACGTTCTCCACATCCAACGTAAACAACTATCTCAGTATCTCCCCATTTAGCAACTTGGTGCTGAACTACTGTTTTACCAGCTCCGAAAGGTCCTGGAACGGCAGCAGCTCCACCTTTAGCTACTGGGAAGAAAGTATCTATAACTCTTTGTCCTGTAGTCATTGGTTCAACTGGATTTAATTTTCTTGCATATGGTCTACCTTTTCTTACAGGCCATTTTTGCATTAATGTTAAGTTCTTATCACCTTTTTCAGTTTCTACTACAGCGATAACTTCTTCTACATTGAAATCTCCAGCTTTGATTTCTTTTATTGTACCTTCAACGCCGAAAGGAACCATTATTCTATGAAGAACAACGGCAGTCTCTTGAACTGTTCCTATTACGTCTCCAGCTGAAACCTTATCTCCAACCTTAGCAGTCGGCATAAAAGGCCATTTTTTCTCTCTATTTAAAGATTTAACTTCTACTCCTTTACTTAAGAAAGCAGAATTAGCTGCTTTCATGAAAGCGTCTAGAGGTCTTTGTATTCCATCGAACATTGACTCTATAAGTCCTGGTCCTAACTCTACTGAAAGTGGTTCTCCAGTAGTTATAACTGGGTCCCCAGGTCCAATACCTGATGTTTCTTCATATACCTGGATTGAAGCCTTATCTCCTCTCATTTCAATGATCTCTCCGATAAGACCTTTTTCTCCAACTTTTACAACGTCATATACATTAGCTTCATCCATACCTTCAGCAACTACTAAAGGACCTGAAACCTTGATAATTTTCCCCGTTTTCAAGTTATCTACCTACTTTCTATAAAATGTTAACGCCAACTGCTTTTTCAACGTTATCTGATATTCTTTGTTTTCCTATATTTAGAGTTCCTTGATTGCTTGGAATTAATATTACAGCAGGAAGTACTTGTCTTGTATATCTCTCGATAGTTTCTTCTATATTCTTAGCTACGTGCTCTGTAACAAAGATTACTGCATAACCTGTCATTGCAAGCTTATCAATTGTTTTTCTAGCTTCTTCATCTTCAACTACAGGGAACACATCTATTCCAAGAGCTTTGAAAGCTAAAACTGAATCTTTATCACCTACAACTCCTATTTTCTTATACATATCCATCACGCAGCCTTTCTCTTATTACTTCCTTAGTAATATTGTTTAATTTACCAACCATGATAGTTCTTATTTGCTTTATTTCATTCTCTTTAACATACATATATGTTAAAACTGGCTCTAAACCTTTAGTTACTATTTTAGCTTCCTTCATTATACTCATTATGTGATTATCAATAAGCTTTTCAAATTCACTAACTGATGAAGTCTCTATGTAACTAGCTATACCTTCTCTTAGTACTTGTGAATATTCTTTACTACTTAAGTTGTTTGGAATATTTTCGATTGTATCTAAGTATAAACTTCTAAACTTACTTGCATCTATACTACCGCCTGGTACTATAGCATCTAAAAAGAAGTTAACATTTTTATCTTGCTTTTTAGCTCTTAATAATGTTTTAACATTATTTAAATCTATAAGATTAGTAAGATATCTATCTAAAGCCTTATCTTTTATATTTTTCTTATTTGCAATTTCATGAATATGAGCATATAAGTATTGATCTGCGATTAAATCTATGAATTGAGGATCATTAGTTTCCTCAAACTTTTCAAATATTTTTCTTAAGCACTCTTCCATTTTCTTAGGAAGTCTACCAAAATCTTCTCCATTTATTGCAGATTTTAAATCATTTACTCCTACCATACCAACTGGTATTAGCATTTGGGAAAAATCTTTATCTAAGATTTTCCCCTTAACTAACACTTTTATGTTATGATAGTCATATTTTAAAGCCATAACATCTATGATTTCTTTTAAAGGACTAGCTTCATACATAGTTTTATATAATCTAACTAACTCATTTGATAAAAGAATTTCATAATCATCTGGTCTTCTTACTTCATTCATAAATGCTGCATACTCTGTTTCTTGTAGAACTTTTAATGCACCTTCTGAAGTGTTTGCATCTATCATTCTTTCTATTTGAGCTTTATCAAGGAGTTTCTTTTCGTATACTCTGATTCTAGGAATTAATTGCAAAAATTGCATTGAATCCATTCTTCATCCTCCTTAATCAAATAATACTTTGTTCACCTCAAACTCTAACTCTCCTCTTAAAGAGTTAATTAAAGCTTCAAAGGTATTATTTATTTGTATTCCATTTCTATCTAATATGAAGCCACCATTAAATTTGCCTTCCATATTTAATGTAATACTTCCTTTTTTTCCTTTAGATTCAAGTTCTTTATTTAATGCTTCCAAGAACTCATTGCTAAATATATCTTTATCTTTTTCATTGATTATAATAACTTCTGTTCCTTCTAACTCTAAAGAATCTAAAGTTGAAATAACATAATATTTATAATCTCCATTAGAAAGATTTTGTAATTTTTCTATAGCTTCGTTAAATACTTTTGATATAACGTCTTGCTTAGCTCTTAACATATCATTTCTTACTGATAATTTAGCATTTGAAATTATTCTTGCTTTTTTAACTTCTGCTTCTATATTAGCTTTAGTTATTATTTCTTCTTTATCCGCTTCTGCTCTATTAGTTTTCTTAGATATTATTTTATCTTTTTGTGCTTCAGCGTCAGCTAATATATACTTTTTCTTTTCTTCAGCATCATTTAGAATCTTGGAAGTTAAATTATTTAAATTTGACATTCCCTTCACTTCTCCAATCTTTGCTTACTATTTTATTACGCTTGCACCATTTACTAATAAGAATGATATAACGAATCCTAATAATGCATATGTTTCAACCATTGCTGCGAATATGATACCTTTAGTATTGTGCTCTGGTCTTTTAGCTAAGATTTGGATACCAGCTGCAGCTGCTTTACCTTGAGATATACCTGACCATAATCCAGCGATAGCTATTGGTAAACAAGCAAATAATAAGTATAATCCTTTAGCTAATGATGCATCACCATTACTGATTTGGTTAAATACTAAGAAACCTATAACGAATCCATAAAGACCTTGTGTACCTGGTAATAATTCAAGAACTAATGCTTTACCAAACTTTTCTGGTTCTTCAGTAACTAATCCCGCTGCTGCTTCCCCAACTATACCAACACCTTTAGCTGATCCTATACCTGACATACCTACAGCTAAAGCTATACCTAAAGCTCCAAATATTAATCCTCCGTAATTTGCCATAAAATATGAAATCCAGTTTTCCATAATTTAATTCCTCCTGAAAATATAATGTTATTTTAATTTAATTTTAACTATAATTTATTTATTTCTTTTTATTGTTATGAATTTATTTATTGTTCTAAATGGTGTGAATGCTTTTCCGCCACCTTCATAGAATTTTGAGAAGTACTCAACGTACTGTAATCTCGCTGTATGAACATATGCTCCAAGTAATGATAAAAGCATGTTAAATGTATGAGCTGCTATAAAGAATAGAGGTCCTACAATTATAACTGCTATTCCTGGGAACATACCTATTATTAGGTTAAGTGCAGCTGCTATTGATCCACCTGCAATACCTAAAGCCATAAGTCTTGTATATGATACTAAGTCTCCTACGTATCCTGTTATACCGTATAAGGCATATAAACCTTGACCTATTTGAGCACCTTTTGTTTCTTCATCTCTACCTTGTGTTAAGATTATTAATATTGAACCTACTATTGATAATACTTTACCTACTAAGCTTATAGGACCATCAAAGAATATCATTGGAAGACCTATTAAAAGCATAATCCATGATCCTACATCAAATAAAGCATATAAATATTGCTTATCTCTGATTAACATATACGCTTTTATAAATAATCCAAAGAATATTTGAATAACCCCAAATCCAACTGATAACATAAGTAACAAGTTGGTATCTTTACTTGGATTTATAAGCCCTATAGATTTCAATTCAAATCCAAAGGCAGTACCAAATATTGCACCTGCAATAGTTGTAGCTATACTTAAATACATAAAGAATTTAGCAAACTTTTCTTGTGCCTCATCTAAATTAAGTAATTTCATAGCTAATAGTGATCCTATAAATAATACTAGTCCGTATCCTAAATCTGCAACCATCATGCCGAAGAATACTAGGTAGAAAGGTGTTAAAAGTGGTGTAGGGTCTATTTCATCATATCTTGGTAAGCTATACATTTCTGTTATTGAATCGAAAGCTGCTGCTGGTCCCTTATTGTGTAATTTAACTGGAACTTCTGCAACCTCTTCTTCCTTAACTTCTTCAAACTCAAGATAATACATATCTCCTACTGAACTTTGAATGATTCCTTCTAAAGAAGAATTATCATTTTTAGGAACCCAACCTTGAATAACAACTACTCTATCTGTTTTTAAGAAGTTTTCACTTGCTTCTTTTCTAAGAAGTATGTTGCTGTAATATTCATAAGCTAGTTCTAAAGTTCTCTTTTCTTCTCTGTAATTTGAAAGTACTCCTTTTAAGTCTGATTTTTGAGCTTCGATTTCTTGTATCTTTAATTTAAACTCTTCAACAAGAACTGAAGCTTTTTCTTTGTACTTAGTTTGGAACGCTGAAAAACCAAAGTTCTTTAAAACTTCGTCCATTTCTTCAGCTCTTTCTTTCATTGTCATTACAAAGACATATGAATCTTGGTCAGTGTTAGAAATAACTTCTATATAACTTTCCTTGAATTCGCTTTCAATTTCATTCTTCATGTTTTCAAGATTTTGACTTGAAATCACACCTAAGAACGCAACTACTTTTTCAAAATTATTTAATTCACCTAGTGGAGCATCGAAACTTTGCCATGGCTCTAAGATTTCTATTTCACCTAAAAGTTTTGTCTTTTCGTTTTCTAGAGTAGCAAGCTCTCTCTCCATTTTCTTAACCTCTGAATAAACGACTTCCCAGTTGCTATTTTCAACCTTTACTTCTAGCTCATCCAAAGTTAAGCTTTCTTTACCAGCTTTTAAAGCCTTAAGTCCTCCAACTTCAGCAACAAACTCTTTTAAGAAGTCTAAAGCTGATCTTGTTTTTGAAACATTTTCTTCTATAAGAGTTGTTTCAGCATCTAAATCATCTTTGCTAAGAGATTCAAAGACTTCATTGCCTTCCACTTTTTCTTCATCTTGTAAGTTTATGAACTCAACTTCTGAAGAACTTTGAATTTTTTTAAGAAGCTTTTCTTTCTCTGATTCAAAGGCAAGTAAGGTGAATTTATTCATCTTAACTATTGCCATTAGTTTTCACAATCCTCTCAATAACTAAATTTACTGCTGAATCAATCTTAGAACCTTTAAGACTTGATACCTCAGCACATTGTTTTTCACCTTCTGAAAGTATGACCTCAGCCTCTTTTCTTCCGGCTTCCTCTGCATTGCTAACAATTCCTCTTGCAACATTTTTAGCTTCTTCTATTATTGAGTTATATCTTTCATCAGCTTCTATTGTTGCATCAGAAATTATTTTTTTGCTTTGCTCATGAGCTTTTTTAATCATTTCATCAGCTTGCAATTCAACTTTTTTAATTTCTTTTATTGCTTCTATTGCCAAAGTTTCACCACCTTTATATAAGGAATTTTTATAAAATATATATTAATACTTTATATAGTATTAATTAACCCTTAATATTAATTATACATGAAAATTAACTTAATTCAACATAATTTTATGATTGTATACATTTTCAAAGGTTTTTTTGCAAAAATCCACATTACATTTTTTTGAATAAAAGATTAAAATTATTAACATTTACAAAAAAGTCGTATTAATATCTTTTCATATTGTATATTAATACGACTAATATACTAATATTTTTTAATTTTCCATTTATTTCTTTTCCACTTCTACATATGAATCATAGTCAAAATTCATTTCATCAAATATAAGATATTTTGGTTCAAAGTTAATTTTCCCATTTTTAATGTAATTAATTATATCTAATTCAAATTTTTCTATATGAGCTTTTTTAAATGGCATTTGTCTATCAAAACTATCTTTTATATTTTGTTCATCATCTTTAGTAATTGTTCTAACTAAAAAGTCTGGTAACCATCTCTTTTTATTAAAGCATAAATAATCAAATTTTAAAACTTCCTTAAATAGACCTTCATCCTCTCCTCCTATCTTCTCAAGATAAAAATCTAATAATATCTTATAATATTCAACATTTCCTATACTTCTCTTGAAATTACCCTTCTCTTCAAAGAACATAGCTAAGTCATAATAAAAATCAAAAGGTTTCTCATATATATTTAAGAAGAATTTAATTACATTGTTAAACTTACATGAATTATAATATTTATCAACCATGGCTTCTACTTTTTTTAACAATAAAAGCTCTTCATAACTTATATCTTTACTTCTGATTATTTCATATGGAGCATAAGGTGAATAAACTATTCCCCATTTTTCAGCTTCCTCTCTCATTGAAGATCCCTTTAATAATTTTAGGAAACCTAATTGAATTTCATCTGGTCTTATGGCATGAACATCATTAAAAGATTTTTTAAATGACTCTAAATCTTCTCCTGGTAGTCCTGCAATTAAATCTAAATGTTGCATTACATTTTTTCCTGATGCAACTTTTAATACTTTCTCTTTTATATTTTCATATGTAATATATCTATTTATATTATGTAGGACTTCATTATTTGTAGTTTGAACTCCAACCTCTAATTGGAATCTTCCCTTTGGAGCATTATTTAATATTTCTATTTGCTCCTCTGTTAAAAGGTCTGCTGCAACCTCAAAATGGAATCTTGTCTCTGTATCCTGTTCGCTTAAATATTTAAGAAGCTCCACTGTATATTCTCTATTACAGTTAAAAGTTCTATCAACAAACTTAACTAATTTTAATCCTCTTTCCATGAAGTATTTTAGTTCTTTCTTTACTCTTTCTACATCTAAGAACCTAACTCCATGCATTACAGATGAAAGACAATATTTACATTTAAAAGGACATCCCCTTGAAGCTTCATAGTAAACAATCTTATTGTTTATATCTTCTTCATAAGTATAAGGGAATACTAATTCATTCATATCCATTTCAGGCCTTTTAGGATTTTCAAAGACTTTCCCATCCCTCTTATAATTTAATCCTTTTATATCTTCTATTTTTCCTTCTCCAAGCTTATAAAGAACAAACTCTCTAAAAGTTTTTTCTCCTTCTCCTACTATTACATATTCACCTGGATGATTTTCTAAAAATTCTTTTCCTTCATAAGAAACTTCTGGTCCACCATAAAGTATTTCTATATTAGGATCAACAAGTTTTATAAGTTCAGCTAGTCTATTTACAAATTCCATATTCCATATGTAACAGGAGAAAGCCACTACATCTGGTTTCTCCTCAATAATACCTTCTAAAATATTCTCAACTCTATCATTTATTGAAAATTCTTTTATATCACCTTGGAAATCTAAATCCTTTGTAAATGCCTTCAGGTACCTCACTGCTAGGTTGCTGTGAATGTACTTTGAGTTTATTGCTGTTAGCAGTATTTTCATTCTTTATACTTCCTCTCTTTATTCCTTTGATAAATATTATTTTATCACAAACTTTAGTTTCCTCTATTTCAAAATATTTTTCAAGTATTTTTTTTGAGCTATCTATTGTAAACTCATTAGAAATACTATTGTCTATAAATTCAAACTCTTTTTCTTTATTTCCCGTCATTAAAACTTTAACCTTATCATTTACAGTTTCTTTTTTTTGCTTTTCTCTATCCCATATATATAAGTTTCCTCCAAATCTTACATTACTCCATATGTTTTTTATAACATCTTCAACCTCATTCTTATGCAATTGACTTAAGGAAAAGAAAAGCACACCATTATCATATTGATTTCTATATTCTCCATTAAAACTTTCAACATAATAATCTACACTTATTTCACTTTCTGTTTGCTTTAAAATATTATAAATAATTCCATAGTTATTTATACCAACATCTAAAGTGTTACCTTTAAAATTTATGTTACTCATATCAAGTATAACTTCTCTCATCATAATACCACTCCCAATTTATTCCATATTAATTTCTATTATACATTTAAAGAGTAATTCTTTCTATGCTTATTAGAAAAAATTACTCTTATAATTTTATTTTTTATAATTATTTTTTTATATTTAAAAATTCAAAGCAACTACTTAATTTATTTTTTCTTTAAAGATAGTAGGAACTTAATACCTAAAACTCCAATGAATATAAAGTTTATTCCTAATATAATAAAGTAACTATAAATAGGTGTGTTATTTATAGTGTTACTTTTTTCTAGTCTAAAAAGTACACCCTTATTCCCATCTAATATATAAAGATTGTCCCCTATTATCTTCATATCATTTATATATGAATTTTTATCTAAATATATTAATTCTTTAACCTCTCCCTCTTTTAACAATTTTGAAAGAGTATTATTTTTATTGTTAAAGAATAAAAATGAATTCTCATCTTCTAAAATTGTTCCTTTTCTATCTATTAATAATGTATTTATATTTCTAGTGCCTTCACTTTGGTATAGTGGCTTTGGCATTACATAGCTTTTATGTTCATCTGTTATAAAATTAATTATAGGTTTTCCTTCTTCTCTAAATCTTGGAGAATTAACTGGATCTCCTCCACTATAATCTGGCCAACCATACCAAGTTCCCTTTCCTTCTATTTTATATATATAATCTGAATCTCCACTTAAAGGTCTATACCCCTCATCTTCCATTCCTCCAACAATTGCAAAAATTTCTCCTGAACTATTTAAATCAAAGCCTTTAACATTTCTTATTCCATAAGAATATAATTGCTTTTTCTTGCTCTCTATATTAAATTCTATAATAGCTCCATTTCCTAATATATTTCCTTTTATTTTTTCTCCCTTTACTGTCTTAGTATTATAGGGCACAAAAGCTCCTTTTTTATTTTCATCATAATTTCTTCCACTTAAAACAATATCTACTGGAGGAATATCAGGATTTTCTCCCTCTTCATCTACTATTCCAGAATTTGTAGAAGTTCCTATGGTTAAATAAAGCTTTCCATCATTTATTAAAATCCTAGTATCCTCTTTATTTATACCCTTATTAGGAATATCCTCAATTAAAACTTCTCTTTCTGAACTTTTTATATTATAAGATACTAACTTTTCATCTAAAGTATAATATAAAAATTCATTATAATATTCTAAATCATATATATTTCCCTCTTCTTTTAATTCTAAAAACACATTATTATTTCTATCTATTTTCAAAATCTTATTTTCTAATGCTATATAAATATTCTCTTCATCATTACATAAGGCTCTTGCTCCCTTTAATCCCTTTAGTATTAACTCTTCACTAAAACTTTCACTTTCTAAATATTTACCATCTTTATTAGTAAAAAAACATATTATACTTCCTAGTAATGCACTAATTAAAATTAAACTTATAAACTTTATAACATTCTTCATATTTCCTCCCTAAAAAAGCCTCAATAATAAATTTTAATAATTAGAAACTCATAGATAATTAATAATAATTACCTCCTATATAATGAATATTTAACATAAGTTGTGAATATTCATTATTATTGAACTTTTAAATAGGGTGGTGATTCATTGAGTAAAAATGATTTCTATAAAAACTCTTTCATGCTAACAGCCTCTAACTTAACAACTGGATTATTAGGTTTTATCTTTTCTATGTACCTATCAAAGGTACTAGGCCCTGAAGGAATGGGACTCTATGGTATTATAATGCCTATTTATAATTTATTTATATCAATTATGACAGCTGGTATAATTGCATCCATTTCTAAGATAACTGCTGTATATTCAGCAAGAGATGATTATAAAAACATAATTCGAACAATGAAAGTTGTGGCTATTTTTAACTTTATTTGGTGTCTTATAATAGGAATATTTGTATTTTTCTTATCACCTATAATCGGACATTTTTGGGCTAAGGATCCTAGAATAATAAAATCTATAATGGTAACTTGTCCAGCTATGATATTTATAGCACTTTCAAACATATTAAAGGGATTTTTCTATGGGACTTCAAAAATTACTGTTCCTTCTTTTATAGATATTTTAGAAAAATCTTTACGTATCTTTGTTTTAGCTATATTAATTTTTATATTTAAAGCTGAAACTTTAGAGTCTTTAGTTACTTTAGCTTACTTAGCCTTATGTCTTGGAGAACTACAAAGTTTAATACTTTTATTTGGCTATTTTAAATACTCAATGAGTAAATTTCCAAAAACAAATGCAAAGGGGGAAAGCCGTGCTCAATTATTATTTGATGTTTTAGTAACCTCAGTACCTTTATGCTTAAATGGATTTTTAATGAGTATTTTTAGCGTTATATCAACACTTTTAGTTCCTAAACGGCTTATAGTTGCAGGATTTACTTATTCCCAAGCACTTTCTCTTATAGGAAAATATTCTTCCATGGCTATGTCCATAGTAACTTTTCCTATAATTATAGTTTCTTCAATAAATACTATGCTAATACCTGATTTATCTCAAACTTTAAGTAAAGGGAATTATCTTTCAGCTACTAAAAGAATTAGAGATGTTATTAAAATAGCTTTTTTAATAGGTATTTGTACCACAGTAATTGGCCTATGTGTTCCTGACTCTTTAGGTAAATTATTCTTTGGAAGAGATGATTTAGGAGAATATATAAGAATAACCTCAGTAATGATGCCAATAGTATTTACTTCAAATACTATGTATGGAATTTTAAATGGACTTGGAAGACAAAATGTAATTTTAAGAAATACTATAATAACAGAAGTTTTAGAAGTTACATTGTTATTTTTCTTAACTGCAATACCATCTATAAATATTTATGGTTATGCAATAACTATGCTTGTAATTTCATCACTTTCTCTTTGTTTAAACCTTTATGAAATATATAAAAATATAAATATAGGTTTATCCTTATCAAACTTTTTAATATATATATTAACAGGAGTTTTAACCTATATATGCTTAAGTCCACTTTCACTAAAACTTTCTTTTATTGATTTTAGAGTTCAAGTTTTAGCTGTAACTTCTATAGCAGCTTCTATATTCATATTTTTAATAATAAAGGAGAAATTCTCATCGAGGTTTAGAAAAATCTCTTTAAAAAGCAGATAGGAGGCTATATCAAAATATAATAATAAAACTTACAAACAGTATGAAGAGAATATCTAGTAATTCTCGGAATATGTTTGTAAGTTTTATAAAAAGTTATTTTGATGTATAGCCTTCCTTTTTTGAAAGAACCTTGAACTCTTTAGTTTCTCCAAGAACTCTCATTATTTTTAATCCTTTTTCTTCATTTAAGTTATAATGTTTTACTCCTAACTTTTCTATGGATTTCCCATTATCTAAATCCTCTATTATAACTAAAGGTTTTAATCTCTTAACTAATTTTTTTACTTCTTTTTTATTTTCTTTCTCTGAGTCAATTAAATTTAAAATCTCAACTCTACAATCTTCTATATTACTAAGGTTAATTGCACTGTCATAAGCCTCTTCTGATAAAACAGCTAGCTTAATATTATCTATAGTAGCAAAAATCATACCTTCCTTAGAATTCTCTACTTTCTTTGCATTTAAAGAAATGCTTTCCTTGTTATAGTTAAATCCCTCTTCCATAGATGCTATTTCTATATTTTTTTTCTTTGTAAGATTACTTACCTCTTCACTTACTCCCTTTAAAGTGGGAAGAAGTATTTTCTTTACACTACTTTTATTTATCAAAGTTTTTATAAGTTCATCAGTTTCTTCTTCCATAGATCTTAAAACAAACAAATCAAATTCCTTTAAATTTTCTTTATTTATTCCTTCTATGATTCCCTCTACATTATCACCTTCGCTTATAAGAACAGTTTCATCATTACTTCTTAAAATTAAGATTTCTTCATCATAGCTTAGAAATTCTATAGTATTAGGATTTTCCTTTGCCAAAGCAGTATTACCTCCAATGAATAAACATGATATTAAACTTATAAGAAATATTATTCTATTTACTTTTATTTTCCTCATAAAATTCACCACCTATACCAATAAAATCCCCTAAAAATTATTTTTTATACTACTTATAGTAATAAAAAAGAGCTATATAGAGTAAAAACTCCATATAGCTCTTTTTTTATTATTTTAATCTAGTACCAAATTCATCTTGCTCAATTAAACCTTTTTTCATAAGTCCACCTAAGGCCATTTTAAAGTAATTTTTAGAAGTTTTAAAAGTATTTCTTATTTCATCTGGAGTACTCTTATCATTTAAGCTCATAACTCCACCATTTTCTTTTAAGTAATTTAATATAGTGTCTCCTAATTCATTTCTTTCCTTAAGTTTATGATTTCTTAAAGATAATCCTACTATTCCATCTTCATAAACCTTTATTATCTTACCTTTTATATTATCTCCAGGTTTAATATTTGTAAAATATTCATTTTTAAGAACCACAGCTCTATGTTTATTATCTATTGCCACTCTTAAAGATCCATTAGTTTGATATCCATAAACTATTCCTGAAACTTCAGTTCCCATTTTAGGTTCTTCTATTTCATCTAAATATTTATCTACCTCTGTTGTTGCTGCTAATCTTCCTGTTTTATCTACATAAATATATACTAAGTACTTTTTACCCTCTTCCATTTTGTATTTTTGCTCTTTTAATGGAACAAGTATATCTCTTTCTAAACCAAAGTCTACAAAAGCACCTATTTTAGTAACAGATTTAACTTCTAATAAGGCAACATCTCCTACAACAGCTAAAGGCTCTTTTAATGTAGCTATAAGTCTATCTCTAGAATCTCTATAGATAAAAGCTTCTACTTCATCTCCAACCTTAATTTCTCTTCCATCTAAATTTCCAGTTGGAATTAATATATCATCAGAAGTATTTCTAGTTCCTCTGTCTAAGTAGTATCCAAAATCCGCTTCTCTTACTACTTTCATTTTATTAAATTGTCCTATGTTTATTATCATAAGCTCCTCCTTTATTTAATATAAAGATTTTTCATCTTTACATATTCTCTTCTTGAATTTTTTATACTTTCAATTTCATCCTCAGTAAGTTTTCTAACAACCTTTCCTGGAACTCCCATGACTAACACGCCCTCTGGTATTTCCTTGTTTTGACTTACTAAAGTTCCTGCAGCAATCATAGTATTTTTTCCTATTTTTGCTCCATTTAGTATTATTGCTCCCATACCAATTAAGCATTCATCCTCTATCTTACACCCATGTATTATAGCACCATGTCCTATAGTAACACCACTCCCAATTTCAATAGTGTGCTCCTTATCAACATGTAATACTGCATTATCTTGTACATTGGTTTCATTTCCTATTTTAATTAAATTATCGTCTCCTCTTATTACAGATCCAAACCAAATTCCACAATCTCTTCCTATAGTAACATCACCAATGATATCACTACTGTGAGCTATAAATGTTTTTCCCCCTATTTCAGGCTTCTTTCCTCTAATTTCAATTAACATATGATCACCTCTTAGTCATTCTTGTAATTTTATCATATGAAAGTAGAATATGTCTACTTATGCTTTTGTATGCTTAATTTAATCTTTTCTATTGTAAAGATTTCTCTAATAAAAACTAAGATACTTTAGTTTAAATATACTTAACATTATATACTTAAAAAATCATATATAAAAATAATAAATAAAACACATTTAATCTAAATATTATAAATATTATATACTATACTAATATTTATAAAGAGGTATTAATGGATAAAAAATCTATACCCTTTGATAAGCTTAAGTTTTATTATGGAATTCCCCATTCCCATACATCCTTATCAACAGGAAAAAGTAGTCCTTATGAATCCCTAGAACATGCTCGCTCTAATGGATTGGATTTTTTAATAATTACTGATCATAATAAATATTTAAGCGAAACTATCAAAGAAAAAAATAAAGAAATTTCAAAATGGGAGTATTTAAATAAATGTATAAATAAATTTAATAAAAAACATTCTGATTTTTTAGCCTTATGTGGTTTTGAAGCTAAATCAACAACCTTAGGTCACTTAAATATCCTATGTCCTAATACATTTTTTACTGGAATAATTCCAGACATTAAATATCTATTACTTTGGCTCATTAATGATCACACAGCCTTACTTAGTATTAATCATCCTAAAAATTCCATAGCTAAAAAAATTGAATTTACTCCTATTTTAGATAAACTTTTATGTTCTATAGAGGTTGGAAATGGAATCCCACCTAGTACTTATACAAGATATGACTCTCAATTTTTCTCCCTTTTAGATAAGGGATTTAAAATAGGAGCTATAAATTCCCAAGACAATCACAAATTAAATCAAGGAGATAGCGAAAATTTAACCTGCGTAATTTCACATAAATTAAATAAAAACTCCTTACTTGATGCATTTAAAAATAGACATATATTTTCAACGGAATCAAAAACTTTAAAAATGCTATTTTCTTTAAATTCAACCTTTATGGGAGGAACAATAACTGTAGATTCCTCTTCAAAAATTAGTCTCTATTTACAAGTTGAAGATCATATAAACAAAATATCTAAAGTTCAATTTTTAACTAACCAGGGAAAAATCATTAAAGAAATTAAAGATATAGATTTGCATAATGTTAAATATATTTTTGAAAAGGAAGTTTCTTTAAATGAAACTTGGTTTGTAGCTAAAGTTTATTTAAATAACAATAAAGAGGCCATGTCCTCTCCCATCTTTGTTAATTATGAATAAAAAAACAAACTCCATTAATAATGGAGTTTATTTTTTTGAATCCTTATTATGTTTAACTCTATTTGGTTTTGCCTTTGGTTTAATAACAACTTTTTTCTCTTTTTTAAGCTTTGGATATCCATTTCTAAGAATATCTAAGAACCATAAGAATAATATAGTTGCTACTGCAGAAATTGCTAACACAATCCATTGATTCATAGGGATGAACGTAGGAATAAGGAAGATTATTATTGCTGCAGCTAAAATTATCCATTTATTAATTTTAACTTTGTTAAATACAAATCTACTTAATAATGAAAATCCCCCGAAAATCACTACTGCTAAAAGTATTATTTGTAAAATTAATACAAATATTCCCATAGTTTTGCCTCCTTGCATAATACTCCTTATATAATATATTAGTCTAAAAGAAAAACATTTTCAAGTTTTTAATTTTTAAAGTTGTTCTTATAAAATTAACATTTACAATATCATTTTTATTAATGTGTTAAATTAATAAAAATATATTTGTGATTTTCAAAAGTATATATAGTATTTCTATAAAAAATTTGATAAAATAGAATTATCATTTTATTCAAATTTTAAAGAGGTGATACTATGTCTTTAATAAACACATCAACTCATTTAGATGAATTAGATTTACAAATTTTAGATATCCTAATTAAAGATTGCAGAACTCCTTACTTAGAGATAGCAAGAATATGCCACGTTTCAGGTGGTACAATCCATGTTAGAATGAAAAAGATGGAAGACTTAGGAATTATAAAAGGTACTAGAATACTTTTAAATTTACCTAAATTAGGTTATGACGTTACATGCTTCGTTGGTATTCATGTTAACTCAACTTCATCATACACTCATGTTTTTGATGAACTTTCAAAAATTAAAGAAGTAGTTGAAATTCATTTAATAACTGGGGGTTATGCTATTTTCGCTAAGGTTATTTGCAAGAGCATATCAGATCTTCAAGATATTTTAATGAACAAAATTAATCATATTGAAGGAATAAGCGGAACTGATACATTTATATCTCTATCTCAACCAATAGATAGAAATATAACCCTTTAAAAAAAGAAATAGCTTAAGCTATTTCTTTTTTTTATATTTTTAACTATGAATAAAATACAAATTTCTACTAATAATATTAACATATCTTAGAAAAGGATGTGTTAACAATGAAAACATTAAATATTATTGCTCTTACTTTAGTAATAATAGGTGCTCTAAATTGGGGTCTAATTGGTATCATGAATTTTAATTTAGTAGACTCAATCTTTGGAATAGCTTCTATTTGGAGTAGAACAATATATGTATTAGTAGGATTAGCAGGATTATACTGCTTATCATTCTACGGTTATTTCAATCGTATAAAAGACTAAAATAAAGGGTCTGTATCAAAATATAACAAATAAAACTTACAAACAATATGAAGAGAATATCTAGATGAGCTTTAGAATTTAAATTATTACGCAGAAGATATTACGTTAAAAAACTGAGACTGTTCGAAGCGTAGCAAGTTTCGAAGTTTTAGTAATATCTTCGGAGTAATAATTATAAATTCTTAGCGAAATCTAGTAATTCTCAGAATATGTTTGTAAGTTTTATAAAAAGTTACTTTTATACATACCATTTTACATTTTTTCAATTATATTGAAAAGTTCTATGGCTGCTTTTTTAGGTCCTTCTTTTTCAAAACCTAAAACTCCTAAACAAGTTTTTATTTGTCCAACCTTCACTTTATTATTAAACATATCATCAAAATATTTATCTATTATTAAATCCATCTCTTCTTTCTTTTGCACTGGTCCAAAAGGATTAGCAAAATATGATTCCACTAAGCCATTTTCAGTAGTTGTTCCCTTTGCCATTCTAGCACCAGCTTTAAAAATTTTCTTCGCTTCCTCTGGATTATTAAAATATTCAATAGATTTTTCTCCCTCATCTACCCCATCATAATTATTAGCATAAAGGAAAAGATCTACATCATATCCCTTTATTATATCATCATACTTACATACTGGCATAAGAAGTCTAGCATTTATCTTATCAGGATTCATAAATATACTTCTATCAATTTCCTTAAATGCATATCCTTGATCCAAGTCATCAAGTCTTACAAAGGCTCCTATTTCAGTTCCATACCCCTTAATTATGCCATCTACATTTTTAAATACACCCATGTCATCAAAAATTATGGTCATATCACTTATATATTCTTCACTCAAGGCTCTAAATGCTTCTAAACTTTCAGATTTTCCAGCTCCACTATCACCCATTATTACAATATTAGCTTCTTTTCCATTTTTAAGAACCACGTTGACCATAGCTCCATGAATAGGCATATATCCTCTTTTTATCATTATTATATTGTGAAGAGTTAATATCATTTTTTTCATATATCCAAAGTAATCTATTTCTTCACTATAATTAGCATACCCTAGCATGATATTATTTTTTTCATCATCATAGAAACAAGTTTTTAATTCATCATCATCATCCTTAGCTCCGAAAACATAAATAATATCTGGTTTTACCCCTCTGCACTCCTCTACAGTTGCTAAATCAAACAAATTACATAAACTTATTCCATGAGACATAAAATCTCTATGGAAATATACATATGCTAATAATTCCCCTACCTTAGCAGGATAACAAAACCATTCTTCACTATTTATATGAGATCCACTTAATGGATTTTCACTTGTTTCTAAGAATATACCATCCCTAGTATTCTTACTTGGATAAGTTATAAATGGTGCTTCTAAGGATATTGCATCTATAAATGGAATATGATCTAGTATGGAATATTCCCTTGGACTTGGCCATATTAAATTACTTACCATAATACTTGCATTTCCACCAGCAGAAACCTGCCTAAGTATGTTTGGCATACTTCCTAATAGATTCTTTTGAAGTCTTCTGTAAAATCTTAAAATTAAATCATTAAAACTTTTATTAGCATCTACAAATCCAACTGCTGCAATACCATCTTTTACTTTATTATTTTGAATAACAGTGTATCTTTCTAACTTTCTCCAGAATGAATAGACATCATCTATAATATTAGCAAAAGATTTCTTATCCTCAAGCAATCCTTCAAAAGCGTCATTAACAACTAATACCTCATCAGCCCCCATCATAGATAATAGCTTTAATGTGCTTATTAAGTACCTAGATATAACCTTTATGTCTTCAGTACCTATGGCTTCGCTTAAGAATCTAAAATTATGACTCTTTTTATTTTTAGTCTTTTTTAAATAAGTTTCTAAAACTTTTCTAAATCCTTCGCTATTTATTATGGATTCAAAACTATCACAATACTTTGCAGTAAAGTTCATAGTTACTTTTCCATGCTTTAAGCAAAATTCTTTTTTCATTATTAAGCCCCCTTTTTATTTTTTACAAGTTTAAAGATGAATATCTCCAATTCAATTATATCACTAAAGTTGTATCTTTCCAAAAATTTTCATTGTTTATTTTAATTGTAATTATAAAATTTACAAATTAAAGTTTATTCCTTTAACTATCTGTTAATAATCTATTATATGATTAATTATTTTCAAAGGAGTTTTTTAATTGAAAATCACCTCTAAAAAAGTTAGTTTATTTTTAATATTTATACTAGTAACATCAATATTTTTATATTCTACTTCATATTCAATTCCAAATGAGAATTTTATAGTCCATTATATAGATGTAGGACAAGGAGATTCTGCTTTAATTCAAAGCAATGGTAAAAATCTTTTAATAGACGCAGGTACTCCTGAATCTACTAATTCTCTAGTAAAATATTTAAAAAACCTTGGAATAAAGAAGCTTGATTTTATAATAGCCACTCATCCTCATGCTGATCATATTGGAGGTATTGAATCTATTATTAAAAAATTTGATGTAGACTATTTTTGTGCACCTAAAGTAACAGAAAATACTGATATATTTAAAGACATGGTAACTGCACTAAAAGAAAAGAATCTTAATATAAATACTATATCTAAATCAAAATCTCTTCCTATAGATTTAGGTGAAAATACTAAAATAGAGGTATATTCTCCCTCTTATAAAACCTATGAAAACCTAAATAACTACTCACCTATCCTTAAGATATATTATGGTGAAACCTCCTTTTTGTTTACTGGAGATGCAGAGACTGAAGCGGAAATGGAAGCAGTTAAATCAAATGAAAATTTAAAGTCAGATGTGTTAAAGGTAGGACATCATGGAAGTACAACTTCTTCAACAGATTCCTTTTTAAAAGAAGTTTCTCCTAAAATAGCTATAATTTCTTCAGGGCTAGATAATTCATATGGACATCCAGCAAAAGAAACCCTTAAAAAATTATCTTCCTATAAAACTAAGGTTTTTAGAACAGATGAAGATGGAACTATTATTTTAACCTCTGATGGAAAATCTATAAAAAAGCATAAAAACTAAAGGCACCAATAATTGGTGCCTTTAGTTTTTATAGTTTTATTTACTATAATAAACTATTAATTTTCACTTTCCTTACTCTCACTGTCTTCTAAATTAACTAATATCTTTTTCCAACTTAATAATATGTAAAATAAATTTACAACATCTTGCTCATTATAGACAAGTATCTTTTCAACTTTTTCTTTTGGCATTCTTTGAAAATAATCTTTATCCTTTAAAACCTTATGGAATGTTTTTGCTAAATTTGATCCTGAAAGAACATCACCTTCTCTTTCAATCCCAAATTTCTTTTCCAAAGCTTTAAGACCTATCCCTTGCTTAAAAGTATGCTCATAAATTTTCTGTATATCCACAGATCTAAAGTAATTATTAAAATCAAAGTTTATCCCATATTTATCAAACAAATAATTTATAACTGTAAAATCATTATTTCCAGAAAAAGTCACTATGTATTTCTTCTTTTTCTCTGCTGCAACCATTATAAAATATTTCTTTGCTAAGTAAAGAATATCTCTCACTTCGCCCTTATGCTCTATCATGTACTGAGTAGTAATGAATTTTGATTTCTCTTCATCAAAATATCCAGCACCAAAAACACCTATGCACTTTGGTTTTTTATATACATAGTGTTCTAAATCAAAATATACAGCCTGTTTATATATATCATAATTTTCATTAAAAGATAGGGCATTACTAAGATCTAAATCATTTATATCTATTTCATGCTCTTTTATGATCACTCTATCACTCTTTTCTTATATAAACTTATAACAAAAATATTATATCATTATATCATTATTTCGTTAAGTATTAATAAATATTAATTAAATTTTTAATTAATAGAATTTATCAATTGACAAATTCCAAGTAACTTGATATAATTTAAATGAATTTGATAATGATTTTCATTAGTGAGGTGCTTAAGATGAGTATATATGATTTAAAAATAGGCCAAGCAGGTGTTGTAGATAAAATATGCGGACACGATGGTTTAGCTAAAAGACTTCTTGCTTTAGGATGTATAGAAGGAACAGAAGTTAAACTTAAAAGAGTGGCTCCACTTGGTGATCCATTAATAGTAAATTTAAGAGGATTTGATTTAGCAATCAGAAAGAAAGATGCTAAAAATATAATTTTAAAATAATAAATAAAATAGAATAATTTAATTAGGGGGAAAACTAATGACAACAATAGCCTTACTCGGTAATCCTAACGTTGGTAAAACTACTCTTTTTAATGCCTTAACAGGCTCTAACCAACATGTAGGAAACTGGCCAGGTGTTACAGTTGATAAAAAGGAAGGATTTTTCAACTCTAACAAAATAGTGGATTTACCTGGTATATATGCTTTAGATACATTCTCTAACGAAGAAAAAGTATCTAAAAAATTCTTAGAATCTGGAGATGTTGATTTAATATTAAATATAGTAGATGCTTCTAATCTAGATAGAAACCTATATTTAACTATGCAACTTAAAGACTTTAAGAAGCCAATAGTATTGCTTCTTAACATGAATGACATCGCTGAGAAAAAAGGAATCAAAATTGATCCTAAAAAATTAGAAAAGGCTTTTAATCTTAAAGTAATTCCAATAACAGCATCTAAAAAAGAAGGCTTAGATGAGGTTAAAGAATTCTTAAATAAAGGTAATTTCGAAAAATATTTAGATAAAAATACTTACTCATTTAAGGATGAGGCTCATACTTATAAATTTATTGAAGATAAATTATCAGACTGCTTTAATAGATCAGGTAATTCTTCAACTACTTTAACTGATAAGTTAGATAAAATATTTTTAAACCCATGGCTTGCATACCCATTATTTATAGCACTTATGTACTTTGTATTCCAATTTACATTCTCATGGGTTGGACAACCTATTTCAGACGCTTTAGATGGATTCTTAGGTGATACTTTAATGCCATACTTAAGTGATCTATTATCAGGTACGGCTCCATGGTTCCAATCATTACTTGTTGATGGTATCGTAGCCGGTGTAGGTGGAATTATAGTCTTATTACCAATAATATTAGCTTTATTCTTATGTATAGCAATATTAGAAGACAGTGGATATATGGCTAGAGTTGCTTTTTTAATGGATAAGTTCATGAGAAAAATAGGACTTTCAGGAAAGGCTTTTCTTCCTATGATAACAGGATTTGGATGTACAGTTCCTGCTATTATGTCAGCTAGAACTTTAGAAAGTGAAAAGGATAGAAAACTTACTGCTCTTTTAGCACCATTTATGTCATGTAATGCTAGACTACCTGTATATGTAATATTTGCTGGATTATTCTTCCCAGATAATGCATCTATGGTTGTTGCATCTTTATACATATTAGGTATATTAGTAGCTTTCATATTAGGCTTAGTATTTAAAAATACTTTATTCAAGAAAGATGAAGAACCATTCATTATAGAACTTCCTGAATATAAAGTACCAGAAGTTAGATCTGTATTAGCTCAACTTTGGGATAAATCAAAGAGCTTCTTAAAGAAAGCTGGAACTATTATCTTTGCAATGAGTGTTGTTATTTGGTTCCTTCAAAGCTTTAACTTTACTGGAATGGTTGAGGATATAACTCATAGTTTCTTATATAACATAGGTTCATTTATAGCTCCAATATTTACTCCATTAGGATTTGGAGATTGGCAAGCTTCAGTTTCATTATTAACTGGTTTAATGGCTAAAGAAACTATAATATCAACAATGGAAGTTATTTATAAAGGTGATTTAACTCATATGTTACCTCAATTCTTTACAGCGCTTTCATCTTACTCATTCATGGTATTTGTATTACTTTATACACCATGTATAAGTGTTGTAGGGGTTATGAAAAAAGAATATGGTGGTAAGTTCACAATTTTATCAGTAATATTCCAATTCCTAGTTGCTTGGATAAGTGCCTTCATAATTTATCATATCGGTTTATTAATCTTTTAAAGAAGGTGTTTTAAATGGAAATTCTTATTACAGCTTTAATCGTAATAGCTGTTGTGTTTATATTATATAAAAACTTCAAAAAATCCTCTAAAGGACAATGTAGTGGTTGCAGCGGATGTGCATCTAAAGGAAGTTGTCCTAGTAGAAAAGATAATAAGAAGTAAAAAAATAACCAATTCCAAATGGAATTGGTTATTTTTTATTATAAACTACATTTTTTCAACTACATCTATTCCTATTAAGAATAAAGCATTTTTAATAACTTGAGCAGTAGCTTTTATAAGTTCAAGTCTTGCAGCCTTTAATCCTTCATCTTCTACATTTAAAACTGTATGGTTGTTGTAAAATTTATTGAAAGCCTTAGCTACTTCTATTGAATATCTAGTTACAACTGAAGGTTCTAACTTATCTATTCCTAAAACTACAGCCTTTTGTAATCCTTCTAAAGTTTTAGCTAATTCAAATTCTTCTTTTGAAGTTAACTTTGTGAAATCTGGCTCAGCTGTTATGTTTTGTTCTTCAGCTTTTCTTAATATACTCTTAGCTCTTGCATATGAGTATTGAACATATGGACCAGTTTCTCCATCAAAGCTTAACATCTCTTTCCAATCAAAAACTATATCTCTTTCTCTTGAGTTCTTTAAGTAAGTAAATAATATAGCTCCTATACCTATTTTCTTAGCTACTTCCTCTTTATTTTCTAATTGTGGGTTCTTTTCTTCTATAGTTTCTCTTGTTTTATCTATAGCTTCGTTTAATAAGTCTTCAAGTAAAACTACATTACCTTTTCTTGTTGAAAGCTTTCTATCTGCGAACTTAACTAATCCAAATGGAATGTGTACACAGTTTTTAGCCCATTCATTACCTGCTAATTCTAATGTTTTGAATACTTGGTTAAAGTGTAATATTTGGTCTTTACCAACTACATATATACATTTATCAAAGTTATATGTTTTATGTCTATAACTAGCTGCTGCTAAGTCTCTTGTAGCATATATTGATGCTCCATCTGATTTAACAACTATACAAGGTGGCATATTGTATTCATCTAACATTACAACCTTAGCACCATTACTCTCAGTTAATATATTAGCCTTTTCTAATTCTTCTACTACTGTATCCATCTTATCATTATAGAAGCTTTCTCCAGCCCAAGAATCGAAATCTACTCCTAGCATACCGTATATCTTATTAAATTCTTTTAAAGATAAGTCTTTAAATCTTTCCCATAGAGCCACAGCTTCTTGATCCCCATCTTCAAGCTTCTTAAAGTACATTCTTCCTTCATCTTCAAGTTCTGGATTATTTTCAGCTTCATCATGGAATTTAACATATATTCTTAAAAGCTCATTTATTGGAGCCTCTTCTAAAGCTTCTTCATTTCCCCATCTTTTATAAGCTGAGATTAACTTACCAAACTGAGTTCCCCAGTCTCCTAAGTGATTTATTCTTATTGGATTATATCCTTCAAAGTTTAACATTCTATATAATGAATGTCCTATAGCTGTTGTGAATAAATGCCCAACGTGGAAAGGCTTAGCTATGTTAGGTGATGAATATTCAACTACAACATTTTTTCCCTCTCCTATTTTAGAAGAACCATATTTATCTCCTTCTTCTAAAACTTTGCTTATTATATTTTTTGAGAAAGCTACTTTATCAACAAAGAAGTTTAAGTAAGGTCCTAAACACTCTACTCTTTCAAATCCCTCTTTATTTATCTTTTCAGCTAATTCAGCTGCTATCATATTAGGAGCTTTTCTCATAACTTTTGCTAATTGGAAGCAAGGGAATGCAAAGTCTCCCATTTCTGGCTTAGGTGGTATTTCTATAAGTTTTTCTATGTTTTCTAATTCTAGATCAACATGTTCTTTAATTCTTTCTGCAACTAACTTTTTGTAATCCATAATTGTCCTCCTTATTTTATCTGATTTTAAAACATATATTATAATGACATTATTGCCAAAATATAAATTTATTTACAATATAAAAAACCGCCTCTTTGTAACAAAGAGACGGATATATCCGCGGTACCACTCTAATTGGTTAAAAACCCACTTTATAATTTAACGCATAAGCGACACTTTAATAAAAATATAAGTTATTAAAATGCAATCTCAGAGGCTCTCTTCATCTAAACTATTCTATAAGGCTTACACCATCCCTTACTCGCTTAAGAAATCATAAAGACTACTCTTCTCTTCACAGACTTTTTATATTATATTTTCTTAACTTATTATAGTATTTTACCTTAAACCCTGTCAATATCATCTTTCATTTATTATTAATAATATTTTATTTTGAAATATCCATTGAAAACTTCTTTGAAATTCTATAGTATCAGTATTATAATCAAATTATATTTTAAACAAGTAGAGGGGAAAAGAAATGGATAGAATAGGAGTAATAGACATAGGCTCTAACTCTGTAAGATTAACACTTGCTGAAGTTGAGAAGTCTGGATATTTTAAAATAATTGATGAATTAAAAGAGCATATAAGACTTGGCTCTGATTTCTTCGCTTGCTCTGTTTTAGACGAAGAGAAAATTAAGCTTACAATCTCATCTATAAAAGCTTTTAAATCTATGTGCATATCCTGTGGTGCATCAAAAATTATACTTATAGGTGCTGAAAGTATTAAAAATGTAGATGAAAAAATTAATCTTAAAGAAATAATAAAAAAAGAACTTGGATTAGACCTTAGAATATTATCTAATGAAGAAGAAATTCATTATAACTTTTTAGGAGCTAAAAATTCTCTTTATATAGATAATTCTCTTCTTTTAGATATAAACGGAAATAATACTCACTTATGTTGGTTAAAAAACAGCGAAATTTATAAAGAAGTTACTCTACCCTTTGGATATGTAACTTTAACATCCTTATTCCAATTAAACGACATGATTGGATATGAAAATAATACAAACTGTGTTAATTATATTAAGGAACACCTTGAAAAAATAGATTGGCTTAAAGATAATTCATTTAAATCTGTTATAGGTGTTGGAGGTTCTTTCAGAAACCTAGGAAAAATTGATAGACGTAGAAAAAGATATCCTATTGATATAGTTCATAATTATGTTCTTTATGACTATGATATTGATGAGATGTTTCATCTACTAAAAAGTAAAAATCTTCGTCAAAGACAAAAAATTGAAGGACTTTCTCCTGCTAGAGCTGATGTCATAGTTGCTTCTACAGACTTAATAAAAGAAGTTTTAAGCTTCACAAATACTAATGAAGTAATAATATGTGGTCGTGGTCTTAGAGAAGGACTTATATATGAATATATAATAGATAAATTCCATACTTATGATGATATTTTAGATGTAAGTTTAAAAGGAATTATGGATACTTTAAACATAAATATTCCTCATGCTCAAAATGTATGTAAACTTGCTTTTTCACTATTTGAAGGTTTAAAACCACTTCATCATTTAGGAGATGAGTTTAAGAATATATTAAAAACAGCCTCCTTACTTCATGATTGTGGTATAAGCATAAGATATTATGATCACCATGTACACTCATTTTATGTTATTTTAAATTCTCATATAAGCGGATTAACTCATAAGGAAATATTATTAAGTGCATTATGTGCCGCTTACCATAGAAATAACTCTTTCCAAGCTCCAATTGCTAAATATTCAACTATAATAAATAGGTTAGACGTAAAACATGTAGAGTATTTAGGAGTTATTCTTAAGCTTGCTGAAGGCTTAGACAGAGGATTAACTGGCCATGTAGAAAATGTTGATGTAATAATTAACGAAGATACTGTTAATTTAAAACTTCATTCTGAATATGATTTAGAATTAGAGCTTCGTCAAGCTAGAAGAAGTTCTAAAGCCTTTAAAGAAGTTTATAATAAAAATCTAGTTATTGAAAAAGCCTAAATAAAAAAGTTTATGGGAGAATAGTTTCCCATAAACTTTTTTTTAAACTTACACCCCTAAATTTATTTAAGCTTAAAGCACTCTACTTTCTAATAAACTTTATTTTTCTACTATAGATTTAGTTGATTCTAAAGACTTATTTAACTGATTTAAGGTTTCCTTATCTAGTTTTTTTCCTTCTTCACTATTTAAAGTCTCTTCAACTGGTAATATATAATAATCTGATTTTTTATTTTCTCTTGGAATCTTATATACCCAAGTTGGAGTGTAATCCCATTTCTCTATTTTAACCCCTTTTCTACTCTTATCTAAGGTTAAATTTAATATAACACCATCAGCTGTTCTTCTATCTCCCATAGTCTCTAGTCTTTGATTAGATATAAAATTACCTAAAGAATAAGCTACTAAGGTATTATGTCCATCTTTCCCCTCTATTTCTTCTATAGGTTGTACAACATGAGGATTACTTCCTAATATTAAGTCAACTCCATATTCATTTAAGGCTTCAGCAATTTTCACTTGATATTTACTAGGCTCAGTGTTATATTCTATACCCCAGTGCATTCCAAAGACTATAAACTCAGCCCCCTCATTTTTCATCTCTTCTACTAAGGCTTTCATCTCCTCTAGTCCCTTATCTAATTTATTATAAGAAAAAGTATTTAAATTAATATCTTCAGGAATTTTATGACCATTTAACTCTCCCTCTTTGCTCTCATAAGTATAAGAGGTAAATCCTATTTCTATTCCCTTTATCTTCTTAATAATATACTTCTTATTCCCAATAGAAGTCATATCCTTATCTATTTTTTCTCCAGTTTTACTAACTCCTTCTAACCCCTTATCTAAAGAATGATCCGTTGCTACATTTATAATATCAAATCCAGTATCCTTTAAAGCATCTATCATGGAATCTGGCCCATTATAATTAGGATAACCAGAATACCCTATTTCTTCTCCAGCATAAGTTCCCTCAATTGTTCCATAGGCTATATCGCTTTTTTCTATGAAGTTCTTTACATACTTAAAATTATTCATAAAATCATAGGCCTTATTTTCTTCATTATATGCAGACCATATTTGTTCATCATGTAATATTATGTCTCCTACAGCACTTATATTAACCTTTCTTCCTAAGCTAAACCTATTAAAAAATCCCTTTTTATCATTCTCCTTAATTACTTCTTTTTCCTCAATACTAGCTCCCTTTGTCGTTACAACATTATTGCTTATAATACTATTTATTACTAAAACAGAACAAACAATAAGTAGAGAGGCTAAAATTACTTTAATTTTTTTAGACATTCTTATCATATTCTCACCCCTCTATATATTACCATATTTTTACATTTTATTTCAATTATCTTTCCATAAAAAAAATTAGATTAGATATTAAATTTGAAAACAACTTATAAATCAAGAGTTATTTTCAAATTATTAACCTAATCTAACTAAAGTATTATAAATTTTAAATTATTCTTAAATAAATAAACCTATAGAATATACAAAAGCCATAACCAATTGAGATGGTATAGCTAATACATATCTTCCAAGAAGTATTATAACTATAAGTATAGGATAATAATATTTATATACTATTCCAGATAACTTATAGAATAATTGAGGCTTAAGATCCTCTAAAATTCTAAAACAATCAAGACCTGGAAGTGGTAATATATTAAATACAAAGAAGTTTACATTTAATATTATTATATATTGTAACATTAAAAATATAATTTGAGAAAGATCTCCTCTTAAACCAAAAAATCTTAAGTATAAACTTGTAAGTATTACTCCAATTATGGCAACAACTAAGTTTGAAAGCCATGCAGCTATGTTAACTTTAAGAGCATCCTTCTTTGGATTTTTAAATGCATATTTATTTATCTCTACAGATTTACTCCAACCAAATCCAAAGAAAGCCATCATTAAGGCACCAGCTATATCAACATGCTTTAATGGATCTAAGGTTAATTCCCCTTTAAACCTTGGTGATTTATCTCCTAATTTATCTGCCATTTTAGCACGAGTATACTCTTTTACTGAAAAAGCTATTAATATTGCTGGAATACTAAGAAACGCATCTAATAAAAATTGCATAATCAAGACCTCCTTATTTTGTATTTTAAATTATACCATAAATTTCTTGAATTTATTATTCGGTAAACTTAATAATTTATTAATTTTAATTTTTATATCAGAATATTTTTCTACAAATAAGATTATATGTTTCTCTAAACATTTAAAAATAGAGGTTCCTTTCCTCCCTATTTAGGAGTAAGAAACCTCTTAAAATTCTAAATATTATAATCTTTTTGCAGCTTCATAAGCTAATTCACTTCTCTCACATTCATCATATTTTAAGGTAACTTGGTAGCAAAGATGACTTCCTTTCATCTTTTCTGAAGCATAACAAAGTCCATTACTTCTTGAATCTAAGAAAGCTTGATCTATTTGCTCTGGATCTCCAACTAGTATTATTTTTGATCCTTCTCCAGCTCTTGTTATAATTGCTTTAACCTGCTTTGGTGTTAAGTTTTGTGCTTCATCTATTATAATCCAATTCTTTATTATGCTTCTTCCTCTTAAATAAGCCACAGCCTCTGTTGTTATTATCTTTCTTTCAAAAAGCTCCTCTATTTTATCATTTAACTCTCTCTCATTTGAATATCTTTCTTTCTCATCTGAATCTATTAAAATCTCTAAATTATCATATATAGGTCTCATAAATGGAGCTATTTTTTCTTGCTCAGTTCCTGGCAAATACCCTATTTCTTCATCCATTGTTACATTAGGTCTACAAACTAAAATCCTTCTATATTGTCCACTTTCCTCTTCTAATATCTTTTGTAATCCCACAGCTAATGAAAATAAAGTTTTTGCTGTTCCTGCTGGTCCCTTTATAATTACTAAAGGTGCCTTTTTAGCATCCATACTCAAACATTCTAGCATAAATTTTTGACCAACATTTCTAGGGCTTATTCCCATAATATTATTGCTATCTTTATAAAGTAAAGGTCTTATAACTTTTCCATCAAATCTTCCTAAAGCAGTTTGTTTATCATTGTCATTACAGTGTATTATTAAAAATTGATTAATCTCTAATTTTGGTTCCACATAGCACTTATTTTCTTCATCATAGGAAGTTAAATCTTTTTTCTCCATAAATTTATTTTTAAAGAATTTACTTAAACATTCAGAACTTGTGTAAACTTCCATTCTTCCACTATATTGTTCTTCAAATTCTGGAACTACAACCTCATAAAAATCCTCTGATTTTATGCCAACAGTATCAGCCTTTATTCTCTCAAATATATCCTTAGTTATTAAACAAACATCTTCTCCCTTTTCCTTTAAGGCCTTACAAATTTGTATTATTCTATTATCAGGCTTGCTTATATTCCATGCTTCTGGTATTTCAGTATTATAAAAGTTAGTAACCACCTTAAGCTTTCCGCCTTTAGGTAAATCAACTCCTTCGCTTAATGACCCACTTAATCTAAGTTTATCTAATTCTCTTGCAACATGCCTAGCATTAGCTCCTAAATCATTATTCATTTTTTTAATATTGTCTAATTCCTCTAGAACCACCTCTGGAATAATAACATTGTTATCTTCAAATGAATATATAGCTCCTGGTGAATATAGCAATACATTGGTATCTAATATATAAGTTTTCTTCAAAACAATCACTCCTTTAGAATAATACAGCTATAATAATCAAACTTGATTTTCATTTGTTTATATATTAATATTTAAGAATACTCAATATAATTCTTAAATATTGATATTTTATAATCAAAATTTCTATAATCTATAATATATAAATTTTAAATTAGATTTTATTAATAAAAATTTTAGTTTATACTATTATATGGACATTAGAATATGGGAGGCCTTAAATAATGAAATTACTTTTTTTTGATACAGAAACTACAGGAGTCAAACCTGGAAGCATATGTCAGCTTAGTTATATCCTTGTAGACACTTCAACTAAACCTCAAAAAACAATAGGTAAAAATATATTTTTTACAGTTGATGAAATGGAACCAGAAGCTGAAAGAATCCATGGTTTTTCCTTAGAGAAATTATATGAATTAAGTGAAGGAATGTACTTTGAAGATCTTTATGCTGATTTCATAAATGACTTCTTAGAAGCAGATTTTATAATAGGTCATAACGTTCAGTTTGATATTAAATTCTTAAAACATGAATTACTAGGTCTTGGAGAGTTCTTTGAACCTAACAACGTATTTTGTACTATGAAATATTATAAAGATATTTGTAAAATATTAAGACCTACTGGAGATTATAAAAATCCTAAACTTGAAGAAGTAATCAAACACTTAAATATAACTGATTCTGAAATAAGTGAAACTGCTAATAAATATTTCCAAGGTAGTGGAAACTATCATGATGCTAGATTTGATACAGCAGCAACTTATCTTACTGTTATAAACGGTATAAAAAAAGGATTAATTCCAAGAAATTATTTTACAAAACTTTTAGAAGCAAAATAAAAAGATATATTTTCACAATATATCTTTTTTTCTTTACTATGAAATCTCTTTTTCCTTTGCTTTATTAAGAAGATTTATATTAGAAGTTTGTATATTTGTATAATATCTAACTTCTCCACTTTCACTTTCGTATCTACTTTCTACTATTTCTCCACTTACAGATACTAAGTCTCCTATGTTTACAAATTTCTCTAAGAAATCCACTGTAGATTTACTCCAAGTAATTACACTTAAAAATGTAGTTGTTTCTTCTCTTCCATTAAAACTATTAACAGCTATTCTAAATCTAACATATTTTTTCTTATTTTTAGATTCCTTAACTTCTATTTTAGTAGCAACTCTTCCAATAAGATCCACTTTATTCATGCTTTTCATCTCCTTCATTATGATTTACCTAAAGTATTGACCAGATTTAAGAGTCTCAAACATGTGTTCTTTAAAAAATTTTTAACAAATCAATTTAATATAACATAAAAATTTATTCTTTATTATAAATGTTAAATATTATTTTCATCTTTATAATTTTTTTAAGTCAAAAGTTATATGAAAACTCAAAGTAAAAATTCATAAATATTTTTATGAAATTTTTAATTGTTTCCATAAAAAAGAGCTATTAAAGATAAATCTTTAATAGCTCTATATTATATTAAACTGTTATATCACTACTTAAGCTAGCTGCATCCTTATTAGCTTCTATTATAGGGTTTACATACTCATCAATAAACTCTACAACTTGGCTTGGAGCTCTACCAACAAATTTAACTGGATCTATTATAGCTATAATTTCTTCTTTAGAAAGATTAAATGAAGGATCATTTATTATTCTTTCTATTAAGTCATTATTAAGCCCTTCTCCTTTAACTCTTTGAGCAGCATCCATAGAATGAACTCTTATTCTTTCATGAAGTTCTTGTCTATCTCCGCCTTTTTTAACTGATTCCATCATTATATTTTCAGTCGCCATGAAAGGTAATTCTTGATTTACATGAGCTTCAATAACCTTATCATAAACTACCATATTCTCAGCAATATTTATATAAAGATTTAAAACTCCATCTAAAGCTAAGAAAGCTTCTGCTACTGCAATTCTCTTATTAGCTGAATCATCTAATGTTCTCTCAAACCATTGAGTTGAAGCCGTAATAGCTGGATTTAAGGCATCTACTATAACATATCTAGCTAATGCTCCCATTCTTTCACTTCTCATAGGATTTCTCTTATATGCCATAGCTGATGACCCTATTTGATTTTTTTCAAATGGTTCTTCTATTTCTTTCATACTTTGAAGTAATCTTAAGTCATTTGAGAATTTATATGCACTTTGTGCAATTTCTGATAATGTATTTAAAATTATAGAATCTAATTTTCTTGGATAAGTTTGACCTGTAACTCCAAAACTCTTTTTAAATCCCATTTTTTCTGCAACGATTTTATCTAAAGCCTTAACCTTTTCTTCATCACCTTCAAAAAGATTCATAAAGCTTGCTTGAGTACCAGTAGTTCCTTTTACCCCTCTTAATTTTAAAGTTGATAATAGAAAATCTATGTTCTCCATATCCATTACTAAATCTTGCATCCATAATGTAGCTCTCTTACCTACAGTAGTAAGCTGTGCTGGTTGGAAATGAGTAAATCCTAGAGTAGGCATATCCTTATATTCTAAAGCAAATCTTTTTAAATTATTTAAAACTGCAACTATTTTTTTCTTTATTAATAATAATGCATCTCTCATTATTATTACATCTGTATTATCTCCAACATAGCAGCTTGTTGCTCCTAAATGTATGATACCTTTTGCTGAAGGACATTGAAGTCCATATGCATAAACGTGACTCATAACATCGTGTCTAACTTCTTTTTCTTTTTTTATTGCTTCTTCGTAATTTATATCTGAAATATGACTTTTAAGCTCTTCTATTTGCTCGTTAGTTATATTTAATCCTAATTCTTTTTCACCCTCTGCAAGAGCAACCCATAATTTTCTCCATGTTGAGAATTTCATATCATCTGAGAAAATATATGACATTTCTTTTGACGCATATCTTGAATTCAATGGTGTGCTATATAAATTTTTCACTTTGTACCCTCCTAAAGTAGAAATGCTAATTTAAATTTATTATATCATAAGATAAGTTTATTATAAATAAATTTATCCATTTTTTATCTATCATTCGTGTTTTCACCTTTATTACTCACAAAATCCCTATAACTTAGACTTTAATGTACGTATCTTACTTATAGTTTTTGAAAAACCATAAAAAATTATTAAAATAAATTTATAAAAATAAAAGGATTCCATTAGGAATCCTTTTACGAAGACTACTCTTCTAAATTTTCGATTAACTTAGCTATTTCTTCAGCTGCTAAAGCTTCATCATCACCACTAGCGATAACCTTAACATTAGCATCTTTAGAAACTCCTAATGATAAAACTCCGATTAAGCTCTTAACATTAGCTTTTTTTCCATTGTACTCTAAGCTTATGTCTGATTTGAAAGCTGAAGCTTTTTTTACTAGTAAAGTTGCTGGTCTAGCATGTAATCCTGTTGAATTTTTAACTATAACTTCTTTAGTTACCATTATAAACACCTCTTTACTTTTATTTGTTATTTAATAATACTAACTTCTTAATTATACTCATTTTTTTAGAAAATTTCAACAACTTAAGAAAAGATTAATCCCTATTCATAAATTTATTAACAAATTTCTTTATTCTCTTTAAGCCCTTAATTATTTCTTCTTTAGATGTAGCATAAGATAGTCGTATGAAGTTATCTTCCCCAAAAGCTATACCTGGTATTACAACAACATTTTCCTCTTTTAGTAATAAGTTTGCAAATTCCATTGAACCCTTTATATTAGCTTTTTTTAGAACCTTAGACACATCAATCATTACATAAAAAGCACCTTTAGGCTCTATAAAAGTAAGATCCTCAATTCCACTTATAAGTTCTATCATAAGTTCTCTTCTTAAACTAAATTCTTTAACCATATTCTTTATAGTTTCTTGATCTCCGTTTAAGGCTTCTAAGGCAGCAAACTGAGCTATACTATTTGTATTTGATGTCATATGACTTTGAACATTATTCATTACCTTAATTAGCTCTTCATCATAACAAGCTGCATATCCAATTCTCCATCCAGTCATTGCATAAGCCTTTGAAAATCCATTTATAACTACTGTTCTCTTGAAAGCATCTTCACTTAATGAAGCAATACTTATATGTTTTTCTTTTCCATATATAAGTTTTTCATATATTTCATCAGAAATTATTATAAGATCATTTTCTTCAGCAAATTTCGCAATAACTTCTAAATCTTTTTTTGAATATACAGTTCCTGTTGGATTGTTTGGTGAATTTATCACTATTGCCTTTGTATTTTCACTTAAAACTGATTTTAATTCATCATAAGTAACCTTAAAATCATTTTCTTTTTTTGTTTCTATAAAAACAGGAACTCCATCACTTAATTTAACTAGCTCAGGATAACTTACCCAATATGGTACTGGTATTATAACCTCATCTCCTGGATTTAAAATCGCCATAAATACATTAGCTAAAGATTGTTTAGCTCCTGTTGAGATAATTATATTTTTAGTTCCATAGTTAAGTCCATTATCATCATGTAATTTCTTTGCTATGGCCTCTTTTAATTCTACTATTCCAGATGTGGCTGTGTACTTTGTCTTTCCTTCTTCCATAGCTCTAGTGGCAGCTTCTATTATATTTTTAGGTGTATTAAAATCTGGCTCACCTACTCCAAAGCTTACTACATCTATTCCTTCTTTTTTTAATTCACCTGCTTTAGCTGTTAAGGCTAAAGTTAGTGATGCCCCTATATTTTGTGCTTTTCTAGATAATATCATCTAATCCCCTCTTTACTGCTTTAAATTTATTTATTACGCTTCCAATATATCATTTTTATTATTTAAAGTAAACCAATAAAAAATACTGCTATAAGTTAAAATACTCATAGCAGTATCTATTTATTTACCAAACTTAGTTCCTCTATAAACTTTATCTTGGTTGTATTATAAGCTTTATAGCTGTTCTTTCTTCACCATCAATTTCGATGTCTGTGAATGCAGGAATACAAACTATATCTTTTCCACTTGGGGCTACAAAACCTCTTGCTATAGCTATAGCCTTTACAGCTTGATTTATAGCTCCAGCTCCTACTGCTTGTATCTCCACAGTATTTCTTTCTTTTATTATGGCTGCTAGTGCTCCTGCTACTGAATTAGGATTTGATTTAGTTGATACCTTTAATACTTCCATTATATAAACCTCCTAGATCTTTTTAGGATACGTTTACATTTAATAGTTAACGTTTTCCTTTACCTAATAATATTCTATATAAACTCTCTAATTCCTTCTTAAATAGATAAAATATTTTATTTTTTATTTTAAATAATAAGAAAACTCTACTGAATGATTTCAGTAGAGTTAATTAAAAAAATACATTTTGTAACCAAAATGTATTTTACATATTCATTTATTTAGCATAGTCAACTGCACGGGTTTCTCTTATTACATTTATCTTGATTTGACCTGGATACTCTAATTGTTCTTCTATCTTCTTAACAATATTTCTCGCCATCTCAATTGCCCCTGCATCGTCAACTTGATCTGGTTTAACCATAATTCTAATTTCTCTTCCAGCTTGAATGGCATATGACTTTTCTACACCTTCATATGAAGTAGCTATTTCTTCTAATTTTTCTAATCTCTTAATATAAGCTTCTAAAGTTTCTCTTCTTGCACCAGGTCTAGCTGCTGATATAGCATCTGCTGCTTGAACAAGTACTGCTTCAAGAGTTTGCATTTCTGTATCACCATGATGGGCTGCTATAGCATTTACCACAGCTGGTGACTCATGATATTTTTTTGCAAGTTCTCCACCTATAACAGCATGAGGACCCTCATATTCTTGGTCAACACCTTTACCTATATCATGTAAAAGACCTGCTCTTCTAGCTAGATTTACATCTAAACCTAATTCAGATGCCATTAATCCCGCTAAATATGAAACCTCTATTGAATGTTTTAAAACATTTTGACCATAACTTGTTCTGTACTTTAGTCTTCCTAGAAGCTTAATTATTTCTGGATGTAATCCATGAACACCAGTTTCGAAAGTTGCTTGTTCTCCCTCTTCCTTAATGTCATTTTCTACATCTTTAATAGCTCTTTCTACCATTTCTTCAATTCTAGCTGGATGAATTCTTCCATCTACAATTAATTTTTCTAAAGCTATTCTAGCAACTTCTCTTCTTATTGGATCGAAGCTTGAAAGAATAACAGCCTCTGGAGTATCATCTATTATTAAATCAACTCCTGTTAATGTTTCTAAAGTTCTTATATTTCTACCTTCTCTACCAATGATTCTTCCTTTCATTTCGTCATTAGGTAGGGCAACAACATGTACTGTAGTTTCAGAAACATGATCTGCTGCACATCTTTGAATAGCAGTAGTAATTATTTCTCTTGATTTTTTGTCAGCTTCTTCTTTGGCCTTAGTCTCAAGTTCTTTGATCAGCATAGCTGATTCATGTTTTATTTCTCTTCTTACTTCATCTAATAATAATGTTCTTGCGTCTTCACTTGAAAGATTTGAAATCCTCTCAAGTTCAGCTCTTTGTTCACCGTATAAATTTTGTACACGTTCTTCAAGTTCTTGAATCTCTATAGATTTTTTGTTTATGCTATCTTCTCTTTTTTCAAGCATTTCACCTTTTTTATCTAATGACTCTTCCCTTTGGATAAGTCTTCTTTCAAACCTTTGAATCTCATTTCTTCTGTCACGAGTTTCTTTATCAAGATCTGCTCTTAGTTTGTGCACCTCTTCTTTAGCTTCTAATATGGCTTCTTTCTTTGTTGATTCAGCTTCTCTTTTAGCCTCCTCAAGTGTTAAACTAGCTTCTTTTTCTAAGCTTTCCACCCTATTTTTTGAAGCTTTTTGTATAAGAGTGTATTGAATAAACCCTACTACCCCTAATATTATTATTCCTATAAGTATTCCTACTACCATATAAACACCTCCTCGCTTATTCTCTCTATAAAAACACTTCGCGTAGAAAGGTGTCATACTATTCTCACTGTAATTTTTTGAATATGATAAACCAGTATTTGTTATTATTGTATAGTAATTTTAAACTTATGTCAAGGTTACCCCTTGCGTATATTATATGCTAGAAAGCTAAAATTATTCCCTTATAATACTAGTTATATTGTGCTTTTTTTAGTTTTTTATATTCTAAAAAAGCTTTAAAATTTTATTAATGTTAACATATTCATAAAACTTTAAATTCACACGTTAGAATTATTAAACAGTGATTAAATTATAAAAAAAAGATAAGGAAATCCTTATCTTTTTTTATTAACTTTCAACAGACTCTTCTGTATTTTTTTCTACATCTACTGATTCAACAGCCTTAGCTAAAGGAAGAGAATATTTTTCTCTTATTTGATTTTCTATATCTAAAGCAACTGCTGGATTCTCTTTTAAATATTGTTTAGCATTTTCTCTACCTTGGCCTAATCTTATATCTCCATATGAGAACCAAGCACCACTCTTTTGTACTATATTTTCTTTTACTCCAACGTCTACTATATTACCTTCTTTTGATATACCTTCATTGTACATTATATCAAATTCAGCTTGCTTAAATGGAGGAGCAACCTTATTCTTAACTATTTTAACTCTTGTTCTATTACCAGTTATTCCGTCACCTTGTTTTATTGAATCTATTCTTCTTATGTCCATTCTAACTGAAGCATAGAACTTTAATGCTCTACCACCAGGTGTTGTTTCTGGATTACCAAACATTATACCAACTTTTTCTCTTAATTGATTTATGAATATTACTACGCAGTTTGATTTGTTGATTGTTCCTGTTAACTTTCTTAAAGCTTGTGACATTAATCTAGCTTGAAGACCAACATGAGAATCACCCATTTCACCTTCAATTTCCGCTCTTGGAACTAAAGCCGCAACTGAGTCCACAACTAAAACATCTATAGCTCCTGATCTAACTAAAGCTTCTGTTATCTCTAAAGCCTGTTCTCCTGTATCTGGTTGTGAAACTACTAAATCATCTATATTAACACCTAATCTTTTTGCATAAACTGGGTCTAAAGCATGCTCTGCATCTATATACGCTGCTGCTCCCCCTAATTTTTGCGCTTCTGCTACTACATGTAAAGCCACCGTTGTTTTACCTGAACTTTCTGGTCCATATATCTCAATAATTCTTCCTCTTGGTACTCCACCGATTCCTAAAGCTATATCAAGATCTAAACATCCAGTAGAAACAGCATCCATTTGAGGAGCTCCTTGCTCGCCAAGTTTCATTACTGATCCCTTTCCAAATTGCTTCTCTATTTGACCCATAGCCATCTCAATAGCTTTTAATTTATCTTTATCTATATTTGCCATACGTAACCTCCTTAAATAACCGAACATAAGTTCTACTATTATTATAATATATACAAAAAAAAAGTCAACATCAACATGAAGTTCTTAAAAGAACCTCATGCCTTAATAATTGACTATTTTTTGACTTTTAAAACATTATTTATAAGTATTTATAACATTTTTATTTTTTCTAAAGTAATCTACTCCAGAAATTATTGTTATTACAACAGCTAAATATAAGAATATATCAGGAACATATATAAAGAAATTTCTTAAAAAGCTGCTTCCTGCAACTAACTCCTTAATTCCTGGTGAATTAATTATGTTTACTTGTAATAATAAAAGCACTATTGCAATTATTTGTATTACAGTCTTAATTTTTCCCCACCAGCTAGCAGCTATAACTAATCCCTCTGATGCAGCTATAGTTCTTAAACCTGAAACAGCAAACTCTCTAGCTATTATTACAATAGCTGCCCATGCAGGAACTAATTGTAATTCAACTAAAGATATAAGTGCTGCCGTAACCAATAACTTATCTGCTAAAGGGTCCATAAACTTACCAAAGTTAGTAACTTGATTTCTTGATCTTGCAATATATCCATCTAGTTGATCTGTAACAGATGCTATTATGAATATAAGTGTTGCTATTACACTCCCATAAGGTAAGTCCTGGTAAGCTATAAACACTAAGAATATGGGAACTAAAATTATTCTAATTAAAGTTAATTTATTTGCAAGATTCATTGCATACAACTCCTACCAAATCATATTCTAAGGCCTTTTCAATTTTAACTTTACAGAACTGGTCCTTTTTAGCTCCATTCCCTTTCACATAAATATATCCATCTATATCTGGAGCCATCTCATAGCTTCTTCCTATATAGTATTCTCCATTAAACTTTTCGATAAGAACATCATATTCTCTACCTACTTTGTTTTTATTGATTTCCTCTGATACTTCCTTTTGAAGTAACATTATTTCTTCTTCCCTAGCTTTTTTAACTTCTTCATCTATTTGATCTTCCATTATGGCAGCTGGTGTTCCTTCTTCTCTTGAGTAAGTAAATACTCCAACTTTATCTAACTTTATTGTTTTTATAAAATCTTTTAATTCATTAAAATCTTCACAAGATTCTCCTGGGAAACCAACTATTAAAGAAGTTCTTAAAACTATGTTAGGAACATTTTTTCTTAAGTCATTAATTTTTCCTATTATTTCTTCTTTTGTTGTCTTTCTTCCCATTCTTTTTAAAACATTATTGCTAATATGTTGTATAGGCAAGTCAAGATAATTACATACCTTAGCATTTACTGAAATCTCTTTGATAAGTTCATCATATATAGCCTCTGGATAACAATAAAGAACTCTTATCCACTCTATTCCTTCAATCTTAGCTAATTCTCTTAAAACTAAGTGAAGTTTTTTTTCACCATATATATCTATACCATAATTAGTTGTGTCTTGAGCTATTAATATTAACTCTTTCACTCCATTTTCAGCTAATTTTTTTGCTTCTTCTACAATACTTTCTAAAGCTCTACTTCTAAACTTACCTCTGATTTTAGGAATAATGCAATAAGTACAGAAATTATCACATCCTTCTGCAATTCTTAGGTATGCAGTAGTTTTATCAGTTGTTATAAGTCTTAATCCTTCATTAATTGATACATCACTGTAATTTGTAGCTTTTACTTTTTCATTATTTCCATTTATAAAGTTCATTATGGCTTCATTTATTTTAGCATAATCATTAACACCTAACATTATATCTATTTCAGGCATTAATTCTAATAATTCATCACCATATCTTTGAGTTAAGCAGCCTGTAGCTATAAGTAACTTACAGTTGTGACTTGTTTTATATTTTGCCATATCTAATATTGTGTTTATGGATTCTTGTTTAGCCTTTTCTATAAATCCGCAAGTATTTACTATTATTATGTCAGCTTCCTTTGGATTATTAGTAAGTTCGTACTCATTCTGAACCATTCCAAGCATGATTTCTGAGTCAACTCTATTTTTATCACAACCTAAACTCACCATTCCTACCTTATATTTCGCCAAATCTACTTCCTCCTACGTTTAAATATATATTTCTTATTTTAAAACTCTTTTTTAAATTAAACAAGTTTTTATTTCATATTTTCTAATTCATCTTTACTAAGAAGTACTTGTCTTGGTTTACTTCCATCTCTTCTAGAAATAACACCACATTCTTCTAGCTCTTCTATTATTCTTGCCGCTCTATTAAATCCTATTCTTAATCTTCTTTGTAAATATGATGCTGAAGCTTGACCACTTTCAACTACGATTTCTATAGCTTCATCTAAAAGTTCATCTCTATCACCATCACCATTTCCCTCTGAAGCTAGAGTTGCTGAGTTTATATGTTCTAATATATCCTCTTCATACTGAGCATCCTTTTGAGACTCTTTTATAAATGATACAACATGTTCAACCTCTTCCTCTGAAATAAAAGCACCTTGAACTCTCTGAGGTTTAGACTCTCCAACTGGGTAGAATAACATATCTCCCCTACCTAAAAGTTTTTCAGCTCCTGCTGAGTCTAATATTGTTCTAGAGTCAATTTGGCTTGAAACTGCAAAGGATATTCTAGAAGGTATATTAGCCTTAATTACCCCTGTAATTACATCTACAGATGGTCTTTGAGTAGCTATTACTAAATGCATACCTGCGGCTCTAGCCATTTGAGCAAGTCTACAAATATAATCTTCTACATCATGAGGACAAGCCATCATAAGGTCTGCAAGCTCATCTACTATAATAACTATATAAGGAAGCTTTTCTGGAACTTCCCCTTTGTTATATAAAGCATTATATGATTCTATATTTCTTACTCCATTATCTGCAAAAAGTTTATATCTTCTAGTCATTTCATTTACAGCCCAGTTTAATGCCGCAGCAGCCTTCTTAGGATCTGTAACTACTGGGATTAATAAGTGTGGAATTCCATTATAAACATTTAATTCAACAACTTTTGGGTCTACCATTAAAAGTTTAACTTCATCTGGAGAATACTTATATAATATACTCACTATTAATGTATTTATACATACACTCTTACCAGAACCAGTTGCCCCTGCAATAAGAACGTGAGGCATCTTACTTAAATCTGTAACAACCGCCTTACCTGTTATATCTTTTCCTAAAGCACAAGCTACCTTAAACTTATTATCTAAAAATTCTTTAGATTCTACAATCTCTCTAAAAAAAACTGGTGTTTGTTCTTTATTTGGAACCTCTATTCCTATGGCAGATTTTCCTGGAATAGGTGCCTCTATTCTAACTCCTTTAGCTGCTAATCCTAAAGCTATATCATCAGCTAAATTAACTATTTTACTAACCTTTATACCAGCCTTAGGTTGAAGTTCAAATCTAGTAACAGATGGCCCTTTTGTTACTTGAAGTATTTTTGCCTCTACTCCAAAGCTCATAAGAGTTTCTTCAAGTTTAGCAGCATTAGCTAATAATGCCTTTTTATCATCTTTGTCTAATTCATTATTATTATTTAAATTTAATAAATCTGCATTTGGTGCAACATAACTAGCTCCCACATTTGAGCCTTTACTAGCTATATTATTTGATATTTCTTTATCTATAGATTCTTCATCCTTAGCCTTTTCTGAATTGAATCCTCTTTGCTCTATTATAGTATTATCTAAACTTAAGTCTCTAGGCATTTTAGACTCTTGTTTAAAATCATTTATCTTAATATTATCCTTTAATTGATTATCTTTTTCCTTCTTATTATCTTCTATATCATTTAAAGAAGAATTTTTCATAAAGTCTAATATTTTTATCTTATTGTTATCCTCTGAAATATCATCTTTTTTACTCTCTTTATTTCCTTCAGAAGCTCCATCTTTTTTCTTCAAATTAATATAATCATCTTTTTCATACTTTTTATCCACAAATTTAACCTTAGAAGCTTTTTCCTTAAAACCTCCAAAGAAATTTCTTATTGAAACTAGATTATAATCGAATATAAGCATTGAAGATATAAGATATAAGGTTACAAAAATAACAAAAAGGCCTATTTTACCTACTAATTTATATAATGGTAATACAATTAAAAATCCTACTACTCCTCCATGCCATTCACTTTGAGAATGCCATATAGTTTTTATAGATCCCCATATGCTTCCCTGCACATAATAATCGTTTATATTCACAGTCTGAATAAGTAAAACACTAGTTATAAGTGCTATGGTTATTCCTAATCCTATTCTTGAAAATAACACCTCTCTTTTAAATAAGAAAAGCTTTGTACATAAATATATTATGTAAATCGGAATAAAAAAAGCTCCTATTCCAAAAAGTCCTATTAAGAGATTTCTTGATATAACACTTAAATATCCTGCTTTATCAGTATATAAACTAAACATAACAATTAAAGAAACACATATTGCTATTAAGGCATATATTTCTTCCGTAACTTTAATTTGGCTTTGATTTTTCTTTTTTTGAGTTTTAGTTGCGGTTTTCTTTTTTCCCCCAGCCATACTAAACTAAATCACCTCACCCTATTTTAATTTCAAAATGGTAAAATACTTGTACCAAAAAATATTATATACATAAATGACTATAAATTGTCAAAATATTTTTATATTACATAAATAGAACCATAGATATACTATGGTTCTACATTATAAGCTTCTATTAAGCTATTTAACTTATCTAAGGCTTCCTTAACACCGCCAACTTCGTTTATTAATCCGCACTTAACTGCTTCTTCTCCAACTAATATTGTTCCCATATCATTTAAAAGTTCATCTGTTTGCATCATCATCTTTTTTAGTACATCTAATTTGATTTCTGATGTCCTTATTATAAAATCATTTATTCTCTCTTGCATTTTATTAAAATAATTAAATGTTTGAGGAACCCCTATTACAAGTCCATTCATTCTTATTGGATGTATTATCATTGTAGCTGATGGAGAAATAAAGGAATATTGGGATGCAGTTGCTAGAGGAACTCCTATGGAATGACCTCCCCCAATAACTAAGGATACTGTTGGTTTTTTTAGGCTTCTTATCATCTCAGCAATTGCTAACCCTGCTTCAACATCCCCTCCAACAGTATTTAAAACAAATAATATACCTTTTATTCTATCATTTTGTTCTATATCAATTAGTTGAGGAATCATATGCTCATACTTAGTTGTTTTAGTTTGTGGCGGTTGAACACTATGTCCTTCAATTTGCCCTATTATTGTTAAAACCTGTATATTAGAATCTTCTTTCTTATGCTCAGGTAAAACTGCTCCCATTTCTTTTATTTCTTCTATACTTTTATTTTCATTTTCTTTGTTATGTTCCATATATATCCCTCCTGTACTAAAATTATTTTGTACAGAAAGGAAATTTATATACATTATTTCATAAAAGCTCTATGAAGTGCTTTTATAGCTTCTTTTACATTTTTACTTTCAACAAGACACCAAATTGTCATATGTGAGTCTGCTGTTTGTAAAACTTCTATGTTTTCCTGATCTAAAGCACCTACTATTTTAGCCATAACTCCTGGAATTCCTCTCATTCTTGAACCAACTATAGCTATAGTGCTTAAATCTTCTACTAAACTATATTTTAAATCATTTTTCCTCATAATATCTTCAAATAATTCTTTAACACTTGAATCTATTGTAAATACTTTTTCTTTAGGGAAAATATTAATTAAGTCTAAACTTATTTTATTGTTTGCAAGACTTTCTAAAATAGTCTTATAATTTATATTATCTTTATTGTCATCAGATTTTATAGAAACTTGAATTCTATTTCCTTGATGAGTTATTCCAGTTATGAACTTATTATTATCTACATCCCCTAGACTATCTATCATTGTACCAATGCAAGTACTCATAGTATTCTTTATGACTAAAGTAACATTACCTTTCATTGCTATTTCTACAGCTCTTGGATGAATTACCTTAGCCCCTTGGTCTGCTAATTGGAATACTTCATTGTAGCTTATTTTATTTATAAGCTCAGCATCTCCAACTATTCTTGGGTCAGCAGTCATTATTCCATCAACATCTGTATATATTTCAATTTCTTCAGCCTTTAATGCGACTCCTAAAACCGCAGCCGTAGTATCACTTCCGCCTCTTCCTAAAGTAGTTAAGAATCCATTTCTATCAACACCTTGGAATCCAGCAACAACAGGCACTTTTCCTTCTTTAAGAACTTCTAATATTAATTTAGGATTTATATCTATAAAATCAGCACTTGAATAATTATCATCTGTAAGTATTCCTGCATTTCCTCCTGTTAAAGGAACTGCTTCTATTTCTGCCTCTCTTAATTCATCACTCATGACAACAGTGCTTATAATTTCTCCACATCCCATAAGTAAATCAGTAGCTAATTTATTTTCTTTTTTAAACTCTTCTGATACTAATCCTAAAAGTGTATCAGTTGCATAAGGTTCTCCTTTTCTTCCCATAGCAGATACAACAACCACTGGTAAGTATCCTTTATTTATTGCCCCTTTTACCTTTTCTACAACCATAGTTCTTCTTTCTTTTGTTGATACAGAAGTACCACCAAATTTTTGTACTACTATTTTCAAAATCCCCACACTCCTACAGCTTAGTTTTTTTTATCATATCACTATCTACATCTAATATTATGGTTTTAGCTCCTATTCTTTTTACATTTTCCCACTCGATTTCTAAGTATTCATCTGAGTTAAAAAGATTAAACTTGCCACCACCTAAGTTTACTATTAAATATTTTAGCTTTCCTTCTTCATCTATAATAACATCATTATTTATAAGTCCGCTATACTTTTCACCATCATTTATGTTTATAATTTCATATCTTTCTATTTCGCTTAAATATCTAACATTATTACTCATAAAACATACCTCCACTTATTTATTAAAACAATAAATAATATGTTGATTATAAATAATATATGTCAATTCTCATTAAAAGAGGTAGGCTTTATGAATAAGAAAAAAAATAAAAAGGCAATAATAATTGCCTTTTACTATTGCTGTTTATTTTCTTCTTCAGCTTCTTTTATTGCATCTTTTCTTGAAAGATTTATTCTACCTTGAGAATCTATTTCTGTTACCTTAACTAAGATTTCATCTCCAACAGATACTACATCCTCAACTTTTTCTACTCTCTTATTATCTAACTTAGAAATATGAACTAATCCTTCTTTATTAGGTAATACCTCAACAAAGGCACCAAATTGAGCAATTTTTGTAACTTTACCTAAATAAATTTCTCCAGCTTTAACCTCTTTAGTTAAACCTTCTATTATTTTAACAGCTTCTTTAACGCCTTCTGATTCAGCTGATGAAACATAAACTAATCCATCTTCTTTTATATCTATTTTAACACCAGTATCAGCTATAATCTTGTTTATAACTTTTCCACCAGCCCCAATTACATCTCTGATTTTCTCAGGATCTATTTGTAGAGTTGATGTTTTAGGTGCATATTTTGAAACTTCTTCTCTTGGAGCTGGTATGCATTCTTTAATCTTATCTAAGATCATTAATCTTGCTTTTCTTGCTCCATATATAGCATCGTGTATAACTTTCTCTGATAAACCTTTTATTTTAGTATCTACTTGGATTGAAGTTATTCCCTCTTCTGTTCCAGCTACTTTAAAGTCCATATCTCCAAAGAAATCTTCTAAACCTTGGATATCAGTTAAAACTTCTTCCTCAGTTAAATCTTTTGAAGTTATTAATCCCATAGCTATACCTGCTGCTGGTCTCTTTATTGGAACCCCAGCATCTAAAAGTGCTAATGTACTACCACAAACTGAAGCCTGTGAAGTAGATCCATTTGAGCTTAATACTTCTGATACTAATCTTATTGTGTATGGGAACTCAGCTTCTGAAGGTATAAGTGGTTCTAAAGCTCTTTCAGCTAAAGCTCCATGACCAATTTCTCTTCTACCTGGTCCTCTTAATGGTCTAACTTCTCCTACACTGTATGCTGGGAAGTTATAGTGATGCATATATCTCTTAGATTCTTCTTCACCAATACCATCTAATATTTGAATTTCACTTATTGATCCTAAAGTTGCAACAGTCATTACTTGAGTAAGTCCTCTTGTAAATAATCCTGTTCCATGAGTTCTTGGAAGTAATCCAACTTCACAACCAATGTTTCTTACCTCATCAAAAGCTCTTCCATCAGGTCTTTTTCCTTCTTTTAAAAGCATATGTCTTACGACTTCTTTTTGCATATCGTAAACAGCTTCTCCAATATCAGACATGTTATCTGGATATTTTTCTTCGAACTCTTCATTTATTTTAGCTTTAACTTCGTCCATTGCAGCATTTCTTTCATCTCTATCAGTAATGTGCATTGACTCACTAATCATATCAAAAGCAAATTCTCTTACAGCTTCTTCTATTTCTTCTGGTACTTTATGTAGTTCTGGCACTTTTTTCTCTTTACCGAACATACTTACAGCTTCTTCTTGGAATTTTATTATATCTTGACACTTATCAAAACCAAATTTGATAGCATTAATCATTGTATCTTCTGGGATTTCATCTCCACCAGCTTCAATCATCATAACTCTTTCCTTAGTTGCGCAAACAGTTAATTGAAGTGAACTTTCTTCTCTTTCCTTTGAAGTAGGGTTTAGTATGAATTCTTCTCCTATTAATCCTACTTGAACTGCAGCCACTGGAGTAGTAAAAGGTATGCTTGATAAACATAATGCCATTGAGGCAGCATTTATAGCTAGTATTTCAGGAAGGTTATCATTTTCTACTGAAACAACTGTACATACTACTTGAACATCATTTCTATATCCTTTTGGGAATAAAGGTCTTAAAGGTCTGTCTATAGCTCTACCATTTAGTATAGCTTTCTCTGAAGGTTTTCCTTCTCTTTTTATAAATCCACCTGGTATTTTACCAACTGAATATAATCTCTCTTCGTATTCAACACTTAATGGGAAAAAGTCTATTCCCTCTCTTGGTTTTTCTGATGCATTTACATTTGTTAATATTACTGTATCACCATAACTCATTAATATAGCAGCATCTGAAAGCATTCCTAATTTTCCGAACTCAACTTTCATTGGTCTTCCTGCTATGATAGTTTCATGGGTATGATTCATATAAATACCTCCTTTCGGTATATAAAGACTAAATTTTTACAATATTAATATTTTTAAAATAATAGAGCGGTAAAAAACCCGCTCTACTAAATTATCTTCTTAATCCTAATTCTTTGATTATAGCTCTGTATCTTTCGATATCTTGCTCATATAAGTAGTTTAATAAACCTCTTCTTTGTCCAACCATCATTAAAAGACCTCTTCTTGAGTGGTGGTCTTTTTTGTGTGTTCTTAAGTGATCAGTTAAAGAGTTTATTCTTTCTGTTAATAACGCGATTTGAACTTCTGGTGAACCAGTGTCTCCTTCGTGTCTTGCATGTTTAGCTATTATTTCTTGTTTTCTTATTTTATCCATTGTTACACCTCCGAAAAATTATCCCCTAGTTCCAAGAAAAAAGACGGTTACCCTTAAATCTTAGAGTTAGGTTCTATATGATTATATCAAAACTCGCTTTTCTTGTAAATCTTTATTACAAAGAAATTTTTATGTTACTTTCTTCTGCGAATTTTTTATCCTTAATTAGTTGTTCTTTTAATTCTTCTAAAGAATTAAATTTCTTTTCATTTCTTATCTTACTTATAAAGTAAAGTTTTATATGCTTTCCATATATGTCTTCATCAAAATTTAGTATGTGAGTCTCTACTGTAGTATTCTTACCATTTACAGTAGGATTATTCCCAACTGAAGTTATACCTTTATAAATTTCTCCATTAACTTCTACATTAGTATAATAAACTCCTATTTTAGGAAGAATTATTTCATCATTATTCTTTAAATTGGCTGTTGGGAAATTAATTGTTCTTCCTATTTTCTTTCCACTTACCACTTCACCATTTAACGAGAAATACCTGCCTAACATATTATTAGCATCTTCTAGCTCTCCTTCTGATAAAGCTTTTCTTATTCTTGTTGAACTAACTACTTCTGATTTATATGTAAATGGCTCTATAACATAAAGCTCTAACCCTTTTGAATTACATAATTCCTTAAGCAAATTAACATCACCTTTATTCTTATGCCCAAATCTATAGTTAAATCCAACAACAACTCCTCGTACATTATAGTTTTTTATAAGATTTTCTATAAACTCTTCTGGTTCTAGCTCCATAAACTTTTTATTAAACTCAACAAAACTACTTAAATCAACATTTAAGTCTTCAAGAATTCTTATTTTTTCATGTAAAGTTACTAAAAGTTTTGGTGCACCTTCCTTGTTTATAAATTTTCTTGGATGATTTTTAAATGTATATACCATACTTAATGAATCATTTTTTCTAGATAATTCATTACTTTTGTTTATTAAAGCTAAATGACCTTTATGAATTCCATCAAAACTCCCTAAAGCTGCATAGGTGCTTTTTTGAACCACTCTCTTAAAATCATTATTTATTAAAATCATTGACTACTCCTCTATCAGTAATTTCTCCAATTTAAATCCTTTTTCATCCCTTTTTCCTAATCCTAAAAAGACTCCATTGTCTTCATATACTCTATATAGTTTATTAAATTCAACTTCTTCACTATACATTCTATTATCAAATACTTTAACACCATTTCTTAAAAGCTTACCAAACTTCTCATTTACTGTGATTTTTTCAAAAGAATCTAAAGCCTTTTCAATGGAAATAATGTGTTTTTCTAAAAGTTCTTCTGTTAATTCCTCTATATTTATTGCTTCTTCTTTAGTAAATGGACCATTTTGTATTCTCTCTAAGGCAGTCATTGTTGCTCCAACATTTAATTTTTCACCAATATCATAGCAAAGGCTTCTTATATATGTTCCCTTAGAACAACAAACATCCATTTGTATATTATCATTTGATTCTATTTTTATATTTTCAATAGAATAAATAGTAATTTTTCTAGCTTCTCTGTGAACTTCTATTCCTTGACGTGCTAATTCATATAATCTTACTCCATTTTGTTTTAAAGCAGAATACATTGGTGGAACTTGATCTATTGTTCCTAAAAAGGAATTTATACAATTTAATATTTCATCCTTTGTTATATGTGATGCATCCTCTTCTCTTAAAACTTCTCCTTCTAAATCATATGTGTCAGTAACCATACCAAGTTTTAAATTCACTCTATAAACTTTTTTATTTTCCATTATATAATCTATAATTTTTGTAGCTTTTCCAAGGCATACGGGTAAAACTCCAGAAGCTGCTGGATCTAAAGTTCCTGTATGTCCTACCTTTTTCATCTTTGCAACTCTTCTTACCATTGCTACAACATCAAATGAAGTCATTCCCGTATTTTTATATATGTTAATTACTCCATTCATATATTACACCATCTCTTTTGCAAGTATTTCTAATATTTTATTTTTAGCTTCATCTATACTTACACCTTTAATGAATGCTCCAGAAGCCTTTGTATGACCACCGCCACCAAAGTTTTCTGCAATTTTTCTAACATCTAGTGTATCTTTAGATCTTAAGCTAACCTTTACTCCCTCATCTACCTCTTTAAGAAGTATGCATCCTTCTACACCTTTTATTTGATTTCCTAAGGATACAACATCTGAACTATTTTGAACTTCTTCTCCAATAGAATCTATCATCTCTTTAGTAATTCTCATAAGAACTATTTTATTATTGCAAACTAGCTCCATGTCTCCTAAAACTAAAGACATTAGTTTCATTTTAGCAAAAGGCTTATTATCAAATATATTTCTATGAATTTCATCATGTTTTATATAATTAACTAATTCCCCTGCTATTATATGAGTTCTTTCAGTAGAATTTGAGTATCTAAAAGAACCTGTATCAGTTATTAATGATGTATATAGACATTTAGCTATATTTTCATTAATTTCAACCTTTAATTCCTTAAGTAACATAAATATTATTTCAGCTGTTGCAGAAGCCTCTGTATCTACATAGTTAATAGCACCATATTTATCATTTGATAAATGATGATCCATATTAACTAAAGTTCCTTTGAATTCGCTTAAATCTGCGGAAATTCTTTCAACATTTCCACAATCTAATACTATAACACAATCAGTATCTTCTGATGGCTTTATAACTTCTCCAGTTATTTCCTCAGCATAAGGCAGAAAGCTTAGGTTATCTGAGACTAGGTCTTTAGAGATAACATAAGCTTCTTTACCATAAATTCTAATGCCTTGAAGTAGTGCTAAGACACTACCTAAGGCATCACCATCTGGAGACACATGATATGTTATACCAATCTTTTTGCTTTTATTTATAATTGATATTACATCATGAAATCTCATTTTTTATTTCTCCTTGATTTTGTTTAGCAATGATTCAATATACATTGCATTATCTATAGAATTATCTTCTTCAAATAATATTTCAGGAGTACTTCTTAGCTTAACTCTGTTTCCAACTTCTCTTCTTATGAATCCAGCTGAACTTTTTAGAGCCTTTAAGCTTTCCTCTTTTTCTTCATCATTTTTAGCGAATAGGCTAACAAAAACTTTAGCGTATCTTAAATCTTTAGTAACTTCAACTTGAGTTACACTTACCATAGCTGTTAGTCTAGGGTCTTTTATTTGATTTCTTATGATATCACTTACTTCTTTTCTTACTTCTTCATTTATTCTTTTACCTCTGAAGTTAGCCATATAAATCACCTCTTTATAAAATTAAAGTTCTTTTCTTTGAACAGCTTCCATAGTATATGCTTCTATTATATCGCCTTCTTTAATGTCATTGAACTTTTCTACACTAAATCCACACTCGTATCCAGCATTTACTTCTTTTACATCATCTTTAAATCTCTTTAATGATGCTAACTTAGATTCAAATATTACAATACCTTCTCTTATAACTCTTACATCTGCATTTCTAACTAATTTACCAGTTAATACATATCCTCCAGCAATTGTTCCAACGTTAGAAATTTTGTAAGTAGCTCTTATTTCAGCAGTTCCTAATACAACTTCTTTGTATTCTGGATCTAACATACCAATCATAGCTGACTTAATATCTTCTATAGCATCGTATATTACTCTGTAAGTTTTAACTTCAACTCCATCTCTTTCTGAAGCTGCTACAGCATTGTTATCTGGTCTAACATTAAATCCTATTACTATAGCGTTAGATGCAGCAGCTAATGTTATATCTGTTTCTGATATAGCACCAACAGCTCCGTGTATAACTCTTACCTTTACATCATCAGTTGATAATTTTTCTAATGATGCTTTTATAGCTTCAACAGAACCTTGAACGTCTGCTTTAACTATAACTGAAAGTTCTTTAACTGAACCTTCTTTAATTTGACTATATAAATCTTCTAATGAAACTCTATGTGAAGTTGCGAAACTTTCTTGTCTTATTTTTTCTTTTCTAGCTTCAGCCATATTTCTAGCAGTCTTTTCATCTTTAACAACTGTGAATCTATCTCCAGCAGCTGGCACTTCTGAAAGACCTAAAACCTCAACTGGGATTGATGGACCAGCTGATTTTATCTTCTTACCTGAGTCATCAAACATAGCTCTTATTCTTCCGTAAGTGCTACCAACTATGATTGAATCTCCCATGTGTAGAGTACCATTTTGAACTAATAATGTTGCTACAGCACCTCTACCTTTATCTAATTTAGCCTCTACAACTGTTCCTTTTGCTTTTCTTCCAGCATCTGCTTTTAATTCTTGCATTTCTGAAGTTAAAAGAACCATTTCTAATAGAGTATCTATGTTTTCTCTAGTTTTAGCTGAAACTGGTACTGCTATTATATCTCCACCCCAGTCTTCAACAACTAATCCATGCTCAGTTAATTCTTGTTTAACTCTATCTGGATTAGCACCTTCTCTATCCATTTTGTTTATAGCAACTATCATTGGAACGTTAGCTGCCTTACAGTGATTTATAGCTTCTACTGTTTGTGGCATTATTCCGTCATCAGCTGCAACAACTAAGATAACTACGTCTGTTATTTGAGCTCCTCTAGCTCTCATTGCTGTGAAAGCTTCATGTCCTGGTGTATCTAAGAATGTTAAAGTTTCTCCGTTTACTTCAACAGTGTAAGCACCTATATGTTGAGTTATTCCACCAGCTTCTGTACTTGTTACCTTTGATTTTCTTATAGCATCAAGTAATGAAGTTTTACCATGGTCAACGTGACCCATAACTGTTATGATAGGTGGTCTCTTAGCTAGGTTTTCTTCTTCTACATCAGTTTCTTCTTCGAACTCTTCTAAAGTGTTCTCTTCTTCTTTTTCATAAACTGCAACCTCATATTTTTCAGCAACCTTTTCAGCTGTTTCAAAGTCTATTTCTTGGTTTATAGCAGCCATTACTCCTGTGAAGATAAGAGTTTTTATAACATCATTAACTGGTTTGTTTAATTTCTCAGCTAATTCTTTAACTGTTATAGTTTTTCCAATTTCGATAACTTCAACATCTTGTTCTAGGTTATCATCTTCACTACCTTTTTTCTTTTTCTTTTTCTTCTTAGCAGCGTTATTAACTTCTTCAGCTAATTCAGCTTCATATTCAGCAACCAATTCACTGTTTGCTTCACTTCCTGCTAAAAGTTCTTTTATTAACGCAGCATCTTCATCTTCTATAACGCTCATATGGTTTTTAACCTCAACGCCGAACTCATCCATTAATACGTTTATAAGAACTTTACTTGGAACTCTTAACTCTTTTGCCAATTCATAAACTCTTATTTTTGACATATATTCACCCCCGAAAAATTTTTAGATGAACTAATTATTATTAGAATATGACAAAAGTTTTTCTGCCATATTCTCATCAGTTACTCCTAATATATTGATTTCGCATCTACCTATACTATATCCTAACTCTTCTTTTGAAAAATTATCTATGTATGGTATATCATACTGTTCACAGTACTTAACGAATTTATCTTTTGAACGATTTGAAATGCTATTTGAAAAAATAAATAAGTAGATCTTACTTCTTTTCATTTCCTCTTCACATTTATTATAACCTTCCAAAAGTTTACCTGCTCTTTTTGTAAGTCCTAAAAAATTAAGAAATTTATCCATTTGTTATCTCATCCCTCAATCTATCATAGACTTCATCTCCAATGTTAGATTGAAGATTTTTATTTAATCTTTTTGCTTTAAATGCTTTTTCTAAACATTCAACACTTTTACAAATGTAAGCCCCTCTTCCTGACTTTTTACCAGTTAAATCTACAGAAACTTCTCCTTCAGCATTTTTAACTATTCTTATCAGTTCTTTTTTAGGCTTCATTTCCATGCAACCATTGCACATTCTCATTGGAATTTTTTTAGGTTTCATCTTGTCACCTCCAAAGTCTAGAAGTTATTATTCTTCTATTATGGTGTCTTCTTCAACAACAATATCTTCTTCTTGTAATAATTCTTCTGCTTTAGATTTGCTCTTTATGTCTATTTTCCAACCAGTTAATTTAGCTGCTAATCTAACGTTTTGTCCTTCTTTACCTATAGCTAATGATAATTGACTATCATCTACTATAACCTTAGCTGATTTAGTTTCTTCATCAGCTTCTACACTTATAACCTTAGCTGGGCTTAAAGCATTTTCTATATACTCAGATGGAGTATTGCTCCATTTTATTATATCAATTTTTTCATTTTTTAGTTCATTAACTATATTTTGAACTCTAACACCCTTAGGTCCAACACAAGCTCCCATAGCATCTACTGATTCATCATTTGAGTAAACAGCTATTTTAGTTCTTGATCCAGCTTCTCTAGCTATACTTTTTATTTCAACTATTCCTTCATATATTTCTGGAACTTCTAATTCAAATAATCTTTTAACTAAACCTGGATGTGTTCTTGAACATAAAACTGAAGCACCTTTAGATGTTTTCTTAACTTCAACTACGTATAATTGTAATTTTTCATTGAAGTTATATTTTTCTGTAGGCATTTGTTCATTTGGTCCCAAAACACCTTCTATTTTTCCTAAGTCTACAAATACATTACCTTTGTCTTTTCTAATTACTGTACCAGGTAATATGTCAAATTCTTTTTCTGCAAATTCTGAGTAAATTACATTTCTCTCAGATTCTTTTATTCTTTGGATAACCATTTGCTTAGCAAGTTGTGCTGCAACTCTTCCAAAGTTTTTAGGTGTTACTTCTATTTCTACTATGTCATCTAATTGATAAATAGCACTAATAGCCTTTGCATCTTCTAAACTTATTTCTGTTACATCATCATAAACTTCTTCAACAACAACTTTTTGAGCATAAACATGGATTTCTCCTGATTTCTCATCACGTTTTACCTTTACATTTTGTGCAGTTGTTCCTGAATTTGAAAAGTTTTTCTTATAAGCTGCTATTATAGCATCATCTATAGTTTCTAATAAAGCCTCTACTGAAATACCTTTCTCTTTTACTATTTCAGATAATGCCCCTAGAAATTCTTCATTCATTTTTAAACCCTCCTTAAAATTATATCTCCCCTTCAAGGTTCGCTGTCTTAATTTTATCTTTAGGAACTTTTATTTCATTCCCTTCACATTCAACTATTATTTCATTTTCTTGTACATCTTTAAGAATTCCTTTTACATTTTTTCTTCCACTTAAAGAACTCTTAAATCCAACAAAAACTTCTTTTCCTATAAATCTATTAAAATGCTCATCACTATGTAATCTTCTATTTAATCCTGGTGATGAAACTTCTAAGAAGTACGCATCTTTTATTGGATCTTCTATATCAAGCATATCACTTAATGCTCTACTTACAATTTCACAATCCCTTAGAGAAATTCTCTCCTCTGGCTTTTCTATATATAATCTTAAATAATATTCATTATTTTCTTTTACATATTCAATATGATATAAATCATATCCCTTTTCTTTAACTATAGGAGCACAAAGTGCTTCAAGATCAGCTACAAGTTGTTCTTTTTTCATTATACTTCCCTCCCTTATTAAGTTTTAAATCTTATCTTTATTGTATCCAATAAAGCAAATACCTATTAATTTATATAATAATAGGTATGCAAAAACGCAACTTTATTCTAAGTTGCGTTACAAATAGAAAGAGCGGGCTTTTCTGTCCCACTCCTTTACCTCAAACTATTAGTAAAAAACTTCTACTTATATAGTAACATAGTATATTTTATATTACAAGAAATTTTTAAAATTAGCCAAACAAACTAAGTTGGTTACTTTCTTGCATTCCTTCTAGGCATCCATGATTATCTAAAGTTTCTATTACAGTCTTTGAAACCTTAGATCTAATTCTTAAATCTTCCTTTGAAATAAATTCTCCATTAACCCTACATTCAACTATACTTTTTGCAGCATTATCTCCAACTCCTTGAAGAGCATTTAATGGAGGTCTTATACCATCTTCTTCTATCTTAAACTTAGTTGCTTCTGATTTATATAAATCAACCTTTAAGAAATTCAATCCTCTTTTATACATTTCATAAGAAATTTCTAAAATAGTTAAAAGCCCTTTTTCTTTTACTGATATGTTATTTCCTAAAGAATTTAGCTCTTCCATTTTTGCCTTTATTGCTTCTTCACCCTTACAAATTAAGTCTGCATCGAAATCATCAGCTCTTACTGTAAAGTATGTTGTGTAATATGCTTCTGGATAATAAACTTTATAATATGCTATTCTAACTGCCATCATAACATATGCAACAGCATGACCTTTAGGGAACATGTATTTTATTCTTTTACAAGATTCAATATACCAATCTGGTACATTTTTCTCTCTCATTAAAGCTTCATCCTCTTCACTAAGCCCTTTTCCTTTTCTTACCTTTTCCATTATAGTAAAGGCTGTCTTAGGAGGAAGATCTTTATACATAAGATAAACCATAATATCGTCTCTTGTTGCTATACAATCTTTTAGTGTAGTGTAACCTTCTTTAATAAAGTACTGAGCATTATTAAGCCAAACATCAGTACCATGTGAAAGTCCAGATATTCTCACAAGGTCTGCAAAACTCTTAGGTTGAGTATCCACAAGCATCTGTCTAACGAATTTAGTACCGAACTCAGGAAGTCCATAACTACCAACTTCACATCCTAATTCCTCTTTAGTTACCCCTAAGGCATCTGGTGATGTAAATAAACTTATAACCTTAGGATCATTTAAAGGTATTGTCTTAGGATCTAAGCCAGTTAAGTCTTGAAGCATTCTAAGAACGGTCGGATCGTCGTGTCCAAGTATATCAAGCTTAAGAAGTCTACCACTTATTGAATGGTAATCAAAGTGAGTGGTTATAATATCTGTGTTAACATCATCAGCTGGATGTTGTATTGGACAAAAATTATATATTTCATTGTCATTTGGAACAACCATGATTCCACCTGGATGCTGTCCACTAGTTCTTTTTATTCCAGTACATCCAATAGTAAGCCTTTCTATTTCAGCTTGAGATACAACTAATCCTCTTTCTTGAAGATATTTTTTAACAAAACCATAAGCTGTTTTTTCAGCTACTGTACCTATAGTTCCAGCTTTAAATACATATCCTTTTCCGAAAAGAACTTCTGTGTATTTATGTACAACAGCTTGGTATTCTCCAGAGAAGTTAAGGTCTATATCTGGTTCCTTATCCCCTTCAAAGCCTAAGAATGTTTCGAAAGGAATATCATGGCCATCCTTAATATACTTAGCTCCACAATCAGGACAATTTTTATCTGGTAAATCTGCTCCTGAACTTATAGAACCATCTAAGAAAAATTCTGATTTCTTACAATTTGGACAAACATAATGAGGTGGTAATCCATTAACCTCTGTTATATCTGACATTGTTGCTACGAAAGAGGAACCAACAGATCCTCTTGAACCAACTAGGTATCCATCTTCTAAGGATTTAGCAACCAATTTTTGAGCTATAAGATAAAGTACTGCATATCCATTATTTATTATAGAATTAAGTTCTTTATCTAATCTCTTTTGAACAACTTCTGGAAGATTTTTTCCATATATGCTATGAACCTTATTCATAGTCATATTTCTTATATCTTCCTCGGCTCCCTCTATTTTAGGAGGAAATGTTTCATCTGGTATAGGTTTTACAACATCAACCATATCAGCTATCTTCTGAGTATTTTCTATTACAACTTCCTTACAAGCCTCTTCTCCTAAATATTCAAACTCTTTCATCATTTCATTAGTAGTTCTAAAATATAAAGGTGGTTGATTATCTGCATCTCCATATCCTTGACCAGCCATTATTATTCTTCTAAATACTTCATCATTAGGATCTAAGAAATGACAATCGCATGTAGCAACTACTGGTTTATCCATTTCCTTTCCTAAATCATATATTTTTCTATTTAACTCTCTAAGTTCATCTTCATCTTTTACATTTCCTTTTCTTATAAGGAATTCATTATTTTGTATTGGTTGAATTTCTAGATAATCATAAAAAGATGCTATTTCTTTTAACTCCCCATCTGTCTTTCCTTCTAAAACTGCCTTATATAATTGACCTGCTTCACAAGCTGAACCAATTATTAAGCCTTCTCTATACTCAGTTATTATACTTTTAGGAAGTCTTGGCCTTCTAGCAAAATAATCTAAGTGAGCCATAGAAACTAATTTATATAAATTCTTAATTCCAGTTTGATTTTTAGCTAATATTATTATGTGATGTAGAGGAAGTTTCTTTACATCTATATTTGATAAATACTTTTCATTTAGAGTTTTAACATCATGAATATCCATTTCTTCTTTCATCTTTTTGAAAGAAAACTTTAATATCTCCGCAGTAGCCTTTGCATCATCAACAGCTCTATGGTGATTTTCAAGGCTAATTCCTAAATGTTTAGCAACTAGATTTAACTTAACCTTTTTTAAATCTGGATAAAGATATCTAGCTAAAGGAACGGTATCCATTACAGGATTATTTAAAGTTTTTCCCATATCCATTAAGTTCTTTTTTATAAAACCAACGTCAAAGGCAGCATTGTGAGCTACTAGTATAGAATCTCCTACAAATTCCATAAATTTAGGAAGCACTTCATCTATAGTAGGCTGTCCATTAACCATATTTTGAGTTATACTTGTAAGCTCTGTAATCTTATATGGAATATTTACCTTTGGATCAACAAAAGTACTAAAGGAATCAACTATTTCTCCATCCTTTAACTTAACAGCACCAATTTCTATAATCTTATCATTTTTACTTGAAAAACCTGTGGTTTCTATATCAAAAACCACATACTCATCATCAAAGGATTCCTCATGGCCATTAATAACTATAGGTGTTCCATTATCCGCTAAATATCCCTCTACTCCATAAATAACTTTTATGTTATTCTTTTTAGCAGCTATTTGAGCATCTGGAAAGGCCTGAACAACTCCATGGTCTGTTATGGCTACAGCCTTATGACCAAACTTTGCTGCTCTCTCAACAATTTTACTTGCAGCAGTTACGGCATCCATTGAGCTCATAGTTGTATGCATATGAAGTTCTACTCTTTTTTCCTCTGCTGTATCCATACGCTCTATTTTTGTAAGCTTATTTATATCCCTAGCCATTATTACAACTTCCTTAGCATAAGGATCCATAGTAGCTTCTCCTCTTACTTTACAATAAAGACCTTTTTTAACATTTTCTAAAACATGTTCTTTATCCTTATCTCTTAAGAAGCATTTAACGGCTATGGAACTTGTATAGTCTGTTATGAAGAATGTAAGTATTATTCTACCTGTCTTAGTTTCAAAAATATCAGTTTTAAATACATCTCCTGAAATAGTAACAATTCCAGACCCCATATCTATACTGCTTATATCTATAGTATCTCCTTGAATATTTCTTCCAAGTATAGTATTTTCATTCTTAGGCTCATCTTTATAAGATTTCTTCTCATAACCACCTTTATTGCCACCATTAGATTTATGTTTATTATCACTACTTTCTTTTTTAACAGGCTTTTCTTGAGCAGCTTGAGCTTTCATAGTTTCTATAACTTTTTTAGCTATTTCTTTATTTTCATTTAACTTTTCATCATTGTAATTCTTATTAGCTAAACTTTCATCATATTTAACTTCTACTAAAGAATTTATTCCAAAGAATGATTTTATATATCCCTTAATCTCTCTATCTATATGTTTCTTATTAACAAAAGTACATAAAAACTCAGAACCATTTTTTATAATTATTTTTTCTCCTTCAATTACTATAGGAGAATTAAGTAAAACTTCTTTTAAAACAGGATGTTTCTCTATAATTTTTTCACAAACATGATTCCAATGCTGATCTACTACCTGTTTTAAAGTTATATCAGAAATATCTATGTAATACATAATCTCTATATTTATTTCAAAACCTATAGCTTTTTTTATATATTGCTTAATTATTTTCTTTTGTTCTTCTGATAATTGATCTTTACTTTTTATTATGGTTCTTAAAGTATTGCTTTTCTTCAACAATTGAAACTTAGTTATTTCAAACTCTAAATCATTAAGATTATCATCTGATTTTATAGATCTGTTAATCTGTTTAACAAACTCGTTACTCAAAATCTAAGCCTCCTTTGAATTTTATTTTAATTTATCCCTATACGACATAAAGAAGGGATATTAATCCCTCCTTTAAACTATATTGTTTCTATTATCTTTATAAGCTCTTCAACTAAGTCTTCTTCTTTTACTTTTTTAATTATTTCACCTTTTCTAAAGATAAGACCTTCGCCTTTACCTCCAGCTATTCCAATATCTGCCTCTCTTGCTTCTCCTGGTCCATTTACAACACAGCCCATTACTGCAACCTTTATATTTTTCTTGCAAGAACTTAATCTTTCTTCTACTTCTTTAGCTATGTTTATTAAGTCTATTTGAGTTCTTCCACATGTAGGACATGATATAAACTCTATTCCTTCTTTTACATATCCAAAGTTTTTAAGAATTTCTTTACCTACTTTTATCTCTTCAACAGGATCTCCAGTTAAAGAAACTCTTATAGTATCACCTATTCCTTCTGCAAGTAAAGTTCCTATTCCTATAGCAGATTTTATTGTTCCTCTCCAAGGTGTACCAGCCTCAGTAACCCCTAAGTGAAGAGGATAATTTGTTTTTTGTGAAGCTATTCTATAACTTTCTATCATAGTTTCAACATTTGATGATTTCATTGAAATTACTATATCATGAAAATCTAACTCTTCTAATATTTTAACATGTTCTAATGCACTTTCAACTAGGGCATCTGGGGTAGGCTTTCCGTATTTTGCTAAAAGCTCTTTTGATAATGACCCTGAGTTAACCCCTATTCTTATAGGAATATTTTTTTCTTTACAAGCTTTTACTACAGCTTCTACCTTTTCTCTTGATCCAATATTTCCTGGATTTATTCTTATTGCAGAAACTCCATTTTCTATGGCTTTTAAAGCTAATCTATAATCAAAATGAATGTCTGCAACTAGTGGTATATTTATTTTTTCCACTATATCTTTTATAGCACAAGCTGCATCCATATCTAAAACTGCACATCTAACAATATCACATCCAGCTTCTTGAAGCTCTTTTATTTGTTTAACTGTAGACTCTACATCTTTTGTATCTGTATTGGTCATAGATTGAATGGAAACTCTAAAATCTCCTCCAACATATATGTTTCCAACCTTAACCTTTCTAGTTTCTTTTCTATTCACTATTAATTCCTCCAAATTTTTATAGTATCGGGAATATTATATCTTTTATAGTTACTAATACCATAAGTCCCATAAGGAGCATGAATCCAACGGTATTTACAGCTTCAATGTACTTAGCAGGTATTTCTTTTCTAATTATCATTTGAATAAGCTCTATAAATATTCTTCCACCATCTAAAGCTGGGAATGGTAAAAGGTTAAATACTGCTAATTGAACACTTAAGAATGCCATAAACCATAAAAGAGTATTTGCTCCTGCTTTTGCTGCTTGCCCTGACATTTTAATTATTGTAACAGGACCTCCTACATCAGTTTTTAAATTTGCTTCTCCTGTAACAATAGTCTTTAATGCAATAAATGACTGAGATACAAGACTTCTTGTTTCATTAAATCCTTGTTTTATTCCTTGAAGCAAAGTAGGTTTTTCAACTAAAGCATAGCTTATTCCAACTTGATACATTCCACTCTCATTTAAAATCGGCTGTACTGTTTTTGTTAAGACATCATTGCCTCTTTTTATCTCTAATTCAACTGGATTTCCCTTAGCTAAAGCTAATCCCATTCTAAAATCATCAGTTGTATGAATTTTGTTTCCATCTATTTTTAGGAATTCATCTCCCTGTTCAATTCCTATTTCTTGTGCTGGTGAATTAGGTACTACACTTGCTACTTTATTTTCTGCAAAGCCAGAACTCATAGCTAGCCCAATAAATATTATAAGGGCTAATACATAATTCATAAATGCCCCTGCTCCCATAACAAGTATTCTTTGAATAGGAGTTTTTGCATTTAAGCTTCTTGAATCATCACTTTCATCCTCTTCACCAAGCATTTTAACAAATCCACCAAAAGGAAGGATTCTTAAGTTATATTCTGTTTCTCCAACTTTTACACCAAAAAGCTTTGGACCCATACCAATAGCAAATTCCTCAACATAAATCCCATTTAATTTAGCCACAATAAAATGTCCAAGCTCATGAACTAAGATTAAAGCACTAAATGCTAATAAAGCAAAAATTATATACACCCTTTTCCCTCCTAGTTATATTTTTCATATATATACTGTCTTACTTCTTTGTCTAAATTTATTACATTATCAAGAGTAACCTCTTTGTTGTAATCAAAAGTATTCATACACTCTTCTATTATCTCTGGTATTTGCAGATATGTTATCTTTTTATTTAGGAATAGTTCAACACATACTTCATTAGCCCCATTTAAAATTGTTGGCATAAGCTTTCCTTTTTCTCCTGCTTCATAAGCTAATTTTAAGCATTTAAATGTATCTAAATCTGGCTTTTCAAAAGTTAACTCTCTAATCTTAAATAAATCTAACTTTTCACTAATATTTCCTTCCCTATTTGGATAATTTAAAGCATATTGAATTGGTAATTTCATATCTGGTACACCTAATTGAGCTATAACTGCTCCATCAGTATATTGAACCATAGAATGTATTATTGATTGTGGATGAACTACAACCTCTATATCTTTATAAGGACAATCAAATAACCAATGAGCTTCTATAACTTCTAATCCCTTGTTCATTAGAGTTGATGAATCTATTGATATTTTTTGACCCATATTCCATTTTGGATGCTTAAGAGCTCTTTCTGGAGTTACTGATTTTAAATCTTCTATAGTAAATCCTCTAAAAGGCCCTCCAGAAGCAGTTAAAAGTATTTTATCAATTTTGTTATGAGCATTTCCTTGTAATGATTGGAATATAGCACTATGTTCTGAATCTACTGGAAGTATTTTTACTCCATTTTCTTTAGCTTCTCTCATAACAAGTTCACCTGCTACTACTAAAGTTTCTTTATTTGCTAAAGCGATATCTTTTCCTTTTCTTATAGCTTCCACAGTTGGTTTTAATCCAATCATGCCAACAACAGAAGTAACAACTATATCAATTTCATCTAAAGTAGCAACTTTAACTAAGCCTTCCATACCATAGATAACTTCACATTTTAAACCTTCGCTTTTTACTAAATCTACAAGTTTTTTGTAAGACTCCTCATGATTTATTGCAATGTATTTAGGTGAAAACTCTTTTATTATATCCATTGTTAATTCTATATTTCTATTAGCTGTTATACCAACTAATTCAAAATCTTCTTTATGAAATCTTAATACATCTAAAGTTTGAGTTCCTATAGAACCAGTTACCCCTAGTATAGATATTCTCTTCATATTCTTTCCTCCTAAGTTCTTCCTTAAACATAATAGACTAAAATTATCTACTTAGCCTATTATATTATTTTATATCATTATATCTCTAAATACAATAATATACATTTATTATGTTTTCTTTTAACAAATATTTATATATTCACTATTAAATTTAGTATTTGATTTAAAAACTTAATACTTATCTACATAATAAATATATTATATTTATTTCTAATATATTCTACATAGATTATTTTACTCTAAGTATATTCTACATAAAAAAATAAAAAACATGGATTAACCATGCTTTTCAATATTATTTTTCAAACCTATTCCCAGTATTCATATATATAATTCCACCTAATGTAACAATAATAAATATTACATTCACTAAGAAAATAAGCCACTCCTCATTAAATTTTAAAATCTCAGCAATAGGTAAAACTAATTAAATTAATCCTAAAACAAATAAGAATTTCCTCATAAATCCACTTAATTTTTTCTCGTCAATTTTTTCTTCTTTGCTTGCAATATTATATCCTGCAACCCCAAAATTAGCTTTTCCTAAACCTATTGCTATTGCTAATATCCATAAAGTTATTGATGCTAAAAAATATATAATCATATTACCACATCCAAATTCTTTATTACTTCATATAGATTGCAGTTAAGTTCATCTCTTTATTGAACCCTAATGTAAATTGTGCTTTACCATTTTCATACTTTGCTATTACAGCCACAACTACACCATCTTCAGTTTCTTGAAATACAATTTTTTTTATTCCTTCGTAATGGCCTAGTTTAGAAGATAAGTTCATATATGCCTCTTCTATCTGCTCTTTAGTTGCTATCTTTTTCAGCTCATCACTTCCCATATTTATTATATCTTCATATTTTCCTTCTACTAAATAATTAACAATTTTTTCTGAGGAAGCTTTTAAATCTTCTTCATTATAATCTGAACTTAATTTTTGTGCTCCGCACCCAATAAATAAAATTCCACATAAAGCTATAATTAATATAGATATTATTTTTTTCATTTTAATACCTCCATTATTTTCCTTAAAATAATCTTTTAGATTTAATAATAACTATTAATCCTCCCAAGGCAAAAATTCCTACAATTAATTCAATTAAAATTATATTTATTCCTAGACTTGATAATAATAAAACCATAAAATCTATAAATCCATGAATTATAATTGCTAAGAACAAATATCTTTTCTTATTTTTATTAATTCCATATAAGATTATCATTGTTAATCCTATATGAATAAAAATTGCAAATAGACGTTCAATTCCACTTAAAAGAATATATGGTCCATTTGAATTCAAAACACTTAAAACATTTCCATCTACCTTTGAAATTGCCATAAACAAATTTTTCAAATTAGTAACTCCTGATAAAAGAATAGCTTCTATTCCACCATGACCTATTCCAAATGCAATTCCATCTATCCACCTTCTATTATTTTTTAAAGCTATTTTAAATCCTAAATATCTTCCTATCTCTTCAAATATTCCTGCTGTTAATCCAAGAAATATCATAATTATTATTGGTGAAACTATAGATATCTCTATATACCAATCCATATTACTTATTACATTATTCAAAATGGGTAATCTAAGAGTAATTTGAGATATAAAAAAAACTATTACACCTATAAAATAAGATTTCACACATGCCTTCTTTTTTAATATAAAATAAATTAATGCTACTATAGGTATTCCAAAGCTGATTATTATATTTATTAAAATATAATAAATTATACTTGATGATTCCATATAATCCCCCCTAATTATTAATTGGAATAATTATATTTACTTTAAATTCATTCTTATCAAAATCTATTCTCATGTTTCCATCATAATTTTCTATAGTCGTATTTACGTTTTCTAACCCAAATCCACTATGATTTCGCTTAGTGCTTTTTAAAAACTTATTTCCCTTTTTTGGTGTACTATTCAATGAATTTATAATATTAATTATTAAAAAATTATTAAAAGAATCAACTTTTAACATTATCTTCTTTCTATCTTTTCCTAATCTTGTCTCATCAATAGCATTATCTAATAAATTTGCAAAAATCGTTGTTAAGTCTATATCCTTAATGAACTCTAAATCTATATCACCAATTTTGCACTGAAAATCAATATCATACTTATGAGCTTTAAGCATCTTATCATTTATAATAAGATTCAAAGTCTTATGTTCTGCATATTGCTTTTGAGAAAACTTATCTAAAAGTTTATACATATCCTCGGTATACATTTTTCCTTTATCATAATTTCCTGATTTATATAAATTTTCTACTGTTTGAAGATGATTCTTTATATCGTGAATTATTTTCCTAGAATTTTTATAATTATTCTCTAATGAAATATAATAGTCATACTGAATTCTTGATTTTTCTTCATATATCATTAATTTACTCTTAAGCTCATTATTTTTTGATATAGATTCAAATATACTAGTAATAAATATATTAAGAATAATTATTGATACTATATTAACGATTATCCAAAGTACATCACTAAATTCTATATAGATTTGAAGATACATCATCAAAGTTATTATATATATTATGCTAAACAAAGGCATAACTAAAAAATTTAAATATTGAACTTTTGTTATTTTCTTAATTTTTTTATTTTTAAAATATATTATAAATAATCTTGAAATTCCTAAATAAGAAAATTGAATAACTAAGGAAAGAGTATTAATATAAATTAATGAACTATAGAAATATATGTCAAAATAATAACAAGAAAAATTAAACAATAAGCTGACAATACACTGAATTATTAGTAATGATACTACATAAATAGCATAATATATTATATATATTTTTTCATTATTATATAAAAAGTGCCCTATAAATACAGTCCCTAAAAGTGTTACTACTAAAGTTATAATTCCATTATCTAAGGTTATATTTACTAAAAACAAAGAAGCTGTAAATAAAATGTAGGTTATTATATAAATATACTTTGGATAAAATATACTTCTTTTAAATCTACCTAAAAAATCAAATATTATAAAAGTGGAAAATAGACCTAATAAAATATTTATAAAACTTGCTAAAAGTTCAATTGAATTACTCACCTTATTTCCTCCTTAAAATAAGAGACAACTCTCTAAAAATCTATTTAACTTATCTCTAAAGTAAGTAGCTTTTTTTTGAGATAATGGAATAATACTTCCATCCATCATGAAAATATCATACCCTTTTATAGATTTAACGTATAGCAAGTTTACAACAAAACTCTTATGAGGCATAATAAAACCATATTTCCCCATTATATCTGCAATATTTGTTATCTTCTCCTTTATAACATATACTTTTTCCTTAGAATGAATATAGACTTTTCTTTCTATATACTCAAAGTACCAGATATTTTTTAATTCTAAAGTTAATAATCCTTCTGTAGTAACAAACCTTATACTCTTTTCATGCTTCTCTTCTTCTAAATAACATATCACCTCTTTTAACTGCTTATGTATTTCTAATTCATCTACTGGTTTTTTTAAATATGCAAATGCATGAACTTGAAATGCTAAATTTGCATACTCATTATAACTTGTTATATATATTATCTTTACTGATTTATCGTATAATCTTATTCTCTTAGCTGTTTCAATTCCATCTATATTTGGCATATCAATATCTAAAAATATTACATCAAACTTTTTTCTTTCATTTAAAAGCTTCTCTCCATTACAATAAGTAGTTATTTGACACTTACATTCTTTAAAGTTTTCTACATAACTTTTAATTTTTTCAATAACCGACTTATCATCATCACATATTCCAATTCTTATCATAAAACTCTCCACTAGTGCAAATTCTATTTTTTATATTCTAGAATATCTAAATTATATATTCTAAAAAATACTATTACAATATGAAGTACATAAGGTATATATTTTTTTACATAAAATACAGATTTATTTAATATTTATAAATCTTTGCATAAAAAAATGCTTTAGAAAATCTAAAGCATTAAAATTTTAAGACAAGTGTTAAATAGAAGAATACTATTGTTCCAGCAAATAATATACTGTCAAATCTATCTAATATTCCACCATGTCCTGGTATTAAATTACTATAATCTTTTATTCCTGCGTATCTCTTTATTGATGAAGCAACTAAATCACCAAATTGACAGAATACTCCACATAATATACCTATTATAAAATAATGATATACAGGTATTAAAGATAAACTATTAGATATTATTATACCAAATATTCCACAAGCTAATGTACTTCCTAATATTCCTCCTATAGAACCTTCTATAGTCTTCTTAGGACTAACCTTTGGACATAATTTGTGTTTACCAAAGAATCTACCTGAATAGTATGCAGCAGTATCACAAAGCCATGATGATAGGAATATTAACCAAACTAGGTATTGTCCACCTTCTTTGATGTTTACTAAATGTATGAAGCTAAAGAAAACTCCTACATATATAAATCCTAAAATAGTAACTGCAACATCTATAAATGTATATTCAATATTAAGTATAGGAACACAAAGTAATATAAATGTAGCTATTATTATTAAAAATGATAACATTTCAAAATTATTTGAAGTTAAGTAATATAATATTAATAATATATATCCCCCTATGGAAATAGGCTTTAATTTTGCTACTTTAACAGTTTTATAATATTCATATAATCCTGCAAAAGAAAGAGCAATAGTAAATAGCTTAAGCCAAATTCCACCTAGGAATATAAAAGCAATAAATGGAGCCATTATAAGTGCGCCTAGATATCTGCTATTAGATTTCACCCAAATCACCTCATTATTTATTTAATTCCACCAAATCTTCTATCTCTATTTTGATAATCAAAAATAGCTTTTCTTAAATCTTCACCATTAAAATCTGGCCAGTTTATTTGAGAATACCAAAATTCTGAGTATGCACATTGCCATAATAAGAAGTTGCTAAGTCTTTGTTCTCCACTTGGCCTTATTATAAGATCTGGATCTGGCATTCCCTTAGTATAAAGATAGTCATCAAACATATCTTCGTTTATATCATCTATACTTATTTTGCCCGCTTTAACATCTTCTATTACAGATTTTATACCTCTAACTATTTCATTTCTTCCACCATAATTTAATGCTAAGCTTAAAACTACTCCAGTGTTATCTTTAGTTTTTTCCATAGCCCAAAGTATAGCTTTTTTAGGTTCTTCTGGGAATCTTGATAAATCACCTATAGTTTGTACCCTTACTCCGTTTTGATGAAGTTCATCAATTTCATTTTTTATAAATTCAACAACTAACTTCATAAGAGCATTAACTTCATCTTCTGGTCTTTTCCAGTTTTCAGTAGAGAAAGCATATAAAGTTAAATATTTCACTCCTAATTTATCGCATTCTTTTACAATAGTTTTTATAGTCTTAACCCCAGCTCTATGTCCCATAGTTCTTGGAAGACCTCTTTTTTTTGCCCATCTTCCATTACCATCCATTATTATGGCAATATGCTTTGGCATTTTATCTTCAATTAGAACTATTTCTTCTGAATCTTCATTTCCTTTTTTACTAAAAAAATCTAACATAGAAGGTTCCTCCTTATAATTCAATTATAAAATAAAAAACCTGCTAAAGAGCAGGTTTTTTAAATTAAATTGACATAATCTCTTTTTCTTTAGCTGCCACTATAGTATCTATTTCTTTAACAAACTTATCTGTTACTTTTTGGATGTCATCTTCACCCTTTTTCATTTCATCTTCAGTTATAGTTCCTTCTTTTTTGAAGTTTTTAACTTTATCATTTGCATCTTTTCTTATAGATCTTATAGCAACCTTAGCTTGCTCTCCAACTTTTTTAACGTTCTTAACTAAATTTTTTCTAGTTTCTTCAGTTAATTCTGGAACTAAAAGTCTTATTATAGTACCATCATTGTTAGGGTTTATTCCTAAATCTGATTTTAAGATAGCTTTTTCTATTTCTTTAAGCATTGGTTTTTCCCAAGGTGTTATAACTAATAATCTTGGTTCTGGTGATGAAACATTAGCTACTTGATTTAAAGGACACATGCTTCCATAATACTCAACTTGAATTCTATCTAACATAGTTGGGTTAGCTCTTCCAGCTTTCATTGTAGCTAATTCTGAATTTAAAGAATTTATAGTTTTATTCATTTTTTCTTCTGATTTTTTTATAACGTCCTTAATCATTTAAAACTCCTCCTTATTTTTTGCTTACTATTGTTCCTATATTTTCTCCTAAAACAACTCTCTTAATGTTTTCAGGATTATCTAAAGCAAATACTAATATAGGGATGTTGTTGTCCATACAAAGTGATGTTGCAGTTGAATCCATTACTTGTAATCCTTGCTCAAGTACTTCTATATATGATAATTCATCATATTTTTTAGCATCATCGTATTTATGTGGATCTTTATCATAAACTCCATCAACCTTTTTAGCTAATAATATTACATCAGCTTCTATTTCAGCGGCTCTTAATGCTGCTGCTGTATCAGTTGAAAAATAAGGGTTTCCTGTTCCTGCTCCGAATATTACTACTCTACCTTTTTCTAAGTGTCTCATAGCTCTTCTTCTTATATATGGCTCTGCTATTTCCTTCATTTCTATAGCAGTTTGTACTCTAGTGTCTACCCCTAAAGATTCTAATGAATCTTGAAGTGCTAAAGCATTTATTGAAGTAGCTAGCATTCCCATATAGTCAGCAGTAGTTCTATCCATGCCTTCTCCACTTCTACCTCTCCATATGTTTCCGCCACCTACAACTGCGCCTACTTCTATTCCCATATCAACAAGCTCTTTTACAGCCTTTGCTATGTTCATTGCTATATTAAAATCTATTCCAAAACCATTTTCGCCTGCTAAAGCCTCACCTGATAACTTAAGCATAACTCTTTTGTATTTACAAGTTCCCATCTTAAACCTCCAAAACGCTGAATTCTCTATTTTTGTTAATTTTTTATATCTATATTCTAAAAAAAGAGAACACAATGTGTTCTCTTATGTTATTATTTTCCGCCCATTTTAGCTACTTCTTCAGCGAAGTTTTCTTCTTTCTTTTCGATTCCTTCTCCTCTTTCGAATCTTACGAACTTAGTTATAGTTATTGGAGAACCTACTTCTTTTGATTTTTCTTCTAATAATTTAGCGATTGATTTGTCGCCATCTTTTACCCAAGCTTGATCTAAAAGACAAACTTCTTTACAGTATTTTTTGATTCTTCCCATTACCATCTTATCAACGATGTGCTCTGGTTTACCTTCGTTAAGAGCTTGAGCTCTGTATATTTCTTTTTCTTTTTCTAAAGATTCTTGATCAACATCAGCTTCTGATAAGAATAGTGGGTTAGCAGCAGCTATTTGCATACAAACATCTTTAGCAACTTCAGCTAATACTGGTGATGAAGCTTCACATGCTAATTCAGCCATAACACCTATTCTTCCACCACCGTGGATGTAGCTTTGAACTAATCCGCTTTCAACAGAGAATCTTTCGAATCTTCTTACGCTCATGTTTTCACCGATCTTAGCAATTAACTCAGTTAAAACTTCTTGAACAGTTTTGTCTCCGTCTAATTTTTCTGCTAATAATTCTTCTACAGTGTTTACATTTGAGTTAGCAACTAATTCTGCTACTCTTCCTGCAAATCCAACGAATTCTTCGTTTAAAGCAACGAAGTCAGTTTCACAGTTGATTTCAACTATTGAACCTTTTTTCATATCTTCTGATACGTAAGTTTTAACGATACCTTCAGCTGCTACTCTTCCAGCTTTTTTAGCTGCAGCTGCTAATCCTTTTTCTCTTAAAACTTCAACTGCTTTTTCCATATCTCCATTAGTTTCAGTTAGCGCTTTTTTACAATCCATCATTCCTGCGCCAGTTCTTTCTCTTAACTCTTTAACTGCTTTAGCTGTTATCATTGAAATTCCTCCTGACTATTTAATTAAAAGGTAAACGAAGCAGAGAGCTTCATCTACCTTTTCAGTATTTATCTTAATATTACTCTGCTAATTGCTCGCCTTGTCTTCCTTCGATTATAGCGTCTGCCATTTTACCAGCTATTAATTTAACTGCTCTTATAGCATCGTCATTTCCTGGAATTACGTAGTCAACTTCTTCTGGATCACAGTTAGTATCAACTATAGCTACTACTGGGATTCCTAATATTTTAGCTTCTGCTATTGCATTCTTTTCTTTTCTTGGGTCAACAACGAACATAGCTCCTATGTTTGAAGCGTCTAATTCTTTGATTCCGCCTAAGTTTCTTTGTAATTTTTCTCTTTCAAGTTTTAACTTGATTACTTCTTTCTTAGGTAAAACGTCAAATGTTCCGTCTTGTTCCATTTCATCTAATTTGTTTAATCTGTTTATTCTTGTTTTTATAGTTGTGAAGTTAGTTAACATTCCTCCTAACCATCTGTGGTTAACGAAGTACATGTTTGATCTTTCAGCTTCTTCTTTAACAGCTTCTTGAGCTTGTTTTTTAGTTCCAACGAATATTACGTCTTTACCAGCTTCTGATACTTCTCTTATAAAGTTGTAAGCTTCTTCAGCTTTCTTTACAGTTTTTTGTAAATCGATTATGTATATACCGTTTCTTTCTGTAAAGATGTAAGGAGCCATTTTAGGGTTCCATCTTCTTGTTTGATGTCCGAAATGAACACCAGCTTCTAATAATTGTTTCATTGAAATTACTGACATTATTTTTTCCTCCTAGATTGGTTATTTCCTCCACTATCTTCTTTACTATAAGCACTACTTAAAGTAGCACCAGCTTATAGATTCGATAATGTGTGTATTTGTTACCTTTGATAGTATAACATAGGGTTATAAAAGTATCAACAAGATTTTTCAAAGTTTTTATAAAATAATATTATATAACTTTTAAACCTTTCACCTAATTTGATTTTATCTTAAATTATCTATAAATATACTGAAAAATACTAATTAATTATAAAAAATTACTTATTTCTATTAAACCTCTTATAAAAGTTATAAATCATAGATTTTTATATTTATTTAATTAATATTAGTTTATTATATAAAAAAAGAAGAAGATGCAAAAAACACCTTCTTCAAATCTTATTTTATCTTTTTAAGTTCATCCATTAACTTTTCGTTTAATATTTTTATATGAGTACCCTTCATTCCAAGACTTCTTGATTCAATAACTCCTGCACTCTCAAATTTTCTAAGAGCATTTACTATAACTGATCTAGTTATTCCAACTTTATCAGCTATTTTAGAAGCTACTAATAATCCTTCATCTCCATTTAACTCACTAAAAATATGTTCTACAGCCTCTAATTCTGAGTAAGATAAAGTTCCAATAGCTAACTGAACCACTGCTTTTTTACGTGCTTCTTCTTCTATCTCACCTTGTCTAGCTCTTAAAAGCTCCATCCCAACTATTGTAGCACTATATTCTGCTAAAACTAGGTCATCATCATTAAATTCTTCCCCAAATCTAGCTAATAATAAAGTTCCTAATCTATCTCCATTACCAACTATAGGAACAATAGTTGATATTTTTTTAGAGATTAAACATTCGCCTACCCCTTCAAAAACACATATTCCTTTATTAGGTATGTTTGCAATTGTATCTTGAATGTTTATTAATTTATTATTGTAGTCTTCTGGGAATTTTCTATCAACAACAACTTTTTCTTTCATTATGTCACATTCAAATTTTTCAGAAAAAGAATAACCTAATATTCTACCTTTTCTTCCAACTAAATATACATTACACGACATAACATCACTTAATAATTGGCATATATCTCCAAAAGCTATAGCTTCAGTACCTGATTTTTGTAAAATCTTATTTAATCTTCTAGTTTTACTAAGTAGTGTCGACATTATATCCTCCTCGCACCATTTTACAAAAGATGTAAATTTCAGAATTTTTAAAATATTCTTATAATAAACTTATTATTTAAATATTAACATAGTAAATACTTCATTTCAACCAGTAATACTGGTGGAGATAAGGACTAAAAACTACTTTTCTGAGTTATTTTCATCATTATTTTTTTCAATTATTTTTTCATATTTACATTCTTTATCGCTACACTGTAAATATTCACCTTTACTCTTAGAGTATCTCTTAACCATATATGAACCACATTCTGGGCATTTTTCATTTGTTGGTTCATACCAACTTACGAAATTACACTCTGGATAATTACTACATCCATAGAATCTGTTTCCCTTTTTACTTCTCTTAACTAAAATCTTTCCTCCACATAATGGACAGTTTGCATCAACCTCTTCAACTATAGGTTTTGTATTTTGACACTCTGGATATCCAGGACAAGCTAAGAAGTCTCCAAATCTTCCATGCTTAATAACCATAAGTCTTCCACATTTATCACAAGGAACATCACTAACTTTATCTTCTATAATAACCTTAGATATCTCTTTTTCTGCCTTTTCTATATCTTCCTTTAATGGAGTAAAGAATTCATCTACTATATGAGTCCAACTTTCTTTTCCAGCTTCAACATTATCAAGTTTAACTTCCATTTCTGCGGTAAAGTCAGTATCAACTATCTGCTTGAAATAATTTGAAAGTATATCATTTACTATAAAGCCTAATTCTGTAGGTATAAGAATCTTTTTCTCTCTATCTACATATTTTCTACTTATTAATGTAGATATTGTTGGAACATAAGTACTTGGTCTTCCAATACCTTTTTCCTCTAAAAGCTTAACGAAAGCAGCCTCTGAATATCTAGCAGGTGGTTGAGTAAAATGTTGTTTACCTTCAATTGATTCTTCTTTTAAAACTTCATTTTCTTCTAATTCAGGTAAAAGTACTGATTCTTCCTCTTCCCCTGATATATATTCATAAACTTTCATGAAACCATCAAATTTTATAGTGGATCCACTAGCTCTTAATGTATAATCACCATTTTTAATCTCTAAGCTATTAGTATTTAATATACATGTAGCCATTTGACTTGCTATGAATCTTTTCCATATTAAAGCATATAACTTATATTGATCATTACTTAAGTTTGCCTTAGCAATCTCTGGTGTTATTTCAACATATGTAGGTCTTATGGCTTCATGTGCATCTTGTATATTTTTCTTTCCTTTATATACTCTTGGCTCCTCTGGAACATACTCTTTTCCATATGTTTCATCTATAAAGTTAAGAGCTTTTTCTTGAGCTTCCTTTGAGATTCTAACAGAATCAGTTCTCATATAAGTTATTAAACCTACAGTTCCAAATTTCTTAACTTCAACCCCTTCATAAAGTTGTTGAGCTACTGACATTGTTTTCTTTGTCATAAAGTTAAGCTTTTTACTTGCCTCTTGTTGAAGAGTACTTGTGGTAAATGGAGCTAAAGGATTTTTATTTTTAGTTCCTTTTTTTATTTTGCTTACTATATATTCATTTTCTTTAAGTTCATCTATTATTTGATCTGCTTGTTCTTTATTTTTTATTTCTATCTTTTTCTTATTTTTAGTTGTTAACTTAACAGGGAAAGACTTCTTTCCTTTTTTAAGTTTAACATCAACAGTCCAATACTCTTCTGGATTGAACTTCTTTATTTCTTCTTCTCTATCACATATAAGTTTTAATGCTGCTGACTGAACCCTTCCAGCACTCAATCCCCATTTTACATTTCTCCATAGAAGTGGACTTATTTCATATCCAACCAATCTGTCTAACACTCTTCTTGCTTGCTGAGCATCTACTAAATTACAATTTATTTTTCTTGGATGCTTTATTGAATTTTTAACTGCATCCTTTGTTATTTCATTAAATTCTATTCTACAATTCTCGTTTTCATCTATCTTAAGCACATTAGCTAAGTGCCAAGATATAGCTTCCCCTTCTCTATCAGGGTCAGTTGCAAGGTATATCTTATCACTTTTTTTAGCTAACTTTCTAAGTTTGCTTAAAAGTTCACCTTTTCCTCTTATTGTTATATATTTAGGATTATATTCATTTTCTATATCAACGCCTAATTGGCTTTTTGGCAAATCTCTTACATGTCCCATGGAAGCTTCGACTACATAATTTTTACCTAAATATTTTTCTATTGTCTTGGCTTTAGCTGGTGACTCAACAATTACTAATTTTTGACCCATCGTAAACTCTGAATTAAATCCAGAGTGTTCACCCCCTCAAACTATCATATTATTTTTGTATAATAATCTCCTGGTATAACTTCTATTTTATTTTCAAATTGCAATTCACATAATAACTCATATATGATAGATGTGTCAATATTTGTTACTCTTATAATATCGTCTATATGTAGAATATTATTCTCTAATATGCTTAAAAGCAACTGGTTAATCTCTGAATTTTCCTCTTTTTTGCCATCTTTATTACATTTTCCTTCTTTTTTTATTTTAAAAGGTATTGAATTTAATAAATCACCTATATTAGTAAATATGCCTGCTCCATCTTTTATAAGATTATTACAACCCCTGCTTTGAGAAGAAAACACATCTCCTGGCACTGCAAAAACATCTTTTCCTTGATTTATAGCATAATTTGCCGTTATTAAAGATCCACTTTTTTCTCCAGCTTGAACTACTATAACTGCTTCAGATAATCCACTTATTATTCTATTCCTTTGAGGAAAATTATATCTAAGAGGTGGTGTATCAGGGAAAAATTCACTAATTATACATCCATTTTTAATTATTTTTTTATACAATTCTCTATTATAGACAGGATAATCTAAATTTATTCCACAACCCAAAACGGCAACATTATAAAAATTTTCTTCAACACACTTTTTATGTGCTTCAGTATCAACCCCAAAAGCTCCACCGCTTACTATTCCAACACCTGCTTTTCCTAGCCCTGAAGCTATAAGACTTGCACATCTTTTCCCATATGGATCGCATTTTCTTGATCCAACAATGGCAACATTAGTATCTTCAGCTCTTTCTAAATCTCCCTTATAAAAAAGAATATAGGGAGGTTCATCTATATTTTTAAGTCTTTTAGGATAGTCTTTGTCTAAATATGTTACTATTTTATAGTCTTTCTTATTTATATCATTAATTACCCTACTATTCAAATCAATGTTAATATCATTTTTAAATTTACTAGCGCATTTAATTCCCGTTTCCTCTATATCCTTTCTATGTATGTATATATTTTCTTCATTTCCTAATTGATTTAAAAGTTCTATTTTTATATTATTTGAAATCTTTAAACTTCCAAACCATATTTTATAATTTAAATCAACCTCTTTCATTTATATAACCTCTCCATCTAAATTTTTTCTATAATTAAGTGCCTCATAAATATTGCTTTTTTTAATATCTTCACTGCCATCCATATCTGCTATGGTTCTAGATAATTTTATAATTCTATCTAAAGCCCTACTACTTAAAGAAAATCTTGTGTATATATTATTTAAAACTTCATGACATTCTTGATCTAATTTTATTAAACTTTGAATATGACTATGTTTCATCTGAGAGTTATAAGTTATTTCTAAATCTTTAAACCTAAATTTTTGTCTTTCTCTTGCTTCCTTAATTTTATTTCTTATATCCTCTAAATTTTCTTTTTTATTACTTGAATTAAGTTCATTATAAGAGGCATATCTAACAGAAGTAAAAATATCTATTCTATCTAACATAGCCTTAGAAAGTCTATTTCTGTATTTAATCCGTTCATATTCACTACAAGTACATACTCTTCCTTCATAACCACTTAAGTAATTTCCACATGGACATGGATTAAAAGCTCCTATAAGCATGACTTCTGCTGGATATGTTACACTTCCTACATTCCTAGATATTGTTATCTCTCCATTTTCCATAGGCTCTCTTAAACATTCTAAGGTTCTTCTATCAAACTCTAAAAGTTCATCTAAAAACAAAATACCATTGTGAGCTAAGGTAACTTCTCCTACTCTTAAATCTCTTCCTCCCCCTATGAGAGATACCCTTGTTGCAGTATGATGTGGATTTCTAAAGGGTCTTTCAATTTTTCCTTTAGTATTATTTAAAAGTCCTGAAACACTATATATCCTTGTTGTCTCTAATATTTCTTTTTTATTTAATTCTGGCAATAAAGATTTAACACCTTTAGCAAGCATTGTTTTACCTGATCCTGGAGGTCCTTGCAATATAACATTGTGATTTCCAGCTGCTGCAATTATCATAGCTCTCTTTGCACTTTCTTGACCACAAATCTCATTAAAAGAATTATCTTCCTTTAACGCACAAATTTCCTTTTCTCTTTTATAAGGTAGCACATCTCTATAGGTTAAAAATCCAACTACCTCTTTTAAATGAGAGAAACCATATAAATTAATATTATCAACACAAGAACATTCTCTTAAATTATCCATTGGTATAATAAACTTATCATTATTATTTTCAACTCCAGATATAACAGAGCACAAAGCTCCATTAACAGATCTAATATGGCCATCTAAAGATAATTCTCCTAAATAAACAGTATTCTCTAAAATCTCTCTTTGAATTTGACCACTTTCAATTAATATGGCTAAAGCTATAGGAAGATCAAATCCAGTTCCTACCTTTCTTAAATTACCTGGAGCTAAATTTACTGTTATTCTCCCTAAAGGAAATTCATAACCACTATTTAAAATAGCTGCTCTTACTCTCTCTTTAGCTTCTCTAACGGAAGTATCCGCTAAGCCTACCAAAGTAAAACTTGGCAACCCCTTACTTATATCAACTTCTATATTAACAATTACACCTTCTATTCCTATTAAAGTTGAACTTTTCAAACTTATAGACATACAAATCACCTTCTTTAAAAGATATACTTTCAAAAATCATACTAACCACAAAAAAATTTTTTAATCATTAAAATTTTAAAATGTTTAAACTTGTACTTAAGTGTTAAAAATTCAGTAGAGGTGATTTAAATGAAAAAATATAATAAATCTATAGGTTTCTACGGGGAGGATTTAAGCGCAAAATTCTTAGAAAAAGAGGGATATTCAATCTTAGAAAAAAACTTTAATTGTTCCTCTGGAGAAATTGATATTATAGCTATTAAAGATGAAATAATTTCTTTTATAGAAGTAAAAAGCAGGTTTTCTAACTCCTTTGGTAAGCCAAAAGAATCAGTAACCTGCTCTAAACAAGGTAGAATAATAAATGCAGCAAAATACTATCTACATATAAAAAAACTCTACAATTACTATATTAGATTTGATGTTATTGAAATTAACTTTCATATTGATAGTTCAAAGTATGAATTAAACTTTTTAAAAGATGCTTTTAGGGTATAACTATAGAATATTCTTTAAAAAACTCATTCTATGAATTTCTGTAGGCCCTACTTCTTTTAAAGCATCTACATGAGTCTTAGTTCCATAACCAACATTTTTTTCAAAATCATATTGTGGATATTTTTTATGATATTCTTTCATAATATTATCTCTATAAACTTTTGCAATTATTGAAGCACAGGCTATACAAGCACTTTTTGTATCGCCTTTTATAACATGCTTATTTTCTCCATTAAAGTTCTTTATTAAATATCCATCTGAAAGGACTAAATCTGGCTTTATGCTTAGTCCTTCACAAGCTTTTATGAATACATGATTATTACAGTATCCGATACCTTTTTCATCTATTTCCTTGCTATCACACATTGAAATGGAGTAACTTAAGGCTTTTTCTTTTATGATCTCACTTAACTCTTCTCTTTTATGTTCTGATAATTTTTTTGAGTCATTTATGTAAAGAATTATATCATCTAAATCACTAGAATCTAATATTACCGCTGCTGAAACTATGGGCCCTGCTAAAGGTCCTCTTCCAACCTCATCAACTCCAGCTACATACTTATAATCACCAAAACTCTTATCAAAAAGATACATATTTTTAACTCTTTCTTCTTCTTTAATAAGATTATTTAGGTTTTTCTCTAATCTACTTCCTAAAGATGATACATTTTTTCTTTTATCCTCTTTTAATAAATCAGCAAGTTCTTTTATTTGAGCTTTGTTGTCTCTATTTACCTCTAACTCTTTCACTAAATCACTTACTACTTTAAAAGAGTATGAATTTAAATTTTCTCTCATATCTTTTATTAAATTATCCATAATAAACCCTACTTCCTATTCTGGTTTTTCTAAAGATATTTTTCCTATTTTTCCGCCTCTAAATTCATCTAAAATTATTCCTGCAATTCTATTGTAATCTATTTGATTACCTGCCATTATAGCTCCTCTTTTTCTAGCTATAGCATCTAAGTTATCTAATGGATTTTCATGAAGTTCTGTAAGTTTATATCTAGTCATTAATTCTTCTGGATTTGTTTCTTGAAGTCTTTCAACTAGTTTAAGAGCTAATTCTTCAGTATCCATTATTTCGTCTTTTATAGCTCCAGTAAATGCTAAATTTAATCCAACGATCTCATCCTCAAATTTAGGCCATAAAACTCCTGGTGTATCCATTAATTCTATACCTAACTTAGTTTTTATCCATTGTTTATTCTTAGTAACACCAGGTCTATCTCCAGTTTTAGCTATATTGTTTTTAGCCATTTTATTTATAAATGTTGATTTACCAACATTAGGGATTCCAACAACCATAGCTCTAGTAGTGATTTTAGCTAAACCTTTAGCTTTTAATCTATCATGTTTCTCTTTTAAAAGTTTTAAAAGGGCAGGTTTTATAGCATTTAATCCTTCACCTTTTAAAGCGTTTACTTCTAAAACAATTGTTTCATCATTAGTTAAGCTCTCTTTCCAAGCTTTAGTTACCTTAGGATCAGTTAAATCACTCTTATTTAAAAGTATTACTCTAGGCTTACCAGCACATAGAGTGTCTATATCTGGATTTTTAGAAGATTTAGGTATTCTAGCATCTCTAATTTCTATAACAGCATCTACAAGCTTTAAATTGTTCTGTATTTCTCTTTTCGTTTTGACCATATGGCCAGGGAACCAGTTTATTGCCATAATAAATCACCCTTCCATTTTTTATTTTAGGTTATATTCAATATATTATCTTAAACAAATTAAATCAATATTGTTTAAAGTAAAATTCTAATATTTTTATACAAACAAAAAATGGGACTATTCACTAGTCCCAGTTTATGTTTAAATTATCTAGTTAACTCTTTAACTTTAGCAGCTTTACCTACTCTGTCTCTTAAGTAGAATAATTTAGCTCTTCTTACTTTACCTCTTCTTACAACATCAATCTTATCGATGATTGGAGCGTTTATTGGGAAAGTTCTTTCAACACCTACACCGTAAGCAACTCTTCTTACTGTGAAAGTTTCTCTTAATCCACCGTTTTGTTTTTTGATAACAGTTCCTTCGAATACTTGGATTCTTTCTCTGTTACCTTCTTTAATTCTAACGTGAACTTTTATAGTGTCACCTATGTTGAATTGAGTTAAATCTTCTCTGATTTGTTCTTTTTCGATTGCTCTTATGATTTCGTTCATTGTGCATTCCTCCTTGATATCTTCTAAAATTTTGACGTTCTTAACACACTCTGTGACAGAGGACCGCCGGTACTAGCACGAAGTTTATTCTATCATACTTGTATTCTTTAATCAATATATTTATTTTGATTTTAACAATTTTATGTCTTCTTTTGAAAGTTTAATTTTTTCAAACATATCTGGTCTTCTTTCTTTAGTTATAAGAAGTGATTCTTTTCTTCTCCACTTTCTTATATTTTCGTGATGACCTGACATAAGAACCTCTGGAACTTTCTCTCCCTCAAATTCAAAAGGTCTTGTATATTGTGGGTATTCTAAAGTCCCATCATAATAACTTTCATCTTGGAAACTTTCTTCACTTCCTAAAACACCTGGCACTAATCTAGATATGCTATCAATAACTGGAATACATGCCATTTCTCCACCTGTTAACACAAAATCTCCAAGAGAAATTTCTAAATCAAAATATTTATAAACTCTTTGGTCTATACCTTCATAGTGTCCACAAACAAAAACTAATTCTTCCTCTTTAGAAAGTTCCTTAGCCATTTCTTGATTGAAAGTTTTTCCTCTTGGTCCTAAAAATATAACCTTACCCTTATTTTTTTCTTTAACAGCCTTTATAGCATCTACAACTGGCTGAGGAGTCATAACCATTCCTGCCCCTCCACCATAAGGATAATCATCTACCTTCTTATGCTTATTTAAAGTATAATCTCTTATATTTACCGTCTCTATATGTAGAAAACCATTTTCCCTAGCTCTTCCTATTATGCTATGTTTAAATATATCAAACATCTCTGGGAACAATGTAAGAATATTAATCTTCATATTGCCACTCTCCAGAAGGTCTTATAGTAATTAATTTTTTATCCATATTAATATCTAAAACTATATCCTTTAATACTGGAACTAATACTTCCTTCTTTCCTTGAACCCAATAAACATCATTACTTGGAGTTTGGATTACATCTTTGATTTTTCCATACTCAAATCCCTCTGTATCAACAACAGTGCATCCAACTAAATCAACTATGAAATATTCATCTTCTTCAAGCTCTATAGCATCTTCACGTTCTATTTCTAAATAAGTTCTTTTTAGTTTTTCAGCTTCCTCTATTGAATTTATTCCTTCTAATTTAAGTATAACTTTATCCTTAAAGTATTTTACGCCCTCTACTTTAACCTTTTTTCCTTTTAAGATAACATATTCTAAATAGTCAAATCTTCTCATATCTTCAGTTAAAGGCATAACTTTCATTTCACCTCTTAAGCCATGAGTGTTTATTATTTGACCAACTATTAATAAATCTTCCATTATTACACCCCTTTTCTGTATATAAAATAAGAGTTAGGTATTCCCCTAACTCTTTTTAAATGATTTCTACTACAACTTTTTTGTTTTCTTTAATTGCAGCAGCTTTCACTACTGTTCTGATAGCTTTGGCAATTCTACCTTGCTTTCCAATAACTTTTCCCATATCTTCAGGTGATACCTTTAGTTCTAATATGATTGATTCCTCTCCTAAGACCTCATTTACATGAACATCCTCAGGTTTATCTACTAGTGACTTAGCAATTATTTCAACTAATTCCTTCATATTATTCCTACTTAAAAATAAGTAGATTCACCCCCTAGGAAAACTATTTTATACCAGCTTGGTTGAATAATTTTTTAACTATATCAGTTGGTTGTGCACCATTTCCTAACCACTTAGCAGCCTTTTCAGCGTCTATTTTAACTTCAGCTTCTGGCTTAGCGATTGGGTTGTAGTATCCTATTTCTTCGATGAATCTTCCGTCTCTTGGACTTCTTGAATCAGCAACAACTACTCTGTAGAAAGGAGCTTTGTGAGCACCCATTCTTCTTAATCTTATTTTAACTGCCATTACATTTTCACCTCCTTCAAAAGTGTGTTCAATTTATTTCATAAAAGGAAGTTTACTTAAAAATCCCTTTTTACTAGCATTTTTTTGGAATGATTTCATTTGCTTCATTTGCTTTTTCATCATTTCATAGCCTTTTAAGACTTTATTTACTTCTTGTACTGTTGTACCAGAACCTTTAGCTATTCTTCTCTTTCTTGAACCATTTCCTATTACTAAAGAAGGTTGTTTTCTTTCTTTAGCTGTCATTGATTGTATGATTGCCTTAACTGTAGCCATTTGTTTTTCTCCTTGAGAAAAATCAATGCCTTCAAGTTCCTTTGTGTTAACACCTGGAATCATCTCTATTAATTTATTTATAGGTCCAAGCTTTTTCATTTGATCCATAGCTGATAAGTAGTCATCAAAGTTAAATTCTTGATTTAACATTTTTTCACTTAACTTACTTGCTTCATCTTGGTCAATAGCTTGCTGAGCTTTTTCTATTAAAGAAAGGACATCTCCCATTCCTAATATTCTTGAAGCCATTCTATCTGGATGGAATACTTCAATATCACTCATCTTTTCACCAACACCAACAAATTTAATTGGTTTACCAGTAATGTCTCTTATTGAAAGAGCAGCACCACCTCTTGTATCACCATCTAACTTTGTTAATATTATTCCTGAAAGATCTAATGAATTATTAAATGTCTCAGCTACATTAACAGCATCTTGACCTGTCATAGCATCAACTACTAATAATATTTCACTAGGATTTGAAACTTCTTTAACATCTTTTAACTCTTGCATTAAATCTTCATCTATATGAAGTCTACCAGCGGTATCTATTATAACAATGTTATTTCCATTGTCTTTTGCATGCTCTATTGCAGCTTTGGCAATATCTACAGCCTTAACCTTATCTCCCATTGAGAATACTGGTATATCTATTTGTTTTCCTACAACCTGTAATTGCTTTATGGCTGCAGGTCTATATATATCACAAGCCACAAGTAATGGCTTTTTGTTTTTCTTTCTTAAGTGCAATGCAAGTTTTCCAGCCATAGTTGTTTTACCTGCACCTTGAAGACCTACTAACATGAACACTGTTGGTCCATTGTCTGAGTATTTTAATTTACTCTCAGTCTCTCCCATAAGAGTTGTTAATTCGTCATTAACTATTTTAATAACCTGTTGACCTGGAGTTAAACTATTTAATACTTCCTCACCAACACATTTATCTTTAACATTTGATATAAACTTTTTTACCACCTTGAAGTTAACATCTGCCTCTAAAAGCGCAAGCTTTACTTCTCTCATGGCTTCTTTTATATCTTTTTCTGTTAGCTTACCTTTACCCTTTAATTTTTTAAGCGTGTCTTGTAATTTAGACGCTAATCCATCAAAAGCCATGCTTAACCCTCCTAAGCGTTTATAATTTCCTCTAATTTCTCATCTATATATTTTTTTATATTTTCATCTAAATTAGAGTTCTTATTTAATTCTGCCATAAGCTCTTCTTTAATTCTATACCTTTTATCAATTTTTTTTGATAATTTAAGTTTTTCATCATAAGAATGAAGTTGCTTAGAGCATCTTTTGATTAAATCATAAATTGCTTGCCTACTGGTTTTATTAATTTCAGCAATCTCTGCTAGTGACAAATCTTCATTGTAATAAAGGGTCATAACATTAAACTGCTTTTCCGTAAGCAATGTTCCATAGTAATCTATTAACATTGATATTTCAAATCTATTTTCCATATAACCACCTTGCTCACGAATAAGATAATAACAAATAATTTTATAAGTGTCAAGTATTTTTACTTAACACTTATTTTTTTGATATTTATGCTTAAAAACCTGATGATTACTTATATAAATTACTATATATTCATTTATGATTAATAATTTTTCTAAATATTTTTTTATTTTTTTCTTATAATAATGCTTCTGCAAATTCCTTAGCATTGAATTTTTGTAAATCCTCTACACCTTCTCCAACACCAATATATTTAACTGGTATATTTAAAGTATTCTTAATAGATATAACAACTCCACCCTTAGCTGTTCCATCTAACTTAGTTAATATTATTCCGTCAATAGGACAAGCCTCCATAAATTGTTTTGCTTGTATAACTGCATTTTGTCCTGTTGTACCATCTAATACTAGAAGAGTTTCTTTTTTTCTATCTCCTAATTCTCTATCTATTATTCTATTTATTTTAGCTAACTCATCCATAAGATTTTTCTTGTTATGAAGTCTTCCTGCCGTATCACATATTAATAAATCTACATCCCTAGCTTTAGCAGCCTGTACGGCATCAAAAACTACTGCCGCAGGATCTGATCCTTCTTGATGCTTAACTATATCTACATTAGCTCTTTGACTCCATATATCTAATTGATCTATGGCAGCTGCTCTAAAGGTATCTGCAGCGGCTAATAGAACTTTTTTACCATTATTTTTATTTCTAGCTGCTATCTTACCTATTGAAGTAGTCTTACCTACTCCGTTAACCCCTATTATAAGCATAACCTTCTTTTCCTTATCATCTTCTTCCTCTTCAGAGTCTCCTTCTAGCATCATTTCTGCAATAACTTCTTTTAAGGCTGGTTTAACCATTTCAACATCATTTATTTTTTCTTTTCTTATTTTAGCTTTTAATCTATCAATTATTTCAACAGTAGTATCCATTCCTATATCTGACATTATAAGTGCTTCTTCAAGCTCCTCATACATATCGTCGTCTATAGTTACAGCTAAATTTAAAGCTTCATTTATTTTATCTGTTAAGTTATCTCTTGTTTTTGTTAATCCAGTTTTTAATTTATCAAATAATTTTCCAAACATTTTTTGTCCTCCTCTATTTGTCCAAGTCTACTGAAACAATTTTAGATATACCTTTCTCTTCCATAGTAACTCCATACATAACATCAGCAGCTTCCATAGTACCTTTTCTATGTGTTATTACTATAAACTGAGTATTATCTCTAAACTTACCTAGAAACTCTGCATATCTTCTTACATTGGCATCATCTAAAGCAGCCTCAATTTCATCTAATATACAAAATGGTGTAGGTTTCATCTTTAATATGGAGAATAATAAGGCTATAGCAGATAAAACCTTCTCTCCTCCAGACATAAGATTAATATTTTGAAGCTTCTTTCCTGGTGGTTGAACATTTATGTCTATATTTCCTGTAAGCTCATCACCATCACCTAAAACAAGCTTTGCACTACCTCCTTTAAATAATTCTTTAAAGGTTTCATCAAATAGCTTATTTAAGATATTAAAGTTTTGTCTAAAGACTACTCTCATCTTAGATGTCATTTCTTCTATAACATTTAAAAGTTCTTCCTTAGCCTTTTCCAAGTCATCTCTTTCTGTTGTCATAAAATTATACTTCTCAGATATTTCTTTAAATTCTTCAATAGCATTTACATTTACATTTCCTAAACCAGTTATTCTAGCTTTAAGAGTTGATATCCTTGACTTATGAGAATTCATATCTTCAATAGGCTTAAATCTATTTTTCTCTTCTTCAAAACTTGTATTAAACTCTTCTAGAAGTCTTTTGTTTAAAATATTTTTTTCATTTTCTTGTTTTGTATAAGTTATATCATTTTTATGAACTTCTTCTTCCTTTTTAGCTATTTCAACTGAAAGAACTTCTAAGATATTCTCAGCAGAGCTTATGTTCTCTTTTAACTTACCTTTTTTAAGTTCAAAGGATTTAAAGTTCTCTTCAAGAGTAATTATATTTACTTCCTCTTCTTTTATGAACTTCTCACATAAAACTATTTCTTTTTTACTTTCTTCCTTATTAGCTTTTATCTCTTCTAAGTACTTAGTAATATTTGTAAGTTTATTTTCTACTTCTTCTATAGAAGAATTTATTCTATTAGCTTCCTTTTCTCTTCCCTCAATAACTTCTTGAAGTTTAGCTTTATTTATTTTCATATTAGTTAGCTTATCTTTATATTTAGAAAGAGTTTTTGAAAGTTCTTCACGTTTCTTATCTAATTCATTTAACTTTTCTGAATTAGTTACTTCTTTGTTTTCAAATTGATTAATCTTTTCATTAATAATTTCAATTTCTTTAACTATCTTAATCTTTCTTGAATCAATATCCTTAAGCTCTAATTCTAAAGATTTTATAGAATTTTTTATTTTAAAAGTTTCATCATTAACATTTTTAATCTTGTTGTTTAAGTCCGCTAACTCTAAATTCTTTTCATATATTTTGTCTATAATTTCTTGTTTTTTTATACTTAACTCTTCTTGATCCCTATTTAAATTTTCCAATTCTTTAGTTAGTATATGCTCTTCATTTTTTACTCTAACTAATTCATCCTCTAAAGCTTTAACTTCATTTTTTCTAGACATTATACCTGTGTTTTTTTGATAAAGACTACCACCTGTAAGTGCTCCACCTGCATTTACAACCTCACCAGATAAGGTAACAATTTTATGTCTATAATTAAGCATTTTAGCAATTTTTATAGCATTATCTATATTATCACATATTATAGTTTTACCTAATACATAATTTATAACATTATTATAAACCTCTTTAAAGTTTACTAAATCTGAAGCTATTCCTAAGAATCCTTCACTTTCAACTATGTTTTTGCTAAGTTCTAACTTCTTACCTCTTATTATTGATAATGGTAAGAATGTAGCTCTTCCTAACTTATTTTCTCTAAGATGATTAATAAGAATTTTTGCAACTTCCTCATCTTCAGTTATAATATTAGAAATACTTCCACCTAAGGCTACTTCAATAGAAGTTTCATATCCAGCCTTAGTTTCCACAACCTCTCCTAAAACTTTGCATTTGTTTTTATTTATTTTTACACGTCCAGCATCTACACTAGCCATTATTTTCTTTACTGAAAGGTTGTATCCTTCATATTGATTTTCTAATTTTTTTAGCATTTCTTTATTAGCTTCAATCTTATTTACCTTTGATAAAATTTGATTAAGTTTACCTTGAGTTTCCTTAATTAACTTTAAGCCTTCTCTAAACTCTTCTTCTTTTTCCCTTAATTCTCTTTCTTTATCTTTCTTTTCTTCTTCTATAATTTGAAGCTCTTTTTGAAGATTTAAATTAGTTGCCAAATTAATTTTTAATGAATTATCATAATTTACTTGTTTGCTTTTTGATGAATCAAGTTTTTCATTTATGTTACTCAATTCACTTTCTAACATTGTCATTTTATTTTTAGATAAGGAAACCTTTTTTAAAAGTTCTAATTCCTCATCCTTTATCTTTTTAATTTCTTTTTCCTTAGAAATAAATTTTAAGTTAAGTTCATTAACTTCTTTTTCTAAGTTATTAATTTCTTCTAATTCTTTTTCAAACTTACTTTTATTTGAATTAAAATCCTTCTCTATAGAGTTTTTTTCCTTCATTAAGACATGTAATTTCTTCTTATTTTCTTCTAACTCTTCTTTGTTTTTAAGAATTAATTCATCTATATTTTTAATTCTTTCATTTAAAAGATTTACTTTTCCTAAGCTTTTATTTATTTCTTCCTTTTTAGCAAAATACTCTTCTTGCTTTTTAGAATGGCTGCCTTCTAAAGAGTCTAACTCTTCCTTTAAAGCAAACATTTTCTCTCTTTCTTCTTTATACTTTTCTTTTTGCTTATCATTAAAAGCTATTAAATCTTTTATCTTTTCTTTTTGCCTTAATATAACACCATCAATATTGTGTAATTCACTCATAATAGATGATATTTCTTTGTGCTTTAATTCATTTGAAAGCTCTAAATATCTTAAAGCTTTATTTTTTTCCTCTTCTAAAGGACCTAATCTTTCTTCATAAGTAAAAATTATATCATTTATTCTAACTAAGTTTTCTTCCGTATTCTTTAACTTTTTTTCAGCTTCACCCTTTCTAGATTTAAACTTTACAATACCTGCAGCTTCCTCTAGAATAGCTCTTCTATCTTCCGGCTTACCACTTAGAATACTATCTATTTTACCTTGACCAATAAGCGAATACCCTTCTTTTCCTATTCCTGTATCCATAAATAGGTTTACAACATCTTTTAATCTACAAGGAGAATTATTTATTAAATATTCGCTTTCTCCAGAACGGAATAATTTTCTAGTAACTTTTACATCTAAATAATCTAAAGGGAGTTCCCCTGAAGAATTGTCTAAAGTTAAAGAAACCTGTGCATATCCTATAGGCTTTCTATATTCTGTACCAGTAAAGATTACATCTTCCATCTTAGCTCCTCTTAATGTTTTAGCACTTTGCTCCCCTAAAACCCATCTTACGCTATCTGATACATTACTTTTTCCACTTCCATTAGGCCCAACTATAGCCGTTATTCCTTTTTTAAAATTTAATTCTGTTTTATCAGCAAATGATTTAAATCCCCTTATTTCAAGAGATTTTAAAAACATATATTCACTCCTATCCTTACATAAACATAATCGGTAATAAAGTTGCTAAAAAGCATATTACAACAAAAATAATAGTAATTTTTATAACCCTGTCTCTCGTAGTTTTTCTCACTGTACTTCACTCCTCATGGTATAAGTTTATATTATGCCAATTAAAATATCAATAAAAAAAGCCTCAGAGATCAACTCCAAGGCATATAATAACTATAAATCTATTTTATATACTTTCGATTCTACTTCTATATTTATTTTATCTACTTCCATAGAATTATCTACTTTAACCTTCAAATTACAATTTTGTGCCTTGTCTTTAAGTTCATTGAAGTATCTCTTTTTATCAGCATAAAGCTTAGAAACTGATTTATTGCTAATTCTTATAGTTACTTCTCCACTTTTATTCTTTAAAATATTATATATATTTTCATTTATAATACTACTCTCTACTAATTCTCTAAAAGCAGGATGGAAAGGTCCATCTACAATATCCTTACCTAAAGCTATATTATCTGTAGGCTGCAATCCAATTCTTATAACCTGTATATTATTTTCTTTATACATCTTATAAAGTTTAGCACTTATAGAAACAGCCTCTTCTAGAGTATATGGCTTATAAGTTCCCTCTAAGTACATATCCTCCATAGGAGTATTTTTCACTGTAAGAGCAGGATATATTCTACATATATCAGGTTTCATCTTTATAGACTCTCTTGTTGTTTCTATATCCTTCTCAAAAGTGTCCTCAGGAAGTCCTACCATTATTTGATGACCTAAAGTAAAGCCATATTCTTTAATTAACTTAGAAGCTTTTAAAACCTCATCATAACCATGACCTCTACCTGATTTATGCAACACTTCCTTATCTAAAGACTGAACTCCAAGTTCTATTATATCAACTTTATAACTTTTTAAATGATCTAAAATAAACTCATCAATATAATCTGGTCTAGTAGACAACCTTATATAGTCTATAATTTTTTTATCCTTATATTCTTTTGCAACATCTAATAGTTCTCTTTGCTTATTTATATCAATAGCAGTAAAAGTTCCTCCAAAGAAAGAAACCTCTAATATTCTATCTCCTTCACCAATTGTTTCTATATATTCTTCAATTGTCTTTCTTACAAAATCACTATTAACCTTATTTTCTTGCTTGTACTTTGGCCCTAATATAATCTCTTTATTTTCTCCAGTTATTTTCCCTTGATTACAAAATACGCAATCATGTGGACATCCTTCATGAGGAACAAAAATTGGGATTATATAGTGTCTTTTTCCCATTTAATTTCACCTAACCTTTGCAGTGCTGCTTTAGCTGCATTTTGTTCTGATTCTTTTTTACTAAATCCAACACCTTGACCCATAATCTCATTATTAATTAAAAGGTCTGTAAAGAATTTTCTTCTGTGAGGTGGTCCTTCATGCTTAACTAAATTATAAACAATATTAACTTCCCCATTTTTTTGAAGAACTTCTTGTAATCTAGTTTTAAAGTCTAAGATTATTTCTTCATTTATAGCCTTATCTATAACATCTTTAAAGTTTCTTAAAATAAAGTCATTTGCAACCTCAATTCCTTTATCTAAATAAACTGCAGCAATTACTGCTTCTAATGCATCAGCTTGTATTGAAGTTCTTTCTCTTCCTCCAGTTAGTTCCTCACCTTTACTCATTCTTATATACTTACCAAGTGATAGGTTTTTTGAAACTTTATGTAAAGAATTTTCACAAACTACTAAAGCTCTTATTTTTGTTAATTCACCTTCAGATTTATCTTTGTAATTATTAAATAAATATTTTGTAACACAAAGCTGTAAAACTGAATCTCCTAAAAATTCTAATCTTTCATTATATTTTACATCTTTAAATTGATTTGCATATGAACTATGCGTTAATGCTGTTATAAGCACCCCTTTGTTTTCAAACTCAATTCCTATAAGTTTTTCAACTTCTATTAAATTTATATCTTTCACCTTAAAATTCATCTCCTTAAGGTTTATTCTTCAAGTTGTTTTTGAAACAACTTCAAGAATAAACTTAAATTAAAAATCCCGCTTATTGCGGGACTTTATTACTTCTCTGTATGTTCTGTGATGTATTCTACTACATCTCCTACTGTTTTGAAGCCCTCAGCATCTTCATCTGGGATTTCCATCTCTAACTCTTCTTCAAGAGCCATTATTAATTCAACTATATCAAGAGAATCCGCACCTAAGTCATCTATAAATGTTGATTCCATAGTTATTTCATCTTCGTTTACGCTTAATTTATCAGCAATAATTTCTTTTAATTTATCAAACATTCAATTCACCTCCTAAGTTAATCTAATAAAATATTATTATATATAAAATGCATAGTCAATACGCATTACGTAATTTTTAAATATTTTTTTGATTATCAAAGCTTTTTTTAGTGATTTCTTCACTTAATTTCCCAATCAGGTTATTTTCATGGAACTTTCTTGCCTGTCTTATTGCATTCTTAAAAGCTTTTGCATCAGAACTACCATGTGCTTTTACACATATTCCCTTTACACCTAAGAATGGTGCTCCACCATATTCTTTATAATCCATTTTCTTCTTAAGGTTCATTAAAGCTGGTGCTAAGAATGGTACTCCTAATTTAGCTAAAAATGATGATTTAACTTCTGATTTGATCATACTTAATATTGTAGAAGCTACTCCTTCATACATCTTTAAAACAGTATTTCCAACAAATCCATCACAAACTAAGACATCCACATCTCCTGTTGAAACTTCTCTCGGTTCAACATTTCCAATAAAGTTAATATCTTTTTCTTCTTTTAGAAGCTTATAAGTAGCCTTTGTAAGGTCATTACCCTTTTCTTCTTCTTCTCCAATATTAACTAATCCTACCTTAGGGTTATTAACATCCATAACAGATTTAAAGTAAACCTCACCCATTTTAGCAAATTGAACTAAATAAGAAGGTTTAGAATCAACGTTAGCTCCTGCATCAATTATCATAAAAGGACCATTTTTACCCGGCATAACTGGTGCTAAAGCAGGTCTTTCAACCCCTTTTATTCTTCCTACAATAAGTGTACATCCTGTTAAAAATGCACCTGTGCTTCCAGCTGATATAACTGCTTCACACTCATTATCCTTAACAAGTCTAAGAGCTTTAACAAGACTTGAGTCTTTTTTCTTTTTAACAGCCATAGCAGGATGCTCATTTGTACTTATTACTTCTTTAGCATCTATAAAAGTAACTCTTTCTTTATCGTATTTAAATTTAGAAAAAGCCTCTTTTAAAAGATCTTCTGGTCCAGTTATATATATTTCTATATCCTTAAATTCTTCTAATGCCTGAACACACCCTTCAACTACTGCACTTGGGGAATGATCTCCTCCCATTCCATCTACAGCAATTCTCATGAGTTTCACCCCTTTTTTTCCTATATATAAAGAAAAGAAAGTCATAAGACTTTCTTTTATTCTTCAACTGATACTACTTCTTTACCTTTGTAGTGTCCGCAGTTTTTACATACTCTATGAGCCATTTTCATTTCATGACATTGTGGGCATTCTACGATACCTGGTAAGCTTGCCTTGAAAGTTTGAGCTCTTCTTGAATCTCTTTTTGCTCTGAACGTTTTTCTAGCTGGATTTCCCATTGTTACACCTCCTTATTACTTAAACAAGTCCATTAGCTTTGCCATTCTTAAGTCAATTTCTTCATTGTCACATTGGCATGTTTCTTTATTTAAATCAATACCACATTTTTGACAAAGCCCCTTGCAGTCTATGCTGCAAAGTCTTTTTATAGGTAAGGTTGAAATTACGTTTTCTACTACCGCTTCAGCAACATCTAATTCGTCGCCTTCTACATAAGCAATAGAATCATCTTCTTGATTTGAATTATTTGTAAATTTCTCATCCATATCTATTGATACTTCATAAGAGAAATTAGTTAAGCATCTTGAACACTTCATCTGAAGTTCTCCAGTAATGTTACCTACTAACTCTATAAAAGACTCATTAGATATAACTTCACCAGTAAAATGTAGAGGCTTTATAACCTTCATATTTTCGCCTTCAAATTCGAAGCTTTTTAAATCCAGAACAAAATCTAAAGATTTTCTTCTTTCTCTTTTTGAGCATATTTCTGAAAAAATTAATTTCATAATCACCGTAGTTAAATAACTACTTTCACGCTCCTTAACATAAGATATGCATTGTTTATTCCTAAACAACACATATCTTATTATATTAACTAGCTATTTAAAAGTCAAGCATTTTATAATTATTTACTTACAATACTTACTGTATCTTGTGCTATCATTAATTCTTCGTTAGTTGGAACTACGAAAAGTTTAATTTTTGAACCCTCTTTGCTTATTTCAGCAACTTTAGCTCTTATATTGTTTCTTTCTTCATCTAACTCAATTCCTAAGAACTCTAAATCTCTACAGATAGCTCCTCTTTCTATGATTGAGTTTTCTCCAACACCAGCAGTAAATACTATTACGTCGCATCCATTCATCTCTGCAATGTATGCTCCTATATATTTCTTAACTGAGTTTCTGAATAAATCTAAAGCTATTTGAGCTTCTTTGCTTCCTTTGTCAGCAGCTGCTTCAACATCTCTAAAGTCACTGCTTACTCCTGAAACTCCAAATATTCCTGATTTTTTGTTCATTAAAGTATTTACTTCTTGTGAAGTATATCCTAATTCATCTATTAAGTATGTAACTACAGCTGGATCTATATTTCCACATCTAGTTCCCATTACTAAACCTTCAAGTGGTGTGAATCCCATAGTAGTATCTACACATTTACCATTTTTTATAGCTGCTATACTTGCACCATTTCCTAAGTGACAAGTGATTATTTTTAAATCTTCTATGTTTTTACCCATAGCTTCTGCAATTTTAGCTGAAACATATTTATGAGAAGTTCCATGGAAACCATATTTTCTTATGTGTTCTTTTTCATATAATTCATATGGTAATGCATATACGAATGCTTTTTCTGGCATTGTTTGATGGAATGCTGTATCAAATACAACAACCATAGGAACATTTGGCATTAATGCTTTACAAGCATTTATTCCTATTATATTTGCTGGATTATGAAGTGGAGCTAATTTAGCACACTCTTCTAAATCTTTCATAACTTCCTCTGTAACTAATGCAGATTCAGCATATTTTTCTCCACCATGAACAACTCTGTGTCCTATAGCATTTATTTCATCTAATGATTTTATAACACCATGTTTTTCATCTCTTAAAGCTCCTAGAACTAATCTAATAGCATCTTGATGATCTTTCATTGGTTCTACAATCTCATATTTATCTTTACCTTCACTCTTTTGAGTTAAGTTTGCGCCTTCTAATCCTATTCTTTCTACTAATCCAGTTGCTAAAGCATTTTCAGTATCCATATCTATTAATTGATATTTTAATGATGAGCTTCCGCAATTTATAACTAATACGTTCATTATAAACTCCTCCTGTTAAACCTATAAACTAAAATTAATAAGCTTAATTCATTTTAATTTTATCCATCTATATAAAATTCTAATCAATTACTATTTAGTTGCTTGTGCTTGAACAGCAGTTATTGCAACAACGTTAACTATATCATCTGAACTACATCCTCTTGAAAGGTCGTTTATTGGTTTAGCGAAACCTTGACAAACTGGTCCAATAGCTTCTGCATTAGCAAATCTTTGAACTAATTTGTATCCTATATTTCCAGCTTGTAAATCTGGGAATACTAAAACATTAGCATTTCCTGCTACTTTACTATTTGGAGCTTTTTGTGAAGCAACTTTTCCAACTATAGCAGCATCTAATTGTAATTCACCATCTATATCTAAATCTGGTCTTAATTCTTTAGCTTTTTCTGTCGCTACTCTTACCTTTGTTACTAAATCATGGTCAGCACTTCCCATTGTTGAGAATGAAAGCATTGCAACCTTTGGATCCATTTTGCAAAGATTTTTAGCAGTATCAGCAGTAGCTATAGCTATAGCAGCTAATTGGTCTGCATTTGGATTTGGATTAACAGCACAGTCTGAGAATAATAACATTCCACCTTCTCCATATTGTGAACCTGGTACCATCATTATGAAGAAACTTGATACTACAGATACTCCTGGAGCAGTTTTTATTATTTGAAGACCTGGTCTTAAAAGGTCACCAGTTGTGTGTACAGCACCTGATACCATTCCGTCTGCATCACCCATTTTTACCATCATTGTTCCGAAGTATAAAGGATCTCTTACGATTTTCCCAGCTTTTTCAACTGTCATTCCTTTAGCTTTTCTTAATTCATAAAATTCGTTTATATAACTGTCTAATTTATCTGAAGTTTCAGGATCAACTATGTTTACTCCCTCTAAGTTTACGCCTAAAGCTTCAGCTTTTTCTCTTATTACTTGTTCTGAACCTACTAAGTAAACGTCAGCAAGTCCTTCTTCTTTTATTCTTTGTGAAGCGACAAGAGTTCTCTCTTCATCACCTTCTGGAAGTACTATTTTTTTTCTATTATTTTTAGCACTTTCCCATATTTGTTTCATAAGTTCCATGTTCATTTCTCCTTTCAAGTCAAAGCAGATGTTATGTGTTATCACACACAATACTAATAATACTATACTCCTATACTAATATATTTTTCAACAGATAACAAACAAAAAAACGGTATCATAATATTGTTTTTATATTTAAAATTATCTGAATTTTCTAATAAATATATACACTTTATTATTTTTATATATTAGGTTATTATAGTTTTATCAAAACAGGAAAAAGTGGTGATTTAAATGAATATAACTGGCATAATAACTGAATATAATCCTTTTCATCTAGGTCATGAACTTCATCTAAAAAGTTCAAAAGAGATTACAAATTGCGATGGAGTTATTTGTGTTATGAGTGGAAACTTTGTGCAAAGAGGTTTGCCTGCTTTAACGGACAAATGGACTAGAACAAAAATGGCCTTAGAAGCTGGAGTTGATCTAGTTGTAGAACTTCCAACCCTTTTTGCAACTTCTTCAGCAGAATTTTTTGCCTTTGGTGCAGTATCTTTGCTTAATTCTTTAAATGTAGTTAATAATATTTGTTTTGGGTCAGAATGTGGAGATATAGATTTAATCAAAAAACTTAGTGAAATTATTATCAATGAACCTCCTATATTCAAAGAATATTTAAAGGATTATTTAAAGGAAGGACTTCCCTTTCCTAAAGCTAGAAGTAAAGCTTTAATGAAGTACTTAGATTATAATAATTATAAAATTGATTTTTCATACTTAGAAAAAGTTCTAAACTCTTCTAATAATATATTAGCCATTGAATATTGTAAAAGCCTTTATAAGCTTCAAAGTTCTATAAAACCTTTTACTATACAAAGATTAGGAGCAGATTACAATGATGAAGAACTTTCAAAAAATGAAATAGCTTCTGCTTCTGCCATAAGAAAAAGTATTTATACTTCAAATATGGAAGAAAGTCTTGATTTTATGCCTGAGTATAGCTATAACTTATTAAAAAATACTTCTTTTAGTGATTTAAATAAAATGTTTGACTTAGTAAAATACTCTATAGTAAGCAATCCTAATGTATTAAAAGAAATACCAGAGGCTTCTGAAGGCATAGATAATAAGATAATTCAAAACATAGGAAAAGCTAATTCCTTAGATGAATTAATAAATCTATGTAAAAGTAAGCGCTATTCATACACTAGATTAAATAGAATTTTATGTCACGTACTATTAAATGTAAATAAAGATCTTCTTTCTCTTAGAAAATCTCCTCCTAGTTATGTAAGAATCTTAGGATTTAATAATAAAGGAAGGGAAATTTTAAAAGAGATTAAGAAAAATTCTGAAATAAACATCGTTAATAAATTATCAAAAGCTAAATCAGATCCTTTGTTAGAATTTGACATAAAAGCCACTAATATTTATAGCTTTATAAATCCATCAGTTAAAATTAACAGTGATTATTTAATTAGTCCTATTATTTTTAGATAACAATAATATTATTATATGTACTTAAATATAAATACTATATATGATTTCGTAAAAGGAGGAAACCATGTATAGTATTTTATTTTTACTTATAATAATACTAAGTATAATTTTAATAAAATTATTAAAAATAAAAGGCAATATTATTTTTTCTTTATTTTTAACCTTAACAGTAATTTACTTTATAGTAAACCCTAAACTTTCCATGGAAGCATCCTTGGCTGGTGCAGAGTTATTTTTTTACTCTGTGCTTCCAACTATGTTTCCATTTATGGTTATATGTAACATGATAATTAATTTAGATGGAATAAAACTATATTCAAAAATATTAGGCCCTATTCTATGTAAACCCTTAGGATTAAGTTATCCTTGTAGCTTTGCTTTAGTTGCAAGTTTTCTTTGTGGATATCCACTAGGTGCAAAATATTCCACTGACTTATATAAAAAGGGGCTTATTCCCCACGATGAATTTGTAAGACTTTTAAATATAGCTTCTAATATAGGCCCTTTATTTCTATTAGGTGCTGTAGGAACATCTATGCTTGGCAATTCAACTCTTGGATATTTATTGTTAATACCAAGTTATATTTCTGCAATTATTATGGGTATAATAACTAAAAATAAAAAAAGAGAGAAAAAACTCTCTCTTTCTAAAGAAGTCATTACTGAAAACAAATCTACTTTTAACATAGGAGAAGTGATTAAAAAGTCTATTGAGGATGCTTCCTTAAATATACTTGTCCTATGCGGATATGTAATTATGTTTTCAGTAATAATAAGTATGTTAAAAACCTTATTTATTTCAACTGGAACATTAACAAACTTAAGTTCTATGTTAAATATACCTCCTGATATATTTAACGGTTTATTTTTAGGAAGCATAGAAGTTACAAATGGATGTAACATAATAGCTTCTAGTAATTTATCACTTTTTAGCAAATTACTCTTACTATCATTTTTAAGTTCCTTTGGTGGACTTTCAATAATAATGCAAACTTCTTCTTTCTTTTATAAAGAAAATGTATCTATAATAAAATACTTCTTATTTAAAGTTTTGCAAGGAATAATTGCCTTTGTACTTATGTTTTTCGTTTATATGATATTTAAAAATAATATTGCAGTTTCACTTATAGAAAGCTCATTTTTAATTACGCTTTCTCCAATAATATTAATTATAGGAATAACCCTTGGCTTAGCAATTTTATATAAATTACTTATCGCCTCTTAATTCCTTAATATTGCTTCTTATTTCACCAGTTGCTTTATCTAAGTCTTCTGTGAAATCAATAGCAAACTTCTCCATATTATTTTTCATATGATTAAGAAATTCTTCTCTTTTATTAGTTATTTCATTTTCTAATTGAGATAATATTTCATCAGCATATTCTCTTGAGCCTAGTCTAATAGTTTTTGCTTGTCTTTGAGCATTAGCTATTATCTCCTGGGCTCTTAATTCTGCTTCTTTTACTATATTATGATTCTCAATTCTTTTTTTCATCATTTCATAAGTTTCTTGCTTAACACTCTCATTTTCTTTTCTAGCTTCAGCTAAGATTCTTTCTTTCTCTCCTAAAACCCACTGTGCTTTTTTAATCTCATCTGGAAGACAATTAATCACTTGGTCTAAAAGTTCTAAAACTTCTTTTCTATCAACAACAACCTTACCTGTTATAGGGACCTTAGAAGCTCCCTCAACAATATCTCTTAAGTAATCTAAAATTTCAATAACTTGTGACTCCATGTTAATAATTATCCCTCCCCTCTTAAACTAATAATCCTTTCTTCTAAATCCTCTACTATCTCTTTTGGAACAAAGTTTTTTATTTCTCCATTAAAACTTGCAACCTGCTTTATTGCAGACGAGCTTATATAAGAGTAATTAGGGCTTGTAACCATAAATACAGTTTCAACCTCATTTGCTAATTCTCTGTTCATAAGTGCCATTTGGAATTCATATTCAAAATCAGTAACTGATCTTAAACCTTTTATTATTACATCTGCTTTTTCTTTTCTCACAAAATCAATTAAAAGTCCATTAAAACTTTTAACCTCAACATTATTGTATTTTGCAACGCACTTCTCTATAAGATTAACCCTTTCTTCTATAGAAAACATACCTTTTTTATTTATGTTTATAAGAACAGCAACTATGACCTTATCAAATTTACTTGCCGCTCTTTCAATAAGGTCTAGATGTCCTTTAGTAATAGGGTCAAAACTTCCTGGATAAACCCCTACTCTCATTTTAGTCCTCCTCTATTTTATAAAAGCAAACTGTTGTATTTCCATACTTCTTAACTTTTGTAAGCTTTATCTTTTCAGTTCCCTCAAAAATTTCTTCACTTGAATCTATTTTAGTAACTATTAACCCATCTTCTTGAAGTAAGTTTTTTTCTTCAATTATTTCTATAGCTTCTGGAATAAGATTTTTCATATATGGAGGATCTATAAACATTAAATCAAATACTTTACCTCTTGAAGCTAAACTTCTTAATGCAGAATAAGCATCTGTGTTTAGAGCATGACAAAAATCTCCGAAGCCTAAATTTTCTATATTTTTCTTTAAAACAGGGAATGTTACTGGACTCTTATCAACTAAGTAGCATTCTTTAGCTCCTCTACTTGCTGCTTCTAATCCTAAACTTCCTGTTCCTGCAAAAACATCTATAACTACAGCATCAGGTATATACCATTGAATCATACTAAACATTGATTCTTTTACTCTATCTAGTGTTGGTCTTGTTTCATATGTTGGTGGTGATAATAGTTTTCTTCCTCTTGCTTTTCCTGCTATTATTCTCATTTATAATGTCCTCCTTTGATTTTCCTTAATTATTTTATCATATTACTAGTTTTTGAACAATTTACTAATTGAAACAAATATACCTACTATTTCTTTCAATTCCCCTCATTATTTCTGTACAAAGCTTTTTATTATCTTCATTTATATTATTTACTATTAATTTAGCTTCATGATTAGCACATTTTAATATATTTATATCATCAACTACATTAGCTAGAATAAATCCTTCATCTCCATGCTGTCTCATTCCAAAGACTTCCCCAGCACCTCTTAGTTTTAAATCCTCTTCTGCAATATAAAAACCATCTGAACTTTCTGTCATTATTTCCATCCTTCTTCTAGTAATATCATTTTTAGTATTAGCTATAAGAATACAATAAGACTTATGTTCTCCTCTTCCAACTCTTCCTCTAAGCTGATGAAGTTGTGCTAAACCAAACCTCTCTGCATTTTCTATTATCATCATTGTAGAGTTTGGTACATTAACACCTACTTCTATAACCGTTGTAGATATTATACCTTTTATTTCCCCATTTTTAAAGGTATTTATAATTTTATCCTTATCTTTTCCAGCCATCTTACCATGTAAAATTTCAATTCTTACATCCTTAAAGATTCCATTTTTAAGTTCTTCATAAATTTTTTCAACAGAGTTTAGATTTAACTTTTCATTTTCCTCTATTAAAGGTGATACTATATAGAATTGTCTTCCTTTCTCTACTTCCTTTAAAGCAAAGTTATAAGCCTTCATTCTTTGATTCATATCTACTAGCATAGTATCTATTGGCTTTCTTCCTGGAGGCAATTCATCTATTATAGAAATATCCAAGTCACTATATAAATATAAGGAAAGAGTTCTTGGAATAGGAGTCGCAGTCATTACTAAAACATCTGCTCTCTTATTTTTATTTATGAGCCTACTTCTCTGTTCTACTCCAAATCTATGTTGCTCATCTGTTACTACAAGACCTAAATTATTTAATTCAACATCATCCTGTATTAAGGCGTGAGTTCCTATTAACATTATTTCTTTCCCTGAAGCTATTTTCTCTTTTATTCTCTTCTTTTCTTTTTCCTTAGTACTTCCAGTTAAAAGCTCTATATCAACTCCAAATTTATCTAAATATTTTTTGGCTTCAGCATAATGTTGATTAGCTAATATTTCTGTAGGTGCCATAAGAACAGTTTGATATCCGTTCATGTACACATTAAACATAGATATTAATGCTACTAAAGTTTTTCCAGATCCAACATCCCCTTGAACTAATCTATTCATTGCAATATTTCTCTTTTGATCTAGAAGTATTTCTCTAAGAGTTCTTGATTGTGCATTAGTTAAAGTATATGGAAGTGACTCTTTTAAGTCCTTAAGAAGAGGACTCATTTTAAAACTTATTCCGCTATTTTCTTTCTTTATATGAGCCTTCATCATTATTATTTTTAGGGAGTATGTGAATAATTCTTGAAACTTAAGTCTATTTATTGCACTTTGTAACTCTCCTCTTCCCTCTGGAAAATGTATGCTTCTTATAGCTTTATCTAAGGATATAAGTTTATACTTTTTCACTATTTCCTCTGGTAAGTTTTCTTTTATAATCATATTCTTAAGTATTTCATTTATAAGTTTAACTAAAATTTTGTTTGTTAATCCATTTTTCAAAGTATATATAGGTAAAATCTCACTTTTATTAGCTTCTTTACAAGGTATTAATGGATTAATAACCTCTAGAGTATTATTAACCTTTTTAAATTTCCCCATAAGATTATATTCATTACCTAAAATGAAATTCCTTTTTATATAAGGCTGATTAAACCATTTCCCTATAACCTTTAAGTTATTATATGTAAAGTTAATTGTGATTAAAGTTTTTCCATTTCTAGTTCTTATTGAACTTCCATAACTTTGAACTTTACATTTTAAAATAGCTTTTTCATCACTTGTATCTCCATTTAAACTTATATCATCATTTAAAAATTCATAGTCCCTTGGAAAATATAAAAGTAAATCTAAAACAGTAAATATACCAACTTTATTAAGTCTCTCTTTAAGCTTAGGTCCAACACCTTTTACTAATCCTATGTCATCATATATGTTAATCCTAATCCCCTCCTTAAATAATAAAGCTAATTTAATCATCTATAAAAAAATAATATACTTTAATTACATTCTTAAAATTGCAAAATTAAAGGATTATAACCATAAAACTTATAGCTATAACCCTATAATAAAATTTCTATTCATATTAGCTTTAAAAAAACTAAAATTCCACTAAAAATTATTAACTCTTAATTATTCTACTGACATTATGAAGTAATATAATGGCTGTTCACCCTTATAACATTGAACATCTAAATCCTCATATTTTCCTTCTAGTTTTTCAATTAAGGCATCAACTTTTTCCTCTTCACAGTCTTTACCATAGAATATAGTGATTAACTCTGAATCTTCATCAACTAAAGAATCTATTAAATCTTCAGCTACTTTATATGGATCTTCTCCAACTTCTTTTATCTTACCTTCAACTAAGCCTAAGATATTACCTTCTTTGATTTCTTTTCCATCAACTTCAGTATCTCTAACAGCATATGTTACAGAAGTTGTTTTTACCATTTCCATAGCTTCTTTTAACTCTTCAGTATTTTCTTCAACGTCAGCTTCTGGGTTAAACATAGTTATACAAGTTATTCCTTGAGGAATTGTCTTTGTTGGTATAACTCTTATATCCTTATCTGATATTTCAGCTGCTTGATTAGCTGCCATAATTATATTTTTATTGTTAGGTAAAATAAATATATGCTCAGCATTTAATTTTTCAATAGCTTCTAACATATCTTGAGTACTTGGGTTCATAGTTTGACCACCTTCTATAACATAGTCAACACCTAAGTCCTTAAATATGTTTTTCATACCTTCACCCATTGCTACTGATATAAATGCATATTTTTTAAACTCTCCAGCTGCAACACTCTCCTCTGTTTCAGCTGCCTCTTCATACATACCTTCAAGCATTTCTCTATGCTCTTCTCTCATGTTATCAATCTTAATTTTTGAAAGTTCTCCAAATTTAACTGCCTCTTCTAGAACTTTTCCTGGATTATTTGTATGAATATGAACTTTGATTACATCCTCATATCCAACAACAACTAAAGAATCACCCTTATTTATAACTTTTGATTTAAATTCTTCTGCATGGTTTGAGTCCCCTAAGATTATAAACTCAGTACAGTATCCAAATTTAATATCTTCTTCGCTCATAGTTTCACTTCTTTGAGCCTTAGCTACTGAAGATTTAACAGCTTGTGGTGTTCCTGTAGTTACTTTTAATCCATTTTCTAAAGCTTCTTGCATTCCTTGAAGGATTATTAATAATCCCATTCCGCCTGAATCAACAACTTTAGCTTTCTTTAATGCTGGTAACATTTCTGGTGTCTTATCAAGCATAATTTTACTTTCTCTGCATACTTCTCTCATAAGTTCAGTTATATTATCTTCTTTTAAGGCTACAGCCACTTCACCAGCAGTTCTAACAATTGTAAGTATTGTTCCCTCTGTTGGTCTCATAACAGCCTTATATGCTGATTTACTTCCCTCTAAAAGTGCATTAGCAAATTCACTTGCATCAGCCTCTTCTTTTCCTTCAAGCCCTTTTGATATACCTCTAAGAATTTGTGAAAGAATAACACCTGAGTTTCCTCTTGCACCCATAAGAGCACCCTTAGCTAGTTTCTTAGAAACTTCACCAATGTTTTTGTTATCCATTCCTTCGATTTCCTTAACAGCAGCTCTAAATGTCATAGACATGTTTGTTCCTGTATCTCCATCTGGAACTGGGAAAACGTTAAGAGAGTTTACATATTCACTCTGTAACTCTAGCTTATTTGCTGCATTACTCATCATATAATACAAGTGTTCCCCATTTACTTTATTAAATTTCATTCTGTTTTACCTCCTAGACTCTAACCGCTTGAACATTTACTGTTATGCTAGATACTTTAAGCCCAGTATAATTTTCAACATTATATTTAACTTTTTGAATTATATTGTTTGCTATTACAGATATTTTTGTACCATATTCTACCATAACAAATACTTCTATTGTTAACTTATCATTTTTATCATCTATTTTTACGCCTTTTGTTAAATTTTCTATTCTCATTAACTCCCAAAGGCCTTCTGTAGCGCTCTTAGAAACCATTCCAACAACTCCGTAGCATTCCATTGTTGATAACCCAACAATCTTTGCTAAAACGTCATCAGTATAAGACACATTTCCATATTCATTTGAATATCCTATCATGGCGATTCCTCCTCAACTATTAGATATACTGTATTCTATATTAACTGCCTATAAAAGTCACTTAAAAATAAATACATAAACCTATTACATATACTATATTCTATATTAAATACTTTGATTATTCAAGAACTATATACCTTTTGAAACATATTTTTAAAGAATTATTTTAATATTATACTTGCATAACTAATATATATTATGATAGAATATTATCTGTCCTATTGAAGATTTTATCTTCATTTTAAAGGAGGTGTTTTTAATGGCAAGAAGATGCGAGATTTGTAACAAAGGAGTTGTAGCTGGAGTACAATACAGTCACTCTCACAGACAATCAAAGAGAACTTGGGCTCCTAACATAAAAAAGGTTAAAGCAATCGTTAAAGGAACACCAAAAACTGTTCACGTTTGTACAAGATGCTTAAGATCTGGAAAAGTTCAAAGAGCTATATAAGAAATCTTTGGCTAAAATGCAGTTTAATAACTGCATTTTTATTTTGCATAAAAATAAGGGATAAGCTTTACTTATCCCTTAATTTTTTCCATCTTATGTATCAGATTTCTTATTACCTTTAAACATTCTAACTATTTTAGCTAAGAACTTTGGTAACTTAATAGTCATTATTCTCATAAACTCTCTCCTACCTTTAAAATTATTTCTTATTTTATTTTATGCAGAAGAAACTCAAATTGTGTTTAATCTCTTGAATATATAACTAAAACTTCACCTTTTTCAAAGGATATATCAATATATTCATCAATAAACTCATTAGACACACATAATGAATCTCCTATTAAAAGTTTATGATTATAAAGTTCATATTTAGAACCTTTTATAGAAAAATTATTTACTGGAGAACCAAAAGCTTGAAATGATATATAATCACCAAACTCTTTCTTAAGAGTTGTCCCTTTATTCTTTAGGTAAATCTTATTATTATTATCAATAATATATGCCTCAATACCTCTCTCTAAAGCTTCTCTTAAAAGTCCTAAATTAGCCATAACATGATCTAATCTTGTTCCTGTAACCCCTAAGAAGACAATTTCTGTAGCTCCTAATTCAACTGCTTTAAAAAAAGCAATCTCAGTATCAGTATTATCCTTCTCAGGATTAAATTTTTCTACTTTTATTTTATCTAATATATCCTTATATTCTTCTCCTATAGAATCAAAGTCTCCTAGGGCATAATCTGGAGTAAATCCATTTTCTAAATAGGCTTCAGCTCCCCTATCAGCAGCTATTAATAAGTCACACTCTTTAATTTCACTTTTTAATAACTCACTACTAGGCTTTTCTCCCCCAGCTATTATAAGAACTTTCATTTTATAGTGCCTCTCTTAAAGCTTTAATGTTTTCTTCTATTTTATCTTCTTTAAATACAGCTGATCCAGCAACTAAAACATTAGCTCCAGCTTCTACTATCTCTTTTATATTATTTGCACCTACTCCTCCATCAACTTGGATTAATAAGTCTTCCTTACCACAAGCCTTAGCCATTTCTTTTACTTCTTTTATCTTATCTAAACTATATGGTATAAAGCTTTGTCCTCCAAAGCCTGGATTAACAGACATTATTAATACCATATCTAATGAAGGTATTAAATTCTTAAGCATTGAAACTGGTGTACCTGGGTTTAAAGCTATTCCAGCCTTGCATCCTTTACTTTTTATATAATTTATTGTTCTATCAATATGTCTATCAGCTTCATAATGTACAGTTATTAAATCTGCTCCTGCACTTATAAATTCATCTACATATCTTCCTGGTTCTTCTATCATTAAGTGAACATCAAAAACAAGATTGCTTAAGTTCCTTATAGCTTTCATTATTGGAAATCCAAAGCTTATATTTGGAACAAAATGACCATCCATTACATCTATATGTAAGAACTCTGCCCCACCTTTTTCTACTCTCTTAACTTGTTCTCCTAAAATACTAAAATCTGCTGATAATATTGATGGTGCTATTTTAACCATTAATTACCCCTCCTATTTATTATCTCTTCTAAGGTTTTTATATAAAAATCATATCTTAGCTTGTTTATTTTACCCTCTTCAACTGCTTCTTTCACAGCACACTTAGGTTCTTTATAATGATTACATCCATTAAATTTGCAAAGATTATTATAATCATTAAACTCTGGGAAGCAATATTTTAAGCTATCTCTATCTATAAAAGTAACATCTAAAGTTGTAAAACCTGGAGTATCAACTAAATATCCATTGTCTACATCTATAAGTTCACTATGTCTAGTAGTATGCTTACCTCTTCCTATTTTTTCACTTACACTTCCTGTTTCCATATGTTCCCTATCTATAAAAGAATTTAAAAGTGTAGATTTCCCTGCTCCAGAAGGGCCACAAAGAACTGTTATGTTATGTTCTAATCTTTCCTTTAAAGCATCAAAACCTTTTCCTTCCTTGGCATTTATGAAGAGAACCTCATAACCTATATCATTTATTAATTCCTTTAAGTTTTCTTTTTCTTCCTCTGTACATAAATCTTCTTTATTTAAACATACAACTGCATGTATATCATTATACTCACAAAGAGTTAAAAATCTATTTAATAAATCTAAATTTATGTCAGGATTTTTTATTGCAAATACAACGAAAGCTTGTGTTACGTTTGCAACAGTTGGTCTTATAAGCTCTGAGCTTCTCTCATGTATATCCTCTATTACACCTTTTCCATTCTCTACTTTTATGGTAACTCTATCTCCTACCATAGGCTTTAATGAATTATATCTGAATTTACCTCTAGCTTTACATTCAATAATTCCTTCATCTGTTTTTATATAATAGAATCCACCTATACCTTTTATTATAATTCCTTCCATGTTTCCTCCCTATCTTTAATATTATATATTCTTATAATAAACAAATTTTAATATAAAATGCAAGAATCTTAATAATTATATAGACTCTTTTCCTTTCCTTCTAATTCTATTTTCTATTTATAAATCAAGTTTTTCTCTTGTTTATTTAACTATATAAAATAAAAGGGAGTATTAACTCCCTTTTACCTTATAATTTTTATTTATTTTAGAAATAAAAATAACATTTAAACTTATTTATTAATTATTACCAGATTGTTCTGGTTGTTTTGATTGTTCTGGCTGTGCTTGCTGATTTGGTTGTTCTGGTTGTGTTTGCTGAGATTGTTCTGGTTTCTCAGGTTTCTTTTCTTCTTCCATAGTTACAGAAACTGATCCTCCTTCTTCAACCTCACCAGAATTACTTACTGATTTAACCTTAGCAGTATCGCTTGTAATTCCACTTACATTAATTTTATTTTTTGAAGCCCATGCTTTAGCTTGAGCACCAGTCATTCCAACAAGTTCTCCTGCATTATGCTTAGGTTTTTCAGGCTTCACATAATCACCGTAGTAATTTATTGTTATAGTTACTTTTTCACCTTGCTTAATTGTAAAATGTCCTGATTGACTTTGACTATAAACCTTACCAGATTCTCCTTCACTTTTAGCAGGATCTCCCTTTACAGCATTAGCTTCAACACCAGCATTAGCTAATATTGATTTAGCTTCATCTACACTTTTTCCTGAAACATCTGGAATATTTAAAGTTATATTTTTTATTTCTTTACCTTTACTTATAGTAACATTTACTTTAGAACCTTTATCTACAGATTCATTAGCATTAGGACTTTGAGAAATAACTTCTCCTCTAGGAACACTATCACTATATTCCTCGTTAACAGTTCCAATCTCTAAACCTAAACTTTTTAATGTTCTCTTAACGCTATCTAAATTCATTTCTGCAAAGTTTGGAACTTTTATTTGTGCTTCTCCACCACTAACAGTAAGTTTTACTTCGCTACCGCTCTTAACAGTAGAATCTACATTTGGATCAACTTTTAAAACAATTCCTTTTTCTTGATCACTTTCTTCTGTAACTTCTAATACCTTTAATCCTAAGCCTTCTAACTTACTCTTAGCATCTTCTGCCTTTTCTCCTACAATATTAGGTATCTTAACATCTTTTCTACCTTCTGTAAATTTCTTCATACCAAGGAAGCCAAGAGTTATTCCTAATGCTACAACTAAAATAGTTACAAGTATCATTAATATTGGTGATTTCTTTTTATTTTTGTTAAGAGTTTTTTGAGGCTTATTTTGAATATTATTTTCTTCTTCATCTTCATCCTCATCATCTTCATAATATTCATCATCATCGTCCTCATCATCCTCATCAGGTTCTGAGTTATTAGTTTCAGTTTTTGTAACAACAACTGGAGACATAACTCTTGTAAATTGTTCCTCATCTTCTGCAGATTTTGATGATATTGTAATGTTTGGATCCTTCTTTATCTTTTCTAAGTCACCTATTATTTCCTTAGCTGTTTGATATCTATTAACAGGATCCTTCTCCATAGCTTTCATTATTAAATCATTTAAACTATTAGGAATATTTTGATTTATATTCTTAGGAGGTATTGCTTTTTCCTGTATATGTTTTACAGCTACAGTAACAGGTGAATCACCATTAAAAGGAACAACTCCAGTAACCATTTCATACAATACTATTCCTAAAGAATATAAATCAGTTCTATAGTCAGTATAAGTTCCTTTAGCTTGTTCTGGTGAAAAATAATGTGCTGATCCCATAACACTATTAGTATGTGCTATAGTTGAGGAATCCATAGATTTAGCTATTCCAAAGTCAGTTACTTTAACAACTCCTTCTTCTGTAACTAATATATTTTGTGGTTTAACATCTCTATGTATAATTCCGCTTTTATGGGCACATTCTAAAGCTTTAGCAACTTTTATTCCTATACTTATGGCAACCTCATAAGGTAAAGCGCCTTTTTCCTTAATTATATCTTTTAAAGTTTTACCTTCAACATATTCCATAACAATATAATTGATATCATCTTGAGTTCCAACATCTAATACATTTACTACATTTGGATTAGACAAGTTAGCAATAGCTGTAGCTTCTTTTTTAAATCTTCTAACAATTTCTTCATTGTTTTTAAATTCATCTTTTAGTATTTTAACAGCTACGAATCTATTTAATTTTCTACATCTAGCTTTGTATACAAAGGACATGCCACCTTCGCCTACGCACTGAAGTAACTCGTACCTATTCCCTAAGATTTTACCTATCATTCTATTTCTCTCCTCCAAAAACTAACACTGTAATATTATCCTTTCCTCCCCTTGCTTTAGCCATTTCAACTAATTCATTGCATGCTTTATCAAAATCATTAGATTTAATTACTTTTTTCCAAATTTCATCCTCATCAACATCATTGCTTAATCCATCTGTACAAAGTAAATATGCCTTATATTCATGTCTATCAACTTTAAAGACATCAACATCAACATTTGAATTAGTTCCTATAGCTCTAGTTATTACATTTTTTCTTGGATGATTTTTAGCTTCCCCCTTTGTAATGCAACCACTATCAACAAGTTCTTGAACTAAGGAATGATCCTTTGTTAATTTTTTTATTCCATTTTCATTAATACCAAAACAAGCACTATCACCAACATTGGCAATGTAAACTATGTTTTTAACCTCTAATATAGCTGTTATTGTTGTACCCATACCAGATAAACCAGAACTTTCTTGACTCATACTATATATTTTAGCATTCGCATGTAAAATTGCATCTTTTAAAAGATTATCTAATGGTATAATACCGAAATTTTCTTTAACAAAACAAATAATGCTTTCCACAGCTCTCTTACTAGCTACTTCTCCAGCATTATGTCCACCCATTCCATCACCAACTACATATATTGAAAATTCATCTTCTCTAGAATAAGATAAAAAATCTTCATTTAATTCTCTAACATTTCCTTTATCTGTTACAAATCCTAACATAAATATTTCCCCCTACAGCTTTAACCCTTTTGACTTAATATAGCTTCTTCTCAATTGACCACAGGCTGCATTTATATCTGAGCCCATCTCTCTTCTTACTGTAGCTTCTACTCCATATGTTTTAAGAGTATTTAAAAATGTTTCTATATCCTTCTTAGTAGATTTTTTAAACTCATTTTCCTTTATTTCATTTACAGGAATTAAATTAACATGACAAAGCATGCCTTTTAATAATCTTCCTAAGCTCTTAGCATCTTCTTTAGTATCATTAACTCCACTAACTAAAGAATATTCAAAAGTTATTCTTCTTCCTGTTTTCTCAATATAATAATTACAAGCGTCTAAAATCTCACTAATTGAATACTTATTAGCTATTGGCATTATTGTTTTTCTCTTTTCATCTGAAACAGCATGTAATGAAATTGCTAAAGTTACTTGCATTTCTTTATCAGCCATTTCACGAATTTTTGGCACAAGACCACATGTTGATAATGTTATATGTCTTTGCCCTATATTTAAGCCATAATCAGCATTAACAAGCTCCAAGAACTTCATAACATTATCATAATTGTCTAAGGGTTCTCCACTTCCCATTAAAACTATATTAGATATTCTCTCACCTAGAAGTTTCTGTCCAATTAAAACTTCTGATAATATTTCTCCTGCAGTTAAATTTCTTACCATTCCTTCTAGGGTAGATGCACAGAATTTACATCCCATCCTACACCCTATTTGTGTGGAAACACAAATAGAATTACCATATTTATATCTCATAATGACACATTCTATTATGTTTCCATCACCTAATCCTAAAAGGATTTTTCTAGTACCATCTTCATTAGATGATAAATAATCTATAACTTCAGGGATACCTATATAAAAATTTTCTGAAAGCTTGCCAATTAGAGCTTTTGAAATATTTTTCATTTCTTCAAAATTAAATACTTCCTTTTTGTATATCCAATCGAAGATTTGCTTTGCTCTAAAAGCACTCTCTCCATTTTCCTTCATCCACTCTTTTAACTCTTCTAATGTAAAATCTAAGATGTTTTTCATACAGTCTCACCTTCCATGTTTATCCTTTTTGCTATTTACTTTCTTTTTTCTTAAGCTTAGCAATAAAGAAACCATCCATGTACTTATTAGGTAATATGGTAACACTTCCGTTATCATTATATACCACATTATCAGCCTTACCTAAAAATACTTTTTCTACTTCGCAGTCTGAAATTCTTTCTACGAACCAATCTATAACTTCTTCATTTTCTTTTTTATTTAAAGTACAAGTAGAGTAAACTAATTCTCCACCTTCTCTTAAATAATTCCAAGCATTTTTTAATATTTCTTTTTGAACCTTAACAACTTCTGTTAAATCATTGTTCTTTTTATTCCATTTTATTTCTGGTTTCTTTCTTATAATTCCAAGACCTGAGCAAGGTACATCTAATAATACTCTATCAGCCCAGTTAATATACTTAGAATTTATCTTTGTAGCATCTCCTAATTCAACTTCAACATTAGTTAAACCTAATCTATCTATATTTTCCTTTATTAAAGCTAACTTATGGTCATGAATATCAAAAGCCACTACTTTTCCTTTATTCATCATTAACTCACCTATATGAGTTGCTTTAGTTCCTGGTGCACTACATAGATCCATAACTTGTTCATCACCCTTTAAATCAAATAAAGGAGCTACTAACATAGCACTTTCATCTTGAACTGTTATTAAACCTTCTTGATAAAGTTTATTTCTCTCTATTGCACTACCTTTTTTGATTATGATAGCTTCTGGTGAAAATGCACCTTCTTCTATATCATATCCTTCTTCTTCAAGTCTTTCATAAACTTCATCATAATCAGCTTTACATGTATTAACTCTAACTGTTACATATGGAACTGTATTTAATCCTCTAAGTATTCTTAAAGCATCCTCTTTTCCATATTGTTTTATAAACATTTCTATCATCCATCTATCAAAAGAAAAGTCATAACATAAAGCTTCATTATTTCTTAAGCCAACTTTAAAGTTTTTATTTTCATTTCTTAAGTAATTTCTTAAAACTCCATTTACAAACTTAGCTAAATTAGGTGCAGTTTCTTTAGTTAAATTTACAGCCTCATTAACTATTGCATATGGAGGAACTCTATCTAAGAATTTCATTTGATATATAGCACTTCTTAATATGTTTACTACACTCTCATCTATCTTACCAATATCGGCAACAAAACTTGAAAGAATTATATCTATCATTTTTTTGTATTTTATTGTTCCATAAACAACCTCTGTTATTAATCCCTTATCTTTTGGATCTATATCATTAGATGCAAATTGCTTATTTATTTCTATATTTGAATATGCTCCATTTAATAAGACATTGTCTAATATTTCAACTATTATTTTTCTTGCATTCATATTCTAACCTCTAATCATTTGAATTTCTGTTACTTATAGCTATAAGTCTTACTAATTGTAAAACAGCCATAAGTGTTGCTGCAACATAAGTTAATGCTGCTGCACTTAATACCTTTCTAGCTCCATCTACTTCTTTATCATATAATATTCCTCTTGCCTCTAAAAGTTTTAATGCTCTTGATGAAGCATTAAATTCTACTGGCAATGTTACTAATTGAAAAAGTACAACTACTGAGAATAATATTATACCAATAGTTACTAAAGTACTATAACTTAGTAATATTCCAATAAAAAACAAAATCCATGATAAGCTTGATGAAAAGTTTACTACAGGTACTATGGCATTTCTAAAAACTAATGCAGAATAAGATTCTTTATCTTGTATAGCGTGCCCAACTTCATGAGCTGCTACGCCTATAGATGCTACAGAAGTGCTTCCATAAACATCAGATGATAATCTTAAAACCTTAGCTCTTGGATCATAATGATCACTTAATCTTCCTGGTACTTGTTGAATTTCTACTTCTTGAAGTCCAGCATCATTTAAAAGAATTCTTGCAACTTGTGCACCAGTATATCCATTTATACTTCTAACTGTGCTATATTTGTTAAATGTGCTAGAAACTTTAAATTGTGCCCATGCCGATATTAAAATGGCTGGTATAAGTATTAAATATGTTGGCTCAATATAATATTGATAAAACATACCATCACCCTCTTAAATTATTTTAAAACTTTACCTACTTCTATTGTGTTTCCATTTATAAATTGCTCTACAAATAGTTGCTTACTATTTGGGAACTGTAATTTTTCTATAACAAGTATATCTTTGCCTGTTGAAACCTTAATTCCTGTTTTATCTACAGCTATTATAGTTCCTGGTTCTTTATTGCTATCCCCTTTTTCAACTCTAGTTTGATGAACTTTCATTGTAATATCATCATATGAAGTTAAAGCTACAGGCCAAGGATTTAATCCTCTAACTAAATTATGAATATCCTGTGCTGAAAGAGACCAATCAATTTTAGCTATTTCTTTATTAAGCATTGAAGCATAACATGTTTCTTCTTCATTTTGCTTTTCTGGAGTTATTTCATTATTAAGTATGCCCTTTATAGTTCTAACTAATAACTCTCCTCCTCTTTCCATTAAAATATCATGTAATTCTCCTGCAGTCATATTATCAGTTATTTCTACTTCATCTTTTAAAAGCATATCTCCAGTATCAAGACCTACATCCATAAGCATAGTTGTATTTCCTGTTACCTTTTCTCCTTTGATTATACTCCAGTTTAAAGGTGCTGCTCCTCTAAATTTAGGAAGTAATGACGCATGTAGATTGATACATCCATATTTAGGAATATCTAAAACCTCTTTAGGTAATATCTGACCAAAAGCTACTACTATTATAAAGTCTGGTTCCATATTTTTTAGTTCTTCTATAGTTTCTGGTTCATTTTTTAATCTTAAAGGTTGATAAACTGGTATGTTGTGTTCTAAAGCAACTTCCTTTACAGGTGACATACCTAATTTCTTTCCTCTTCCCTTTGGTCTATCTGGTTGAGTAAAAACAGCTTTTACTCCAAATTCATTTATTAAGCTCTTTAATGATGGAACAGCAAAATCTGGTGTTCCCATAAATACTATCTTCATGTCATATTCCTCCTTAGTCTTAAAGCTCATGATCTATAAAAAGTACTCCCTCTAAATGATCATATTCATGTTGTATAGCTCTTGCTAAAAATTCTTCTGCATCTAATACAAACTCATTTCCATTAACATCTAAAGCCTTTATCTTTATTTTATTAGCTCTCTTTACTGGTTTATGTCTACCTGGTAAGCTTAAGCATCCTTCTTCATCAGTTTGCTCTCCACTTTTTTCTAATATTTCTGGATTTATGAATACCCTAGAACCTGCTCCATCCATAGCATCAACAACAAAGATTCTCTTTAGTATTCCAACTTGTGGTGCTGCTAATCCAACTCCATTATTTTCATACATAGTTTCTATCATATCTTCTACTAAGACTTTTATTCTATCATTAATGTCATCAACTACTCTACATCTTTTTCTTAGTATTTCGTCATCATTAAATCTTAAGTTTCTTATTGCCAAAATAGCTTCCTCCTTACATTAAACTATTAGGATTTATGTCTAAACCAATCTTAATCTCATTATAAACATCTTTGGATAATTCATAAACCCCTTTTTTTATTTTAGAGCATACCTCTAAATCTAATTTTCCCTTAATTAGAATTTGCCATCTATAAACATTTTTTATTTTACTTATGGAACAAGGACATGCTTCGTATATAAATATATTATCATATTCTTTTAAAATATTACGTAAATACATCTCTAATTTTTTTGCAAAAATCTTTACTTTTATTTCTCCCTTTGCACTTAGGTTTATTAAAAACAAATCATCAAAGGGTGGATATGCCATAAGTTTTCTTACATTTATTTCTCTTTTAAAGAACTCTTCATAATTATTATCCCTTGCACAAGTCAAAGCATAATGTTCTGGAGAATAACTTTGAATTATTACATCTCCCTTTTTATCACCACGTCCGGCTCTACCACTTACCTGAGTTATAAGTTGAAATGTCTTTTCACTAGACTTATAATCTGGCAAATTTAAAGACATATCTGCAGCCATAACTCCAACTAAGGTTACATCTGGGAAATCAAGCCCCTTAGCTATCATCTGAGTTCCTATTAAAATATCAGCTTCCTTACTTTTAAATGAGTTATAAATTTCCTCATGAGAATTTTTCTTTCTTGTTGTATCTACATCCATCCTTAAAACCTTTGCTTCTTTGAAATAATGATGTACTGCTTCCTCTAATTTTTCTGTTCCTACCCCAAAATGTTTAACATAGTTACTACCACACTTAGGGCAAAGCTTAGGCATCTTTTCAGTATTTCCACAATAATGACAAACTAAGTATCCATTATTATGATAAGTCATTGATATGTCACAATTGTTACATTTAAAAACAAATCCACAACTTCTACAAGAAACAAAGGATGAAAATCCTCTTCTATTTAAAAACAAAATTATTTGTTCTTTTTTCTCTAATCTATCTTTTATCTTCAAATATAAATCCCTACTAAACATTGTTTTATTATTTGACTTTAGCTCTTCCCTCATATCCACAATAGATACATTAGGAAGTTCTCCATTATTAACTCTCTTTTTAAGTTCAATTAATTCATAATTCCCTTTAAGTGCTTTATAAAAACTAACAACACTAGGGGTTGCTGAACCTAAAACAACCTTACAATTTTTTAGAACACTTAAATACTCACAAACTTCTATAGTATTATATTTAGGATTCATATCTGATTTATAACTACTTTCATGTTCTTCATCTACTACTATTAGTCCTAAATCATTAAATGGTAAAAATATGGCAGATCTTGCCCCTATAACAACCTTAACTTGATCATTTTTAACCCTATACCATTCATCATATCTCTCTCCATCTGAAAGCCTACTATGAAAGACCGCTACATCTTTTCCAAATCTTCCTTTAAATCTTTCAATCATTTGAGGAGTTAGGGCTATTTCTGGTACTAATATTAATGAACTCTTTTCAAAAAGGAGCATATAACTAACTAAATTCATATATACTTCTGTTTTTCCACTTCCAGTGATACCCTTTAATAAAAATATATTTTTATCACTTTCTAAAACAGTATCATATGCTCTTATCTGTTCTTCATTTAAACTTTTAGGCGGATAAGGCTTAAACTCTCTTAAATTTTCCCTTCCAACCCTTACTTCTTCACTAGAAGTACAACCTAATTCTATTAATTTATTTATCATATATGTTGATATATTAAAAATTTTATTCCATTCTGCTTTTGTGAAACCACCACTTTTTTCTTCAATTAGCTCTAAAGCTCTTTTTTGTGGCTCACTTAATTCTTCTATATATTTTTTAAATACTATAACTTGTTTTGTTTTTTCCTTATTTCCACTCATTATTTTAGGTGGAATCATAACTCTTATAGCATCTATATACTTACATAAATATTTCTCTCTTAAAAATTTAATAAGCTTTAAAGAATCTTCACTTAATAAGGGTTCATTATCACAAACATTATATATAGATTTATATCTTATACTTTTATTTTCAACATTATCTAATATTTTTAAAACAAAACCTTCAATTTTTTTATTTCCATTTCCAAAAGGAATAAGAACTCTATGTCCAACCTTTATATTATGAACTAAATCTTCTTTAATCTTATATGTAAAAGGCTTATCAATTGTAACAGCTTCACTATTTACAATTACTTCAGCAAATTTCTCCAAAATAATCACCCTTGTTCATATAGAATAAAAAGGCGCAATTAGCGCCCTTTTATAATGTCAAATATATTCTTTGCAACTTCTCTTTTAGACATCTTTTCTAAAGATACCTCTTCACCAGATTTGCTTATTATAGTAACTTTATTCTCATCACTTGCGAAACCTGTTTCTGGCTTACTTATATCATTTGCAACAATATAATCTAGAGTTTTCCTCTCTAGTTTGCCTTTAGCATTTTCTACTACATTGCTACTTTCTGCTGCAAAGCCTACTAGAATTTGATTTTTTTTCATATCTCCAAGAGTTTTTAGAATATCTCTATCTCTCTCAAAAATTAAATTTAAATCATCACCTGTTTTTTTAATCTTTTCACTGCTATAATTTTTAGCTTTATAATCTGCTACAGCTGCTGACTTGATAACTATATCAGCATCTTCAAATTCATTTTTTATAGCATTAAACATATCTTCATTTGTCTTAATATCAATAACTTTAATTCCATTAGGTTTTCTTAAAGAAGTAGGTCCTGATATAAGAACAACTTCTGCTCCTCTATCTCTGGCCTCCTCTGCTATTGAGTATCCCATTTTACCTGAAGATCTATTTGTTAAAATTCTTACTGGATCTATTGGTACCATAGTAGGTCCTGCAGTAACAACAACCTTCTTACCAACTAAATCATTAGTAGAATGTAACCTTCTCAATGTTTCTTCTGCAATAATTTCGGTATCTTGAAGTTTACCTTTCCCCTCATCACCACATGCTAATCTTCCACTAGCTGGTTCTATAAATTCATAACCAAGCTCCTTTAGAAGACTTATGTTCCTTTGAACTATAGGATTTTCATACATGTTTGTATTCATTGCAGGGCAAAAAACAACTGGCGCCTTTGTTGCCATTATAGTTGTTGATAACATATCGTCAGCTATGCCATTTGCAACCTTTCCTATAATGTTTGCTGTAGCTGGTACAATAAGCATTAAATCTGCTTTCTTTGCTAGTGATATATGCTGTATTTCCCAAGCCTTTGGTTCAGCAAACATATCTGTTATAACCATGTTTTGGCTTAATGATTGAAAAGATAATGGTGTTACAAACTCAGTAGCGGATTTAGTCATTATTACATGTACTTCTACATCTTTTTTTCTTAGTCTGCTTATAACGTCTAAGGCTTTATAAACAGCTACTCCTCCACTTACTCCTACAACAACACATTTCTTATCTTTCATAGCTCTTATTTCTCCTCAGTGTCTTTGTAATTTACAAATCCTTCATCTATTTCATTTATAGCTATTGTTAATGGTTTATTTGACTCAACATCAACAAAAGTTTCTGCTCCGTCAATTATTTGTCTTGCTCTCTTAGCACTTAATATTACTAAAGAATATCTATCTTCTACCCTTTTTAATAAATCAACGATTGATGGATTAATCATAGAGTTGTTCATGCATTTCGTCCTCCTTTGACTCTAATATATTTTCTTTTAATCTATCTACTCTACATTTTTCTGCTAATAATATAGCCTCTATTTTCTTTACTGCATCTTCTACATTATCGTTAACTACTGCATAATTGTATTTTGACACATAATTAATTTCTTTATAAGCCGACTTAAATCTAGTCATTAAACTTTCTGGAGTTTCGCTACCTCTTTTTATTATTCTTTGCTTAAGCTCTTCCATTGAAGGAGGTAATATAAAGATAAATACTCCGTCAGTAGCTTTCTCCTTAACTTTTAAAGCACCTTGTATATCTATTTCTAATATTACGTTTTTTCCTTCATCAAGCATTTTTTCAACACTTGATTTAGGAGTTCCATAATAATTTCCATATACTTCAGCATGCTCAAGGAAATCATCCTCTGCTATTCTTTGTTTAAATTCTTCTTTTGTTAAGAAATGATAATTAACTCCATCAACTTCTCCTACTCTAGGGTTTCTAGTAGTAGCAGAAACTGATATGAATATATCATCGTGTTTTTCTAATAAGGCTTTACAAATAGTTCCCTTACCTGCACCTGAAGGACCAGAAATAACTATTAATACACCTCTATTATCCTTATGTATCTTATTCATCATCTTCAACAACTACTTCTTCCTTAGTTGATAATCTGTGAGCCACTGTCTCAGGTTGAACAGCTGAAAGAATTACATGATCTGAATCTGTAATTATTACGGCTCTTGTTCTTCTACCATAAGTTGCATCTATAAGCATACCTCTATCTCTAGCTTCTTGTATGATTCTCTTTATAGGTGCTGATTCAGGACTTACTATTGCTACTAATCTATTAGCTGAAACTATGTTTCCAAAACCAATATTAATTAACTTTATACTCATTTTCTACCTCCTATTATTCTATGTTTTGAACTTGTTCTCTAATCTTTTCAATAATATTTTTTATATCTATAACCTTGTTGGTTATTTCTAAATCTGTTGACTTTGATGCTATTGTATTAGCTTCTCTGTTCATTTCTTGTACTATGAAATCTAGCTTTCTACCTATAGGTTCATCTAAAGTTAAAGTTTTTCTTAATTGATTAATATGACTTCTAAGTCTTATTATCTCTTCATCAATCGAAGCTTTATCAGCAAAAACGGCAACTTCCATAGCCACTCTGTTTTCATCTACTGGAACTTCTCCTAATAAATTCTTAAGTCTATCCTCTAACTTTTGCTTATAAGAAGCAACAATAACCTCTGCCTTTTCTTCTATAAAAGCTACTATTTCTTCTATAGAACTACACTTAACTAATATATCACTAGCTAATTTCTCACCTTCAACTTTTCTCATAGAAATCATATTTTCTACAGCCATATTTAATAGTGAGTTTATCTCTTCCCATATAGCTTCTAAATCTTCTGATTTTTCTTCTATAGTTATTACATCTGGGTATCTAGCAACTAATGATAAACTTAAGTCATCTTGCACATTAGGAAATAAGGACTTTAATTGTTCTAAAGAATTTACATAGCTCTTAGCTAAATCTTCATTTAAAACAGCAACTCCTTGATTTTTAGCATAATCTTTATAATTTATAAAGATGTCAACTTTTCCCCTGCTAAGTTTAGAAGAAATAATATTTCTTATTTTTTCTTCTAAAGAAACCATACTTCTTGGCATTCTTATGTTCATGTCTAAATATCTATGGTTTACACTCTTCATTTCTAGAGAAAATATTCTATCTTTTCCCTCTTCACTAGTTGCTCTCCCAAAACCAGTCATACTTTTAACCATAAAGAGAGCCTCCTTGAAAATAATCTAAATATAGATTAATATAAAATCCAAGTAATAACAAGTTATTTTTTACATTTTGTTAACATTTATTTTTATAAAGACTTATTTCTTCTAAATAAAAAAGACTTTACTTAAGTCTCAAATTATTTTTTATTAAATAACTCTCAATCTTATAGTAAAGTCTTTTAAAGTACATATTCTAAATAAAATTTATTTTCATTTTAACCTATCATCTGTGTAATTAATGGTAGACAAAGTTTTATTACAAATATAATCGCTAAAACTATCATTACCATTGATAATTCTTTTTTATCTTTTTTATTTTTAGTAAAGATATTGTGTAATATATTTAATATTACATATGCTAAAACTCCAATTGTTAATCCATCACCTATGCTATAAGTTAAAGGCATTAAAGCTATTATTAAAAATGCTGGTACTGCATCTGTAATATCACTAAAATCTATTTTTAACACACTAGTTAGCATTAAATATCCAACATATATTAAAGCTGGTGCAGTAGCACATGCTGGTACTGCTACAAATATTGGTGAAAAGAACATTGCTACGAAAAATAAAGCTCCTATTGTTATAGCTGTTAATCCTGTTCTACCACCTTCTTCGACTCCAGTAGCACTTTCAACATAAACTGTTACAGTAGATGTTCCAAGTAAAGCCCCTGCTGTAGTTGCTATAGCATCTGTCATTAATGCTCTACCTGCATTAGGAACTCTTCCCTTCTTATCTAACATATTAGCTCTTGAAGCTACCCCTATTAAGGTTCCTACTGTATCAAAAAAATCAACAAATAAGAATGTGAAAACTATAGTTATGAAATTAAATACATGCTGTGGTGAAGTTAAATATGAAAAATTAACTTTACCTGCTATTGGAGCTATTGATTCAAATTTAAATATTCCATTTGGTAAATAGATTCCCATACTAGCTGCGGCTTCAGTATTTATTAAAGCATATCCCCAAGCTAAAAGAGTTGAAACTACTATACCAACTAGCATTGAACCTTTAACTTTTTTCTTTTCTAAAATTACTATTATACAAAGTCCAACCATTGCTATTAACATTTTAGGACCAACTTGTCCCATAGCAACCATTGTATCTGGATTTCCAATAACAACTCCAGCTCCATTAAATCCTATGAAAGCTATGAAAAGACCTATCCCTGCTGTAACTGCATATTTTAAATTTATTGGAATTGCATCAACAACAGCCTCTCTTACTTTAAATAATGATAAAAGTATAAATATTATTCCTTCTACAAAAACAGCTGTAAGAGCTACTTCCCAAGAAATTCCCATTCCTATAACTACTGAAAAAGTAAAGAATGCATTTAGTCCCATTCCAGGAGCTAGTCCAAAAGGTAATTTAGCATAAAACCCCATTATTAAACATCCAATAACTGCTGATATACATGTTGCCGTTACTATAGCACCTGCTGGCATTCCTGCTGCGCTTAATATAGATGGATTTACAGCTATTATATAAGCCATTGCTAAGAAACTTGTTGTTCCAGCTAAAAATTCTCTCTTATATTCACTTTTATTCTCAGGTAAAACACGTAAATTTCCTTCTTCCCTTAAAGCATGAATTTTATTTCCCATAAAAAACCTCCATATTCGTCTTAAGTTCATAAATATAAAAAAGCTATTTTAAGTTTAGTAAACTTAAAATAGCTTTTATCCAATTACTGAATAATAACTTTAATCAAGTTTACTATTAACACTCTCCCAAAACACGAACGTTTTTATATAAAATGAACCATTCATCTGTCTACGAATGTTATTGTACACTATTTTAAGTTATTGTTCAATAATTATCGAATATTTTTTATTATTATTTTCAAAAATATATGTGTTTAGTATCTTTCTTTCTCAAAACTATGTTTAATATATCTATAATCTTTATTAAAACCAAGAAGAGTTAAAAGTTTTATTCTCGCTTTTTGACTCGGCATACTTTCTCCAAATATAACTCCAAGCTCTTTAAGATTTTTTCCTCCTCCAAGATATCCATAGCTATCACTTACTCTTCCTTCAAAGCATCTTGAAGTAAGTACTATAACTATGCCCTTATCTAAAGCATCTTTTATTGCTTCAACCATAGTTGGTGGTACATTCCCTCTTCCTAAAGCTTCAAGTATAATTCCATCATATTTTTTATCTATGCAATGATATATAAAATCTCCATCCATCCCTGCAGCACATTTTATTATGGCTACTTTTTTATCAATAACTTCTAATGGTATAAAATCTTCCTGTGGAACTCTTCTATCAAATATTACCCTATTATTATCAACTATTCCTATTGGACCAAAATTAGGTGTTCTAAAAGCGTTTAAAGCCATTGAATTAGCCTTAGTTACCTCTGAAGCACTATTTAATTCACCATTGAAACAAACTAAAACTCCTCTATTTTTCGCTTCATCTGATGCAGCTGTACATATTGATGCAGCTAAGTTAGCTGGTCCATCATATCCTAACTCCGATCCACTTCTCATAGCTCCAGTAAAAACTATTGGTTTACTTGTCTTAGTTGTTAAATTAACAAAATAAGATGTTTCTTCTAGAGTATCTGTTCCATGAGTTACTACAACTCCATCTATATCTTCTCTCTCTACTAAAGCATTTATAAATTTTGATAGTTCAAGCATTATCTCTGGAGTAATATGTGGACTTGGTAATGAAGAAAAGCTATGTGACTCTATTGTTGCAAAGCTTTCTATTCCTGTTACCATAGCCATTATTTCCTCTCCTGTCAAACTTGGAACTGCAGCCTTTATTCTATCATCAACTTTCATTGATATTGTTCCACCATTAAAAATTACAGCTATTTTCTTCATGAGTACCTCCGAATTTCTTTTTTATTTGACTAAGTATCATTCGTCACAATGCTTATTATAATTAAATTAATAATTCTATTCAATCTTTGCAAAGCTAAACTTATATTAAATACTAATAAGCCCTAATAACTTAATCATTCCCCTAATAATTATAATCTTTTTACAAATTTTATAAAACTAATAAATCAAAACATTTTCTTTTTAATTTAATCTTCTTTTTTGTAAAATACATATATTATAAAAATAATTAAATTAATGTACATATCTTACAATCTAAAACTTCATAAAATTATTTCAGTATAAAATTTAAAAGACCATATCAAATTTTATTTTGATATGGTCTTTAAATATAATAATTAACTTAGAAAATAATACAGATTAAGTTTCCTTCACCTTCATTAATAATTCTTTGAAGAGTTTTTTGAATCTTACTTTGAATGTCATCTGGCATCTTATAAAGTTTACTTCTTAAACCTTCTTGAACTAATGTTTCTAAGGACTTACCAAACATATTGCTTTGCCATAATTTTTCCGGATCACTTTCAAATTGCTCAAGTAATGTTTTAAATACCTCTTGAGTTTCTTTTTCAGTTCCCATTATTGGGCAAATTTCTGTTTGAATATCTGCTTTTATTAAATGTAGACTAGGAGCACTAGCCTTAAGTTTAACAACATATTTTGAACCTTGCTTATCAATATCTGGTTTTTCAAACTTCATTTCTGATAATTGAGGAGCAACTAGTCCATAACCTGTTTCCTTAACACTATTTATTGCTTCAGCTACCTTATCATATTCAGATTTTGCTTTATGCAAATCTTTGATTAAAGCTATTAAATCACTTTCATCATTTAATTCTTCATCACACATTTCACTTATTATTTTATAGAAGATGCCATTTTTAGGAGTCATTTTAACTCTTACAGTTCCATCTCCTAAATTCATCTCACTTATATCAGCTACTCCTAAGAAATCTTCTCCATAAGTACTAAGTAGATCCTTAACGTCTCTAATTTTTGATATGTTTTTACACATGTCTTTAACTATGTCTATAAAATTAGATTTTAACCAATGAGAAGGCTCTAATTTTTCAATCCATTTTGGCATGTCTATATTAATTTCCTTAACAGGAAATTCTTTAAGTACTTTTGTAAATAAATCGTTTATGTCATTTTCATTCATATTGGCTACATCCATTATTTGAACTGGAACTCCATATCTGATTTCTAATTCTTGTTTTAAGTCTAAAGTCTCTTCTGCCCTTGGATATAATGAATTAAGTACAATTATAAAAGGTTTATCTATTGATTTTAACTCAGCTACTACTCTTTCTTCAGCATCTAAGTAATCATCACGATCTATACCAGTTATACTTCCATCTGTAGTAACTACTAATCCTATTGTTGAATGGTCTGTTATTACTTTTCTAGTTCCTATCTCAGCTGCATCTTCAAATGGAATTTCATAATCAAACCAAGGAGTATGAACTTTTTTAGATTCTCCATCATCAAAATAACCATTAGCCCCTTTAACAATGTATCCAACACAATCAACCATTCTCACACTAAACTTAATGCCATCATCTAAAGCAATTTCTACTGCCTCATTAGGTACAAATTTAGGCTCTGTTGTATGAATAGTTTTTCCTGATCCACTTTGTGGTAATTCATCCTTTGCTCTTTCCTTTTTATAAGCATTATCAATCTTAGGTATTACCATTAAGTCCATAAATCTTTTTATAAATGTAGATTTACCTGTTCTTACTGGCCCAACAACTCCAACATAAATATCTCCCTGTGTTCTTTCTGCTATATCTTTGTATATATTGAAATCTTCCAAGATACACCCTCCTATAAATATTATTAACACTATATATATATTAGAAACTTTGAAAAAGTATACTGTTTAGCAAAATATATTTTTACTTTAATTGGATATACTTTTTAACTCCTTTATCTAAACTTCAACTTTCTCTTTCTAATATTATGTATTAATATTATTTATTCAAAAAAATCTAAATTAATGCTATTTATTTTAAATAATTTTATTTTTTTATATGTAAGACTTAAACTAATTTTATAACTACATAAAAAACATTTTTAACACTGTCTACTTTTAATTAAAACAAAAAGAGATAGAAAAGCTTCTATCTCTTTTTAAATTTAATTTTATATTTCTTCTTTTTTCTTATCTCTTTCCATTAAAAGACTTACAGCATTTTCTGCCTTTGCCCCTTCAAAAAGAACTTTATATGCTATATCAGTTATAGGCATTGTTACTCCTTCTTTTTCTTTTAACTCATAGAAGGCTTTACAAGCTTTTATACCTTCAACAACCATTCCTACTTCTTCTATAGCTTCCTCAGCAGTTTTCCCTTGACCTATAAATATTCCAGCTCTTCTGTTTCTTGAATGCATACTTGTACAAGTAACTATTAAATCTCCCATGCCAGTTAATCCAAAGAAAGTTTCAGCTTTTCCACCCATTTTAATTCCTATTCTAGCTATTTCAGCCATTCCTCTAGTCATTAATGCAGCCTTAGAATTGTCTCCATATCCTATACCGTCACAAACACCTGCCGCTAAGGCTATAATGTTCTTAACAGCACCTCCAATTTCAACTCCTATGATATCATCATTAGTATATATTCTAAAGTTTTTATCCATAAATAGGTCTTGAACTTTCTCTGCACATTCCATACATTCTGAGCTTGCAACTAAAGTTGTTGGAATTCCCTTTGAAACCTCTTCTGCATGACTTGGCCCAGATAAAACTACAACCTTATTATTTGGTAATTCTTGATTTATAACTTGAGATAGTCTCAAATTAGTACCCTCTTCTATTCCTTTAGCAATATTAATAATTATTACATCATCATTAATTTTACCTTGTAAGTTTTTACAAGCTGTTCTTATAACATGAGAAGGTACTGCAAGAACTACATATTCAGCCCCATTTAAAGCTTCATCTAAGTCTTTATAAGCAGTGACATTCGTAGGAATATTTAAATCTTTTATATATTTATCATTTTTTCTGTTTACGTTAATGTCATTTATTACATTTTCATCTCTATCCCACAGAGAAACCGTAACACCTTTATTCCCCAATAATATACCTAAAGAAGTTCCAAAACTTCCTGCTCCTAAAAAAGCCACTTTACTCATAAAATTACTCCTTTCTAGCTCTATATTCTATTTCTATTCCAGTTCCATCAAAATCAAAACTTTCTCTTAATTGGTTTTCTAAATATCTACCATATGAGAAATGTAATAAATTAGGGTCATTTACAAAGAACACAAACTTAGGTGGCTTTGTAGCAACCTGAGTAGCATAGTATATTTTTAATCTCTTTAAGGCTACAACTGGTGGCTCTTTCATTAAAACAGCCTTACTTATAACATCATTTAATAATCCAGTTGAAACTCTCTTAGAGTAATTATCATAGCAATATTTAGCTGTTGATAATATTTTATGTACTCTTTGTCCTGTTAAAGCTGATATGAATAAGTATTTAGCATATGGCATAAACTTAAGTTTTTGTTGTAAGTCTTTTTGATAATTGCTTAATGTTTTATCATCTTTTTCAATAAGATCCCATTTGTTTACAACAACCATAATTGCTTTGTTCATTTCATGAGCATATCCTATTATTTTTTCATCTTGCTCAGTTATTCCTTGCTCAGCATCTATTACAAGTATAGCTACATCAGCTTTCTCTATAGCAGCATAAGTTCTGATTACACTATATCTTTCTATTTCTTCTTTTACTTTGCTTTTTCTTCTTAATCCAGCAGTATCAACTAAGATGAATTTTCCATCTTCTGTTTCTAGATAACTATCTATAGAATCCCTTGTTGTTCCTGGAACATTACTTACTATAACTCTCTCTTCACCTAATAATCTATTAATAAGTGATGACTTACCTACATTTGGTTTACCTATCATAGCTATTCTAATATATTCATCATCCTCTTCATCCTCTGAAGGATCATTGAAATATTTAACAACTTCATCTAACATATCTCCAAGACCTAATCCTTGGGATGCTGATATAGTTATAGGATCTCCAATTCCTAAATTGTAGAACTCATAGCTATTTTCTTCTAAAGCTAATCTATCTATTTTATTAACTACTAAAACAACAGGCTTTTTACTTTTTCTAAGCATTTGTGCAACTTCTTGGTCAGCAGCAGTAAGTCCTTCCTTACCATCAACAACGAATACTATTACATCAGCCATTTCTATAGCAATTTGCGCTTGTCTTCTCATTTGTTTAACAATTATATCACTACTCTCAGGCTCTATTCCACCTGTATCTATCATTGTGAATTTTCTGTTTAACCATTCTGATTCTGCATATACTCTGTCTCTAGTAACCCCTGGTGTATCTTGTACTATTGAAATTCTTTTTCCTGCTAATTTATTGAAAAGAGTCGACTTACCTACGTTCGGTCTTCCAACCATAGCAACTATTGGTTTACTCATTCTTATTCCTCCTCACAGTGTTCATTTATTAAGTCTATTAGGTCTTCCCCTGTATAGCTACAAACTATAACTTTAACTCCCAATCTTTCCTCAATATCCTTTGCTGTCAAATCATCTAACATTATTCTTTGAGTTATATCACCTGGCTCGTAACCTTTTCTAAACATGTTATCTGCCATAATTAAGTACTCACTATCAATGTTATCTTTAAGTTGAGCAATAACATCTTGACCAGTTAAAAGTCCTGCAACTGTTATTGTATGCCCAAAGAAATCATTTAATATAACCTTACACTTAATATCTATATTATTATTCTCTTCTCTTATATCAGTACAAACCTGATCTAATTCTTTAAATGCAGATGTTCCTGTAATAAGAGTAAATTTACCTTTTCCACTTTTAGTTAACTTATTCTTTATATCTACTGCCATGGTTTCTCTTAGAAGTCTTATCATTCCAACTCCGTCTTCTATTTGCTCATATCCATTATAGAATTCTTCATTTGGAACTTCCTCATCTGCCATAACATAAAACTCATCTGATAATCTTACAAATGGGCTTCCTATTTCTTTCATATATTTTTCTTGAAGAACTTTTATTCTATCTAATTCTTCTTTAGCAGTTTCTTTATTATATATTTCAAGGTCAGCTAATCCTTCTCTAAACTTTGTTATTCCAATTGGTACAGCAGCAACATTTTCTATTGAAGGACGTAATTTATAAAGATCTTCTACAGTTCTAACTAATTCGTCTCCATTATTTATTCCTGGCATAACAACTATTTGAGCATTTACAGTTATACCAGCTGCCGCTAACTTTTGTAATCTTTCATATACATTCCCTGCAAATCTATTATTAAGAATTTTTTTTCTTAAATCTGGATTTGTTGTATGAACTGATACATTTATAGGACTTATTCTATATTTTATAATTCTATCAATATCTTCATCCTTCATATTTGTTAAAGTAACAAAGTTACCTTGTAAAAATGAAAGTCTTGAATCATCGTCCTTAAAATATAAAGTTTTTCTCATTCCCTTTGGTAATTGATCTATGAAGCAAAATATACATTTATTTGTACAACTCTTAGCTTTGTCTAGGATGGCCTCTTCAAATTCCACTCCTAAATCTTCGCCATATTCCTTTTCTATTTCAAACTCCCAAACCTCTTTGTTTGGTTTTAATATTTCTACCTCAACGTATTCGTCTGCCAATAAAAATCTATAATCAAGTATATCTTCAACTTTAGTACCGTTTATGCTTAATAGTATATCTCCCTTTTCAAAGCCTAATTCCTCACCAATTCCTCCTGGTAAGACTTCAGCAATTCTACTTTTCATATGCTTCACTCCTATTTTAGTACTATCTATGTTATATTACCTTAATTAAATAATGTAGTCAACTGAAATAACTTTATACCTATATATTGTGTTTTGTTTCAATTACTAACTTTTTATTTAACTCTAAATTTAATTATTAACTTTTTCATTAAGCTTTAAACTATGTTATTTAAATATTAAAAAGTAATCCACAAAAAAAATTTTTGAGGATTACTTTTAATAGCTTTCTCTTAATTCTATTATAGTAAAAAAATTTTAAAATATATAACTAATTATATAATAAGTGTTATAAATTTAAAGGTGTTATAAAGTATTAATTAACTAGAATTATATATTTATAGGTATAGTTATTACTATTTTAGTTCCTACTCCTAGTTCACTAGTTACATTTATCTCACCATCAAAAAGTCTAACTATATGCTTAACTATGGCAAGCCCTAAACCAGTTCCACCACTTTCTCTACTTCTAGCTTTATCCACTCTATAAAATCTTTCAAATATCCTTGGAAGATCCTCTGCACTTATTCCAATTCCATTATCTTCAATAACCAAAATAAGATTCATGTCACGATTATAACTTTCAACTCTTACCTTTCCACCTTTTTCAGTATATTTAACAGAATTGCTTACAAGATTAAGTAACATTTGTTTAAACTTATCCTTATCTCCCATAAGAACACAATTACTATTTGTATCTAAAAAGATTTCCACACCTTTTTTCTTCGCTTGATCATTTAGTAGCATATAAACTTTATCAATTTCTTCATCAACATTAAATTCTTCTAAAACAGTACTTCTTTTTTGTTCTATTTCATAAAGACATAATATATCCTCTAAAAGCCTTGCTAATCTATCTGATTCTTCATCTATTATGCTTAAAAATTTATTTCTAGTTTCATCATCATCTACATATCTTAAGGTTTCTGCAAAACCCTTAATTGATGTAAGTGGTGTCTTAAGTTCATGAGATATATTAGCTACAAATTGACTTCTCATGTTTTCAAGCTTTTTAATATCTGTAATGTCTTGTATAACCACAACTGTACCTATTATTTCAGGTTCATTTATTATACTTGCTTTTCTTATCTTTAATATTTTTGGATCATCATTATAGTTAACTTCAATTTCTACCCTATCTTTTCCATCACAAAAAGCCTTTATTATCTCTTTGTCAGTTATATAATCCAAAAGTTTATTCCCAATAATTTCTCCACTTATACCAAATATTTTTTTAGCATAAGGATTTATCATTAAAATATTCATATCCCTGTCAAAAGCTATTACTCCACTACCCATACTTTTTAATATAGCTTCTAAACCATTTTGTTTATCCTTAAATCGCTCCATGGTTATTTCTAATTGCTCTGCCATATAATTAAAGCTTTTTCCTAACCTTTGAATTTCATCATCTTTAGAGTTAATTTTTACTCTCTTATGAAAATTACCACTTGCAATAGTAGATGTTAATTGTTCTAATTCCTTTAATGGATTCAATATTATATTAGTTATTTTAACAGTTAACAACAATGCAATTACTAAGGATAATATAACACCAACTAATAGATAGTTACTATTTATACTATCTATTAGTTTGGCATTTTCAACAGCTATTGATGTTCTAACAATAGAACCATCCTTAAGTTTAAGTGCACTGTAAATCATGTTTTGATGAAGATCATTACTATACCTTACACTGCTTCCTAGACCACTTTCTATGGCCTCTATTATTTCCTGTCTCTTAAGATAACTTTCATTATCATTGATTAATTTTTTATGTGTATCAAAAATAACATTTCCATCCTTACTGATATATGTTATTCTTATATTTTTCATATCATTATTTGATTCTATTCTTTCTAATTCACTCTTAATATTTCCATTATCATTTTCTAACAATAAAGCTATGACCTTATTATATTCATTTAGAACATTCTTTGATTCCTCTAAATATTTATGATTCGATATTACTAAATACATAGAAGTCATTATTGCTAGAAAAAATGTTATTATTAGTGTTGTAAAAATAATTATTCTTTTCTTCATTTATTAATCCACCTTAATCAATAAATATTGATGAAAATAATCTTCCTGCCTTTTCTTGATCCTGTCTATAACTATGCATCTTCACTTCCTCTTCACAATAAGTACAAATTCTAGTAGACGTTATATTTTCTTTTTTAACAATACCCTTAAGCTGAATTTCTACACACTTCTCAAGATTTAGCATTCTTCCATTACATACATCTTTCCCAAATTCTTCACTGAACTTCTCTGCTAAATCTTCACTTACTTCATAACAACATTGTCTTACGTGAGGGCCTATTATTACTTTAATATTTTCACAACCATATTTCTCTTTCATATATTCACAAGTTTTTCTAGCTATTTTATTGTATGTTCCTTTCCATCCACTATGAATAGCTGCAATTACTTCCTTCTCTTTATCATAAGCTATAACTGGAACACAATCTGCTGTAAAAACTCCTATAAGTGTGTTTTTATCCTTAGTAACTAAGGAATCACAGTCTCTATCCCCTTTAAATTCTTCTCCAGTTGCATCAATAAAATCACTACTATGTGTTTGGTTAACATAAACCACCTTATCTACTTTAAATATTTCCTTTAAGTTCTCTAAATTTTTCTTTCCCTCTTCATCTTCTTTTTTATAATTAACATTATTTAATGCAGTTGAAAATCTAACTTTTATATTTCCATCGTTAAAAACTATAAATTCTTTGTTATCTATTATTTCTCTTTTCATAACTTTCACCTCAAAAACACAAATTATAATCTACTTATTTTACCATATTATCATATTTCAACTCTTTGTTAAATTAAATTCAAGTTAAATATTATTTAAGTATATGGATAAATTAAAACAAATAAAAAAGCTATCTTAAAGAACTCTCTTTAAGATAGCTTAAAATTATTTCATTAAACTTTTTATTTCTTCCATAAAGGTATTAATATCTTTAAATTGTCTATATACAGAAGCAAATCTTACGTATGAAACTTCGTCTATATCCTTAAGTCTCTCCATTATCATTTCACCTATGTAATCAGACTTTATCTCTACCATCATTTTATTACTTATGTTTCGTTCAATATCAGCTGCTATTTCTTCTATTTGAGCCCTAGATACAGGTCTCTTTTGACACGCTTTAATTAATCCGCTTATGATTTTTTCTTTATTGAAACTTTCTCTACTTAAATCCTTTTTTATAACAAGTATTGGTATATCTTCTACCTTTTCGTAAGTTGTGTATCTTTTAGAACATCTTAAACATTCTCTTCTTCTTCTAATTGCATTATAATCTTCTGCAGATCTAGAATCCACAACTTTACTTTCTTCATAAGAACAGTAAGGACATCTCATTTTAAAATCCACGCCTTTCTCTAAGTTGTAATAATATTATACCCTCTTTTCTACTTAATTTCTATATATATTTTTGAACATCTAGTATATTTTTCCCTTTTGAATCTATTAGTATAACATCTACTCCAACTTTATATACATCAGACCATTCTATCTCTATATCCTCTGACTTACTAAAAAAGGATGTTTTTTCTCCAGGTATTATAATAGATAATATTCTATTATCATCACAATCTATCTTAACATCAGCTATTAAGCCTAACTTTTTACCTTCACTTACATCTATCACTTCCATAGCCCTTAAATTATTTAAAGAAAATAAATTTTCTTCCATGTATAAACTCCTCCTAAACATATAATTATTATATTTAATTTATATGTTTAATTTTTATATTTATTAATTAGAATAGGTAAAAAATACTAAATAACATAATATTTTTAATTTATCCATAAAAAATAGAGCTCAAAAGAGCTCTATACATACTTCCTCATATGCTTTAATGCTATTTTTTCCAACCTTGAAACTTGTGCTTGAGATATACCAATTTCATCAGCTACCTCCATTTGAGTTCTTCCATTAAAGAATCTTAAATTCAATATAAGTTTTTCTCTATCATTTAATTTCTTCATAGCTTCCTTTATTGCTATATTTTCAAGCCAACTATCATCTTGATTTTTTGAATCACTTATCTGATCCATTACATATATTGCATCTCCACCATCATGATAAATAGGCTCAAATAAAGAAACTGGATCTTGAATTGCATCTAAAGCAAAAACAACATCTTCCCTTGGAATTTTAAGCTCTTTTGCTATTTGAGATACAGTAGGTTCCTTATTATTTTCATTTACTAGCTTATCTCTTACAAGTAAAGCCTTATAAGCTATATCTCTTAAGGATCTACTTACTCTTATAGTGTTATTATCCCTTAAATATCTTCTTATTTCTCCTATTATCATTGGCACAGCATAAGTTGAAAATTTAACATTTTGTGATAAATCAAAGTTATCTATAGATTTCATAAGTCCTATACAACCAACTTGAAATAAATCATCTACATTTTCGCCTCTATTATTAAACCTTTGGATTACACTAAGCACTAATCTCAGATTCCCCTTAATAAATTTCTCTCTAGCACTTGTATCTCCATTTTGCATTTGTAGCAATAATTCTTTCATTTCTTTTTCTTTTAAAACTGGTAATTTAGCTGTATTGACTCCACATATTTCTACTTTATTTATCATCATAATTGAAATCAACCCCTTCGAAGTAATTCCCTTCCGCATTTTAATTATTACCTGTAGAGGTTAATTTTATACTCTTAAATCATTTTGTTAATTTCTTTCTTTAATCTTTTTATAATTTTCTTCTCTAACCTTGAAATATAAGATTGAGATATTCCTAGCATATCAGCTACTTCCTTTTGAGTTTTTTCTTTATATCCACCTAGTCCAAATCTTAATTCAACAATTTCTTTTTCTCTATTTGAAAGATTCTTCATTGCAGTAAATAATAATTCCTTGTCAACTTCATCTTCTATAAGATTGTAAACAATATCATCATCTGTGCCAAGTATATCTGAAAGTAAAAGTTCATTTCCATCCCAATCTATATTTAAGGGCTCATAAAATGATATCTCAGCTTTAACCTTGCTATTTCTCCTTAAATACATAAGAATTTCATTTTCTATACATCTTGATGCATAGGTTGCAAGCTTTATCTTTTTTTCTGGATTAAATGTATTTACTGCCTTTATAAGTCCAATTGTTCCTACAGAAATTAAATCCTCAACGCCTACACCAGTATTCTCAAATTTTCTAGCTATATATACAACTAGTCTTAAATTTCTCTCAATAAGAATACTTCTAATAGCTTCATCATTCTCCCCTAATTTGTTAACTAACTCCTCTTCCTCTTCTTTACTAAGAGGTGCTGGAAGAACATCATTCCCCCCAACATAATAAATTGGTTCTACCATAATATCTAATTTAGTAAATAACTTATTAAGTAAAAGTCTTATATTTAACATAACCTAATCACCCCTATATAATTCCTCTAGACAATAAAGCTTCATATTCTCCCTCTTTACTTAATTTATTATCACAAAAACATAAGATTGCATCTCTTGTCATTGTTTCCCCATTAACATTACAAAGCTTTATATTGTCAATCTTAATCCCTTTCATATATCCTGAATTTCCATCAACTACTTTATACGGTATTCTAAATTGATCTTTTTCCTTAATGTTTACCCCTCTAAACTTTTCTCTTTCTGCTATTATTACAGGCAATGCAGTTGCAGGCTCTACAAGTCCATTCCCTGTATCTAAAAAAGCTTTAATATTAACAACTTCTGAATCAATACATACATCTAAATCATATATAAAGTTATTTATAATAGCTCTATTTTTAAAATAATTCATAACTCCACTAACAAGTATGTAACTTATAATTAGTGAGAATATTATAGATTTAGTTGAATAATCATTTATTATAAAGGATTCTGAAATATTATACTGATTTTCAACTAAAGCAAACATAAAACAAGTACCACAAAAGGCAAAAGTTATCACTAAAAAAGTTATATATCTTTTCATTATTGTCTTTAACTCTCTTCTTTCTGATATTATAGTAATCATTCCCAAAGAAAAAAGTAGTTTTAAAGGCAATGATGTGAGTATATTTAACCCTGGAATAAAAACAAATAAAGTATATATTGCTCCTAAGAAAGCTGCTAGTACTATTCTCTTGTAAATTATTGTATCTTTTAAGGTCTGTAAAGTTAAATAAAGTAGAAAAAAGTTAATTAAAAAATTTTCTAATATGACAATGTCAATATATACAGTCATAAATCAACTCACTCCCTATTTATAATTATAAAGCTTCTTATTCTAAAATTTTGTCATTATATATTCCATATGCATATTTTCTATCTTTCTTTTTCCTCATTATTCTACATTTTTCTACCAAATAAAAAATTCTTAATATTATAATTATTTTTTTCATGTCTATTCTTGTAATGAAAATGTATTCATTAAACATAAGTTCATAATTTATTAAACTCTAAATAATAAAATTCAATATTTTTTTCCATTTCCTGAGTTTTACATCCCAAAATATTGAAAAATAACTAAAAAAACTTTTTATTTCTACATAAACTCTATTATAAATATATAAAATTTTTTCTAATTAAAGTAAAAATAAAAGCACTTATAGTAATTAATTACCATAAGTGCTTTTATTTTTAAAAATACTATCTTCTACCTCTTCTTAAAAACATAGGTATTTCTAAATCATCATTATATCTATCTTCTTGTTGTGCTTGTGAAGATGCAGCAACTTCTTGCTCCGCTACTTTTTCTTCAACTTTTTCAACTATAACTTCTCTTTGAGTTTGAGTTTCTCTATTTGTTGCTCCTTGAGATCCCATTCCCATTCTTTGACGCTCTTTTTCAAATCCAGTAGCTATAACTGTTATTCTTATTTCATCTTTTAATGTTTCATCAATAACAGTACCAAATATTATGTTAGCATCTGGATCTGCAGCTTCTTGAACTATTTCTGCCGCTTCATTTATTTCTAATAATCCTAATTCAGAATCTCCTGTTACATTTAATAAGACTCCAGTAGCACCAACTATTGATGTTTCTAATAATGGAGATGATATTGCTTCTCTTGCAGCATCTTGTGCTCTTGTTTCTCCTTTACCATATCCAACACCCATATGAGCTAAGCCTTTATCTAACATAACAGCTCTAACGTCTGCAAAGTCTAAGTTTATTAAACCTGGATTAGTTATAAGATCTGATATACCTTGTACACCTTGTCTTAAAACATCATCAGCTTTCTTAAATGATTCTAATAAAGTTGTTTTCTTATCTACCATTGATAAAAGTCTTTCATTAGGTATTGTAACTAATGTATCAACTTTTTCTTTTAAATTTGCTATACCCATTTCAGCATGAGTCATTCTTCTTCTACCTTCAAATGGGAATGGCTTAGTAACTATACCTACTGTTAGTATTCCCATTGATTTAGCTATTTCAGCTACTACTGGTGCAGCTCCTGTACCAGTACCACCGCCCATACCAGCAGTTATAAATACCATATCAGCTCCTGATATAGCCTCTGTTATTTCATCTCTACTTTCCTCAGCAGCTTTTTTTCCTATTTCAGGATTTGCTCCTGCGCCTAGTCCTTTTGTAAGTTTATCACCTATTTGAATTTTATTTTGGGCATGAGATAATGTTAAGGCTTGTTTATCTGTATTTATAGCAATAAATTCAACATCTCTTAATCCTTCTTGAATCATTCTATTAACAGCGTTTCCGCCTCCGCCTCCACATCCAATTACCTTAATATTAGTAAATGATTGTATATCTACATCAAAATCTAACAAACTAATTCCTCCTTTAAAAAAGCTCCTCTAAGAACGCCATTATTTTGGAAAGCCCTCTCTTCTTTACACTTTTATTTTCACTTTTATTTTCTTTATCCACTGTTACTTTTCTTCCTGAAAGTAATTCTTCATCACATATTAATTTTAACCTATCATATACCTCTTTAACAATACTAATTGAATTAATTATTGAAGAATTGTCAAAGAAAAATTGCTTTTTAGTGAAAATTATTACATTCTTATCAGTTGTATACTCTATTCTTTCCTTAATATGTTCATAATAACTGATACCATCACCAGTTAATATTATCATATCTGTGGTATTTAGAATATCCCTTTCCACTAATTTACTATTAACTAATTCTACTATTTCACTTAATCTTGCATCTATAATATCATGAATTAAATAGGTATCTAATATGTGTTCCTCAAAGGAAATATTATTATAATCCTTTCTAATACTATAATATTTTGAAGAATATTGCAATTTTAATCTTTCTGCTTCCTCTTCTGATATAGATAAACATATAGCTAAATCTTTGCTTATATTTCTTCCTCCTAATGGTATATAATCCATATCCTTTAGGGTATTACCTTTGTAACTATATATTTGTGTTTCCTCTGCCCCTACATCTATAATTACAACATTTGAAGTTTCTGTTTTTTTACTTAAAAAAACATTTTTAAATCCAAATCCCAATGAAACTGTTCCTAAAACCTCATATCCAGCTTCTAAAATAATTTTATTTAAAGTACTAATTTTAGATTTAGGAGCAATAATTAAATCTTCATCTATTTCTATTCTTTCAGCTTTAATTCCAATTGGATTCTGAACAAAGCCAAATTCTTCAGTATAGAATGAATTTATTGTGCTATCTGCTACACATTCTTCCTCTGAAAGTTTTAATGTTCTTCCTTCTATATAAGCTTCTTCTATATTTTCTTTAAAAACTAATGAATCATCATTATCAGTATAAGAATATCCCTTATTTTCTACCATTCTACAATCATTATTTTTTAATGATAAATAAACACCTTGAATATTATGTCCACTTTTTTCTTCTAATTCTTTTAGACATTCTTTAATGGTTTTTATAACAGACTCTTCATCTATTATTTTACCTTTAGATACACCTTGTAAATCCTTTACTACAAAATCTAATACTTCGAATTCTCCATTTTCATTTTCACCTGATATCACCGCACAAATATTTCTGTTCCCAATATCTAGACCCACTATGTTTTTAGACATTTTTTCTATGTGTACCTCCCTATCTAAAAATTGTGATAATATATATATTCTCTTAAAAATTCAAATTCCCTCTATAATTAATACATCAATAATCGACTTAGAATCTCCCTATCTATAGCAGAGTTCATTGCAGTTTCCTGTGTTATTATACCTTCTCTATAAAGATTAGCAAGTTCCATGTCCATTGTTCTCATTCCATATTTACTTCCTGTTTGTATGGATGATTCTATTTGATGAGTTTTTCCTTCTCTTATTAAATTTTTTATAGCTGGTGTAGCAACCATTATTTCTAATGCCGCAGTTCTATCTCCATCAACTGTTTCTACTAACTGCTGTGATATAATTGTTTGTAAAACGGAAGCTAACTGTATTTTTATTTGCTCTTGTTGATGTGGTGGAAAAACATCTACTATTCTATCTATAGTCTTAGCTGCTCCTATAGTATGAAGAGTTGAAAACACTAAGTGTCCAGTCTCTGCTGCTGTTATAGCTGTTGAAATAGTCTCTAAATCTCTCATTTCTCCAATTAAAATAACATCAGGATCCTCTCTAAGTGCTGCTTTTAAGGCTCTTTCATAACTTAGAGTGTCCTTCCCTATCTCTCTCTGGTTTACAATAGATTTATTATGTTTATGAAGAAACTCTATAGGATCTTCTATTGTTATTATATGAGATTCCCTATTACTATTTATTTCATTTATTAAAGCAGCTAAAGTTGTACTTTTACCACTTCCAGTAGGTCCTGTAACTAATACAAGGCCCCTTTTAAGATTACATATATCCTTTAAAGTCTCAGGATATCCTAAACTATCTAGAGTTGGCATATCTAAAGATATAACTCTTATAGCTAAAGCTGTACTATTTCTTTGTTTATATATATTAACTCTAAATCTACCTTTACCATGTATTGAATATGATGTATCGTATTCTCCAATAGCATCATACTTTTCATATGCATCCTGTAATATCTCTCTAGCATATGCTTCAGTATCTTCAGGGCGTAATATTTCATGTTCTAACCTTACTAATTTTCCATTAACTTTTATTATAGGAGAAATACCTACTGTTAAATGCAAATCAGATGCTCCTTCTTTAACTGTTAACTCTAAAAGTTCTGCTAAACTTTGCATAAATCTCCTCCTAAACTTAATTCTTAATAAATAATTTGTTCATTTCATAAAGAAATGAACAAATTATTTATAGAAGAATCCACCTTTTTTATCGTATAATAAATATTATAAACCATATGATATATCAATTCCATAATTTTATAAAACTTATTTTTTTTTATACAATTTATTAAGTATCATTAACATTTAAATTCCTTATTTAATTTTTTTAATGCCTTTTTCTCTATTCTAGATACATATGATCTTGATATACCAAGAATTCCCGCTATTTCCCTCTGTGTTTTTATATCACCATCCAAAAGACCGTATCTCATTTGAATTATCTCTTTCTCTCTAGAGCTTAAGACATCTGACATTTTTTTATAAAGATCCTTAACCTGTAATGAATTTTCAACAGCCTCCAAAACCGAATCAGAATCACTACTTAAAATATCTATAAGACAAATTTCATTTCCTTCCTTATCCACTCCTATAGGATCTTGAAGGAATACTTCTCCCTTTGTCTTCTTAGTATTCCTAAAAAACATAAGTATTTCATTATCTATACACTTAGCTGCATATGTTGCAAGTCGTATTCCCTTGTTAGTGTCAAAAGAATCTATAGCCTTTATTAAACCTATTGTTCCTATAGATATTAAATCATCCATTTCTTTTGAGTTTTGATAATTTGAAGAATACTTCTTAACTATATGTGCTACTAGTCTTAAATTCCGCTCAACTAGTACTCTTTTTGCCTCAACATCTCCATCTTTTAATTTTTCTAAATAGATTTTTTCTTCCTTCTCATTTAAAGGCTTTGGAAAAGTAGAATTTCCTGTTACATAGCCAGTTAAAAATATTTTACTACCAACTAATTCTAATAAGTATTGTAACATGAACATGTCGTTCCCCCTATTAATGCTTATTACTATAATATGAGTTGATAGTTAAAATATTGCTAAATCTATTTATTTTTTGTAAGTTCTAAAACTATATCTCTGAAAATAGGGCCTGCAGTATTTCCACCGCCTGGTTTTCTATCTTCATAAACATTTTTTATATTTGGCACCATAACTCCTAAAGTATAGTATTTTCCTTCATGTTTAAAATATCCTAAAAACCATCCATGTAATTCTCCACCTAGAGCTTCAGCAGTTCCAGTTTTAGCACCTATCTCAACTCCTTCAATTTTAGTTATATTTGCAGTTCCTTCTAAAACCGTTGAGTTCATTACACTTTTTAAGTCCTCTGCTGTCTTCTCAGAGATTACATTTTTTCTTAACTCCTTAAATTCTTTTTTTACCTCTCCTTTTTGATTTTCAAAATCTTTTAATATATAAGGCTCTACGTATTCCCCTTCATTAACAACAGTAGATATTATACCTGCCATTTGAATTAAACTAGTTTGCATAGATTGGCCTATAGAAAGATTTGTTATACTAACATTTTCAGGGACATCTCCCTTAGTCTCCATGCCTGTTTTTTCATCTAATCCTAAAGCTAAAGAAAAAACTCCTTGGTCCTTTGCAAAATCTAATAATCCTCTAGTTCCTATTTGAGCTCCTAATTTAGAAAAAACATCATTACATGAAACCTCAAAAGCTTCTTTAATACTTATTGTTCCATGTATTTTTTCCTTTTTACATACTAACCCATCGCATCTTAATTTATCAGAAAGGCTAATACCCTTTTCTTCCATAGCAGCCTCTAAAGTTAAAATTTTAAATATTGACCCTGCCTCATAACCATTAATGCTACCTGAGCCTAAAACAACATTTGGAGCTGATTCATCCTTTTGAGCTAAGGCTAAGACCTCACCGCTAGCACTATCAATAAGTACTGCTCCTGCATTTTTAAAAGTTTTATACTCCTCCTTAGCTAAAACATCTCTAACTATTTTTTGAAATTTATTGTCCAAAGTTAACTTAACATTTAGATTATCCTCTGGAATTTCATATTCTCCTTCTCCATATAACCCCTCATGGTCCCTTTCAAAAATGATTTTAGGATCTTTATTATTTTCTAACTCCTTATTTATTACCATTTCTAGAGATTTTTCTGATTTATCAACCTCTTTTGTCTCTACTTTTTTATCCTTATTCTCTACTAAAGCAAAACCCTTAGTAGAAGTTATCATATTCTCTATTTTCCAGTTATCATCTTTTTTCTTTTCTTGTGCCTTATATGTATAAATTCCTTTTATATTTTTCAAACTATTTATCTTATCAAAACTTTCCTGTGAAACATCATAATATAATTTCCCTCCACTTTTTACTACATTATCAAAAGAAAAATTCTTATCTTCAGATTGCATAATATAATTAAAGGCCATTATATTCTCTAAATTTTGATTTAAATTATTTAATCTAAAAGCCATAGAATCTATAACAACTTTGTATTTAGTCTCATATTGAAATATGCTTTCTCCCTCTCTATCTAAAAGTAAATAATTAAGGTCAGAAATATTTTCATATTGTTTGTGATTTCCTTTGAAATTTCCTGTTTCTTTTGTACTATACTTTTTCTGCACATAATAAATCCTCATGTCAAGTAATAGTAAAGCTAATAACAATAAAGAGACTACGCTTATTAATCTATTTTTAATTTCAATTTTTCTTTTTCTGTTAAACATAAAAACACCCCTCCTGGCTAAATTCTAGCCAATTTAGGGGTGTTTTATTCAATAATAAATTATTAGTTTTATCTCATATTGAAGTAAAAATTATAATATAAAATTACAACCAATATATTATTCGTATTGTCCTAAAACCTCTTTTATTTTTGCAACAATAATATCTATAGCAACTTTATTATGTCCACCTTCTGGTATTATTAAATCAGCAAATTTCTTTGTAGGTTCTGTAAATTGATTATGCATAGGCTTTACTACATTTAAGTACTGATTTATAACAGACTCTATAGTTCTTCCTCTTTCGTTTATATCTCTGACCATTCTTCTTATGATTCTAACATCAGCATCTGTATCAACGTAAATCTTTATATCTAGAAGTTCTCTTATTCTTGGATCTTCTAGTATTAATATTCCTTCTACAATAACAATTTCTTTTGGCTCAACCTTAGTTGTATCTTCAATTCTATTATGTATAGAAAAGTCATAACTAGGTTTTTGTATAGAATGTCCATTTAAAAGTGATTCTAAATGTGAAACTAAAAGATTGTTATCAAAAGCATTTGGATGATCGTAGTTAGTTTTAACTCTATCCTCCATTGATAAATGGCTTTGATCCTTATAATATGAATCTTGCTCTATCATTGCTATACAATCTTCACCAAATTGTCTATATATCTCCTTAGCTATTGTACTTTTACCTGAGCCAGTGCCTCCTGTTATTCCTATAAAAATTGGTCTCTTCATTAGCTGTTTGCCTCCTTGCACTTAATTAACATATCATTTACCTTTACAGGCTTATCTATTTTAACCTTGAATATCATTTGAGCTTTGTTAGCAACATCTATTTTTTCGTCTTTTTCATCCTTCATATCATTCATTTGGATTTCATAGTAATCTCCTACTGGAGTTAATACCTCTACTGTATCCCCTTCGAATAATCTGTTTCTTTGTTCTATAGTTGCTACCTTAGTTTCTTCGTTATAATCTCTAACAACTCCTACGATATCATAATCTCTTATATAAGATGATGATTCATAAACTTGCTCTCCTGATTTTCCAAAGTAAAATCCTGTGTGATATCTTCTATGACTAACCTTTAAAAGATTATCCATTAATTTTTGATCAAATTCATATCCTTCTGGATCATCCCAATACTTATCTAAAGCTTCTCTGTAAGCTTTAACAATTGCAGCAACATAGTATGGGCTCTTCATTCTTCCTTCTATTTTAAATGAGTATATACCACTCTTAACAAGCTCTGGTATATATTCTATCATACATAAATCCTTAGAGTTCATTATGTATGTACCTTTATCATCTTCTATAACTTGGAAATACTCTCCAGGTCTCTTTTCTTCCATTAAATAATACTTATATCTACATGCTTGTGAACAAGCTCCTCTATTTGAGTCTCTTCCTGTCATGTAGTTTGATATTAAACATCTTCCTGAGTATGCCATACACATTGAACCATGAACAAATGCTTCTAAATCACAATCTTCTGGTAAATTCTCGTGTATTTTTTCAATTTCTTTAAAACTAAGCTCTCTAGCTAAAACAATTCTCTTAACTCCTAAGCTATGCCAAAACTTAGCTGACTTCCAGTTTACATTGTTTGCTTGAGTACTTAAGTGTATTTCTAAATCTGGTGCAACTTCCTTTGCAGTCATTATTATTGATGGATCTGAAACTATTATTGCATCTACATTTAAATCATTAAGTCCTACAATGTATTCTTCTAATCCTTCTAAATCTGCATTGTGAGGAAATACATTCATAGTAACATAAACTTTTCTTCCTCTATCATGAGCATACTTTACACCTTCTGCAATCTGTTCATTTGTAAAGTTATCAGCGAAAGCTCTTAGGTTAAGTTTACTTCCTCCAATATAAACTGCATCTGCTCCAAAATCAATTGCTGTCTTTAATTTTTCTAAGCTACCTGCTGGTGCTAATATTTCTGGTTTTCTCATGTTTGCTACCTCCTCTTAGTTAACGCAATTCCATCTCCCATAGGAATAACAGTTGTTATTAAATTTTCATCCTTTGAGACCATATCCAAATACTTTCTCATTCTCTTAACAATAGTTATTTTTCTTCTCTTCACTAAGTCATCAGAAGCAACCATTCCTCTAAACAAAACATTATCTGCTATTATAATTCCATCTTTTTTTAAAAGTCTTAAACATTCTGGTAAAAAATGATTATAATGTCCTTTACCTGCATCCATGAATATCATATCAAATTCATCATGAAGACTCTCTAAAACTTCTAAACAATCTCCCTGTAAAATATTGATTTTTTCCTCTAATCCAAATTTTTTAATATTCTCTTTAGCATAATTTATCATATTATCATCTCTCTCGATTGTAGTAATATGACATTCTCCACCACAAGCTTTGTTCATCAGTATTGAAGAATAACCTATAGCTGTGCCTAATTCTAATATTTTCTTTGGTTTATTCATAGACACCATAAACTCAAGGAACTTAGCACCTTCCTTTTGTATTATTGGCACCTTATTTTCTTTTGCAAAATCTTCTAGTTGTTTTAATTCGTCATTTCTATCTGGAATAAGATCTCTAAGATACTTTTCCATATATTCAAAGGTTACTCCACTCATTTGCTCCTCCAAATTTTAGTATCCAAATTCTTTCTTCTTAGCTAGGAAATCTTCGTAATTATTAGTAAAATAGTGCTTATTATTTGATGGATTCAATAAATAATATATGTAGTCTGTTTTAGCTGGTTTTATGGCAGCTAAAAGTGAAGGTTTTCCAGGATTACATATTGGCCCCACTGGAAGTCCTTTAATCTTATATGTATTATATGGTGAATCCACTTTTAAGTCTTTATAAAGCACAGTATCTTTATGCTCTCCTAAAGCATATAAAACTGTAGCATCGATTTGTAAAGGCATACCTTTTTGTAGTCTGTTATATATAACAGATGCTATTTCTGCACGCTCACTATCATCCCTAGCCTCTTTTTCAACCATTGAAGCTACTATTACATATTTCTCATACTCTTCCTTTGGAATAGTAATGCCTAGTTCACTTTGTATCTCACTAATTACCCCTTCAAACCTGTTAAGCATCATTTCAATTATTTGTTTTGGTGTTGTGCCTTTAGGAATAGCATATGTGTCTGGAAATAAAAATCCTTCTAACTCATATTTTCTTTCATTATTAGGTTTTATATAAGATGGTAATGGATACTCTTTTACTACTTTTAAAAACTCATCTTTTGTGCATACCTTAGATTCTTCCAATTTCTTAGCTATATCCTCTACAGTATATCCTTCTGGAAATGTTACCTTATAATCTGATACCTTCCCATCAGTTAGTACACTTAAAAAATCCTTAAAACTTATGTCACTATTCACAGTATATGTACCTGGTTTTATGCTTTCTTCTACGTTATTAAACTTTATATATATCTTAGAAAAAAAGGAACTTCTAAGTACATTTTCATTGTTTAATCGTTCAAAAAGTCCATTTAGTGACTCTCCTTCTTTAACTTTAAAGGTTATATCAGCTTTATTAGATTGTAAAGGGCTTCGCTTTATGGAGTTATATTTAACTACAAATACAGCTAAGTTAATCACAAGTAAAATTATGAATATGGATATCAAAACCATACTTTTAGAGTTTTTTAGCCTTTTCACAGTAGTACCCCCTCATATTTTAAGATAAATGGCCATAAAGCCATTTATCTAATTATAAATCTTTTTCTCATAAAAACAAACTTGTTTTACTAATTTTTGTTTATGTACCCAAAGTTATAAAATAAAATTATAAGAAAATTTATTATTTTTTACTTCTATTTATAGCTCTCTTTCTCTCAGCACTGTCTAAGATTCTCTTTCTCATTCTTACATTTACTGGAGTAACTTCAACTAATTCATCATTGTTTATGAATTCTAAACATTGCTCTAATGACATTTGTCTTACTGGAGTTAATTTTAAAGCATCATCAGCTCCAGATGATCTTGTATTAGTTAATTGTTTTTTCTTACAAATATTAACATCTATGTCATCTGCTCTTGAACATTCTCCACAAACCATTCCAGCATAAACTTCTGTACCTGGCTCTATGAATAAAGTTCCTCTTTCTTGAGCATTAAATAATCCATATGTAACTGCTTCTCCTGATTCAAATACTACGATTGATCCTCTACTTCTTCCTGGGATCTCTCCTTTGTATTTTTCAAATCCATCAAATACATGGTTCATTATTCCGTTACCCTTTGTATCTGTCATGAATTCATTTCTAAATCCTATAAGTCCTCTTGCAGGTATTTTGAACTCTAATCTTGAGTATCCATTAACCGCTGAAGTCATATTTACCATTTCAGCTTTTCTAGGTCCTAATTTTTCCATAACAGGTCCCATAAATTCTTCTGGGACATCTATAGTTAAGTGCTCTATTGGTTCAACCTTAACACCATTTTCATCTATCTTTGTTATAACGTTTGGCTTAGAAACTTGGAATTCATATCCTTCTCTTCTCATTGTTTCTATAAGTATTGAAAGATGTAACTCTCCTCTACCACTTACTTCGAAACAATCTGGAGTTATTTCTTTAACTTTTAAACTTACGTTAGTTTCTAATTCTTTTAATAATCTATCTCTTAAATGTCTTGAAGTTACGAAATCCCCTTCTCTACCAGCAAATGGTGAGTCATTAACCATAAAGTTCATGTTTAATGTAGGCTCGTCTATTTTAACAAATGGTAATCCTTCTGGATTTTGTGCATCTGTTATAGTTTCTCCAATATTTACGTCAGATATACCACTTATTGCAACTATATCTCCTAATTGTGCTTCATCAACCTCTATTCTCTTTAATCCATCATGAGTATAAAGACTTGATATTTTGAATTTAGTTACTGTTCCATCTTGTCTTACAACAGCAGCTTGTTGGTTTTTCTTAGCTATTCCTCTAGTTATTTTACCTATAGCTATTTTACCAACATATTCACTTGAATCTAAAGTTGTAACTAACATTTGTAAACTTTCTTCTATAGATCCCTTTGGTGATTCAACTTTTTCGATTATAGTATCGAATAAATCTTTCATGTTATCTTTTGGCTCATCTATGTTAATTGTAGCTACTCCATCTCTAGCTGAAGCATAAACTATTGGGAAATCTAATTGCTCATCATCTGCACCAAGCTCTAAGAATAATTCAAATATTTCATCAATAACTTCTTCTGGTCTAGCATCTGGTTTATCTATTTTGTTTATAACAACTATTGGTTTTAATCCTAACTCAAGAGCTTTTCTTAAAACGAATTTTGTTTGAGGCATAGCCCCTTCATATGAATCTACTACAAGTAAAACACTTTCTACCATTTTAAGTACACGTTCAACCTCTCCTCCGAAGTCAGCATGTCCTGGTGTATCTATTATATTTATTTTAACTCCGTTATAATGAACTGCTGTATTTTTTGAAAGTATTGTAATACCTCTTTCTTTTTCTAAGTCATTTGAGTCCATTACTCTCTCTTCTACTTTTTCGTTTGTTCTAAAAACGTTACTTTGTCTTAATAATGCGTCCACTAAAGTTGTTTTACCATGGTCAACGTGAGCGATTATAGCTATATTTCTAATATCATTTCTTGTAAATTCGTTACTCATTATATTTATTCCTCCAATTTTATGTGCATAAAAAATTGGATACTACTTAAGTACCCAATTTTCTTTACCTTATTAGATTCTACTGTTAAGCTTTAAAAAAGTCAACACAACATTTTTTACTTAAACAGTTACATTCTACATTATCATCTAATTTTTTTATATTTCCATTATTATTGGTAATATCATTGGTTTTCTCTTAGTTTTTTCATAAAGGAAACTTCTAAGGCCATCTCTTATGTTAGATTTCATAGTAGCCCAGTCACAGATTCCTTTCTTTTCACAATCTCTTAAAACGTCTTTTACTATCTCTTTAGCTTCATCCATTAAGTCTTCTGATTCTCTTACGTAAACAAAACCTCTTGATATAATATCTGGTCCTGCTACCACTGAAGCAGTTTCTTTTGAAATAGTAACCACTACTGTAAGAATTCCGTCTTGTGAAAGATGTTTTCTATCTCTTAAAACTATGTTTCCTACATCACCAACTCCAAGTCCATCAACAAAAATTTGACCAGAAGTAACAGATCCATTCTTTTTGATTGAATCTCTAGTGATTTCTATAACATCTCCATTTTCAGCTATCATAAAATTCTTTTCTGATAGTCCAACATCAACAGCTAACTCTGCATGCTGTTTAAGGTGTCTATACTCACCATGAACTGGTATAAAGAATTTAGGCTTAACAAGAGCTTGCATAAGTTTTAATTCCTCTTGACAAGCATGACCTGAAACATGGACATCTGCTAGTTTTCCATACACTACTTCTGCTCCTTTTTTGAAAAGTTGATTAATAACCTTAGAAACTAATTTTTCATTTCCTGGTATAGGTGTTGCAGATAGTATTACTGTATCTCCCTCAATGATATTAACTTTTTTATGCTCTGAAGATGCCATTCTGGCTAATGCTGACATTGGCTCGCCTTGGCTTCCTGTAGTTATTATAGTCACTTGCTCATTTGGATATTTGTTTATAGAATCTATGCTAACAAAAGAATCCTTATCTATTGTTAAATATCCTAGTTCTATTGCAACCTGTACTATATTTTCCATACTTCTTCCTGAAACAGCAATCTTTCTTCCTGTCATTTCTGCAGCTTCAACAATTTGCTGTATTCTATGAATATTTGAAGCAAATGTAGCTATTATTATTCTTCCCTTTGCTCCAACAAATATTTTTTTAAGATTTTCTCCTACAGCTCTTTCTGACATTGTATATCCTGGTCTCTCTACATTAGTAGAGTCAGCCATCATTGCAAGAACTCCTTTTCTTCCTAATTCTGCAAATCTAGCAAAATCCATTACCTCTCCGTCAGTTGGAGTATAGTCTACTTTAAAATCACCAGTATGAAGTACAACTCCTAGTGGTGTATGCACTGCTATAGCAACTGAATCTGCTATACTATGATTAGTTTTTACAAATTCAACAGATGATGATTTTAATTTTATAATATCTCTTGGTTTAACTCTTATAAGCTCTGTGGTGCTTAATAAACCATGTTCTTTTAGTTTAGTTTCAACTATTCCTAAAGTAAGTTTTGTTCCATAAACAGGTACATTTAAATTTTTTAACACATATGGTAAAGCACCAATATGATCTTCATGACCATGAGTTAAAAATATTCCTCTAACTTTTTCTGCATTTTTAACAAGATATGATACGTCTGGAATAACTATATCAATACCAAACATATCTTCGTCTGGGAACTTAAGTCCACAGTCGACTACAATTATATCGTCTTTAAATTCGATAACAGTTAGATTCTTACCTATCTCGTTCAAACCACCTAAAGGTATAATTTTAACCTTTAGCTTTTCACGTTTCATATTTTCCCTCCTCTTTTTTGTAGTAGTACGCTTATGTATAAAAGAGGTTTCCTCATTTGAGAAAATTTCTCTATTCATTTTTACAATCCTTGCATATTCCGAAAAACTTTACTGTATGATCTAATATTTCAAAGCCATATTTAGTTTCAATCTCTTCTTCTAGTTCGTCTAATAAATCCGCTTCAACCTCAAAAACTTTTCCACATTTATTACAAACTAGATGATGGTGTCTATGCTCTTCATCATCATGAGCAAGTTCATATCTACTGCATCCATCTTCTAAATCTAACTTATAGATTACACCCATCTCTTCTAGAAGAATTATTGTTCTATATACGGTAGCTAATCCAATCTCTGGACAACTTTTCTTAACCTCGTCATAAATTTCCTCAGCAGTTAAGTGTTTACCCTCATTTTGTATTATAGTATCAACTATAGCTCTTCTCTGAGGTGTTAACTTATAACCCTTCTTCTTTAATTCTTCTTTTAAAGCATCAAAATCTACTGAAGCTGTATTTGCCATATTAAAACCTCACTTTACCGTTATTCTTCTTCTGCGAATAAAGTTGCATAAGCTTCTTCTATCATTTCAATTTCAAAATCATTCTCAACTGGAGCTAAAGTCTCTTCTCCATCTTCGTCTTGAACAACTTGCATAGCTATAACTACGTCTTCCTCACCTTCTGGTGATAATAAGAAATATTCTTTTTCTTCAATATCTAATTTAGTTACTACGTTGAATGTTGTTTCTATTCCTTCTTCATCAACTAAAACTATTGGTTGTAAATCGTTATTCATTTTAACTTCTCCTTTTTATTTTGATATTCTGTCTAAGTATCCTTGTAATATATAAGTAGCCGCTATTTTATCGACTATTTTTTTTCTTTTCGCTCTTGATAAATCCGCTTCTAGCATTGCTCTATGAGCAGCAACTGTTGTAAGTCTTTCATCCCAAAACTCTATTTTACCATCAAATGATTTTTCAATTTGTTCACATAAATTTTTAACCATTTCTCCAGATGGTCCTATTGTTCCATTCATATTTTTGGGCATACCTGCAACTATAGTTTCTACTCCATACTCTTTGCATATTTTCATGACTGCCTCTACGTCTTTAGTGTAGCAATCTCTTTTTATAGTTGTTACACCTTGAGCTGTCCATCCAAGTGGATCACTTACTGCAACTCCTATAGTTTTACTTCCGATATCCAAACCTAAAATTCTCATTGAATCTCCTTACATAAACGAAAGAGTACCCTTTCGGGCACTCTTTGTTATTTTATCTCTAGATAAGATTTTATAACTTCTTCAAGTATTTCATCTCTTTCCAGTTTCCTTACTAAAGCTCTTGCCCCGTTGTAATTAGTGATGTAAGTAGGGTCACCTGAAATTAAGTATCCAACTAGCTGATTAACCGGGTTATAGCCTTTTTCCTTTAGTGAGTTGTATACATCAGTTAATATTGATTTAGTTAAATCTTCCTTATTTTTACTAAAATCAAACTGCATTGTGTGGTCAAAATTGTTACTCATAACATGCTGCTTACTAGCAGCTCACCCCCTTACAGTAAATATATTTTAATTTATATATTTACATATATTATTATCTTTTAAATTAGTTTTTATTCACGCTTTACTTTATACTCATTATAAACTATATTTACATAAAAGTACAACTATTTTACAAGTAATTCTACAACTTCTTTTGCTTTTTCTAATGCTTTAGCTATATTTTCTGGATTTTTTCCACCAGCTTGAGCCATATCAGGTCTTCCACCTCCGCCGCCGCCTACAACTGCCGCAACTTCTTTTATTACTTTTCCACAATGAACTCCATTAGCTAATGAATTTTTAGTTGCCATAGCTACTAAGTTTACTTTTCCACCATTGTCACTTGCTAAAACAACTATTCCATTATTTAATTTATTTCTAACTTTATCAGCTAAATCTCTTAATGAATTTCCATCAACATCTTTTAATTCTGCTGTAACTAATTCAACTCCGTTTATTTCAACTTTGTCTTTTAATATATCATCCTCAGCACCTTGAACTAATTTAGCTTTAAGTTCTGCTATTTCTTTATCTTTTTCTTTTAATTCATGAGCTTGAGCTGCTATTCTCTTAGCAATATCTTTTTCATTACACTTAAGCATTGAAGCAGCTTCCTTAAGCATGTTATTTTTAAGTTCCATGAATTTTAATGCGCTTATTCCAGTAACAGCTTCTATTCTTCTTATTCCAGCAGCAACTCCTGATTCTGAAACTATCTTAAATAATCCAATTTCTCCTGAGTTAGCTACGTGAGTTCCTCCACATAATTCTTTTGAGAAATCTCCAACTGAAACAACTCTTACTTTTTCAGCATACTTTTCATCGAAAAGACAAGTTGCTCCACTATTTCTAGCTTCATCTAATGACATTTCCTTTGTATCAACTACAGATACAGTCATTATTTTTTCATTTACTAATAATTCAACTTTTTCTAATTCTTCTTCTGTTAAAGCCGCAAAATGAGTAAAGTCAAATCTTAATCTTTCTTCATCAACATATGAACCTGATTGATTTACATGTTCTCCTAAAACTTCTTTTAAAGCTTCATGTAACATGTGTGTAGCTGTGTGGTTTTTACATATGTTAGATCTTCTTGAAGCATCAACTGATAATTTAACTTCTTGACCTTCTTTTAAACTACCTTCTATAACCTTAATGTAGTGAACAAATTTTCCACCAACATTTTTCTTACAATCTGTAACTATTGCCATTCCAGTTTCTGAAGTTATATTTCCTCTATCTCCAACTTGACCTCCCATTTCAGCATAGAAAGGAGTTTTATCAGTTAATAAGAATCCTTCTTCACCTTCTTTAAGTTCAGCTTTAAATTCTTCATTATTTCCTAGTACTATAACTTTTGAGTTAAGCTCTAAATTAACATATCCATCAAATTCAGTAACTATTGAAGCATCCACTTTGTTTACTGGACTTTCTTCGCTTCCCATGTAGCTACTTTCTCCTCTAGCATTTCTAGCTCTTTCTCTTTGCTCTTTCATTTCCTTATTAAAGTTTTCTATATCTAACTCTAATCCTTTTTCTTCTAATATCTCTTGAGTAAGCTCTAGAGGGAATCCATAAGTATCATATAATTTGAAAGCTTTAGCTCCTGATAAAACTTTCTCATTTTTTTCTTCCATTTCTGAAATATAGCTCATAAGTATATCCATACCTGAGTCTATTGTTTCATTAAATCTTTCTTCTTCTAATTTAATTATCTTCTTAATGTAATCAGCTTTTTCTTTTAATTCAGGGTAAGCTTCACCATAATTTTCAACTACAGCATCAACCATTTCATTTAAGAATATACCTTTAACCCCTAAAAGTCTTCCATGTCTAGCAGCTCTTCTAAGAAGTCTTCTTAAAACATATCCTCTACCTTCATTTGATGGTTGAACACCGTCACATATTAAGAAAGTAACACTTTTTCCATGGTCAGTTATTATTCTTAATGATACATCTTTGTCTTTATCTTCTCCATATTTAGCATTTGTTAATTCACATGCTTTATTTAATATGTTTTTAACTGTATCTATTTCGAAGATATTATCTACACCTTGCATTATTGTAGCTATTCTTTCTAAGCCCATACCTGTATCTATATTCTTTTGAGCTAACTCATTGTAGTTTCCTTCTTCATCTTTATCAAATTGAGTGAAAACTAAGTTCCAGAACTCAACTATTCTATCAGCATCTGAAGCCTCTAAAAATTCTTCTACAGTTTCAACCTTTCCTTCTCCTCTATCAAAGTGAATCTCTGTACAAGGACCACAAGGACCTACCCCTATTTCCCAGAAGTTATCATCTTTTCCTAATCTGAATATTCTACTTGGATCTACATCAGTTTTACTAGTCCAAATATCATAAGCTTCATCGTCATTTAAATATATAGTTACATATAATTTATCCTTTGGAATTCCTAAAGTTTCTGTTATAAACTCCCAAGCCCATGGAATTATTTCTGATTTAAAGTAATCTCCAAATGAGAAATTTCCTAACATTTCAAAGAATGTACCATGTCTTGATGTTTTACCAACATTCTCTATATCACCAGTTCTTATACACTTTTGGCAAGTTGTTATTCTTCTTTTTGGTGGTTCTTCTAAACCTGTGAAATAAGGTTTAAGTGGTGCCATACCTGCATTTATTAATAATAAACTCTTATCATTTTTAGGTACTAACGGAAATGACTGTAATCTTAAATGATCTTTGCTTTCAAAAAAGCTTAAATATTTTTCTCTTAATTCATTTGCTCCCATGAATTTCATAATTTATTCCTCCAAATTTTATGTATTTATCCTTTAGCCTTTAAGTTTAATCATATATTTATAAAATAAGATTAAACCCTCTACTTAGCTCTAGATATTTTTTTATTTTATAATTAGTTTCACACATAAAAAAAGAACATAAAACACCCCACCCCTAATTAAAAGGGACGAAATCCTATGCTCCGCGGTACCACCCTAATTATGTAAAACTACATCACTCTAAAAATTATAGCTCAAAGATAGCTTCAACATCTCTTTTAAGAAGTTCTCACCAACCACTTCCTCTCTGATTAAAAGATAAATGCCTACTCATTCTCGTCAACGCTTTTCATTAAGTTATTATAGGCAAATTATAAAAAAAATTTCTTTACCTGTCAATATAATTGCCAATTGTATTAATATCTATTTTACTAAATTACTATGTATTCCTATATATTTTATGATTATTTATCTACTAAGTTAAATATTATTTTTATATAAAATACTATTAGAATAATATTATTAGGTGTGTTTAATTAATATCTAAAACTTTTTAACTATAAAAAAATATATCATACTTCTTAATAACTATAATTTAATCTAATACTAAAATATCATAAAAACATATAATAATCCCAATCATCAAATAAAACTTTAATTACAACAGCTATAGGAACTATAAAAACCATTCCTAAAAGCCCTCCTATTTGCTCTCCAATTAAAAGTAATATTATGATTAATATTGGATGCATATCTATACTCTCAGCTGTAATTTTAGGTGCTATTAAGTTTCCTTCAATTTGTTGAATTATTAAAAAAGTCAATATAACCCATAAAATTTTATTTGGGCCTTCTACTAATGCTACAACTATTGCAGGTATTGCCCCTAAAACCGCTCCAAAATAGGGTATAATATTGAGTAACGCATTTAAAAACGCTAATAATAGAGGAAACTTTATTCCTAGTATAAGCATACCTATAAATGTCATAACTCCAACTAATAAGCTTAAAAGTAATTGCCCTAAAATATATTTACCTAAGACTTTATCAACATCTCTCCCTAGATTTTTTAATAGAGCTCTCTTCTCCATTGGGCAGCAATATAAAAATTTATTAGATAATAAATCTCCATAGGCTAAAAAATAATATGCTAATACAGGTATAACAGCAAAAGCTAAAATATTTTCTGAAAAGCTAATTAAATTATTTATAATACTAGTTGCAAAACTAACTAATAATATATTTAATTTTTCAGTAACTTGAGCTTCAATAACATCAAAAATCCCTAATTCCATAAACTTCATCTTCATAATCAAATCATTTATAAAGAATTCTATACCATTTATTAAACCATCAAAACTTTCCCCTTCTTTAAACATACTTGGAATTAGAACTGTTAAAAAAAATAATATAAGAAAAATTACACTAAGTACTATAGCCATAGCTAAAAAGTTTTTATTTATTTTTGTTCTTTCACATAAAAATCTATATAGAGGCTTAAGAATATATGCAAAAATCCCTGATACAAGCACTATAAAAATAATGTCTCTAAAAGCTTCAAATTGATATAAAAGGAATATAAATAAAAAAATTATAAATGTTAATATTAAATTTCTTATAAATCTTTTTTTATCTTTTAAAGCTCTAACCATTCCTACTCCTCCTTTTTTAATTTACCTAGCCAAAATATTTTCTTGGAATCATTCTCATATTTATATTTTTATTGCCAAAAAATAAAATGCTTTCTTCTCCTAAAATAGTTTCTTTTAATTGTATAACTCGCTTTCCATTTTTAAATTTATCAACTAATCCACTTACCACTATTAGTCCTCTTATATAAAAGTCGTAGTCTATTAAAATATCTTCTAATATTCCTATCATATGGCCATCCTTATTTATAAGATCAAAGTTTTTTATCTCGCTAAATTTTAACCCTCTATGTACATGTACCCCTTCTGTCATAATAGTATCGCTTAAAGAAATAACATTAGTTAAGTCCACATAATCTCTTTTTGAAAATAATTTTTTTGTTATTATAAAGCCCATAACTTTTCCATTAAAATAATCTATAGCAAGATCACAAACTACTCCAACCTTTTTTCCATTAGAATCAAAAACCTTAAGACCAATTAAATCTCTTATTCTATACACTCTAAAAGTCATCCCTTTCTAATTTAAGTAAAGCCATTAGTAATATATTTAGTATTATCTATATCCTTCCAAAAAATACATAGTTTCATAAAGATTTTAAATGCAAAAGAAAAAAGCCCCCTTTCGGGAGCTTTCTATTAAAGTAGGCTTTCGATTATTCCTCCACCTACAACTAAATCATCTTTATAGAAAACAACAGATTGTCCTTTAGTTATAGCTCTTTGCTTATCTTCAAAAGAAACTTTAACTCTTCCATTTTCCATAGGACTTATAGTAGCCTTAGCTGGTCTAGCTGAATATCTAATTTTAGCTTCAACTTCCATAGGGCCTTCAAGTTTATCTATAGATATGAAATTTATATCTTTACAAACTAAATCTGTTTTAAAGATATCCTCTTCTGGTCCTACTACAACAGTATTAGTTACAGGGTTTATATCAGTAACAAACACTGGTCTTCCAAGAGCTAATCCTAAGCCCTTTCTTTGTCCTATTGTATAATAGACTATTCCTTTATGTTTTCCTAAGACATTTCCATACTTATCAACAAAGTTTCCTGGTCTAACTTTGTTTGGAGCAGCTTCACATATGTATCTTCCATGATTATTATCTGGAATAAAGCATATTTCTTCACTGTCCTTTTTATTATGTACATCTAGACCGATCTCTTTAGCTATTTCTCTAATCTTATCCTTAGTGAATTCTCCACAAGGCATTAAAGTATGCTCTAACTGTTCTTGAGTTAGATTGTATAAAGCATAAGTTTGATCTTTTCTATCATCCTTTGATCTTATAAGTTGGAATCTTCCATCTCTTTCTTCGATTTTAGCATAGTGACCTGTTGCAACATAGTCTGCACCTATACCTTTAGCTTTTTGTAAAAGCTCATCAAATTTAAGATATTTGTTACATGCAATACATGGATTTGGAGTTCTACCTTGTATATATTCGTCTACAAAATAATCTATTACGTTTCTTTTAAAACTATCTCTAAAGTTTAAAACATAAAAAGGAATATCTAGTTTTTGAGCAACTCTTCTAGCATCATCCACTGCTGACAGTGAACAACATCCACCTTCTCTTTCCTCATATTCCTTATCCTCTTGCCATATTTGCATTGTAACACCAATTACATCGTATCCCTGTTCCTTTAAAAGGTAAGCAGCAACGGAGCTATCAACTCCGCCGCTCATACCTATAACAACCTTTTTCTTTGTCACAAAATCACCACTTTAATATTATTCTTAACCGTGAACATGCTCATGTATGTCATGTGAATGTTCTTTCATATCCCAAGGCTCTAATCCTTGTCTTTGTCTATAGTCGTTTATAGCCTTGTGTATAGCTTCCTCAGCTAATACTGAACAGTGCATTTTTACTGGTGGAAGACCATCTAAAGCTTCTGCAACAGCTTTGTTTGATAATTCCCAAGCTTCTTCTACAGTTTTTCCTTTTATAAGCTCTGTAGCCATACTTGATGAAGCTATAGCAGATCCACATCCATAAGTTTCAAATTTAACATCTTCTACAATGTTATTTTCTATTTTAAGATATATTCTCATTATATCTCCACATTTAGCGTTACCAACTTCTCCGATTCCGTTAGCGTCTTTAATTTCTCCTACATTTCTTGGGTTTTTGAAATGATCCATAACTTTTTCACTATATATCATAATTAATTCTCTCCTTCTACTTCTCTTAAATGATTTTTCCATAATGGTGACATACTTCTTAATCTTGCGATTATTGGTGGCACTTTTTCTAATACGTAATCAACGTCTTCTTCAGTTGTACCTTCACCTAAACTTAATCTTAATGATCCGTGTGCTATTTCATGAGGTAAACCTATTGCTAATAACACGTGTGATGGATCTAATGATCCTGATGTACAAGCACTTCCACTTGAACCACAAATTCCTTCAAAGTCTAATGAAAGAAGTATTCCTTCACCTTCAATGAATTCAAAGCATACATTTACATTACCTGGTAATCTCTTACTACCATCTTTTGGTCCGTTTAATCTTGTAAATGGTACTTCTAATAATCCTTTTATTAACTTATCTCTTAACTTAGAAACTTTAGCTATATGCTCATCTAAGTTTTCTCCAGCGATTTCCATAGCCTTTCCTAATCCAACTATTGCAGGTATGTTCTCAGTTCCAGCTCTTCTAGCTCTCTCTTGACCACCACCGTGGATTAAGTTATCTATTCTTATACCTTTTCTTATATATAAAGCTCCGATTCCTTTTGGTCCATAAACTTTATGTCCAGCTAATGAAAGTAAATCGATGTTCATATCTTTAACATCTATCTTTACATTTCCTACAGCTTGAACTGCATCTGTATGGAATATTACTTTTCTTTCTCTACAAATCTTTCCTATTTCCTTAACTGGCTCTATAGTTCCTATTTCATTGTTTGCAAACATTACAGAAACTAAGATAGTTTTATCAGTAATAGCATTTTTTAATTCTTCTAAGTCAACAAAACCTTCTTCATTTACATCTAAGTAAGTTACTTCAAAACCTTGTTTTTCTAACCATTGGCAAGTATGTAATACAGCATGGTGTTCTATTTTTGTAGTTATTATATGATTTCCTTTATTTTTGTGAGCAAAAGCTATTCCTTTAATTGCCCAGTTATCTGCTTCTGATCCGCCACCAGTAAAGTAGATTTCATTTGTATCAGCATTTAATACTTTAGCTACTCTTTCTCTAGCAGTATCTACAGCCATTCTTGATTCTCTTGAAACTCCGTAAAATGCTGATGGATTTCCAAACTTATTTGTGAAATATGGTAACATTTCCTCTAATACTTCTGGCTTAACATATGTAGTTGCTGAGTAGTCCATATAAACAACTCTATTATTCATTTTCTTCACTCCTACTAACAATTTTTAAAGCTTCATTTTTTTCTTTCATAGCTTTATAATCTTCTACTATATCTTTAAGTGTTACTGAATTAGTAACCTCGTCTATACTTGTTTTTATCTTTTTCCATAAAAGTCTAGTCGCACAACAATCAACATTATTGCAAGTTACACCCTCTAAACAATCTGATATTTCTATTGGTCCTTCTAAAACTTCTATAATATCTGAAACTGTTATATCTTCTGGTTGTCTATTTAAAATATATCCTCCTTGAGCACCTCTAATACTCTTTATAAGCTTAGCTTTTCTTAAAGAACTAAATAATTGCTCTAAATAATATTCAGATATATTTTGTCTTTGCGATATTGACTTTATTGACACAGGTGATCCACCATAATGTATAGCTAAATCAACCATGGCTTTTACACCATATCTTCCTTTGGTAGATAATTTCATTTAATCACCTCTAAATCTGACTAATTCGATGTACTTTATGTGATTATAATATCAAAACCGAGTAAATTTGTCAACAATAATATTCACATATTTTTTACTTAAAAAATGGAATTTAAAATTCAAATTTAACTATTTGTTTTTTACATTATTCCAATAGGCTTTTATACTATTTTCGTATTTATTATCCTTAGGCTTATAATATTCTTTTCCTCTCATATTTTCAGGCATATATTCTTGATTTATATAACTATTAGGATAATTATGGGGATACAAGTAACCACCAACACCTAAATTACTTGCTCCACTATAATGAGCATCTTTTAAATGTTTTGGCACATCCCCTGCATTATTTTTTTCTAAATCTCTTAAGGCATCATCAATAGCCATATAAGCACTATTTGACTTTGGTAAAGTAGCTAAATATATTACTAATTCAGATAATATTATCCTTGCTTCTGGCATTCCTATTTTCAAAGCAAGGTCTATTCCGCTATTTACAACTTGCAAAGCATTAGGATGAGCAAGACCTATATCTTCAGCTGCAATTACTCCTATTCTCCTAATTACGCTATCCATATTTCCACCCTTAATAAGTCTAGCTAAATAATGAATTGAGGCATCAGGGTCACTTCCTCTTATACTTTTTTGAAGAGCACTTAATAAATTATAATAATCATCTCCTGATGAATCAGATTTCAAATTAGATTGACCTAGTGCTTCTACATACTCTTTATTTAAAATAATATTATCTTTTTCTTGAGATTTAATAGCTAATTCTAATACTGTGTAGGCCTTTCTTACATCTCCTTGAGAAATCTCTCCAATATATTTTAAAACGCCTTCTTCAATAGAAATGGAATATCCCTCTTTTTCAAGTTTACTTATAGCTCTTTCTAAAGCTATTATTATATCCTCAGTACTTACTGGCTTAAATTGAAATATAGTACTTCTACTCAATATAGCCTTATGAATAGCAAAGTATGGATTTTCTGTAGTACTTGCTATTAATACTACTCTTCCATCTTCAATAAATTCCAAAAGTGCTTGCTGCTGTTTCTTATTAAAATGTTGAAGCTCATCTATATAAAGTATTATTCCCTTAAAATTCAACAGATTATCTATATCAGAAGTTATACTTTGTATTTCTTTTATTGAAGATGTAGTAGCATTTATTTTATAAAATTTCTTATCAGTGTAATTTGAAATTATATTAGCTAAAGTAGTTTTTCCAACACCAGGTGGACCATAAAAAATACAATTCATTATATTCTTATTTTTTATAAGCTTATTTAAAGGAGTTCCTTCTCCTACAATGTGTTTCTGTCCAACTATATCCTCTAAATTTTTAGGACGCATAATATCCGCTAAAGGTCTCAAATTTTCTTAATTATCAAAATTCTAATAACATTACTATGTTAACTAAAGACTCTTTTTAATTTTTGTATTCATTAAAAATCTCATTATCTCAGAAACATAATATGTTAATATAAAACTTGATAATTTTCCTCCCTTCTTATACTTTTATAATTAATTTCCTAAACTAAATCTTAATTTAATTACATAATTATTATAATACTAAAATACAGTTTTATTTCTTCCTGCCATTTTTGCCATATATAATTTTTCATCAGCATTTTTTATTGTATCAAACGGATCTTCTTTTTCTGAAACTTCACAAACTCCAAAGCTAGCAGTTATTTTCACACTTATCTCATCATAGTCAAAACTCATTTTTTCTATGATTTTTCTAAGCTTCTCAGCAACCTTTACTCCATTTTTCATATTGGTATTATTTAAAACAATTATGAATTCTTCTCCTCCATATCTACCAATCCAATCACTATTTTCTCTAATATTATTATTTAATACCTTTGCAAAATCTCTTAAAATTTTATCACCTATTAAATGTCCATAAGTATCATTTACTCTTTTAAATGAATCTATATCAGTCATAATTACAGTTGTAGGTATAGATTCTTTTAAGTTTCTATTAGCTTCTTTTGAAAATCTTTGGTCTATATATCTTTTATTATAAACTCCAGTTAAATAATCTTTCACAAGATTTTCTCCCATCGTTTTTATTGTTAAGTCTAAATAATCTGTTTCTCCTGTACCTTCTACTATTTCTCCATTGTTTGTTATATCTTTTAATATTTCAACAACATATTTTCTTTCTTCAATTTCAATTGGTGAAGCTAGAACTAAAAATATATTCTTTTGGTTATATTCTAATTTCATAAAGGTATCATTTTTTAAATAAGCTTTTTTTGATATACAAGTACTGCACATTGATTTTTTTCCCCACACATCATAACAATTGCTTGTGGAACACTCTTTTTTATTAAGGTTGTCATTGATTTTTGAGTTAAATTCATCTGAAAATACTTTATTATTTATAGGATCCACCACTCTAATTTCATCGTAAAAGTTTTTGAATATAGACATTCTTTCTTTTATATCTAGTAAAACTCCCAATTAATCTTCCTCCATCTTTTAGAATTTTTAATTCATCCCCAAATCTTAACACATATTAAAGTGATATCTAAAATTAATGCCGTTTCCGTACATTCTTTATTAACAATTATACAATAAAAAAAGGTTCTAATAAAAACTATTAGAACCTTTATATTAAAATTTTCTTTTAAAGAAGTTCTACCTCTTCTCCTAAAACAATTTCTCCTCCATTTAATACCTTTGTAAATATACCATAAGCAGGCATTATACATCTTCCAACTTGATAGTATATTGCACATTTATCATGACACTTTTTGCCTATTTGTGTTACTTCTAAAAGAACATCTCCTATTTTTATTTTTTGTCCTATAGGAAGTTTATTTAGTTCTATTCCATCTACAACTAGGTTTTCTCCAAAAGCTCCAAAGTCTACATTTCCACCATCAGCTCTAAAATCTTCTATTTTTTCAAAAGCTAATAAACTTACTTGTCTATGCCATTTCCCAGCATGAGCATCACCCTTAATTCCGAAATCTTCTATAAAATCAGCTTTGGGAACTTGCACCTTAGCAGTACCTTTCTTTTCACTTATACAAATAGCTCTTACCTTGCTCATTTTTATCCTCCTATTTCATACATAAATCTTTTATCTTCATCTTTTTCTTTCATTTTAAAGTTATGTTTTTCTGGCTTTTCATAAATACTTTTTTTGATTATCTCTCTAAGTTCTTCATCAGTTATTCCAGCTCTCATTTTATCTCTTAGATTTATTCCATATTTCCAATGTAAACACTGCTTCATAAAGCCTTCAGGAGTGACCCTTATTCTATTACAGTCCTCACAAAAACAATCACTCATAGCACTTATAAATCCTATTTTCCCTTTGAATCCATCTATACTTATGTATTTAGCTGGACCATTTAGTCTTAAGGTTTTTCCATCACTTAATACATTTTTTTCTTTCTTTATAATTTCTAAAATCTCACTATTAGTAACGCCCTTAAACTTTTTACCTTCACCAATAGGCATAAGCTCTATAAATCTAAGATCTATTGGATTTTTATAAGCTAAATTTATTAAATCTAAAATTTCATCTTTATTGAAATCTTCTAATATTACAGTATTTATCTTTACCTTAACATTATTCTCTAAGCACTTTTCTATTGAATAAAGTACTTTATCTAAGGTTCCTATCCTTGTTATTTCCTTAAATCTATCTTCTTTTAATGTATCTAAACTTATATTTACTCTCTTTAATCCATTTTCACTAAGTTCCTTTACTTTATCTCCTAGTAAAATCCCATTAGTGGTTAAACAAATCTCTTCTATCTCAGGTATTTTGTTTATATTTTTTATTAAATCTACTACACCTTCTCTTACAAGAGGCTCTCCTCCTGTAAGTCTTACTTTTTTTATTCCAATAGAAGCACATTCTTTAACAACTCTTAAAATTTCATCTAAAGTCATGAGCTTATTATTTTGAATAAAATCATTATGATCTTTCTTCATACAATAAGCACATCTTAAATTACATTTATCAGTTAAAGAAATTCTTAAATAGTCAATTTCTCTTCCATACTTATCTTTCAAATTCTCACCTTCTTCTTTATACAAATTCCATTCCCTCTTTTAGGTGAATAATGATTTTAACTCTTTATCCGAAGTTTTTCTAATATTTAACAACAATTTCCAATTACTTTCCAAAGGAGCAATGTGGAAAAGTACAAACTGGGCAATTTAAACAAAGTCCACCATGACCATATTCAGCTATATCTCTTAAAGTTAATCTTTCATCTGCTAAAACTCTTGGAAGGACTAAATCTAAAGCTGTTCTTTTTGAATACATGGCACAGCTTGGTATTCCAATAATAGGAACATCATTATAATAAGCTAAAAGAAGCATAGCTCCAGGAAGTACAGGTGAACCATATGTTATTAATTCTCCTCCACATTCCTTTATAGCTGTAGGAGTAACATCGTCTGGGTCTACTGACATTCCCCCTGTACAAAGTATAAGTTCTGCACCTTCCTCTAAAGCTCTTTTTATTTCCTCTATAATTTTCTCCTTATCATCTGGAAGAATAACTTGTCTTTCAAGATCTATATTAAATTCCTTAAGCTTTTCCTTAAGAACAGGGCCAAAGGCATCTTTTATTCTTCCACTATAAACTTCATTTCCTGTAGTTATTGCAAAAGTCTTTTTATTTTTTATCTCTTTAACTTCTATAATCTTATCTTTTATAAGATTTTCTGCTTCTATTATTTTATTTTCATCTATAACTAATGGAATTACTCTAGTAGCCCCTACCTTGTCACCTTTTTTAACTGGAAAATTACCATGAATTGTAGAAACTATTATTTCACCTAACATATTTAATTCTAATAATTTTTCCTTATCTATTTTTAAAAGTCCGTCTTTATCAGCTAAAAATTCTATTTTTCCTTCTTTTATTTCTCCAAAACTTAATCCTTCTCCACAAACTAAGTCCTTTAACCTTTCAGCTGCCTCATTTTCGTGAAGCATTCCCTCTTCTTTTTCCCATACATAAACATGTTCTTTTCCTATTGATAAAAGTTTTTCTATATCTTCTTCTTTTATAACATGACCTTTTTTAAAGGCTCTTCCTTTAAACTTACCTGGTATTATTTGAGTTACATCATGAGATAATATTGTTCCAACAGCATCTTCAACTCTTATTTGTTTCATAATAATCCTGTTATAAGTTATTTATTTTAAGTCCATCTCCACTAAACTATATATTTTAATATAAATAACTTTAAACAGTTCACCTCCTCCTAGTGTTTTTAGTAATAAAAGGTTTCCTAAATTTCTTTTTTCCTTATTAAATCTTCATATTCATGAACTGTATTTATATTATAAAAATTCTTTATTTCCTTTTTATGTACTTTTTCTATAAAAGGAAATTCTTCAACTACCTTCATAGAAAATTTAAAACAAGTTTTTATTAATTTATTGCTATTATTTATAAGTTCTTTTTCCATAATACCTTTGCAACTTTTTTTATATATGGCACAAAGAGGTTGTAGTCTTTCCTGAAATTTAGGAATTAAAATTTCATAGTCTTCCTTTATATTTCCTAAATAATTAACCACATCTTTATTTATAAAAGGCATATCACAGGCAACAACTAAGCAATAATCATTTTTAATATGATTTAAAGCTGAATGAATTCCACTTAAAGGTCCTTGACCATGATATATATCCTTAAAAACTTTAAGTCCAAACTCCTTATATTCTTCTGGATTATTAGATATTATTATTATTTCCTCATAATCTTCTAAGGCTTTTATTATTCTCTCTATAAAATAGTCCTCTTCATATTTTAAAAAAGCCTTATTTCTATAATTCATTCTACTACTTTTCCCTCCTGCTAAAATAGCAGCACTCTTTTTTATCACCTTAATACACCTCCTATAAACTTATTTTTAAGCTAATTATTTATTATAATTTTATTATGTTTACTACTTCTCCTCTATTTAAGCCTTCATTTCTTTTTTCAATTTCTATTAAGCAATTAGCATTTAGAAGAGAACTTAATATACCATTTCCACTTTTAATTTGAGTTATATAAACCTTTGCTCCCTTTTCATCATATATAACATTCCCCCTTAAAAATCTTCTTTGAGGGCTTTTTTTATTAAAAGAATCCATTAATATTCCCTTTTCTCTTTTAATATTTATATTTTCTTCCTCTCCCTCTAATTTTTTAAGTATAGACTTTCCTAATAATTCAAATGTAGTTAAGGCAGCATTAGGATTTCCTGAAAGGCTTATCAATATTTTTTCTTCCCTTTTGCTACATACAACTGCAGATCCAGGTTTAATTTTTATTTTCCAAAATAACTTTTCAAAGCCTATGCTTTCAGAAACCTTTTGCATAAGATCTTTTTCTCCCACAGAAGCTCCTCCTGTAGTAAATACTATATCTGATTTTTCAAAGGCTTTTTCTATGGCTTCTCCTATTTTTAGGATATTGTCTCCTACATGTTCCATAGACAAAACATGATATCCTAGCTCTTCAATTCTTGCACTTAAACTATATAAATTACTGTCATATATTTTTCCTGGTTTTAAGGTGGAATTTATATCACATACCTCATCACCTGTGCTAATTATTGAAACTCTTGGCTTTTTATAAACAAGCACCTCACTTATACCAGAACTAGCCATTATACCTAAATCAGCATAATCAAGTCTTTTACCTTTTTTAATTAAAGTTTCTCCAATCTGTATATCCTCTCCCATAAATGATATGTTCTCATTAGCTTTCATTTCCTTAAATATTTTAACTAAATCTCCATGTCTTTCTGTTTCTTCTTGCTTAAGCACGCAATCAGCTCCCACAGGAATTGGAGCCCCAGTCATAATTCTAATAGCCTCTCCAGATTTAATTTCTATTTCTGAAAAATCACCTGCAAATATCTCATCTACTATTTTAAGCTCTACAGGATTTCCTTTTGAAGTTCCCTTAGAATCCTCTGATTTAAAAGCATATCCATCAAAAACTGACTTATTAAAGGGAGGATTATTAATCTTAGATTTAACATCACCATACAAAACTCTCTTTAAAGAATCCTTTATGCTAACAACCTCACTTTTTAAAGCCTTAGTGTTCTTATTTAATATTTCAAGAGCTTCTTCTAAAGCTATAAATTTTTTCAAAATATCACCATCCCTTTATAAAATAAAATGCTTATTATTTTTGTTATAATAACAAGAATAATAAGCATTAAATTAAATAGTCCTTTTAGACCTTAATATTAAAACTAAAAAACATAATTAGCAATATTATTATGTAAGTTCTATGTTTTTTACTTTTGCTTATTCTCCTTCCCAAAATACGTGGAGGCAAAATTCTTTCAAACCTTACCCTGTGGATTACCCCAATTAAACCAATTAACAATTTAAGTATTTTTCTTATTAAACTTAATGTTAAAAGTACAAATTAATAATTTAGTAACCCAGGCTTAAAAATCATAGAACCTTCTCCTTAGATTTTTAAGCTTGGAGATTTATACTAATTTTCTATTACAAGGTTAGCAATTTCTTCATAATTATTCAAATCAACAACTCTAACTCCCTCTAAAGATAAGCTAACATCACTAGCAACTCCTATAAGCTTTTCCTTTGGAGTTATTATTTTCTTACTAATACCTTGTCTATATACTTCAAGCTTTCTATATTTGCTCTTTTTATAACCTTCTATTATTATAAAATCGAAATCTTCAACTTGCTTTATTAACTCTTCTAGAGGAATTTCTTCTTGAACTTCTCTTATAAGAGCCATTCTTTCCCTTGAGGAAATTATCACTGCTTCAGCTCCAGCTTTTCTATGACGCCAAGTATCTTTTCCCTCTTTGTCTATATCAAAGCCATGAACATCATGCTTTATAGTAGCAACAGTATATCCTCTATTTTTAAGCTCTTTTATAAGACCTTCTATTAAAACTGTTTTTCCTGTATTAGAACATCTAGCAACTACATTCACAATCTTAGCCAAAGCCTTTTCCTCCTAATTATAACTTTAATTTATTATTTTCTAAATTAAAAATTACATACTTATATTAAATAAATTTAATTATAATTTATATTAATATGTGTACTCTAAATTTTCTTTTATATTGAAGAAATCTGCATAGTCAATTTCAAATAATGGTTTTTTAACCTTTGATACGTGTATCTTCTCTTTTATAAGTTGAGTTAAAACACCTGCATAAGATAAATCACCTTGAATTATAGCTCCATAAATTTTTCCATCCTTATGGATTATCTTTTTATAATTCTCTCCTGAAATATCAATTTCTTCTGTATAAGAATCATCTGGAGCATTAACAACGCCTAAAGACATTGTTGTAAGTCCTAAGAAATTCATTGTATTCTTACTTCCAAAGAAATCTTCCATGAATATTTCATTACCAACCATATTGTTTGCTGCTATTATACCTTCTTTTACAGCAGTTGGCCATATAGGATTTCTTCCAGTGATATCTCCAGCTCCATAAACATCTCTTGCATTAGTTTCGCCTTTTTCATTTATTATTAATCCAAATCTATCTGTTTCTATAGAACTATCTTTTAAGAATGCCACATTTGATCTAACTCCAGTTGCAACTATTATAAGCTCGCAAGGAATTTCTTCTCCTGTATTTATAAGTAATGCCTTTGGATTTTTATTTTCATCAATTAAAACTTTTTCCGCTCTAACTCCAAGTTTTAATTTAACTCCAGCATCTTCAAATCTCTTTTCATATTTAGAAGAAGCATATTTATCAAGTTGAATTGGAAGAACTCTGTCCCCCATTTCAACTAAAGTAACATTTAAATTTTTAAATGCAAGTCCTGCTATGGCATCTATTCCAACAAGTCCTGCTCCTAAGACAACTACGTTTTTAACTTTTTCTGCCTCTTCCTTTATTTTAATAGCATCCTCTAAGTTTCTTAATCCAACAACATTTTTAGCTTCTCTTAAATTCTCTACTGGAGGAATGAAAGCTGAAGCTCCTGTTGCTAATAATATCTTATCATATTTTAAGCTCTCTCCATTTGAAAGAACTATTACATGCTCTCTATCATCTATAGATTTAACTTCTAAACCTTTTTTCCACTCTATGTTATATTTTTCAAAGAAATCTCTATCTGTAAAATCTAAAGCCTCAATATCTCTGTGGCCACTTATGTAATGATGTAATATACATCTTGAATAAACATTTTCGTCCTTTGAAACTAATATTATTTCTGCATCTTTGTCAAGTTCTCTAAGTGTTTTTGCTCCACTTATTCCAGCAGCTGATGCCCCCACAACAATATATCTCATATTATTCTTCTACCTCCTCTAAAGTTATTGCTCCCATTGGACATTTTGCAACGCATTGAGGAGTTTTTTCTTTTGTACTTGCACACATATCACATTTCATTATGTATTTATTCATTTCATGTTCAGCTTTTAATACTCCATATGGGCAAGCCATTACACACATAAAGCAACTTGCACATCTTGATTTATCATAAGTTACAAAACCAGTTTCCTTATCTTTCTTCATAGCACCACTCATACAAGTATAAACACACTCTGGTCTATCACAGTGTCTACAGAAAATAGGAGTGTATTTTCCTTCACTTGTTATTGTGATTCTACTTCTTGTATCCTCTGAATCATGAGAAACTATACAAGCAGTTGTACATGTTAAGCATCCCACGCATTTATCTCTATTGATTTTTATTCTTTTCAAAGTAATCCCCTCCTATTTTCTAACCTTTTCTATATTAACTTGAACTGTCTTATATGAAGGCTCCTTAGAATAAGGATCAAATACAGATGGTGTTAATAAATTTGTTTCTATATAATGTATTGGAGCATATAAATCTTTTTCTTTAAGATTATCAGTTAATCTTGCTATGAATTCAGATGTATGCCCATTTGATGAATGAATTAAAACTTCATCATTTTCTTTTATATTAAGTCTTTCTGCATCTTTTCTATTTATATCTACATAAGCCTTTTGTGAAACTATATTAGTTACAGCTTTTATTTCTCTAGTTCTAGTATGGGTATGCCATTGTCCTACAGTTCCTCTACCAGTGTTTAAGTTAAATGGGAATTCTTCATTTGTAGCATTTGGATTTTCAGTTACATCTTCAAAAATAAGCTTAGCTTTTCCACTTGGAGTATAGTATTTTCCATCTTCAAATAATCTTCTTTCATCAGATTCTAATTCTTTCCCTTCTCTACAAGGCCATTGAACTCCCTTAGAATCTCTTAATCTCTCATAAGATACTCCTGTAATATCACAAGGCATTCCTTTACTACATTCTCTTAGAAGTTTGAAAGCATCCTCTGGAGTTCTCCATTTGTCTAGAAGACTTCCCATTCCTAATGCTTCTCCAATACCTAATAATATTTCATAATCGCTTAATTCATCTTCTTCCTTCTCTAAAACAGGAACTAAAGCTGAAAGTCTACGTTCAGTATTTATTAAGAACCCTTCTTTTTTAATAGCTGGAACTGAAGGTAAATATAAATCACATTCTTCTGAACTATCTGTATCTTCATAAATATCTTGAACTACAAAGAAATCTAGGTTTTTCATAGCTTTTTTAAACTCTTCGTTGTTACTAAATGAATGTCTAGGGTTAGTACAAACTACCCATAGTCCTTTGATTTCCCCCTTATTTATTCCTTTTATTATTTGCTCATAATCTAAAGTTGGTTTAGTTGGAAGCATATTTTCATCCATGCCTAATATATCAGCAACCACTTTTCTTCTCTCTTGATTATTGTATTCTCCACCACCATAAAGAGCAGTTGTGTTACTGAACATTCTTGATCCCATGGCATTACATTGTCCTGTTAAAGAGTTAGCTCCTGTTCCTTCTCTTCCCATATTTCCTGTGATTAAAGCAAGATTTATAATGGCTTGAGCAGTTCTAACAGCTTCATAACTTTGATTAACTCCCATTGTCCACCAGAATGAAACCCTCTTTCCTTCGTGGATTATTTTTGCAAGTTCTAGAACTCTCATCTTAGAGATTCCAGTTCTTTCTTCAACATCTTCTAATGTATATTTCTTCACATGTTCTTTGAAATCTTCAAAACCTTCTGTATAATTATCTATATAATCTTGGTCTATCCATCCTTTTTCTATAAGAACATTTGCTAAAGTATAGAAAAGAGCTAAATCTCCCTTAGTTTTTATATCAATCCACATATCTGAATTCATAGCTGTCTCAGACTTTCTTGGATCTATAGTAATTATTTTAGCATCCTTATTTTTTCTAACTCTTCCCCAAGCTATTGGATGAGCTATAACTGGGTTTGCTCCAATAAAGAATATAGTATCTGAAAGCTCTAAATCTTTTAAAGTATATGGAGGTGCGTCAAATCCAAAACTTTGTTTATAAGCTACAACTGCTGATGCCATACAAAGTCTTGTATTACCATCTCCATTTATACCCATGTAACTTCTTCCTACATGACCTAAAAGAGCCATTTCCTCTGTTGGTAATTGACCTGTACTTATGTAAGCTACACTTTCTTTGCCATACTTTTCTTGAATAGCTGTCATTTTACTAGCAAATATCTCAAAAGCTTCTTTCCATTCTATAGCTTTTCTTTCTCCATCTTTCATTTTAAGTAAAGGCTTTTTAGAACCATTAAACTTAGTGCATTGTTTATCTAAATTAAGTCCTTTTATACAAGAAAATCCCTTATTAACTGGATAATGTGGAGTTGGAACTACTCTTTTTATCTTTCCATCCTCTGTGTAAAAATCTAAATTACACGCAAGAGCACAATAGTTACAAGTAGATTGTATTCTTTTCATACTTTTTTCCTCCGTTCACAAACATAACTTTGTTAAAAATTTATCATACTAATTTGAATTATATCATTATATTTCCCATAATAATATGATAATTATCACGCTTTTTAACTGCATTTTAAATTATTTTAATTTTCTTTGTTAAAACTTTTTTTCTTAATCTAAAATTTATTCTTCTTTATTTATAATACTTATATAAATCAAAATATAGATATATTTTTTCAATCTATATTTTCAATAAATATACACATATTTTTTTTATTTTTTATTCTGTCCTTTAAATTTAAAACTTAACTAAGAAAAGGTACTATGAATTAATTATAGTACCTTTCACTAAAATAACAAATAAATTATACACTTATTTCTTAATTATATCTTTAATTTTTATTTAAACAATAAATAAACTGAATAAATTAAAGCTAATACTCCAATTACTTTTAAATAACTTTCATAAATATCAGCCATATTGTCACCACTAGAGTCTTTCAAAGAAAAAATATGCTGAACCTCAAAAACAAGATTAGTAAACTTTATGCACATAGTTCCTACTATACCCAAAACTATTGTTGAAATAATATTTGAAAAACTTAAATTTCTAAAGTTTGTTGTACATGCAATTAAAACGCCTGCTAAATATATAGTAAAAATAGCTTTTTCTAAAAGACTTTTTAATTTTTCTTTTCTTATTAAATTACTTTTTGCCTTATTTTTAAGGGCTTCATAATCTTCAAACTCTTTACTTAAGCAATCACCATTTTTACAAAGCAAATTTTCATCCTCATTAACTTCTCCACATCTTTTACATATTTTCATATAAACACCCCCTGTTACTTAATTTTATAATATAAATCCTCATTGTAATTATATTCCTACTTAATTTAACACTATATTTACTTACTCAAAATTTTTTAATTTCTTTATAAAAAATAAAGTATCTAAAGAATATAAATAAACTTAATATTTATAAATACTCTAAAGATACTTTTTGTATTTAAACTATATTTTAAGCATAATAATTTTATAAAATCTTAAATTTACATAAGTTTTTTACTAAAAACTCCATCTAAATTTAATTGAGCTACTCTCTTTTGAATTTCATCCTTATCTATTGTATAAAGTCCTAACTCTTTCATTCTATTAAAGTAAACTGAACCTGCAAAGGTATATCTATTTTTCTTTCCTTCTCTAGATTGAGATTCTTCATTAGCAAAGGCTATTATATCTCCTAAAACTGTTGCTCTTGGAAGAATCAAATAAGGAATTCCTAAAGCATGCCTTACTGCATTGTGTCCAGCTAAAGTACCTGTAACTATAGCCTCTGTATGTCCAACAAAAAGTCCTGATTTTTCTCCTGCACAGAATAAATTAGTAACTCCTTTAACCTTCATATTATCATCTCTTGGAGCCACTGATAAGTATCTTATAGAGTTACCCTTTCCACCTGCATATGGATCAACATACTTAGCATTTTCAAGTCCTTTAATCTTTCTAAGCTTTTCGAGAGGATAATAAGTAGTCATAAGCTTAGCATGTCCAGTATCTAATAAAACAACATTTTCTGCAAACTCCTTAAGAGCATATTGCTGACAAACCTTTGTATTTAATTTATCGTAATTAATATCTTCTTTTGGAATCTTAAGGACAACACAGCCTTTTTCATCAAGTTCTTTTCTTATCTCCTCTGAAAGAGTTTCTTTTGCAAGTTTACATGAACCACTAAATGCTCCTAGTTCATCCCCAACCCTTTCTCCTTGTATATCTTCAACTCCGCATCTTGAGCTTATGCTTATTCTAGGACCAAAGGAAGGGCATCTTAAAATACACATAGAGCATCCGTTACCATATCTTAAGCAATTTCCCATAGGTCCTGTTGAACCAGTAGTTTCAATGAAAACATCTCCTGGATAATATTGTCCATCACTTGTATAAACTCCTAAAATTTTATTATCTTCTTGTTTTATATCAATAATTCTAGAAACCATTTTTGTTTCAATTCCTAGACTTTCTACATATCTCTTAACTTCTCCCTCAACTAAATTAACATCATAAAGCCAAGCATGTTCATGTCCAGGAAATGGTATATCCTTGTGTCTACTAACCTTATCAGTTATATTTATTAAATCTCCGCCTCCCATAGCTATTAATTCCTCAGAGGCTGTATATCTTCCATTATTCCTCATTATTCCGCCAACATTACCAAGTCCTAATAATAAATCTGTCTTTTCAAAAAGAACTACATCTGCCCCCATTTTTTTTGCTTCAATAGCAGCTGCAACTCCTGACCATCCACCGCCAATAACAACAACCTTCATAAAAACTCTCCCTTCTATAAATTAATCTTTATTAAATGAATCTTCTATCTTCAAATATTTTTCTAGGATCACTTTGTACCTTACAAAGTCTTTTTACCTTGTGACCAGCAAACCTAGCTGTACAGCTTCCACATACCCCTTCTCCGCAGCACATTTTAGCATTATTACAACAAGATACTTTTGTAGATTCATCTTTCAAATCATTTAAATATTCTATAAGTTTATAAGTTAATATATCCGCTCCAGCACAATGGATTAAATCCCATTGTCCATTTTTAATAACTTCCTTTGCTTCATTTGATATTTCACCCTTGTTAATTAAATTCATAGGAATATACTGAACATCGTATCCCTCTAAATATTTTTCTATATAACTTTCTTTAAAAGGTGACTTATCTAAAAGAATCTTAACCTTATTTCCTTCATTAGCTAACTTTTTAATAACTGGTACAGCAGGAGCTAATCCAATTCCTCTACAAAGTACAAGGACCTCTCCATTCTTAGTTGAATCTATATTTTTTATTCCAAAGACTCCATTAAAATAAGGCCCTCTTATAGTTATTTCTCCTTTAACCTCAGTATTTAAGAGCCTCTTAGTTTTTATTCCCCTAACCTCAATAAGTACTTTTATTATATTTTTATCAGCATCAGATTCTAAAATAGATATAGGTACATCAAAAAACGGATTATCATTAGTTCTTATAAATATAAACTTACCTGGTCCAAGTAAATCAATACAAAGTTTATGAGGTGCCCTAAACTCTATAAATAATAATCCTTCTTCAACTTCTACGGCATCTATGACATCACAAGTAAAAGTTTTTCTACCTTCCTTAGCTTTAAATCCATTACTTGCAAATTCTTCATATATGCAAACCCCTTTCCAATTTACACAATCACAAAAACACTTTCCGTGAAGTTGAGAACAAAGTATGCATTCTCCTTCTTCTGCTAAGTGACAAGGACAAAATTCCGTACCAGCATCTATACAATCAATTACTTCATAATCCATAAAAACCCTCCCATTTGAATTCTTACTATTAAAATATCCCTGAGAGATTAAAAATGTTACAAAATTTCTTTAATAAATAATTAATCCTTAAAATATTTTCTAAAATTATTTTAAATATAGAACTTTAAATTCCTAGTATTAAAGCTATTAAGCATTTATATATAACAAAATAATATATTTTATAAACTTTTAAAAAAATCAAAGGTGTTATATTAAAATATCAATATAACACCTTTGATTTTAAGAATAATTGGCTTTAACATATTCATAAACTCTTTCAGTGGCTTCCCACCTAGTTGGACAATTTAAAACTACTATGATTATATTTCTTCCATTATGATCTACAGAACTTACCAAACATTTCCCTGCCTGACCAGTATAACCTGTTTTTCCTCCATTGGCATTAGGTAATCTCCAAAGCATTTTATTTATATTGCTATAACTTCTAGTAAAATTATATTTTTCAGCCCCTACTTCCTTAGTTCCTGATATCTCTCTAAAGAAAGGCTCTTCCATAGCTTTTGACATTAAAACCGCTAAATCATAAGCAGAGGAAAAATGCATTTGGCTATCTAATCCATGAGGAGATTGAAAGTTTGAATCCTTAAGACCTAACATTCTAGCAAAATCATTCATAAGTATAGAAAAGTTCTCTATACTACCTCCAATATGCTCTGCAATAGCTATGGCAGCATCATTTCCTGACTTGTACATAAGTCCAAAAAGAAGTTCTCTCATTGTAACTTTTTCTCCAGCCCTAAATCCAACTTTTGATCCTCTAATACTTGCTGCAGTTTTAGATATTGTAACCTCTTCATCTAAGTCAGAATAATTTATGGCAACTAAAGCAGTTAATATTTTAGTGGTACTTGCCATAGGTACATTTCTAAAAGCATTCTTTTCATATAAAATCTTTTTATTTTTAGAATCATAGGCAATGGCAAAATGTGCATCAGGAGTAATGTCCTTGCACTGCTTTCCATATCCATCTTTTATATCCATAGTCTCTACTGAAGCTTCCTCTGGAATACAACTTTCCTTTCCAAGAACAATAACATTAGAGCATATAGATATTGTTATTAAAAAAAACATAAGAATTGAAATCTTCTTTTTCATAAAATATCTCTCCTTAAACTAAGCTTTTTTATCTATGAAACCTTCTTTTATTAGCTTTCCATTTTATAAATTTAATAACCTAGTATATTTTTGGATAATTAAAGCTATTATTGTCAATAATGTATAAATGGTAAGGAGGTTTATGAAGTGCTGAAGTTTTTTTTATTATTTTTATTATTAATACTTTTAGTTTTATTGTTTTTTCCAATCAATTTAAAATTCAAATTAGTATTTTCAGAGAAAGATTTAAAGATTAATTTTTATAAATTTGAAATATTATCTTTAAATAAAATATTAGGAGCTCATAAAGAAAAAAAAGAAATTTCAAAAAAAGGAAATAAAGACACTAAAATAAAGAAATCTTCTAAAAAGAAAAGAACCTTTTTGAAACCTCCATCTAATCTTACCATTATGAAATTAATAAAATTACTAACTAAAAGTAAGTTTAAACCTTCTTTAAAAGTTGTATTAGATTTAAATTTTTCAACTGAAGATGCAGCTTTAACTGCTATCTTATATGGATTTATTCATCAAATTTTATCTTTGATATACACACAGTTATATTACTTTTTTAAACTAAAAAAGTTTACTGGAAACATAAATCCTAAATTTAATAATGAAAATTACTTATTTTTTGAAGTTCAAGGTATAATAACCATAAATTTTGCTCAAATTATATATATAGGATTTCTTTACTTATTAAACTTCAAGAAGTTATAAATATTATTTTTAATAGAGTTTAAAATTTTAGGAGGTTTGTACCATGATAAACTCAAATCACCCAATAGAAAATCTAATGGGTACAACAATGGAAAACATAAGAGACATGATAGATGTTAATACTGTAGTTGGAGATGCCATAGAAACTAGAGATGGAAGTTACATAATTCCAATATCAAAAGTTTCCTTTGGATTTGCTTCAGGAGGCTCAGAACTTCCAAATAAAGAATGTGAAAAAATAGATGATAGATTTGCCTTTGGTGGGGGCTCTGGCGCTGGTGTTAGTGTAAAACCAGTTGCTTTCTTAGTTCTTAAAGGTGATTCTGTAAGGCTATTACCTGTAAACCAAACTAATACTTATGACAGAATAGTTGATAATATCCCTCAAATAATTGAAATATTTAAGGATATGGGCAATAAAAAGTGTAAAGACAAAAAAGAAGATTCTAATTTTTGTGATTAAAGGCCTGCTATAGCTTTATTAACTCATTTAAATAGTTTCTTAACTATTCCTGATTTTATTGAAGAGTTAAACATTATAAATACCCTCTAATGCAATAAAATCAACCAATCAAACTCCATAATAAAACAACCTAAAACCTAAAAAATAAAATTCTTACTTCGCAGGGAGTAAGAAATAGAAACTTTATAATTTAATGAGTTAATTTGCTATTTAAATAATAAAAGGTAGAGAATAATTAATATTCTCTACCTTCTTAATTTATATAAACAAATCATTATACTAAATTCCTTAAATCATACTATTTTACTTTTTATAATCTAGTATTAACTACTCTTCTACTATGGCAGAAACCTCATCATTTTCTTCAAATAATTCTATAGATGGAAGATCTCCTAAATCATTTAATGCAAAATGTCTTAAAAATTCATCTGTAGTTCCATAAAGTATAGGTCTTCCTGGAACTTCTAATCTACCAGTTTCCTCAACTAAATTTTTTTCAACAAGTCTCTGTATAGCACTTTCGCTTTTTACTCCTCTTATCTCATCTATCTCTACTCTAGTAATAGGTTGTTTATAACATATTATTGCTAAACTTTCTAAAGAAGCCTGAGATAATGATTGTCTAACATTCCTTTTTAAAAGTTTTTGAACATATTCACTATTTTTTGTTTTAGTAACTAACTGATAAGTTCCATTTAAACTAATAATTTTTATTCCTCTTGAACTATCTCCATTGTATATATTCATTAATTCTCTCATTAAATCTTCTACATATTTAAAATCTTCTTCTACTATTCTACATATATCTTTTAAAGCAAGAGGTTCTCCACTAACAAATAAAAGAGATTCTATAATAGACTTAAGCTCGTCTTTTTTAGATATTTCACTAAATTCTATTTGATTTATATCACTCATTTACTATCACCTTCTCCATCATAATCTCACCAAAGTTTTCATATTGGACAACTTTAACTTCACTTCTTTTTATAAGTTCAAGCATTGCCATAAACGTAACAACTACTTCTAGCTTACATTCACACTGTGGTATAAACTCTGAAAATCTAACAATGCTCTTTTCATTAAGCTTATCCCTTAAGAAATTAATTTTATCAGTAATTTTATATTTATCTACACTTATCTTTTTCTCCATGACATTTACATTTTGTTTTTCACCGTAAATTCTCATAAGATTATTATAAAGCTTATAAAGATCAAGCATAGTTATATTTTTAAAGTAATCTTCATCAAGTTTGTTGTCCACTTCAACCTCAATAATTTCAGCTTTCTTTGTAAATACTTCTCCAGTAGAAAGTTCCCTTTCTCTTAAATAAGCACTTATTTTCTTAAACTTTTTATACTCTTGAAGTTTTTCCATTAATATTTTCTGAAGATCTTCCTCACAAGTCTCATCTTCAACTTTAACTTTAGGAAGTAATGATTTCGATTTTATTTCTATTAAAGTAGCTGCCATAACTATAAACTCTGAAGTTATTTCTAAATCAAGTTCCTTCATTAAGGCTATATATTCTAAATACTGTTTTGTGATTTCATGAATCTTTATCTCAGTAATACTCATTTCGTTTTTTTTGATTAAATGCAAAAGCAAATCAAAAGGTCCATCAAAGTTTTTAAGTTTGATAATTGGCATTTCCATAGTCTATTTTTCTCCTACTATTCAAAACTTCACATAATATCATAACAACTATCATATAAAAAAGCAATTAACACTAATCTCAAGGCATACAAGAAGTTAATTTTATAAAAATTAAGACTATGCAGTAACTTTACATGCATATAAGAAAAATTTATATACAAAAACAACTAGCATAAGGAGACTATATGCTAGTTGTTTTTCTTTCAACTTATAGGTATTTATTTTTAATTTCTAATCAGTAAAATCAAAATGTCTAAATATTATTCTATTTTTCATTACTCTTTTCTTCTGTTTTTTCTTCTACTTTATCTTCCTCTTCACCATTAAAGAAATTCTTAACCTTGAATTTAACACTATCAATAATTCCGCCTTTTTTCATATCTCTATCTGAATATAATTCAACTTTACCTAGAAGTTCTCCATCTAGATAATATTCACAATATCCAACAGTATCAAATTCTTTAATTTTTTTCTTGCTTTCATCTAAAACAACTTTTTTCTCTATTTTATCACTCATACCCTTTGGACAAACTAGAGTTAAATCATCCTTAGCTTTTCCTATGATAAACTTATCCCCTGTTTGACTCATAGGAATTTGTTCTACGTCACCATCTTTTGTAGCTACTTGCTTGCTTTCAAACTTAGAAAATCCATAATTCATAAGCATACTAGCATCTCTATTTCTTATTTTAAATGTTGGAGCTCCCATTATTACTGAAAGCATTCTAACTCCGTCCCTAGTTGCTGTAGCTGATATACAGTATTTAGCGTCATTAGTAAATCCAGTTTTAAGACCATCACATCCCTTAAAGAATCTAACTAATTTATTATGGTTAACAAGTTCAATAGGAGATTTTCTTCCCTCTGATATAGTTTCCATATAAGTTCCTGTATATTTTAATATAGTAGGATGTTTTAATAATTCCCTAGACATAATAGAAATATCATACGCAGTAGATAAATGTCCTTCTATAGGAAGCCCTGTGCAGTTTTTAAATGTAGTGTTTTTCATTCCAAGTTCTTGAGCTCTTTTGTTCATCATCTCAACAAAACCACTTTCACTTCCACCTAAATATTCAGCCATAGCTACAGCGGCATCATTACCTGAAGCTATTCCTATACCTTTTATAATCTCCTCAACAGTTCTTACTTCTCCAACATCTAGGAGCATAGTACTACCACCCATTTTCTTAGCAGTCTCACTTACTGTGATTTGATCTGAAAGTTTTATTTCTCCTCTATCTACTTTTTCCATGGCAAGTAACATTGTCATAATCTTTGTTACTGAAGCAGGTGCAAATTTTTCATTAGCATTTTTTTCATAAATTATTTTTCCTGTACTAGCTTCCATAAGAAGAGCTGATCTTGCTTCTACTTCTATTGCCTCTTCAGCTTTTACAGGAACAGAAGAAACAATGCTAAATAAGGATAAAAATATTGCAAAAGCTGCTATTTGTCTTATGTATTTTTTCATAATATCTCCTCCTTTCTTGCTTATTTTCTCCCAAAAGAAATAAATTATAAGCAAAAAAGAAAAAGTTATCCTATACTTTAATTTGTATAGGATAACTTTAACAAGAAAATCTATAATGAGTACCAAAACTTAATTTATTTAAAGTGGTTGGGTTCCTTGTTAGATATGGTTATTCAAAGATTACGATGCATAACTATAAATCTTAGCTATACCTAACAAGAATCCAACCAGCTTTAAAGCATTTTTTAAAACTATTTAACTATATCATATATTAATGGAATATCTTTTACTGAATCTGATATTTCGTAATTAGCTAATATTCCATCTACTGCTTTCTTACCTTTTTCTTCATCATCAGCATGAATATATGCTATGATATCTCCTTCATTAACTTTGTCTCCTCTTTTCTTTTGAAGAACAATACCAACAGCTAAATCTATAATACTTTCCTTAGTAGCTCTTCCTGCTCCAAGTTCCATAGCAACTAATCCTATGTTTTCAGCATGAATTTTGCTTACAACTCCTGATTTAGTAGCTTTAACTGGAATTACATATTTAGCATTATGGAAGTTTGATATATCATTAATAACTGATGCATCTCCACCTTGAGCTTTTACAAATTCTTTTAATTTTTCAATTGCTTTTCCTGAAGTTATTGTTTCCATTAACATTTTTCTTGCTTCATCAGTATCTTTAGCAGCACCTGCTAAAACAACCATGTTGCTTCCAAGTGTTAAGCAAAGCTCTAAAAGATCCTTAGGACCATTTCCTCTTAAAGTTTCTATGGCTTCTTTAACTTCTAAGGCATTACCTATAGCAAATCCTAAAGGTTGATCCATATCTGAAATTATGGCAACAGTATTTCTTCCAACATGTTTACCTATTCCAACCATTTCAGTTGCAAGTTCTCTAGCTGCCTCTGGAGTTTTCATAAATGCTCCATCTCCAACCTTAACATCTAATACTATGGCATCAGCGCCTGCAGCAATTTTTTTACTCATAATACTTGAAGCTATTAATGATACATTATCAACAGTTCCAGTAACATCTCTTAAAGCATAAAGTTTTTTATCAGCTGGAGCTAAATCTCCTGTTTGTCCACCAACTGCTAATTTTATATTATTAACATTATTTATAAATTGATCCTTAGTCATTTCTACTGAGAATCCATCAAAACTTTCTAATTTATCTATTGTTCCACCAGTATGTCCAAGACCTCTTCCTGACATTTTAGCTACAGGAATTCCTAAAGCTGCAACCATAGGTCCTAAAACTAAAGTAGTAGTATCACCAACCCCACCAGTTGAATGCTTGTCTACTTTTATACCGTGTATTTCACTTAAATCTAATATATCTCCTGAATTAACCATAGCCATAGTTAAATCTGAAGTTTCTCTCTTATTCATTTTTTGGAAATATATAGCCATTAATAAGGCTGCTACTTGATAATCTGGTATTTCACCATTTGTATATTTATCAACAAAAAAGTTTATTTCTTCAGTGCTTAATTCCCCACCATTTCTCTTTTTTAATATTAAATCATACATTCTCATAAGTTTCTTTCCTCCACACTTTCAATTTGTGATAACCTTTTCATAAATTCATTTTATCAGAGAGATTCCTTATTTACAAGTACTTTCACCCTATAAAATATTATATTTTTTTCAACATTAATGAATTTTTCTTTTCTTAATTATAAAATTCAAATTATTTTTATGTATTTTTTGATAAATTCTAATATTTTAAAGCTAAAAATTATAAAAAGAAAAGACTTTTATGAAAGCCTTTTCTTTTATATATTATGCTCTTGGATGAGCTTTTCTGTATATATTGTTAATTTTTTCATTATTTATAATATCATAGTACATATCTATATAAGTCATAACTTGATTTCCTAATAGCTCTTGTACCACCTTAGCATTTGCTCCGTTTTGTAATAAATGCACTGCAAAAGAATGTCTAAAGGTATTTAAATTTATATCCTTACCAATATTTGCAATAACAGCATACTCCTTAACAATTCTCCAAACTCCTTGCCTAGTTATAGGTTCTCCACTCATATTTAAGAAAAGCTTATCTGATCCTTTAGAATTATCTTCTCTTACCACAATATATCTTTTAAGAGATTCCTTAGCTGCTTTTCCTATTGGTATAAGTCTCTCATATCCTCTACTATCTCTACAATTTACAAAAGATGAATCTAAATTAATATCTTCAATTCTTAAAGATATTAACTCTGAAACTTTCATTCCAGTGGCATACATAAGTTCTAATAAAGCCTTATCACGTATTCCCTTTTCAGTTAAAACATTAGTAGAGTTCATTATTTTATTTATCTCTTCAACAGTTAAAACTAAAGGTTTTTTCTTTTCAACTCTTTCTTTTTTCATAGTTAAATTTGGAACCTTCTTTAAAAATTCTTCTGCCACTAAGAAATTATAAAAATTTCTTAAAGAGATGATTGTTCTTTGAATTGATGATGGAGACTTGTGGCTCTCTTTTAAATGTTGTACATAAGATATTAAAGGATATGCATCCTCACTTACCTTAAACTCTTTTTCCTCTACAAAATCTAAATACATAGAGACATCTGTAATGTATGCACTTACGGTATTCTTTCTCTTTCCTATTGATTCTAGATATACTTCGTATTTGCTTACTAAATCTTTCATATTAACTCCTAACCAAAATGTTATTACATAATTATTTATATTACAGAAATCACCTACTAATTACTAATCTTATTAAATTAGGTGATATATATGTTTCAATTAGTATTCCTGATATTATAATTAAGCTTAAAAGCCCTTGAAAGTTTAAATATGCTCTACTAACATCAAGTTTTACTCTATCTCTAGATACTCCCATTTTTAACTTTGTAACTGAATGTCTTATAGCCAAAACGCTGATTAACATTATTATTGGAATAAAAATCAAATTTTGAAGCATTAATCCTGATAAGACTAACATAATCCCCTTGCTTCCTAACATGCTAACTATTAAAGAAAATGTAAATCCAATAACATAACCTTTAGCTAAATCCATCATAAGAATTATTGGTGTTCCTACAGCTGTGTAACCTAATAAAACTATTATTACAACCATTGGTAAAATACTTTTTATACTATCTACAAGAATACTTGTATAAGCTACAGAGTTTCCACCTAAAAACTCTAAAAAGTTATTAAAATAAGTAGTAATTTCAACCCTATTAAAATCACTCATGTAATAAACAGTATAAGATCCTAAAACTATTCCAACTAAAAAGAATAAAAGTACCCATAAAAAAGTGATTTTATTTTCCTTTAATGACTCCATAAGTCCACTAAAAAACATCCTCATAAATTCTTTTTCCCCTCCATTAAAGCTATTTATTAAAAGATATGATTAACATAATAAAAAGATACATACTTTTTTAAATTTATTTTTAAGGCTCTATTAAATATTTATTTTTTAGCTAAACTCCGAGAACTACTTAACTTCGCAAAGTATTTCTATCATCTATTCCGTAATAATAGCTAAAGCTTCGAAACTCCCTTCGTTCAAACAGTCTCAGCTTCTTAACGCTATTATTACTCCATATATGATGAAATACTAACTGCTTATTAAGATGTTCTCTTCGTTCTATCTGAAAAATAAATATTTAGGACTAGATAAGTTTATAATAAAGTTATTTAAATTCATTATAAAAAATAAGAACTAAAGTAAATTTATATACCCTAGTTCTTATTTCTAATTACTTAATATTTTCATAAAAAAATAAACATGCTATAGTTTTAGCATCAATTATTTTTCCTTCTATAATCATATTTTTAACTTCCTCTAAGGAATATTCTTTTAAATTTAAAAACTCATCTTCATCAAAATTTGTATTCCCCTTTTTTAATTCATAAGCTTTATATATATGAACCACTTCATCACAAAATCCTGGTGATGGTGTTATTTGTCCTAAATATGTTATCTTATTAGCTGAATACCCTGTCTCTTCTTTAAGTTCTCTTAAGGCTGCTTTTTCTAATATTTCTTCCTTATCAACCTTTCCTGCTGGTAATTCTAAAAATATTCTATTAAAAGGCTTTCTAAACTGTTCTACCATAAGGATATTTCCTTTTTCATTAAAAGCTAGAACACAAACACCATTTGAATGTTTAACAATATCTCTTTCTACCTCATTGCCATCAGGCAATTTTACCTTTTGCTTAACAAGTTCCATAAAAGAACACTTAAATATGCTCTCCTCACTTAAAGTTTTCTCATATAAATCCATATATATCACCTCAATTTGAACCTAAAAAAATTCTAAAATTATTCTTTTTAATATTAAATATCATAAAATTTCAAAGGATATTTGTGAAAAATCCTCGCTTAAATTATTATCTATTTTTCTTCTTACCCTTCTTTTCTTCTTTTGAATTTTATAAGGACATCCATCAACATGTTTATTATTAGGTAATGTATAAAAATATTTTCCATCTCTTTGCTTTTTAACTTCCCTAAAACCAAGTTTTGCTTTACATCCATCTATTGGACAAACTAAATTTTTTTTATATATTTTTTCATACTCAGATTTAGTTATACAATTAGCTAAAATAATCTTTTTTTCATTTCCCTCTACATAAACCGCTTTTCTCAAATTACCTCACCTCTCTATAAAAAGCACTTTTTATCAGCGAAAATATTATCTGATAAAAAGTGCTTTCTCCTTAATTTAGCTAACTTTATTCTTTAGTCTTAATTTATCTGCAACCATAGCTATAAATTCTGAGTTTGTTGGTTTACCCTTATCATTGTGGATAGTATGTCCAAATATTTTGTTTATAGCATCTATTTGTCCTCTTCCCCAAGCAACCTCTATAGCATGTCTTATAGCTCTTTCAACTCTACTTGCAGTAGTATTATATTTCTTTGCTATTGAAGGATATAACTCTTTTGTTATAGCTGATAATAATTCCATATCATTTACAACCATAGTTATAGCTTCTCTTAAATACATGTATCCTTTTATGTGAGCTGGAACTCCTATTTCATGAATTATACTAGTTATTTCAACCTCTAAATCCATAGGCTCTTTGTTATCATCAGAAGATGAATCCTCACTTTTTGATCCTTCAACTACACTAATTGTAGGTTTACTATTTGTAGGTTCCTCTGATATTGTGCTATTAAACATTTGTCTTATTCTCTCTGTAAATACATCCATATCAAATGGTTTAACAACATAATAGTCTGCCCCTAAAGTTATAGCTCTTTGAGTAATTTTGTCTTGTCCAACAGCAGATAGTACTATTACCCTTGGAGTTTTTTCTAAGCCTAGAGAATTTATTCTTTCAAGTACACCTAACCCATCTAAGTGTGGCATAATTATATCTAATACAACTAAATCTGGTTGTTTTTCTTCTATAAGTTTTAAAGCTTCTAATCCATCTTTTGCAATTCCTGTAACAACAATATCCCTTTGACTTAATAAATAGTCATTTAAAATATTGCAAAACTCTTTGTTATCATCAGCAATTAATACAGATATTTTTGATTCCTTCATGCTTTTCTCTCCTTACCCAACTTTATATATCCATTTTTTTACAATTATTCTACTTTAACTATATTCGACAAAACTTATTTATTTCCTTCTAAAAAAAATAAATACTAAAAAATTCATTTAATTTTCTAGTATTTATTATAACACATATTTACATTAATCACACTTATTTTCTATTATATAATTTTTGCATCCTTTAACATCCACTCTATATAAATTCCATATCCCACTTCAGGCTTATTAACCAAAACATGTGTCACAGCACCAATTATTTTATCATTTTGTATAATTGGACTTCCACTCATTCCTTGAACAACGCCACCAGTTTTTTCTAATAATCTTTCATCTGTAATCTTAATTACCATACTCTTTGTACTAATGCTATCTTGCTTTGCAAGTTTTACAATTTCGATATCATAAAGCTTAGGACCTTCTTCATCAATAGTAGTTATAATTTGTGCTGGTCCTGGCTGAATTTCATCTCTCCAACCAACTTTATAAGTTTTATTATTAATATTTTTTAAATTTTCTGTATTCATGCTACCAAATATTCCACATTGTGTATTTCCTGTAACATTTCCTATTGGTTTCTTATCACTTGAAAAAATTCCTCTTAATTCTCCTGGATTACCTTTAACACCTTTTTTTACGCTTATTATTGAAGAATTTAAAAGATCTCCATTTTTTATTGAAAGAATTTTTTCTGTTTCACTATCTGTTATTGGATGACCTATTGCTCCATATTTTCCACTTTCTTTATCATAGAAAGTAAGTGTACCTACACCAGCAGTAGAATCTCTTACCCAAAGACCTATTTTATAATCACCATCTGCATTTTTTGATAAATTTATGTTTTTGGTTATTTCTTCACCATTTCTCTCAATTAATATTTCAACATTTTCTGATTTACTCTCATTGATTTTTTTTGATAAATCTTTTGAGTTTTTTATTTTATTTCCATTTACGCTTATAAGTCTATCACCAATTTGTATTCCACCATTTTGAGCTGGACTCTCTACTTCTCCCTCTCCTGTTATTAAGTCTGAATAACCTACTGCTAATACACCATCTGTTGAAACCCTTACACCTACTGAATTTCCTCCAGCATAAAGCTCTATATCTTTCTTTTCCTGTTCACTATTTACAAGAGCTACGCCATATCTGTTCTTAAACTTTTCATCATTACTATTCTTAGAATTTAAAGAATAGAAATTGCTACTTGCAAAAACATTATTACTCTCACAATAATCCCTTGCAAATGTTACAGAGGATAAAAGTAATATTAAAGACATCATTATTATTGATATAATCTTTATTCTTTTGTTCATATTTTTCATTAACTATCTCCTCCTTTTCTATTCTTAATTTGCCCCTTTCAAAAAAATAATATCCTGTATTAACTTTGTTATTCTAGCCAAATCAATTTAAAATATACTAAAATTCTCATATTAGTTTTAAAATAAAAAAAAATAGAACTGTTTAACAGTTCTATTTTGTATTAAAAATCACTTTATTATGTATGAAAAGTCTTAATTGTTTCTTTTTTTGTATCAGCTAACTCTATCATCTCTTTAGCATTTAATAATGTATTGCTTGTCATTTCAACGCCACCTAGCATTTTTCCAACCTCTTCAATTTTTTGATTATAAGTTATAGGTTCAACCTTTGAAAAAGTTTTATTATCTATTACTTTTTTTCTAACCATATAATGATTGTCCGACATACTTGCTATTTGAGGAAGATGTGTGATACAAAAAACTTGATGTTTTGTTGATATTTCATACATCTTTTCTCCAACGGATTGAGCTACTCTTCCACTTATACCTGTGTCTATTTCATCAAATATAACTGTAGGAATCTTATCCTTATCTATAAACACAGCTTTTAAAGCTAACATTATTCTTGAAAGTTCTCCTCCAGAAACTATTCTTTCCATAGGCTTTAATGGTTCACCAGGATTTGTTGATATAAGAAATTGTACTTTGTCCTTACCTTTAAAGTTAAAGGTTTCATCTTCCTCAATAAGAACTTCAAATCTACATTTTCCTAAGCCAACATAGGCCAGTTCTTTATGGATATTTTCTTCTAAAACTTTTGAAAGTTCTATTCTCTTATTATGAATTCTATTAGCTATTTCACTTAAAACATTCTCAACTTTACTTTTTTCATTTAAAAGATCTTCAATTATTTTTTCTGAGTTTTTAATATTATTTATTTGAGATAAAATATTATTTTTATATTCTAAGATTTCGGCTATACTATTTCCATACTTCTTCTTTAAGGAAGCAATCTTAAACATACGACTATTTATTTCTTCTAATTCATTGCCATCATAAACACTTTCATCACATATATCTCTAATTTCTCTAGCCATTTCTTGTATTTCATAGTACATTTCCATTATTTTAGAGTTTATATTTTTGATTTTTTCTAAATGCTCTTCAACATTTGAAAGCTCCCTATTTACTACTGATAAAGAATCCACTACACTGCTTTCAATACCATTTAATAGATTATATGATATTCCCAGTGAATTTTTTATTTTTTCTGCATTAGATAAAACATTAAATCTTTCTGTTAACTCTTCTTCTTCACCATTTCTAAGCTTGGCTTCTTCAATTTCATTTAACTGATATTCTAAATAATTTAAAAGTTTTTCATCTTTTCCTTCATTGCTTAATTCACTTATTTTTCTTTCTATATCCTTAAGCTCTGAGAATTTTTCTCCATATTCTTTTAAATCTTCACTTAACTTAGAATCTCCAAAATCATCTAAATACATTATATGATTTTCTTTATTTAATAAATTTTGATTATTATGTTGACCATGTATGTCTAGAAGTGTACTACTTATTTTTTTTAAAGTAGCTACTATTATACTTCTTCCATTAACCTTTATATTACTTCTACCGTTTATAAAAGTTTCTCTAGAAATTATTAAAGTATCATCATACTCTATTGCTAAATCATCTAAAATTTCTTTAAGCCTCTCATTATCATCTATTGAAAATATAGCCTCTACAAAAGTCTTTTCTTCTCCAGTTCTAATTAAGTCCTTGTTAAACTTACTTCCTTGAACATAATTTATCGCATCTATAAGAATAGACTTACCAGCTCCAGTTTCTCCTGATAAAATAGTAAATCCTTCTTTAAAATCTAAAGATGCTTTTTCTATCAAAGCAAAGTTATTTATAGTTAATTGTAAAAGCATACTTCTCCTCCTTAACTATCCTTCTATCATTTCCAGTATCCTAGAAACTAGAGTTTCTGCTTTTTCTAAGCTTCTAACTAATATAAATATTGTGTTGTCTCCTGCTATAGTACCAGCAATTTCACCTAAATGAAGTGTATCTATTGCCTCTGCTGCTGCAGATGCTGAACCTGATATTGTTTTAACAACAACCATCTTATCAACATTTTCTACTGAAGTTACAGTATTGGCTAATATATTGCTTAATCTATCAACCATTTCATTTTTTTCTTCTTCTATGATTGTGTATCTATAGTGTCCTTTATTATCTTGTTTTTTAACAAGTTTTAAATTTTTTATGTCTCTAGATACTGTAGCTTGAGTAACATCAAACCCAGCTTTTTTTAATTCTTCCGCTAACTCTTCTTGAGTTTCTATCGCTGTTGATTTTATAATTTCAATTATCTTAGAATGTCTCTTAGATTTCATCTTCAACTCACCTTCATAATATTTATTCTATCTTAAATAATTTTTTCCTTAGTACCTTAAAATAACTTTTATTATCAAATGAAATTATTCTAAAAAATTCTTTTGCTTTTTTTATTAAAACTTCATTGTGTTTTTCTAACTTTAATGCTTTTTGTCCATCTATTGTAACAAAGACATCTGATTCATTAATAAGAGGCTTAACTCTTACCTTGTTATTTCCATCTATTATCATAGGTCTTGAATTAGGTGTATGAGGACATATAGGGACTATTGATACTATTTGTAAATCTGGCATTATAAGTGGGCCTCCAGCTGAAAAAGAATAGGCTGTTGATCCAACTGGTGTAGAAATTATAACTCCATCCCCTTTAAAAGTAGCATAAAGTTCATCATTTATAAAGACCTCATATTGTGCCATTCTAGATAAGGTTCCCCTAGCAACAACAATATCATTTAAAGCCCTTTCCTCTGAACAAGTTACCCCTTCTATAGTACAAGAAAGTAACATTCTTTCCTCTACCTTATAATCACCAACCTTTATTCTATATAAAGCTTCATCTAATTCGCTTATCTCAGCTGTAACTAAAAAGCCTAAATTTCCAATGTTAATTCCTAAAATTGGAGTATCTATAACTGTAGAGAATTTTCTAGCCACACCTAAAAGCGTTCCATCTCCACCAAGTACTATTAAAAGATCTAAAGACATTAAATCTTTATAATCTCCCTTATAAAATTGGTCTATAACTTTTATTTCATCAGGATTTAGATATTCTTTAACCTTTAAAATAACCAAATTTAAAATTTTATTTTCTTTATCTTTTTCTTTATTAATTATAATTCCTATATTTCTCATGCCCCAAAACACACCTTTACTTTAACTATGCAGTTTATCTAAAGTAATTATAAAATTAATATTTCTTATTTAATAATTTAATTTTTATAAATCACTATGAGATTTATCTACAACTTCATCTATAATATTATAATCAAACTCTTCTGTATTGTTATCCTTCTTTAAATATATTAAATATTCTATATTTCCTTCAGGTCCTTTTATAGGAGAGAAATCAAGACCTAATATATTTAATTTGTGTGATAAAGCAAAATCAACAATCTTCTTAATTACTTCTTTATGAGTAGAAGCTTCTCTTACAACACCCTTCTTACCAACCTTTTCTCTGCCAGCTTCAAATTGAGGCTTAATAAGAGCCATAACTTCTCCCTTATCATTTAAAAGATTAAGTACAGCTGGCAAAACTGTTGTTAGTGATATAAAAGATACATCTATTGATGCAAAATCACATAATTCTCCTATTTGCTCTGGGGTTACATATCTTACGTTAGTTCTTTCCATACAGACAACTCTTGGATCTACTCTAAGTTTCCAAGCAAATTGTCCATAACCAACATCAATTGAAAATACTTTTGAAGCATCATTTTGAAGCATACAGTCAGTAAATCCACCAGTGGATGCTCCAATATCTAAGCATCTCTTTCCTTTAAGGTCTATTCCAAAGGATTTAACTGCCTTATCAAGTTTAAATCCACCTCTACTAACAAAAGGTAGTTTTTCTCCTCTAAATATGATATTTGAGCTTACAGGAACCTTTTCTCCAGCCTTATCAACTCTCTTTTCTCCTATGAATACCATACCTGCCATTATATATCTTTTAGCTTTTTCTCTTGACTCAGCAATACCTTGTTCAACAAGAAGTACGTCAAGTCTTTCTTTTTTCTCTTTTTTTTCTGCCATAATTTTCTCCTTTAAAGTAATTCAATTAATGTGTTTTTTATTCCCTCTGCATCTACCCCATTAATTTTATATAAAATATCAGGCTTACCATGTTCTATAAACTTATCATTAAATGCTAATGTAACAATTTTTTCTTTATGTCCAATTTCATTTAAATATTCTAGAACGCCTTCTCCAAAGCCACCTTTTTTAATATTATCTTCAATAGTTACAATCTTAAATCCATCCTTTGATAAGGAATTTAATAATTCTTTATCTATTGGTTTTATAAAGGTTGCATTTATAATTAAAATATCTATATTTTTTTCTTCTTTTATTTTTTGTGCAGCAATCATAGCATGTTGAACCATTTTACCAGTAGCAACTATTGCTATTTTCTCTCCCTCTTGAACCTTTTCCCATTTTCCATATTCTATTTTACTTAATGGTTTTAAATTAACATCAATATCTCCACCTCTTGGATATCTTATAGCTAAAGGTGCATTAAAATTACTTGCCCATTTTAAGATAACTTCCATTTCATCTATACACTTAGGTGCAACAATAGTCATATTAGGCATTGGAGATAAAAATGAAATATCAAATATACCTTGATGAGTTTCTCCATCTTCTCCAACTAAGCCAGCTCTATCTAAACAAAGTGTAACAGGTAGCTTTTGTATGCATACATCATGTAAAACTTGATCATAAGCTCTTTGTAGGAAAGTTGAATAAACTGCAAAAAATGGTTTTAAACCCTCTGCTGCCATTCCAGCAGCTAAGGTAACAGCGTGTTGTTCTGCTATTCCTACATCAAAAAATCTATCAGGAAATTCTTCTCTAAATTCCTTTAACCCTGTTCCATCTGGCATAGCAGCAGTAATTGCAACAACTTTGTCATCATTTTTAGCTAATTTAATCATTTCTTCTCCAAAGGTAGAAGAATAATTTCTACTTGCAAACTTTGAAATTACTCCTTCCCCTAAATCAAAAGGAGATACTCCATGATATTTATTAGGATTTTTTTCTGCTAATTCATAGCCTTTTCCTTTTTTAGTAACTGTATGTATTATAACTGGTCCTTTTATATTTTTAGCTATGCTTAAAACTTCATTTAACTCTCTAATATTATGTCCATCTACTATACCAAAATATTTTAATCCAATATCTTCAAAGTACATACTTGGTACAACAATTTTTTTAATACCATCTTTTAATTTTGAAAGAGAGTTCTTTACTCTTTTCCCAAAAGAAGTTGTATCTAAAGTTGATCCAATATCTGATTTTAATTTATTATAACCTACACCCATTCTAAGCTTATTTAAATAGGTTGCAAGTCCTCCAACATTTTTACATATAGACATTTGATTATCATTTAATATTATTATAAGATTATCTTTTCTATACCCAATATCATTTAAGGCTTCTAAGGCCATACCTCCAGTTAAGGCTCCATCACCTATAACTGCTATAACCTTATTATCTTTTCCAAGTAGCCTCTGTGCTCTAGCCATACCTGCTGCTGAAGATAGTGATGTACTACTATGTCCAGTGGCAAAAAAATCATATTCACTTTCTGTTCTCTTAGGAAAACCACACAATCCGCCATATTGTCTTAAAGTATTAAATTTATCTTTTCTTCCTGTTAATATCTTATAAGCATAAGATTGATGTCCAACATCCCATATTATTCTATCTTCACTAAAATCAAAATTTTTAAATAAAGCTACTGTTAGATCAATAACTCCTAAGTTTGAAGCAAAATGTCCCCCAGTATTTGAAACACTTTCAATTAAAAATTCTCTTAAATCTTCAGCTAATATTTCTAATTCTTTCTCATCTAAATCCTTTATTTCTTTAGGATCAGTTATTCTCTGTAGAACTTCACTCATTTAAACCAAATCCTTTATTATTAAAATTTTCTCTCTAAAAGTTTCATTGTTAAAACTTTTAGAGGCTCCGTATTTCCTTCTATTGAACTTAATATCTCTATACATTCCTCAGTTATATTCACGCATTTTTTCTTACACTCTTCTAATCCAAAAATGGTTATATAATTATTTTTATTGCTTTCTTGGTCTTTGTGAACATTCTTCCCTAAATCTTTTGCATTTCCCACTACATCTAATATATCATCTTTTATTTGAAATGCTAAGCCTAACTTATATCCAAAATCCTCTAATTTTTTAATATCTCCCTCTGAAGCTTCTGCTAAAACCGCTCCAGACATTATTGAAGCTTTTATAAGTTCTCCAGTTTTCTTTAAATGCATATAATCTAATTCTTTTAAAGAAATTTCTTCCTTATCTTCATTTATTATATCAACAATTTGCCCACCAATCATTCCATCTGATCCTGCTGCATCTGCAATTATTTTAGTTGCCTTTAATGCACTTATTCCTTCTTCTAAAGAATAATCAACTAAAATTTTCATAGCTTCATTTAAAAGGGCATCTCCAGCTAAAACAGCAATAGCTTCTCCAAAAACCTTATGATTTGTAGGTTTTCCTCTTCTTAAATCATCATTGTCCATACATGGTAAATCATCATGTATTAAAGAATAAGTGTGTATCATTTCTATGGCCATTGCAGGTGTTAATATTTTTTTATAATCACTTTTATAAATATAGTAAGATAAAAGCATTAAGATTGGTCTTATTCTTTTTCCCCCTACATTTATGCTATATGCCATTGAATCATATAAAACTTTATTATATTCTCTATCTTTATTAAAATAAGCTTTTAAAGATTGATCAACTTCCTCTTTTAAGCTATTAATATTCATTGCTGTATCCTCCAAAGTCTTCCTCTTTTTCATCTTCAACAACCTTTATTTTGCCTTCTAAAGTGCTTAGCTTCTTATATAGTTTATTTACTATTTTAACGCCATTTTCATAGCTTTTTATAGACTGTTCTAAGGTCAAATCTCCATTTTCCAGTTGCTTTACGATTTCATTTAATTCACTAACCATACTTTCATAATTAGTTTCTTTTCTAGCCATTTTATCTCTCTTTGCTCCTTATTCATTAATAATTTTTATATCTATATTAACGGAACCATCCTTCATTATCACTTTTACCATATCGTTCTTTTTTAATTCACTTACTTCGTTAATTACTTTATCTTCTTTATCCATTATTACTGAATACCCTCTTCCTAAGGTGTTTAATGGATTTAAGGTTTGTAATATACTATTTAAAGCAATAAGTTCATCTTTTGCTTTATCAATTTTTCTTTTTCCTAAAAAGTTTAACTTTTCTTCTAAGGAATTTACTTCTTTTATTCTTTTTTCAATTATATGTTTAGGATTATTACCTTTTAATCCTTTGTGTAGTAAATCTAAATCTTTCTTTGCATTTAAAAATTTTCTATCAATGGCTCTATGTAAGAACTCTTTTTTATTTAACAAATCATTTATCATTTCTTGTAATGATGGTGATACTAACTCTCCTGCTGCTGATGGTGTAGGTGCTCTCATATCACTTACAAAATCACTAATAGTAAAATCTACTTCGTGGCCAACAGCTGATACAGTAGGTATTCTACTATTAAATATCTCATATGCTAAGTCTCTATTATTAAAAGCCCAAAGTTCTTCAATAGATCCTCCACCTCTACCTAAGATGATAACATCAACTGATTTCTCATTATTAAAATATCTAATACCCTCAATTATTGAATCTGCTGCATTTTCTCCTTGAACCTTAGCTGGATATAAAATAATATCTAAAGATTTATTTCTTCTTTGTATTACGTTTATTATATCCCTTACTGCTGCTCCAGTCCTTGCTGTAATTATTCCAATTCTTTTAGGGAATTTTGGTAAGGCTCTTTTGTATTTTTCATCAAAAATTCCTTCTTCACTAAGCTCTTTTTTTAATTTATGAAATTCTTCAAAAAGTTCTCCAATTCCTGCTTTTTTAATATTTTCACAGTAAAGCTGATAAGTTCCTTCTTTATGATAAACACCTAATCTAGCCTTTATTTCTACCTTCATTCCTTCTTCTAGTCTAAAATCTAAATTAACTGCATTATTTTTAAACATAATGCAGTTAACCTTGCTATTTTCATCTTTCAATGAAAAATAAATATGACCACTTGAATGGAATTTTAAATTAGATATTTCACCTTTGACATTAAGATTCTTTAATATAAAGTCATTTTCAACTAACTTTTTAACGTAGTTATTAACTTCACCAACAGATAATGTCTTTAGTTTCATTCTAATCTAACTCCTTACAAACATTTTTTAAAAGAAGAGTCGTAGTTAAAGAACCTACGCCTCCTGGAACTGGTGTAATTAATGATGCTTTTTCATAAACATCATCAAAATTAACATCTCCCGTTATTTTACCATTAACCTCACTAGTTCCTACATCAATAACAACCGCTCCTTCTCTAACATAAGAAGAATCTATGAAATTAGCCCTTCCAATAGCTACTACTAATATGTCAGCTCTCTTACAAACTTCTTTTAAGTTCTTAGTTCTTGAATGACATACTGTTACTGTAGCATTTTCATTTAAAAACATTTGAAAAAGAGGTTTACCAACTATATTGCTTCTTCCAATAATAACAACTTCTTTACCCTCAATTTCAACATTATAAGCTTTTAAAAGAGTTATTACACTGTTTGGTGTACATGGCATAAAGCACTTCTCACCCTTATAGAATCTACCTACACTTACCTCTGAAAGGCAGTCTAAGTCTTTATCTGCATCTATTAAATTTGTAACTGCTCTCTCATCAATATGTTTTGGTAAAGGTAATAAAAGCATTATTCCATTTACACTGTCATCTTTATTTAACTCTTCTATCTTAAGTTTCAGATTTTCTTCTGAAATACTTTCATCTAATTTTATCTTCTCAAAGTCTATTCCTAAATTATTAGCTAATTTTTCTTGGAAGTTTTGGTAATATACTGAGCCTCCATCATCCCCAACTAGTATAGACGATATTTTTAAAGACTTTCCAGAAGCTTTTAATTCCTCTGTATAACTCTTAATTTGCCCCTTTATGTCTATAGCCACTGTTTTTCCGCTTAAAATTTTATCCATTACCTGCCCCTCCAAATCTTATCATTCTAGTAAATATAAATTTTAGCTCCTATTGCATATTTTTATACACTTTATCTAAAACTCCATTTATAAATGAAACTGATTTATTATCTGAATATTTTTTACATAATTCAATAGCTTCATTTATTGATACCTTTCCTGGTACATCCTCTGCAAATAACATTTCATATGTAGAGATTCTTAAAATTGATAAGTTAACTTTTGAAATTCTGTTTAATTTCCATTTTACAAGTTGACTTTCTATTAAAGAATCTAACTTTTCCTTATTTTCTTCTATTCCTAATAATCCTGACTTTATGTATGCTAGATCTAAGTCATCCTTAGAAATGTCTTCGTTCTCCATAAAAGAATTGAAAGTTTCTAATGCAGTTTCTGAAGTTATTTCCATTTGGTAAGCTAATTGTAATAAATATTCTCTTGATTTTACTCTATTCATTATATCCTCCTATGTTTTGAAAATACTCTATTTAGTATTATTGTCTTAATTTATATTATTAATCATATAGTTAATGATTTAACACAATGAAACACCCTCTGAAATCAGAGGGTGACTACTATTTTTTTAATATTTCATTTTTATCTTCTTCTTTTAAGATAATTATGTTTTGCACATATATGTTCACTAGTGCCACCTTAAGTCCAGTTATAGCTTCAACAGTCCTTCTTACGTTTTCCTGCACTTGAGAAACTACATCAGGGATCTTAATTCCGTATTGAACAGTAACACCAATTTCTATAACTGCTTCACCATTCTCCACATTAACCTTAATGCCCTTACCTAAACTTTTCTTTGAAAATTTATGTCCTATTCCAGTGCTATTATTGTGATTTATCTCAAGTATTCCGTCTATCTCAGATGCAGCTATACCAGCTACGACACCGATAACTTCATCAGATATATTAACTATACCTAAGTTAGCTTCATCTCTATTCATTTCATTCATAAAGCTGAACCCTCCTACTAATCTTCACGAAACTTAATTAGTTATAGGTTCATTATAGCAAATAACTAATTACAATACAATTAATTATTTTTTTTCTATATCAACGTCATATACTTTTGATACATTCATAACTATATCTTGGATTTCAACCATTTTCTCTTGAGTTAACTCCTCATTAGTCTTAACTACAACCTTAGCATTATCACCATCTATAAAACATATTACATCTTCATAACCTTTGCTCTTTATACTAAGTTCTATTCTTGTTTCATAATCTCTTGCCATAGTTTTTTCAGTTAATTCTTTTTCAGCTTCTTCTTTTTGTTCTGCTGAAGTGTTCTTATCTTCTACTATAGCTTTTAAGTTATCGATAGTTTTAGAATCTTTTTGTTCTCTTAAATTTCTTGATTCATAAAAATAATTTGAAGATGTTTCAGTTGCATTGTCATCATTTTCTCCAAAAGCTGTAGGAACTTCTCCCATGCTCTCTTTAATTTGATTGTTAACTCTAGTTGCTAGAACGCCAGTACAAACTATTAATGCTAAAAGTGTTAAAATTATCCCTGCTTGTTTTCTGTTCATAATGAACCTCCCATAAATTTTAATTTTATTTTTTCATTGCTAATACATTTACCTTATCAACACTTATGTTATATAAGCTTGATATTGCTTTTGTTATTTCATACTTTATCTTGCTATCTTCTGCACCCTCAGCCACAACCATGACTCCTAAAACCTCTGGCTTTTCTGTTTTTAATATAACTGGTTCACTTCCATTAGAGCTATTTGACATAACTATTTTATCTCCATCTGTTTCTTGTGAATTAACTCTTGTTCCTCCTTCACTATCAGTTTCTTCTGTAGTGCTTTTTTGAGAAGAATTATCTACAGCTGGTACTTTTACTTCACTGCTTTGAAAGTTTATTACTACATCTACTGATCCTACTCCATTTATTTTTCCTAATATCCTCTCTAAATCTTTTTCTTGTTTTTCTTGATAACTTAAAACTTCTGAATCTTTTTGGCTATTACTATTCATATCCTCTTTTGATACTTTTTCTAAATTAGTTTTCTCACTCTTAGTTATATTGTTTACACCTGTAAAATATGACACAACTAAATAAAACATTATAACTAATAAAAGTAGTATTATTAAATTAGTAATATTCTTCTGTTTCAAAATTTTAGACATTTTATCTTTGAACCCCTGCACCTTTATACCCCCTCCTAGGCATATGAAACAATTATATTTTCATGAGAAATTTCAAGTTCCTTTTCAACAAACTTTTCAATTTTTCCCAAAAAAGAATCCTTTTTCTCTTCTTTATTAACCTTTTCTTTTCCAACAACAACCTTATCTACTTTTTTCACTTTTTTTTCATCTAAAACTATAATTTCTGCTTTTTCTATATTAAATTTCACTTCGTCAAAATCTATTTTCCCAATTAAATTAACCTCAAATTCATTCTCATAGAATTCATCTTTTAATGACTTCTCTAAGTTTTTCTCAACACTTTTTAAAATTGCTTCTTCATCATATAATGACTTTTTTTCCTCATCAGATCTTGTAACATCACTTATTTTTTCCTGAAAAACAGTTTCATCTATATCCTTATTCATAGTTAAAAGCCCTATTATTGGTGATAGCATTACAGAAAGTATTATTAATGAAAATGCAAATTTAACATGTTTTTTTATTGAAGAATTAGGTAAAATTATATGAGCAATAGATATGATGACTATAACAACGCAAAGGGTTGAAATCCAATTTTTTAAAAGTTCCATCTTATTTCTATCCTCCTACTATAAAATTACCTGCTGTAGCCATCATAGATGCCATAATAAAGAACATTATGCTGACACTTATTATGCATGACATTATCATAAATAAGGCTTCTCCAACAGTTTCCACACTGCTAGAAATCTTTGAATCAACAACAGGCTCAATAACCGCGGAGGTAAGTTTAAAACATATAGCCATAAGTCCTATTTTTATTATTGGATAAATTACAATTACAACTAGAACTATTACTCCTAAAGAAGTTATTACACTTTTCATAGCTAAGGAATATCCTGCCACTGTGGTTATTGCATCTGAAAATGCCTTTCCCACTATAGGCACAAAATTATCTACAGCAAATTTTACTGTTTTTACAGCCACTGCATCTAAGGTATCTGCCGTCATTCCTCTTAAAGTTAATATTCCAACAAATATTGTTAATATAAATCCCTGAGATATCATAACAATCTGTTTTATAAACTTACACATTCTATCTATTTTAAATTCACTAGAAAGATTATTAACAAACTGTAATGTAAAGTATGCTAATATTAGTGGGAATAAAAAGTATGTGTAAATTCTAGGAGTTATAGAAACTGCCCCTAGTACTATGGGATCTATGGTAACAGCTGATGTTACTCCCCCTGAGGTAGCTATAAGCATTACAATAACTGGAACAATAACATTCATAAAATCTATAATTGAAGTTAAGACTTCCTTTCCCAAGTTAAGAGATATAAAGAAACTTTTAGTTAAAAGCATTATAAGTAAGGCATAGCAGGCAAAAAATGCTATCTGTGTTACTCCCTCTTCAATATTAAAAGCATCCTGTAAATTTTTAAGTAAAGCACTTAAAAGAGCAATTACTAGTATTGAAGCGATAAACTTTAAAACTATGTTAAGTTCTCTAAACATATAACTAAGTATTGAAGCACCTATTTTCTTTAAGGTTATTGGATCTTCTCCACTTTCTAAATAATTCATTATATATTCCTTAGCAGACATATTGCCTAATATATCTTCTTCTGTTTCTAAATTATTTATATAATCATAAAATCTTTCTATTCTTGAGTCATTGTCTATTTTTTCTTTTGAACTCTCTAAGTTATCATTCGCCAAAACTTTTAAGTTAAAGCAAAATACAAAGATAAGAGATAATAATATTATGTTTATTAACTTTTTCATATCTTAGCTCCTACATTATACTTAAAATAGAATTCAAAATATTAGCCATTATTGGTATAGCTAATAATAGAATCATAATTTTTCCTGTAAACTCTACCTTCTTACCTAATACTGTGACCCCTGCATCATTACATATATAACTACAAAAAGTTGAAAGATATGCTATGGCAATAATTTTCATAACTATAGCAATATATGATGAATCCATTCCAGATTCTTTTGCTATATCCTGCATAAATGCTATTATTTCATTAACATAAGGCATTACAAAAAGAAAAATTACTATGCCAGCTCCTAAAAGAAGAAAAACTGCAAAGGTGCTCTTATTATCTTTTAAAACTAGATATAAAAATAAACTTATTAGTACAAAGCTTATTACTTGTATAACTACATCCATATTTAATTTTGCCAGTAATCTTTTTCTTTATTTGAACCTTAGATTACTGTCATAGACACCTCCTTCTCAATATATTTTATAAATCTATTAAAATAAAAACATAGATTTAACAGAAGAAAATAATCTACTTATAAGTTGAATCATCATGGTAAGTATTATGACTACCCCAACTATATTAGCTAAAGTTGCATACTCCTTTTTACCACTTTGCTCAAGAACTTTATCTAGTATAACAAGCACTATACCAACTCCTGCAATCTGAAAAATCAAAGATAAATCCGACATATATGGCCTCCCCCTAAAACTTAACTCTTATTAAATAGTCCAAAAGTAAAATTTCTTTTCTAAAAATCTATTAGACTAAACAAGAAAAATAGCTATCATTGCACCTACTGCAACCCCTAAATACCTATATACCTTAGTATTTTTATTACACTCATCTTCAGCAATCTCTAATTCTATATCTAGCTTTTCCTTTGCTAAATTAAATATCTTAATTTGTCCCTCTACATTGGTTTCTCCTAAAGACTTTGAAAGATCTAATAAAATTTCAAAATCCTTATTCCTTAGATTCATTTCTTTCTTATGTTCATTTATACTTTCTTTAAAAGCCATATATACATATTCCACTTCATTATTTTTTAATTTAAAAGAAATTTCATTAAATAACTCTTTTATTGGACTTTTAGCTTTTAACGCTATACTCTCTATACTCTCTGGTAAAGGAGTGTAAGTATAAACAATATCATTTTCAAAATCTATTAAAGCTCTTTTTAACTCTCTAAGTTGGGAAAGTCTATTTCTAAATCCTTCTCCATATAGGTATCCAATTAAAGAACTAAGTAGAACTATAATAAGCAGAAAAAAAACTTTCATTTTATCCTCCTATTAAAGATAACTTTTCTAGTAGATTTGTTATTTTTATACCTTTTATTCATTCTAATAAATTTAGTAGCACCAATTGAAAATAGTTATCTTATTTTTCATAACCCCTAGAAAATTTAAAGATAATTTTATTATGTTAAACATTATATATACCCTCAATTGTTCCAATTCCTTTTTTTCCACTAAGAACCACAACTTTATTTATTATATTATTTTCAACAATCTCCCTAAAAACTGGTCTCCTATACAATTCTTCAACATTTCTTCCATGTAATGTAGCTATAATACTAACTCCTGAATTATATGCCATCATTAATCCTTCCATATCTTTATAAGTTCCAATCTCATCACATATAATAACCTCTGGAGAAAGCCCTCTTACAGCCATCATCATCCCTTCACTTTTTATGCAGTTATCATATACATCAGTTCTCATTCCTACATTCATTTGGGGAATTCCATTGTAACAAGCAGCTATTTCGCTTCTTTCATCAATTACAACTGTTCTCTTTCCCTTAAAGCCAATTTGAGAAATTCCATTAGATATATTTCTTGTAATATCTCTTAAAAGTGTGGTTTTTCCACATTTAGGTGGAGATATTATTAAAGTATTATTTACCCTATTATTTTCTACTAAGCTATTCATTAAACTATTTGAACAGCCTACTATTTCTCTACAAACTCTAATATTTAAAGAAGTTATATTTCTAATAGTTTTAATAGAATTATCTTCTATTACACATTGACCTGCTAATCCAACTCTATGCCCTCCTTGGATAGTTATATATCCTTGCCTTATATCTTCCTCAAAGGCATATAAAGAGTAGTTACTTATTTTTTGAATTATGGCTTTAACATCCTCTCTCCTTATTACATAGTTAAAAATTGTTTCTGTATTATCTAAAACTATGTTAAGAGGCTTTCCAACCTTAACTCTAATTTCTTGTAATTTATTTAAATTACTTTTATCTTTTAAACAAGAATTTATCTTATCTGGTAATACATCAAATATTTCTTTCAAAGTACCTCCTCTCCTTTCTATTTAAATCTATTACTTTACATAAGAAATTATTCTAATTATTTTTAAAATAATAAATCTTTTTTGGAGATCTCTTCTTCTCTTCTATTTAAATTTATTACTTTACATAAAAAACTATTCTAAGTATTTTCTAATTTTGGGCAAAAAAATAAACTGTACCTTTTATAAGGCACAGTTTATTAAACTTCAAATTCATTTCCACAATAAGGACAAGGTATACTTTCAGATCTGTTTAATATATCTTTTTCTATGTATATAGGCTTATGACATTTATCACAAACTACTTCACAGTATTCATCATCATATTCTTCAAGCTCTTCTAAAGTTAGCTCCTCAAAAAGTTCATCCTGTACTCCACTTAAATCATCATTTAGTAGATTTACATTTTCATCTAAAGTTTCAACATTAACTTGTAACTCTTCAACCTTATCAACTAAAGATGAAATTACATTAAGTAAGGAATCCTTAAATTCTTTATCTAACTCAGTGTTTTTATCCATAGCTTTAAGTAAGTTGCTAATGTTATTTTTAATATCCTTCACTGAAATCACTTCCTTATATTAAATATGCTAAGCTTTTTAAGCTTAGCATAAATTTATTTTTATCTATATTCACTAGATAAATTTGACTTAAATACATTTAAATCAAGTTTTTATTAAACTCTTTCCATGTACTCGCCAGTTCTAGTATCTATTCTTATAGTGTTTCCTTCTTCAACGAACATAGGAACCATAACTGTTGCACCAGTTTCAACAACTGCAGTTTTCATAGCTGTAGTAGCAGTGTTTCCTTTAACACTTGGCTCACACTCAGTGATTAATAACTCAACAAAGTTTGGAGCTTCTACTGAGAAAGCTTCTCCTTTGTAGAATTTGATTACAGCGTTCATGTTTTCTTTTAAGAATTTTATAGCATCTTCAACTTTTTCATGGTTTAAAGGAATTTGCTCGAAAGTCTCTTGATCCATGAAGTAGTATAATTCTCCATCTGAGTAAAGGTATTGCATTTCTTTTCTTTCGATTATAGCTTCTTGTAATTTATCAGTTGGGTTGAAAGTTCTGTCTGTAACACCACCCATTATAACGTTTCTTAATTTAGTTCTAACGAAAGCAGCACCTTTTCCTGGTTTAACGTGTAAGAAGTCTATAACTGTGTATACTTGTCCATCCAGTTCAAAAGTAGTTCCTTTTCTTAAATCACTTCCTGATATCATTAAGTATCCCTCCAAAATCTATTAATTCATTTTATATTATAACCCTTTAAGATAAATTAATACCCTCTAGAGTTACCTTGTTACTTATTTACTATTTAAAGTGTAAAACAACAATCATATTTTATCAAAAGCTAATAATAAATGCAATTATTTTCATTAAATTTACAAGCCTATACAACCTTAAGCTCCAAAAAACACCTTAATTCTTCTGATTTTTCTATTTTGTAATTTTTTATATTAATATTATTATTTTTTAATAAATTAACATAATTACTTAAATCCTCTAAAGAGCCTGTAAATAAAACTTTACCTATCCATCCCTCTTTATATTCTAATTGTAAAACAGTACAATCCTTATTTTCTATATTTTTTAATACTGTATTTAAATCCATTTCTACTATAGAGTTTGTTAAAACTGGAATTTCATAATTTCTTAATTGAAAAAGCTCTATACCTTGTGCTAATAGTATAACTATAAAAATAGTAGCTAAAGTTACATCTAATTTTAATTTTTTCACCTTAATTCTCCTTTTAATCTATAAGTATTATTAGATTCATTTAAACTTATATCATAAACTCTTCCATTAATTTTTTTAATATAATTAATAAGAGAATTTTTATAAATACTATTAACTTCTACTTCAAAACTTTTTCTCTCTAGATTTAAATTTAATATATTTTCATCTTTAATTATTTCCTTTAACTTATTTATATCTTCTAAAAATTCCTTGTCTAAAGATCTTTCCCTATTAACTCCCTTTATTTCACTTAAATAATTTTTTATTTTATTGTTTTCAGTCTTAATTTTCCCATAAAAAAATAGATTAAATAATAATAAAAACAATATGTATATATTTAGCTTTTTCTTTATTTTTCTGTTATACTCCTCTACATATTCAATTGGTAAAAAATTTTTATATTTTTTGATATAAATTCTCCTCACCTCTAATCTCATTTAATTTTAAACCTTTAAACCATTCTCTTAATTCTTCTGTTAAATACTCTTTCTGAATTTTAAAAGTAAAATCTTTTACAGATACCCTAAAATCTTTCTCTATACTTTTAATACTTTCCTCTATTACTTCAATAATATTAAAATCTTTTAAACTCTTTAATAAAACTAGCTTACCTTTTATATAAATGCTTATTTTAAAATTTTTAAATTCAAAAGTAGCTTTATTAAAAACTGATATATTCTTATTTTTAAGTTCAGGAAATGATAAAGAAAAATCCTTTCTTTCATATAATAAACTTTTAAATCTTTCATCACATCCAATAAAATACACTATTAAGAATAAACTTTTATTATATTTTAATACCTCATAATGAACTAAGGGTGTGTAATTAAAAAATCTATCTTTTATAAGCTGTTCTATTTTTTCTTCAATATTACACTTTTTATTCACCCTAAGTGTTTCTATAAATATCTTTTCATTTAAAAGAATAATTTTTACTCTCTTATCCTTTAACTCCTTAAGTTTCGAAATATCATTTGTATCATTAATTACTAAGGTCTTTATTAACAAACTCATAATTTCCCCTTTTTGACAAGATAATATCATCATTTATAACCTTTATTTCATAGTAAGTATCCCTAGAAAGTCCACTTATTTTATCTTTATTTTTAATATTTAAAATTCTCGCTTTTTTACTATACTCAGCCTTCATATTATTCAAAGAAAATTTTAATTCTTGAAAAGTATCCTTATTCAAAATATTTTCTTTTAACATATACTTTAAAAACTGTTCCTCTGAGTTATTTTTATCTATATTAGAACCTATTATTTTAAAACTTCTATCAAGTTCTTTTCTTCTTTGAAATGAATTATCCATAAGTATAGTAACTATCATGCTACAAATTAGTGAAACTAACATAACTTCTATAGACACAAAACCCTTACGCCTTTTCATAACAATAGATCCTCTCCTCTTGATTTTTAACCTTTAATTTTATATAAAATAAGTTCTTCTTTTCTACCACATCAAATTCTTCAACATTTTCTATTAATATATGATTACGGTTTTCTCCGCTACTTATATAATAAACATGTAATTTATCTTCTTTCTTTTCTATTTTATTTTCTTCTACAATACCCTTTCTCCAAAACTTAACTCCAATATAGTCTTCATCTTTATTTATCTTTATATCTTCAACCATATTATCCCAAAATCTGTGATTTAAGTACATTTCTGCATCCAACAAGTAGTTTAATTCTTTCTCTTTTGGAATAAACCTCTTATACTCTTTAACATAAAAAATCAAATTCTTTGTTAAACTTAAGGTTATAATCCCTAAAGCACCTAAATAAATACATAGTTCAATTAATAAATATGCTTTTCTTCTTCTTTTTGCGGTGGATTTTCTAATTTTTGATGATATTTTTCTAAAAATTTGTATATTTTCACCTCCTTATTTTCACGTATATATGGTTTTTCATTTTTATAAATTATATTAATAATACTTTCATATTGATCAATGTGACTTATATTAATAGTCCATCCTAAATCATCACTCTTTTTATTATGTAAGATTAAATTTTTTCCAAGAAATTCTTTAATATCATTATTTATTAAATCATTTACCCTTAAACTACTTAGTTTATATTTTCCACTATTAATACTTCTTAAATCTTCAAAGGATATATTGTGTTTTAGCTCCATAGCCAAAGAACTAATAATTTCTGCTACTTTTATTTTTTCTTTAATATAATAGTTGTTGTTAATATAAGTGCTATAACTTTTTCCTATTCCTAAGAAAAGTATTGATATTAATGCTAATGCTAAAACCATATCTACTAGTAAATACCCTTTCTTTATATATATCTTATCTTCCATCTCTATATTTCCTCATAAATCACTTAACATTAATTTTCCATATCCCTGGAACTATGGTTATTTCTCTTTGCTTATTATTTTTATCAATTATTGTTATAGTTCCAGCTATACTAATCATCCCAGTCTCCTTTATAGTAATTAAATTATCTCTATTAAAACTTACTTTAACTGCATTTAACCTCAAAGAGGTAGTTCTAAGAGCATTTACATAGATTAATTTATTGTCTAATATATCAAAAATTATTTCGCCATATAAATTATCTTTCTTAGACAACTGTTTTGCTTCCATTAAAAAATCATGAATCTTACTTATTTCTCCTTCAACTTTTAATTCGTAACCCCTATCTTTTATAATCATAAATGATGTTGGTATTGCTAAAATAAGAGAAGTTATTGCTAGGTATATTATTACTTCACTAAGGGTAAATCCTTTTCTTTTCCTATACATATTTCATTCCCTCAAAGGTAGGTATTAAAACTAAAAGCATCATAGCTGAAATAACAAAACCTAATATAATAAACATTGCTGGCTCTATTTTCCCAACAGTTTTGTTTAGCACCCTATGAAAATCTTTTTCTCTTATTTTTAAAAGCTCTTCAATATTTTTAGTAAACAATCCACTTTCTTCTCCAGTTATTAAAAATCCCTTTGATACATGAGAAATAACATTTATTTTTCCTATACTACTGCTTAAAGTAGCCCCTTTTATTAATTCTTCATTTATGCTTTTAATATATTTTCTAAGCTTTACATCACTTAAACTTTCTCCAAAGACACTTAAAGCATTATTTAAGGATATTCCACTATTTAATATCATGCTTATTAAAAATAATATTCTAATTTCATAATACATTCTGTATACTTCTATCTTTTCTAAGATTTTTTCAGAGGGTATTACTTTAAATAATAGATAAAGTGAAATTAAGGCACAGGAAAAATAACAAAAAACTATTACTTCAACATTAGGATTTTCTTCTACAAAATTAATATAATTATTTAATAAAGTCATAATTTTAGAATCTTCAATTTCCCTTAACTCATACATATCTACAAACTGTGGCAAAATATAAGTTACATAACCAAAAATCATAATAATTAAACCTATAAGAAGTGAAACTGGATATCTAAGAGATTTAGTAATTTTATTCTTTATTTCCTTTTCAGCTAATATATTTCTAGCACACTTTTCCAATACCACTTCTAAGTTTCCACTTTCTTCTCCAATCTTCATCATATCCTTCATTAAATCTGGATATAAGTTGCCTTCCTCCTTAAAAGCCTTTGATAAAGCTTCTCCATTTAAAACCTTTTTCTCAATTCTCCTTAGGGATTCTTTATATTTTTTATCTTTTACGGTATTCTTTATTAAGTCTAATGATCGTCCTATAGGCATTCCTGATTTTACATATGTGCTTAAATTTAAGCATATATATGAAGCTTCATCTTTAAAACCAAACATCTAACCCCTCACATTCCTTTAATAAATAATATTCTTCTAAAGATATCTCTCCCTTTTTAACTAAGGTAAAACATGCCTTTAATAGTTCTTCTCCCCAAGTAATATCCTCTGTACTTTTATATTCTTTTTGAAATATAATTTCACAAATTGCTTTTCTTCCATTATTACCTGTCCAATTACACATTTCACATCCAGTTCCTTTATAGTAAGCTTTTAAACTTAACTCTTCCCCTTTTAATTTCTCAACTAATTCATTTTTAAGCTCTATCTTCACTTTGCACTTTTCACAAATTTTTCTTACTAATCTTTGAGTTATTATTGAACTTACTCCTTCCTTTACTAAATATCCTTCTACTCCCATATCTAATAATCTATTAAAAACTTCATTACCACTGTTAGCGTGTATTGTTGAATATACTTTATGCCCTGTTATGGAAGCTCTTATGGCAATTTTAGCCGTTTCCTCATCTCTTATTTCTCCAATTAATATAACATCAGGGTCCTGTCTTAATATATGCTTTAATCCATTAGCAAAGGTTAATCCAACCTTCTCATTAACATTTGTCTGAGTTATTCCTTCTATGGTAAACTCAACGGGATCTTCTATGGTACTTATATTTATCCCTTCCTTATCCATTGAATTTAACAATGCATATAGAGTTGTTGATTTTCCACTTCCTGTAGGACCATTTATAACTACCATTCCATGTTTTAGTTTTAAAAGTTTATTGATTTTATTCTTTTGTTCTTCCATTAAACTCAAATTATCAATATTCATAAACTCATTTTTCTTATATAAAATTCTAACAACTAACTTTTCACCAAAGGTACTTGGAATACTTGATATTCTTAAGTCACAATCATATCCATAATTTTCAAATGATACCTTCCCATCTTGGCATCTTAATTTATCGCTTATATCCATATCAGCTTTTAACTTTATCTTATTAACTAAATTTTCATAAAGATTTTTCTTTATTCTCTTAACTAAAACTAAAGTTCCATCTATTCTAAATCGAATGTTAGAATATTCTTCTAAAGGTTCAATATGAATATCACTAGTATTTTTTTCTATACCTAAAGATATAAGACTTATTAGTTCTTCCTCAATAAATTTATCCTTAGAAAAACTTTTTCCACCATAACAATCTTCAATTAAAATTTCTATTTCATCCTTATTTCCAATTACAAAGTTTATTTCTTTTTCTCTAAATAATAAGGATAAATACTCCCTTTTCTTTGATTCTTCCTTGCTTGTATAAAAAAATATCTTACCTGAACTTTCTTTTAAGGCAATTAAATTCATCTCTAAAGCTGTATTCTTAGATATATTCTCCATTAGCTTCATATCTATATCTTTAATGGTATATTTCATATATCAACCTCCTCATCAGTAATAATTGACAAGGCATTTCTTTTTTAAACAAAAAAAATTCTAGATTATTAAAAATTTTTAATAATCTAGAACTTTTAACTATTTTATAATAATATACTGCCCTTTATTGCTATCTATAAGTTTAATACTCTTATCCTTTGGATTATATCTATATAGTGCATTTTTTTCTTTGCTATCATTAAATCCAAGAAAATATATATTTTCTCCAACAACAATTAAATTTGATTTCTCTGATATATTTTTAGGAAAATCATATACTAATCTATCAAGTTTATTATTTGTTATATCAATTGAATACAAGCTTCTTAATCCTTCGCCCTTTGTACCAATAAAATACACTACATTTCCTATTTTACATAAAGATTCTATTTCTCCAACCTCATTTGAAATAACAGATTCTTTTTTATTCTCCAAATTATATATATAGCAATCTTTCTTGCCATCAATACTGCTTTGAGTATATAAAACAACTTGATCTTCAACTAAATCAATATAATCTATAAAAGCCTTAACTATTTGCTTCTCTAAAGTATAGCTTCCATCCTTAATATTATAGATATATAACCCACTTTGTCTTTTTTCTAGGTCAACACCATATAGAATTAATTGATCCTCATTAATAAATTTAACATTCTCCCCTGAAATAGCTAAATTCTCATTAAAATCAAATTCCTTAAAATCTTGTAAGTCTAAAATCTTGTATCCTATTTTATCCCCAGAACTATATCTATATAGAAGTTTAGTTCCCTTTGGACTAATAATTAATTCTTCTATATTTCCCTCTACTGATATCTTATGTTCCTTAACTCCATTAGTTATTATTAAGTTTGTTCCCTTATCAGCAAATTCCCTATAAACAGCTAAACCTAATTCCTCACTATAAACTTCCATATGACCCTTAAGATCTAAATCAAGTTTTTTTAGTGAATCCCCTTCTATTTCGTAATACAAAACATCTTCCCCTGAAATTGTAGACACAATACTACAAGGAAGTTTTAAGTTTGTTCCCTTACTGTCTTCTTCATTAGACCCTTTACCGAAATTACATCCCGCAAGGGTTGTTGATAAAATAACTAATACTAATAAACTTAAAGCAGCAGCTTTCCTCATTTACTTACTTCCCTCTCTAAAATAAATATGTGCCATCACAAATAAATGACGCATTACCTATCATTTTTACTCCATCATCTTCAATATTAACTTTTAATTCTCCACCAGGAACTATTACCTTTACTTCTTTATCTACAAGCCCTAATTTATTAGCAGCTATAACTGAAGCACAATTTCCTGTTCCACATGCTAAGGTTGGGCCTGCACCTCTTTCCCAAGTTCTAACTTCCATTGTATTTCTATCAATTACTTTGCAGAAGTTAACATTTGTTCCTTGAGGAAATAACTCATACTTTTCTATGTCCCTACCACATTCTATAGGATATTTTTCCTCCTCAAATATAATAGTATGAGGAACACCCATAAGTAAAGATGTTATTTCAAAATTTCCATTTCCTACACTTACTTTTTTTTCTATTATTTCTTCATCACATAATGCTGGAATATTCTTTGGTTTAAAGTCTCCAAATCCCATATTTACATTGATACTTTTTACCTTATCATTCTCAATTTCTAAAAAGATTCTTTTAACTCCATCACCTGTTAAAACATCTAGCACATCTTTCTTTACTATTCCCTTCTCGTAGACATACTTAGCAAAACATCTTATTCCATTTCCGCACATAGCAGCATAAGATCCATCTGAATTTATTATTACCATTTCTATATCACAATTTTCATTCTTTCTAACTATTAAAATCCCATCTGCACCAATTCCAAATCTTCTATGGCACATTTTTTGAGCAATTTCTCCCTCTTTACCTAAATACTCATTGTTTAAATCTTCTATAACTATAAAATCATTTCCATTTCCATGCATTTTTGAAAACTTCATATTATCACCTCAAATTACCTATTATTGATACTTTTTATTATAAGATGTATACTAACTGTAAGTTCAATCAATTTAGAAAGGAAAGAAAATCATGGCTTTAGACGGTATTTATTTATATAACTTAATAAATGAATTAAAAGATTCATTAATAAATTCTAGAATTGACAAAATAAATCAACCTGAAAAGGATGAAATAATAATAAATGTACGTGGAAAGGAAAATAAAAAACTTCTAATTTCCTCTAGTTCCAAATACCCTAGATTACATTTTACTACAATAAGTAAGAATAATCCATTACAACCTCCTGTTTTTTGTATGGTATTAAGAAAATATTTAACAGGTGGAAGAATAATTGACATATATCAACAATCTACAGATAGAATTGTTTCAATTGATATAGCAAATAAAGATGAAATGGGCTTTGATAGTGTATATACTTTAGTAGTAGAAATAATGGCTAGACACAGTAATATTTCTCTTGTAAGGAAGAGAGATAATAAAATTATGGAATCAATAAAACATATAACTGCAAATAAAAATAGTTTTAGAGTTCTATATCCTGGTGTAAGCTATGTATTCCCTCCTGCATCTGAAAAATTAAATCCTTTTGACTTTTCAAAGGAAGATTTAAAGATAGAATTAAGCAAAAATAATAATGAATTGGATGAAAAGATTTTTTCAAAGCTACTAACTGGTGTTGGTAAAAATCTTTCTCTTGAAATGTATTCATTATTTAAATCACAATTTGGAGATTCATATGTTTTTGATGATATATTCAATTTTATATGTAATTACTTTAATAACATATTTAAAGATATACAAAATATTATATTCTACAAGAATGAAAAAATTATAGATTTTTATTTTAAGGATTTATCTATTTTAGACCATTGTACTAAAGAAGTTTATGATAATAGTAGTGAACTTTTAGATGCCTTTTTTGCTAATAAGGATAAACAAGATAGATTACATGCAAAAAGTGCAGATATTCAAAAATTAGTTAATACTAATATAGACAGATGTTTAAAAAAGATTAAGGTTCTTGAAAAAACCTTAGAAGAATGTGATAAAAAAGAGGAATTTAAGATTAAAGGTGAACTTTTAACCTCTTATATTTATAGTATTAAAAAAGGAGATAAATCTGTTGACCTTTTAAATTATTATAGTGAAAATGAAGAATACCTAACTATTTCACTTGATGAAAATAAAACACCATCTGAAAACATTCAATTTTACTTTAAAAAATATAATAAACTAAAAAAAGCTGAAGAATCTGCCTTAGAACAATTAGCTATAAATGAAGATGAGCTTAAATACTTAAATTCAGTTTCATCAAGCATACAGGTTGCAGATAACTATGAAGATATAGATGCTATAAAAAATGAACTTATAGAAACAGGCTATATAAGATTTAGAAGAAATAATAATGGTAAAAAGAAAGAAAAACAATCTAAGCCTTATCACTATGTTTCTTCTGATGGAATAGATATTTATGTTGGTAAAAATAATATTCAAAATGATTATTTAACTTTAAAGTTTGCTGACAAGAATGATACTTGGCTTCATACTAAGGACATACCTGGTTCTCACGTAATTGTTAAAAGTTCAAATATTCCTGACAAAACTTTAGAAGAAGCTGCTAACTTAGCTGTTTTCTATAGTAAAGGAAAAGGTGGCACTAAAATTCCTGTAGACTATACTTTAGTTAAAAATGTAAAGAAACCTTCTGGTTCTAAACCTGGAATGGTAATCTATTCAACTAACAAGACAGTTTATATGGATTCACCAAAAGAAATAAATTTAGAAAAACTTAAGTAATAAAATAAAAGTTACAAATAGATTCTACTAACTTCTGTACTAAACTAATAATTTATACAGTTATCTTTTCATTCTATTTGTAACTTTTTATATATTATATTCTTTTTAAATTACTTCTTTAAATTATTATCTAAATATTGATAGTAGTAGCATAAAAGTCTACCATTGTAAAGCTTTCTGTTTTTAGTAGCTTTTCTACCAAACTCTTTTTGGAAATCTGGACATGCTGTTAGAATGTTAAAATCCCAAGTATCTAACTTCTCTTTAACTTCTCCAAAGTGTTTATTTAATTTTGAAACTATTTCTTTTTCACCTATTCTCTCACCATATGGTGGATTTGTAATCATATATCCATACTTTTTCTTAGTTGAAAAATCAAAGAAGTTTCTTTTTTCTATAGTTATACAATCAGTTAATCCTGCTTTTCTTACGTTATTTTTAGCTGTACTTAATACCCAACTATCTATATCATAACCAGTTATATCTAAAGGAATTTTCTTTATAGATTTCTCTGCTCCTTCTCTAACTTGATCCCAAATTTCCTTATCCATTGAAGGCCAAGTTTCAGAAACGAATTTTCTATGTAATCCTGGAGCTATGTTTTTAGCTATCATAGCAGCTTCTATTAGTATTGTTCCTGATCCACAACATGGGTCTATAAGAGTTTGCTCTCCTCTCCACTTTGAAAGTAAAACCATAGCTGCAGCTAGTGTTTCCTTAAGGGGAGCTTGCCCTGAGTGTTCTCTATATCCTCTTTTGTGTAATCCCTCTCCTGATGTATCTATTGTTAAGGTAACCACATCTTTTAAAAGTCCAACTTCTATTTTATAAACTGGACCATCTTCTGTGAACCAATCTTGACCATAACTTCTGCTCATGCTCTTAACTACGGCTTTTTTAACTATTGACTGGCAGTCTGGAACACTAAAAAGTTTTGACTTAACAGATTTACCAACAACGTGCATCTTACCATCTACAGGTATATACTTACTCCAATCAATCTCTACAGTTTTATTAAATAACTCTTCAAAGCTTTCTGCTTTAAATTCAGCTACTTTTATTAAAACTCTATCTGCAGTTCTAAGCCAAAGGTTTGTTATGGCAATATCCATTTCATCCCCTTCAAAATGAACTCTTCCATTTTCAGTTTTTAGGTCTTCATATCCTAACTCTTTTAATTCCTTTGCAACAACAGCCTCTAAGCCAAAAGTTGCAGTGGCTATTAAATTATAATCCATAAAAATTTACTCCTTAGTTTTAATTTTCATATATTTCAACTGAATCAGTTCCATCAATCTCTTTGATTTGAACCTTTATTATTTCATCCTTTGATGTAGGGATATTCTTTCCAACATAGTCAGCTCTTATTGGTAATTCCTTGTGTCCTCTATCTACTAAAACAGCTAACTGTATAAATTCCGGTCTTCCTTGATCCATTATTGCATCAATAGCTGCCCTAACTGTTCTACAAGTATATAAAACGTCATCAACTATAATAACCTTTTTTCCTCTTATATCCACATCTATTTTAGGATCATTTAAATTTGGTGTATCACTAACATTAGTTAAATCATCTCTGTATAATGTTATGTCAACACTAGCAACAGGAATTTTAACTCCTTCAAACTTTTCTATAAACTCTGAAAGTCTCTCTGCTAAAGGATATCCTCTTCTTTTAATTCCAACAAGAACTATATCCTCTACCCCTTTGTTCTTTTCTATTATCTCATGTGAAAGTCTTGTAAGTGCTCTTCTTATAGCATTTTCATCTAATAAACTTGCCTTAAGATGCATATTCTAACACCCTCCTAATTTTTCTACAATTTTTTCAAAGTACTCTGGCAATTCTGAGTCAAATTCAACATATTTTCCAGTAGTAGGATGAATAAATCCTAATGTTTTAGCATGAAGAACTTGCCCCTCTTGACTTAATTTCTTTTGTTTCTTTAAGCCATAAACAGTATCTCCAAGTAATGGATGCCCTATAAAGGCCATATGAACTCTTATCTGATGTGTTCTTCCTGTTTCTAAAGTACATTTAACAAGGGAACATGAATTAAATACCTTAAGAACTTCATAATGAGTAACTGCTCTCTTTCCATCTTTAACCACAGCATACTTTAATCTATCTCTATGGTGTCTTCCTAAAGGTGCATCAATTGTGCCACCTTCTTTTTTAAATCTTCCCTCAACAATAGCATAGTATTCTCTTTTTATACTATGATCTTTAAATTGTTCTGCTAGTTTTTGATGAGCATTATCATTTTTTGCAACAACTAATATTCCAGAAGTATCTTTATCTATTCTGTGTACTATTCCAGGTCTTATAACCCCGTTTATTCCTGATAAATCATCACAATGATGTAATAATGCATTAACTAAAGTTCCAGTATAATTTCCTGGTGCAGGGTGAACTACCATGCCCTTTGGTTTATTAACTACTATCACATCTTCATCTTCATAAACTATATTTAATGGGATATCCTCAGCTTCAACTTTTAATTCCTCTGGTTCTGGTATTTCTACCTCAACGCAATCTCCAACTGAAAGCTTATATTTTCCCTTTTCTGCTTTTCCATTAATTAAAATTTTTCCATCATCAAAAAGCCCTTGAATAAAGTTTCTTGAAACTCCATCTATTTTAAGAGCTAAAAACTTATCTGCTCTTATTCCTTTTTCTTCTTCAGTTATTTTTATTACTTCTTTACTTAAACTCATAGTTTATTTGCTCCATTCTAAAGTAAATATTTAAAGCTATATCTTAAATATTATATAATAAAATATTAAATTTCAACAATTAATTAAACAAAAAGAAAAATCTCACCTTAATCAAAGTGAGATTTTTTAATAGCTCTTTACTCTTCAGCAAAGAAGCTTTTAATTTCATTTACATCATCAAAATGTGTTTCCACTTCATAGATGTCTTTAAGCTCAGTTTTTTCTTCTTTCTCTTCTTCAAAATCAATCTGTATTCCTTGTGGTTCTTCTGTTTCAGTTTGATCCTCTGGCTTAGTTATGTTAAAATTCTTAATAAAATCTTTCTCTAAATCATCAAAAGTATCTATTTGGAAGTTCATAAAGCTTCTAAACTTAGCTCTAAACTTTGTAAACTCTTGTTTAACTCTGTCATACTCATCATTGATTTGTATAACATCATTGTGAGCCTTATCTAATATTCTTTGAGCTGTGTCATTAGCGCTCTTGATTATTACATCGGCTTCCTTTTGAGCATTAGCTTTTGCTTGCTCAGCTGTATTTTGAGCTAATAATAAAGTATTTTGAATTGTATTCTCAATTTTACTATAGTGCTCTATCTTATCGTTAGAATTTTCAAGTTTCTCTTTTAAAGCAGTGTTTTCTTTAAAAAGAATCTCATATTCTTCGACTATTTGGTCTAAGAATTCATCTACTTCCTCTGGACAATAACCTCTTAAAACCCTTTTGAACTCCTTGTTGTTAATATCCATTGGGGTTAATTTCATATAATCACACTCCTATGTATACTTAAATACTGTCAATTTTAATCTACCACTCTTCGTTGTCCCAAAAATATTACTTATTTTAAACTTTCCAATACCTCTTATGGTAAGTCTTGAATCTTCTGAAACTTCTTTGCTTTTATCTTTTGTTATTCTATAGTCTAGAAGAACACTTCCTGAATTTATAGCATCTAAAGCTTTACTTCTTGATATGTTCCCCAAGGCTGCAACTATACAATCTAACCTTTTAGAAGTTACTATTATATTTTTTTCTTCATAGCTAGGTTTAGGTATTTCATCTAAATCATAAATTACTTCACATTTACAATTAAGATTTCTTATTTTATTTAAATTATTAATTAAAAAGTCAATTATACTATGATGAACAGCAACATAGCATCCATCATCTCTTAAAATTAAATCACCTATTTTATTTCTATTTATGCCTAAAGCCATAATAGATCCTAAATAGTCCTTGTGCTCTAATTTTGAAAATTTAGTATTGCATTGAATCCTTAAAAGACTTATTGGAAACAAATCATATTCTTCCTTATTAAAGGCTATTACTCTTCTTTCTCCATCCTCAAAAAATCCAAAACTTTCAACATTTACATCAAATAAATTCATTTCTTGAAGAGTGCTCCATACATCTGGAGTATAAAACTCATCAGTAAATACTGAAATATTTTTTGTCCTAGCTAAATTAAATCTCTCAAAGAGTTTTAATGCTTCAAACTCTTCTAAATTTAATAAATTTATAAAATCTTTTTTATTCATATTATTTTGAAGCCCAGTTGAACATTCCTTTGTTGCTTAATTCACTCTTTAATTCATTACTTACTTCAACATTTGAAGGTGATACTATAAATACTCCTTTTTCAACTTCTTGAAGTTCTCCACATAATGCATAGCAAGCTCCACCAACGAAGTCTATTAATCTTTGAGCTGTTCTAAGCTCTAATGAAGTTGTGTTTATAACAACAATCTTTCTATTTTTTAATGCAGTACAGATTTCAGTTGCATCATCATAAACTAATGGTTTAGTTATCATTAATTTAGCTGTATTAGCTGTATGAATATTTACAACCTTACCACTTTTCTTAGAAGATAATACTGGAGCAAATGATTCTTCTTCCTCCATTACCTCTTCTTCTTCCATTACTTCATCTTCATCTTCGAATTCATCAAACCCTAAAAAACTTTTCATTTTACTAACTACTTTTGACATACACATATCCTCCTAATTCTATTTATATAATCTTTTGCCAAAAATTCCTTGGCCAATTCTAACCATATTGCTTCCTTCTTCAATGGCAACTTCATAGTCACCTGACATTCCCATTGAAAGTATCTCCATTTTTATATTCTTAAACTTTTTATCTTTTAATTCACAAAAAAGCTTATGAGTTTTACTGAAATACTTTCTACATTCTTCTTCTGTTCCCTTTGGAATTATAGTCATAATACCTAAAACATTAACATTGTTACAAGCTTCTATAGCTTCTATAAGTTCATCTAACTCTTCTTCCAAGATACCATACTTTTGTTCTTCTCTTCCTATGTTAACTTGAATTAAAGTATTGGCAATTTTATTATGTTTACCATATACCTTTTCTATTTCTTTTAATAATTTAATACTATCTAATGATTGTATAAGATGAACTTTATCAACTATATACTTCACCTTATTAGTTTGAAGATGTCCTATTAAATGCCATTCTACATCTTGGTGAAACTCATCAAATTTTCTTATTATTTCTTGAACCTTATTTTCACCAAATTTTCTAATACCAAATTCATAGGCCTCTTCCATTTCTTCAATAGTTCTTGTTTTAGATACAGCAATAAGTTGAACGTTACTTGGAATTTTTTCTGTAAATTTTGTTAAATTTTCTTTTATATCCACTTTTACTGTCTCCTTTAATTATATATTACATTATATTCTTCTTTATAGGAATAGAAAATCCTTCTTTTTTGTACAAATTTTTTACAAAACATAGTTCTTTTACTTTGTATTAGGTTCCATATACTTAGAATTCATATCACTTATATATTCTGGCATAGTAATGTCGTCACTCTTAGTTATTTGAACCTTTATTCCTCTATTCATAAGAGTTTTAATATAACTTCCGTCTCTCATAATTTGATTCTCCATTTTTTCAGGATCACCTATAGCATTAACATAAAATGGAGCTGGTATTTTAACTCCATTCATTCGTAAAAACTGTCCTCCACAATATATCTCTGTATTATATATTATTCTTTGGTTATTTATAGATATTGCCTCTGCTCCTGCAGCTTTAAGTTCATTTATAACTTTTATCATATCATCATCATGAATAGTTCTTAAAAGTCTCATGAAATCATCAACTACTTCTCCACTAAAAGCTTCTCCACCATCCTCTAAAACTATTTTTAAACCTGGTCCTTTAGCCTCTTCTAATCCAGAAAGCATTAAATTATTATTTAACTCTTCTATCATATCCCTTGAAATTTTATTGTTATCATCATCATTCTTTGAATAATTATTTATCTTCTTTTGTAATTCCCTATTATTTTCCTTTAACTTTGATATTTCATTATAAAGATTGTTACGTTTATTATATGCCTCTTGATACTCTTTAGCATTTAACACCTTTGTAGTTTCTATTCCATCAAAACTTATATTCATAGATATTAAAAGTCCAACTATAACGGAAGCTGTAAATATAAAAATAGTAAATTCTCTATTTTTCAAAGCATCACCTCTTTATCGTTCTTTGCTTTTCTCTAATAATATCCTTCTTATAGCTGCAAAGTTATTAAATATTCTGCTACCAAATACTATTACAGCTGCAAAGTATAGTGGTATACCAAGTTTATCACCTAGATATGCTAATAAAGCTGCTAAAGCTGCATTTCCAAAGAATCCTGATATAAAAACATCAGCTTGAAATTCCTTCTTTAAACTAGCCTTTATAGCTCCAAAAACAGAGTCTAAGCATGCAACTATGGCTATAGATAAATATGGGGAAAACTTATCTGGTATACTTCCTGGAAATATAACTCCTATTATTATACCTACTAAAAGCCCAATAAATACTATCATTCAATCACCTTCCTAATCAACCTTTTTTAAATATTCAGAAGATAGGTTTTGAGTAGTCTTAGGTATTGTAATTGAATCTTTTTTCTCATATTTATAATCATAATTACCTCCTAATACTCCATAGTCCATTTCCCCTGGGAAATCAATTCCTTTTATTAAGTTATCTTGATTACCAATAACTTTTATTGTCAACTTCTCCTTTGGAGAAATTCTTTCATTATTTCCTATCCATATAAAGTTACTAGCATTCTTTATTCCTGTCTGAGGAGTTATTCTAATATCATTAACTGCAATAGCTTCTGCCCCTGAGAAAGCTAATAAGTTTAATATATGAATTATCTCCTTTTCACTTATATATTCAGGATCCTTTGAAGTAAGCAATGGAGATTTAGGTGTTATGGATAAAATTATTCCTGGACCCTTAACCTCTTCAGTTCCCAAAATCATTCTTGTTTTATCTAATTGCTCTTTTATTTTATTATTTACATCCCCTTTAGATGCTGCTGCATCCTCCATTTCTTTAAGCCTCTTATTTAAAGAATCATTATTCTTTTGAAGCTCTTCTTTCTCTTTCTTAAGACCGTCTATTTCTGCCATTATGTCATTTTGGTTATAATTTTCTATTATGTTTTTCTCTTTATTATTTATAATTTTAAATTGGTAGGTTAATAAAAACCCTAACAAAGCACAAACTATACCTATAATAATTTGTGAAGACAACTTCTTCAAAAAGCACTCCTCCTTACTTTTCTTTATATATTACAGGATTCCCATTAAAGCTTATGTTTATATATCCCTTTTCAAAATTTCCTGCTGGATCATTTAATATATTAACCATCTTAGTTAACTTATCACTTAATTCATCTGAATTTCCTAAAAGTATTTGAACCTCACCCTTATTTATAACAATATTATTAAGGTTAGATATATCTACAGAGTTTACCTTTATTTTGCTTTTGTTTAAAGCCTCTCCAATCTCTTTTAAAACTTCAACTTTATCCTTATCTGTACTCATAGGTTCCCCTAAAAATCTATTTTCTACAGTTAACCCAGTTACTGTAGGCAATTCTAGACCTTCAGCTGAATTTTTCTTTTCCATTATAACTAAATTTTCATTTAAAACATAAAAATCAGCACCGTCATTAACAATAAATGTAGCATTTCTTTCAACTATATTTATACTTAATTGATCTGGAAGCTTTCTTGATATTTTAACACTTTTTACATATGGGTTACTTAATATTTTTTTCTTCAAAGCGGAAGTATTAATCAAGAATATATTTTGATTTAAAATATCATTTTCTCCTATTAAACTCTCCTTAGTTATAACATTATTATTATTAACATTAACCTTTTTTATATTAAAATAAGGTGTTTTAATTAAAATTAGTCCTAATATAACAATAAGTATTATACTAATTAATATAATTTTCTTTCTTGTCTTTTTTCTTTTCTTTTTTTGTATATATTCATTTATGTTCGTATCCATAGTACTCCTTATTTCTTTATTTTGCATTTCAATAACAATAATATCATTTTACTAGATTTTTTTCATTAAGTTTTTAAGAAAATATTACTAATAGTAAAAAAATTACTATTAAAATTCTACATACAATTCAATAAAAAATAAAGGCGTATAAAACGCCTTTAATCAATCTTTTTATTTCTTTGTCTTGATATATTAAGAAGAATTCCCATAGCCATTAAGTTAAACACTAGTGCAGTTCCTCCATAACTTATAAATGGAAGTGGAACTCCTGTAACTGGCATTGAGCCTGTTACAACGGCAATATTAATTATAGCTTGTAATCCTATAATTGAAGTAATTCCTACTGCTAATAAGGTTCCATATTCATCTTTGGCACTCATTGCTATTTTTATTCCTCTATAAACAAATATTACAAATAATAATATTACTACTGTACATCCTATTAATCCTAATTCTTCTCCTATTATTGCAAATATAAAGTCATTATGTGGCTCTGGCATGTATAGCGTTTTTTGTCTTGATTGTCCTATTCCAAGTCCTGTAACTCCTCCTGCTCCTAATGCATAAAAGGATTGTATAAGCTGATATCCATCACCAGCTGGATCTTTCCAAGGATTAATAAAGTTTAAAAGTCTTCTTCTTCTATAATCCTCAAATAAGGTAAAGAATGAACCTGCAAATAAAATTATTGGAGTTATTACTCCAAACATAAATCTTTTTCTTGCTCCTGCAACAAAAACCATTATAAATGTAACAAAGCCAGTTACAGCTGCTATACTAAGGTTTTTCTGAGCAAGTATAAGAGCTGCAAATCCTCCCCCTATTACGAAGCAAGGAACAATACCCTTCCAAAACTCCTTAATCTTCTCACCCTTATTGGTAATCATGTGAGCTAAGATTATAACTACTGCATATTTTGCAAGTTCTGATGGTTGGAAAGAAAGTGGTCCTAACTTTATCCATCTTTGTGCTCCCTTTGTTGCTGGGAATGCATAAACAGCAACTAATAATATAGGAGTTATAATAAGTAGTATTCCTGTTAATTTTTTAAGTTTATGATAATCACATCTTGATATAAATATCATAGCTATGAAACCAATTACTGCAAATAAAGCCTGTTTTTTCAAAAAAGCTGTACTGTCATTATAGTTAACCATAGCAAAATATGAACTGGCACTATAAACCATGACCACCCCAATAGCTAATAAAATAACTATTGTATATAAAAGTCCATAATCCAATGGGTTAATATTACTCTTTTTAGTAGTCTTTTTTTTCTTCATTTAAAAACCTCCTATTTTAGGAATTTTCTAAAGTGAAGCAAAGGCAATGAAGCAAAATACTACTGTTATTATAGAAAATACAGAAACTATCTTTGTCTCACTCCAACCTAGTTGCTCAAAATGGTGATGTATAGGAGCCATTTTAAATATTCTCTTACCTGTAAGCTTGAATGAAGCAACCTGTAATATAACTGAAAGTGTTTCTATTACATAAATAATTCCTATTAACACTAGTATTAAAGGCATTTTTAGTATTAATGCCACCATTGCTACAGCTCCTCCTAAAGCAAGAGAACCTGTATCTCCCATAAATACTCTAGCTGGGAATGCATTAAATCTTAAGAAGGCAAGTAATGCACCTGCTAAAGCAACACAGAATATTGCTAAACTTATGTGTCCTAAATTATAACTAATTATCCCTAAAAATGTAGTTACTAAAACAGTAACTGATGTAGCTAATCCATCTAATCCATCTGTTAAGTTTACCGCATTTGTTACCCCTGCAAAGTAGAACATTGCAGCTGGTATATAGAATAATCCTAAGTTAATTTGCCCATTTAAGAATGGTATATTAATGCTAGTTCCTATATATTTATAAGCATACCAAGTTAAAAATCCTGATACGATTAATAATAAAATCATTTTTTGTCCTGATGTTAATCCTTCATTTTTCTTCTTGATTATCTTTAGTAAGTCATCTAAGAATCCTACAAAACCAAATCCTACGAAGGAATATAAAGCTATCATAGCCTCATCTGTTGGATTTCTAACCATAATAAACATTGTTATAATAGTTGCAAAAATAAATATTAATCCACCTATAGTTGGAGTTCCTGCTTTTTTCAAGTGACTCTTTGGTCCCTCTTGTCTTATGTTTTGTCCAAATTTAAGTTTATGTAGTAGTGGAATTATAATAGGTCCTAATATTGATGCTACTATAAAACTTATTACTATTGCCATTACTATCTTTGGATCTATCATTGACTTTAAAATTTCCATAAAATTCTGCTACTTAAACTATTAAGCAGCTTCACCTCCTTAGTTCCATTTACTTTTCTAATAATGCTTTAGTTATTTCTTCAAATTTTAAACTTCTAGATGCCTTAACTAATATAATATCTCCCTCACATATAATGTTAAGTAAATCCTTTATTAGTTCTTCTTTATTTTCATATACAGTGCATCCTTCTCCATATCCTTCTTTAATATTTTCTGAGAAGTCACCAAAACAAAGTACTTTTTCTATTCCATTTTCCTTTGCATATTTACCTATTTCTTCATGAGCTTCCTCTGATTTATGTCCTAGTTCTCTCATTGTCCCTAAAACTGCTATTCTTCTCTTTCCTTCTATGTTTTTCATAACATCTATAGCTGATTTAACAGCTACTGGACTTGAATTATAGCAATCATTTAAAATTGAAAACCCATCTTTTTTTATAAGCTCTAATCTCATTGAAGTAGCTTCAATATTTTTTAATCCCCTTTTCATTTCTTCAAAGGAAACAGCTAATTCTTTTGCTATAGCAATTCCTAGCATAAGATTGCTTATATTATGTTCTCCTGGCATATCTAAAGAAAACTCTTCTTCTTTTTCTCCATCATAAACTGTAAATTTAGATGAAAGTTCTTCTAAAGCTATATTTTTAGCTCCTATTTCAAAATTTTCTCCAACTCCAGTTTTAACTATTTTATATTCAGCACTAGGTAAATCTCCTAAAAAGTCATCATTTCCACAAACAATAAGAGTATTATTTTTATCAAAGAAAGTTGCTATTTCCATCTTAGCTTTTAATATGTTTTCTCTAGTTTTTAATATTTCTATGTGAGAAATACCTATATTAGTTATAATACCTAAATCAGGTGATGCTATTTCTGCAAGCTCTCTAATTTGTCCAAGACCTCTCATTCCCATTTCTAAAATAGCCACATCATATGTGCTATCTAATTCTAATATCATTAGAGGTAATCCTATTTCGTTATTAAAGTTTCCCTTTGTTTTAAAAACTTTATATTTATCACTTAAAACAGCAGCCACTAAATCCTTAGTAGATGTCTTTCCTGCTGAACCAGTAATACCAACAACCTTTAATCCTAATTTTTCTCTATAAAACTTAGCTAAATCCATTAAGGCTCTTCCAGTATTTTGAACCTTAATTAAAGCCACATCCTCTTTTAACTCATTTAAGTCACATTTAACTTCATCAACTATAGCAATTTTAGCACCTTTATTAAATGCATCTAAAACATAGTTATTTCCATTAAAATTTTCACCTTTTAAGGCAATGAACATAGTTCCTTCTTCTATTTTTCTTGTATCTGTTGATACAGCCTTTATTTCTTTCACATCAGCTTCTTTTAATAAAGCTCCCTTAGTAGCTTTTACAATCTCTTGTAAATTTAACTCTAGCATTCTTTAACACCTCTACTTGCCTTCTAAAATATCATATACAACTTCTCTTTCATCAAAGTGTATTGTTTCATCTTTTAGTATTTGATATGTTTCATGTCCTTTACCAGCTATAACAATAACATCTCCCTCTAAAGCCATATTCATTGCTTTTCTTATAGCTTCTTTTCTATTAACTTCAATGACAAAATTATCATAATTAAGTGGTTTTACTATATCATTAATTATATCCATAGGCTCTTCACTTCTTGGATTATCTGAAGTAATTATTACAATATCTGATAATTCACATCCTATTTTACCCATTTGAGGACGCTTAACCTTATCTCTATCTCCTCCACAACCAAATACAGAAATCATTCTATTTTTAGTAAAGGCTTTTACTGTAGTTAAAACATTTTCTAATCCATCTGGTGTGTGTGCATAATCTATTATTATGCTATAAGGTAAATTTTTCTCCTTTGCTACTAACTCACATCTTCCTGGTATAACCACATCACTTAATCCCTCTTTAATTTTATCCATTGGAATATTTAAGTTATGTGCACATATTATACAACCTAATGAGTTATATATATTATATTCTCCAGGAATATTTATATAAAACTCTTCTACCTTCTCTAAATTCACCTTAAATTCTGAACCATTTGAGTGACTTTTAATCTCAAAAGCCTTAAAGTCTGACTCTTTTTCAATTGAAAAAGTAGAAACCTTAGTCTTTACTCCTCTTTCTTCTATATCCTTAACTATATTAGCTCCATATGGATCATCTAAGTTTATGATACTATGATTGCTTCTTTCAAAAAGCTTAAATTTAGCATTATAATAGTTTTCAAAGGTTTTATGAAAATCTAAATGATCTCTAGTTAAATTAGTGAAAATTCCCTCTTCAAATTGAATTCCATATACTCTATCTAACTCTAGAGAGTGTGAAGAAACTTCCATAACGCAATATTCTACTCCAGCATCAACCATATTTTTAAATAGCTCATGAAGCTCGTAAGATTCTGGTGTAGTTCTTACTGCATCTACTTTTTTATTTCCTATATAGTTTGCTATGGTTCCTATTAAACCTGTCATAAATCCTGCCTTTTCTAAGATAGATTTAATAATAAAAGCAGAAGTGGTTTTACCATTAGTTCCTGTTATTCCTATTATTTTAAGTTTATCCTTTGGATTTCCAAAATAATTTGAAGACATTATTGCTAAGGCTTTTCTAGTGTCTCTAACCTTTATTATTGTTATGTCTTCTTGAACACTTACATCTTCTTGAACTATTAATACATTAGCTCCTTTTTTAATAGCATCACCAATAAAGGAATGTCCATCTACTTTAAAGCCTTTTACACAAACAAAGGCATCCCCTTGTTCTATTTTTCTGTTATCATATCTTATATTTTGTACTTTTGACTCTTCATTACCTTTTATAACTTCATAATCTAAGCCCTTTAATAAACTTTTAAGAATCATTTTTCTCACTCCTTAAATACTATGCAATAAACAAGCGTTAAATTCACAAAATACTAGCATGTGAAATTACTCACATGCTAGTTTTTAACTATCATTATTTCTTATCTAATTTAAATTCTATTGATGTACCACTTTTAACTACATCACCTTGAGCTATACTTTGTTCCTTAATAACTCCCTCTCCTGCAAAAGTACCCTTTAAGCCAATTTTGCTTAAAATTTCCTTTGCTTTTTCCATGGAAAGTCCATTAAAATCTGGTACTACAACATCTTTATTATAATTTGAAGTAGTTTTAGTGTAAAGTTTAATTTCATCTCCCTCTTTGATTGTATATCCTGGCTTAGGATTCATATCAACTACAGAATTCCCACCATCTTCTACAGAATATTTTATGTTATCCTTATCTAAAATAGCTTTAGCCTTATCTAAACTCATACCTCTAACTTCTGGCAGAATCTCTTCTTTTGATTTATTTTTATCTATCTTTGAACTATCTAATTCCATATAGTTAAATATATCACTAAATAAATCATGAGCTAATGGTGCCGCTACTAATCCTCCAAAGTATTCCCCCTTTGGATTATCTACAGATATTAAAACTGAAACTTGTGGATCATTATATGGAGCAAATCCAGCAAAAGAAGCTACATACCCTGCACCATATCCTCCACTAGCCTTAACCTTTTCAGCTGTACCAGTTTTACCTGCAATTCCATATCCCTCTATATAAGCTCTCTTAGGAGATCCAAAATGAACAGTTTTTTCTAAAGCTTCTGAAACTCTCCTAGCTGTTTTTTGATCTATTATATTATCAATTTTTTTAGGTACAAAAGTTTTATCAACTACTCTTGCTCCACTTGTATCTTCATGGCTTATTTCCTTCATTATATGAGGTTGTATCCATGTTCCTCCATTAGCAATTGTATTCATAGCTGCCATCATTTGAACTGAACTAGCACTATCTGTTTGACCAAATGATATGGTTGCAAGTTCTACTGGACCTATTTTATCATTTGGCAATACTATACCAGTTGTTTCTCCAGGTAAATCTATTCCTGTCTGCTTGCCAAATCCAAACTTTTCTATATATTCATTTAATTTTTCTTTTCCAAGTTTTTGACCTATGTCCATAAACCCAACGTTACAAGAGTTCTCTAATATTTGGTCAAAAGTTTCAGTTCCATGTCCTTCTGGCTTCCAACATTTTATATAAGTTCCAGATACATTTTTTCCACCTGGACAAAAATAAGTTTCATTACCACCTGCTATCCCTTCTTGTACAGCAGCTGAAGATGTTACCATTTTAAATATAGATCCTGGCTCAAATGAATTTGATACAGCATCATTTTTCCACATATTTTCCATCTTTTCAGTTTTATCTTTACCCGGAAAATTTTCATAACCTTTATAAGGTTCATTAGGGTTATAATCTGGTTTATTAGCCATAGCTAATATTTCTCCATTTTTAGGATTCATAACTATTATACTAACCCCATCTGCCTTATATTCTTTTTTTCCTTCTTCTGCAACTTTTTCTGCAAAATACTGTATAGTTTCATCAACGGTTAATGTAACATCTTTACCATCAACAGGCTTTGCAAATTCAGAATTTGAATAAGGTATGCCACTACTATTTCTTGCAACTTCTGATATTCTCATTCCTGGTAATCCTGATAATTCCACATTATATTCACGCTCTATACCACCTTGACCTATACCATCTGCATCAACTCTTCCTAATACTTGCGCTAAGAAATTATTATCTGGGTAATATCTCTTTGTATCCTGTGAAACTATTACTCCTCTTATCTTTAAATTCTTAGCACTATCAGCTTTATCTTTTTCTATCTTTCTGATTAAAGTAACAGAAGTAGCTGGCAATCCTGATGGTAAAGTGCTATTTATCTTATCATATACCTCTTCTTTAGGCATATCTAAAGCAGTACCTAGCTCCCCTGCAATTTTATTAAGCTTTTCTTTTTTTGTATCATCTGTATCATCTTTAGTAAATGTATCTTCTCTTAGAGTTTTAAGATCTAAATCCACTCTATAAACATTAGCACTAACAGCTAATTGAGCTCCATTTCTATCTAAGATTTCTCCTCTTTTAGCACCTATCTTTATTTCATTTTTCCATTGTTCTTCTGCCATGGAACCATATTCTTTATGCTTAAAAATCATTACGTATGATAATCTTAAGGTTAATACTCCTAGTAATCCCCATACTACTATCATGGTCCAATATGTTCTTCCAAATCTAAGCGATTTTGTTATTTTATAATCTTTAAATCCTTTGTTTTTCTTCTTTTTCACCCTTAGCCCTCCGTAGTAAGTTAAATAAAATGAGTTCTATCTTTAAAATTCACTTTATGAAAATTTAAGGTTCTACTAAATTTATCATATTATCTAATTAAAATTAAATTTATAAAATTGTAGCCCTTATAAAAAATTATGGATGTACCCTTAAAATAATAATAAAAGTACATCCTAATTTATTCCCCTATTGCTTACCTTCAGTAGCTTGGCTTTCGCCTAACTTAATCATATTTTCCTTAGTTGGTAATATCATTTTTAATTTATTTTTAGCAGTGTCCTCTATTTTGTCTAAAGAACTTGCCTTTAATATTTGAACCTTCAAAGCTTCATTTTCTGTTATAACAGAATTTATTTCTTTATTTAATGAATCCAATTGTTGCTGAGTTTTATAAACTTTTACATCTCTACTTATTGTTATCCCACCAACAACTAATATTAGAAGTACTATTTGATATACACTTTTTTTTATTTTTTTATCTTTTTGCTTTTTTCTTCTTTGTTGTTCGATTTTTTTCTTTTTCTTGTCATAGGTTTCTTTACTTGGTATAGTTTGTTCTTTTCTCTGTGGTTTAAGCGCTGAACTACCATTATAATCAAACTCTTTTACAATCATCTACAATCCCTCTCCAATTATTTTTATTCCCCTTACTTAAAAATCTAATAAAGCTATCTAAATATATCATCTTATAATTTTTCTATTATTCTTAACTTAGCACTTCTACTTCTTGGATTAAATTCTAGCTCTTCCTTGCTAGCCTCAATAGGTTTTCTGCTTATAAGCTTAACTTCTGGCTTTCTATTGCAAACACATACAGGAAACTCACTTGGACATGTGCATGGATTAGCTAATTCTTTAAATGTATTTTTAACAATTCTATCTTCTAATGAGTGGAATGTTATTATTGCCATTCTTCCACCTTTATTAAGTTTCTTAACTCCATCTAAAATAGTCTTACTTATAATTTCAAGTTCCTTGTTAACTTCTATTCTTATAGCTTGGAATGTTCTTTTAGCTGGATGTGGTCCTTCTCTTCTAGCCTTTGCTGGAATTGCGGCTTTAATTATCTCAACTAATTCCAAAGTAGTTTCTATATTTTTCTCTTCTCTATTTTTAACTATGAAACTCGCTATTCTTTTAGCAAATTTTTCTTCTCCATATTCTTTGATTATTCTATATAATTCCTCTTCTGAATATGTATTAACTATTTCATATGCTGAGAATTCATTTTCTCTATTCATTCTCATATCTAAAGGAGCATCTTGCATATAACTAAATCCTCTTTCTCCATTATCTAATTGATAAGAAGAAACTCCTAAGTCCATAAGGATACCATCTACTCCATCTATGCCTAAATCTGTTAATACATCATATATAGCATAGAAATTACTATGAACATATGTAACATTTTTATAGTCTTTCAATCTTTCTCCAGCAGCTTTCAAAGCATCTTTGTCTTGATCGAATCCTATTAATCTACCATCACTTGATAGTCTTTTTACTATTTCACTTGAATGACCTGCACCACCTAATGTGCAGTCTACATATATACCATCTTCTTTTATATTTAAAGCATTTATGCACTCATCTAGCAAAACCGAAACGTGTTTAAATTCCATATAAATACTCCTTAAATTTTTAATTACTTATCATCATTTGATTTTCTCAATCATATTATATACTGTATAATATAGCTTAATAGCTTTAATTTATCATGCTTAATTTTATTAATAAACATTTTTAAACGTATTTATTATAAACATTATGTAAATTATTATGCCTCTTACTAATTTACACTACAATACAATGCTATTGCAACCATTTTCCCATTATATATTATATTTTATTATACATTATTCTATAAAAAATTAAAAATTCCTTTCAATATTCATTATTTATAAGTTTATATAATTAAAATATCCTTAGAAAAAAATTTGACATTATACTTATTTTGATGTAAAATTTTAAAATATTATGGGAGTAGATAGGGGCTGGTGTCTCTACAGGTCTTCAAAACCTAGTTATGGTGCTAATACCATCATGGGTGGGTTCGATTCCCACATATTCCCGCCATAAAGAAAAAGAGCTATCTGAAGAAAACTTCAAATAGCTCTTTTTTTGTCTAAAAATACTGTTTAAATTTGATGATAAATTTTTTCTTTTATATTATACGTTGAATCTGAAGTTAACTATGTCTCCATCTTTCATTACGTATTCTTTACCTTCTAATCTGTAAACACCTTTTTCTTTAGCAGCTGCTTCTGAACCACATTCTACTAAATCATCATAAGAAACAACCTCTGCTCTTATGAATCCTCTTTCTATATCAGAGTGAATTTTACCTGCTGCTTGTGGAGCTTTAGTTCCTTGTTTTATTGTCCAAGCTCTAACTTCTTGTACCCCTGCAGTTAAGTAACTCATTAATCCTAATAATTTGTAACTTGCTTGTATAAGTTTATCAAGACCTGATTCTTCTAATCCATACTCAGATAACATTTCAGCTTTTTCTTCTTCATCTAATCCTGATAATTCCTCTTCAAGTTTAGCGCAAACAACCATGATTCCTGAATTCTCAGTTTCAGCATATGCTCTAACCTTTTGAACATACTCATTATCTAAGTTTCCTTCCATCATATCATCTTCTGATATGTTACAAGCATATAAAACTGGTTTTGAAGTTATTAAGAATAAGCTTTTTACGAAAGCTTCTTCATCTTCAGTAGCTTCTAAAGTTCTAGCTGGTTTATTTGCTTCTAAGTGAGCTTTTAATCTTTCCATTACATCATACTCAAACTTAGCAGTTTTATCACCTGATCTTACTAACTTCATAGTCTTTTCCATTCTTCTTTCAAGAACATCTAAGTCTGCAAAGATAAGCTCTAAGTTTATAGTTTCTATATCTCTTATTGGATCTACAGAACCTTCTACGTGAACAACATTCTCATCGTCAAAGCATCTTACAACATGAACGATAGCTGCAACTTCTCTTATGTGTGATAAGAATTTATTTCCTAATCCTTCACCTTTACTAGCACCTTTAACTAATCCTGCTATATCATAAAACTCTATTGCAGTATATACTTTTTTCTTTGTATTATATATTTTTTCTAAAACATCTAATCTCTTATCTGGTACACTTACAACACCTACGTTTGGTTCTATTGTACAGAAAGGATAGTTTGCTGATTCAGCTCCTGCTTTTGTAATAGCATTGAATAATGTACTTTTACCAACGTTTGGTAATCCAACCATTCCTAATTTCATCTATGTACACGTCCCTTTCTTATATTTAATTTCATACTTAATGATTATACTCTAGCTTAATATATATTTCAACAACTGTATTATGTTTCCTAATTATCCACTTAAAAATACAAATTAATCCTAATATATAACACATACTAAATTTGAGGTGATATTTTATGATTAAGAAAGTTTTTTCATTATTATTTTCAATAATGATGATTCTATCTATTACTTTAAACACAAAAGTAAGTGCAAAAGAATTTAATAGCCCTTGTACAAAAGAATTTAACTGGTATTATTCTTTTAATAAAGAGGAAGGTGTTCCTCATGGGCCAAAAGAAACTCCTTATATAAGCAATCATAAAGTTGTATATTGTGGAGACACATCAAAGAAAGAAATTTTTCTTACTTTTGATGAAGGATATGAAAATGGTAATACAGCAAAAATACTTGATATATTAAAAGAAAATCAAGTTCCTGCTGCCTTCTTTGTAACAAGACCATATATAAAAGACTATCCAGACCTTATAAAAAGAATGGATGAAGAAGGCCATCTTGTATGTAATCACACTTCTCATCATCCATCTATGGCTAAAATACTTGATAAAGAAAAATTTACAAAGGAATTTACTGAAGTTGAAGAGGAATACTCTAAAGTTACTGGAAAAGAAATGCCTAAATTCTTTAGACCTCCAATGGGTAAATACAGTGAACAATCCTTAGCTTACACTGAAGAACTTGGTTATACCTCTGTTTTTTGGAGTTTTGCTTATAAAGATTGGTTAGTTGATGAGCAACCTTCTAAAGAAGCTGCTAAGAAAAAAATATTAGATAAAGTTCATAATGGCGAAGTAGCTCTGCTTCATGCCGTATCAGATACTAATACTGCCATTTTAGATGAAATTTTAAAAGAGTTAAAATCTAATGGTTATGAATTTAAATCCTTAAATGATTTAACTCCTAAAAAAGAATAATACTAAATCAATTAAGGGGACCATATCAAAATAACTTTCATAAAACTTACAAATTGTATGAAGAGAACCTCTAAATTTAGCTTAATCTATTAATTCTCAAAATATGTTTATAAGTTTTTTATTACATTTTGATATAGACCCCTTATTATTTATCTAATAATTTTTTATTCTATTTTTACTTAATTTTGAAGAAAACCACTTTCTTTTAAAATCTCTTCTTTTAATTTATTGCTTTCATTTCTTATATGTAAAATTTCTTCTTTTACACTCTTAACTAAGTTTTTATCTTTTAAAAACTCTAAGTTTATTTCTACATTAACTATGGAACTATCTATACAAGCACTAAGCATTATAGCACTTACTACAGCATCTGAAATTAAATTTTTATTTCCATACTTAGCAGCAAATTTTACATTATCAAAAAACTTTAAGGCTTTTCTGCTTAATTCTAGAGGAACCATCATTGCCCCTAAAGTACATTCATCTATTTTTTCACTTCTTAAGCTTTTCTCTTCACAAGTTTCCTTAGGTAACTTATAGCAATCCATTAATGCAGTAAAAGCTTCCTCATCTTTGTTCATGAAATCTAACATTTCATTATAAGATTTTTTTGCATTTTCAAGATTTTCATCTAATTTCTTTTTATTTTCTTCACTTAATGCTTCGTAAGCTTTTTTACCAACAGTTAAGCTATAAACCATTGATGTTAATGCAACTCCTACTGCTCCAACAATCCCTGCTGCTGCCCCACCACCAGGTGCTGATGAACTTGAACCTAAATCTTCTATAAAGTCTTTAATCTTTTCGTTTTTCATTGTCTACCCCTCCGTCATGTCTTATTGCCTATTTTAATTTTAGTATATTATTTAGCTTCTTACCTATACTACTCCATTCATATTCTTCATTTGCCTTAAATTTCTTACCTAAATCTATTAAATCCCTACATTTATTTAAGTCATCTATTATAGCCTCATAATTATTTTCACTAACTATACACTTTTCTTTATTAGCTACAACATTCTTAATAGGATCATTTTCATCTCCTAATATAACCATAATAAGATTCTTTGTTCCTAAATAATCATATATTTTAGCAGGTATTTGCTTAGAATTTTTGTTTCCTAAAACAAGAAGAACATCTCCATGTATCATGTATCTTAAAGCTTCCTTATAGTCAATTCTTCCATTAACACTAACATTAGAAAACTTTTTTAATTCTTCTTTAATATTTTCATCGTCTATATTTCCAAAAAATATTATGTTTAATCTATTAAATAGCTCCTGATTTCTTTTCTCTAATTCCTTTAAAGCTTTTATAAAAGGTCTTAAATCCCTAATTTTACTGAAAATTTCTCCAGCATAAATTAAGTTTATCTTATTATCCTTTAAAAGTTCTGGCTTTTCTGCCCTTTCAATTTCTTCATATATGGCTTTATTGTATCCCCTAGTTACGATAAACATTTTATCTTCTTTTACGTTATATTTTTCCATAAAATCTTTTTTATTCTCTTCAGTTACAAATATATGTCTATCCCCATTTAATACTACTGATTTTTCTTGTCTACCTTCTATGAATTTTCTTATAAAGCCAATATCATCTCTTGATGGATCTTTAAGCCAAGGATCGCTCCAATATAAAACCCAAGGAATCTCCTTAAAGTGCTTTTTTATTCTTAAAGCACAAAGGTGACTAGATGGTGGCTCATGCATAGAAAATATAACATCAAACTTTTCTTTATTCATAAGTTCTATGCCATAATTTGAGGCTTTAAAACTCCAATTATAATACATATCAGGGAAAATTATTTTATTTTTAATCTTCCTCATAAGTTTAATTTTACCACTAGATTTTGTGTTAGAAGACTTATCTTCTTCCTTTACCTCTATAGATTTTTTGGGCATAATCTTATTAAATAATTTTCCACCTTCAATAGCATGAACCTTTACTTTACTATCTAAAAGCTTTAATATTTCCTCATCATAGTATATAGAGTTTTTAGGAAAGTCTACAGTTAAAAGATGTACATCATTATTCTCTATATTACATAAATTATTTAAGTACATAAGAGTTTCAATTGATGCTGAATTATTTATCATAGGAGAATAACAAGCTATAAATAAAATTTTCATTATCTTTTACCTCTTTCCTTAAGTGATAACAATAAGAACTTTGGTATGCTACCTAATCTCTTTATTCTCCAAGGCTCTTTAGCCACTCTATAAAGCCATTCCATACCTATATTAATCATGAATTGTGGTGCTCTATTTACATTTCCAGCAAACACATCAAAACTTCCACCAACACCCATAAAGATCTTGCAACAAAGTTTATCCTTATATTTCTCTATAAAGACTTCTTGTCTAGGCGCTCCCATGGCAACAAAAAGTATATCAGCCTTGCTTTCATTAATTTTTTCTATTAAATCATCACAATTATCTAAATCAAAAAAACCATTATTACTTCCAACTATATTAATTCCATCATAGTTTTCTTTTATTTTTTCCTTGCATTTAATTAGTGTCTCTTCCTTAGCTCCTAATAAAAACACTTTTAAATTCTTATCTCTAGCTTCTTCTAAAAGCATATTCATAACTTCAATGCCAGCTATTTTTTCTCTAATATCTATTCCATTAATCTTAGCTGCAAGCAAAGTTCCTACTCCATCTGGAATTATTAAAGCATCCTCTTTAGTAAAGCTATTTCTTAAAAATTCATTCTTTATACCATTATATAAAACCTCTGGATTTCCAGATATTATGTTAACTCTTTTTTTATTTTCAATCTCTTTTAAAAGATCCCCTTTATTATCTGAAAATATTTTATATCCTAATAACTCCTTATACATATTCCGCTCCTAAGGCTATTTAATATTATTATTTTTCATAAATGTTTCTATTTCTTTTACTATTTCATCATCCTTGTTTATAGCCTTTGCTATATCTAAGTGCTGCTTTGCCTCTTCTATTTTTCCTGCATTTAAATAACAAACTATTAAGTTAGTACAAACCTCTATATCTCTTGTACTTTCAAAGGCTTTTCTTAAATATTTAACAGCTTCATCATATATTCCTAAAGATGCATAATTTATTCCCATTTCATTTACTGCTTCAACTATACTATCATCAATTGATAAACATTCATTTAAGTAATAAACGGCCTTTTCAAAATTTCCAAGTCTTCTATAAGCTGTTGCAATATAATATCTTAAAATAGCATTATCTTGGAATTTATCTGCTAAAGGAAGAAGTCTTTTTAAGGCATCCTCTGGTTCTTCTATTAAATCTTCTTTTCCTTCTTCATAATCAGCTGAGTCTTTTATCTCATTATATAAAACCTCAACTATTTCATTTCTTTCTCCACCCTTAGCTAAATATTCATTTATATCAACATAAGCTTTATCATATTGTCCCATATCATTGTAAGCTATTGCTGAATAAAGATATGGAAGAGCTAAATCACTTCTATTTGCTTTACATTTATCACAAATTTCTAGTTGAGTTTCATTATAAGCTTTGTTTCTTTCTCTTAAAGATTCACATATTAAAAGAAGATTTTCATAAACCTCAGTTTCATCTGATATTTCAGTTAATCCCTTTAAAAGCATAAATGCTTCAACCATATTTTCTTCTTTAACCTTATCAGCTACTATCTTTTTAACACATGGAATAGCATCCTCTATTAGTGGAATTAATTTTTTATACTCCTTATTAAATTTAAAATCCTTGTCTCCACCTAAAGCAAAAAACATTCCTTCAACTAAATAGTTTATTGGTAAAGATTCTAATTTATATCCACTTTTCACATCCTGTGATAAATGTTTTGGATCTATTGGAATATAAACTTCATTTATATTAACTTCTTTTGGATCTTTTCCTAAACTTTTAACAAATCCATCTCCATCTATTTCTAAAAATAAAAGTTGTGATAATTTTTCTTTTGCAAATGTATTAAAACTCATATATCTATCTCCTTAACTACTTTTACTAACTATTTTAATTCTATCTAAAAATAAAATTTATAAACCTAAATTTTATTATATATCATAAATTTCGAACTTTATTTTATCACAAAATAAAAATTAGTTCATCTTAGTATTTAGTTATAACTTATAACACTTATTTTAGTTATATATTATAACACTTTAATTAACTCTTTTGTGCATTAAGCTCTAAAAATATAAAAAGAGCTATATTTATAACTTATAAATTTTATATAAGTTATATTAACATAGCTCTTTGTTTAACTTAAACTATTTTAATTTAGCATTAATTACTTCCATTATTGCATTTTTAAAGTTTTCAGTTTTTTCTTTTGAATCTTCTAAGCTTGAACCTTTTACTGATAAGTAAATTTTCATCTTAGGCTCTGTACCTGATGGTCTTACAACAAACCAAGAATCATCTTCTAAAACATATTTTAAGACATTTGATTTTGGAAGTTTGATTTCTTTTTCTTCTCCAGTTAAGTTATTTACTTCTTTGCTTAACTTATAATCGAAAGATGTAATAACTTTAACTCCCTTCATTTCTTTTAGGGCATCATTTCTTAAGCCATCTATGCACTTAGCTATTTGTTCTTGTCCTTCTTTTCCAGCAAGTTCTATTGATACTAAGCTTTCTTTGAAGTAACCATATTTATTATAAAGCTCTATTAAACCATCATAAAGAGTTTTTCCTTGTTCTTTATAATATAAAGTCATTTCAGCTATTAACATTGAAGCTACAACAGCATCCTTATCTCTAGCAAAAGTTCCAGCTAAGTAACCATAGCTTTCTTCAAAACCAAATAAATATTCATTTGAACCTGATTCTTCAAATTCCCTTATCTTTTCACCTATATATTTAAATCCTGTTAATGTATCTATTAAAGTTACCCCATATTCCTCAGTCATTTTTCTTACTGACTCTGTAGTAACTATAGTTTTTATAACTGCACCATTTTCAGGTAATTTATTCATTTCCTTTAATGAACTTAATATATAGTTAGTTAGTAACATTCCTGTTTGGTTACCACTTAATACTTGGTACTCTCCATTATTGTCTTTAACAACAACACCTATTCTATCACAGTCTGGATCTGTTCCAAATATTATATCAGGTTGAATTTCTTTAGCCATGTCTAAAGCTAATTTAAATACCTTTGGATCTTCTGGATTTGGATATGGAGCTGTTGGGAAATTTCCATCTGGCATTTCTTGTTCTTTAACAACAAATACATTCTCATATCCTAACTCTTTTAATATTCTTCTTACAGGAACATTTCCTGAACCATGAATTGGAGTATAAATTATTTTTAAATCTTTAGCATATTTCTTAACTAAATCTTCTCTTATAGTTAAAGTTTTTAAATCATCTATATACTTTTTATCTATTTCTTCACCAATATAAACTAAAAGACCTTCTTCTAAAGCCTTTTCTTCACTCATTGTCTTTATGTTTGCATAATCTGTAACTTTGTTAACATATCCAATAACAGCTTTTGCAGGAGCATCTGTTAATTGACATCCATCATCTCCATAAACTTTATATCCATTGTATTGTTTTGGATTATGTGATGCTGTTATAACAATACCACCCTTACAATTTAATTCTCTTACTGCAAAGGATAACATTGGAGTAGGTCTTAAAGATTCAAAAAGATTAACCTTTATTCCATTTGCACAAAGAGTTAAAGCAGCCGCTTTTGCAAACTCCTTAGACATATTTCTTGAGTCATAAGCTATTGCAACAGATTTTTCCCCCGCATAATTATCATTTAAATAATCTGCAAATCCTTGAGTAGCTTTTCCTACAGTATAGATATTCATTCTATTAGTCCCAGCACCAATAACACCTCTTAATCCACCAGTACCAAAATCTAATTCCTTATAAAATCTATCTTCTATTTCCTTATCTTCTTTTACGTCTCTTAATTCCGCCTTTATTTCCTCAGAAATAATATCAGAATTTAGCCATTCTTCATATTTTTCTCTATACACTGCACTATCTCCCCTTTAAATCTCTATAAGGATTTTATATTTTATTTTCACAGATATTATACTACAATATTTTGAAATTTGAAAACAAAAAAAAGTAAAAATGGAACTGTAAACAAAATAATCCCATTTTTACTCTAATTTATATTAAGCTTATATTAACTTTCCTTTTTAGCTCTATTTTCAGCTACTTCTTGATCAACTACCTCTTGAGTTATTATCTTTTGATCATAACTTACAGAAGCTACTATAGAATTTAAATCATCAACTACTGTTATTTCATTTCCAAATTCTACATCTGCAATCTTAAATTGCTCTCCTGGCTTAGCTCTTCCCACATTTAAATTTACTCCCTTTGGAATATTAGATGGAGAGCACTTTACCTTTATGCTATCTATATTCTTTTGTAACACTGCATCTAATTTATTTATGTATTCTTCTCCAACATAATTTATAGGAACAGCTGTTTCTATTTCTTCATTACCTTCAACCTTTTCTAAATCTATATGTAATACCCTTCTAGTTACAGGATCTCTTTGAACTTCTTTTATAAGAGTATTTAAAGAACCCTCTTGTGAATTTATGTTTAAAAGTCCATGTTCACCAGTTACAGAAAGAGCATGATTAAGTTCTAATTCTCCTATTTCAAATAAGAAATTATTAATTCCTTTTCCGTATATAACTCCAGGAACTAATCCCTTTCTTCTGCACTGTCTACTTGAATGTCTAGTCTTTTTTTCTCTTTGATTTACTTGTAAATTTTCCATCATCATCCCTCCTTTTAAGTATTATCTCCAAAATTCATTTTATTATTCATAAACTTTAATGTCTTATATAAATAAAGGGTACTTTCTCAAAATAATTATTTATAAAACTTATAAACAATATGAAGAGAATATCTAGATAAGCTTTAGAATTTAAATTATTATGGAGAAGATATTACGTTTAAAAGCTGAGACTTAATTTTTTTAGGAATACAATCTCACAAAGTTCAATTGCATAAGTTCAAGATTCCAAATTAAAAATTTGGGCTTCCACTTAAGTTTCGAAGCTTTAGTAATATCTTCGGAGTAATGATTATTCAAATGACTCCAATGTAACTAAAGTTCCATTGGATAAGTTCAAGATTCCAAATTAAAATTTGGACTTTCACTTAAAATCTAGTAATTCTCGGAATATGTTTGTAAGTTTTATTATATTTTGATAAAGTCCCCTTTAAATTAATTTTATTTCTATTTTTATTTTAGAAGTTCACTAGATACAAAGTTTATTTCATATTCCCCAACTAAACCATCTCCATCTAGATCAAAGTCACTATTATTTGATCCAAAGTATTTTGATACCATAGATAAATCCCCTAAATCTATTTCTCCATTCTTATTAAAATCTGATTTTAAAGGATTTTTCACTTTAATATTTAGGTTAATTGTGTAAATACTTTCTGTACCATCTTCTGCTATAACTTTGATTTTACTAACTCCTGGTAAAATTTCAGCATTTTTAATTTCAATAGTGGCATTTGAATCTTCTGATGTAGCTGTTATTTCTGGGACAATATTTGTTCCTTCTTCTAAATCTATTTCATAGTCAAATACATCCTTTTTAAAACCCTCCATAGTTTTACCATTAATAGAAATATCACTTAAACTAGAATTGCTACTAGCTACTCTACGCTCTATTGAAGAAATAGTTAAATTATTCATTTTCCCTTTCAATTTATCATTTCCATTAGAATCAGCACCTATAATAAGTGGTAAATCACTAACTTCTAAAGTTGAACTTGGCTTTACTATCTTATCTAATTCTCCATTTACATAAATAGAGGCTTCACCCTTTGAATGTTCAAAAATAACTTTTATATTTGTCCATTCATTTAAAGGAATTGCTTTATTAGATATAAATTGAGTTATTGACCCTTCAGCATGGAATCTTAATTTTCCTTGAGGAGATACATCTATTAAGAATCCACCTTTTCCTGTTCCATTATTTATTTTTTGAGCTATCTTTTGCCAATAATTAGTGTATTCATCTAAATAAACTTCAGTTTCTATAACTATATTATCAGCTAATTTTAATGAATCATTGCTTTCAACCTTTATATATCCATCACCAAAATCAGCAGCTTTTCCATCCTTTGACTCTTCTTGATTAACTGTACCATTTACTTCTCCATGGAAACTATTTTTAGAGCTATCTTCTCCCAAGTTAGAAGAATTTTCAAAGTTATAATCAGCAATTATGCTTTCTTCCACAATTACATATGGATTTATTAAAATTTTGTATTCTTTATGCATAGTTTCATCCTTAGATGTAACTCTTACTACTGCTTCTCCTGGAAGTTCTTCTGGTTTTGTAATTTCAATCTTAGCCTCTGAAGTAAAAGCTTCTGCTTCAATATTTAGATTTTGTAAGTTTTCTCCCTTTTTAAGCTCATAAGAATATTCATATTTACTTCCATTAAATTCTTCTATAGGATTTCCATTAATATTTAGAGATTTAAGATCTGCATTACTAGCAGCATGAACTTTTGTTAACTTAGCATCTCCAAAACTTCCATGGTCTGATCCTATATCATTTCCTCCATCTTTTACAACTAATTTAAGTGTATTTTTACCAGCTATAGGCACCTTAACATGTTTTTGTGTAGTATCTCCTGTCATTAATCCACTATCAAAAACCTTCTCATGATCTAAATAAACCTCAAAGGATATAGATGCTACAGTACCAGCCATTTCTTGATCTACCCCAACAAAGGTTTCAAAATAATCATAGTAATCTAATCCTTCTAAACTATATACTATCTCTGAGTGAGCATGGGTCCCTATTCCTTTATCATAAGAAACCTTTTCTCCATTTTCACCTTTTAAAGTTATTGTATTTCCATCACAACTAGCATCTTTTTTTATTGTTCCATATCCAGTAGATGCACTTTTCCATTCTAATTCACTTAAATAAACACTGGTTTCAACTGCAACCTTTTCTGAGGCTTCTCCTAGTCCCTCTGAATTCTTTGCCACTACATAATATAAATAGCTATAATTATCATTTGAAGGAGCATTTTCATCAATGAACTCTTCTGTTTTTACATCTTCAGCTATTAATTCAAAATCCCCTTCACCTTTTCTATAAACATCATAAACTTCTGCAAATTTTGTCTTATTCCATTTTAATGAAACAGAGTTGTCTCCATTTCTTAAAGCTTTTAATCCATTAACCTTTTCTGGTTTCTCCATAGGCATTCCTTCAATCTTATATTCTCCATTAACTTCTGTTGGGAATTTAACTACGTTTTCTGAAACAACCTCTGGAGTTATTTTATTTCCATTAGCATCAGTTATAATAGCTTCTGTTATTCCTGGATATTCTAAATAACAATCATTTCCTGAACCAGATTTTATCTTTAGAAGATTTAATGAATTATTATTCCAGTTAGCTGAAACCTCAAAATTTCCTCTAGCCTTTAATCCATCAAAGCTTCCATCGTCCCATGCTGTTGGTAATGCTGGTAATGGATTTATTGTTCCTAAATGACTTTGTACAAGCATTTCAGCCATTCCAGAAACAGCTCCCATATTCCCATCAATTTGGAAAGGTGGATGAGTATCAAATAAGTTTTCTAAAGTGCTTGTTGTTAATTGATTTTCTAATAATCTATGGGCTCTATCTCCATCTAATAATCTAGCCCAGAGATTTATTTTATTAGCTTTAGACCATCCTGTTCCTCCATCCCCTCTATGATTCATAGTAACCTTAGCTGCTTCATATAGTTCAGGAGTATCTTTTTGATTTATTTGAGTTCCTGGATAAAGTCCTACAAGATGAGAAATATGTCTATGATTGTTATTTGGATCATCTATATCATCTTTCCATTCTTGAACTTGTCCGTGTTTACCTATTTGAGGTTTCAATAATCTCTCTCTCTTATTTTCAAGTTCTGCTCTAAACTCTTCATCTACTCCTAAAGTTTCACTAGCTTTTATAGTATCTGTGAACAATTGCCAAATAAGTTCTTGATCAAAAGTTGTGCCTACAGTTCTAGGACCATGTTCTGGAGAATAACTTGGTGAAGAAACTAAATAGGTTTTTCCATCACTATGAGTATATTCAACTAAAAATTGAGTCCAAAACTGTGCAGCTTCTTTCATAATAGGATATATATTTTCTCTTAAATAATCCTTATCCTCAGTAAATTGGTAATGCTCCCAAAGATTTTGGCTTATCCAAGCATTAGATGTAGGAGCCCATCCCCAATCAAATTCCCATCCCATAGCTGTAAAGCCAAAAGGATTATTCATAGTATTTACTGTCCATCCATTTTTATTTTCCATTGCCCCTTCTATTCCACAATGCATTTCTGCCGTCTTTCTTCCTGGTTCTCTTAAACTCTCTACATATTCAACTAATGGAATGGCAGTTTCAGATAAGTTAGCAACCTCTGCTGGCCAATAATTCATCTGTATATTTACATTAAAATGATAATCTGAACTCCAAGGTGGATTATTAGAATTATTCCAAACTCCTTGTAAATTAGCTGGCAAACTACCTTCCCTTGAAGATGATATAAGCAAATATCTACCATATTGGAAAAATAAAGTTTCTAAGCTATTGGATTGATTTGTTTTATATTCATTAAGCATTTCATCAGTAGGCTTATCTAACTTAAGTTCTCCTAAATTTAAATTTACTCTATCAAATAAATTTTTATAATCTTCTATGTGCCTACTCTTTAATTCATCATATCCTAAATTTACAGCATTATTAATTCTTTCAGTTACTGCTGAATGTGGGTCTTCTCCTTTATAAGTTGGATATTCATTTACATAATCTGTTCCTGCACTCATTATTATTGTTATTTCATCTGCATTTTCAACACTTATTTTATCTTCTTTATCCTGAATTGATCCTCCAGTATTAATAACCTTGATTTGAGATTCATATTTCATTCCATTATCTTCTATTGCACCACTTAATATCAAAGTGTTATTTTCTACAGAAAGATTCTTCCCATTATGGGCACCTTCATTTCTAACATCTACAGTTAACGAAGAAGCTTTATCAGCCTTTAATTTAATAACCATTACATTATCAGGATAACTACAAAAATATTCTCTCTCATAATTAACACCCTTATAGTTATATTTAACTGTAGATAAAGATTCCTCTATATTAAGCTCTCTTCTATAATTAGTTACCTTACTCTCCTCATGAGACTTAAAATCTAAGAATATATCTCCAAAATTTTGATAAGCTCCATAAGCTCTTTGATCACCACATACTCTTTTGTATAAATCGTTTGAAGGAGTTTTCCCTTCTGCTAATAATTTTCTTATTTCTTGTACAGCTTCCCAAGCACCTTCTTTATTTCCCCCATTATAATCTTCCCATGCTCCTGGTCCACCAGACCATAGAGTTTTTTCATTATATTGTATTCTTTCACTTGATACACTTCCAAAAATCATTCCCCCCATATATCCATTTCCAATTGGAAGGGCCTCATTTTCCCATTTTGTAGCAGGCTCATCATACCATAAGGCTAATTTATCTAGATCAATATTTTCATTTAAAGTACTATTTCCTACTTCATTAAATCTACTAGACTTAGCAAAAGTATATACTGATTGACCCACTACCATTAAAGAAACTAACAATGCTATTTTCTTCAAGAATTTCCTTTTCATAAATCATCCCCCTAATATAGTAATAATCATATTTAATAATGCATTTTTGCATTTATTATAAATATATGTAATAAATAGGCTGTATCTTCACCTAAAAATTTTAAAAATGATTAAATGCTTAAAAATTTTAGGCATAATTAGATACAGCACATAAAATTATTTTAATATATAATTCATTATTTAATTTACTCATCATCATTAATGGTAACTGTAGCTCTTGAATTAAATCCTAATATTCCACCTATTGGATCACTTAATTTTAAATAGAATTCCTTAGGCTCTTCTTTTTCCTTATCATCAATGATTGTTATATCAAAAGTTTTTTCTGTTTCACCTTCATTAAATGCTAAAGTACCAGACCATGTTTGATAATCAACTCCATTTAAAGCAGTGCCAGCTAAAGTATCATAGTTAACTTCAAGCTTACCATTACTTCCGCCTTTTCTTATAACCTTAAAAGTAGCAGTTCCTATATTTTCACTTACTTCGTATCCTACCTTTTCAAATTCAACCATACCTTTTCCACCATTGTCTAATACATAAGCTCCATCTATATGAGCTGCCACTCCCCTAGCACTTGAATTTTTTCTTCCAGTACATTTGACCGTAACTTCATGCTCTCCATCGATTAAATCTTCACTTTCAAAAACTATCTCTTTAGATTTTCTATTAGGAGAATATAAGTCAACCTCTACTGGATTTTCACCGTCTATGGAAATTTCCATTATTCCATGTCCTGAATCCTTTGTTCCTGATAAGAAAAACTTAGTCCCATTAAATTTAATATTAACTGTAGCATTAGTTTTACTTGTATAGTGAGCATCTCCACCTAAATCATTTTCTCCATGGATAGTCTCATATACCCATCCATCACTAAAGTTAAATTGTTCTAATTCATTTCCCTTATTATTATCATTTAACACTTTCAATCCAGCTGGTGGCCCTGCTGGCAATTCTATACTAGTAGGCTGTTTATAAACTCCAACATTATTTATAAGTGGCACTTCTAATGAACCAGTTATATTAATTCTTATTTTTTCTCCTTTAGTTGGTGCTATTCTAACAAGTCTTTTATACCCTATTGTTTTTCCTTCATAAACCTTATTACAATTTTCTCCTTGTAACACTTCTATATTAAAACTGGATACTCTTTGACCTAATGGTATATACTCTTGCAAAGAAATAACATCAAATTCTTTACTTCCACCTAAATCTATTTCAATAGTACCTGTTTTACTACTATTATCTGGTGCCCAATAAGTATCATAATCTCCATCTACAATTTTATTTGCACCATATGTCTCATCCCTATTAGCAAAACCATCTACTATTACCTCTTTATTTAAAGCTAAATCATCATTAAATAACTCTTTAATTGTTTCACCAAATTCCTTTAATCTATTAACATCATTTTCATGTAACTTTCCTTCCTTATTAGGGGGAACATTTAATAATAAAACTGAATTTCTCCCTATGGATTTAAAATAAATATCCATCATTTTTTCTAAGGATTTAACTTCGTTATCTTGAGATTCATGGTAAAACCAACCTGGTCTTATTGATACATCTGACTCTCCAACTACCCAATCTGGTCCACCTTCTTCTCCATTATTCAAATATGTTGGATTTTCCCTTTCTTTCATTTTTTCAATATCTATAGTTGACCAGCATGGCTCTCCTGCATATCCTTTTTCATTTCCAATCCATCTAATATCTGGACCCTGTGGACTAAATATTAAACATTCTGGTTGTAATTCTTTTATAAGAGCAAACCATTCTTCAAAGTTATATTCTTGCTTAACATTTGATCCCTTTGCTCCATCCATCCAAACTTCAGCTATAGGTCCATAGTTAGTTAATAACTCTCTTAGCTGATTCATGTAAAACTCATTATAATCACCACCATTACCTTCTCCATAATGTTCTGAATTTTGGTCCCATGGTGACAAATAAACTCCAAATTTTATATTATATTTAGCGCAAGCTTCTGAAACCTCTTTAACCACATCTCCCTTTCCATTTTTCCAAGGACTACTAGCTACATCATGCTTTGTATATGCACTATCCCACAAACAAAATCCATCATGATGTTTTGCAGTTAATATAACCCTTCCAAAGCCTGCCTCTGCCAAAGTTTTTACCCATTGATCAGCATCTAAATTAGTAGGGTTAAAAATTTCTGGATTTTCTGTTCCATCTCCCCACTCTCTTCCTGTAAAGGTATTCACACCAAAGTGTATAAATGCTGTAAGTTCTTCTTTTTGATAGCTAACCTGTTCTTCTGTTGGAATTGCTCCAAATGCTTCTGTTACATATTTCATATTATTTATAGTATTTGCCTTAGTTAATATAGCTCCTTGTCCCATACTAACTAAAAAAGTCATTGCCATTGTAGTTACTAAAAAACTTTTTATAGCCCTAACTTTCATACTTCCTCCTTAACTATATTTATCCTATATATATTTATTCAAATAACATAATATTTATTACAATAAATATTAAAAATTATTCATTTTTTAATTTTATGTTTAAAAAATAGATTATATTAAAGAGTAATATTATAAAATAAACCTTATAAATTATTAAATTTTACTAATAATTTATAAGGTTTATTATTTAGTATTAATTAATGGCTTTTTAAATTTACTTGTTATTTTAAGTACTCTAAAGCCATTTTAGCCTGATCTGTAAATATAGCATCTACTCCATAATTTTTAAGTTTATCTATATCCTCTTTTTCATTCACTGTATAAACATTGACTTTTACACCTTCATTATGTGCTTTTTCTACCAGTTCTTCTGAAACAAGAGATTTAGCAGGGTGTATTGCATATGCATTTAAACTTTTAGCAATATCAAGAATATTAGGCATTTCTTTTTCATAAAGTACTCCTAATTTAATATCTTCATTTAACTTTTAACTTTTTCTAAGGCCTTATGATTAAAACTTGAAATAAGTATTTTTCTTTCTAATTTATATTCCTTTATTAAATCTAATACATCCATCTCAATATTTTCATAATCTATTACATCATTTTTAATTTCTATATTTAAAACTATATCTTTATCTTTTATAAGATTAAAAACATCTTCTAATAAGGAAATCTTACAATCATCATTATTTTCAAAGCCTTCTTTACTACACTTAAAGTTTCTAAGTTTTTCAAAAGTATAATCCTTAACTTTTCCCTCTCCTTTAAAAGTTCTTTTTATATCCTCATCATGTATTATTACTAATTTTCCATCTTTACTTTTATGCACATCAAGCTCTATTCCATATATATCTAATTTTAAAGCCTCTTTAAATGCTAACAAAGTATTCTCTGGATATCTATAACTAAATCCTCTATGTGCAAAAACTTTCATAAGTTAATTCTCTCCTTTATAAATAACTCTGTTATCTATGTTTTCTATTGAGTTACATCCTGTTAATACCATAGCTGATTTTAATTCACCTTTTAAAGAATTCACATATTCTTCTACCCCTTTAGCTCCATGAGCAAAGGTAGCTGTTATAAAAGGTCTTCCTATTAAAACGCAATCAGCACCTAAGGCTATCATTTTTAATATATCAACTCCAGTTCTTACTCCACCATCAACTAAAATTTTAACTTTTCCTTTAACCCTAGCTGCTATCTCTGGTAACACTTCACATGAAGCTGGAGTTTGATCTAAAACTCTTCCTCCATGGTTAGATACTACTATAGCATCTACCCCTGCTTCTACTGCTAATTCAGCCTCATCTGGCGTCATTATTCCCTTAAGTATAAAAGGTAATTTTGTTGAATTTACTAGTTCTTTTATTTCCTCTAAGTTTTTAGGTTCAACTGGCTTTCCATTCATAGCTAAAGTTATAAGTCCAGCTGCATCTATATCCACGCCTACAGCAAAGGCTCCTGCTTTTTCTGCCATTTTTATTTTTTCTATTACAACTTCATTTTTCCAAGGTTTTATAAATATAATTCCTTGTCCATTATATTCTTCTATTACTTCTAAATTAGTAGCTAAACATAAGTCTACTGCTGTATCTCCTACCATAGGATATATACCTGAATCTAAGCATCCCTTAACTACTCCCTCAATATATTCTCTTTCACTAACTTTTCCACCCATATTTAACATAGTTCCTGTTATAGGAGCTGCAAAAAGTGGTAACTCCATATTCTTACCGAAAAATTCAATATTTGTAGTAGGGTTTTTAGCATCATGAATTGTTCTCATATTAAGTTTTATTTCCTCTAAGGCCGCTACATTTCTTATAAAAGAATCTCCTGTTCCTTTTCCCCCCATGCCAGGAACTTCTCCTGCACATGCTACTCCATTACAAACTTTACATACTCTACAACTTCCATTATAAAGCTCTCTAGCTTTATCTCTCATATCCTTATTCATTTATACATTCCTCCTAAAAATCATTTTCTGTTTTAACTTTAAATCCATTTTGAAGTAGAAGTTCACAAGTTACCCCATTTCCTTCTTTTTTCTCTCCATTAAAATTTCCTGAATATATAACTCCAAAACCACAAGATGGACTTTTTGCTTTTAAAATTACATATTCTGCATTTATGCTCTTTGCTACATTTAAAGTTTCATAAGCTCCTTTAAGAAATTCTTTTGTAACATCAGTTCCATCCTTACTAAGTACTTTTGCCTTTCCTTCTAGTACATCTTTTCCTGTTCCCCCCACTATTTCACTTGGTATTCTTGGAGTTTTTAGTCCTCCTAATTGTTCTGGACATGCAATCACCGCTCGCCCTTCCTTAAGAAGCTTTAATATATTTTCATTTAAATTATTTTCACCATTGTATTTACAATTAACTCCACACAAACATCCACTAATTAAAATCACAAATTTCTCCTCCCTAAAACTTATTAAAATAAATTCACTCCTAATTTTATAAAAAATTATCCATTATTTATTAACAAAATTCTATTTTATTATAATCCTTAAAACTTCATAAAAAAAGTGTTTATATTTTAAAGTAAAAAAGAGTTATATCAAAAAATTAATAATAAATCTCATAAACATTAAGAGGTTTATAATATTTATTATATGTTATTTGATATAACTCTTTATTTTTAAAGTTTTATCCTTCTAATTTAAATTTAATCTTATCTCCACTTTTTATTATTTCTCCTGCACTTATGCTCTGCTCCTTAATTTCACCTTCTCCTTCAAATTCTCCCTTTAATCCTAAGGATTTTAAAATTTCTTCTGCCTCTTCCTTATTTAATTTTCTAAAATCAGGAACTACTATTTCCTTTTCATTTCTATCAAATCTACTTCCAGCATACAAGGTTATACTATCACCCTTTTTAACCTTATAGCCTGGTATAGGTGTAACTGAAGTAACAAAGGTTCCATCTCCCTCAATTACACAATTAATTCCTAATTCATTTAAAGTTTTTTCAGCACTAGTTACCTTATCTCCTCTTAAATCAGGGATTATTACACTTTCATCTTTCGCATCTAATTGCCCTTCATTTAATGAAATATAGTTAAATATATTATTAAATAATTCTCCTGCAAAAGGAGCTGCAACAATTCCTCCAAAATGTTCTCCATTTTTAGGATTATCTATTATTACGATTAAAGATACTTGTGGATTATCATATGGTGCAAATCCGGCAAAGGATGCTATATACCCAGCTCCATAAGTACCTGTTTCAGGATCTACCTTTTCTGCTGTACCAGTTTTTCCTGCTACTTTTATGCCTTCAATACCAGCATCCTTTGAAGATCCATTAGAAACAGTAGATTCTAATGCCGCTTTAACTCTCATAGTACTTTTTTCATCTACTATATTTTCTTGTATTTTAGGCACAAAAACTTCATCTATAATTTTTGTCCCATTATCATCCTTATGACTTAATTCTTTCATAATATGAGGCTGAATTAAATCTCCTCCATTTGCAACAGCATTTAAGGCTGTCATAAACTGAATACCATTCATTGTATTAGTTTGTCCAAAAGATATAGTTGCTAAATCTACAGCACTTATATCTTCTACATTTTTAACTATTCCTGTAGCTTCTCCCGGTAAATCTATTCCTGATTGAGTTCCAAATCCAAAAAGTTTAATATATTCATTTAACTTTTCTGCTCCTAATTTTGCCCCCATTTCCATGAAAGCAACATTACATGAATTTTCTAATGTTTGGTTAAAATTTTGTACTCCATGTCCACCAGGCTTCCAACATCTTATATTTTTTCCTGCTACATTCAAACTACCATCACAATAATAAACCTCATCTTTTCCTGCTATATTTTCCTCTATAGCTGCTATAGAAGTTATTATTTTAAATATTGAACCTGGCTCAAAGGAATCTGAAACAATTGTATTTCTCCACATATTTTGAAGTTTCGCTGATTCATCTTTCCCCTTAAATGCCTCACTACCTTCGTAAGGATTATTAGGATTAAATCCAGGTTTATTTACCATTCCTAAAATTTCTCCATTATTAGGATTCATAACTGCAATACTTACTGAATCTGCATTATGTTTCTTTAAGGCATCTTCAGCTACCTTTTCAACAAAGTATTGTATATTCTCATCTATTGTCAAAGTCATATCTTTTCCATCTACAGGTGGAGTAAAACTTGTTTCAGAATAAGGATTTGAAGTGCTATTTCCAGAAACTTCACTAACTCTTACTCCTGGAATACCCATAAGTTCTTCATTATAATAAAGTTCTAATCCACTTAATCCTTCTCCATCTGCATTAGTTGTTCCTAAAGTATGAGAAAGAAAATCTCCATTAGGATAGTATCTTTTTGTATCCTCTGATACTATTACTCCCTTTATATCTAACTCTTTAACCTTATCAGCCTTTTCCTTTTCTATTCTTCTTATTAAAGTAGCAGAATTTGCTGGATTTCCTGATGGATATGTAAGTTCTATTCTTGATAAAACCTTTTCTTCATCCATCTCTAAGGCTTCAGCTAATAATTTTGCAATCTCAATATTATCAGTATCTTTCTTATCAATATATTTTCTTAAGGTTATTAAATCTAAATCTACTCTAAATACGTTTGCAGTAACTGCTAACTCCCTATTGTTCCTATCTAATATACGTCCTCTTCTAGCATCTATTTGTATTTCATTGGTCCATTGTTCCTCTGCCATAGCCTTATAATCTTTTGATCTAAATATACCTATGTAAAGCAATCTACCTACTAAAACTAAAAATAATATTACTATGGCTAATAAAAAAGCTAATACTCTACCTTCATTAAGTTTAATTTTTTTATTTTTCTTTTTCGCTTTCACCTAACAGCCCCCTCTATACCAATTTTACATAATTCTCAAAGTTTAAATTGATTATATCATAAATATACCCATGCTTTTTTTAATAAATTGTATCTAAAAAGAGCCCATCTAAAATTCTTTATAAGCTTTAGTTTCTTTAAATCTACTAATAAAAAATTTAGACGAACTCTTAATATTATTTTTTAGATTATTATTTATTTTGTAATAAACTTAAATTTATATAAATCAAAATCTAAGTTAAGTCATAATTTAATATTAAAAATTTATTTTAATATTACAACAGTAACTCCTGTTCCACCCTCTCCATACTCACCTAGTCTGTGAGATTTTACATGAGGATGTTTCTTAAGCATATCATTTATAGCTTTTCTTAAAACACCAGTACCTTTTCCATGAACTAAAGTTACTTCTCCTCTTCCAGCAACATAAGCATCATCTAAATACTTATCTGCAGTGTAACAAGCTTCTTCTGAATCCATACCTCTTAAGTCTATTGATGGATCCACCTGTCTTAAGTTTAATCTTGCTTCTCTCTTTTTAATTTTCTTTTCTTCTTTAGTTTCCTTGGCTACTCTTAAATCCTTAGCCTTAACATTTATTTTCATAATTCCAGCTTGAACTTGAACTTCACCTTTATTATCTGGCTTAGAAAGAACTATGACTTTTTGGTTTATTGAAGGTAATAAGGCTTCCATTCCAACCTCAATCTTTTTAAGTTCTTCTCCCTTTTGCTCTTCTTTTTTCTTTTGAAGCCTAGCTTCTGCATCACTTATTTTATCTCTAAGCTTTCCTCTTTCAGCCTCAAGCTTTCTTCTTGCATCACTAGAAATCCCCATTCTTTCTAGGTCTCTCATATTTTTAAGAATAGCATCAGCCTCTTCCTTAGCTGAATCTAAAATTTGCTTTGCTTCTCTTCTAGCCTCTGCATAAACATTATCTCTTACGCTTTCAATTCTTTCAAATTTCTCTTTATATCTATTCTTATATTTTTCTGCATCATTTCTTAATATAGCAGCTTCTCTGGCATCATTTTCTGCTTTTATACTCTTTTCTTGAAGTGATTGTATTAAATCTTCAAATTGAAGTGATTCAGTAGAAATAACCTTTTTAGCCTCTTCTATGACATTATCTTTAAGTCCTAATCTTCTTGAAATTTCAAAAGCATTTGATTTTCCTGGAACTCCTATTAAAAGTCTATAAGTTGGTCTTAAGGTTTCAACATTAAACTCAACAGAAGCATTCTCAACATTTTCAGTTTTTAATGCATATCCTTTTAATTCACTATAGTGAGTTGTAGACATTATTCTACATCCTCTTGCTCTTAAGTTTTCTAATATTGAAATGGCAAGTGCAGCTCCCTCTGTAGGGTCTGTTCCAGCTCCAAGTTCATCAAAAAGTACGAAACTTTTATTATTTGCTTTCTCCATTATTCTAACTATATTAGTCATATGAGAAGAGAAAGTTGATAAACTTTGCTCTATACTTTGCTCATCTCCTATATCTGCAAATATCTCTTCAAAGAAGCTTATGCTTGAATTTTCACTTGCTGGTATTAAAAGTCCACTTAATCCCATAAGTTCAATAAGCCCTGTAGTCTTTAAGGTTACAGTTTTACCACCAGTATTTGGCCCTGTTATAAGTAATGTTGAAAATTCTCTTCCTAAATAAATATCAGAAGAAACAACTTTGTCTTTAGGAATTAGTGGATGCCTAGCATCCATTAAATCTATTACTCCTTCTTCATTTACTATAGGCATTGTTCCACCTAAATCACTACCGTATTTAGCCTTTGCAAATATAAAGTCTAATTCAACTATTATATTAAAGTTAACTTTTATAACATCAATATTTTTATATACTAAGGCTGATAATTCTGCTAATATTCTCTCAATCTCAGCTCTTTCCTTTAGCATAAGTTCTTTTATTTCATTATTTAAGTTTACTAAAGCCGTTGGTTCTATAAAAAGTGTAGCCCCTGTTGAACTTTGATCATGAACAAGTCCTGGAACTTGAGATTTATATTCAGCTTTTACAGGAATAACATATCTATCTCCTCTAACTGTGTATAAGGAATCTTGAAGATATTGAGCATTACTTCTTACTATGGAATTAACTTTATCTCTTATAGATGAATTTTTTTCTTTTAAGATTCTTCTTATACTATAAAGTTTATCACTTGCAGAATCTGCAATTTCATCTTCACTTACTATAGCCTTTGATATAGCACTTTCTACACCTCTAAGTACTATAAGTCCTTCTCTCATTCCTTCTAGTATTCTATGCTCTTCTTCCTCTTCTTTTCTAGCTAAAAAATCAGAAAGTTTTCTTGTTACAGATAACATGTTTCCTATTCTAAGTAAGCCTTCTATACTTAAAACTCCACCTTTTTCAGCTCTTGTTATAGCTTCCTTAACATCATAAAGCCCTTCAAAAGGAGGATTTCCTTTTCTCATTAAAATATCTAAAGCTTCTTTTGTTTCTTCTAAATGTTCTTTTACATCATAAACTGAATCATATGGTTTAAGGTCTAAAACCATCTCTTTAGCTGATTTTGTAATGGCATATCCTTTAACCAATTCCTTAATTTTATTAAATTCTAAAACTCTTAAAACTCTATCGTTCATACTTTAATCCCCTTTACTCAACGCCTCTTTTAAAGTGACCTTTAGTATAATCCTTTAATCTTAAAGCTTCTTCCTTATTTAGAGCTTCAATAACCTGTCTAACCTCTTCATAATTTTCATCTACAAAGTCTAATCTAAAAGAATTTACTCCTAAAGATTTTATTTCATCAATTTCCTGAATTAAGTTAACAGGTACTGTATTGTATATGTGTGATCTACAGAATATATCAGTTCTTATAACAAAATCTTGATTCATTCTATCTCTTAAAGTAAATGTACTACTTACACATTGATTATCACAATTTTTTGAAGTACATTTTCCACCAAAGGTACTTCCTATTGGACAGTATTCACTAACCATAACCTCTGGTCTTCCATAAACAAATATTTGAGCTCCCTTAGAATACTTTTTAAGCATTTTATTTAACTCTTTTTTATTTAATTCTAAACTTAAACAGCTTCCCATCATATGTTCATTATAAAACTTCATACCATAAGAATTAAATATATTAAGTTTATAATCACCTATAATATTTGTTTTATCCTTAAATCTATTTATTATTCCAGTATTAGCTGTAACTAAACCTTTTATTAAGTTAAGATTCTCTTCTATCATATTACTTATTGTTTCAAACTCTTCTTTTATTATTGTAGGTGCTTTTATATAAAGATTAATTCCTTCATCTTTGAATTCTTTTATGGCATTCTTATTAAGTTGCCCTTGATTTTTCCCAAAAATATCTAAAGCAATATCTTTAATTCCGCAATCTATTGAAGCTCTTAATTGTTCCTTAGTATTTACAACAACTAAAACCTCTGGCATTTCACCATTCTTTTCATTAAGTTCTATATTATTTTGTTTTTCTATAACTCTTTTGTATTTTTTAATTTCAGAATTTCTTATCTCTTCTAAAACTTCTCTTCTTAAATTATTTATAGAAGAAACTGCTGCAAAACCATCTTCAAAAGTTACGTATTCTATTTCACTTATTTCATAAGGAATATCTCCTGATTTCTTTAAGTTTTTTTCAACTTTTTCCTTATCCATAGGTCTATTTACTGCAACTTGAACCATATCGCCAGTCTTTGTAAAATAATTTCCATTGTACTCCACAGTAAGTTCCATAGGTTCATTAACCTTAAATTTCATATAAGCCTTTAAGTTTATCTTTCTCTCATATGGATTTTCATAAGAGGTCTTTAATTCATTTAAAAGCTTAGTATCTGAAGTTTTATACAGCTTATCATTAGCTTTATATTTTTTAGGGAATATTTTTACCTTATCTCCCTTTTTAGCTTCAGTAACTTCTCTATTTCCCATAAGTATTTTACTTACAGTAAACCCATCATCATTAGTTCTTATTCCATCTTTTAATGAAAGATCATCTAATAAAAGCACTTCTCCATTTTTTAGAACTTCTCCAAGTAAAACTCCTGTATTTCTTGGAGTTTTAAAGGCCATCATATCTTTCCCAACATTTTTATACATATATGCTGTAGAAAAACCTTCTCTATTAAATAACTTTTTAAGTTTAAGCTTATTTCCCTCTTGAGATTTTTTAATATTTCTATAAGAATTATCTATAGCTTCTCTATAAGATTCTATAACTCCAGCAACATACTCAGGTCTCTTCATTCTTCCTTCAACCTTTAATGAGCTAGTTCCTGTCTTTATTAAGTCCTCTACATTTTCAATAGTACAAATATCCTTAGGACTTAAAAGGAACCCTTTAGTCTCTTTCTTATCTTTTTCTCTAATTAATGTATATGGAAGTCTACAACTTTGAGCACATCTTCCTCTATTACCACTTCTTCCTCCTATTAAGCTACTCATTAAACATTGTCCTGAATAGCAAACACATAAGGCTCCATGAACAAATATCTCAGTTTCTATTCCTAAGTCCTTTGAAATATATTTAATTTCATCTAAAGTAAGTTCTCTTGATAAAACAATTCTAAAAAATCCATTTTCTCTAAAGAAAAGGGCTCCTTCTCCATTATGTATGCTCATTTGAGTTGAAGCGTGTAATTCAAAATCTGGATATACCTCTCTTATTCTTTTAGCTAATCCTACATCTTGGATTATTAAAGCATCAACTCCTATTTTATATAAAACGCCTATATAATCTACTGCTTCTTGAAACTCATTTTCCTTAATTAAAGTATTTACTGTAACATAAACCTTAACTCCATAGGTATGAGCATAGTCCACAGCCTTTTCCATTGTTTCATTATCAAAGTTAGAAGCATAAGCTCTTGCTGAAAACTTGCTTCCTCCTAAATATATAGCATCAGCACCTCTGTTTATGGCAGCAATTAAACTTTCCATACTTCCTGCCGGTGCTAGTAACTCTATTTTTTCCATAAAATTCATCTCTCCTAAAATTCAACTAGGTCTTTCCTTAGTTAATTTACTCAATACTTTGTATTATACACAATTACACAGTACAATTCTACATTTCATTATTTGTCTTTTCATTTAAGCACTTATAAAACAAAAATTTATATATTAATAATTTATTTAATAAAATTTCCTCTAAAAATTTATAATAGATATTTGTTGTTTTATTCATAGGTAAAATTAATGAAGAATCTTAATTCTACTATAGTATTTATTTTTACTTCTAAGTTAAATTCAAGAATATTTCTATAATAGTCTTAAATATAATAACTAAATAAACCTTAAAGTAATTTGCTTTCCTTAATATTTTTCTAAGTTATGATAAAATTAAATTATACTAATATTTATGCGGAGGTTAAAAAATGCTTTATGATTGTCACATACATACAGAATTTTCAGCTGACTCAGAGTTAAAAATTAAGGATATATTAGAGAAAGCTAAAAAAAATAATCTAGGAATAATAACTACAGAGCATTTAGATTATAATTTAAAAACTCATCCTCAATTTGCTGAACTTGATATTGAAGGTTATTTAAATGAATACAGTAAATATAGAGGGAAAAATATGCAACAAGGTGTAGAACTTGGACTTGCAATGAACAATATAGATGAAAACTTTGCCTTTTATGAAAAATACAAAGATAAATTTGATATGATAATAGGTTCTATTCATTCTATAAATGGTGTTACTCTTTCTAGATTTCTAAAACAAGATACTAGACCTAAAGAATTTGTTTATGGTGAATATCTTGATAATATGCTTAAATGCATAGAATTTTATGATATTTTTGATACCTTAGGACATATAGATTATCCTTGTAGATACAGTACTTATGATGATAAGGAAATGACTCTTAAGGATTTTAAACCTAAATTCCAAGCTATTTTTAAAACACTAATAGCTAAAAATAAAGTTCTTGAACTTAATACTACTCGTTTAAATGATGAAACTTCCTTTAAAAACATGGTAGAAATCTATTCATACTATAGAGAACTTGGAGGTAAGTATATAACCCTTGGCTCAGATTCTCATAAAATAGAACATATAGGTAGAAATTTCGAAAAACTTTATAAATTCTTAGAAGAAACAAAATTAGCTCCTTGTTACTTTAAAGAAAGAAAATTAATTCCATGTTCATATCCCCTATAAAAATAATTTTATTTTTTAATTCACATAAAAATAAAATTTAAAATCAAAGTTAATTTTTCACTATATCTTTATATAAATAGTAAGTTATATAAAGACACACTATTTTTAAGGAGTTTTTTTATTTCCCAATTTAGTAATTAAAACTTACTTTTAAATTAAGTTTTATCCTAAGCTTATAAGAATTTTAAGATATATTAAGTTTTATATACTACTTAATATAAATAATAAATTTATTTAAAACTATAAAAGACTGTAAGAAAATTTATTTTCACATAAATCTCTTACAGTCTCTAAATACACTTTTATTTTTTCTTTAAAAGAACATTATTTGATTTTTGTGAAGTGGCAAGCTTAACTTGAGAATCTAAGTATTTTTGCTCTAAATCTAAAAGTTTATACTTAGCTGTTTGCCAGTTACGTCTTAACTCTTTATTATTCTCCATTAAAAGTTCTTTTTCTCTTTTTAACTTTTTAGCTTCCTCTTCTAAAATCTCCATTTCAGCCTTAACTTCTTCAGCTTCTTCCTTTAAGGCTTTCATTTCAACTTCCATATCCTCTGAAATCTTCTTACCTAAAGCATCTTTTTCTTCTAAAGCTAATTGAAGATTTGCTTCTAACTCTAAAATTTGCTTCTTTAAACCACTATTTTGATCTTTGATCCAAATTTTTTCTTTATTTAAAAGCTCTGAAGTTTCTTTAAGTTGTCCATTTTCTTTATTTAAACCTTCAAGTTTTTCTTCTATTTCTTTGCAATTAATCTTTAGATTTTCTCCTTCTAAAGTTAACTTTTCATTTTCTTCTCTTTGAGTCTTATTTCTTTCCTTTAAGCTATTAATCTCTTTATTTAATAGTTCTAAGTTTTTCTTAGCTTCAGTAACTATACTGCTTAAGCTATTATTTTTTTCCTTAAGATCTCTAAGCTCTTTTTCCACATTATTATTTTTGCTTTTTAAATTATTAATCTCATTACTTAAGTTTTTCTCTTTATTTCTTGAGATTTCTATAGTTTTGTTTAACTCAGCATTATTTGATTTAACCTCTTTAAGTTCTTTACTTAATTTTTCAACTTCATGTGAGTTTTTATCCTTAGCTGATTTTAAACTATTATTTTCATTTTTTAATCTTTCAATTTCTTTCTTTAAATTAGCTATTTCCTCATTAGAATTATTCATTCTATTCTTTGTATTCTTAAGCTCTTCCTTTAAATTAGAATTTTCATTATTTAGCTTATTAAATTTATTATTAAGTTCTTCTCTGCTTTTCTCAATCTCTTCTTTTTTATCTTTTAATTCATTAAAACTCTTTTCTAAGGCTTCTTTCTCTGAAGTAATCTTATCTAATTTTTCCTTTAAAGAAACACTTTCTCCTTCTAGTTCTTTAAGATCTTCTATTTCTTTTTTGGACTTTTCTAATTCAGATTTTACTTTTTCATAATAATCTATAAGTTGATTATATTCATCGTTTCCTTTAAATAATTCATCAGCTATGTTTAATGCAGATAAAGATAAAACTCCAAGTGCACTTAATTTATTATTTTTTGTTGCCATCTCTTGTGTTTTTTCTTCTACGTATTCAGCTACTTTTTTTAAATATTCTCCGTCTTCATGGCCTTTTAAATTATATTCAACTCCATTTATTGTTACCGTAACAGTCGCCATACTTCCTTAAACACCTCTTACTTCCATAATAAAAAATATGTTATGTACATTTTAACATATACATAACATATTTAAAACTATTATTGCTCTCTTAATTGAGCTCCTAGCTTATATTCTAAAGCTCTTAGTATCTTATCATGAACTTTATTTATATCTTTATCTTTTAAAGTTTTGCTTGGATCTCTGTAAGCTATAGCATATGCAATACTCTTCTTACCTTCTGGTATTTGAGCACCTTTATAAACGTCAAATAATTCAACTTTTTCAACTACTTGACCACCAGCTTTTCTTATTGCATCTTCTATTTCTTGAACTAGAACTGCATCATCAACAAGTAAAGCTATATCTCTTGTTATTGCTGGATACTTAGGTAATGGTTTGTAAGCTTTCTCTGTTTTTGAGAAGTTATACATAGCATCTAAGTCTAATTCAGCTACATAGCAAGGAACATCTACTCCGTAGTTTTCATTAACATCTGGGTGAATTTCTCCTAAAACCCCTAATGAAGTTCTACCTAATATTAACTCAGCAGTTTTTCCTGGGTGATAACTTGGGTTTTCACTCATTCTCTTGAATGATGCACTCTTAAGACCTAATGAATCTAATAAGTTTTCAACTATTCCTTTTAAATCGAAGTAATCACATTGTCCATAAATACCAATTGTTAATATATTTCTTTCAGTTGGCAATTCATTTTCATCTGAATTTGGAATATAAGTTTTACCTATTTCAAATAATCTAACTATCTCATTGCTTCTTGAATAGTTTCTTGCTAAAGATTCCATCATTGAAGGAAGTGTTGAAGTTCTCATAACACTATAATCTTCTCCTAGTGGATTCTTTATTTTAACAACATTTCTAAGGCTACTATCTTCTGGTACACAGATTTTATCAAATACCTTTGGACTTACAAATGAGTAACTTATAGATTGATTTAAGCCTGACGCTAACATTGTATCTATAACTTTTTCATCTAATAATTGTTTCTTGTCCTTAGCTTCTTTTTCTGTACTAGTTGATATTAAAGTAGCTGGAATATTATTATATCCATAAATTCTTGCAACTTCTTCTGCTACATCTTCTCTTATATCAACATCTATTCTAAATGTAGGTACTAATATTTCTAATGTATCTCCATTTATAGTAGTTTTTAAATCTAAGCTATCTAAACATCTCTTCATTTCTTCAGCTTCTAATGAAGTTCCTAAGAATTTGTTTATCCAGCTAACACTTACTTCTAGAGTCTTTTCTTCTTTAACATTATTATAGACATCTATAGTGCCTTCCATAATCTCTCCACAGCCTAGTTCTTCAACTAAAGCACATGCTCTGTCTAAAGCTAAAGCTGCTAAGTTTGGATCTATGTCTTTTTCAAATCTTGATGAACTTTCAGTTCTTAAGCCTAAATTTTTAGAATTAACTCTTATGTTAGTTCCATCAAAGTTAGCTGATTCAAATACAATCTCTGTTGTATCATCTTTAACCCCTGAGTTTAATCCACCCATTATACCAGCTAAAGCAACTATTTCTTCTCCATCTTTTATGCAAAGAACATCTGAATTTAATTCTCTTTCTATTTCATCTAAAGTTACGAATTTATCTCCATCTTTAGCTCTCTCAACTACTATGTTAGAAGATTTTAATTCTCTTCTATCAAAGGCATGCATTGGTTGACCAAGCTCTAACATAACAAAGTTAGTAATATCAACTATGTTATTTATAGGTCTAACCCCAGCATCTAATAATCTTTCTTGCATCCAAGTTGGTGATGGAGCTACCTTTACATTTTTAACTCCTCTAGCCATATATCTATTACAAAGCTTATCATTAACTGAAACTTTTATTTCATCATTTATGTTTTTATCACATTTAACTTCAAACTTAGTACTTGGCATTCTGTAAGTTTTTCTTGTTGTAGCTGCTGTCTCTCTAGCCATACCTAAAACACTTAAACAATCAGGTCTGTTTGAAGTTATTTCAAAGTCTAAAACTTGTTTATTAAGACCTAAATATTCTTTTATACAAACCCCAATTGGAGCATCCTCTGGTAAAATCATAAGTCCAATAACTTCTTTTCCGTCAGCAATTCCTAATTCTTCTTCTGAACAGAACATTCCGTTTGAAACTTCTCCTCTTAATTTACCTTTTTTGATTTTGCTTCCATCAGCTAATATTGCACCATGTAAAGCTACTGGAACTTTATCATGTTCTTTCATATTATCTGCAGCTGTTACTATTTGAATCATTTCTGATCCTATGTTTACTTGACAAATTTTAAGCTTTTCAGCATCAGGATGTTGTTCTATTTTATCTATTTGACAAGTAACTATATTTTCTATTTCTGCACCAGCAGTTACGACCTCTTCTACTTTTGATCCTGATAAAGTTAAAGCATCACCTAACTCTTCTGCTGTCATATCTATATCAACGTAATCTTTAAGCCAATTAAATGGTACTTTCATCTTTTTTACCTCCTATTTTAAAACTAGAATTGATTTAAGAATCTCATATCACTTTCGTATAATAATCTTATGTCATCTATTCCATACTTAAGCATAACCATTCTGTCTACACCAAAGCCGAAAGCAAATCCACTATAAACTTCTGGGTCTATTCCACAGTTTCTTAAAACTTGAGGGTGAACCATACCACAACCTAGTATTTCTATCCAACCTTCTCCCTTACATACTTTACATCCTTTTCCGTTACATACAAAGCATGTAGCATCCATTTCAGCTGATGGCTCAGTGAATGGGAAATGATGTGGTCTAAACTTAGTTTTTACTTTATCACCAAACATTTTCTTAGCAAATAATTCTAAAGTTCCTTTAAGATCTGCAAAAGTTATATCTTTATCTATAACAAGACCTTCCATTTGGTAGAATATTGGTGAATGTGTAGCATCAACAGCATCTGATCTAAATACCTTACCAGGTGAGATCATTTTTATTGGTGGTTGTTGTTTTTCCATTACTCTAGCTTGAACTGGAGAAGTTTGAGTTCTTAAAACTACATTATCATTTATGTAGAATGTATCTTGCTCACTTCTAGCTGGATGGTTCTTAGGAATATTTAAGGCTTCAAAGTTATAGTAATCTTTCTCAACCTCTGGACCATCTTCTATAGCAAATCCCATTGAAACAAATATTTTTTTCATTTCATCTAAAGTTTGCTCTAATGGATGTTTCTTTCCTATTGTTTGTTTTTTACCAGGCATTGAAATATCTATTACTTCATTTTTAAGCTTTTCTTGTTTTTCAGCTTCTTTAACAGCCTTTGTTATAGCCTCTAATTCAGCTTCTAAAACCTCTCTTACCTCATTAGCTAACTTACCAACTATTGGTCTCTCCTCTTTAGATAGAGATCCCATTCCTCTTAATATAGTTGTAAGCTCTCCCTTTTTACCAAGATATTTAACTCTTATTGTATCAATAGTAGTACTATCTTTAGCTTCTTTAATTTCTACTAAAGCTAATTCTTTAATTTGATTTAACTTATCTTGCATTTTCATTCTCCTTTCCTGATATATAATTAATATATTAGATTTTATCTTAAAGCTCTTAGAACCCTAATATCTATTTTTTAGTCATTATTTAATCTTAGATTTAATTTTAATGGTATATTTTCATTATTGACACATTTCTATTAAAATAAAATAAACCCCATCCCTCTAAAACAAGGGACGGGGTATTCATATCCGTGGTACCACCCTAATTAGTACTAAAAAAATTAGTACTCACTTAATTTCAAATAACGACTATGCCGCTAACTACTACTTTATATTTCACAGTTAGAACTCCAGAGTGAACTTCAATATAGGTTTCTAAAAATGCTTTCAGTCCATGGCATTTTTTCCCTGATAAGAAATTGCTATATCTACTCTCTCTATCAATGTTTTTATCTATTCAATTCAAAGTATATTATACATATAATAGTATTTATAATCAAGGTATTTATTATTTTTTCCCCTTAATAATATCTTACTTTAAAAAAATCAAGAGATTGTATCAAAAGTTAATAATAAAACTTTATTTGATACAACCTCCTGATTTATTTAAATGATTGTCTTATCTTTTCATATATCATTATAGAAGTAGCTACAGCTACATTTAAAGATTCAGCTTCACCAGGCATAGGAATTTTAACTTTTATGTCTGCAATATCATATACTTCCTCACTGACACCATTTCCCTCATTACCAACAGCTATCATAACTTTTCCTTGAAGATTTTCTTCAAAGAAATTATTTTTTCCTTGAAGAGAACTTACTACAAGTTTATACCCTTCCTTCTTTAATGATTTTACAAAATCTAAAGAATCATCCTCAACAATTGGAATATAAAATATTGAACCCATTGTTGATCTTAGAGTCTTATCGTTATATATGTCAACAGTACCTTTAGTCATTACTATTCCTGCTGCACCTGCTGCATGAGCTGTTCTTATTATTGTTCCCATATTTCCTGGATCTTGAACCTTATCTACTAAAACAACTAGCTCTCCACTTTTTAATTCCTTGTTTTGCATATTTATAACCCCAACAATTCCTTGTGGATTTTCCGTTGAACAAAGTTGTTTTAAAAGAGCTTCATTCATTTGTATAAGCTTTATATTTTCATTAATTTTTAAGAATAAGTCAGGATTTTTCTCCTTAAAACTTTCTGTAAAAATTATTGAATCTATTGATACCTTACTTTTTATAGCTTCCTCTACAAATCTTAAACCTTCAATAAGATACTTATTACTCTTTATTCTATGCTTTTTTTCTTTCAACTTTTTTATCTCTTTAAATAAGTTGTTATTTTTACTTTCGATTTCTAACAAAGCAAATAATCCTTTCTAGAAGATATTAATGTCTAAATATCTTTCCTTCTAATTTTGTTAAATCCTCTGCAGAACCTATAGCAACTACTATGTCATCCTTATTAATAACATCATCTGCATCTGGAGATATATTAACTTCATTGTTTCTCTTAATAGCCATTACGTTTATTCCGTATTTACTTCTTAAGCTTAATTCTTTCATAGACTTTCCATACCACTCTTTTGGACTTTCTATTTCAATTATAGAATAATCTGGTGATAATTCTATATAATCTAAGATGCTTGAAGAAACTAAGTTATGAGCTACTCTAACTCCCATATCCTTCTCAGGTAAGATTACTCTGTCTGCTCCTATTTTATATAAAACTTTAGCATGTAAATCACTATTTCCCTTAGCTATTATATATTTTATTCCCATATCTTTTACAAGTAATGTTGCCATAACACTTGCTTGTATGTTAGCTCCTATTGTAACTACAGCCACATCAAAATTTCTTAATCCTAAAGTTCTTAAAGCATTTTCATCTGTTGCATCCATTTGAACTGCATGAGTTACACTATCTGATATTTCTTGAACTAAATCCTCATTAGAATCAATTGCTAAAACATCATGACCTAAAGCATATAAAGTTTTAGCTACTGATGATCCAAATCTTCCTAATCCTATAATAACGAATTGTTTACTTGACATAAGCCTTACACTCCTAACTTATTTATCCTATTAATATTTTATCTTCTGGGTATTTGTATGCACTTGGTTTCTTTCTATTAGCTAAAGCTAGAACAACAGTCATAGGGCCCACTCTTCCTAAATACATAGTTATTATTATTATTATTTTTCCTATTACTGAAAGATATGGAGTTAATCCAAGAGTTAATCCAACTGTAGCAAAAGCTGATGTAACTTCATATAGAATATATTCTAATGAAAATCCAGGTTCCGTTACTGCTAAAATTAATGTTCCAAGTACCACTATACCAAAACCTATAAATAAAACAGCAAAAGCCTTATACACTAATTCTTTTGAAATTCTCTTTTTAAATACTTCAGTATCTTCTCTTCCTCTTATTATAGAGATCAGAGTAAGTACTACTATACCAAAGGTAGCAGTTTTAATTCCCCCTGCTGTTGACCCTGGTGATCCACCTACAAACATTAATAATATAGTTAAGAATTTTCCAGCTAAAGTCATATCCGCAGTAGAAACAGAGTTAAATCCAGCAGTCCTTGTGGTTGCTGAAGCAAAGAATGCATTAGTTAATTTATCTCCAAAACTCATATACTTAAGAGTATTAGGATTATTATATTCAAATATGAACATAAGGATAGCGCCTCCAATTAAAAGGATAGCTGTTATCATTATTACAACTTTAGAGTGTAAAGATAATTTCTTATACCCCTTATAATTATATAATTCTGACCAAACAGTAAATCCTAAACCACCAATTACTATTAAGGCTGCAATTGTTAATATTACGGTTTTATTGTTAGCATATCCAACTAGATTATCTCCAAATAAATCAAACCCTGCATTACAAAAAGCTGATATAGAATGCCAAATACTATAGTATATTCCTTTTAAGAATCCAAACTTGGGTATAAATTGAGTAGATAATAATAGTGCACCTAACATTTCTACTGAAAATGTAAATGCTAAGATATATCTAATCATTCTAACTAACCCCTGTATTCCAAAGGTATTCATAGCTTCTTGTATAAGAAGTCTTTCCCTTAATGTTATTTTTTTCTTAACCATTAAGGCAAATAAAGTTGTAAAGGACATGAATCCCAATCCACCTATTTGTATTAAGATTATTATGACAGTTTTCCCAAAATAGTTCCAATGTGCCGCTGTATTTAATGTTATAAGTCCCGTAACACATACAGCTGAAGTTGAAGTAAATAAACTATCTAAAAAAGGAGTAAACTCACCACTTTTAGATGATATTGGAAGACTTAATATTATAGCACCTAATAAAATAACCATAGAAAAACCTAAAGCTAAAATCTGAACGGCACTAAATTTTATCTTTTTTGTCAGTTTAATGTACATAATTAAACCCCCAACTTAAACTAATATTATATTTTTCCTTTAATTTTATTATATCTTATTTTTAATTTATATATGTAAAGTTGTCTTATTTTTAGAATTTAAAAGTAATTTTATTTAATTGTAATTGCAAATAAGTTTAATTTTATTCAGATAAAAGTCTGAATAAAATTAAACTTATAAAATATAAATAAAATATAAAAAAAATGCGAGATAAACTCGCATCTGATATTAAGCGTTTAAGTGCTTTTTAGCTAATTCAACTAAATCAGCAAATGCTTTTGGATCATTTATAGCTATCTCTGAAAGCATTTTTCTGTTTATATCAACACCAGCTAATTTCATTCCGTTCATGAATCTTGAATATGAAAGACCGTTCATTCTTGTAGCTGCGTTTATTCTAGCTATCCATAATCTTCTGTAGTCTCTCTTCTTTAATCTTCTTCCAACGTAAGCATTTCTTAATGCTCTTATTACTGATTCGTTAGCAGTTTTGAATAACTTGCTTTTTCCACCATAGTATCCTTTTGCAAGTTTTAAAACTTTTTTATGATTTTTACGAGCATTTACCGCTCTCTTAACTCTTGCCATTTTCTAGACCTCCTACTCCGTGTTTTATCTTATAGATATGGTAATAATTTCTTCATTGCTTTTTCTTGTGCAGTTGAAACATAACCAGTTTTTCTTAAATTTCTTTTTCTCTTAGCACTTTTCTTTGTTAAGATATGGCTAGTGAAAGCGTGAGCTCTCTTTAACTTTCCAGTTCCTGTTTTTTTGAATCTTTTTGCTGCACCTCTATGAGTTTTCATTTTTGGCATTGTAAGTATCCTCCTCTCAAGTTACGCTTTTTTAGGAGCTAAAATCATTATCATGTTTCTACCTTCTAATTTAGCAGGTTTTTCTACTGAACATACTTCCTCTAATTGAGCTAAGAAACTATCTAATATCTTAACACCAACATGTGAATGCTCAGCTTCTCTTCCTCTAAATCTTACAGTTATCTTGACTTTATCTCCAGCTTCTAAGAATTTTTTAGCATTCTTAGCTTTTATTTCTAAGTCATGCTTTTCTATAGTTGGGCTAACTCTTATCTCCTTAACACTGATAACCTTTTGCTTCTTTTTTGCTTCTTTTTCTTTTTTAGATTGCTCGTAAATAAATTTACCGTAATCCATTATTTTGCAAACTGGTGGTTTAGCATTTGGCGAAATCATAACTAAGTCTAACTCAGCCTCATCTGCCATTTTTTGTGCATCTCTTCCAGATACAACACCAAGTTGCTCTCCTGTGCTAGAAATTAATCTAACCTCTTTTTCTCTTATTTCTTGATTGATTGCAAAATTTTTACTAATCTTGTTCACCTCCGATAGAATTTAGCCAACACAAATATATAAATAAAAAAGGACGGTTTTAAGCCGTCCTCTATTACCAAAATCAAATGTAATAAAATTCATGACCAAACTAGCATTAATAGCTGTAAGGTGAGAAACGGCTGTTTCTTCTTGACATCAGTTATCTTATCATTATTCTTTTTTATTGTCAACACAATTCATCAATTTCTTTTAAATAAAATAATAGTTTTATATCTTTAAAACTTATAAATTTAAAATTTATTATGATAAATATTTTTAATTTTAAAAACTTATTTCTTTAGAATATCATTGTAACTTCTATGGGCTTCTACTCTTTCACCAAAGACACTTTTTATAGTTTGAATAAATTCTTTATTAATACAATGTTCTTCATTATATATTTTTATTTTTTTAGGTGCATTGGTTATTAAACCACTAATAATAATATCTTCTATATTTATTATTCCTTCTTCAGCAATATCAGTAATTTCATTTAAAAAATCCTTAAAGATATCAAGTCCCTTAGAATCTTTAACCTCATATGATCCATTTCTTTGAACTACTATATTTACTTCTTCCAATTTACACTCTTGTATATCTACAAAATACTTTAATAGTTTTATGAATTCATTATATTCCTTTTCAATCATATAATCTTCTACTACTTTATCTATAATACATTCTATATCCTTTAACAAAGGTTTCATTCTAAAGGTTATAAATCCTTCTATGTTTATATAATCATTTTCTAATATGAATTCTTTTATATTCTCTATAATGTCATTTACCTTATTTAAACAATAAAAATCTTTATCAGAACAAATCTTTTGCTCCCCTTTTAATATTTTATTTATAGTTAAATCAATTTCTAATATTTCATCATGTTTTAAAAAGAAATAATTTTCATTCATATAATGAAGCATTTCTTTTTCTCTATAGTGTTCTATTATTACATTATAAATAACATTACTTATATATAACATTATGGTCTCTCTTATCTTTTCATCAAAGTCACTATTTCCATAGTATATTTTAACGAAGTGAGTTCCACATGAGATACTTTCTGACACACCAATTACAATTCCTTTACTCTTTAAAACACTTTTTATACTCTGTATGTCCTCTATTAATTTTTTTTCGTCCTCACAACATAATGTCATTAGAAGCATTTTTCTCACTCCTTTCTCTACTTTTAGTATGTATTAATTCACATGTAATATTCAAAAATATAAATTCATTAATCGACAATTTCTTTAATTTTTTAGTAAAATGAAATTATAAAATTTTGAATGAGGAGATTATTATGAGAACTTGTTTTGTTGATTATAGAATTTCAGAATTTGAAGAAAAAAAACTAAAGGATTTAAATATTAATATAATTAAGGTACCAAAACATACTAAATTATATAATGCTATAGATGGTCATCCAGATATACAAATAAATATAATTAATGAAAATACTCTTTTATTAGCTAAAGATTCCTCTGAAGAATTATTTAACTCTATACCAAAAGAATTAAATATTATAAAAAGCTCTTATAACTTAGAAGATAAGTATCCTGGAAATGTAATTTTAAATGCTGTAAACTTAAAAAATGATTTTATACACAATCTAAAATTTACTGATCCTAAGCTAATTGAATCAGTAAAGGAAAAGAACTTAATAAACATAAAACAAGGATATTCTAAGTGTTCTATTGCTGTAGTTTCTGAAAAAGCCTTAATAACTTCTGATAAAGGAATTTATAAAGCCTTAAAGCCTCATGGTTTTGATATATTATTAATTCCTAGTGGTGATATTTCTCTTCCTGGTTTAGATTATGGATTTATAGGTGGAACCTGCGGATTAATTTCAAAAAATCAAATGGCTTTCTTTGGCAACTTAGAAAATCATCCCTATGGAAATCATATTAAAAACTTTTTATTAAAATATGATGTTGAACCAATTTATCTTTCTAATGGAAAATTAATAGATAGAGGTAGTATATTAACTATTTAACAATCACTATATTTTACTCAATATAGTAATAAATGTTGATAAAATAGCATATAAATATTATTTTTTATATTTATCACCTTTATTGTTACAACTTAAATATATATTTTTCAGATAATAAGTGGATAAATTTAATATTTACTGAATTATTATTTAATTTAATTCATACTTTTCCATTCCCATTGATTATACATTTAATAATATAGTAAAATAAAACCAAGTGGTAATTACAACTATGTATTAAGAGGGGGAAAAGTATGTTTTATTTAGGTATTGATGCAGGTGGAACAAAAACATCATTTATGCTTATAAACCATTTAGGAGAGGTTTTATCAACTTATACTAGTGGTACATGTCATATACATCAAGTAGGTTTTGATGGTTTTAGAAAAGGTATTCAAGAAGGTATTGATAAGATTTGTAGTGAAATTAATATATGCAGAGATGATCTTAGTTACTCATTTTTAGGTTTACCTGCTTATGGTGAAAATGAAAGTGAAAAATTAAAAATGAACTCTATAATAGTTGAAATCTTAGGAGAAAATAAATTTTCTTGTGGAAACGATGTAGAAGTTGCCTTAGCTGGCTCCTTAGCTGGTAAACCTGGAATATGTATAATTCTAGGAACAGGAGCTATTGCATCTGGTATAACTAATGATTTAAAAACAGCAAGAACTAGTGGCTGGGGATATATATGTGGTGATGAAGGTTCTGGATATTGGATTGCTAAAAAAGGGGTTGAAATCTTTGGAAAACAATCTGATCATAGATTAGAAAGAACTGCCCTTTATGATATATTTAAAAATGAATTAAAACTAGAAAATGATTTTGATTTAATATTCCTTATAAAGGATGAATATAAACAAGATAGAACTAAAGTTGCTAATCTTGCAATGTTAGTTTACAAAGCTGCTCTTAAAGGAGATAAATATGCTTTAGATATATATAGACAAGCTGCTAAAGAATGTCTTCTAATGGTAAATGGATTAACTAATCAACTTGAGTTTACAGGAGTATTAAATATTTCTTACTCTGGTAGTGTATTTAACTCAAAAGAATTTATCTTAGACCCACTAAGAAATTATCTTCAGGATAATTATACTGCTTTTAATCTAACAGCACCTATACTTCCACCAATTAAAGGCGCTGCATTAAATGCCTTAAAACTTCACAAAGGAGAAATTCCAGAAAGTGTAGTTCATAACTTAGCTAAAGAACCAAAAGAAATTTTAATATAATAATATATTTTAAAAGGAGCATTATGAAAATAAATAATAAAGTTTATAAATAGTATAAAGAAAAACTCTTAATACATTTATAAATTTTATCTCAAAGTTTCATAAAGCTCCTTTAATTTATTTATAATCTACATAAAGCTTAAAACCAATGCAGTTTTTATTGATACATTATTTTCTTTAACAAAGTTTTTAGCCTCTTTTCTAGGCACTTTAATAACTTCTATTTCTTCATTTTCTTCTAAATTTTCTGTTGAAATATTTCCATAAACCTTCATTTTAACCACAGCTACAGACTCATCAGACATACCTACTGAAGTATAGCTAGGCTTTATTAAATATTCACTTTCACTAGCTAAAAGTCCAGTTTCTTCAAAAAGCTCTCTTGTAGCAGCCTTTATTGCATCTTCTCCATTGTCTATAAGTCCAGCTGGGAATTCATATATATAATCATTTATAGCCGGTCTAAATTGCTTTAGCAAAACAAACTCATCATTTTCTGTTATTGGAATTATCATAACTCCATCTGCCTTATCATGCTTATTTACAACGCAGCTTAAATCTTTTTCTGTTCTTCTACTTGCTATAAAGTATTCCTTAGAATTTCCAACCTTATTCTCAATATCTAATTTATATAAGTTTAAAAACTTGCAATCAGTTAATTTTTTTATATCCTTTATTTTCATCTTAATACTCCTCTCATATTTCAACTTTTAATTAGGCTTTAAATTAATGCAAATTAAAATATAACTATATTTTTAACTATTCTAATTTAATTTTACACATAAAAAGGATAAATATAAAGTTTCCTTTATATCTATCCTAAAAATCTAATTAATTTCTCTTTAAACTTAAGATTCATTTTTTAAAGTATTATTTTCCTCATCTTTATTAAAGATTATTTTATCTTCTTTGCTAATTCTCATAATTATATGTCCACTTGAAAATCTTATATTAAATTCACTTTCTAGTGGGTTTATAAATTCTTCTTCCCAAAAACATATATATTTTCCAATAGTCTTTCTTATTGTATTATATAATTCTAGCTTTATTATCTCATTATTTTTTAAAGAAACACTTTCTTTATTTTTTTCTACCTTTTTGTCCCCTACTAAAAATTCTATATATATTAATTCACTTTTACTTTTTATATAAAATCCTTCACTATTACAATCTATAAAAATAACTCTCTCATCTATTAACCTTATAGTGTTTTTTATTAATTCCTTTAACCTCATCTTTTCTAAATCAATTCTACTTTCAAAGGAACTTATTCTTAAACTTAAATATGGAGTTACCTTCCAACCTCTATTTATCTTTGATTTATTTTTCTTATTTTCTTTATTATTCTTTAAAATTAAATAAGTTAAAAATAAAGCTAAAACAATTACAATAGCTAAAAACATCCTTACTCCCCCTACTAAGTTTATTTATATATTATATCTACCTAAAATATAATTAATACATTATGTATTTCAATTTTTAACATACAGCAAAATAATTATTCTAGTATTAAAATAATTATTTATCCTAATACTAAATTCTCAAAATATTAATGTACTTTTCTTGTAATATAAAACATATTATATTGTAAGTTGTAATTTAATATATTATATGCTTTTAGAGGCACTTTATTGATACTTTATTCCATCTTTTGTAAACCTTTACTATTAATTTATAATTTTGTCTGTAGGGGGTATTTTTATTATGAAAAAAGTTGTCAAACTACAAAAAGAAATTACTACTGATTTGGGAGATAAAGAAAATTTAGATTTGCTAATAGCTATTGATAATGTAAAGTTAATTCAATATACTTGTCCTTCTAATGAATTTTTTTCAGTATCTCATAAAGATTTAATTATATATAAAGAGGATAATACTCTTAATATTTCTGAAAAACCTATAAATAAAGATGTAATTGCCGTTTTAACTTGGTTTAAATATAGAGACACTCAAATAATCAAACTTTTCATAAAGGATTCTTCTGTAGCTAATGAAGAACTCTACCATATTACATTAAGAAAAGTATTTAAAGAAATTAATTTCTCTAACTTTGGTGAAAAGCTAATAAAATCTTTAATTTAAAAAGACTGTATTTTTAAAATAATATTTATATCTATATATTAATAAATGAACACTATTTTAAAAGAGCATAAAAAAACATCTATAAGAAATCTTATAGATGTTTTTTATGGAGGCGCCACCCGGATTTGAACCGGGGAATAAAGGTTTTGCAGACCTCTGCCTTACCACTTGGCTATAGCGCCATATAATGGAGCGGGTACCGGGAATCGAACCCGGGTATCCAGCTTGGAAGGCTGGTGTTCTACCATTGAACTACACCCGCATTTGGAGCGGAAGACGAGACTCGAACTCGCAACTTTCACCTTGGCAAGGTGACACTCTACCATTGAGTCACTCCCGCAATAATGGTGGCTCGAGCAGGAATCGAACCAGCGACACGAGGATTTTCAGTCCTCTGCTCTACCGACTGAGCTATCGAGCCAAATGTCTTGAGCTCTTCAAGACATTTATTATTATATTAACTTAAAATTAATTTGTCAACTTATTTTTTATTTTTTTCTTCTTTTTCTTTCTCTTCTGCTTTTTTCATTTCTTCTGAAACTTCATCAGCAATAGATTTTTCTTTTTCTTCTAATAATTTTCCTATATCTTCTTTTGTAAACTTATATGCTTTATTACAGAAGTGACATTTTAATTCCTCTTCTTTACCTTCATCATATAGTTCTTTTAAATCTTTATATCCTATGCTTAATAATGCTCTCTCTACTTTTTCTCTTGAACAATCACATTTATATTTTGGAGTTTCTTCTTCTAATATTTTTAAATCCATTCCATCAAAAATGAATTCTATAACTTCTTCTATTGTTTTTCCTTCTGATAACATTGTAGTTAATGAAGGAATCTCATCTAATCTATATGTTAGTAAGTCACCTAAAAGTTCATCAGCTCCTGGTAATAATTGAATTATAAATCCACCAGCTTTTTTTATTGAATGATCTCTATCTACTAATACTCCTAGGGCAACTGCTGAAGGTATTTGCTCTGAAGCTGTAAAATAATATGCTAAATCCTCAGCTATTTCTCCACTATATATAGGAACTTGTCCTACATATGGATCTTTTAATCCTAAATCTTTAATTACTGTTAATCCACCATTTTTACCAATAGCTTCACCAACATTTAATTTACCATTCTCTGTGTTTAAAGGTAAATCAACATGTGGATTTCCTATGTATCCTTTAACACTACAGTCTGAGTAAGCAGTTACAGTAACCCCTTTAGCCATTCCTCCACCATTGATTTGTAAAGTTACAACTTCTTTATCTGATTTTAGCATTGCTCCCATCATAGTACCTGCTGTTAACATTCTTCCTAAGGCAGCAGCTGCTGTAGGTGTACAATCATGTATTTTTGAAGCCTCATTAACTAACTCTGTAGTTTCTGTTGCAAATATTCTTATCATGCCATCTTTAGCTATGGCTCTTATTAATTTATCACTCATAATTTAATCCCTCCGTTATTTTTTTACTATATAAACTATTCTTTCAGTATCTGGTGTTACTTCATCCTCTGTATAACCATTATGCTTTTCTACTATTTTAAAACCTATTACATCAAGAATATATTCTATTTCACTTTCCTTATAAGCTCTTTCTTCATGAACCTCTGTGAATCTTTCATACTTTTCTCCATCTTTCACAAAGAAATTTAAATTCATCTCTACTATTTCATCTTCAAAAATATTTTCCCAAGCATAAAATAATTCTTCACTATCATATGTGTAAACATTGTTGCCTAATACTTCTGCTATTTTATAGTATGAATTTATATCAAATACAAATAAACCATCCTCTTTTAAATGATTATATACCCCTCTTAAATAATTTTCTACACTTTCATCATCTAAAATATAATTTGTTGAATCTAAAACACATGTTATTAAATCAAACTTTCTATTTAACTCTAACTCACACATGTCTTGGCAAACTATCTTACCTCTAACTCTATGTTCTCTAAGCTTTTTATCTGCCTCTATAAGCATATCCTGTGAAAGATCAACAAAATAATTTTCTTTGAAGGATTTTCCTACATGAACACCAACATTTCCTGTTCCACATGCTAAATCTAAATACATTTCTTTATTAATATTATACTTATCACATTTTGATAAGGCGTATTCTGCTATGTTCTCATAGTTTACATCTTCATATATAAGTTCATCATACACTTTTGCCATCATCTTATAACTCTTCATAATAATTTAAATCCCCCATATATTATTCTACCTAAAAATTATATACTTTTTTTACTTTTCGTCAACGTGAGGTTTTTTCCTACCTAATATTTCATCATTGCTAGGTAATTTAAGTTCTTTTTTTCTCTTAGTCATTAACCCACCAATTCTTCCTGTTTCCTCAGCAGTTAATCCCCCCCATCCAAATTTATCAACCTTATCACTTAATCCTAATTCCCCAGCTATTTCATATTTCATCTTTTCTCTTAATTTTTCTGCTGGTGTTAATTCCTTATTAGATTTAATTTTTCCTTTTATAATTTTTTTTAATGGTGTCTTGCTCATATTCTTCCCCTACCTTAAATTTATTTTTAAAACTATTATTCCCCCTATAAGCTTAAATATTCATATTTAGTCAAATATGAAAGTTAACTTACTCAAATCCTTCAAATTAATCATAAAATATACTTGATAAAGTGTTTATCATTGAACTATATTTAATATATAGAAATAGAATATATTAAGATTATATTTAGGAGGGATATTGTGTACAATGTAGCAATAGTTGGGGCAACAGGAAATGTTGGAAGAAAATTCCTTGAAATCCTAGAAGAAAGAAATTTCCCCGTTAAAGAATTATATTTATTTGCATCAAAAAGATCAGCAGGAAAAACTTTAAAATTTAAAGGTGAAGATGTATTAGTTGAAGAATTATGCGAAGCTAATATTGAAAACAAGAAAATAGATTTTGCATTATTCTCAGCAGGCGGAAGTGTAAGCTTAGAATTTGCTCCTATTTTCGCAAAACATGGAGCAGTGGTTATAGATAACAGTAGTGCTTGGAGAATGGATAAAGAAGTTCCTTTAGTAGTGCCAGAAGTAAATCCAGAGGATGTAAAATGGCATAAAGGTATTATTGCTAATCCAAACTGTTCTACAATTCAAGCTATGGTAGCTTTAAAGCCACTATATGATAAATATGGTATAAAAAGAATAGTTTACTCAACTTACCAAGCAGTTTCAGGAGCTGGAATTCAAGGTATATTAGATTTACAAGAAGGAACTACAAAGAAATTCCCATATCCTATATTAGGTAATGTAATTCCTCATATAGATGTATTCTTAGATAATGGATACACAAAAGAAGAAATTAAAATGATTGAAGAAACAAAGAAAATACTTCATGATGATAATTTAAGAATAACTGCTACTACAGTTAGAGTACCAGTTTTAAATGCTCATAGTGAAAGTATAAATGTAGAGCTTAATTCTGAATTTCAACTTGAAAATGTTATAGATTTATTTAATAGTTCTAAAGGAATAATAGTTCATGATGATGTAGAAAACTTAAAATACCCTACTCCACTTGAACTTAGTGGAAAAGATGATGTCTTTGTTGGAAGAATAAGACGTGATTTCAGCTTAGATAATGGTCTTAACCTTTGGGTTGTGGCTGATAATATAAGAAAAGGGGCAGCTCTTAATGCAATTCAAATTGCTGAAATACTTATAAACGAAAAATAATTTATTTTTTTGGAGGTAATACGTATGTTTAAAGGGTCTTGTGTAGCTTTAATAACACCATTTACTGAAGATGGCGTTAATTATGAAGAGCTAAGAAAATTATTAGAATGGCATATTAAAAATCATACTGACGCTATTTTAGTTTGTGGAACTACAGGAGAAGGTTCTACTATGACTTTAGAAGAAAAAAAAGAAGTTATAAAATTCTCTGTGGAAGTTGTAAATAAAAGAGTTCCTGTAATAGCTGGAACTGGAACAAATAATACTAAGGCTTCAATAGAATTAAGTAAATATGCTGAAGAGGTTGGCGCTGATATGGTATTAATAATAACTCCATATTATAATAAAACTTCTCAAAAAGGATTATATGCTCATTTTAGTGCTATAAATGATGCAATAAATATTCCTATTATGCTTTATAATGTTCCATCAAGAACTGGAATGAATATAACTCCATTAATGCTTGATAAACTTGCAGATTTAAATAATGTAGTTGCTATAAAAGAAGCTAGCGGAGATCTTTCACAAGTAGCTAAAATGGCTGAATTATGTGGTGATAGAATTGCTATCTATTCAGGTAATGATGATCAAATAGTTCCAATTTTATCTTTAGGTGGAGCTGGTGTGGTTTCAGTTTTAGCAAATATTCTTCCTGAAGAAACTCACAATATATGTGAAAAATATTTCTTAGGAGAAGTTATTGAATCACGTAACCTTCAACTTAAATATCTTTCATTAGCAAATTCTTTATTTATAGAAACAAATCCAATCCCAGTTAAAACAGCTATGAATTTAATGAATTTTAACTGTGGACCATTAAGATTACCATTATGTGAAATGGAAGATTCTAATTTAGTAATATTAGAAGAAAACTTAAAAGCTAATGGTTTAATAAAATAATCTATTATATAATAAGCATAATCGCCTTTAGGTGGTTATGCTTATTTAAAACTAATATCGGAGGTACCAATTATGGTTAAAGTTATATTAAATGGTTGTTCAGGAAAAATGGGTAGCGTAATTTCAAACTTAGCTGAAACAAAATTTCCTAATGTTGAAATAGTTGCTGGTATAGATAATAACACTAAGGCTCAAAGATCTTACCCAATCTTTGCAAAACCAGAAGATTGCAATATTTCCTATGATGTATTATTAGATTTTTCAAGAGCTGATGCTTTAAAAAGCTTAGTAGAATTTTCAAAGAAAACTAAAAAACCACTTATACTATGTTCAACAGGATACACTGATGAAGACTTAAAATTTATAGAAGAATCTTCAAAAGAAATCCCTCTATTTAGATCTGCTAACATGAGCATAGGTATTAATTTAGTAAATAATTTATTAAAGAAAGTAGCTCCTGTTCTTTATGAGAACTTTGATATAGAACTTGTAGAAAGACATCACAATCAAAAAGTTGATGCTCCAAGTGGAACTGCCCTTTTATTAGCTCATACTATTCAAGATTCTCTTAAGGAAGAAACAAAATTACTTTATGGAAGAGAAGGAATTGCTAAAAGAGAAAAAAATGAAATCTGTGTAAATACAGTAAGAGGTGGCGGAATAATAGGAGACCACGAAGTTATTTTTGCTGGTGATGGTGAAGTTATAGAAATAAATCACAAAGCTATTTCAAGAGATGTTTTTGCTATAGGTGCTTTAAAAGCATGTGAATACATGGCTGATAAAACTAAAGCTGGAAAATACTCAATGGATGATGTTTTACAACTAAACTTCTAATAAAACCTTTATAAAATACTGAAACACTCTTTGTTTTAAAGTATCATTAATTTCTATGTATGAATTTAAAGATCTGAAAGAAGATTTAAAAGATTATATACTCTTTTAGAACCTTTCAATTTAAATTGTTCCTAAGAAATAAAAATATTTAAAACAAAGTAAAATAATAAAACTTATAAATATATTTTGAGAATTATTTTCTTCTCTTAATACTATTTATAAGTTTTATTTTTAATTTTATATAACTTATTTTATTTTTGCCTTTTTAAATTATCTTTTATTTAAGACATAGTTTACTTTTTTAAAGTTTTTACAAAAGCCTCTAATTTATCTAAAGCTCTTTCAAGTTCATCTTTGCTATAACAGTAAGATATTCTAATATACCCTTCTCCACCTTTTCCAAAGGCATCTCCTGGTACACAGGCAACTTTGCCTTCTTTAAGTAATCTATGACAAAATTCTTCTGATGTTAATCCAAACTTACTTATATTAGGGTAAATATAAAAAGCTCCTTTAGGTTTTTCCACTTCTAATCCCATATCTATTAATCTTTTATAAGTAAAATTCATTCTTTCTTTAAAAGATTCCTTCATATTTTCAACATCATTCATACAAGATTTTAATCCTTCTAAGGCTCCCCATTGAGAAATAGATGTTGCACATGAAGAATTATATTGATGAACCTTTATAATTTGATCATATATTTTCTTAGGACAAGCTACATATCCAATTCTAAGCCCTGTCATTGAAAACATCTTAGAGAATCCACTTACATATATTATTTTTTCTTTTATATCCTTGCATTGAGCTACAGAATAATACTCCTCTTCAAAACAAAGAGATGAATAAATTTCATCAGTTAATACTAATATATCATTTTCTTTTATAATCTCTACTAACTCATCTCTACTTTTTTTACTAAGTAATGCCCCTGTAGGATTACATGGATAAGAAAGAACTATAAGTTTTCCTCCTTGTTTTATTCCTTCTTTTAAACTTTCTATGTTAACTGAAAAATCTTCATTTAAATCGTAATTTATAACTTCACATCCTATTATTTTGCTTATGCTTTCATAAGCTGGATATGCAATTGATGGAACTAAAACCTTCTCTCCTGGATTTAAAAGAGCTGTCATAGCTGCATATAGCCCTTCACTTCCACCTACAGCTATAATTATTTCATCCTTACTAAAATTAATGTCAAAATTATTATTTAGTAAACTTGATATTTCTTCCCTTAATTCAACTATACCAGCATTGGCTGTATATGTTGTTTTTCCTTCTTCAATAGCCCTTATCATAGCTTCTTTAACCTTTTCTGGAACAGGAAAATCTGGCTGTCCTAAAGTTAATGATATAGCTTCTGGGAATTTTACTACTTCATTATAGAATTTTCTTATTCCTGATATTTCTACCCCAATAACATTTTTATTCATTAAAATTCTATCCCCTCTCTAGCTGGAACTCCTTTTTTATAATAATGTTTAATTTCTCTCATCTCTGTTATTAAATCAGCTTTTTCCATTATTTTTTCTGGTACATTTCTACCAGTAAGAATTAATTCCATATCTTTAGGTTTCTTTTCAATTAATTCTACAATTTCATCTTCGCCTATAAATCCTCCAGAAATTGAAGCCATTACCTCATCTAAAATTAATATATCACATCCTCTAGTTTCAACTAGTCCTTTTACAAAATCAAAGCCTACTCTAACCTCTGATTTTAACTGAGCTAATTGCTCCTCATTTAATTCCCAAGTAAAGCCTTTAACTTTTTCAAATCTTAATATCTCTAAATTATCAAATCTCTTAGCAGATTCTAATTCACCTGTTTTCCATGATTTAAGGAATTGAACCACCTTTACTTCCATTCCATCACCTGCAGCTCTAAAGGCTAATCCCATTGCTGCTGTAGTTTTTCCTTTTCCATTTCCAGTATATACTTGAACATATCCTTCTTTAAGTCTTGCCATATTTTATCACTCCTTTAAATTATATTTTATAATATATTTGATTTTTTAAACAATCTATTTATTAAATAATATAAATTTTACGTTTTTCTCTTTTATTGATAATCATTTTTGTTTATAATAATTTATATTGTATGTTATATTTTAATAAATATATAGACAAAATGCATTATAAATAGAAAGGATGTAATTTAATATGAGTTATAACTTTACAGATCCATATGAAATTGCTAGATTCATAAAGGAAGTAAAAAAATCAACTCCTGTTAAAGTTTATCTTAAAGGTAACTTAGAAGGTGTAGAATTAGGTTCAATAGAATGTTATGGAAATAATGATTTCTATGTATTATTTGGAGAAAGTGATGAAGTTGCTACTTTCTTAACAGAAAATAAAGATAAAATAGTAAGCTTTAGACTTGAAAATGATAGAAGAAACTCAGCTATTCCAATGTTAGACCTTTTAAACATAAACGCTAGAATCGAACCTGGCGCAATAATAAGAGACAGAGTATCAATCGGAGATAACGCTGTTATAATGATGGGTGCTGTCATAAACATAGGAGCTGAAATAGGCGAAAGTACAATGGTAGATATGAACGCTGTAATAGGTGCTAGAGGAAAACTTGGAAAAAGAGTTCATTTAGGTGCTGGAGCTGTTGTTGCTGGAGTTTTAGAACCACCTAGCAAAACTCCATGTATAATAGAAGACGATGTTTTAATAGGAGCTAATGCAGTTATCCTTGAAGGCGTTAAAATAGGAAAGGGATCAGTTGTAGCTGCTGGATCAGTTGTAGTTGAAGATGTACCAGCTGGTGTAGTTGTGGCTGGAACTCCTGCTAAAATAATTAAATCTGTTGATGAAAAGACTAAAGATAAAACAGAAATATTAGATGATTTAAGAAAATAATAAAAATAGCCATGAGAATTTATTCCCATGGCCTTTTTTATTAAGATTATTAAGAAATTTCTTCACCTGATTCATTTTGTTCTGATTCAACAGCTACTTTTTCCATTTTAGAAATTGAAACCTCATATGCTATTTTCTTAACAACTTCAGTTTCAGATATTTTCTTTTGATATTCTCTACTTTGAAGTCTTCCCCAAATTCTTATATTGTCCCCTACTTCTAATGTTTTGCAGAATCTTGAGTTTCTTCCCCATGCTATAGTTGGGATATAATCTGATTTATTATAAGATCTATTTACAGCTAATAATAAGTCAGCAATTTCTCTTCCAAATGGAGTTGTTCTATAAACTGGCTCCTTACAAATAAATCCATCTAAGAAAATCTCATTAGGATTTTTACTTCTTTCTTCACAGTATTCTATATTTCTTGCAAAAACTGTTAAGATAAGCTTATTATTTCCATCTATGAATTTGTTGTAACTTCTTAGTTGTCCTTCAACTACTATTTCAGTTCCAATTTTTAAATCCATAGTCGTTATTAATCTTTCTGATACAGTAATATTTAATAAGTCCTTTGAATCACTTAATCTCATAACCTCTAAGTTAAATGTATAGAAACCCTCTCCATACATTTCGTGACTGAACTCTAATTCTGAAACTACAGTTCCTTCTAAATAAATTTTGTTGTTTAACATTAAATTATCCATTTTAACCTAAACCCCTCTCCCCATTAGTGTTTAATCATATAAGTTTAATATGTTTTTTATATTTATCTGTATATCCAATAACTATTTCCATTATAATACATTTTGTTCAACGATTTCAACTATTATTTTGTTTCGTTTTAATTAACAATTGTTTTCCATTGTCATCTATTTCGTAACTATTTTCATATATTATGTCGCTTATTTTAACAAATTCATATCCTTCTAATTTTAGTTTTGGAATTATTTCCTTAAGATTCTCTACAGTATATTTACCATTATTATGATATAAAAGTATTGAACCACTCTTTACATTGTCAATTACCTTTTTATATTCCCTCTCTTTGCTCTCTCCTTTCCAATCAACACTATCAACATCCCATTGGATACTTTTATATTGTAATCCATGAATAACACTTAAACTTTCTTGGCTATATGAACCACTAGGAAATCTAAATAAATTAGTCTTTACTCCAACTTCCTTTTCTATTATTTCTTCTGTCTTTTTAACCTCTTCAATTATTCTCTCTTTTCCTATATTCTTAAAATCAGGATGTACATAACTATGATTTCCTATTTCGTGTCCTCTCTTATGAATTTCTACTAACTTTTCTCTATTACCTTCAGGATATATTACCCACTTACCCATTATAAAAAATGTAGCTTTTATATTATTTTCATCTAGTAAATCCAAAATTTCATATAAATAATCATTTTCTGCCCAATTCACATCAAAGGTAAGAGAAATTTTTTTATCCTCTCTATCCACACAATGAATTGGCTTATTATCTTTTGCAAAAACATTAATAGGCAATGTAAATATGGCAATAATAACAACTAAAGTAATGGTAGTAATAAAGTTTTTACAAATAAAAAAATTATTATTTTCTTTCAAAGTATTCACTCCTTAATATTTAATATTAATCAAATAACTTTATTATCTTAAAACATATATGGTATAATAGGATTATTATTTCAAAACAGTTATGGAGGAAAACATAAATGTATGATAGCACATTAGAATTAGCTGAGAATAAATTACTTCTTTTATATATAATAAAGTCAATAAAATATCCTATATCTAACACACAATTAACAGATATAGTTTTAGAAAATAGTTTTATAAATTATTTTATGTTACAACAATATGTATCTGAATTAATTTCTTCTGAGTTCTTAGAATATAAAACTCAAGATGATGATAAAGAAATCATAGTACTTACGGAAAAGGGAGATAAGGTACTATTCTTCTTTAAAGATAGAATATCTCCAAACAAATTAAAACTTATAGATGAATATGTACGCAAGCATGTAGAAAAAATAAAAAAAGAATTAAGTATATCTGCTGATTATACTGTTGGAGAAGATAGTTCTTTCATAGTAAATCTTAAAGCAATAGAAAATAATACTATTCTAATTGATTTAAATGTAAGCGTTCCTTCCAAAACTGAAGCAAAAGCTATTTGCAACAAATGGGAAAACAATTCTTCCGATATATATAACAAAATAATTCATGCTCTTATAGAAGATTAATAATCCTGCTATTATTATTAGCAAAAATCGTTATAAAATTTATATAATTTAGGGGGAAAACATAATTGTTTAAAAAACATAATTTTCACTTTAATTGGCTTCCACTAATATTGATATCAACAGTTTCAATCATGTTAATTTTTAATATTAGGAGTATTTTAAGTGAAGGTATTAGACCATTTTTATCAGTTTTAACACCATTTTTTTGGGCTTTTGGTATAGCTTATTTAATAAATCCTCTCATGATGCTTATAGAAAAGAAGTTTAAACTTAAGAGAGCTTTTTCCTTAATGATAAGCTATATTTTAGTTATAATATGTGTTTACATATTAATTGCAATTATTGTTCCTACAATATTTGATAGTTTGTCAGAATTATTTAGTAATCTTAGTGAATATGCATCCTCTGCTGAAAGTTGGATCAATAACACCTTAGCAAGCATGAATGTTCCTTTAGATTTAAATCATTTAAATACTTCTGCTACGGAATTTATTTCTAAGACATCAACCTTACTATCTAATATAGTAGGTAGCTTGTTAACTCAAACTATAAAAATAACTTCATCTGTTGTTAAATTTGTATTTGGATTTATTATTTCCATATACATGTTAATGGATAAGGAAACTTTAATTGAAGGGTGTAAAAAAATTATAATTGCAGTTATGCCATCTGAAAAATCTTCAGAACTTTTTATTAGTTTCATGGCAGAAGCTCATAATATCTTTAGTAGATTTATAATAGGTAAAATTATAGATTCACTTATAATAGGAGTGCTTTGTTACATAGGTTTATTATTAATGGGTACTCAATATGCGGTGCTTATTTCTTTCATAGTTGGATTAACAAATATGATTCCATATTTCGGTCCATTTATAGGAATGATTCCTGCATTTTTATTGACACTTATTGTTCAACCATCTATGGCAATATGGGTTCTTTTATTCATATTTATCCTTCAACAATTTGATGGTTGGTACTTAGGTCCAAAAATATTAGGAGATCAAGTAGGTGTTTCTCCATTATTCATAATATTCGCTGTTACAGTTGGCGGAGGAATATTTGGTGTTTTAGGAATGTTCTTAAGTGTTCCTATAATAGCCTTAATAAAAATATATACAGAAAAGTTCATTGAATACAGATTAGAAAATAAAAAACAGAATTTGAGTGAATAATATAAAGAGGATATTATAAAATATCCTCTTTATTTTTTTATATTTATTATTTAACTAATTGTTAATAATCATTTAAATATGATGTTCTAGAATAAATATTATGTTATTATTAGATAATTAACTTTTACATATCTATTAAAACGTTTAAATAAATCATAAAAAGGAGTACTTATGGATAAAAAGAAACACTTTAATTTTAGTAAAAAACAAAAAATAACTATATTTTCTTTATTAGCTATCCTTATATTAATTGCTTCTGTAGTAGGCTTTTTTATTTTTAGATTTTACAATCACTCCTACGAAGGAAATACGAATCCTGCTAAAGTTAATACTGTAGATGAAGATATTAAGTTTAAAGAGGTTCCAGGAATAACAAATATTCTTTTGCTTAGTAGCGATGCTAGACCTGGAGAAGATGTATCTAGATCAGATTCCATAATGATCTTAACAATAGATAATATAAATAAAAAGTTAAAAGTAACTTCCTTAATGAGAGATATGTTAGTAAAAATAGATGGTCATGGAGAAGAAAAATTAAACCATGCCTTTGCTTATGGTGGCCCTACTAAAACAATTGAAACTATCCAAAATAATTTTGGAATAAAATTACATAACTATGTAATCGTAGATTTTAATGCTTTTGTTAAGGTTATAGATGCTATAAACGGAATTGAAGTAACAATTAAAGACTACGAACTTGATGAACTTAATAAATATATTTTAGATGGTGGCGGTTCTGAAAAAGATTTACTTCCTGCACCCGGAACTTATAATCTTAATGGTTATCAAGCATTATCTTATGCTAGAATTAGAAAAGTTGGTAATGGTGAATATGAAAGAACTGAAAGACAGAGAGCTGTTCTTCAAATTGCTTTAGAAAAAGTTAAAGATATGTCAACAGTTAAACTTGTTTCCCTGCTTAATGAATTATTCCCATATGTAAAAACTAATATTTCCTTAGGAAATGCTATGGACTATGGATTTACAGCTTTAAATGTGGGTAAAAATTGTAACTTTGAAATAGAACAATTTAGAGTCCCTATAGATAGTATTTCAAAAGGTGGAATTATTGATAATAAAGGTTGGGTATTTGTTATAGATAAGGTAGAAACTTCAAAGGCTCTTCAAGAGTTCATATTTAATGACAATAAAAATTATGAGCCTGATACTAGTAATTTTGACTCTATAATAGAACAATACTTTAATGACTATGATATTAAAGATGATACTACTCATCCTGATTATGAATATGTACCTAGTATAAATACTAATGGAAACTTTGAAAATCCTAAAAATAATTCTAGTAATAATAGTACTAGTAGTAATAATAATTCTAGCAATAATAAAGTAGAAAAACCTTCTAGCCAAGGAAACAATGAAAATCCTTCTAATAAACCAACTAACGGAAGTAATTCTACTGACAATAATTCTACAGAAAAACCTAATACTTCAGATAAGCCAAATACTCCTCAAGAAACTCCAACAGAGCAACCATCTGAAAATAATGGTTCTAGTGGAAATGGAGAATCCTCTAACACTCCGTCTACTGATGGAAATGCTTCTTCTGAAAATAGTAATAATCAAAATAATACTGAAGGAAATTAATAAATAGCTATATAGAACTAATAACTTAGATTCTATATAGCTTATTAATTGTTATTATAAATATAATATTACAGAAAAAAAGTGACTTATGCTTCCTCCCATTACAAATAAATGCCAAATAGCATGATTGTATGGCATTCTATCTAAAACAAAAAATATACATCCTAATGTATAAAACAATCCACCTATAAGAAGCCAAAAGACAGCCATATGAGGTACTCTTTGCCATACATCCTTAACTACAAAGATAACCGCCCACCCCATAAATATATATAATAAGGTTGATAGATTTTCAAACTTATTTATACAAATAAATTTAAATACTATTCCTAAGATAGTTAATACCCAAATCATAATAAATATTGCCATAGCTTTTTTATTATCTCTTAGACAAACTAATACATAAGGTGTATAAGTTCCTGCTATTAAAAGATAAATTGATGAGTGGTCAATTATCCTTAAAAACCTCTTTACTTTTTTATTAGGAATACTATGGTATAATGTTGATCCTAAATATAGTAAAAATAAAGTTATTCCAAATATAGTGAAACTTATTATCTTATAAACATCTCCACTTAAAGATGCGAAAACTATAAGTAAAACAGCTCCTGCTATAGCTAACACCACTCCAATTCCGTGGGTTATGGCATTAGCAATTTCCTCTCCTCTAGTATAAAAATTTAATTCTTCACTCACAATTACCGTCCCCCTTTCTCATGTTATTATATGCATATTTTTAATTTATATTTGTAATTATAACACTTATGATTTATGATTAAACATGTTTAGAACAATTATTTGAAAGGTGGTTTTTAATATGAATAATTCAGCTGACTATTTTATAAAATCATTAAATATGACAGCACATCCTGAAGGTGGATATTTTAAAGAATCCTTTGTTTCTCCTAGCAAGCTTGCTCCAAATACTTTACATATAAATGAAGAGCGTTTACTTTGGACTAGCATATATTTCTTATTAAGAACTGGAGAAGTTTCAAATTTTCATAGATTAAAATCTGATGAAATGTGGTATTTCCATGCCGGAGAATCCTTAACTATTTATATGATAAGCCCTGATGGTGAACTTATAGAAAAACAACTAGGATTAAATATAGAAAAAGGAGAAACTCCTCAAGTTTTAGTTCCTAAGGATTATATATTTGGTTCTGCTATGAATAATGAAGGCTTCTCTCTAGTTGGTTGTATGGTAGCACCTGGCTTTGACTTTAAAGATTTTGAGTTATTTGAAAGAGAAGATTTGCTTGAAAAATATCCAAAGTACAAAGAAGTAATAGAAAAATTAACTAGATAAAAAAACTTTTATAAAAATAAAAAACTTACAAATTTACTTAAAGAGTTACTCTATTTCTTTAAGAATTGTTTGTAAGTTTTTTATTAGCTTTTAATTTAATATGTTTTTATTAATTAAATTTCACAATATGTTTTTTTTGATATTTCATCATAGTACTGAGCTTGTTTTTCTTTGTTAAAGATTACTTCTAACACATCTCCAGATTGAATTTTAACCTCTCCATTTGGTATTATTTCCTCTGCACCTCTAAAAATAGTTATTATTAAACTACCCTCAGGCCATTTCACATCTTTTATAAGTTTTCCATCTAATTGAGAACCAATCTTTACTTCAAAATCAAAAATTTCTTTTTTCTTTATACCAGTATTAAACTTAATATTCATTCTTTCTAATAATTTCTCTAATAAACTTTCATAAATAGGCTTATTATTAAGCATATCAGAAACTAAGTATGCCACAGTAACTGTTATAGCCACTGGTAATAAGTGTTTAAAAGTTCCTGTCATCTCAGTTATAAGCATTAATCCAGTAATAGGAGCCTTAACTATTGATGCAAATTGTGCTGCCATAGCTAGCACTATAAAGTTGACTATTAAGGAATCACTTATTCCTAAATATTTATTTAAAAGTAATCCAAATATTGCTCCTACTAAAGCACCTATAGCTAATAAAGGAAAGAATATTCCTCCTGGCACTCCTGAGGAATAACTAAAGAATGTAAATATAAATTTTATTACTAAAATTACTATTAAAAGTTTTATTGCAACATTATTTCCTATTACACTTTCAATTAAAGAGTCTCCCCCATCAATTGCTTCTGGAATTGTTAATGCTAAAATTCCAACCATAACAAAAGGTATTATTGTTTTAAATTGAATAGGAATTTTTTTTAAAGTCTTCACATAAAAATCCTGTGTTTTTGAAAGGCCTTTATTAAAAATCCATCCTGTTACTCCTAATATGGCTCCTAATATTAATAATGTCCAATAATATTGTATTGGCAATGAATTTGTAGGTGGTATTTTTATGCAAAAATCATTTCCTAAAATAAGATTATCCACAAAAACTCCTGTAAGAGAAGCTGATAGTGCAGCTAACATAACTGGCAGTGAAAAACTTCTATGTACTTCTTCAAGAGCAAATATAGCTCCTGATAAAGGGGCATTAAATATTACAGCAAGACCTGAACTTGCTCCCCCTGTTATTAATAATCTCTTTTCAAAGTCACTTCTTTTAAATATTTTAGCAAATCCTTCTCCTATTGAAGCTCCAATTTGAACTGAAGGCCCTTCTTTACCTAATGAAAGACCAGATGCCATACATATTATTCCGCCAATAAACTTATCTCTAAATACTCTTAGCCAGTTTACACTTATTTTTCCACTTAACTCCCCTTCAACCTGTGGAATACCACTTCCACCTATCATAGGATTCTTTTTAACTATAAGGCCAACTATAAACCCTAAAAATATAAGAACTAAAAATAAAGGAATTATAAGCTTTGGATTTTCTCTTGTATATGAATATACCTTGTTAAAGCCTTCCATTCCAAATCCTATTATGGTCTTATAAATCATTATTACAATTCCAACAATTATGCCTACTAATATTCCTTGTACTATTATTTTAAACTCTAAATTATTTAATCCACTTATCTCTTTATCCTTATCCATATTAATCACATCCATAATATTTTATGAATAAATTATATACCTTTTGTTAACAATAGTTCAAATTTTAATTTTCTCATTTATCCAGTTAAATACAATTTATCTACTTAAGCCTAATACTTTATACTTCTTAAGTATGTATTCTCATTATTTCTTATGGCCTTTCTCATATCTCCAACCATGTATAGAGAACCACAAATTAATAATAAATCATCATCATTAGTAAGAGAATATGCCTTATTATAGGCCTCTTTATAGTCCTTAAATTTAAAAACTTCTTTTACATATTTTTTTACTTTAATATATAAATCTTCAATATCCTCAGCTCTATCACTATGAGGTTCAACTATAACTACCTTATCTACACCTCTAGTTATTTCTTCCACCATTTCATCTACTTGTTTATCACCTAGAACCCCTAATATTGATGTTATATTTTTAAAATTAAAATATTTATCTATACTATTTCTTAAATTTCTTATTCCATCAATATTGTGAGCTCCATCTATAACAACTAAGGGATTTTCATTTAATACTTCCATTCTTCCAATCCATCTTACTTTTTTAAATCCTTCCTTAATAGATTCATTGCTTATATTTACTCCATTATTTCTTAATTTAATTAAGGTTTTTAATGCCACTAAGAAATTCTTTACTTGATGATCTCCAAGTAAACCTAAATCTATTTCTAAAATTTCATCTTCTAGTGAAACTTCTATTTTCTGAACATGTTTTTCTTTATCTATAATTATATTTCTTATGTCTTCAGTATTAACAACCTCTAAATTACAACCTAATTCATCACATCTCTCTTTTATTACTTCTAAGGCCTTTTCTTCTTGTGGATAAGATATTACAGGTACGCCACCCTTTATTATTCCACACTTTTCCTTTGCAATTTCCTCTATGGTATTTCCTAAAATATTCATATGATCTAGGCTTATTGAAGTAAGTACAACTATCTCAGGAATGACCACATTAGTTGCATCTAATCTTCCCCCTAAACCAACTTCTAAGACAGCATAATCAACTTTCTTTTTTGAAAAATAATAAAACATTAAAGCAGTTATTATTTCAAACTGAGTTGGACTTTCATAGCCAAGCTCCATAACTTTATCTATAGCCTTTTTAACATCTCCCATAAGAATTGCTAAATCATCTTTATCTATATTCTCCCCATTAATCTGTATTCTCTCTTCAAATTCCTCTAAATAAGGTGATGTGTACATTCCAACCTTAAAGCCAGCTTCCTTTAAAACTGAACTTATCATAGCAGTAGTTGACCCCTTGCCATTTGTTCCCCCAATATGTATAAACTTAGTATCCTTATGCGGATTCCCTAAAAACTCCAAAACCTTTTCTATTCTATCTAATCCTAAATTCATTCCAAACCTTGATGCAGTAACAATATACTCCATAGCTTCATCATAATTCATCATTCCTATAGCCCTCCTTAAAATATATAAAGAAAGTGTATCACAAAGTGCTTAAATAATAAAACTTATAAATAGTATGAAGAGAATATCTGTGTAAGCTTTAGAATTTAAGCAATCATGTAGAGAACTTTGCGTTAAGAAGATTGAATGTCCGACGCGAAGCTAGTTTTCAATCCTTAGCAAAGTTCTCGGAATGACTGCTATAAATTCTTAGCGAAACACAGTAATTCTCGGAATATATTTATAAGTTTTTTAGCACTTTAGATACACTAAAGTTTTCTTGTTATATTATTGTAAAGCTTCTATTCTTTCTAGAACAGCCTCTAACATTTCTTTGTATTTAACACCTTTTGCTCTTTCTTCATTAACAACAGCCTCTGGTGCTTTGCTTACGAATCTTTCATTAGAAAGTTTCTTCTCAACTCTTAAGATTTCTCCCTCAAGTTTAGTTTTCTCTTTATTTAATCTTTCTAACTCTTTTTCTCTATCAACTAAGTCAAGTAATGGTAAGAATAATTCTCCACCCTTAACAACTACTGATACTAAGTTATTATCTAAGTTATCCTTATTATCTAAGAAAGTAACTTCTGATGCAGATGCAAGCTTTTCTAAGTAAGCTCCACCATTTATGAATGCATCTTTAGCCTCCTCTGAAGCATAAGCCATAACCTTAGCTTTTCTTGAAGGTGGTACATTCATTTCAGCTCTTAAGTTTCTTAATGATCTTATAGCTTCCATTATGAATGTCATGTCCTTCTCAGCTTTTTCGTTATTTAAAGCTTCATCATATGTTGGCCAAGTAGCTATTGTAATTGACTCAGTTTCTGTGCTTAAGTGAGTATATATTTCCTCAGTTATGAAAGGCATTACTGGGTGTAATAATTTTAATCCTGTATTTAATACAGTGTAAAGTACGTTAAATACTACTCCCTTAGCTTTTTCATCATCACCATACAATACTGGTTTAACTAATTCTATATAGTAATCACAGAACTCTGTCCATAAGAAATCATGTACTTTTTGAAGGGCTATTCCTAACTCATATTTTTCCATGTTTTCTGTAACTTCTTTGATTAATGAGTTCATTCTTGATAATATCCATTGATCTGCTAAGCTATACTCTTTGCAGTCTTTGTATTTATCCATAAGCTCTCTATCTAAGTTCATCATAACGAATCTTGAAGCATTCCAAATCTTATTAGCAAAGTTTCTTGCAGCTTCAACTCTTTCAGGAATGTATCTTATATCATTTCCTGGAGCATTTCCTGTTACTAACATGAATCTTAATGCATCAGCACCATATTCATCTATAACTTCTAATGGATCAACACCATTTCCTAAAGACTTACTCATTTTTCTTCCTTGAGCATCTCTTATGATACCGTGAATTAATACTGTATCAAATGGAGTTTCTCCCATGTTGTGGATACCTGAGAATATCATTCTAGCAACCCAGAAGAATATTATATCGTATCCTGTAACTAATGTTGATGTTGGATAGAAGAACTCTAAATCATCAGTTCTATCTGGCCATCCTAAAGTTGAGAAAGGCCATAGAGCTGAACTAAACCAAGTATCTAGAACGTCTTTATCTTGTTCTATGTTCTCTGATCCACACTTACAGCACTTAGTTGGATCCTCTAATTCAACCATGATTTCTCCACAATCTTGGCAGTAGAATACTGGTATTCTGTGTCCCCACCATAATTGTCTTGAAATACACCAATCTTGAATGTTTTCCATCCAGTTGAAGTAAGTCTTTTCAAATCTTTCAGGAACGAATTTAGTTCCTTTGTTTCTAACAACCTCTATAGCAGGATCTGCTAATGATTGCATTTTTACATACCATTGTTTTGATATGATTGGCTCTACAACTGTACCACATCTATCATGAGTACCAACATTGTGAGTATGAGGTTTTATTTTAACTAATAATCCTAACTCTTCTAAGTCAGCAACCATTTGTTTTCTAGCCTCATATCTATCTAAGCCTTTATATTTTCCACCTAAGTGATTTATTACACCGCTATCATCCATAACTCTTATTTGTGGTAAGTTATGTCTCTTACCAACTTCAAAGTCATTAGGATCGTGAGCTGGAGTTATTTTAACTGCTCCTGTTCCAAATTCTACGTCAACATAGTCATCAGCGATTACAGGTATTTCTCTATCAGTTAAAGGTAATTTTAACATTTTACCTACTAAGTGAGCATATCTTTCATCACTTGGGTTAACTGCTACGGCACTATCTCCAAGTAAAGTTTCAGGTCTAGTTGTAGCTATTTCTAAGAATTCATCTGAACCAACTACTGGGTATTTAATGTGCCAGAAGTTTCCCTCTTTTTCTTCATACTCTATCTCAGCATCTGATAAAGCAGTTTGACATTTAGGACACCAGTTAGTTATTCTGTTTCCTTGGTATATTAAACCTTCTTTATATAATTTAACGAATACGTGTCTTACTGCCTTACTTAAGTTTTCATCCATTGTGAAAGCTTCTCTTGTAAAGTCAGCTGAGCATCCCATTTTCTTAAGTTGCTCTCTTATTCTTTCTCTATATTCATCTGTCCATTCCCAAACTTTTTCTAAGAAAGCTTCTCTTCCCATTTCTTTCTTATAAAGACCTTCTTTTAAAAGTTCATTTTCAACTTTAACCTCAGTTGCTATACTAGCATGGTCTTGTCCTGGTAACCATAAAGTGCAATATCCTTGCATTCTCTTAAATCTTATAAGCATATCTTGAAGTGTATTATCAAGTGCATGACCTAAGTGTAATTTACCAGTTATGTTTGGTGGTGGCATTATTATAGTGTAAGGTTTTTTACTCTTATCTATTACAGGAGTAAAATACTTCTTTTCTTGCCAATTGCTATAAAGTCTTTCTTCAAACTCTTTAGGATTATACGTTGTAGAAATATTCTTATTATCCATTAGACTTACCTCCTTAAAACTTAAACACAATTTTATGTATTTATATAAAACATTCCAAAAACTATCTTGAAATGCCTTTTAACAATTATTTTTTTATTTATTATATATTTTAAATGAATATTTATTTTAGCTAACTCTTTATATTTATGTTCTATATAAAAACAAAGACTGATTTAAAACATTCTTTATTTAAAAGTAATTTTAGGCAATAAAAAAAGCCCTCATCCATAAAAGGACGAAAACTCGCGGTACCACCTTTTTTCCCTCATAACAAGGGCTCTCTAAAATTAACGACTGAAATTGCCGTCTTTGATTACTTTAATAATTTCACCAAAGAAACTCAAAAGCTACCTTCAAGATATCAAACTTAGAAATCTTACACCCAAGGATTTCCTCTCTTAAAGTTCTTCCTATCTTTACTCCTCTTTATCACTGTTTGTATCATCATTTAAATTATAGATATATCTTATACCATTATTTTAACCTATGTCAAGTAACTCTAATCAAATATGATATAAATTTATAATATTTTTAGTCTTTAAATATGATTCTATAATTTATGATTTAATCAAATTATATAATATTCTCAACCTATGAATATAATCCCAAAATAAGTTAATAATTAAAATAGATATTATTTAGGAGGTCAAAAATGAGTAACTTTTCTAAAGGTAATGAATTATACAATACTAGAAATTATTCTGATGCTATAAATTACTATAAAAAGGCTTTAGATAATGATGAGTGTAAATGCCACAGTTACTATAATGCTGGTGTTTGCTACATAAAACTAAAGCAATATGAAAAAGCTATTGAAATGATAACTAAAGCTTTAGAGCTATACCAAGACTCAAAATATTTTTTTAACTTAGCCTATTGTTATTCAATGATAAATAATAATTCTAAGGCTTTGAGATATTTTAACTTAGCTTGGGCATTAGATAATGCAGATATTGATTGTGAAAAAGCTATAAGTTTAATTTTATCAAAAATCTCAAAATAAAGCATAATACATATAGCCCTACTTAACTCTCAATACCTACTCTAATTTATAATTAAAATTACGCAATCAAAATTTCATTAAAAGAAATATATAAAAAACTAATTTTCCCTAAAACCAAAATAAAACTTACAAATAGTATTAGAAGAAATTTTATTTTCTCCAAAATATATTTGTAAGTTTTATTGTATTTCATATGAATTATTATCTTACCATTCACCAACTATTTTTCCATCTCTGTGTGATTCACTATTTTTTTTGCTATCAAAATAGTTTCCAGCTTTACCAAAGGTAGGATCAACAGTTATCCACTGATTTTTTTCTGGTAAATAAACCTCATTCCAAGAATGTGGTCCCCATTCCTTTCCATTGAATCCTTCTCCAGTTACAATTCTAACTTTAAGCCCCGCTTCTCTTGCCATAGCAACATAAAGACAAGAATAATCAAAGCATATTCCTTTTCTAGTTTCAAAGGCTTCAATAGCTCCAGACTTATACTCAGAAGTTTTCTCGCTTATATTTTCAGCTTTATTATCATCATAATTAATATTTTCACTTATCCAAGTATATATTCTTTTAGCTTTTTCTCTACTACTTTTTGCATTTTTAGTAAGTTCCTTAGCTTTTTTATTAATAGCTTCATTTGATTTTATACCTTGTTCTAAAGTTACACCATTATAAAGATTTATAACATTTTTATTACTTTCAACCACATTTTCACTCTTTGGCTCTTTATTGCTTTCAACTGCAGAATCTATGTTTTTACTAATAACATCTTTATATTCATTGTGAAAAGCTTCATATTCTTTATTTAAAGCAGCATAGTACTTATTACTATTTATAACCTCATAAGCCTTTGAAGCTAAAGTCATTCCTTCCATCTTCTCTCCTAAGAAACCATTGCTTCCTAGAATAACTATGACTAAAGCAATTACTGCCATATAAAAAAGAGATTTTGGTATATTTATTATTAAAGCTGCAACTTTACCAAATCCCTTGCCCCTTCTAGACTCTGCTTTCTTTAACCATCTAAGTATGGGATTTATAATAATAAAACTAAATATTTTAAGTATAATTTTTACTATAAAATAAATTACAAGTGTAAGAGCTAATACTATAAATATTATTATAACCTGTGGTGAAACATTAAAGTTAGATATAATGTTATTAAATTCAACAACTACAATTGAAAACATCCTCTCTATTATATCTATCTTTTTTATGGCTATAAAACTTAAGTATAAAGCAAGAAAAAATGATATATATCCTCCTAACTCCTCTATGCTATTTTTTATTCTAATAATATTAAACTTTCTTTTGTAAGCAACTACTAATGGTAGTATAAAAGAACAAACTATAATTATATCTACTAAGTTAAAATTCATTTTATCTACTCCATATATTCATTATTTGTTAATCTTCTAACTATGCTATTACAGCATTCATAATCATATCCTTTAGATAAAAGAAATCTAAATAATTTTTGAGATAATTTATATTTATCACTTTCTTTTTTCTTTAGTATATTATATTTCTTTTCTGCTAATTTAAAAGCAGTATCATTTTCATCTTCCGAGTCAATATTAGATAATTTATCTAAAAGTATATCTTCACTAACGCCCTTTCTTATAAGAGCATATTTTATTTTATTTCTTCCCTGACTTCTAAGCCTATCCTTTATATACATCTCTGCATATTTTTCATCATTTAAAAGATTGTATTCCTTTAAAAATTCTATGGCTCTTTTAATTGTATCCTCTTCAAAACCTTTTTCAGCAAGTTTATCTCTTAATTCCTTTTCTGTTTTATAGGTTTTCTCAACTGTTCTTAATGCAGAATTTTTACATTTTATAAATTCATCTTCTTTTACAATTTCCTTGATTGCTTCAACATCTATTATAGAATCCTTTTGTATTCCTTGCTTATATATAAGTTCAGCATCACAAGCAAAGGTAAAAACTTCATCTACATAAACATTTACTCTATTTACATTTCTCTTTTGAACTTCTATACTCGTTATTTTTCCCATTTTATCTACTCCATTGGTTTTAATATGTGTATAGTAGGCTTATTCAAATATTTATTACAAACCCTATAGATGTCCTCACCAGTTAAAGTTTCTAGTTCTTCCATGCTATTTATAAACTCAGTTATATCTTTTCCTGCTAAGCTTTGAACTAATACATAACTACATAAACTGCTACAATCTTCTAAGGTAGAAACCACTCCTGTCTTATGAGTCTTTTTCATCATACAAAGCATATCTTCATCAAAGTTTATATTCTTATTTTTTATGTCTAATATGGCTTTGTCTATTACTTCTATTACCTCATCTATGGATTCTTCTCTAACTGAGGTAAAAATATTCATTGTATTTACATTTTCGTCTAAATCCATTTGACTATATACATCATAAGCTAATCCACGTTCTTCCCTAAGCTCTCTAAATAATATTGAGTTTGAACTTTCAGCTAGCTTATAACTTAATATCTTTAATGGAAGCTTATCTTTTTCACAAACCTCTTTAAAGGCATAAAGATAAGTAACAGTACCTTGCTCTATTTGAGATTTGTAAGTTGTTTTTACTATGTCTTTATTTTCTTCTTTTATTATTTTAGCCTTTTTATGAGATTTTCCTTCCCACTTTCCAAATAAGTCTGTTATTATTTTTTGCATTTGTTCATGACTAAAGGCACTTACAGTTACAATAACACAATTGTCAGGAGTATAATATTTTTTATAAAAATCATAAACCTGCTTTCTTTTAAATCCCTTAACATGTTCTTCAGTTCCTGCAATAGAATTTCTAAGTGCTGATTTATGAAAAGCATATTCATGGGTTCTGCTAATACTTAAATCTTCAATATCATCCTTATCACTTTTTATTTCTGATAAAACAACGCCCTTTTCTTTTTTCATTTCTTTTTCATCAAAGGAAGAATTTAAAACCATATCACTTAAAAGTTCTATTCCCTTTTCAAATTCCTCATCTAGACAAGTAATGCTATATACTGTTGAAATATAATCTGTATATGCATTATAATCTCCACCTAAAAATTCTAATTCTCTATTTAATTGTTCATTACTTCTATTTTTTGTTCCTTTAAAAAGCATGTGCTCAACAAAGTGGCTCATGCCTAATTCTTTTTCATCTTCATATAAAGATCCTATATTAACACCAATATTTATAGATGCTAATCTTGTATCTTTTTTTATTGTTATAACTTTTAGCCCATTGGGTAAAATTATGGTATTTTCATCAAATGTCCATCTTTTCATTAAAAACTCCCCTAAAATTATTTATATAAACCTTAGTTTTCATTGTATAATATTAAGTAAGTTAAAACAATATTTTTTAAAGGTTGGTGGTTATATGAATAAAACGGTACTTATTGTAGAAGATGAAATACGCATAAGATTTCTTGTAAGAGATTACTTCAAAAAAGAGGGATTTAATGTGTTAGAAGCTTCTGATGGTGAGGAAGCTCTTAGGATATTTTCTGAAAATATAGTTGATTTAGCAATATTAGATATAATGATGCCAAAATTAGATGGACTTGCTGTTTGTAGAAATATAAGGGAAGTTTCCAATACTCCTATAATATTATTAACAGCTAAAAGCCAAGAGGAAGATAAACTTTTAGGTTATGAGCTTGGAGCTGATGACTATATGACTAAACCTTTTAGTCCTAAGGTTTTATTAGCAAAGGCTAAAGCATTATTAAGAAGAACAGGGACATTAAACGATAAAAATATTTTAGATTTTAATGGATTAACAATAAATAAATTATCTCATGAAGTAAAACTAAATGGGGAAGAACTATTGCTATCTCCTAAGGAATATGATTTACTTATTTACCTTTCTTCAAATGAAGGAATAGCTTTATCAAGAGATAGAATTCTAGATAATGTTTGGGGATATGATTACTTTGGAGATATAAGAACAGTTGATACCAATATCAAAAGACTTAGAGAGAAATTACTAGATAAAGCTAATTATATAGCTACTGTTAGGGGAAGCGGCTATAAGTTCGAGGTGAAATAGTGAAAAAAAGTATTTCAAAAAGATTATTTATAATAACTTTTGGCATAATAATATTCTTAACCTTGTTTACAATGATATTCCAAATTACATTTTTCCAAGAATTTTATTATAAAAGAAAAAGTAATGATTTAAGCAATGCAGTTTTAAAGTTTAGAGCTCTATATTCTTATGACATAAAAAATACTGACTCTTTATATAGAGCTTTAAGTCTTTTTGAACTTGAAAATAACGCTAAAATAGGAATTTATTCTATAGATAGTACTCCAAAATACGTGCCTGATCCAGCTAATAAAAACTCAGAAGCTGTTGATTTATTAAACGATATTTTTAATGAATTATATAGTGACCCAGATTTTGCAAAAACCTTATTAAATTCAAACTCTGGGGTAACTACAGAATTTAAGAGCAGAAAATACTCAACAAAATATATTGTTTATATGGTTCCATTTTCTCTTAATTCTAAGAATGACTCTATTATTATAGCAATAACATCATTCCAACCAATTGAAGAAGCAAGCGCATTGATAAAAGATTTTTATAAATACATAATTCTTATAGTCATAGTAATTGGATTGATTTTATCTTATGTATTTTCAAACTTAATTTCTAAGCCTCTAGTGAAATTAAATAAATCTGCAAAGAAAATGAGTGCTATGGATTTCTCTGAAAAGTGTAATATAGAACGTGAAGATGAAATAGGAAATCTAGCTAAAACTTTAAACTTTCTATCTAAAAATCTATCTAACGCCTTAGATGATTTAAAAATAAAAAATAAAAAGTTAGAAGAAGATATAGAAAAGGAAAGAGAATTAGAAAAACTTAGAAAAGACTTTATTGCTGGAGCATCCCATGAACTTAAAACTCCTATTGGTATAATATCTGGATATGCTGAAGGAATAAAAGACGGCATAGTGGATTATAAGGATCAAGGAGTCTACTTAGATATAATCATAGATGAAGCAGAAAAAATGAACAAATTAGTTATGGATATGCTTGAACTTTCAAAGCTTGAAGCTGGAAAAATTGATTTACATATAATAGATTTTTCCCTTACCGAACTTACTGAGGAAGTTTTAGTAAAGAATTCCGTTGATATCAACAAAAATAATTTAAATGTAATAAAAAATTACTCTCTTACTGAAGATTTATATGTTCAAGGGGATGACTTTAAAATAGAACAAGTACTAACTAATTTTGTTACTAATGCTATAAAATATTCTGAACCTAACAACCAAATAATAATAGATATAAAACCAGTTGAGGAAGATAAAATCTACTTCTCAATTGAAAACACCGGTGCCCATATTCCTGATTCAGATATAAATAAAATTTGGAATCAATTCTATAGAGGTGATACTTCAAGAAATAGGTGTGCTAGAAGTACAGGTCTTGGATTATCTATAGTTAAAAATCTACTTCAAGCTCACGAAAGCGAATTCGGAGTTATGAACACAGAAAATGGGGTTAAATTCTACTTTACCCTAAAAAAATCTAAAGAAATAGATGAAGTAGAAGAAATCTAAAGGTCATGTATAAAAGTAACTTTTAATAAATCTTACAAACCTATTCCGAGAATTACTAGATTTCGCTAAGAATTTATAATTATTACTCCGAAGATATCACTAAAGCTTAGAAACTTGCTGCGCTTCAAACAGTCTAAGCTTTTTAACGTGATATCTTCTACATAATAATTTAAATTCTAAAGCTCATCTAGATATTCTCTTCATATTGTTTGTAAGCTTTATTATATTTTTATACATAACCTTTTAGTTTTTTTAAAGCATTCCACCATCTACAGTTAATATTTGTCCTGTTAGGTATGAAGATTCCTCTGAAGCTAAAAATTTTGCCACTCTTCCAATCTCTTCAACTTCTCCAAATCTATTCATAGGTATTTCTTCCTCTAACCCTTCTTTTTCTTCCTTACTAAGCCATGAATTCATCTCTGTATTTATTACACCTGGAGCTATACAATTTACTCTTATTCCCCAAGGAGCTATTTCTTTTGCTAAGGCCTTAGTAAATAAATTCATTCCTCCCTTAGTAGTTGAATATAAAACTTCGCAAGAAGCCCCTACATTCCCCCATATGGATGATATATTTATAATTGATGAATTATTTCCTTCTCTTAATAAGTCCATAGAATCTCTTGTAAGCTTCATAGCACCTATTAAGTTAATATTCATAATAGAATCTATCTCTTCATCACTAGCATCCATAAACAATCCTATTTTTGATATTCCAGCATTATTTACCAATACATCAAGTTTTCCAAATTTATTCTTAATAGAATTTATTATATTATTTCTCTCATCCTTATTGGCCACATTTCCACCTAAAATTTCTCCTGAACCACCTAGTTCCTTAATCATATTTAAGGTTTCATTGGCCCCTTCTAAATCCTTATTATATCCAACTAAAACAAAAGCTCCAGCCTTTCCAAATTCCTTTGCTATTCCTCTTCCAATTCCCTTTGAAGCTCCTGTTATATATACTATCTTTCCTAATAATTTTTTCTCCATTAATCCTTCATCCTTTTCTGCACAATATTAAAATTCTTAAAAGTTTTATCAAAATAACTTATTAAAACTTATAAATAGTATGAAGAGAATATCTAGGTAAGCTTTAGAATTTAAGCTATTACGTAGAAGATTTTACGTTTATAAGCGAAGCTGTTTGACCGAAGGGAGTTCTGAGCTTTAGTAAAATCTTTGGAGTAATAGCTATAAATTCTTAGTGAAATCCAGTAATTCTCGCAATATATTTATAAGTTTTATTAAAGGTTATTTTCATAAATCATTATATAACTAAGTTATAAGACTATATTAGAACATCTCTTATTATTCTCTTTGCATTCTTGTAATATATTTTCTCTATTTCATCCTCTTTAAAGCCTTCCCTTTCCAAAGCATTTAATAATAAGCCCATATTACTTGAATCTTTAATTTCAACCTCATTTTCTATACCATCAAAATCAGATCCTAAGGAAATAACATCTATTCCCCCAATATTTCTTATGTGTTTTATATGTCTAACCATATTTCTTATGGAAGCTAAATTTAAATCCTCTTCCAACTCTTCTTTTAAGAAAGCATTGCAAAAATTTATTCCTGTTACTCCACCATTATTAGCTAGCTCTTTAATCATATGGTCAGTTAAATTTCTACTATGATTAGTCTGTATTCTACTATTAGAATGAGATGCTATAATTGGACTCTTTGAATATTTTATTACATCATAGAATCCTCCATCAGAAAGATGAGAAACATCTATTAACATTCCTAGACTATTCATTTCTTCCACAACTTCTATACCTTTTTTAGTAAGTCCCTTATCCTTATATTTAAACTCATAATTTGGATATCCCAAGTCATTTATATAATTCCAAGTTAAAGTTATTAAAGAAACTCCCTCTTCTTTAAACTCCCTTAACTTTTCAATATCACCCTTAATGGCATCACCTTCTTCAATAGTTATAAAGGCTCCTATTTTACCCTCTTTCTCTGCCTTTTCTAAATCACTTATATTTCTACATAAGACTATATCTCTTGAATTCTCATTTATTTCTCTTTTAAAATTCTGTAACATTTCTTTGCAATAAGAATAAGTATCAGAATTACATTCTTTATTTATAAACAAAGCAAAAAATTGAGCTAAAGCCTCTCCTTCTCTTAATTTATTTATATCAACTTTCAAATCATTTTTAAAAAGCTTTTTATTTTCTTGAAGCATACGTGATGCTGTATCACAATGAAAATCTATAAATTTCATAAAAATCTTCATAGGTAAATTCCTATGAAAGTTCACCTCTTTCATCTAGTAATATGAATATTTTCACAATATAAACTATATCAAAATTTTTTCTCTTTTTAAATTATTCTCTTGTAATACTATTATTATTAAAAAATTAAAGCCATGTTACAAATTTAAATTGCAACATGACTTTAATTCTTTATTCAGTATTTCTTAAAGAGAATACTAAATTCACCAAAGCAAAATTTTAATACTCCCTTTAAAAACTATTTTTTAATTATTAATATAAAGGATATTTAGCACATAAAGCTTTAACTCTTGCTTTTAATGGTTCTAAATCTCCATCTTTTTCTTTAATAGCATCATTTATTATAGAAGCTATTTCTTTCATTTCTTCTTCTTTAAATCCTCTAGTTGTTATAGCAGGAGTTCCTATTCTAACACCACTAGTAACAAATGGGCTTCTTGTTTCATTTGGTACAGTATTCTTGTTTAAAGTTATTCCTATACTATCTAAAAGAATTTCTGCATCTTTACCAGTTATATCTTTATTAGTTAAATCAACAAGTATTAAGTGGTTATCAGTTCCATTTGAAACTAATTTAAATCCATAAGATTCTAAAGCTTCTGCTAAAACCTGTGCATTCTTAACTACTTGCTCCATATATGTTTTAAAACTTGGTTCTAATGCTTCTTTAAAACAAACAGCCTTTGCAGCTATTATATGCATTAAAGGACCACCTTGTATCCCTGGGAAGATATTCTTATCTAATGCTTTTGCAAATTTTTCTTTACAAAGTATTAATCCTCCTCTTGGTCCTCTTAAAGTTTTATGAGTTGTTGATGTAACAAAGTCAGCATAAGGAACTGGTGATGGATGTAAGCCTGTAGCTACAAGCCCTGCAATATGAGCTATATCAACCATTAAGTATGCTCCTACCTCATCTGCTATATCTCTTAAAGTTTTAAAATCTATAATTCTTGAATATGCACTAGCTCCTGCAACTATTAACTTAGGTTTATGTTTAAGAGCTAATTCTCTTACAGTTTCATAATTTATTGTTTCTGTCTCTTTATCTACACCATATGATACGAAATTAAATAATCTACCTGAGAAGTTAACTGGTGAACCATGAGTTAAGTGTCCTCCATGGCTTAAATCCATTCCTAATACAGTATCACCAGGCTCTAATATTGAAAAATAAACAGCCATATTAGCTTGTGATCCTGAATGTGGTTGTACATTAGCATGCTCAGCCCCAAATAATTTTTTTACTCTTTCTCTTGCTAAATCTTCAACCTCATCTACTACGTGACATCCACCATAATATCTTTTTGAAGGATAACCCTCGGCATATTTATTCGTTAAATATGACCCCATAGCTTCCATAACAGCTTTGCTAACAAAGTTTTCTGAAGCTATAAGCTCTATGCTATTTTCTTGTCTTTCCTTTTCCTTTTGAACAAGATGTGCAATTTGCTCATCTTCTCTTTTTAAGTTGTCAAAATTCATTTTATTCACCCCAAACGTAAAATGTATATTACTTATTATAAATTTATTAATTATTTTTAGCAACAGAAAATAATTTGTTTATATTTTGATTAAACTAATATGAGTTTGTGTAGCTTATTTTAACTTTTCATATGTTATAATTACTATATTGGTTATAAATTTACATAGGGGCGAATAATATGGATTTTGACAAAGTATTACACATTGCAACTTTTGCAGGTAGAATAATCCTAGAAAGTGGTGGAGAAACTTATAGAGTTGAGGAAACTATATGTAGAATCTGCGCTGCTTACGGTATTAGATATGCTGAAAGTTTTGTTACCCCAACTGGAATTATGGTTTCTGTATATGATGAGAATAATTATACAACAACTTTAGTAAAAAGAGTTACTAATAGAACTGTTGATTTACAGAAAATCCACTTGGTTAATGAACTTTCAAGAAAACTTTATACTGAAAAATATTCTCTTGATGAGGTTTTAGAAAAATTAATAGATATAAATGAAAATTGTCCTAAATATGATTTTAAAACAAATCTAATCTTTTCAGCTATAGGTGCTGCTGGATTTACCACTATATTAGGAGGTAATATAGAAGATTGCGTAGTATCATTTTTCGTTGGAATGTTTGTAAAACTAGCTACTTTTAAAGCTGGTGAATTAGGAATAAACGCCTTTTTTATAAATACTTTAGGGGGAGCAATCGCTGCTCTCTTATCCTTAATAGCCTATAGTTTAGGTGTTGGAAGTAATCTAGATACAATGATAATAGGTAGTATAATGCTATTAGTTCCTGGTTTATCTATTACAAATGCTATTAGAGATACAATTGCTGGAGATTTAATATCAGGTCTAATAAGGGCAGCTGAGGCCTTCTTAGTGGCTATATCCATAGCTGTTGGAACTGGTATGGTTATGAGTATTTGGATTTACTTTGGAGGTGGTATATAATTGGTTTTAATTAAAGAAGTACTAGCTACCTTCATAGCTACTATAGCTTTTGGAGTATTATTTAATATTCATGGAAAGAATTTATTCTTTGCCGGAATAGGTGGAGCCTTAGGGTGGCTAGTTTATAAGATAGGATTATATTGTGGATTAAGTGTTATATTATCAATGTTCTTCTCAGCAATTGCCTTTAGCGCATATTCTGAAATATATGCAAGAATTTTAAAAACTCCAGTAACAACAATAGTGGTTTGTGCCTTAATACCTTTAGTTCCTGGAGGTGGTATGTATAATACTATGTATGAAGCTATTCAAGGTGATGCTATGTCAACTTGGAACCAAGCCATAATGACAATTTCATCTTCAGGAGCATTAGCTTTAGGAGTTTTATTTGTATCTACAATTACTCGTTTAATAAACAATAAGAAAAAACAATATACTCATGGATCATTAAATCCTAAAAACATATTATTATTTAAAAAATTAAAAAATAAAAGTAATATAGATTTTCATACAAAAAAATAGACCACTTTTGTGGTCTATTATTTTACAAAACTATTTAATGTTTTTATTAATTGTTCTAAACCTTCTAATTCCTCTTTATCTTCTTCTCCTATACCCATACAGTTTCTAGCATAGTTTTCTATAAGAAGTACTCCAACTTTATTTATAGCAGCTCTTATAGCAGATATTTGAGTTAATACATCCCTGCAACAAACATCTTTATCTACCATTCCTTGAATTCCTTTTACTTGCCCCTCTATTTTTCTTAATCTTACAAGTATATCTTTTCTTAAAGCTTCATTATCATTCAAAATTTACACCTCATACCATCATTGTAATCTAATATATAATATTTTTAATTGATATTATTATTTCATATTAATTACTTAATATACCTTAATTCCTCATTGAAAGTCAATAAAATAGCAATCTATAATTAAGATTTACTTTTTAAATGGTAAAGTAATAAAAACTCTTATTTTTTAAAGTATAAGATTTTTTTACTTACCACCTATATAAACTGACTAAAATTAGCGTGAGTACAAAACCCACGCTAATTAAGTTTACTTTAGTATCTCAATTTAGATTGCTCAAAAATTATTCTGCCGTATCTTCTTTCTTTATTGTTTCAATTCCTAATTCTTTTAATTGCTCTTCATCTACTATATTAGGTGCCTCAGTTAAATAACAGAATGCATTTTGGTTTTTAGGGAATGTTATAACGTCCTTGATATTTTCAGTTCCTGCTAAGAACATTATCATTCTATCTAAACCGAAAGCTAATCCACCGTGTGGTGGTGGTCCAAATTTAAATGCTTCTAATAAGAATCCAAATCTTTCCCAAGCTGACTCTTGAGTAAATCCTAATACTTCAAACATTTTTTCTTGAAGTTTAGTGTCATGTATTCTGATAGATCCTCCACCTAACTCTTCTCCATTTAATACTAAGTCATAAGCCTTAGCTCTAACTCTTCCTGGATCAGTATCTAAATACTGTATATCCTCATCCATTGGCATTGTAAATGGATGGTGAGCTGCAAAGTATCTTCCTTCTTCTTCATCGTACTCAAGAAGATCAAACTCTGTTATCCATGTGAAGTTGAACTCACTCTTATCTTTAACTAAATCAAATTTTCTTGAAAGCTCTAATCTTAATTCTCCTAAAGCTTTTAAAACTACTGAGTTTTTATCAGCAACTATAAGGATTAAATCTCCTGTTTTAGCTCCCATAGTTTCAATTATTTTGTTTAATTCCTCTTCTTGGAAGAATTTAGCTATTGGTGATTTAACACCTTCTTCTTTTAATTGAATCCATGCTAATCCTTTAGCTTTGAAAGTTTTAACGAATTCTCCTAATCTATCAATATCTTTTCTTCCCATAGAAGCTCCGCCTTCTAAGCATAAACCTCTAACAGAACCTCCATTAGCTACAGCATCTGTAAATACTTTAAATCCACATTCTTTAACAACATCGCTTAAGTTTGTGATTTCCATTCCAAATCTTAAGTCAGGTTTATCTGAACCGTATTTTTCCATAGCATCTTTAAATGTCATTCTCTTTATTGGAGTTTTTACATCTACTCCTAAAACTTCTTTAAATACATGCTTTATTAAACCTTCATTTAAAGCCATAACGTCATCTTGCTCAACAAATGACATTTCTAAGTCAACTTGAGTAAACTCTGGTTGTCTATTAGCTCTTAAGTCTTCATCTCTGAAACACTTAACTATTTGGAAGTATCTATCAAAACCTGATACCATTAATAATTGTTTAAATAATTGTGGTGATTGAGGTAATGCATAGAACATTCCTGGATAGTTTCTTGATGGAACAAGATAATCTCTAGCTCCTTCTGGAGTTGACTTTGTAAGTATTGGTGTTTCCATTTCTAAGAAACCATTTTGATCTAGATAATCTCTTATTGCTTTAGTTGTCTTATGTCTTATTTTGAAGATATTTTGCATATCTGGTCTTCTTAAATCTAAGTATCTATACTTTAATCTAATACTTTCAGCAGCATCTAAATCTTCTTTTATATATATTGGAGGAGTATCTGATTCAGATAAAATCTTTAATTCCTCAGCTTTTAACTCAACCATACCTGTTGGCATGTTTGGATTTACTGATTCTCTCTTAACTATTTCACCTGTTACAGCAATACAATATTCAGGTCTTATTGATTTTGCTTTTTCTAGGATTTCTTCTCCTAAATCATCATTAAATACAACCTGTAAAATTCCTTCTCTATCTCTTAAGTCTATAAATTGAAGACCTCCAAGATTTCTATTTCTTTGAACCCAACCCATTACGGTTACTTTTTGTCCAATGTGACTTTCTCTAGCGTCGCCACACATTATGTTACGCTTTAATCCATTTAAAGCTTCACCCATTTTAATTCTCCTCCTGTCTACTACTTAACTATATTTACTATTTCATTTATATCTAAGCTGACTTCGAATTGTTCTCCATCGCTCATTCTCTTAATTTTAATTTTATTTTCTTCTATTTCAGAATCACCTATAACAAAAGTATATTTAGCTCCTATTTTATTAGCATACTTCATTTGAGCTTTAACACTCTTTCCTAAGTGATCTATTTCAGCATTAATACCAGCTTTTCTAAGATTAAATGCTAATTTCATAGCTTCAAGCTTAGCATTGTCTCCCATTGAGCCAATATAAACCTCACATCTAACAGGTTCAGGAATTTCTATTCCTTCTTCATCTAGAACTAAAAGAAGTCTTTCTAAACCTAATGCAAATCCCATAGCTGGAGTTTTAGGTCCATCTATTTCTTCTACTAGATAATCATATCTTCCTCCACCACAAACTGTTAATCCATTTTTTATAACTTCAAAAACAGTTTTGCTATAGTAATCTAATCCTCTTACTATTTGTGGATCTATGTTATATTCTATTCCCATAACATCTAAGTAAGCTTTTAACTTGCTAAAGTGATCACTACACTCTTCGCAGATGTAATCTAGTATTGAAGGAGCTTCCTTAACTATTTCCTTACATCTCTTTTCTTTACAGTCTATGATTCTCATAGGATTCTTTTCAAATCTTGTTTTACAAGTTTCACAAAGATTATCATAGTTCTCTTTTAAGTATTGTTTTAAAGCTTCATTGAATTTTGCTCTACATTTTGGACATCCTAAACTGTTTATATTTAAGCTTAATCCTTTTATTCCAAAATCCTCTGTTAATGCTCTCATAACTAAAGATAAGATTTCTGCATCAATAGAAGCTTCTTGTGAACCAAAAACTTCTATTCCATATTGATGGAATTCTCTTAATCTTCCTTTTTGCATTTTTTCATATCTAAAGCATGGAGTAAAATAGAACATTTTTGTTGGCTGAGCATCAGCATATAAACTATTTTCAATAAATGCTCTAACAGCTGGAGCTGTCCCCTCTGGTTTAAGAGTTATACTTCTTCCACCTTTGTCTTCAAAAGTATACATTTCCTTTTGAACCACGTCAGTAGTTTCTCCAACTCCTCTTTTGAAAAGTTCAGTTGCCTCAAACATAGGAGTTCTGATCTCTCTAATTCCATATTCAGCTGATATTTTTCTTAACTTTTCTTCTATATAATGCCATTTATAAGCGTCATTAGGTAACATATCCTTTGTACCCTTTTGAGCTTGTATCGCCATAAACAACTCCTCCTACATAATATTAAATTTTTTATTTATATAAAGTATCAAGTAATTCTATCTTACCTTCAACCATTTCCTCTATTCTTTTTACATATTCCTTTACATCTTTAACATTTGCAAATCTTTCTATACGATTTTTATCTTCTTCTAAAAATACTACCTTAGAAACTGCATCTGCTCCTAATGCAATTATAGTCTGCTTATCTTCAATCATTTGAATATTGTAGATACATTCCTTGTTATCTTTTGAATATCCTACATTCTCCATGTTACCAACCATATTTTTTTGTCTATACATATAATATGGATGCATATTTAGTTCTCTACCTAAAACTTTACTCATCTCATACATCTTATTAAGATTTTTTTGCTCTGCAATAGTTATAGTGTTATGTAAAACTAAATTTTCATGAAGTCTTGATGCTCTTTTAATAGACATCCCATGAATAGTTAAACTATCTGGATTAAGATCCTTTATCATTTTACATGTTTTAGAAACTTCTGAAATATCTTCATTTGGAAGACCTATTATAATATCCATATTTATGTTATCAAAGTCTAAGCTTCTTGCCAAATTGAATTTATCCACTACATCCTCTGTTAAATGCCCTCTACCTATTGATTTCAAGGTTTTATCGTTCATACTTTGAGGATTTATAGATATTCTAGATACTTCATATCTCTTCATAGTTTTTAATTTTTCTTCAGTTATAGAATCAGGTCTTCCACATTCAACAGTGAACTCCTTTATTCCTTTATTATTAACGAAACTATCATATATATGTTTCATTAATACTTCAAACTGTTCATTATTTACTGAGGTTGGAGTACCTCCACCAAAATAAACAGTTTCTATCTTTAAGTCTTTCTTTGATACATAATCACTTATAGCTGAAATTTCTTTGCTTAAAGCTTCTAAATAAGGATTAACATCTTTCTTACATCCAGCAATAGGATTTGCTGCAAAGGAACAATAAAGGCATCTTGTAGGGCAAAAAGGCATACCAACATATATACTTATGTTTTTTTCCTCTTTATTTACAAAGCTTTCTTCTCTTTCTGCAACCTCTATGCAAAGCTTAGCTTTTTCGCAACTAGCCATATAATTATCTTCAAAATATTTTATTATCTCTTCATCAGATTTTCCTTCTCTTATTAGAGATAAAGCTATTTTACTTGGTCTTATTCCAACTAATGTTCCCCAAGGATATTCATCCTTAAGAGTTTCAGATAAAAATTTGAATATTCCCTTTTTAAGTTCTGTTTTAAATCCGTATCCTTCTTTGAACTCATAAGAAAAACTATTGTCTCCCTCTGAAATCTTAACCATATTTTCAGATATAAAGACATCGTAGTCTCTCTCTTCATCTTCATTTACAAACTTTAATTCCTTAAAAGTATAGAATATATTAAACATTTGATAAACGTCATATCTATACTTTAAGTCATTAAGATATATTTTAATATACATAAAAATCTCCTGCTAAAAATGGGTTTCTTTGTCTTTCGTGTTTAATAGTTGAACTTGGTCCGTGTCCTGGATATACTGCTATGTCATCACCTAATGGTACCAATTTATCATTTATACTCTTAAGAAGAGTGGCATGATTACCCCCTTCAAAATCACTTCTTCCAATTGATTCTCTAAATAGAGTATCTCCTGTAAAAAGACAATTATCTATTAAGAAGCATAATCCTCCTGGAGTATGTCCTGGTGTTTCTAGGCATTTTATTTCATAATTATCTGAGAACTTAAGAGTATCTCCATCTTTTAAATATCCATCTGCCTTTGGAAGTTTTCCAAAAACATCAACATTTCTTTCTATCATATCTTCATCTTTTTTATCTATATAAAAAGGTATTTTATATTTTTCTGCAAGTTTTTGCACAGCTCCCACATGATCGAAATGTCCATGAGTTAATAATACCATTCTTGGTTTTGCATCTAAAGATTCTATTACACTTTCAATTCTTGATGCTTCTTCACCAGGATCTACTATTATACAATCCTTAGTTTCTTCATCTATAACAACATAACAATTAGCTTGATACATTCCTACTGGAATTGTTTTTATTAACATATCAATCCCTCCTAAAAAATGAAGTTTAATTTATATTTTTAACCGAATTTATAGGAGTCTAACTTGTTAAGCTAAACTCCTATAAAAAATCTCAATGTTTAACTTTTCTAAAAGCCTATATTTATTATAATGCTTTATTGGCAAAATAGTAATATTTGTTTAGAAATTCTTTTTGCTATCTAGCATTAAAGTTACAGGCCCATCATTTTCTATGTCAACTACCATATGGGCACCAAAGACTCCAGTTTCAACCTTTATGCCCTCTTCTCTGCACATGCTTACAAACTCATCAAAAAGTTTCTTAGCCTCATCACCTCCAAGAGCATTCATGAAGTTTGGTCTTCTTCCCTTTCTACAGTCTCCATAAAGGGTAAATTGTGATATAAGAAGTAGTTCTCCACAAACATCCTTTAAAGATAAATTCATTTTATCCTCTTCATCTTCGAAAACTCTTAAGTTTAAAACTTTATCTTTCATATATTTTAAGTCTTCAATAGTATCCTCTTTACCAATCCCAACCAATACATTAAAGCCTTTATTTATACTTCCAACTATCTCATTATCCACTTTAACAGAGGATTTATTTACTCTTTGAACTACAACTCTCACTGTTATGCCCCCTTTTATTTGTTTACTCTATAAACATCTAATATTCCTTGTAGTCTTCTTATTTTCTTCATTAAGTCTTTTAATTGTTCTATATTATCAATTTTTACTTGAATATTTATATTAGCTACTCCATTTTTACCTGATTTAGCATTTAAAGAAAGAAGGCTAAGGTTAGAATCAGTTATAACTAACATAACATCAGATAATAAACACATTCTATCCTCTGCTTTAACTTCAAGTTCAGCCACATATGCAGCTCCCTTTTCAGTTCCCCAGCTAACATCTACAACTTTCTCTCCCTGTTTTTCTACTATAGCCTTAAAGTTAGAACAGTCCTTTCTATGTACAGAAACTCCTCTTCCCTTAGTTATATATCCAGCTATATCATCTCCAGGTACAGGATTACAACATCTTGCAAATCTAACCATTATATTGTTTAATCCCTTAACAGTTACTCCATAGCTTTGTTTTTTCTTTGTTTGTCTTTCAGTTTTAGCTATTTGTTCCTCAATATTCTTATTTAATTCCTCTTCGCTAACCTGTTTTACAACATTCTCTTTAAGCTTAGATATTACAGTAGATGAAAGTAACTCTCCTTCTCCTACGGCTACATATATTTCTTCAACATTATTTAAATGATATCTCTTTAATAACTTGTCATATAGCGGCCCTTTGCAAAGATCTGAAAATACTAAGGATTGCTTTTTACATTCCTTTTCAAGCATTTCCTTTCCTCTTTCTAAATTTTCTTCTCTTCTTGCTTTTCTAAGCCATTGTTTTATTTTACTTCTAGCTTGATTACTGTTAGCTATATTTAACCAATCTATATTAGGACCTCTAGATGATGAAGATGTTAATATCTCTACTATCTCCCCAGTTTTAAGCTTGTAATCTAAAGTTACTATCTTTCCGTTAACTTTGGCTCCTACACACTTATTTCCTATATCTGTATGAATCTTATATGCAAAGTCTATAGGAGTTGCTCCCGCTGGTAAATTTATAACTACCCCCTTAGGAGTAAATACAAATATTTCATCTGAGAATAAGTCAAGTTTGAATCCTTCCATAAATTCAGTTGCATCAACAGCTTCCTTTTGCCACTCAAGTATATCTCTAAGCCATGTTAACTTGTTTTCAAAAGTCATATCTTTTGAATCAGTTCCAGTAACACCACTCTTATATTTCCAGTGAGCCGCTATTCCGTACTCAGCCGTTCTATGCATTTCAAAAGTTCTTATTTGAATTTCAAAAGTCTTTCCTTCACTTCCTATTACTGTTGTATGTAATGATTGATACATATTCGGTTTTGGCATTGCTATGTAATCTTTAAATCTACCTGGTATTGGCTTATAAATAGTGTGTACTATACCTAGTACTGCATAGCAATCTTTAACTGTATTAACTAAAATCCTTATTGCTGTTAAATCAAAGATTTGCTCTATGCTCTTATGTTTATTTACCATTTTTCTATATATACTGTAGAAATGTTTTGGTCTTCCTTCTATGTCGCTATCTATATTAGCTTTATCTAAATTCTCTTTTAGCTCTTCAATTATACGAGAAATAAATTTTTCTCTCTCCACCCTTTTTTCAGCTATCATATTTACTAAATCATAATATTCTTCTGGGTGAATATATCTTAAACACAAATCTTCTAATTCCCACTTTATTTTAGATATACCTAATCTATGAGCTAAAGGTGCAAATATATCTAAAGTTTCTTGAGCTTTTTTCTTCTGTTTTTCAGGCTTCATATATTTAAGTGTTCTCATATTATGAAGTCTATCTGCTAGTTTTATTATTATAACCCTTATGTCTTTAGCCATTGCTAAAAGCATTTTTCTTACATTGTCAGCTTGTTGTTCTTCTTTGCTTTTATATTTTATCTTACCAAGTTTAGTAACGCCATCAACTAAGTTAGCTACTTCAACATTAAAAATATTACTTATATCTTCATAAGTATAATCCGTATCTTCTATGACATCATGAAGAAGTCCTGCAACTATAGTATTGGTGTCCATTCCCATATCAGCTAATATCATAGCTACGCTAATAGGATGGATTATGTATGGCTCTCCTGATTCTCTTTTTTGTTCTTTATGTGCTTCAAAAGCTAAATCATATGCTTTTTTAACTAAATCTATATCAACATTGTTCCCATTAGCTTTTATTTTAGAAATTAGTTCTTCTAACATACTGGATTATTCTCCCCTACTTAAAATTTCTTTTAATATATTATATTATTATATAACAAAAAAATAAAATAAACCAATAATAAAATTAATGGCTGGTCAATAAACCAGCCATTTTAAACTCTATTATAATTTTTTACAAAATTAAAGAATTTTAAACATCATAATCAACTAATGATGTTACTTCGTATCCTTTTAATTTATCTCTTCCTTTTAATTCTGTTAACTCAATAGTAAATGCTAATCCAGCAACTTCTCCACCAGCTTGTTCTACTAATTTAGCAACAGCAGCTATTGTACCACCAGTAGCTAAAAGATCGTCAACTATAGCAACTCTCATACCTGGTTTTATAGCATCTTTGTGTATTTCTAAAGCATCTTTTCCATACTCTAAATCATATTCTACTTTTACTGTATCCCCTGGAAGTTTACCTGGCTTTCTTACTGGAATGAATCCAACACCTAAAGCATATGCTACAGGAACTCCAAATATAAATCCTCTAGCTTCTGGTCCAACTACAACGTCAATATTCTTATCTTTGAAGAATTCTGCCATTTGGTCAACTGAATCTCTTAAGCCTTCTCCATCTGCTATTAGAGTAGTTATGTCTTTAAAACTTATTCCCTTTTTAGGAAAATCTTCTATAACTCTTATTTTATCCTTTAAACTCATTACTTTGCCTCCAAAATCAATAAATATATATAAATTTTAATTACTACCTTATTTTTTCATTATAAATATATTTAGTTATTTGCTCCGCTCTGTCCTTATCATTTGTAGTTAATAACTCCACAATTATCTTCGCGTTATCTTTTTTGCTAATGGCACCTTCTCTTGGAGTTATCTCATTAACTATTTTATTAATACTATCTATATTTATATCACTAATATTAAAGAAACTCTTAATAGCATTCAATCCTATACTATTAGTATATCTTAAATATTGAATGCCTTCCTTTAATATTATTCCATTTTCCCCTTTATTTTTAACGTTCTTTGAAACACTACCTATAAGTATTAAATCTAAATACTTATTTATTCTTTTCATGTTATAATATATAGCAATAGCTTGCATTAACTTAAAAGTTAACCCCGAATTAGTCAAATCCTTATATCTATATGAACACTTTTCTTCACTTGGGTTTATATATGTTGAATCATATATGCATTTTGTGCGTTTATTTTCCATTATTATTAGATCTATATTAAATCTATTACAGAGATTCTCCACCTCTTTATTTTTAAGTCCACAACCTACTGTTATTAAAAGTTCTGCACCTAAAAAAGCAATATCTTCTCTTAAAGTATATTCATCTATATCATAATTTTTTTCTTCATGTTCTGAACTTACACAATATTCAACATCAGCATTTAAATACTTTAGTATAAGCATTAAAGATGATATTGCACATATGGAATCTAAATCACATCCACCATATATAACTATCTTTTCTCTATTGTTAATTGCAGATGCTAGTCTTTCTATTGCTTTATTCATATTTTTAATGTTAAAAGGGCTATACCCAGATATGTAATTAGTGCAATATATGTTTTTCCAAGCCTTCTGCATAATTTAACTCCTCCATAAAATTAAGAAAACAAGTATATTATAATTTAAAATTACCTTTTTGACAAATACTTTTCAAATAAATACGTATTTATTAGTCATTTTTATTACTTTTCTCCTATTTTTCTTAAAAAACAATAAAAATTCTAATTAAAATAAAAAAAATGCTAAAAGTTATAAAACTTTTAGCATTTTTATACTATTACTTATTTCTTGCCTTTTTATTTTTTTGTCTGTTAGCTAAAATACACCAAATTGGACTTGCTATAAATATTGAAGAACAAGCTCCTGATGCTATACCAACTATTAATGGGAAAGCAAAATCTCTAACTGTAGGAACAAATATATAAACACAAACTATAGTGATTAAAGTTGTAAGTGTTGTATTTATAGATCTTGACATTGTTTGAGTTATACTCATGTCTGCAATCTCTTCTACAGATTTTCCTCTAAGTTTTTTTCTATTTTCTCTTATTCTATCAAATATAACTATTGTATCATTTATAGAATAACCTACTATTGTAAGTATAGCCGCTATAAATGGAGTATTTATTGTTATTCCAAATACAGCATAAACACTTATAGTTATTAATACATCATGTAATAGAGCTATTATAGCTGCAATACCAAAAGAGAATTCAAATCTTATAACTACGTATATAAGCATACCTATTACGGCTATCACAAGAGCTACTATGGCATTTGTTGTTAAATCTCTTCCTACTGAAGCCCCAATCTCATTTTGTGATACTAAGGCATCATCTTTTAAATCATATTTTTCTTTAAGAGCCTTAAAGATATCATTAACTTGAGAACTATTTAACTCTTTTGCTTTTATTTGAAGTTCAGTACCATTAACTTGATTTGTAACGGCATCCTTTGAATATTCATCTACAATTTTATCAACATCGGTTTTATTAAAATCTGTACCCATGTTTATTACAACCTGAGTACCCCCTCTAAAGTCGATTCCAAAGTTCATACCTTTAGTAAACATAAATCCAAAACCTATAACAATTATAAGAATTGATATAGTAAACCATATTTTCTTCTTCTCTACAATTTTAAGCATTATGTCTACCTCCTTTTATACGACCAAACATTGAAGGCTTATTTAATATTCCCATGTTGAATCCTAAATTCATAAAGAATCTTGTCATTATTATAGCGGTAAACATACTTATTACAATACCTATTAATAATGTTAAAGCAAATCCTTTAACTGGTCCTGATCCAAAGAAGTATAATACTAAACCAGCAATAAGGGTTGTTATATTAGAATCCATTATTGATCTTAACGCATTGCTAAAACCTATTTTCATAGCTGATGTTATACTTCTACCATTTCCAAGTTCTTCTTTGATTCTTTCAAATATAAGTACGTTAGCATCTACTGCCATACCTACTGTTAATAAGAAAGCTGCTATACCTGGTAAAGTAAGAGTTACTCCTACTAATGCAAATATATAAAGCACTAATAATATATAAACACTTAGCGACATACATGCAATGAATCCTGGAACTCTATAGTATAGTATCATAAATAAGAATATTATAGCTACACCTATTGCTCCTGCTTTCAGAGCATTTGGAAGAGCATTTGCACCTAATTGAGCACCTACAGTCTCAACTGAAACCGCCTTAACTGGAACTGGTAATGCACCAGCATTTATTATTCCAGATACCTTTTCAGCTTCTTCCATTGATCTATTTCCTGAAATAATAGCTTCACCATTAGAAATTATGTCATTTACTACTGGATCTGTTAATGTTTCATTATCCATTTTTATAGCTATTTTTTGGCCTTTATATTTTTTTGTTGCCTCAGCAAACTTTTGCTTACCTTCTTCGTTAAGCTCTAATTTTATAACTGGCTTACCTGTTTGAGGGTCTATATATACACTTGACTTTTCAACATCTTTACCTGTTAAAATAACATCATCCTCAGGCCCTACAAATGTTAACTCCCCTGTTTTTTGAAGAGAATCCACTATAGTTCCTGAATCGTATTGTCCTGGAATATCAATTCTTATTCTATTATTTCCCTCTGTTGTTACTACAGTTTCTGAAACTCCAACCTTATTAACCCTTAAAGATAGAAGTTCCTTTGTTGTGTTTAATTGATCTACTGTTACGTCATTACTTTGGATTTCCATAAGAACAGAAACTCCACCTTGTAAATCCAATCCTTTAGTTATAACCTCATTAAACGTTTTAAATTGATAGTCCCCTAATGTAAATCCTTTGAACCCTGCTAGAGCTAAAAAACTTATCACTGCTATGGAGATAAAAAATAATATGAAGCTACCTAATTTTGATTTCATGGTTATCCCCCTCTGTAAAATTTTCTCTGATAAACTAAATTATATTAATATGTTGCCATATAGTCAATATATGGCAACAATTATTAATATTATATTTTTATTCAGCGTCCATAGTCTTTGACTTTAATGCAATAGCACACTCAATTCTCTTCTTTTGCATTTCACATCCAACTTCATAAGGAACATGAATATCGCCATTAAAGTTAAAGTTATTAGCTTGACATCCACCACTACAGTAGAATCTAGCCCAACATTCTTTACATTTTGGTTTATTATATATGTGAGCTTGTTTAAATTCTGTTGAAAGATCTTTTCTGATTTCTCCATCATAGATATTTCCTAGTAAGAAATCAGTATTTCCAACGAATTGGTGACATGGATATATTTCTCCATCTGGAGTTACAGCAATATACTCATGACCTGCTCCACATCCTGCTATTCTCTTATAAACACAAGGACCACCATTTAAATCAATGTTAAAGTGATAGAATTTGAATATGTTATCTCCCTCTTCTAATCTTCTCACCATTTCATTGTATAATTTATCATACTCTCCAAAGATAGTCGGTAAATCTTCTCTTCTTAAAGATAATTCATGTTCATCTGGAAGAACAACTGGCTCTATTGAAATCTCAGTAAATCCTTCATTAGCAAGAGCCATTACATCTTGGAAGAAGTCAGTATTATTTCTTGTAAATGTTCCTCTAGCATAATATTGTTTACTTGGATCTCTCTTTTCAACCATTTTCTTTATGTTTGGAAGTATTCTATCATAACTTCCTGAACCATCAACTCTTATTCTAACAGCATCGTTAACTTCTTTTCTTCCATCTATTGAAAGAATTATATTTCCGATGTTTTTATCTATATAATCGATTCTTTCATCATTTAAAAGAGTTGCATTAGTAGTCATAGTAAATCTTACATTTTTGCCTACTTCTTGTCCTCTTTTCTTACCATAATCTATTATTTCTTTTATAGTATCAAATACCATTAGTGGTTCCCCACCAAATAAATCAACTTCTATATTCTTTATTCCACCTGAATTTGCTAATACAAAATCAATAGCTTTTTTACCAACTTCAGCACTCATTGGTTTTCTACATCCTTTGTATTCTCCCTCGTCAGCGAAACAATATTTACATCTTAAATTACAATCATGTACAACATTTAAGCATAATGCTTTTATGTATGAAGGTGCCTTGTCACTTTCTTTAGCAACCTCTTCATATAAATCTCCTGAGTATAAAGCGTCTTCTTCTACTAATTGAAGTAAATCTTCATAAGCCTCTTCAATTTCCTCAACTGGATATTTATCTTTTAACTTTTCAATTAAAGATTCCTTACTACTTAATTTGTTATCATTATCTATCATATTGTAAATAAGGTCATCAACAATATGAACACTTCCTGAGTTTACGTCTACTACGTAATACTCTCCACCTTGCATAAATTTATGAATTAATGCCACAATATTTCCTCCTAACTAAGAACTATGGCAGCAACTTTAAAAGTTACTGCCACTTAAGAATTTTTATAATTAATTTTCACAAGCTAAGTTTGCTACTGTAGCTGATGTTTTACAAGCTGATTGGCATGAGTTAGCACACTCTCTGCAATCTGCTGGTTTACATAAGCTCTTTTTTAAGCTTGACTTGTTTACTGTTTTTATACGCTTCATTTACTCTTCCTCCAATCAAAACTATCTTTAATATTATACCATGTTAAGGTTTAATTTTAAAGTTCTTTTTAAAAAGCTAATTTGATTTACCACCCTTATTCTTTCACATTATACTGTAAAATTCAATACCTAAAATGAAAAAATAGTTATTTTAATGCATAAAATACATTAAAACAACTATTTCTTTAAATTATACTAATCAATCTTTGAACTTATGCCTTGTTTTGAAAACTCGATCTTTGTTCTATCTTGAGTAGTCTCTATTATAACGCTATCATCTTTTAATTTTACTATTCTACCTATGATTCCGCCTCTAGTTATGATCTTATCATTTACTTTTAGCTCATCTATCATAGCATCATATTTTTTCTTTCTTTTCTTTTCTGGTAAGATAAGTAAGAAATAAAATACACCAAACATTAAAATAAAAGGTAATACCATTGTTGCTATTTGTTGAAAATTCATACTAGCCACTCCCTTCTTATTATGTAAATTTTATATTATTAAGCTCTTCCATTCCACTCTTCTAATTTTTTAGCTTTGAATTCTGCAAAGTATCCGCCATCTATAGCATCTCTTATATCCTCCATAAGCTTATTATAGAAGTATAGATTGTGAAGAACACATAATCTCATAGCTAACATTTCTTTAGCCTTAAATAAGTGTCTTATATATGCTCTTGTGTAATTTTTACATGCAGGACATTGACATCCTTCATCTATTGGTCTAGCATCTAATTCAAACTTAGCATTCATTAAGTTTATTTTACCTTCTTTAGTGAAAACATGACCATGTCTTCCATTTCTAGCAGGTAAAACACAATCAAAGAAGTCTACTCCTCTTTCTACTGCCTCTAATATATTTGATGGAAGACCAACCCCCATTAAATATATTGGTTTATCCTCTGGTAAGTGAGGAACTACAGCATCTATAACTCTATACATTTCTTCATGAGTTTCTCCAACTGCTAATCCTCCAATAGCATATCCATCTAAATCCATTTCTCTTATAGTTTTAGCATGTTCTATTCTTATATCTTCATAAACTCCACCTTGGTTAATACCAAAAAGCATTTGCTCTTTATTAACAGTGTCATCTAATGAATTTAATCTATCCATTTCCTTTTTACATCTTTCAAGCCATCTTGTTGTTCTTGCAACTGACTTTTCTACATATTCTCTAGTTGATGGGTTTGGAATACATTCATCAAAAGCCATAGCTATTGTTGAACCTAAGTTACTTTGTATTTGCATACTTTCTTCTGGTCCCATGAATATTTTTCTACCATCTATGTGTGAGTTAAAATAAACTCCCTCTTCTTTTATCTTTCTCATTCCTGCTAATGAGAAAACTTGGAATCCACCTGAATCTGTTAAGATTGGTCTATCCCAATTCATAAAGTTATGTAAGCCTCCCATTTGCTTTACAACCTTATCTCCTGGTCTTAAATGTAAATGGTATGTATTAGAAAGCTCTACTTGACATCCTATTTCTTTTAAATCCATTGAAGAAACAGCACCTTTTATAGCTGCTAAAGTTCCTACATTCATAAAAACAGGAGTTTGAATTGTACCGTGAGGAGTTACAAACTCACCTCTTCTAGCTTTTCCGTCTTTTTTTAAAAGAGTATATCTTTTTTTAGTCATGAAAAAAGTCCTTCCTTTGCTTTTTATTTTATAAACATTGAATCTCCAAATGAGAAGAATCTGTATTTTTCTTTTACTGCAGTGTTATAAGCATTCATTATGTTATCTTGGCCAGCTAAAGCTGAAACAAGCATTATTAAAGTTGATTCAGGTAAATGGAAGTTTGTAATTAAATTATCAACTATTTTAAACTTATATCCTGGATATATGAATATATCTGTCCATCCACTTTGTTCTCTAACTCTTCCATTTTCATCTCCAATAGTTTCTAAAGTTCTTGAAGATGTTGTTCCTACAGCAATTACTCTCTTTCCAGCTTCCTTAGTTTTATTTATAAGCTCTGCATTTTCTTTATCTAAATGATAATATTCTGAATGCATAACATGATTATTTACATCATCAACCTTTACTGGTCTAAATGTACCAAGTCCTACATGTAAAGTTAAATATACTATATTAACACCTTTATCTTTAATTTCTTTTAATAATTCCTCAGTAAAATGTAATCCAGCTGTTGGGGCTGCTGCTGATCCTTTTTCCTTAGAATAAACTGTTTGATATCTTTCTTTATCTTCTAATTTTTCATGTATATAAGGTGGAAGTGGCATTTGTCCTAATTCATCTAGAACTTGTTCAAATATACCATCATACTTAAACTCTATTATTCTGTTTCCTTCTTCACCAATTTCTCTAACTATTGCTTTAAGTTTACCTTCTCCAAAAGTGAAAACTGTACCTACTTTAGCCTTTCTTCCTGGCTTAGCTAAACACTCCCACTTATCTCCTTCTATTCTCTTTAAAAGAAGAAATTCTATTTTGCCACCTGTTTCTTCTTTTTCTCCTATAAGTCTAGCAGGTAATACTCTAGTATTATTTAAAACTAAAGTATCTCCTTCATTTAAATACTCTAATATATCATGGAATTTTCTATGTTCAATCTCTCCAGTTTTTTTATCTAAAACCATTAATCTTGAAGAATCTCTCTTTTCAAGTGGATATTGAGCTATAAGTTCCTCTGGTAGCTCAAAATAAAAATCACTTACTTTCATTTTAATTACACCTTCTCTATTTTATTTTTCAAATAACGTACATTGTTTAGAATCTATTTTAGATTCATTAAATCTAACTCTTCCTAAGTGTTTATATGCCTTATCTGTTGCCATTCTTCCCCTTGGAGTTCTAACTATAAACCCTTTTTGTAGAAGATATGGCTCATAGACATCTTCTACAGTATCTAATTCTTCTCCAACGAAGTACGCTAAGGTTTCTATACCTACTGGTCCTCCATTGAAGTTATCTATTATGGCTTCTAGAATTTTATTGTCAATTCTATCAAACCCTTCTCCATCAACTTCTAAAATCTCTAGGGATTTTTTGGCAGCCTCTTCTGTAATTTCATTATCATATAAAACTTCTGCAAAATCTCTTACTCTCTTTAAAAGTCTATTTGCTATTCTAGGAGTACCCCTTGACCTTTTAGCAATTTCAAAGGCTCCTTCTTCAGTTATATGGCATCCTAAAATTTCAGCACTTCTAATTATTATTTCCTTTAATTGCTCATCAGTATAATATTCCATAGAACACAAAACCCCAAATCTATCTCTTAAAGGTGAACTAAGCATACCAATTCTAGTTGTTGCACCTATTAGAGTAAATTTAGGTAAATCTAATCTTATGGATTTACTAGCAGCCCCTTTACCAATAATTATGTCTAAAACATAATCCTCCATTGCAGGATATAGTATTTCCTCTACGCTTCTATTTAATCTATGTATCTCATCAATAAACAGAACATCATTAGTATTTAGAGTTGTTAATATTGCCGCTAAGTCTCCTGCTCTTTCAATAGCAGGCCCTGATGTTATTTTAAGATTTCCACCCATTTCATTTGCTATTATATTGGCTAATGTTGTCTTTCCAAGACCTGGTGGCCCATATAAAATTACATGGTCTAAGGCTTCCTCTCTTCTTTGAGCAGCTTTTATGAATATGTTTAATCTTTCTTTAACTTTGTCTTGACCTATATATTCATTTATTTTCTCTGGTCTCAAACTGTATTCATTAGTTGAATCTATTCCAATCTCATTAGAGGTAACTAATCTTTCACTCATTTAATTACACCTCCTAACGCATTAAAAGTTTTAAAGACTCCTTTATCATATTTTCTATAGATAATGTCTTATCAACTTTTTCTAAAGCTTTTTGAGCTTCCTTCTCTGTATATCCTAATGCCATTAAGGCACTTAATGTTTCATTTATATTGAAACTATAATCAGAATTATCATTAATTCCTTCTATTAATTGTCCCTCTTCAGAAGTAAGTTCATCTGGTTTTAACTTATCCTTAAGCTCTAAAATAATTCTTTGAGCCGTTTTCTTTCCTATTCCAGGTGCCCTTGTTATATGCTTTTCATCTCCCATCATTATTGCATACTTTAAATTATTAACAGTACTAATTGATAAAAGTGATAAAGCAGCTTTTGCTCCTACTCCATTTATAGATAATAAAAGCTTAAACATTTCTAATTCTTCTCTTGTTGTAAATCCATATAGACCTATGAAATCTTCCCTAACGATCTGCTCTAGGTATAGAAGAACTTCATCTCCTACTTTTGGCATATTAGACATTGTATTTCCAGATGTGAAAATTTTATATCCTATATTATTTAATTCTATTACAACATAATCCTTACTTATCCCTTGAAATTGGCCTCTTATATATTCGTACATATTTAATGCTCCTATGTATAATAAGTTCTTTAAATCTATATAATACTTTAACATGAAGAGGGAATATTATCAATGAATTACACAAAATTTACTATTCATTAAAAACACCATAAACTCTCTATTTTCCTAGATCATACTTTCATTTAAGTAATAAAAAAAGCCACATCTTTCTAAGACATAGCTATTAATTATATATATTTTTTCAACTGATAAATTTGCTAATATTTTTAACTTATATAATTTGTTATATTTTCTTCACACTCTTCTCTTGTATCATATTTCTTTTCAAAATTACTTATTTTACTTCTATCAACCTCTGGCAAATCATCTATTTTCTTTGTACTAACATCCTCTGGCTTTTCAATAAATGGTCTCCCATCTTCACCAGCCTTAAACATTGCTATGTACCCATCTTTTTCGCCTATATAATACTTACCAGCTTCTAATATTCCCATATCATTTAAGAAAATTATTTCTCCCGAAGTTGATGAAACTAATTCATATCCATCTTTTTCTACGGCAGAAATTAACTCATCCATATTTTCTCCCTTAATTTCATCATTTTTAACCATTTCTCCAATAGTAGTTTTATAATCAACTACAACATGGTCATCTAAAGTTCTTCTTGTAAATATTACATCCATATCCTCAGCTAAAACAATTTCACCTTTTTTCTCTGTAACCTTCATATTAGTTTGTTGAATCTTTTTACTATTATAAAAGTAAGTTATCATATAACTGCTTGCAAATATAAATATGCCTAAAAGAATAAATATTAAGTTTTTGATTTTATCATTATTTTTTATATTATTAAAATTCATATCATCACCTCATTGGTGATTATTAACATATTTTCTCTTTTTATACACACATTTTTATATTTTTTAATTTTCCAAACGCTTTTAATACTAATGTTATATCTAAAGCCCTAAAGCTTTTTGTTTTTAAGAATCCTCCTATAATAATTAAATCCTTACTATTTTATCTAAAGTCAAAATCAAACAAAAATATTCATGTTTAAACTAAAAAAATCTCTACTTTTCTATCTAAGATCAAAATTAGACTAAAGTATATTATAAAATAAAAAGGGAGTGATTAAAATTCACTCCCCAAATAATTAATTACTATGCAGCATTATTCTTTTTCTTTCTTAATACAGCTAGTCCACCAATTGTTAATACTGTACCCATAGCAGCTACTGCTCCAGTTCCAAATGGCATACCTGTGTTAGGTAAGTTTTCACCATTATCAGGATTTTCTGGATTTTGTGGTGTTTCTGGGTTACCTGGATTTTCTGGATTTTCTGGATTTTCTGGATTTTCAGGTTTTTCTGAATCAACAGTTGTATCTTCACCTGCTTCTAATAAAGTAGCTAAATCAGTTATAGGATCTATTCCATTTTCTCTCCAATAATTTGCCATTTCATCTCTTATAACTAAGTTTGTATCCACTACATTTTTAGCAGCTGAGAAATCATAAGAATCTCCACCTACAGCCATGAAATCATTAGTAACCACTGTATAATACTTGTCATTTTCTAATTTAGTTCCATCAGCTAATCTAACAGAAGTTATCCTTTCTCCTCTTTCAGCTCCTGGAGTGTACCAAAGTTTAACACCAGCATGTTGTCCCCATCCAAAGTTATCTGGTTCTATTCCATGCTCTAAAACTTTTATTATATCTGAACCTTTCATTTCCATTGTAACTAAAGTATTATCAAATGGAAGTATTGTGTACATATCTCCAACAGTAATTGTTCCAGCCATTAATGGGGCTCTTACTCCTCCACCATTAGTTATTGCTATATCAGCATCAACTATTCTTCTCATAGTTTCAGCTACAGTAGCCCCCATAGGACTTACTCCAGTATCTCTATCATGTGGTAAATCTACTGATAAATCAGCAACTTTTTCATTCATTATAGGAGCTAAATCAGCTTCAAATTTTGCTAATATATCTTCCATATTCTTATCAACTGGAAGAGTATCTTTTCTCTTAGAAATATCTTCAAGTTTAGTTGTAACTACTAATTCATCTTTATAGTCAAATTTTAAGTTAACATATCCTAAATTTCTACCATTTTTATATGCTTGTATAACTGGTACTCCATTAACTTTTCCTTCAACTTTTTGATGACTATGAGCTGATATTATAGCATCAACTCCTGGTACTTCAGCAACTTCAACAATCTCACCAGTTATTTCTCCAGTCTCTCTATTTTGTTCACTTCCTAAATGACTTAAAACAACAACGGCATCTACATTTTCTTTATTTTCTAAATAATCTACCCAAGTCTTAGTTGCTTCTACAGGATCTTTAAATTCTAAATGAGCAACGTTATCTGGCTTGGTCTTGTATGCAGTTTCAGGAGTAGCAAGTCCTATAAATCCAACTTTCTTTCCTTCTCTTTCAACAACGCCATAAGGCTTAGCCCATTCAACTGGTTCTCCAGTTTCTTTTTCATATATATTTGATGCTAAGAAATCAAATTCTCCGGCTTTAGCCCAATCTGGTATATATTCATATCCCCAGTCAAACTCATGGTTACCAACTGCTGAAAATTCTAATCCCATTTCCTTAAGCATAGCAGTAACTGGCTCACCTTTTAAAAGATTTGACATAGCACTTCCTTGATATATATCTCCACCTGTAACAACTACAGTATTTGGATTTTCTTCTTTTATTCTCTTTATTTCTCCAACTAACTTAGCTGCTCCAACATCACTCTTAGATTCTGCTAAAGATCCATGGAAATCATTGAAAGTAACTATTGGTATTTCAACTTCCTTAGTTCCTAAAGCTTCTAAAACATCATTCCAAGTTACAGCTTTTACATTTGGAGTTCTTCCATCTTCTGATACAGGTATTTTTATTTTACCTTCATTTACAAGTTTAACAGCTAATTCTCTTTGTTCTGCATCCCAGTCATTACCTGTTATCTTCCAGTTATTATCAACATTTTTAGTGATTTTTCCACCTTTTACATTTTGAATATAATCAACTATTAAATCTCTCATATCTGATATTTGATCATTATTTGTATCATATATTTTCTCATGTTCACCTTGGTCCATTATTCCAGCAGCTAATCCAGAATTATATCTATAATCATTTACTGTTAAGTAAACTACATCTGAGTCTTCAACTGGCTTACCATCTTTTTCAAACTTTAAGTTTTCAATTCTTTGACCTGGCTCTTTAGATATATTTATTTCATAACTTATTTCATCAAACATGTCATATAAATACATTCTAACATCTTCATTAAAAGATACTGTTAAATCCCCATCTTTATAAGTATTATAATACTCAGCATTTTTTTCCATATACTTTTTAAGTTGCTTTCCATTTGTTTTTATAGTATATAATTTATTATCATATCTATAAATATTTGAAATATCTGCTTTGCTTATATTTCCTTCATATAAGTTTGATGAAGCACTAAATAAAGCTGCTCCAGAAACCATATAAACCTCATCTGGATTTATATTCTTTGATTCTAAATGCTTTCTACTATTATATAATTGAACTTCATTTATAAAGTCAGTTATACCTTGATCTTCAACTAATGATTGTGGTATATCTTTTATTTCATTTTTATCAGCAAGATCTCCTCCAACCATTTCACCAACAGGTGCTGTCGCATCAGCAATTGCTGTGTTATGAAAATCAGCAAGTAAATCATTTATTTTTTGATCTTCTGCTACACCCTTTGTGCTTAATAATTTAGACTTTTTATCTACAACTTCTACTTTTTCTCCATTTTTTCTAACAGTTAATTCTATTTTAGAAACCATTTGACCATTACTTGTAGGTTGGCTTATAACTGCATTATTTATTTTTTCTTCTGGTACATTAGTATGACTATGTCCTGCAACTATAGCAGATACCTCTGGGTTCATTTCAGCTATGGCTCTAGCACTATCTCCATTACCATATTCACTTTCTAATCCCACGTGTGAAACTACTGCATAAACATCAGCGCCACCCTCAGGTCTATTTTCTATTTCATCTATTACAAACCCAACTTCTTCTGCAGGGTTTTTAGCCTCATATCCTTTTAGATTTTCTGAATCCCATTTCATTATGTGAGGACTTACAACTCCAATTAGAGCAACTTCAACGCCTTCTATTTCCCTAGTTGTATATCCTTCATAAACTCTCTTACCATCTTTATAAAGATTTGCACATAATACATCTAAATTTTCATTAGCTTGGCCTATAACATTATTAAGGTTGTCCATTCCATAGTTAAATTCATGATTTCCTAAAGAGAAAACATCATATCCTATAGCATTCATTCCCATAACCATCGGATTAGGACCATTCTTAAATAAGTGATTGAAGTTTCCTTGTATAGTATCTCCATTATCAACCACTATTGTATTAGGATTTTCTTTTCTAGCTTCATTAACTAAAGTGGATATTTGATTTAATCCACCATCAGATTTTTGATTACGAGCATACTCATAATTCATAAATCTACCATGAAGGTCTGATGTACCTAAAATCTGAATAGTTACATCTCCTTCTTTTTCTAAAGTACCATCTTCTCCTTTTTTCTCTAAGTTTTCCGGTGCTAAATTTTCAGTAGCCTTTACAGTAGTTAACGGTGTTGCAATTCCAAAAATCATTGAAGTAGCAACTGCTAATGCTGTAAATTTCTTATCCCTTACTTTTTTAAGCATATTTTTCCCCCTCATTTAGTTTACTATTGTTATAAAAGTAAATTTTATACATATGTATTGTACATTGTTTAGCGAATATTTTTCAATCTTTTATTGTTAAATATTCGTTAACTTTAATTAACTTTTTATTTTTTAATTCCTAGTAAATTTTATACTTAAATAAATTTTAAAATTAGTAATGGAATTAATCTTATTAAATAAAAAAGCAGTAAAGAGAATTTCTTTACTGCTTTTTTTATTTATTTTAAATTAAGCTGCATCATTATGTTTCTTTTTTAGAATTATGCTACCGCCTATAGTAGCTAAAACTCCCATTGCTGCAAAAACTTCTGATCCAAAAGGATTTCCTGTGTTAGGTAATTTAATTAAATCATCCTTTTTATTTTCTTCATTATTTGAATTATTATCTGTATCAGATATTTCAGGCTTATCTGTATTAATATCATCTATAGTTGGATCTATTGGCTTATTTACTTCTATAGATGGTTTTTCTTGTTCAATAGGCTTATTTGTATCTATAGTTGGTTTTTCTTGTTCTACCGGTTTATTAGAATCTAAAGATGGATTTTCTGGTTCTACTGGGTTAACAGCTTCACCCTTCTCTTCTCCAGGTTCAATAAGAGTTGCTAAGTTAGTTATAGGATTTATACCATGATTTTTCCAATAATCACTTATGCCTTCTCTTAAAACTTTGTTAGTATCTTTAATATTCTTAGCTGCTGAGAAATCATATCCATCTCCACCAGCTGCCATAAAATCATTAGTCGCTAATTTATAATATTTATTTGGATCTAGCTTACTTCCATCTAATAATCTTACAGAAGTTATTCTATTTCCAGGTTCAGCATCTGGATTATACCAGAATTTAAGACCAGCATGTTGGCCCCATCCAAAATCTTTAGGAGCAATTCCATGTTCTAATACTTTAATAATATCTGAACCTTTCATATCCATTGTTACTATAGTATTATCAAAAGGAAGTATAGTATACATATCTCCTACTGTTATTACGCCTTTCTTTAATGGAGCTCTTACTCCACCACCATTATTTATAGCTATATCTGCATCTACTATTTTTCTCATAGTTTCTGTAACAGTTGCTCCCATTGGGCTTACACCTGCATCTCTATTGTGTGGAAGATCCTCACTTAAATCAGCCACCTTAACATCTAAGATAGGTGATAATTCTTTTTCATATTTTCCTAATGTTTCTTCCATTTCTTTATCTACAGGTAAATCTTTAATATTTTTAGAAATATCCATACGTTGAGCTTCAACAGATAATTTTCCATCTTTATCAAATTTTAAATCTATAAGGCCAATAGCACGTCCATTTTTATAAGCTTGTACTATTGGAACTCCATTAACAGTTCCCTTAACAGGCATATGGCTATGAGCTGATACAATTGCATCTAAGCCTGGAACTTTTGTAAGATTAACTACTTCACCTGTTATTTCTCCAGTCTCTCTATCTTGTTGACTTCCAATGTGTGTTAAAGCAATTACTGCATCAACTTTTTCAACTTCTCTTAAATGTTTAACCCATTTTTCTGCTTCAGTGTTAGGATCTCTAAATTCTAAATCTTTTACATTATCAGGATTTGTTTTATATGCTGTTTCAGGTGTTGCAAGGCCTATAAATCCTATTTTTTTACCACCTTTTTCAACAACTCCATAAGGTTTAGCCCATTTTACAGGTTCTCCTGTAGCTTTTTCATATATATTAGAAGCTAAGAATTCAAATCCACCATCTTTAGCCCATCCTGGAATTAAATCATAACCCCAGTCAAATTCATGATTCCCTACAGATGAAAATTGAACACCTAAAGCTTTATTCATATCACTAACTGGCTTTCCTTTTAAAAGGTTAGATAATGCACTTCCTTGATACATATCTCCACCACTTACTACTATTGTGTTAGGATTTTTTTCTTTTACTTTCTTTAATTCCCCAACAAATTTAGCAGCTCCAGGGTTTCCTCCTGATTCTTTTAAAGAACCATGAAAATCATTGAATGTTAAAATAGGAATTTCAACTTCTTTCTTTTCTTCTGGTAAAGCCTCTGCAAATTTTGATACTTCATCCCAAGTAACAGATTTAACATTTGGAGTTCTTCCATTTGATGAAGTTGGTAGCTTTATTTTTCCTTCATTAATAAGTTTAACTGCTAAAGCTCTTTGTTCCGGATTCCAATTGTTACCTGTTATTTTCCAGTTTCCATCTACATTTCTATTTATTACTCCATGTTTAACATTAATTATATAATCACTTATTAAATCTCTTATTGCTGATATATCATCATTTACTGTATCATATATTTTTTCATGTTCACCTGGATCCATTATTCCTGCAGCTAACCCTGAATTATATCTATAATCATTTACTGATAAATACACTACATCTGAATCCTCAACTGGTTTACCATCTTTAGAGAATTTTAAGTTTTCTATTCTTTCACCTGGATCTTTAGCTATATTTATTTCATAATTAACCCCTTCAAACATATCATACTTATACATTCTTACATTTTCATCAAAAGATATAGTTAAATCTCCATCTTTATATTTATTAAAGAACTTAGAGTTTTCTTCCATGTATTTCTTTAATTGTTTTCCATTAGTTTTTATAACATATAATTTATTATCAAATTTATATATATTTGAAACATCAGCCTTGCTTATAGGACCTTCTTTAAGATTAGCCTTAGGACTAAATAAAGCTGCTGATGAAACCATGTACACATTATTTGGATCTATTCCTTTAGTTTGTAAAAACTTTTTACTATTATATAATTGTACTTCATTTATAAAATCAGTAACCCCTTGGTCTTCAACTATTGATTGTGGAATACCTTTTACTTCATCAGGTTTTGCTAAATCTCCACCTTTTAATTCTCCAATCTTAGCTGTTGCATCATTTATAGCAGCTTCATGGAAAGGCTTAAGTTTCTCAGTTAATTCAGGATCTCCTTGTACCCCTTTAAGGCTTATAAGATCTGCACTCTTATCAAGAACTTTTGTTCCACTTTCATCTTTTTCAACAGTTAAATTAAATTTAGAAACATATTTTGCTCTACTTGCTGGTTCACTAATTATAGCGTTTCCTCTTAATTCTGATTTAACTGTATCATGACTATGTCCAGCAACTACTACACTTACTTCTGGATTTGCTTCAGCTATTCCAGCAGCACTATCTCCATCACCATATTCTCCATTTAAACTTGCATGAGAAGTTACTACATAGACATCAGCGCCTCCATTTGCCTTTATTTCTCCTATTATTTTCTTTACTTCTTCTGTTGGATTCTTAGCTTCATAACCTTTTAGGTTTTGAGAATCCCATTGCATTATATGCGGAGTAACTACTCCTATTATTGCAACCTTTATTCCATCTACATCTTTAATTGTATAAGGATTAAAAACTCTCTCCCCATTTCTGTAAAGGTTTCCACATAAGACATGAAGATTTGGGTTTGCTTGACCAATAATATTATGAAGTTTGTCCATTCCAAAATTAAATTCATGATTTCCTAATGAAAAAACATCATATCCTATTGTGTTCATAGCAAGTATCATAGGATTTTCTTTATTCATAAATAGGTGATTGTAATTTCCTTGAATAGTATCACCATTATCTAGCACTAGAGTATTAGGATTTTTCTTTTTAGCTTCTTTAACCACAGTAGCTATTTGATTTAATCCACCAACAGATTCCTCTCCCTGTGCATAATCATAATCCATAAACTTACCATGCAAATCAGAAGTGGCAAGTATTTGAATATTGACAGTTTTTTTATCTGTCTTTTCTGTTACATTTGAATTTTTTGTTTCAGAAATTTCAGCAGCTTTAACTGGTATTGGTAGTATAAAGCTAAAGACCATTGCTAATACAACCATTAAAGCAGTAATTTTTTTGTTACTAAACTTCTTTAACATAAATTATCCCCCTTGAATTTTATTTGTTATAAAAGTTAATTTTATACATACTAATTGTAACATATATTAATATATTTTCAATATTTTGTTATAAAAATTCAAAGAAAGTATATAAACAATAAAATAGGATTTATTATGAAAGATTTTTTAAACTCCATCATAACAAATCCTATTTTCTTTAAAATTAATCTAAATATTATTTCACATTATATTAAATAAAGGTTGTAAGATTTCTTAAATTTATTTAACTAATATAAATATTCATTTCTTAAAAACTCTATTTTTTCCTTAGTTAATCCATATTCTTTTAGAAAATATGTTTCATAGCTACCATAAGTATTTTTTATCTTATTTAAACTAAGTTCTATAAATTTCTTTTTTACTCCTAAAATATCATCTATCAATTCCTTTATAGTTTCATTTGATATATGCTTTTCATAAATTTGAAGTATTCTATGATTTTCTCCCTTTCTATATTCATTACTTAACATATAATCCTCTATTACCTTTTCTTCTGGCACACCTAAAAGTAATAATATTAAGGCTGATCCTAAACCAGTTCTATCTTTTCCTGAGGTACAATGCTGTAATACAGCTAGGTTATTAGGATTTTCTATTATCTTTATAAGCTCCTTAAAAGCTAAATTATTTAATGGCATCTCAATATATCCATCCATAAGTATCTTTTCAGGTGGTTCTTGATTGCTATTCTTTGATAAGATTCCTTTCAAATAGGATTCCATATTTAGATTTTGATTATCTAAATTTCTCATTGCAGATATATTTATATTTTTTGTTCCTTCAACATTTCTATCTGGACTTAATTTAACTTCTTCTAAGGATCTATAGTCAAAAATATATTTAATTCCTAGGGTTTTAAAATATTCTAAATCTTCTCCTTTTAATTTATTTAAAGCTTCTGAGCGATAGAATAATCCCCACTTAACCTTTCTTCCATCTTTTGTTTCATATCCACCTAAATCTCTAAAATTACAAAATCTTTTAAGTGGTACAAGTCTCTCTGCTAAAATCAACTCTCCATTTTCACATTTTATAAAATAAAAAGTTCTATTCTTAGGCTCTGGATCCTTAAATTCAAATTCATTTTCCTTTTCTATATGTTTAATAAACTTTAATTCTCCATTAAGTTTCTCAGAGTAATATAAAGTTCCAGTAACTTCTTTATTTAATGTTATTTTTAACACTTCTCCAGAGATTCTTATTAAATTTCCATTTAAGCTTCTCATAAAACATCATCTCCTAATATAACCCAAATCTTTTTTTTAATTATACTACTTATTTTTATAAATTGTTAACTTTTCTTAAACCTTATATATATTTTATCTTTATCATAAACTTCTTAAAATTCTTAAGTTTAAAGAAATTTTTTCAAAGAATTAATGTTTTTCCATATTATGTATGATAAGATATTATTATAAGATGTAAACCTTATTATTTATATTTTTATATATAAAAGAGTTATTTTTATATAGTAATAAACAATTGAACTTTTTATTATATTTAAATCTATTTTATTTATGCTTAAGGAGGTCCCATGGAATTATTATTTATATTGCTTTTTTTAATAATGCTTATGACTGCATTTTCAACCTCACTAAGAGAAACTAAGAAATAATTATATTAAAATTTATTTTATATTTAATGAAAAACCAAATTAAAGGCAGTACTATTTAATGGTTTATTTTTACCATATTAAATATTACTGCCTTTAAATAAATTTATTTTTTATAATCTTACTTAATTATTAATCCCTTATATTTTTATAAAAATCTTATCTTTTAGTCTTTTTAAATCCCCATTTTTCTTAAACCCATATATATTAGTGACTAAGGCTATTATAAATAGCCCCACACCAGTTAGCCCTAATAAAAAATTCAAATTATTATTAGAATCATCTCTAAATAAAAGACAAACTATTGCCATTAAAGTTGTCTCAATGCTAATAAGCATTATTTCTATAAAATTCTTATTTTCGCAAAAAGCTTTTATAAATATAAATGCAATTACTAGCATTATTAGTAATATTCCAAATAACATCTTATATTTCCCCTTTTAAAAATTAATTAACTTATTATAATTCTATATCCATATTTTGAAATTTAAATTTTATACCTAGAACTAAGATTACTATAAATCCCAATAAACCTATTCCAATTAAAATTGGAATAAAAAAACTTCTTACCTCTCCAAAGGCAATAATAAAAACTGTTATAACTATACAAATTATATTTATAAAATGTAACTCCATTAAATAACCCATATTTTCTTTCTTAAATCTTTCCTTAGTTTCTTGCATAAACTCTCTTAAATCATCTTGTTTTATTTCACTACCGGTTTTTAAAAGACTATAAAAATCTTCAAATAATGTTATTTGCTCTAATATTGATATTACAATATAAATACAGAAAATTATAGCCATTAATTGTATATATTCCATATTAAATTCTCTTTTCTAAATATCTATTTATATTCTATCATATTTACATTTATCTATTTCCTTATAATTTTATAATTTTAAAATATTACAAATTCAAGCATCAACTTATCTAATATATCTATTAATAACAAAAGGCTATCTCCTACCTACAAAGATAGAAAATAACCTTTTAATATATACAAAGTTACTAAAAGCATAACTAATGTACATCGTAGTAAATATAAATATTTACTACGATATTAAATCACTTTAAACTATTAATATTACTTTGGTTTAAAATCTTACTCATCCCATCCTTCAGGGAATTCAGCATTATGGTAAACTTCTTGAACATCATCGTCATCTTCAAGTAAGTCTAACATCTTTTGGAACTTCTTAGCATCGTCTTCGTTTATAGCAGTTTCAGTATCTGGTATCATTTTAACTGCTGCTTCTAAGAATTCTAATCCTTCAGCTTCTAAAGCTTCTCTTACTGTACCAAAATCTTCTGGTGAAGTTGTAACTATGAATACTTCTTCCTCTGATGCAAAATCTTCTGCTCCAGCATCTAAAGCCATCATCATTATTTCATCTTCATCTAATTCAGCTTTTTCTATTACTATTTCACCTTTCTTTTGGAACATGAAACCAACGCATCCTGATGTACCCATGTTTCCGCCACCTTTAGTGAAAGCACTTCTTACGTTACCAGCTGATCTATTTTTATTATCTGTTAATACTTCAACCATTACAGCTACTCCTGATGGTCCGTATCCTTCATAAACTATTGATTCGTAGTTTACTGAATCTCCTTCTCCAGCAGCTTTCTTTATAGCTCTTTGAATGTTATCATTTGGCATGTTTGCAGCCTTAGCTTTTGCTACAGCGTCCTTTAATCTTGAGTTACCATCTAAGTTTGCTCCACCTTCTTTAACTGCAACAGCTATCTCTTTTCCTATCTTAGTGAATATTTTTCCTCTTTTGGCATCCATTTTACCTTTTTTAGCTTGTATATTATGCCACTTTGAATGTCCTGACATCCTTATTCCTCCTAACATATATGTGAACTATAGTTTAAATTTCTTTAAATATCTTGAAATAACACCTAAATATTATATCATAGAGATTTTTTCTCTTCAACTTGGCTCTTTTCTATAGTTAAAGCTTACTCATCAAAACTTTCATAAAGTCTATTTCCTTCTTTAAAATAAACTCCTTCTAAATCAGTACTCATTATAGCCTTTCCATTTGTTGCTTCTGTAAAGCTTTTTTCTATTTCCTCTATCATAGTTTTTTCTGCTAATATATATATCTTAACATTATCAGTAAACTCTGTATCCTCTATGTGCCAATTATTTTGACCGCATATATATTGAATTTTTCCATAAAGATCATAATCTATTTCTGTACAAAGCATTGCTCCTTCTACTTTTTCTACAATACCTGCTGCACTTATAGCTATGGCTGCCCCTTTAGTATAGGCTCTAGTAAGTCCCCCTGTACCTAATAATATTCCTCCAAAATATCTTGTTACCACTACTGCACAATCTGTTATTCCTTGTTTTTTTATTACCTCTAATATTGGAATACCTGCTGTCCCCTGTGGCTCACCATTATCACTATATCTTTGTATTCCCATATTTTGTCCTATAACATAGGCATAGCAATTATGTCTTGCATCCTTATGTTTATTATTTATTTCTGCTACAAACTCTTTAGCCTCTTCCTCTGTTGTAACTCTTTTAACATAGCCTATAAAAACTGATTTTTTCTCCTCAAATCTATCATCAGCTGCTTTTTTTACCGTTATATAATTCATAATATCTACCTACCTTTTAATACATCGTATATATTATCTATTCCTTTTTCTATCTTACTATAATCTATTTGGGAAAATCCAATTCTAAAGCTTTTATCTCCATCATTAGGATTTTTAAAGAATATGCTTCCTGGAGTAATTATAGTTTGTCTATCTTTCAGTTCATAAAATAACTTTTTAGAAGTTATGTCTATGTTTTTATTTATGTTTAAGAATAAATTAAGTCCGCCCTTAGGCTCTCTATAAGAAACCATATCTCCTAATTTATTATCTATAAGTTCTTTTATAAAATTATATCTTTTTGAATATTCCTCATTTAATCTTTCTATATGCTCTTTCCAATATCCCTTTGCAATATAATCTTGAAGAGCTCTTTGCATTAAACTTGAGGTAGCTATATCTGTATTAAACTTTAAAGCTTGAAATTCCTCTTTAAATTTATCTGGTGCTATTAAATATCCCATTCTTATACCTGGTAGAAATATTTTAGAGAAACTTTTTATATATATAACTCTTTCAGAATCTAAACTTCTATATGGTATATACTCTAAATCATTAGAATAAACTAATTCTGAAAGATAATCATCTTCTAATATGTAAAAATCATATTTATGTGCTAGCTCTATTATTTTTTTCTTTTTTTCTAAAGAACAACTTATACCTGTAGGGTTCTGAAAGTAACTCATAGTATAAAAACACTTTATTTTATTTCTCTTTAATAAATTCTCAAACTTTTCAATATTAGGACCATCCTTCTCCATTTGAATTTCTAATATATTTGCTCTTCTAAGCTTAAATACTAAAAGTGCTCCCCCATAAGTTGGCCTTTCTATTACAATATTATCATTTATATTTACTAAGGACTTACCTACAATATCAATACCTTGCTGCGCTCCAGAAATTATAAGTATATTATCTAAATTATTTTTTCCATTCCAAAACTCTTCATTTATACTTCTTCTTAATTCTAGATATCCTAAAGGATCACTATACATTAGTGCCTCTACACCATCTCTAACTAATACATTGTCTAAAACTTTCTTAAGCTTTTCTACTTGGAAGAAGTTTGCACTAGTAGTTTCCCCAGTGAAGTCTATCCAATTCTTCAAATCTCCGGAGGCTATTTTTCTAAATAAATCATTATAATCATGCTTAAAACTTTTTCCTACATCCTTATTTTTAGCATAAGTTCCACTTCCTTGAGCTTGATATGCATATCCTTCTTGTACAAGCTTTTTATAAGCATTAATAATAGTTACCTTATTAACTTCTAAAAAATCTGCTAGTTCTCTTATAGTTGGTAACTTTTCTCCCTCTGATATTTTCCCATTTTCAATTAAACTTTTAATATTATCGTATATTATTAAGTATTTACATAAACCCTCTTTAAAAACCACACTAAATTTATTCATCTCTTACACCTTATTTAAATATTATCTTTTATTAAATATACTTTTTCTGTTGTAAGCTTTTGTCCACAGGGTGAGAATTTCTCTCTTCCACTTTTCTTAACTATATTTTTCTTATAAAGATATCCTAATAATTCCTCAAAATCTATTTTAAACCCTTGGAATTCTTCTGATTTTTTTATTTCTTCTGAGCTTAAATAATCCTTTTGTTTTTTCATAAAATCAACTAAAGCTCTTATTATTCCTCTAATATTTCTCTCTAAGAAGCTTTCAATATAAAAATGTACATATTCTAAAGCCTGTTTATCTGCTGCTTTGAATATTCCATTAACCATTTTCTCAAAGTTTTCATCTAATTTCATAAGCATACCAGTAGAGCTTTTTGTTATTAAATATCCATTAAAATTTAAATATAGCCTACTAAAACTATCTACTGAATACATAAGAGCCTCAAAGGCAGCGTAGAAATGTTCATTATGAATACATTTTTTATATAAATTCATATCCTGTAAAAGCTCACTTAAATAAACAAGATTCCACTTTTCACTATGAGCATCTGTATAATATTTTATTGAAGTAAATTTATCTGATATTTCTTGATCCTTGCAAAAAATTAATTTTGAAGATATAAATTTTCTATGTATTGTGCTACCTGTTATTTCTTCTTGACAGAAATTAACTAAAAACTTTTTAGATACTATTTTTAAATGTAAAGATACACCAAGCTCCTCACCATAAACATCCTTTACCCCTTTAAAGTCTCCATTTACAATAACAAATAAATCTATATCTGACCCTTCCCATATATCTCCGTTTATTATACTTCCAAATGCCGTAACTCCAATAACATCATCATTCTTTTGAAGGTCATTTATAACTGATTTAAAAGAATTTTGATATTTCAATATTATTTCACTCAAATTTTTTTCCTCCTTAATAACTCCTATTCATTAATTAAATAATATCTATAAACAATTCCCTTTTTCCACCAAAACTTTTAAAGACTCTTTCAATAAACAAATTCCAACTTCCATCTGTTCTAACATGTCATAAGAAATATCTAAAGCTTTTTTTCCTTCTCCTTTTTTTCCATAGGTATTAGATTGATAAAGGTTAGCTGCTGCCGCTGTATTTTGTATTGCAAAACTTAGAAAATAAATAATGTCCAAAGCTGGCTTAACTACCCTATCATAATACATTTTATATTCGTCACCTATATTTAATGTAGCTACACTTGCTTGAATAGTAGCTGCTTTTAATAAAATATCCTGTAATTGAGTATATGCCTTATTAAAATCATCTGCACATACATTATTACTCTCATTATCACTTGCAGCTGCTTGAGCTGTAAAAATATCTTCCTGCCTATTAGAGCTTCCTGACCTTTCTCTACGACCTCTTATATTTCCACGATCTAAAGTATCAGTAGTTTCCATGATTCACATCCTAAAAATTAGTATCATTATTATTATACTTATATATATTATAATTTATGATGTGAAAAATGTAATAATAAAAGCTAAATTCTTACTGAATTTAGCTTTTACTCATGGATTTAATCATCGTATTATAACTCATACTCTCTACATTTATTTTCTACTTCTTCATCCACTTCTGCCTTTATATAAGTTCCCTCTTCTCTATATTCTTCTTCACTTACATTAGCATTTCTATGAAGATAAGCTACAACTTGTTGATCTGTATAAGGAATGATATATTCCTTACTTTTTAATGTGTATGGTAACTCTTCACTTATTGCTTTTAATAACTCATCTAAGTTTATTCTTTCCCTAGCAGAAATTTTTACTACTTTATTATATATTGAAGAATATTTTGCTTCTAATTCATTTAGTTTTTCTTCATCAGCCTTATCAATTTTATTAAGAACTAATATTTTTGCTGATTCTAAGGCTTTTAATTCACCTAAAACTTTTTCTACAGCTATAATTTCTTCCTGTGCATTATCTGAAGAAGCATCTACAACATGGCATAAAAGATCTGAGTATATAACTTCTTCTAAAGTTGACTTAAAAGCTTCAACTAATTCATGAGGAAGTTTGCTTACAAATCCAACTGTATCTGTTAATGTTATGTCCCTATTATCAGGAAGTTTTATAGCCCTTGTTGTAGTATCTAAAGTTGCAAAAAGCATATCTGCTTCAAAAACCTTATCCTTAGCTTGAGTAGCTAAAGTTGAAGCTGATTCTGCACATAAAGTATTTCTTAAAGTAGATTTTCCTGCGTTAGTATATCCAACTAAGGAAACCTGTGAAGTTTTATCCTTACTTCTTCTCTCTCTTTGAGTTTCTCTTATCTTCTTTATCTTTTTAAGCTCAGCTTGAAGATCGTATATTCTTTCTCTTATATGTCTTCTATCTATTTCAAGTTTCTTTTCCCCTGGTCCTCTTGTTCCTATTCCACCACCAGTTCTAGACATAACAGTTCCAAGTCCCATAAGTCTAGCGGCTCTATACTTAAGTTGAGCAAGTTCTACTTGAATTTTAGCTTCTCTTGTCTTAGCTCTTCTTGAGAATATTTCTAAAATAAGAGTGGTTCTATCAATTACCTTAACTCCTAAGTTAGCTTCAAGATTCTTAACTTGAGCTCCTGATAATTCATCATCAAAAATCACTAAGTTAGCTCTTGTTAATTGTCTTATGTTAGCAATTTCTAAAACCTTACCTCTTCCTATATAAAAAGAAGCATCTATTTTACTTCTGTTTTGAAATACCTTTTCTAATGTAGGAATATCACAAGCCTTAGCAAGTTCCTCTAACTCATCTAAGCTTTCTCTTGTATCACATCCTACTAAAATGGCTCTTTCACTATCATCTTCCTCAACATTACTTGTTTTAATGACTTCTTCAACATGATTAATCTTATCTAAAATATTTATTTGTAAGCACTTATCTATAGTTAAATGAGGAGCCTCTTCACTTATAAGAATCTCATTTTCTACATAGCAAAATCCTAAAGAAGCATCCTTAGCCTTGCCTTCCTCTACAGCTATGGCCATTATTGTATCAAGCTTTAATTTCATAAGGGCAGATATATCTAAAGCAGAAAGTCTAGAAACCCCACTTGGATGAGTATGTATTATTCTAACCCCAGATAATCTTTTTTCGTGTATATCTATTAGTGGAATCTCTACACTTGAAGAATCTCCTATAGCTACACTAATTACCTTTCCTTTTCTATTTATTCCTACACTAATTTCTCTTTCTATTTGAGAAGATAATCTAGAAATAATATTTATCATATCCTCTGTACAAACACTATACTTTGGCACATTTATTTTATAAAGTTCTTCTAATTCTTTTAGCACTGAATTTCTTATTCCATCAGTATTTCCATGTATCATATATTACCACCTCGTGATATTCATTATGTTTCTTGACAATTTTCATTTAATTTTATACTATAAATACAATATTGTAAATAATACGGAATAGTTAGGGGAGAAAATAATGGAAGATAAGAACAGAAATATACTACTTTCTGAAGAGCAAATTAAAGAACAAATATCTATTGTAGGCAAAAAATTAACTGAAGATTACAAAGATAAAAACCTTTATGTTTTATCTTTATTAAGAGGAAGTTTCATATTTGCAGCTGATTTAGTTAGAGCAATAGATACTAAAGCTCAAATAGGATTTATGACTACTTCAAGTTATGGCCATGGTGAAGAAAGTACTGGTATAGTTAAAGTTGTAAATGATATTCCTGATAATATTGAAGGCTTAGATGTCTTAATCGTTGATGATATCATAGATTCAGGTATAACAATGGATTTTGTTATAAATCATGTTAAATCACTAGGAGCTAAATCAGTTAAAACTTGCACTCTTTTAGACAAACCTTCTAGAAGAAAAATTGATTTAAAACCAGACTATTGTTGTTTTGAAATAGAGGACTTATTCGTTGTTGGTTACGGATTAAACTATGGTGATCATTATAGAAATATCCCTTACATATTTAACTGGGAAAAATAATTAAAAGGAGGAAGTTCCTCCTTTTTTAATGCCCTAATTTGTATCTTCTGTACTTTCTTTATTAATACCTTGTAGCATATTTCCACCCCACATGCTATTTGGAACTTCTCCAACTATGACAGTATCTGAGATTGGAATTTGATTTACCACTTCAACCTCTTTTGATTGAAGTGGTAATATTATTTTAAGATTAGTTTTTACATTAACTAAAATTTTATGCCTTGTTTGATTTATTCCTGCACTTTCAAAAACAGAATCATAAGTAACTACTACTCTTCCTATAGGCTCCATTTTAACAGTTATACTAGGTCCCCAATAAGACATTATATTATTCTTTGTTATATATCCAATTGGCATCTTTACACCTATGGATCCAACTTCCTTTATATCCCTCTGTGATTTTATAGCAACCTCTGTGGCTAACTCATTTAATTTTATAGTATCAGCATTAATCATTTTTATTGCCCCAGATGAATCTTTTTGAACCTTTATTACATCATTATAATTAAATTTTTCTGTATAAACCTCAGCAATATTAGTATTTATAATATCTAAAGTTTTAGCTTGCATTTCTGAATCTGAAACAAGTAAAACTGTAGGTGCAATTATTTTATCAAATGCATATATGAAAATTAAAAAACAGGCAATAATCATTAATAAAGTAATTATTAAATATTTTTTAAAATCTATATTTCTACGTTTATTTTTATTTACATAATACAAAGACTACACCTCTTATAATTTGGTTTACTCTTAATATTATTATGCTATAATATAATATAATATTTCTTTAAATGTATAATAATATAATTATGTAGTTTTTTAGAAATAGAAAGTTTTATTATGATAGGAGGAAAAAATGACTGAAAGAAAAAGAGAGCATAAAAATAGAAAGCAGAAGAAAAACTCACATAAAAATCAATCGAAAGCAACAAATTTTTTGAAATGGTTCTTTATAGGAATTCTGCTTCTAGGGATAACTGCCGTAACAGTAGTTGGAGTTTACGTTCTTTCTATTATACGTTCTTCTCCAGACTTAGATGTTCAGGCAATTCAATCTCTAAATCAGCCATCCATTCTTTACGATGATCAGGGAAACTTTATGGATAATGTTATAACTCGTGAACAACGTTATGTAGTTAAATCTGAAGAAATCCCTGATAACTTAAAAAAAGCTTTTGTAGCTATTGAAGACGAAAGATTTTATGAGCATAAAGGAATAGACATTAAAAGAGTTTTTGGGGTAATAGCTTCTAATATTAAAGGAAAACTTTCAGGAAGTAATATGGTTCAAGGTGCTTCAACTATAACTCAGCAACTTATAAAAAATGCCGTACTTACCAATGAATTCAGTTATGAAAGAAAAATTAAAGAAATGTACTTAGCTTTAGAATTAGAAAAGCACCTTTCAAAAGATGAAATCCTTACTACGTATTTAAATACAATTCCTATGGGCGGATACCAATATGGGGTTAGCGCAGCTGCCCAAAGATTTTTTAGTAAGAATCTTTCAGAGTTGAATTTAGTTGAATGTGCTTATTTAGGAGGGCTTACTCAAGCACCAACTTCTTATGATGGTCTTTCAGAAGCAAATAAAGAAAATCCAAGTAGATATTTAAATAGAACTAAATCTGTGCTATTTAAAATGCATGAACTTGGATATATTTCAAGTGAACAATATAATGACGCAATAAATGAAATTGACACAAATGGTATAAAATTCACACCAAATAATAAATTAAGTAAAACTAACTTCGAGTGGTTCACAAGACCTGCTATAACTCAAGTTAAACAAGACTTAATGGATAAATATAAATATACTCAAGAGGAAGTTGATAAACTTATAGCTAATGGTGGATTAAAAATCTATACTTCTATGAATAGAGATCTTCAAAACAATGTTCAAAAAGTTTTAGATGATCCAAATAACTATAAAGCTATAACTAATAATCCTAATGAAAAAAATGAAGATGGTGTTTATAAATTACAATCATCTGCCACAATAATAGACTATAAAACAGGCCATGTTAAAGCTTTAGTTGGAGGAAGAGGGGAACAACCAGCAATGTCTCATAATAGAGCTTATTATGATTTAAAATCTATAGGTTCTGCAACAAAGCCATTAACAGTTTATGGTCCTGCTATTGATTTAGGACTTGGTGGAGCTGGCTCTGTGGTAAATGATTCTCCATTAAGTAATAAAGAGTTATCTTCTACAGGATATAAAGATCAACCTAAGAATGAATACAATAGTTATAGAGGACCTTTAACTTTTAGAGAAGCAATTAAAATTTCTAGTAACTTAGCAGCCATAAAAGTTGCTAACGAAGTAGGTACTTCAAACTCTATAGCTTATGGAGAAAAATTAGGTCTTGTTTATGGACCTCATTCTAGGGGAATTTCCACAACAGCATTAGGTCAATTCCAAAATGACCCTAACAACCCTGATGGAGGAAATACTTATACTCTAGCTTCAGCTTTTGGTGTTTTTGGTAATAATGGTATTAAAACAAATGCTAAATTATATACAAAGGTATTAGATTCTCATGGAAATGTAATTCTTGATACAAGTACTCCAGAAGAGACTAAAATATTTAGTCCTCAAGCTTCTTATATAGTTTATGATATGCTTAAGGATCAAGTAGAAAGTGGATCTGCAAAACCTGCTAAATTCGGTAATATCCCTGTGGCTGGTAAAACAGGAACTACTACTGGAGATAAAGACTATTTATTTGCAGGATTAACTCCATATTATTCTGCAGCTATTTGGATTGGATATGATAAGCCTAGAGAAATGAGAACTAGTAGTGGTACTGTTACCTCACCTATTTTCGGAAAAATAATGGGCTTAGCTCATAAAGACTTACAATACAAAGAGGTTGAACAACCTAGTGGAATAAGCAAGATTGCAGTATGTATGGATTCTGGACTTAAACCTACTTCCCTTTGTACTCAAGATCCTAGAGGTAGTAGAGTTTATTATGATTGGTTTATTAATGGTTCTGCTCCTACTCAATATTGTAATTATCATACAAAATCACATAATCCTGAACCTAATCCAAATACTAATAATAGTTCTGGAGTAAATGAAGGAAATAAACAACAAGAAAATAAAACTGAAGAAGTTAAACCTAACGAAAATAATAATAAACCAAATGAACAAAATCCAAATACTAAACCTGATAATACACCAGGCAATGGTAATAATACTACTAATAATAACGGAGGTGAAAATGTAACTCCACCTCAAAATCAAACAGAAAACAATACAAATAATGGAGTTATTACTCCACCTCAAGCTGGAAATAATCAAAATCAAAATGGTCAAAACAGCACCATTACGCAATAGAAAGAAGCTTTTCTTGCATTTTGACCTTATACAAAACAAAGCCACTATGAATTTTTTATTTCATAGTGGCTTTATTATTGATAATTAGCACTCTATAGCTATGTAATACACTACTCTTCACTAATACACCCCATTTACTTTTTATTCACATTTCACTTCTATGTTTTTCATTCAAATATCGCACATATGAATAAAACAATATTAGTTCTTGCATTTTTTTGTTATTCATATTAAAATTAAATATAAAGTGTGACGCAAAAAAATAAAAAACTTATCAACAGGAGGAGGAATTTATGGAAATACTTAATAACTTAGTAGTTAGTTTTAATGATTTTCTTTGGGGCTACATATTAATTATTTTATTAATAGGTGCAGGCCTTCTATTTTCTTTTAGAACTAAATTTGTTCAATTTAGATACATAAAAGAAATGTTCCGTTTATTAGGAGACGGTATAGGAAAGTCAAATAAAGAAAAAGGCGGAGTTTCTTCATTTCAGGCATTTTGTATAAGTACAGCTTCAAGAGTTGGTACTGGTAATATAGCAGGTGTTGCCATAGCCGTAGCTGTTGGTGGACCTGGGGCTGTTTTTTGGATGTGGCTTATAGCCTTAATAGGTTCTGCGTCTAGTTTCGTAGAAAGTACATTAGCTCAAATATATAAAACTAAGGATAAAGATTCTTTTAGAGGTGGTCCTGCCTATTACATGGAAAAAGGACTTGGAAAGAGATGGTTAGGAATTATATTCTCAATTCTTATTACAATCTGTTTTGGATTCGTATTTAATGCAGTTCAAGCTAACACAGTAAGTGTTGCATTCAATAGTGCTTTCGGACTTTCAAGAGGGGCCATTGGTATAATATTAGCAATAGTAACTGCTTTAGTTATCTTCGGTGGTATTCACAGAGTTGCTAAGGTTTCAGAAATAATAGTTCCAATTTTAGCGGTTCTTTATATTCTTATTGCTATTATAGTTTTAATTTTAAATATTACTGAAATTCCATCAGTTTTCAAACTTATATTTGAATCAGCCTTTGGAATAAAACAATTAACTGCTGGTGGACTTGGTGCCGCTGTTATGCAGGGTATTAAAAGAGGTTTATTCTCAAATGAAGCTGGTATGGGTAGTGCACCAAATGCAGCTGCTACAGCAGATGTTACTCACCCAGTAAAACAAGGTTTAATTCAAACTTTAGGAGTATTTACTGATACATTATTAATTTGTTCTTGTACAGCATTCATAATACTTCTTTCAGGTCAATACGCTGATAGTTCACTAACAGGTATAGAATTAACTCAAAAAGCTCTTGTATCTCAAATAGGACCTTTCGGAGCTTATTTCATAGCAATTTGTATATTATTATTTGCTTTTAGTTCTATTGTAGGTAACTTCTATTACGGTCAAACAAACATAGAGTTTATACATACTAATAAAGTATTATTAAATATATACAGAATACTTGTTATAGGTATGGTACTATTTGGTTCAATAGCAAAAGTAGATTTAGTTTGGAATTTAGCGGATCTTTTCATGGGATTAATGGCTATATTAAATATAATAACCATATTATTCCTTGGTAAATATTCTTTCCTTGCACTTAAGGACTATACAGCTCAAAAGAAAGCGGGAATTAAAGAGCCAGTATTTAAAGCATCTTCTATTCCTGGATTAGAGAATGTAGAAGAATGGCAATAATAAAAAAGCTTTGAGATTTTTTTCTCAAAGCTTTTTTATATTAATCTTTCAAATATAACTTTTTTCTCAACACTCAAATCCTTAGGATTTATTGTTATTTTAAAAATTGGAGGGCATCCTTCTTCTCTCCATTTCTTCATATAAGCTGGTGTAGCTTTATAATTATAATAATAAACTTCTTCATATTCATCTGAAAACTCTAAAAATTCAAGTCTACTATCTTCACTTAAACTTATTAATTCTTTATGAACATTATTTATTATTGGCCAAAAATATTTCATTGGTATATTATATTTAAACTCATCTTTTACTACTCTACTCTCAAATAAAGCTCTTTTTAATATCCTATTATCTTTATGACACTCATCTATATTTGCTCTAAATATAACTTTTCCTCTTTTGTTTTCATCTAATTTTATGTTTATCATATAATAAACAACTCCTATTCATAATACTATAAAATATAGCATCAAATCTAAATCTATAAATCAAATCTATTTAATACAGATTCTCCAAATAACTTTTTAATTATGTATTTTATTCCTTCTATTTCACAGGATTTTTTCTTAACCATTATAAGTCTTCCATTATCAATAATATCTTCATCAGAATAAGATGTTAATGCGATTTCTTCCTTTATGAATTCAACCCATTCCTTAGAATAATAAGCTTTTAGTCCTCTCAAAAACTTATTTTTTATAAATGGAATTATACTATTTCCTAGAACACAAACAGTTTCACATCCATTGATATTATCTAAAAGTTTTTCAAAGTCATCATTTTCATAGAACTTATTGCTCTTACTTCCTGGAACAATTATAACATCTAAATCTACTTCCTCTATAGATTTTATATTTTCAAACTTTATATCATACATTCCATCTTTTATTATATTATTTTTTGTCCCTATTAATTCCACTGAAATTATTTCTTTATCTAATGATTTATTTATATCATGAAAAATTTCTAAGAAAGATATTACTGTGCTTACGACCATCTTATCATAAATAAATATTCCAAATTTTCTCTCTTTTAAGTCTTTGATTTGACTATTAAAATCATCCTTAGATAATCTATATGAATATCCATCTTTATTCTTATACATAATCTTGAAACCAATTCTTTCAAGTCTTTCTCTGTTCTCATCTAACGAAACCGTATCTAGCATATATAAGCCACCAAATTCATTGAAAAAGCATTCTAAGATAAGATGTACCGCTTCACTTCCATAACCTTTTCCCCTATGTGAGCTTTCTATCCTAACATTTAACCTAGCAGTTTTAGTTATAGAGTCATATCCATGAAAGCTTGCTTCACCCACTGGATTATCATTATAATCAAAAACCAAGCAATATAGATTTCTTCCATCTGTAGGACTCACCATCTTTTTATAAAAACTATCCCACTTATACCTAGGAAAAGATATTATTTTGCCTACATCAGTCATACTCTCCATATCTCCCCATAGCTTTTCAGTATACCTTAGTTCTTCTAAATATGGTGTTCTTATATAAACTTTTCTTCCCTCTCTCCTATAACAGTTTCTTTTTTGTATCACATTACCACACCAATCATTTATTAATTCAAGAGTATTTTATCATAAATTACCACAAACTGTGAAATTTTTTATACATTATTTATTAATTGTTATTTTATTGTTTAGTTATACTAAATTTAATAATAGATTAGCCTAAACTCCATAACATTTTTTTCCTTCTAAAGTTGCTAAATCACTATTTTAAGGTAACATTTAAATATTAATATATTTTTTTAACTTTTTATTGATTTTTATTTTAAAAGTATTTATAATTATTTATGTTTGTTTAGTAATTTTAAACTTAAAGTTTAGTAAAACTTATAGTAATGAAATTGAGGTGTAAAACTTGGAAATAGGAGATAAAATTAGACGTCTCAGAGTGGCCAAACAGTTGACTCAAGAAGAATTAGCAAATAGATGTGAATTATCTAAAGGATTTATTTCTCAGCTTGAGAATGACCTTACTTCTCCATCTATAGCTACATTAATAGATATATTAGATATATTAGGAACTAATTTAACGGAATTCTTTAGTGAAGATACTAATGAAAAGATAGCCTTCTCTAAGGATGATATGTTTGAAACTGAAAATGAAGAATTAAAATATAACCTTATGTGGTTAGTTCCAAATGCTCAAAAGAATGATATGGAACCTATAATGATAACTCTTGAACCTGGAGGACAATATATTGAAGAAGAGCCTCATGAGGGTGAGGAATTTGGGTATGTCCTATCTGGAGCAATATATCTTCATCTAGGAGACAAAAAAGTAAAAGTAAGAAAAGGCGAGAGTTTCTACTTTAAGCCCAAGGCTAATCATTATATTTCTAATGCAGGAAAGATTTCTGCAAAGGTTATATGGATAAGTACTCCACCATCATTTTAGTATAAACATTTAGAAAGCAGAGGTGTTAGATTTGAAAGATAATAATATTATTGAATTAAAAGGAATAACTAAATCATATGGAAAAGATACAATTTTAGATAATCTTTCCCTAAATATAAAAAAGAATGAATTCCTAACTCTTTTAGGACCTAGTGGATGTGGTAAAACAACCACTTTAAAAATTATAGCTGGCTTTGAAACGGCAGATAGTGGCCAGGTGGTCTTTGAAAATAATATTATTAACGATATACCACCTTACGAAAGACAATTAAATACTGTATTCCAAAAATATGCTCTATTCCCTCATATGAATGTATATGAAAATATAGCTTTTGGATTAAAACTTAAAAAAATGCCTAAAGATGTTATAGATCAAAAGGTTAAGGAAATGCTTAAGTTAGTTGCCCTTGAAGGATATGAAAACAGAGATATTGAAGCCCTTAGTGGTGGTCAACAACAAAGGGTTGCCATAGCTAGAGCTTTAGTAAATGAACCAAAGGTACTTTTATTAGATGAACCTTTAGGTGCATTAGATATGAAACTTAGAAAAGGAATGCAAATAGAACTTAAGAGAATTCAACAAAAATTAGGAATTACATTTATATTTGTAACTCATGATCAAGAAGAAGCTTTAACAATGTCAGATACAATAGTTGTTATGAATAAAGGTGAAATTCAACAAATGGGAAGCCCAGAAGATATATATAATGAACCTGCTAACTCATTTGTAGCAAAATTCATCGGTGAAAGTAATATAGTTGATGGAATTATGTTAGATGACTTTAAGGTTGAATTTGGTGGAAGAATATTTGACTGTGTTGATAAAGGTTTTGAAAAGAACGAAGCTATTGAAGTTGTAATAAGACCTGAGGATTTTGAAATGGTTAAATATGAAAATGGTATGCTAAAAGGAACTGTTACTTCAGTTATATTTAAAGGTGTTCACTATGAAATAGAAGTAAAGGATGAAAACCACACTTGGATACTACACAATACAAAACATGCTGAAATAGGATCTAAAATAGGATTATCTCTTGATCCAGAAAGCATACACATAATGAAAAAAGAGAGTGATGTTTAAAGATGAAAAATAGAAATAAAAATTTATCATTTGCAGCTTATCCATATGTTGTATGGAGTGCTATATTCATAGTTATCCCTTTACTTTTAATAGTTTTCTTTAGTTTTACAAGTAAAGTTGATGGAAGATTTGTTTTCTCTTTTGAAAACTTCCAAAGATTATTTGAGCCAATATATTTTACTGTTTTTATACGTTCTATATGGCTTGCTGTTTTATCAACAGTTTTATGTTTAATTTTAGGTTATCCAATAGCTTATATAATTTCTAAATTACCTATAAAAAGAAGAAATATGTTAATACTTTTATTCATATTACCAATGTGGATGAACTTCTTACTTAGAACATATGCGTGGATGGCTATACTTGGTAGAGATGGACTTATTAATACTCTTTTAAGCTATATAGGAATAGGCCCAATTAAAATGCTATATACTGATGGAGCAATCTTACTTGGAATGGTATATAACTTCTTACCATTTATGGTTATACCAATATATACTGTACTTATAAAAATTGATAAAAACTTAGTTAATGCAGCTTATGACTTAGGTGCAAATAAAGCTCAAGCTTTTAGAAAAGTTATTTTACCACTTAGTATTCCTGGAATAATCTCTGGAATAACTATGGTATTTATGCCAGCTGTTTCAAACTTCGTAATTCCAAACCTTCTAGGTGGTGGAAAATACATGTTAGTTGGTAACCTTATAGAACAACAATTTACTACTATTGGTAACTGGAACTTCGGTTCTGCTTTATCAATCTTTATGATGATATTAATACTAATTTCAATGGCCTTTATGTCTAAATATGAAAAGAACGGAAAAGAAGGAGGTAAACAGCTATGGTAAAAAAGTTAGGTGATTTTATTTCTAAATTTTATTTAGCCTTAGTATTTATATTTTTATATGCACCAATAGTAACGCTTATGGTATTTTCATTTAACAAAACAAAATCTATGGCTGTTTGGGGTGGCTTTACTTTTGATTGGTATAGCTCTCTACTTGAAAATGATAGAATAATAGCAGCTCTTTATTATACAATTTTAATAGCGGTAATAGCCTCTGTTGTTGCTACAGTTATAGGTACTATAAGTGCTATAGGAATTAATAATATGAAAAAAGGTCCTAGAACCTTATTATTAAACGTAAACTATTTACCTGTATTAAACCCTGATATAGTTACAGGTATTTCATTAATGACTTTATTCGCTATTGGTGGAGTTTTATTTAATTTAAAACCTGGTTTTTGGACTATGCTTTTAGCGCACATAACATTTGATATTCCTTATGTTATATTATCTGTTTTACCTAAGCTAAGACAATTACCTCCAAATCTAACTGATGCAGCCTTAGATTTAGGGGCAAAACCATCTTACGCTTTAAGAAAGGTAGTAATTCCTCAAATAATGCCTGGTATAGCTGCAGGATTCTTAATAGCATTTACAATGTCAATAGATGACTTTGTTATAAGTTTCTTCACTACAGGTCCTGGTGTTTCTAACCTTTCTATAGAAATTTATTCTATGGCTAGAAGAGGTATTTCTCCAGAAATAAATGCTCTTTCAACATTAATGTTTATAGTTGTCTTAGCATTACTTCTTATTGCTAATAGAAAACAATCTTTAGTGAAGGGGGAACGTTAATATGAAATTAAAAAAATTTTTAGCATTAACTTGTTCAACACTTCTTTTATCATCTCTTTTTCTTGGTTGTGGGCCAAAAAAGGATGAGGAAGCTACTCAAGATAAAAACAGTAACGTTCTTTATGTTTACAACTGGGGAGATTACATAGATCCAGAACTACTTACTAAATTTAAAGAAGAAACTGGAATAGATGTTAAATACGATGTTTATGATACCAATGAAATAATGTATCAAAAACTTAATAGTGGTAATGTATCTTATGATATAGTAATTCCTTCTGATTACATGATAGAAAAAATGAAAGAAGAAGATATGTTAGCTAAGATAGATTATTCTAATATTCCTAATTATAAATATATAGGAGAACAATTTAAAAATTTAGCTTATGATCCAACTAATGAATACTCAGTACCATATATGTGGGGAACAGTTGGAATAATATATAATACAAAGAGAGTTAGTGATCCTGTAGATAGTTGGAATATCCTTTGGAATCCTAAATATAAGGATCAAGTTATAATGCCAGATAGTGTTAGAGATGCTATGGCTGTTGCAGAAAAAAAATTAGGATATTCATTAAATACCGAAAACTTAGATCAAATAGAAGCTGCTAAAAAGGAACTTATGACTCAAAAGAAAGATGGATTAATCTTAGCTTACATGGTTGACCAAGTTAAAGATGCCATGGTTGGTGGAGAGGCTTCCCTTGCTGTTGCTTGGTCTGGAGATGCTGTAACAATGATAGAGAGAAATCCCGATTTAGCTTATGCTATTCCTAAGGAAGGATCAAATAAATGGTTTGATGCCATAGCAATTCCTAAAAATGCAAAGCATAAAGAAAATGCTGAGAAGTTTATAAACTTCCTTTGCGATCCTGAAAATGCTGAGCAAAATGTAGAATATATAGGATACTCTACTCCAAACACAGCTGCATATGACCTTTTACCTGAGGATATAAGAGATGATAAAGTTGCATACCCAGATGAAGAGTCATTAAAAAATTGTGAGGTATTTATAGATTTACCTTCTAAAATACTTAGAAAATATGATGAAGCTTGGTTAGAAATTAAGTGTGTTTATTAAAAAAATGCATGTGCAAAAGCACATGCATTTTATATTATCCACAAATTTCTTCGCAAAATATTTTTGGGAACCATAGCTTAATTTCTTTCTCAGCACTTTCTATTGAATCTGACGCATGAACTGAGTTTTCTGTTCCGCTTAAGGCAAACCTTCTTCTTATTGTTCCAAACTCAGCCTTTTCTGGGTTTGTTGCTCCATTTAGAGATCTTATTTTATTTATGGCATCTTCTCCTTCAAGAATTAAAGCTACAAGAGGACTTCTTGTTATATATTTTATTAGAGAATTAAAAAATTGCTTATCTCTATGTTCTTCATAATGTTTTTCAGCAAATTCCTTAGTTATTTGCTTCATTTCTATAGCCTTTATCTTTAATCCTGCTCCCTCATAAACCTCTAATATTTTACCTATTAAATTTCTTTCAACGGCATCAGGTTTTATTAAAACAAGACTTTTTTCTAACCTCATTGAAATTCCTCCTCAATATTATTTCCCTCTAAGATATATTATACATATAATTTCCTATTTATGTAAACAATCACAAGGAAATTACTAAATATTTAGTTATTAAATTATTATTTTCACCTTAGTTAGAGAAATAAGTGCTTTTATATAGTATTGTAATTATAATAAATATAGGAGGTGTTTACTGTGATTAGAAAAGAATTCCTAGTAAATGGTAGAGTCCAAGGAGTAGGTTTCAGATTCTTTTGTAAGTATCAAGCTAGCTTATTATCTTTAACTGGTTATGCTGAAAATTTAGATGATGGTCAAGTGCTTATAGAGGTGCAAGGTGATGAATCCTCAATAAAAACATTTAAAACTAAAATTTTAAATGGTAATGGCTTTTCAAAAGTTATTTCTATAGACGAGAAGGATTTAACTATTGATACACGTGAAAAAAGATTTTCTACATACTAATTATAAGTAAAGGAAATGGGGCTATTATTAAATTTAAAACTTATAAATATATAATAAATGTTATTCACTAATTATTATAATATAGTTCATAAATTTTGTTCTTAAATTTTTAAAAGCCCCTACTCCTTCCTATAGCTTTTTATAAGTCACAGCTATCTTGTTCATATCCATATCTTGAGCTTCCATTGCTATTAAACTCTTCATTTTCCTTGTATGAAATAAATGTGCCGTCATCAGGTTCATGATCTTTATGTTTTTTATTATTATGATTCTTATTATTTTTATTATCTTTCATATTTATCACCCACCTTTAAATTTATTATTTCAAGGCAGGCTTATTTATATACTCTATTTTTAAGTTGATTATGTATATTATAGTTTCATAAACTTTTTTACTTAGATTATAAGTTCTCCCACATATCTTGTATGCTACTATAATCTTCTAATACTTCATCAATTAAATATAAAGCATCTTCATTGTTCCAAGATTCATATTTTTTTCTTTTAACTACTCTAATTATATTTTCTTCTTTTCCTTCTTTAATTAAAATAGATTCTTCACAGGACTCTTTATACTTTTCTAAATCCTTTTTAATTGTATTATCAACTTCAATAGTCTTAATTCTATTGTTGTCTTCATCTCTAAAATCTATAAGTATTTTGTCTAAGTTAATTAACCCATTTAAAAAGTCAAAGTGCCAATTGAATCCATAGTTTAACCATAGATCATAGGTGTTCTCCTCATTTTCATCAAATCTAATCATAATTAAAAGTAAGTCTAATTTTTTATTGCTTATAATACTGCTTTTTAAGGCAACTAAGACATTATCACCTATATCATTTAAAGCTTCTAAATAATCTTTAACAAAGATTATAGGTACTACTTTATCATTCACTTCTACTATTAGTGGAATTAATGTTCCAACTTCACTTTCTTTCAAAATATCATCTACAGTTAAAGCTGCCATATTATCACATCCTAAATATTAATTACTTCAAATACCTTATATTATATAAGATATGTATTGTAAATACCACAATTAAAGCTTTACATCTCTTTCTTTATTATTATTGTTATTATGCCCTATAGATGTTATAATAAAAAAAGTTTAATGAGACTTTGAAATTAGGAGAGATGAAAATTGATTAAATTTAAGAAAAAGCTTTTAAGTTCAATATTGATTGCTTTATCAGTATCACTTTTTACGCCAACAAAAGCTACTGTTCAGGCTGCTGAAATTTCCCAACCTAATATAGTTGGAAAGTATGCTGTCACTTTAGATTATGATACTGGTGAAATTATTTATGCAAAGGGAATTGATGAAAAAGCATATCCTGCTAGTACAACAAAGGTAATGACAAGTCTTTTATTTGCTGAACATGCTTCAAAGAATGATTCTTTTCCATATACAGCAGATGCAAAAGCTCAACAGCCTTATACATTAAATAATAGCTTTGGTCCAATACCTGTTGGCGAAGGAATGAATGCTAATGATTTAATGAAAGCTTTACTTATGTTTTCAGCTAATGACGCTGCCTCTGTAATTGCAGATGGAGTGGCTGGAAGTGCTGAAAAATTTAGTGTAATGATGAATGACGAAGTAAAAAAATTAGGATTAAAGAATACTCACTTCGTTACTCCAAACGGCTTACATAATGAGGATCACTATTCAACAGCTTACGATTTAGCTGTTATTTTACAAAATGCTTATAAAAATCCTTGGGTAAGCGAAACTATGGCACTTAAGGATAGCGACATAACTGTAAACGGAAAAAAAGTACTTTTAGAAAATAGAAATAAAGAACTTGGTATCGACGGAAATATTGGTGGAAAGACTGGATTTACAACTCCTGCTGGAAGATGTTTAGTATCAGTATACGAAAGAAATGGTAGAAAAATAATAGGTGCTGTTTTAAATTCTCAATATGATGCTAAGGATGAAATTGTATTTAATGATATGAATAAAATTATTGATTACAGTTACTCTGTAGATAAAGTTCCATACATAAAGGCTGGTACAACAATAGATACTATTCCAGTTGAATATAAACTTTTTAGATGGTTTGGACCAACAAAGAAAATCGACGTTCCTTTTGTTGCAACTGAAAACATAGATTATTATAAAAATTATGTAAATGAAAAAGAAACATCAAAATCAATAAACTTAAATGATATGAACGCTTGGCAATTAGCTTCTAATCCTGAATCAGCTGCTGTTACTGTTACTCAAAGAGCTTATGTTAAGGATTATCCAGTAAAAGCTGATATAGGTACATTTACTCTTATAAAAGCTAATTTCTTAAGTTATTTAGGGATAATTGTTCTAGCAATAGTTGTAATTGTATTAATATTACTTATTATAAGAGCAATAAATTTAAGAAAACGTAGAAGACGTAGAAGAAATATATTTTAATATAAAAAAAGATTTAGTCTTAGACTAAATCTTTTTTTATTATAAACTTCTAAAATTATGAATTTAATTTTTCAACAAGCTCTAAAATCTCTAAAGGTTTATCTACATAAAAATCTGGTTTACTCTCTCCTAATTTTTCAATAGGCAATGCTGTGTATTTAACTCCACAGGTCTTAGCCCCAGCATTTTTACCTGCTAAAATATCGTAAGGTGAATCACCTACCATAAGAGCTTCACCAGGAGAAACTCCTAAATTTTCACATGCCTTTAAAACCGGCTCCCCTTCTGGCTTATGCCTTATAGTAACTTCTGGAGTTATAAAAGTATCGAAATATTTAAATATACCCATTAACTTAGCTCCACGTTCTGCCATATCACTTTTCTTTGAAGTTACAACACCAATTTTAATTCCTTTATTCTTTAATGTTTGTAGCATTAAATCAACGTCAGCAAATTCTTTACATTCATCATCATGTAATTCTAAGTTTATTTTTCTATAACAATTAATCATCTCTTCTATTCTATTTTCATCATAGGATTTAAAAATTTCCTGCAAGGGTCTACCATAGTTAATGGTAATTTCTTCTTCAGTTGGTTCTAAATCTAATATAGTTTTAAATGTATGTTTAAATGATTTTAATATTAAATCATTAGTATTTATCAATGTTCCATCTAAGTCAAATAACACTGCTTTTATCATAAATTTCTCCTTTGTCATTTTAAAAATGAGCTTAAAAATATATATTTTTTTAATAATTATATCATAAACTTTAAAAAATTTTAAAAAACCCCTTCACAAATTAAGATTTTTAGTATATATTAATTATTAAATAAATAACTTGTACAAAGCATTGATAGGAAAAAGTAATCTTTGGAAAGAGTTTTAGCGATTGAGGGATGGTGAAAGCCTCATACTATACCTTTGATGAAGAACATCCTTGAGCTTCTAACCGAACTTCAAAATTTATTTTGGACAGTAGACTTAGACGGGTTTCTTTCCGTTAAAAGAAGGACAGTGTTAAGATGCACTGTTATTAAGTGAGTGCTTTTGTGCTAACATAGGTGGTACCGCGGAGATGATTATATAGCCTTCGTCCTATTAATAATATAGGATGATGGCTTTTTTTATTATCTTTTAAACTATATTTTAAATTTTATTATTTTAACTATACGTATAAAACAAAACATTTAAAGAAATTTTAATAACCTGTTTGGGGCCAAACAAAATTTATAAAAAAATAGATGTAGCAAAAAATATAACTACATTTAAAATTAAGGAGTTGTTTAAAATGGAAAAATTATTTATACCAAAGGGCTATAAACCTTTATTATCACTTAGAGAGACAGAAGTTGCTATTAAAGAACTTAAAGACTTTTTTGAAGCTTCTTTAGCTAAAAACTTAAACTTAACAAGAGTTTCTGCTCCACTTTTCGTAAATAAATGTTCAGGATTAAATGATGATTTAAATGGAATTGAAAGACCTGTAAGTTTTGATATGAAAGCTATGCCAGAGTTTAACATTCAAATAGTTCATTCTCTAGCTAAGTGGAAAAGACTAGCTCTTCATAGATATGAGTTTGAACATGGTGAAGGTCTTTATACTGATATGAACGCTATAAGAAGAGATGAAGATTTAGATAACATTCACTCTATTTATGTTGACCAATGGGATTGGGAAAAAATAATAGATAAAGAAGAAAGAAATTTAGAAACTTTAAAAGAAACTGTAAGATCAATATATGGTACTTTTAAAGCAACAGAAGATTTTATAGTAGAAAAATATCCTCACATAGAAAGAATTCTTCCTGAAGATATAACATTTATAACATCACAAGAATTAGAAGATCGTTATCCAGATCTTACTTCTAAGGAGAGAGAAACTGCTATATGTAAAGAATTTGGCGCTGTATTCATAATAGGAATTGGTGGAAAATTAGCTTCTGGTGAAAAACATGATGATAGAAGTCCAGACTATGATGATTGGACATTAAATGGAGATTTATTATTCTACTATCCTCTATTTGATGAGGCTGTAGAACTTTCATCAATGGGAATAAGAGTTGATGAGGAAAGCCTTTTAAAACAATTAAAAATAGCAGAATGTGAAGAAAGAAAAGAACTACCATTCCATCAAATGCTTCTTGAAGGAAAATTACCATATACTATAGGTGGTGGAATTGGTCAATCTAGAATATGTATGTTCTTCCTTAGAAAAGCTCACATTGGAGAAGTTCAAGCATCTATGTGGGACGAAGATATGATAAGAACTTGTGAAGAAAACAACATACATTTATTATAAAAGTTATATTAAAATTTTGATTTTTATTTAATTTAAATTTAACTTTAAAAAATTCAATATTATCCCTCTTATAAATATAGTATAATTTCTTTAATAAACTAATATTTATAAGGGGGATAATTATTATGAAAAGGTCTATTTTAAATACATTATTGAATGTCCTTGCAATAATTTTTATAGTTTTCTTAATGATTAAGGTAAGTGTGCCTATGGGGAGCATACTACTTCTATCATTTATAATATTTAAATTAACTATAAATAAGCATTTAATTTATATGTTTAAGGGTGCTAAAAAACTTAGGGCTAATAATTTAGAAGAAGCTTTATCTCTTTATAGAAAGGCTGCTCTATGTAATAGTTCTAATGTAAAAGCTATAAAAACTTATGTTTTCTTAGAACTTAAAATAGGATCTTATACTGAAGCTTTAGAAACTTTAAAAAGCATAGTATCTAAAAGAAAATTTTTACCTGAAGATGCAAATCAACTTGATTTACTTCAAGCAATACTTTATTGGAAATTAAATGATATAAAAACTTCTCTTCAAATCTTAGATGATTTAAAAGCTAATAATTTTAACTCTCTAGATTTTTATGAAGTTTATGGATATGTTTTGATTCAAGATGAAGATTTTGAAAAAGCAATTTCAATAAGTAATGAAGGATTAAAAGTTGATGAATTAAGCCAAATAATAAGAGCTAATTTAGGAGAGATTTTCTATAAAATTGGTGATATAAAAAAAGCTTGCTTTTATTTTGATGAATTAATAGATGAATGTGTAAATTTTTCAGAACCATACTATTTTATGGGAATTATATCAAAAGAAAAAGAAGATTTTTATAAAGCCAAAGAATTTTTAAATAAAGCACTTAAGTATGATGAGTCTATTCTAAGCAACCTATCAAAAAATGATATAGAAAACGCTTTAATAAGTATAAATCATTAATTATTATGATATTTGATTATAGCTTTAATTTTAAATTCATTCTATAATGTATAAGGAACTTAAAAAATAGTTCCTTATATTTTTTTAATAAAAAAAGGAAGTGATTATCTAGTGAAGCTTTTAAGAGAAATGCTTATTGTAGTGTTTATATACTTCTTAGGCGAATTTATTTCTAAAAGTTTTATACATAGTGTACCTGGAAATATTATTGGAATGTTAATATTATTAGTTTTACTATGTACTAAAGTTGTTAAAGTAGAATCTATTGACTGTGTTGCTCAATTCTTCTTAGATCATTTAGCCTTCTTCTTCGTTCCTGCAGGGGTTGGACTTATGACATCTGTTGGATTATTAGAAGGAAATGTTCTTAAATTATTATTTATTTGTATAGCCTCAACTTTTGTTGTAATAGGAGTTACAGGTTTAGTTGTTCAAGCTTTAATAAGAAGAAAAGAAAAAAAACTACTAGGAGATGAAGTTAATGAATAACATTGTTAATAACCCTTTATTCGGAATTTTATTAACTCTTTTTGCATTTGAAATTGGTATGACCATATACAAGAAGACTAAAATTCCACTACTAAACCCTTTATTAATAGCAATTGCTCTTGTAATTGCAGTTTTAGTTTCATGCCATATAAGTTTTGAAACTTATAATATTGGTGGTAGTTTTATAAATGCATTTTTAGGACCTGCAACTGTAATTTTAGCAGTACCTTTATATAAACAGTTACAACTTTTAAAAAATCATTTTATACCAATAATGACAGGAATAATAGTTGGAAGTTTTGCTTCTATGTGCTGTGTTATAATAATGGGATATTTCTTAGGAGTAAATCATGAACTTATTGCTTCTTTAGTTCCTAAATCAGTTACTACACCAATCGGAGTTGAAGTATCTAGTGGACTTGGTGGAATACCTTCAATCACAGTTATAGCAGTAATAATAACTGGTATCACAGGTGCAATCATAGCTCCTATGGTATGTAAATTACTTAAAATTGATCATGAAGTTGCTATGGGAGTTTCTATGGGAACAGCTGCCCATGCCGTTGGAACTACTAAAGCTTTAGAAATCGGTGAAACTCATGGTGCTATGAGTTCATTGTCTATAGGTGTTGCTGGATTAATAACAGTTTTCCTTGCTCCACCAATATATATGCTATCTGCATTAATATTAAAATTTGTCTAAACAGTGATAAAATTTCACTGTTTTTTTCTTTTTATGACTATATTTCTTAATTATAGAAATACTAAAAATATAAATCTATAATTAAGGAGCATTAAAATGAAAATATATAAAAAAATTCTAGGCTTTTTTGCCTTAGCAGTTCTATTAAATCCAAATACTCTAACCTTAGATGCAAGCACTTTTTCTAAAGAAGACCAAATTCAAAACAAAGAAATTTTATATGATATTACAGCCTTCACCACAGAAAAAAACACTCTTAACTTAATAATAAATCAATTGTTTAAAGAAGATAATATCCTATTTATAGATGCTTATTTTTTAAATACAACTGAAAATACTACTTTTGAAAACTTAGAAAATTTTAATATCTCAGTTTGTGATACCAATAATAAAGAGGTACTAAATAAAACCTTTAAAAGTGTTGTTATCCCTAAGGGACTTCCTCCACAACATGGAAGAAGAATTTTATTTCCCATAGAAAATGAGTTTTTTAACCTACAAGAAAAAGATTTATCAAAATTATCTTACAAATTCACCTTTGATTATAATTAAAATTTTAAACCTTTCTCTTAACCAAACAAAAAGAGTTATATCAAAAGTTAATAATAGTATGTATGAAAATAATTTTTTACAAAACTTACAAACAGTATAAAGAGAATACCTTAGGAAAATCTAGTAATTCTCTGAATGTGTTTGTAAGTTTTATTATTATATGTTGCTACATAACATTTTTATTTCTTTTAATACAACTCATATATATTTTATTAAATAAATTCCATTTTCCATGTGAAATAGCCTTTTTCTTCATCTTTTTCATATATGAAGTATGCTGCAAAGGTATTTCCCTTTTTACTTTTTAAATTTCTAAATCCAACTTTTCCATTAGCCAATAGAAGTTTTACCATCTGAGGTGTTACTTGTTTCCCAAAGGAAGCTATATACTTGTCATTTTTCCATATGGTATATTTACATCCATTTTTCCAGTTAACACATCCAAATCCTCTTTCTCCCTCTATAACAGGATTTCCACAGTTAGGACATTTTCCTAAAACCTCTACCCCTTCTGGAGCCTCTACTTTAAAGTGTTTTGCCATGGAATCATCATTTTTTATAGCCTTAACTCCCTCTATAGTGAAGTTTTTTATAAGATTTAAGAAATCTTCCTTTTTAACCTTCCCTCTTTCTATATCTGAAAGAGTTTTTTCTAGTCTTCCTGTGTATTCTAAGTCTAAAAGCTCCTTAACAGGGAATATTTCAACTATGGTTCTACCAAGTTCTGTACAAGTTAAACTTTTTCCCTTTGTAGTAATATATCCTACATCCTTAAGTTTTTTAATTGTTTCAGCTCTAGTAGCAGGTGTTCCTATACTAAATCCACTTAGTATTGAAGCCATCATTTCTTCACTATCTTCCTCTGCATCCTCTTTAAAACTCTTGCCACAAGTCTCCATAACCCTAAGTAAAGTCTTCTCAGTATGCTTTTTAGGTGGTTTTTTAGTAACCTTATTTATCTTACTATCTACTAAGTCAACTATTTCTTTTTCATTTACCATTGGAAGAATTGTATCTTTACTGTCTATTTTTTCAACAACTCTCCATCCTTCTACAAGCTGAACTTTTCCCTTTGAAATAAATACTCCCTTAACATCTTTATCATTTACCTTAGAAGTTATTTTTGTTTCCTCAAATTCAGCTATAGGCATAAATTGCATAATAAATCTATTTTTAACTGCTGTATAAACTATTCTCTCATCTTGGGTTAAATTATTAGGTTTCATGTAAGTTGGAACTATGGCACTATGGCTCTCAACCTTTGAATTATCAAAAACTCTTTTATTTTGAACAAATTTTACTTGCTCCTCATAAGGTAATCCTACCTTAAGCTTTTCTAAAACATTTCTAGTTCTATCAACTAAGCTCTCCTCTAAAGCCATACTTCCTGTTCTAGGATAAGTTATAAACTTCTTTTCATATAAAGATTGAGCTACTTTTAAAACCTTATCTGAAGTCCATCCTTTGTATTTACTTGTTATGTATCCTTGAAGATTAGAAAGATTAAATAAAAATGGTGGATATTCTTTTTTTCTTTCTGTTTGCTTTTCAATTATTTCAGCATTTTTATCCTTTATCTTTTCTTTAATTTCATCTAAAACCTTCTTATCTTCAAACTTCTCTGAATTATTCTCATAATAAGTTCCTTCAAACTCCTCATTTTTTGAAGTCTTAAAAGTACCATTAAGTTTATAATATGCACTTGATTTAAAGTTTTCTATTTCTTTATCTCTGTCATAAATTATTTTTAAAGTAGGTAGGAGTACTCTACCTATATTTAAAATCTGTCCATCATTTAGCTTATATTTTATTGTAGTAACAGAAGTTAAGTTTATACCAATTATCCAGTCTGCCCACTGTCTTCCTATGCCAGCATCTTGAAGAGATTGCATTTCTTCATTAGGTTTTAACTTTTCCATTCCTTTTTTAACTTCATCTGGTGTCCATTCATTTAATAAAAGTCTATATACTGGTTTCTTTTCACTAAAATATAGGAAAATTTCATCTGCAATTACTTGTCCCTCTCTATCAAAGTCAGTAGCAGAAATTATTCCATCTACATCTTCCCTATCTATAAGACCTTTTATTATCTTTATTTGCTTTTCCGCACCCTTATCAACGATGTTTCTATTTAAAGAATCTTGTTTTATTTTATATTTAAATACTTCTGGGATAAAAGGGAATTTTTCCATTCTCCATCCCTTCATGTTCTCATCATAATCCTTTGCATCAAATAACTGCAATAAGTGTCCGAAAGCCCATGTTATAAGATATTCTTCGCCTTCAAAGTATCCATCTTTTCTCTTTTTTATATTAAAAGCATCTGCAATATTTCTAGCAACAGATGGTTTTTCTGCAATTATTACCTTTTTCAAAGTATCACTCCTAATTATAATCCTTTTGTTATATTATCTCCTCTTCTATATCTTTGACAGATTTAAAAATTTATTTCACTTATTAAAATAATAAGGGCTGTCTCAAAACTTAGTATTTAATTATAAGTTTTACTAAGTTATATTGATACAGCTCCATTAATTTATCTAAAATATATTAAAAATCAAATTCAAACATTATTTATTATAATATAAAATTGCTTTTATTCCTAGTCTTTATAAACTACCTCTCCATTTATAATTGTATAAATAGTTTTTGTAGCTATTTCAAAAGGACTTCCATTTAAAATTACTAAATCTCCATCCTTTCCTTCCTTTAAGCTTCCAACTCTTTTATCAATACCTATTATTTCAGCTGGATTTATTGTTATTGCTTCTAAGGCCTCATTAAAAGTAATTCCTTCTTTCATAGCCATAGCTGCACACAGTGCAAGATTGTCTATTGTTACCACTGGATGGTCTGTAGTTATTGCTACTTTAATTCCTTTATCTATTAAAGCCTTTGGAGTCTTAAAGGTCTTCTTTAAAGTCTCTGCCTTTCCATTAAAACTTAAAGTTGGCCCAACTATAGCATCTAAGTTTTCTCTTTTAATATAGTCACTTATTAGGTGTCCTTCTGTACAGTGATCTAAAGTTAATTTAAGATTAAATTCCTTAGCTATTCTTATAGCCGTTAAAATATCATCTGCCCTATGAGCATGAGCTTTCATAGGTATTTCTCTATTAATTAGTGGAAGTAAAGCCTCATATTTTAAATTCTTACTAAAATCCCTATCCTCTATTTCAGCATCAATTTTTCTATTTTTATAATTAACAGCCTCTGTTAAAGTTTCTCTTAATAAAGCTGCAATAGCCATTCTTGTATTAGGCATTTTATTCTTTCCAGAATAAACCCTTTTTGGATTTTCTCCAAAGGCAACCTTTATTGCTACAGGTTCCTTTATTATCATGTCATCAATACATATTCCACTTGTTTTTACAGCGGCAAACTGTCCTCCTATTACATTAGCACTTCCAGGCCCAATTACAGCTGTGGTAACTCCTGCTTCCCTTGCATATTGGAATCCTCCATCAAAGGGATTTATTCCATCTATAGCTCTCATTTGCGGTGTTATAGGCTCACTAGCTTCATTTGTTCCATTTCCAGCCCCATTATTTCCTTCTTCATGTAGTCCTAAATGACAATGTGCTTCAATAAATCCTGGAAATATTAATAGTCCTTTAGCATCAATAACCTCTTCTTCTCCTATGTATTGACTTAAATCTTCCCCAATTCTACTTATCTTTCCATCCTTAATTAGAATATCACCTTTTTCATATATTTTACCTTCTTCGCAGGTAAATATTTTTCCATTTCTAATTAACATTTTTTATCCCCCTTTTATTTATGTGATTTGATAAATATTACCTTTAGCTATTCTTTAAATCATACTTTATTTTAAAGAAAGTTTTTATTAAATATCTCTATATAATTATAGCACTAAATAAAAAATCCCTCTTATTCTATTAAAATAAGAGGGATTTTTAAATTACATTTCATTTAACATCCATACAAAAAAGTTTAATACTCCAGCAAAGGAAACCCATATTATATAAGGAATCATAAGAATTCCTGCTATTTTATCAAACTTAAAAAATTTAATTGTGGTTATAACTATAAATATTAATAATATGATGAGTTCTATAAATGCTAATCCGTATAACTTAAAGTGAAAGAATATTATGCTCCAAGCAAAATTTAATGCAAGTTGTATTATATAAAACCAAAGGGCTGACTTTGTTTTTTCTCCTTGCTTATGCCTTAAAAATATTCTATAGGCTGCTATTGCCATAAGTATATATAAAATAGTCCATACTATAGGGAAAACTATAGCTGGTGGACTAAACCAAGGTTTATTTAAAGTGCCATATACTTGTACACTCTCCTGAGTAAACTTTCCAATAACATATCCTCCACCTAAAGTTATTAACAAACTTATTATTAAATCACCTAAATTAAATTTTCCATTAACCTTGAATATATTCACATAAATCACCTCTCAGGTAATTATATGTATTCCTTTTAATATATATTATATGTATATATCAGAAAATTCAATTTCGGCTTTTTCCTTTAAATTATAGTAATTGTTGTTAACGATATGTTCTGTTCTTTCAGTTTCCTTAAATAAATCTACATCATAAAAATATAGTTTAAATTTATTACCATATCCCTCATATATCTCAACTTTTAAATCTCCCCCTTGCATTTTCATAAGAGATTTACTTATATAAAGCCCTAACCCACTTCCTTCTTGTGTTCTATTTAAAGCCTTATTACTTTTAGTGAATTTATCAAAGATGTATTTTTGTTCATCATAACTTATAGCAATTCCATCATTTTCTATCATTATTACAAGATCTTTTCCTTCAAAATATATCTTCATATATATATTTCCATTTCTTCTTCCATATTTAACCGAGTTTGATAATAGATTTAATATTATTCTTTCTAAAAACTCACTATCAATAGCTATAAATATCTCTTCAAAATCTGGATCAAAAATAAAATTTATTTTCTTCTTATTTATATATTCTGCAGATGCATCCAATATATTTTCAACAACCTCAACTATATTAAGAACCATAATATTTGTTTCTATCTGTCCCTCTGATATTTTATTAGCATCAATGAAATTATTTATTGTCCTTATAAGTCTTAAACAATTTTGTTTAATTACTAAGTTATTTCTTTCTATAGAATTAAGATTTTTATTTTCTATATTTAAATTATTTAATTGAAGAGCTGAACTTATTACATTTATAGGAGTCCTTAACTCATGACATATATTAGTGAAAAACTCTCCTTTTATATGTTCTTCCTCTAATTTATCTTTTAAATACTTATTTAATCTTAAAGCATTATTTTTTTTAGTAATATCATTTATAACTATAATTTTATAATTATCTTCAAAAGGTAGTGTATAGACTTCTCCATTAGAATATCCACCATTAAGGTTCTTAAAAATTATTTCTTGATAAGAATCTACACTTCCTTTCTCTTTTAAATAAACTTGCTTTTCTAATATTTTTTCATATAAGATTTCCATATTTTCAAATAATATAGATTCTTTATTACTAATTCCTAAAAATTCTAAGGCTTCATTATTTAAATAAAATAGTTTTTCATCCTTAAAAATAAATGTATAATCTCCAATTATAGATATCATCTTATTAAATAATAACTCTTCCCTATCTAAAAGAAATTCCAATTCTTTTAATTCATATATTTTTTTTTGTAAATACCTTTTATTTCTCTTATATGATTCTCTTTTTAAAAGCATTACTCTATTTATATTATTAAAGCTCTTATTTAATGAAAATCTTATTATTCCTTCTACTAAAACATAATAAGCTGAGAATTCTAATGTTTGACTAAAAAACACTCCTAATCTTTTAGTATTATTTATATTATTAAGATTATTTAAAAAAATAATGTTCCCTACTGATAATAATAATATATATAAAATTAAGTAATAAAAAAATTTATCAGATGTATTTGCCTCATCAACAACAATTATTATTAGTAATAATACAAATAAAAGAACAACCAATATAAACATAAAATTATTTATATATATTCCATTAATAAATGCCCTCATTAAATTTGTATTATTTATTATAATCAAATAAATAGCATTAAAACTAATACTTAATACTAGCAAAATACTATTTAATTTTTTGAAACCTAAATTCTTTTTCTTTCCTAAAATTATTATAAGTATAATGAAATATTGAAATAATATACCTATTAATTTATAAGTTACCATTTTATCTAGTACATAAAATTTTAATTGGGCAACTAAAGAAATTATTTCCGGAATAACAAACCAAAAAACTCCTATATTAATAAAATAAACTAAATTTTTCTTATCGCCTATCTTATTACTTATTCCAATTAATAATGCAGTACCTAACATTATTGCTGAAGATAAATCTAGAAATTTATAAAACGTAATATATCTTTTTTCTCCTATAAAAACTACTGCTGATAGTATTATTAGTACATATATTAGTCTTAATATATAATATTGTAATTTAGGATTTTCATATTTTACTTTATATTCCACACCTTTTCTCCCTATTAAATTCCAATCTTATATTTGTTCCTGTGTCCTTAATTGAATTTATTTTTATAGTTCCATTCTGCAATTCAACTAAATTTTTAACAATATATAGACCAATCCCTGTACTCTTATTTTTTACCCCTTTTTTATTTCCTTTACTATATCTTAAGAAAGCCCTTTCTAAAAACTCTTTATCCATACCTTCCCCCGTGTCTGTAAAACTAATCAAAACCTTATTTTTCTTCGCCTTAATCTCTACTCCAATTCCACCTTCCCTTGTATGCTTTATTGAATTTGAAATTAAGTTTAAAATAATTCTCTGAACAAACTCTTGATCACACTTAACATATACTTCTTCCTCATTAGTATCAAATACATAAGTTAAGTTTTTTTCCTTTATATATTCAGCTAACATCCCTATAGAATCTTCAATTAATGTTACTATATTATAAGTTTTAAGATTTGGTTTTAAATAATCATAATTAATTTTAGATGAATCGATTAAATTATTGGCTAATCTCATTAAAGTCATACAATTTTCTTTATTAACTTGGTTATAATAATCAACTTTTTCAATATGTTGATTACTATAAAACTTTTCTTGCACCTGAACTGATGAATATATAACATTTATAGGTGTCTTTAAATCATGAGAGATACTTGATAAAAAATCACTTTTTATTTGTTCCTCTAGGACTCTTTTTCTTAAATCATCTTTTATCTTTTCTGAATATTTTAATTCGGTTACATTTTTCATCGATATGATTAAATAATCATTTGAATTTAATAATATATCCAGTTCAAAAAAAACTTCTATTCCACATTCAACAAATGAAGCTTCACATTTTTTAGTTATCAGGAATTCTTCTTTGTTTTTAATATTTAATATTTTAAATAAATTTTTATTTATTATATCTCTCTTATTTTTTAAATTAAATTCATTCATAAACCTTTTATTTACTGTAAAAATCCTATAATTATTGCTATTTAAAATCACCATGGACATTGGAACATTATCTAAAAAATTTTTAAAATAATTTTCCTTATCTCTTAAGTTCTTTTTAAATTCTTTAAATTCATTATTACTTTCTTCTATTCTTTTATTTAATATTTCTAGTTTTCTATTTTCATCAATTATATCTTGATTTAAAGTTTCATATGGTTTTCTAATAAGCATATCAGAAATCCAAACATATATAAGAAAATATAGCCATATCTTCATTATATAATTTAATAAGATAATTATCTCTAAACCTAATCTATATGTTAAAAAATCTAGTACTATTAAAACTAGATTAGTTAGCACTAATAATTTCAAATGATTTAACGAGTTATTTTTACAAAGCTTAAAATCTCTTAAAACATATAAAATTATTGAAAATAGCAATATTGAAAATATCCAAAAAACATATATATTATCTAAAAAAACACTAATTAATGAAATAACAGTAAAAAAACAAACAGTTATTTTTATATTTAAATCTATTGCCTTAACATATGCTATTACCATAAAACAATATATACTTTCTAAAACAATACAAAGAGAAATAGGTTTTAAAGTTAAATATTCAAGTATTTCTTTTTCTTCAAAATAAGCTATTAAATAAATAAGTGTATTAAACCTTAATAGTGCAACAATCAATAAACAAATACTTATTAATTTAAAAATCTTTTTATTAGAAAATTTAAATATCGTTGTTGCAATAAATGTTATAGCAAATATTAATACAGTCTCAATACCTTTAGATAAGTTAATAGCTATATGTGGACTAAAAAAATATACAGTATATAAAATAATTGTTACCCATATAAAAATACTAATTAACTTTCTAACTTTACTAAGTTTCAAATACATATAATCATTTTCTATACACTCCAATACCCTTCCCCCTTAAATTCAACCATATAAATATACATTATCATAAAAAAACAAATGAAATTATTTATTTTTTGTAAATTATTGTATTTAATTGTAATTAAAAAAAGACCTTAAATATTGGCATTAACCAATATCTAAGGTCTCTAAGAAACTTTTAAACTTATTACTATTTCTTACCTCAATTAAATCATTATCTTTATTTATATATTTCATAAATTCTGGATAAAACTCAACAGCTTTAATTAAATCCTCTGTGGCATCTTCTAAATCATTTCCTAAAATAGCCTTAAAGCAGCTTCTATTATAATATAAAAAATGATTTTCCGGATTAAATCTTAAACCTAATGATAATATTTCTATTCCCTTTTCTATATTATTTTCTTCCTTATATATAACCGCCAAATTTAAGAATGAAAAAGCATAACCAAAATTCTTTTTAATGGCTTTCTCATAAAATTTCTTAGCCTTATCATATACATTTAATCTCTTATATATTACTCCCATATTAAAAAGAGCTAAATAGTGCTCTCCATCTATTTGAAGAGCTTTAGAAAACATTCTATAAGCCTCTTGAAGCATATCCCTTTCTTCATATATGGATCCTAAATTTATATGAGCCCAAAAGTCTTCTTTGCAAACCTCTATTGTCTTTTTATAATACTCTATTGCCCCTTCTTTATCTCCCACATTATCTAATGCATTTGCTAAGAAGAATATAGCTCTATCATAAACAGGATTTATATCTATAGCCTTTTTATATAACTCTATAGCCTTTACATAATCCTCTTTTTCATCATAAATTACTGCTAATCCATAATAAGCTCTAACCTCAAAACTATTTATACTTAAGGCCTCTTCATATTTTTCCTTGGCCTTTTCAGTATCTCCTAACTCATCTAGCATTAAAGCTATACTTATTATTAAATCAATATCTCTTTCTCCTTCTAGAAGCTCCTCTGCTCTTAAATAATAATTTAAGGCCTTTATTAAATTCCCTTCATCATGGGCTTTATCACCACTACGTATATAATTATCTATAATTCTATAGTTATTATCCATATCTTCTCCTATTTTTCTAATCTATTATATCAAAATCATCTTAGATTACATAAAGCAAAAAGGAGGTATCAAAATTTTGACACACTCCTAATTAATACTCTAATTAATTATATATATCTTTTAAATATTTTTCAACATCCACTGAATAGTATCTTCCATAACTTCTACTTTATTTTTTTCATTTAACATTTCATGTCTTCCATTTTCATATAGCTTATACTCAATATTTTTTACTCCTACTTCTTCTAATTTATCTTTTAAGTTGATTACACCTTTACCAAAATTACCTACTGGATCTTTATCTCCTCCGAAAATATAAATAGGCATTTCTTTATTTATTCTACTCATATTTTCAGCTTTATGTATGCTTCTTACCCCTCTTAACAAATCATAATAAAAGGAACTTGAACATATAAAACCATATCTTTCATTTTCTATATACTTGTCCACTTCACTTTCTACACTACAAAGCCAATCAAAATCTGTCCTATTTGGTTTAAAATTCTTATTAAAGCCTCCAAAAATCAACTTATCCATAAGCTTACTTTTATGTTCTCTGCCCTTTAATGACATTTCTACTTGAGCTACAAATTCTCCAAGCGGGGCTAACTTATCTGGCTCACCATTAGTTCCTGATAAAACTAATACATCAACTAAATCATTATATTCTTGAACTAGCCTCTGACTTACAAAAGATCCCATACTATGTCCAAAAAGTATTATTTTATATCCTTTATGTTTTTCTTTAGAAGATTCTATTAAAGTTTTAGCATCATCAATCATCCATTGGAATCCATCATTTTCTGCTTGATATCCTAAAGAATCTAAATCCTTAGCTGTAAAGCCATGCCCTCTATGGTCATGAGCATAAACTAAAAATCCTGCTTCAACAAGTTTTTCTGCAAATTCATTATATCTAATAGCATCCTCTGTCATTCCATGTAATATGTGAATAACTGCCTTAAATTCTTTACCATTACTCCATTTATATCCTTGTAATTCTAACCCTTCATTATCTTTAAATATAAAATTCTCTCTCAAATCTATCAACTCCTTTTAGACTATGTAGTATAAAAATCTTCTTAATACTAAGATACTACTTAATCTAAAATCTTTAAACAGATACTTTAAGTGATTTACTATTTTTTATTAACTTATTAATATTATATTAACAAATTTTTATCCTCTGCATAAATTTCAAACTTTTCTCTCCATATATGAGCTCTTTTTTCATCAATTTCTGCTACATAATTTAAAAATCTATTTAACTCATCTCTTTTAAAAAGCCCCTTAAAAAGATGTCTAGGAAATAAAACCCTCTTTTTATAGTTATTTTTAGGATCTATTATTTTAAGAGTATAATCATCTTGTATATATATATCCTTACACCTTATATCAATTCTTTTAAATCCCAATCTTTCAAATTCTAAAATCATTAAATATAATTCCTTGCAAAGCTCCTCATCTAGATTTCCTCTTCTTAGATACTTATCTAATCTAATCCCATCAACATATTCTCGTATAATATATCCTGGCTTAGCTTCATATATCCTTGGAAAAAATCTAGACTTTCTAACTCGTTTTAATATACTACTTTCATCTTTCCAAACACTCATTCTTCTAAAAATTTTTATTGCTTTATTATTTTTAAGGAGAAATACAACACCATTATGCCCCTCTCCTAATAATTCTGCTTCTTTTAAAGATTTTTCTAAATTACTACTTATATCTTTAAGGCTATAATCAAAATTTTTACTCATTTTACCCCTCTTATTAATAAGTGCTTAATACTATATTATACATTTTTTATAATAAAAAATGACTAATTTCTTAATTAAGAAATTAGTCACCTTGAATAAATATATAAAAATTTAAGTTATATTATTCTTTAATACATAATAATTTTAAATTGGTGCAGATAGCGGGACTTGAACCCGCACACTCCTAGAAGTAATACCCCCTCAAGATATCGTGTCTGCCATTCCACCATATCTGCATAAAATATTGTCCATTTTAAGTATATGAACAATATTATTTATATTATTACTTATTATTTTAATCCTTATATTTTTGAAAAGCTAGTAGTGCATTTAAATTATCAAAAGAATATACGCTATTTGTCTTTTCATCTCCAAATCCACCATAAAGTACACTATCTTTATTTTTTATTTGATAATATTTTAATTTATCTATGGCCTTATTAAATAACTCCTTATCTCCAATGTGATTTGCTATTAAAGCTACATTAGAGTATATTGATGGAGATTCAATCTGTGAGGTAGCATCTCCATTTTTAGTATTGTATGTAGCTACTAAGAATCCATCTTTCTTAAACTTTTCTTTTATCCATTTAATAGATGCTTCTTCATTTTCTCCAGCTTCAATTCTATTTAAAATTACTATTGTAGATAATAAGAAATCAACATTTTCTTCTTCATCATATTTTTGAGTTTCTTCATAGAATACTTTTCTGTATAAAGGAACCTCTTCAGATATTTTTCCATTTTCTATTATACTGTTAGATTTTTCATAAATTCCTTCCCACTTCTTATCTACTTGACTCAATAATTTCATAGTAGGTAAGTCTAAATAACATAAAGTAGTTGTATTACCTTTTCCATAGTTATCTATATAATCTACTAAAGTTTCATTTTCTTCTGCATGTTTAAGTAAAGAGTTAGCAATATTTATAGCATAAAATTTATAATAAAAACTATTCCATCTGTTGTTAGCTAAAAGAAGAGCTTTTATTATTCTAAGTTCATCTATGGTTGCAGAGGAAGGGGAATTTTCATTTCCTTCTTTTCTCCAGCTAATAAGTCCATTTTTTAGCCTCATTCCTTTTACTATGTCAAAATGCTCATCAAATAATTCTTTATTATTAGCATTTACTGAATATAACATCATAAGCCCCTCTGACTCTGATAATACTGAGTGACCCTTAGTTATATCTCCTTCTGAACTTTTATCTATATAATTTGTATATATTCCATATCCACTTTTACTTAAATCCTTCTCTATAAAATCAAAAAGCATTTTTTCTTCTGGTGGATTAAAATTATCATTCCAATTAACATCCATATGTACCGGTTTTAAATACTCTCTATTAAAAAATAATATAAAAATAGCAATTATTAAAATACCACCTATAGCTATTAGCCATTTTTTCAAAACATCCCCTCCCAAAGCTTTATCCATAGTATATTAAAATACATAGGTCACTTAAGAATAAAGTGACCTATATATATTGTAATAAACATTTACTTTTTTAACATATTTGTCAGTTTCTTTGAATGGTATATAAGTAAGATTTTTTCCATCATCAGAATGTTCAGTACTATTAAGCCATTCTTGAACCCGTCCTCTTCCTGCATTGTAAGCTGCAATTACAAGGTCCCAATCTCCAAACTCTTTATGCAGATTATTCAAATACCAACATCCAAACCTTATATTAACTTCTGGCTCTAATAATAAATCGGTATTGAAATCAATAATCCCTTGCTTTTCAGCTATCCACTTTCCAGTAGAGGTGGTAATTTGCATAAGCCCTCTTGCATCCTTATTAGATTTAGCATCTTCATCAAAGTTACTTTCTGCTTTCATAACCGCCATAACAAAATAAGGATCCAAATTATATTCTTTACTATATTTCTCTACATAATTCATATATTTTAGTGGAAATATAACATTTTTTAATATATATCCACTCCCTAAAAATAGTAAATATATGGCTAAAACAATTATAACTAGCCTTATAATTTTCTTCATATAACTCTCCTACTGGTATAAAGTAAAAAATTCTAACAAATCATCAATTTGTTCCTTTGTTTTAATTAAATTACCACTATTATCAATTATTATGTTAGCATAATCTTTTTTTCTTTCAAGACTTAATTGAGAATTTATTCTATTTATAGCTTCCCCTTTGCTAAGCTTATCTCTAAATCCCATTCTTTCTATTTGGCTACTTTTATCTACCCAAACTAGAATAAGCATATCCATATCTTTATGCATATCATTTTCTATTAAGGTTGCCCCATCTACAACTACAAGCTTAGTATTTATTTTTTCATATTCTTTAAGTTTAATCTCTATTTCCTCTTTTATATAAGGCATTATGATTTCTTCATACTTTATTCTTTCCTTTGGAAATCTAAAAATATGGTTTCCAAACTCTCTTCTTCTAAAATCACCTCTCCAATCAAAGAAATGACCTCCAAAAGTAGCTCTTACCCTTAAAAGTATATCTGGGTATTTTTCTAATACTTCTCTTGCAATAATATCTGCATCTATAACTGGTATTCCTGCCTCTTTTATCATAGAAGAAATAGTGCTTTTACCTGAGCATATTCCTCCTGTAAGGCCTACTTTAATCATAGAATCAGTACCCTCCTTATTTTAACTTATACCAATCTTCTCCAACATTAACATCAACATCTAATGGTACACTTAATTTAATTGTATTTTCCATTTCCTCTTTTAGAAGTTTCTTAACAATATCTAATTCTCCTTTTACAACATTTATTATAAGTTCATCGTGAACCTGTAATATTAACTTACTATTTAAATTTAATTCTTTTAACTTGTTATATACATTTACCATAGCAAGTTTTATTATATCTGCTGCTGTTCCTTGTATTGGAGCATTCATTGCAAGTCTTTCTCCTAAGGCTTTTACTATTTTATTTGAAGCATTTGCTTCAGGTATATATCTTCTTCTATTTAACATAGTTAATACATATCCCTTTGTTTGAGCCTCTTCAATAACCTTAGAAATATACTCTTTAATTTTTGGATACCTTTCAAAATATATATCCATATATTCTTTAGCTTCTTTTCTTGGAATATTTAAATCCTGTGAAAGACTAAAGTCACTTATTCCATATACTATACCAAAGTTTACAGCCTTAGCTCTACTTCTCATTAATGGAGTTACCTCTTCAACTGGCACTTTAAATACTTCAGAAGCAGTCTTAGTGTGTATATCTGAATGATGATTAAATGCATTTATCATATTTTCATCACCAGAAATATGAGCTAAAACTCTAAGTTCTATTTGTGAGTAGTCAGCTGATATTAATAAATCCCCTTCTTCTTTTGGTATAAATACCTTTCTTATTTCTCTACCCATTTCATATTTTATAGGTATATTTTGAAGGTTAGGCTCTGTTGATGAAAGTCTACCTGTAGTAGTTACAGTTTGATTAAATGTTGAATGTATAGACCCATCTGTATCTATAACAGACTTTAATCCTTCAACATAAGTTGAATATATTTTTGAAAGCTGTCTAAAATATGTTATTTTTTCTATTATAGGATGTTTGTCCTTAAGCTTTTCTAAAACTTCTGCGTTAGTTGAATAGCCAGTTTTAGTTTTCTTTATAACTGGTAAATCTAATTTTTCAAATAATATCTTACCTAATTGTTTTGGAGAATTTATGTTGAACTCTTCATCTGCAAGTTCAAAGATCTCTTTTTGTGTTTCCTCTAACTCTCTTTTAAACTTAATAGATAGCTCATCTAAAATATCTTTATTTACTTTAAATCCTATTGATTCCATAGAAGATAAAACTGTTTCTAAAGGAAGCTCAATATCATACATAAGTCTTTCCATTTTCTCTTCTTCTATCTTTTTCTTTAAAACTAAAGTCAACTCTTTCATAAATGAAATTCCAACTAGGTCTTCCTCTCCCTCTTTTACATTAGGGAATTTTGAAAGATAGTTATTTATTAATGATAAAAGAGTATATTCTCCCTTAGATGAATCTATTAAATATGCTGCTAATTCACAATCAAAGGCTAATCCATTAAAATCTATTCCTAATTTTTTTAATGCTGTTAAGGCATTTTTTATACTATAGCCATTTTTTAATATAGCTTCATTCTCAAAAAATTCTTTAAAGGATTTAATATTCTCCTCTTCTTTTACTAACTCTTTAAAGTTAATTAAATAATTTTTCTCATCATAATTAATAAATATTTTATCAATCTCTATAGTAGAATACTTTTCTTTATTTAAGTAAGTAAAATTAATATATACTTCTTCGTTTATATTCTTAAATAAATCTTCTAATTCTTTATTACTTTCTATATTAGTTATTTTAACTTCTATTTCTGGCTCTTCTTTTTCTCCATTTGATAATTTATCTAATATAGATTTCATTTGAAGCTTTGTAAATAAAGCTTTTAACTGATCTTTATTATAATCATCCTTTGATTTAATCTCATCTAAATCAAAATCTATAGGAACATTAGTCATAATAGTAGCTAACTTTTTAGAGAATATAGCCTGTTCGCTGTACTCAGTTAAATTTTCTTTTAACTTTTTACCACTTATGTTATCTATATTTTCTAAAACTGCCTCTACTGAACCATACTCTTTTATTAATTTAAAGGCTGTTTTTTCCCCTACTCCTGGTACCCCTGGAATATTATCAGATTTATCTCCCATAAGTCCTTTAACATCTATGAACTGAGTAGGAGTAACTCCATACTCTTCAACCATTCTATCATAGTTATAGACTTCTATTTCAGAAACACCCTTCTTAGTTATACATACGTTTATATCCTTAGCTGCTAGCTGAAGGGCATCCTTATCTCCAGTCATAATATAAACTTCGATTCCTTCACCTTCAGCCACCTTAGCTAAACTTCCTATAATATCATCTGCTTCGAAGCCATCTAATTCGTAAGTTGTTATTGAAAATAACTTTAGCATTTCCTTAACAATTGGAAATTGTTCTGCTAATTCAGGAGGCATTTTCTTTCTTCCAGCCTTATAATCCCCATACTCTAAATGTCTAAAAGTTGGTGCTTTTTTATCAAAAGTACAAACTATATAATCAGGTTTTATATCCTCTCTCATCTTAAAAAGCATATTTGTAAAACCATAAATAGCATTTGTATGAGTTCCTTCACTATTGCTAAGCAAAGGCACAGCATAAAAGGCTCTATTTAAAAGACTGTTCCCGTCTAATATCAATAATCTTTTCATTCTAATCCTCCAATATATTATTCTATTAATCTAACAAAAAACTTTACTATTAATAAATTTCACTTCTAATCTACTCTGTAAAAAGTAGTTAAAATAAAATTATAAATAATATGAAGAGAATATCTAGATGAATTTTAGAATTTAAGCTATTACGTATAATAATTTGCGTAATAAGCGAAATCTGTTTGACCGAAGGGAGTTTTTTCGCTTTAACAAATTATTAGAAGTAATTGCTATAAATAATGACTACAATGTAACTAAAGTTCCATTGTATAAGTTCAAGAACCAAATTAAAATTTGGACTTTCACTTAAAATCTAGTAATTCTCGTAATATATTTATAATTTTATTTTTAAAGTTTTTAAACAATCATCTCTTTTAATGATTTTTCCCATTAGTTCTAATAATATTAACACATTTTAGAAAATACTTAAATCTAATTCCTCAGATAAATCCTTCATAACATGTGTTCCTGCTATACTATTTCCCTTATCATCTAAAGAAGGGCCAAAAATACCTATTCCCATTCTTCTTGGAACAGCAGCCATTATTCCGCCACCAACTCCACTCTTAGCTGGAATTCCTATATGTACAGCAAATTTTCCTGAATCATCATACATACCACAAGTAACCATTATTGTTTTTATTATTCTGCAAATTTCTCTAGATATTACTCTTTCTCCATTCCAAGGTAATACTCCATCATTAGCAAGCATAGCACCAAATCTAGCTAAATCTTTAGCATTAACTTCTAAAGAACATTGTTTAAAATATAAATCTAATATATCATCTATATTTCCTTCTATAACTCCATTACTTTTCATAAAGTATGCTAAAGCTCTATTTCTATCTCCAGTTTCCTTTTCAGATAAATAAACATCTTCATTTAATTGAATATCATCATTTCCTGTTACTTTTCTAGTAAATTCTAAAATTCTCTCAAACTTTTCCTCTTCACTATCACCTTCAATTAAAGATGTTGTTAATATAGCTCCTGAATTAACCATAGGGTTAAAAGGTTTTTTAGAAGGCTTTCTCTCTAAACTTACTATACTATTAAAACTATCTCCAGTTGGTTCAACACCTACTCTTGAAAAGACTCTATCTTTTCCGTTATCTAATATTGCAAGCATTAAAGTTATTACTTTTGATATACTCTGAATAGTAAATTTTTTCTCATACTCTCCTGCCCCTACCTCTTTTCCATCAAGAGTAACTATATATATACCTAAATCTTCTTTATTAGCTTTTTCTAATTCTGGAATATAAGATGCTAGTTTTCCATGTTCAACATATTGTCTATTATTTTCTATTAAACTCTCAAGAAAATTTTTCACTTTTGTTCGCTCCTTAGTTTAATTTTTTTTATTCAATAAATTAATAATTAATATATAAACATTATAACATTTTCAACGAATTATTATAAATCTTTTAAAATACTTTTATGTTCTATATGTACTACAAGAAAAAATATTAGTAATTTATGTTTATTATTCCAATAATATATTACTTCAATCAACTTTTATTAAAGTTCCTTCATAGAATATATAATAAAAAGCTTTGAGGTTTTTTTATTATGGATATAGATGATATTAATATACTTATGAAATATCTAACCAACCTTCCAATGAAAGAATATAAAAAGAGATTTACTTTTTTAGGAGAGGGAATCGCAAGAAAAGTTTTTGCTTTAAATAAAAATTTAGTTGTTAAAGTTGCTAAGGGTGAAGATGGTCTCCATCAAAATTTTGTTGAATCCTATATTTTTAAAAATGCTCCTTATAAGCTAAAAAGATATTTATGTCCTGTACTTCTTTATAATAAAAGGATTTTAATAATGCCTAGGGCTGAGATTTTCCCTAACATAAGAAGAAAAACTTTTGTTGATTTAAAAAAATTGCGTGAAGAAAATTCTATAGAAGAAGATATTTATACCCTTGGAGAAAAATATTTTCTATTTAAAGAAGATTTATATGTTCACAGTTCTTGGGGAATTATAAATGATACCTATTATTTAATAGATTATGGTTGTACTTCTGAAGAAGGCGACTTATATTACGACCTTATCATGAAAATAAATGGACTTTTATAAAATAATCTTTTTTAATTAATTGTTTTATAAATTTTACTGCATTATAATAATGGTAAGAATTTGTAAAGAAAGGACTGATATTATGAACAAATTTGAGAGCATGTTAGAAAATTATGCAAAGTTAGCTACTCATATAGGAGTAAATGTTCAAGAGGGTCAAACCCTTGTTATATCTTCTCCTGTAGAATGTGCAGACTTTACAAGAATGCTTGTTAAATCTGCTTATGAAAAAGGAGCAAAGGATGTTGTTGTTCAATGGAATGATGAAATATGCGGCAAAATTAAATATGAACACTCTCCATTAGAAGTTTTTGAAAACTTCCCAGATTGGATGAAAGAATCAAGATTAAGCTATGCTAAAGAAGGAGCTTGCTTCTTAAGTATTTCTGCCTCTGATCCTGAACTTCTAAAAAATATAGACCCTGCAAAGATAGCAGCCTTTAGAAAATCATCAAGTACAGCTTTAAAAGAATTTAGTGAAATGTTAATGAGCAATAAAAACGCATGGTCAATAGTTTCTATTCCAACTAAAGCTTGGGCTAAAAAAGTTTTCTCTGATTTACCTGAAGAAGAAGCAGTGGACAAATTATGGAATGAAATCTTTAAAATAGTTAGAGTTGATACAGATAACCCTGTTGAAGCTTGGAATAAACATAAAGAAACATTAAAATACCATATGGATTATTTAAATGAAAAGAATTTAAAATCACTTCATTTTGAAAATTCACTTGGAACTGATTTAACTATAGAATTACCAGAAAATCACCTTTGGGCTGGTGGAGCTGAATATACTCAAGGTGGGGTTGAATTCATAGCTAATATGCCTACTGAAGAAGTATTCTCTATGCCTTCTAAGTTTGGAGTTAATGGAATAGTATTTAGTTCTAAACCTTTAAACTACGGTGGAAATTTAATAGATAATTTCTCAGTTACTTTTAAAGATGGAAAAGTTGTTGATTTCACAGCTGAAAAAGGATACGATACTTTAAAACATCTTCTAGATACTGATGAAGGTGCTAAATACTTAGGAGAAGTAGCTCTTGTTCCTTATAATTCTCCTATATCAAACTCAGGAATAATTTTCTTCAACACTCTATATGATGAAAATGCTTCTTGTCATTTAGCTTTTGGTAAAGCATATTCTCTATGCATAAAAGATGGTGAAAATATGACTAATGAAGAACTTGAAAAAGCTGGGGCTAATGATTCATTAACTCATGTAGATTTCATGATAGGAACTAAAGATTTAAAAATCACAGGTTTAACTCATGATAATATTGAAATTCCAGTATTTAAAGATGGTAACTGGGCATTTTAATATTTAAAAACATATGCTAATTTAAAGTAAAAGGCAAAGAATAACTTATTTAATGTAAATTATTCTTTGCCTTTTTTATATCAACTATTTTAAATCCATTTTAGATTCTATATAATATTTCCACTAAGTATTTTGAGATGAATCAAAATATACTCTATGAAGTTTATTTCCATTTATAATTGTTGCAAATCCATTAGAATACATTTGTAAGAAGTCACCTTCATATTTATACTCTTTTCCATTTTTAATATCTTTAACAATCTTTTGTTCTTCTTCTAAAACGTATATTTCTCCATCCTTTCCTATATGGATGTTATTTAGCTCTAAGTTTTTTTCTAGAGGTATTTTGTTCCAAGTATCAATTGGCTTTTCTACATTTCCATAAACTATTTTAAATACCTTATTGTCTTTTATTTCCCCAAAGTATATATTCCCAGTTTCATCAACACCTAAAAGTCTAACTTTATATACAGGATTAATTCCTAATTTCTTATTTGGTTGTGTAAGATATATTCCTGATTCCTTTTCACTGTCATATACTAATCTATCTGCCCTTGGCATTATTTCAATATTTCCTGGTGAATTAGTTACTAGCTTTACATCAGTTACATCATCATTGTTATCTATTCTCTTAACTATAGACTCTTTTGTATCTTCATTCTTAAATTCAATGTATATAACTCCTGTTTTAGTTGAAACTGTTATCTCATTAACTTTATAAGAAGAATTCATATTACCAAGTTCAATTTTTTTAGTTTTATTGGTATCTACATCAATAGAATATAAATTAACTGTATTCTTTTTATTATTATATTTAATATTTGTAATTACAATAAGTCTATTTCTATCTCTAAGCCAAGTATAATAGGATGCTTTTTCATTTTCTATATCAACATTAATTTCATCCTCTTTAAGAGTATTAAATACTTTAAGTTCATCATTATTATTTAAATATGCTATATATTCTCCATCATAAGATATCTTTTTATCCATCATATTCCCTGGTAATTTTACATCATTATTCTCTTTTGTATGTTGACTAGCTATATCTATAGCTTTTACATTTACATCAGAATTTAACTTAAAATAAAATTTATCAAAAACAAATAAAACTAAGCATTGTAAAATTACAGACAATAGTCCCCACTTTAAAAATTGCTTTAATTTATCCATAAAATTCTCCTCTTTGTTATTTTACTATTATAGCTGAAGGAATAGATCTCTCTCCTACATTTGATGCTGGATTATTTATTACTTTTCCATTTAAGTACATAGTAGTTGATTTACCTCCGTCAAGGTTTATAGCAGTAACTACATTACAAGTATTTAATAACACTTCCTGTAATTCCTTTAAAGTAGCTCCTCCACTTGTTAAACTTCTACCATCAATAACTAACATTACTATTGATCCATCAGCTCTTTGTCCCATAGCAGTTCTTGGAGCAACTCCCCATCCACCATCACCTTTCATAGGTGTAGGTTCTCCTTCTTTAACTAAAACAGGTCCAAAACTTACAGCTTCCTTAACATTTAATTCTTTAAGATTATTAAATGAATACATACCTGCAATCATTTTTCCTTCTTTTGTTATTCCAACTAACTCAATTTTTTCATCGTCTGGTACATCTTTATAAACCAATTTCCCTTCTGATATAACTATTCCAGCAGGAGTTCCACCATTACCAGTCCATTGAGCAGTACTAGATTTATCTGTAAAAGCTCCTCCATTTACAGCCGCAACAGCATTGTATTCCTTGGCTATTTCAGAAGTAGTTTGTCCTTCTTCTCCAAGATATTTAGAAACTCCTATTTTTACTCTAGTAGGATCTTTTACTACTATATAATATCCACTATATTTAAAGTTTTCAAAAGAGTATAATTCTATACTATTATCATGTTTAGTTGGTAAATTAACATTTGTATTTATATTTGTATTTTTATGATTTGTATTTGTATCTTCAATATTAGAATTTAATATCTCATTAATTTTTTCATCTGATAAAAATGTAGTTGCCATCCACTGATGACTAAAGCTAGTCATGGCTGCCCCTACATAAGTCCTTTTAGCATTTTCAAATGGTCCATATAAAAGTATAAAAGGTGCTGTAACAGCAGTGAATATAAATTCAAAAGCAATAAACATTGCTATTGTCTTCCACTTCTTTTTACTTCTCCTCTTCTTTCTACTATCTCTCCCCATTTTTCCTCCTTAATTTAAAATAATTAAATTTCATCTGTAATTTAAACCAACTAACCCTTACATTCTATTGTTTTTAAAATATCACCTATCTATTATACATTATTTTTAATACAATATTATTACAAAGTTCTATTTTATTTATTAAAATTATCTATTTTTTTAAAAATCTCATAATTAATTCATAAATAGCTATTAATATAATTTTTATCTATAAATTAAATTTTCTTTCATCATATCCTAAAAATAAAACAAAAAATATAACTTTTATAATCTCAAATACTTTTTTCATTCGTTTCGACTCCTTTAAATTCTTACAAAACACTTATGAATTTATTAGTTATGAATTCATATTTTTCTAAATTACGAATTCCTTTCAAATTTGTAATCTCCTCTATTAGATATATCCAATAAAATTAAATTAATACTGTAAGATTAAAGTTAATAAGGAAAGAAACTATTAGTATATTTTTTTGTAAAATAAAAAAACACTTAGGTATTATAACCTAGTGTTTTATAAATACGAGATAAGTCTATAAGCCGAGTTCTGTATTTGACAATCATCTATCTAGGCCTACCGTTGCCGATAGGCTCAAGCGACACACCCGAGGACGGGACGGGCAGCCCCTATATGTCCTCCTATTTGGTCTTGCTCCAGATGGGGTTTACATAGCAGTATAGTCACCTATACCCTGGTGAGCTCTTACCTCACCTTTCCACCCTTACCTAGATAAATCTAGGCGGTTTATTTCTGTTGCACTATCCTTAGAGTCACCTCCACTGGACGTTATCCAGCATCCTGCCCTATGGAGCTCGGACTTTCCTCTCCTAGTTCTAAGACTAGCAGCGATTGTCTGGCTTACTCGCAAGATTAATATTAACATATATACTTATTTTTTTCAAATTATTTTTTCTACCATTTATTACAAATCACAAATATTGCTACTATTCCAATACAAACAATTGCTAAAGGAACTCCTATTTGACTTATTATAAGGAAAGTTAATATGCCACCTACAGCCCCCCACTTTAAGGCATTCCTGAAATAACAATTATTAATAAGCCACCTTTTACAAGCATTTCTTCTAAAATTTCTAATTAATCTATTGAAATCTCTCCTTAAGTCTTTAAAGCAGTCTCCATTAAATCTATTTCCAAAATTGGACCACATAATTCTCCACCCTAAGTATTACTTATACACCATTATATGAAAAAGAACTTGTTTTCTCCATAAAACAAGTTCTTTTTCTTAAAAGTTTATTATAAAATTATGTTTCTATATTATATTTATTTATATTATTATAATAATTTAATGTATTTATATCTAAAAATACTAATCTCCTACTCCAAAATCTGTATTTTCAAATAATACTTCTATGGTTTTATTATCTTTTAAGAAAGAATACTCTTTTTCAAACCATTTAATAAGCTCCTCATCCCTTTTAAAAGAAGTTGTGTTTTCAGTCCATATATTAACTGTTCCATACTTAAAATTATTTAAAAGTATGTCCATATCTCTTTTTATCATATCCTTAGTTTGGCCCTTTATTCCAACCATTAAGCATATTGACTTAAAGTATTTTTTTACTTCTTCTACATCATTAAATCTAGCATTCTTGTTTAAAATATCATTTCTAAAATGATCATCGAAGGTTTCAATACCAGTTTTAAATATTATAGGAACCCCAAAATATTCTTCTATTTCTTTTAATCTATTTCTATAACACCAATGTGCTTCAAAGAAAAGTTTTTTAATATTTTTAAACTCCACAATCCTTTTTATCTCTTCTAAGGTTTCCTTTGGAAGTTCAAAAACACTTCCAGAGTTTATTACTTCTAGAACGCCATAAATTCCTTTTACATTGCTAAGAACTTCTTTATTTAATTTTATTATCTCTTCAGTATTTTTTGAGTTATCTTCTATATAATCACAAAAGGCACACTTTCCCCATACACAAGGAAAAGATTTTAGAAGAACTATCTCTCTATTATTTTTATTATCTATAACATTATATCTATCCAAAATTTTTTCATCTCCATTTAATTATTCTGTACTCTTAACAAAATATTTTTAGGCAATCTTACAACAACCTGTAACATTATTAAAACTGCTACTAATTTATCACAATAATCTGTTAAAAATTGTGTTATAAAAGCACTTACCACAGGGTTAATCCCTAAATTATTTAAAATAACTATTATATAACTAGAACCTGATGAAGTAATACCACCAAATATATAGGCAGTTAAACAAGCTCCTGTAAAACTTACAAATAGAGTCATTACAAAGACGCTTAAAAATAATTTCTTTCCTTTCATAAGCCCTTTTTCATAAAAATATCCTGCAAAAAATCCAGTAAATATTTGAACTGGTGCAAAATATAAAGAATATATATCAAAGGTTATTCCACTAACCACACTTCCTAAGACTCCAGTTACCATTCCATAAACAGGTCCTAATACAAATCCAACCATAATTGTACCTATAGAATCTAAATAAATAGGTAATCTTAAATTTAAGGCTATAAAAGCTCCAATTATATTTAATGCTATTCCTATTCCCATTATTGTTAACTTTAAACTTTTTGAATTTCTCATATTAATATTCCCTCCCTATTAAATACCATACTTTGGATTATTAAGTACATTTTTAATATCCTCTTTATGGCTTTGGAATATTTTATTAAGAAAACTTACCATAAATTCTTTGCTATTAACTTTATCTAAGACAAATACATTTTTTCTTCTCTTATAAAAATCTGCAACATCAACAACACTTTGCCCCATTGATATATCTTCGCAAGCTATGTCCACATAAGCCTTAAATCCATCACAAAGCTCTCTATTTATAAAATACTCTACTGCTAAGGGGTCATTTATAACACATCCAAGTGTTCTCTCTTGTTCCCAATGGAAATCAACGTAGAATCTAGTAATATCATATATAAAATCACCAATTTCATCTTTAAATTGATGTATCATTTCTCTTAAATTTGGTGTTAAAACTATCTCTCTTGTAACATCTAAACCAACCATAGTAAATTCACCATTAAACTTTTTTAGAAACTCTCTTGCCCCATGAGGATCTACCCAGTAATTAAATTCAGCTACTGGTGAACAATTTCCATGGCTTTTATAAGCTCCACCCATAGAAACTATTTCCTTAACTCTATGGAAAGTTTCTGAATCCTTCTCTATAGCTCTACATAGGTTTGTTAGGGGTCCAAGAGCAATAATACTAACATTCTCCTCATTTTTTAAAGTATTTAAAATAAAATCAACACCATTTTCTCTAATATATTCACTAGAGACCTCTTCTAAAAAAGTTTCTCCTAAGCCATCTTCCCCATGAGTATCCTGTGCTGTTACAAGCTCTCTTTTAACTGGCTTACTTTCTCCTAAGTAAACAGGAATATCCAATCTACCTAAAAGCTTAAGTACCTTTAAGGCATTTTTAGCTCCCTGTAAACTTTCAACATTTCCTGATACAGTGGTTATTCCTATAACCTCAATCTCTTTTGACTTTAATGCAAGAATAATGGCTAAAGCATCATCTATCCCTGGATCACAATCAATAATTACCTTTCTCTTATCCATTTTAATTTCCTCCCTTTGATTTAACTTCACCAAAAGGAACTGTTATTATCTTTAAGCTTCCTTATAACTATCTTTTTACTAAGATAAATTTTAAAATTCATCTTACTAAGCTTTATAATAATCCTAAAAAAATTAATCACCTATTAAAAACATAATTTAACTCTTCATTTATACTTTTTAATAATCTTAATTAAAATTTAAGTTAGTTATTAATAGCTATTTAAAAATCCACATTCACTTACAAAAAAGCTTATAAATTCAGCCTAAAAATAATAAAAACTATATTACAGGCATACTAAAGAGTATAACTATCCTATAATACAGTTACAGCCCTTAGTTTTTTATAGAGGGATGGTTACGAACCTCTACCAAATTACATTGGATTTTTTTATAAAATTTTAGGTATGGCGTAATACCACACCATACCTATTATATAATAAAATCACATAAATTCAAATAATGTTATTTATCCAATATTATGTTTTAATTGTAATATTATATACTAAAAAAATTATATGAATTCAAAGGGATCTTTAGCCTCTTTTGAAATAATAAATTCCACATCTGAATCTAATTTTTCTTTTACTTTTTCACTTACCTTAATTAAAACAGGCCACTCTGAATTGAAATGTCCTATATCTAGAATATTTAATCCCATTTCCTTATAATCTGAAACAAAATGATATGTTGTATCCCCAGTTATTATTAGATCTGCCCTAAGTTTTTTTGCATCTCCAAAGAAATCTTGCCCACTGCCATTTACAATAGCAATTTTCTTAATAACTTCATTTAAATCTCCTGCATATCTTAAATTCTTAATACCTAAAGATGATTTTATAAGGTTTATTATTTCTAGAACAGTCATTTTCTTAGTTAACTCTACTACTCTACCAATTCCAGCCTCAGAATCAACTGGACTTTTATCCATTATGATTCCTTCATTAAATCCTAAGGTTTCAACTAAGGTATCATTTAACCCGCCTTTAACTGAGTCCCAGTTAGTGTGCGCTGAATAAAGATTTATATCATTTTTTATTAAGCTTATAATTTTTCTACCTAATAGAGTGTCTGTTGTTATTGTACTTGGCTTTCTAAATAAAAGTGGATGATGAGTTAAAATAAGCTCTGCACCAATTTCCTTAGCCTCTTTAATAACCTCTTCAGTACAATCTAAAGCTAATAAAACCTTAGTTATATTTTTTTCTCTGTCCCCAACCATAAGACCTACATTATCAAAGCCTTCTTTTAAATTAACTGGGGCAATATCTTCTATTATATTTATAATGTCATTTAATTTCATTATAACATCCCCTTAAGTTTATTTATCTTTTCTTCTAAATCGCTTTTTCTCTTCTTAGCAGCCTCTGTATCTTCTTTTATAAAACTTAATATAGTCTCACATCTATTTATTTTTTCTTCTATAAATTCCTTAAATAATGGATGATTTTTTTCTCTTAATAAAGGACTTACTTCATATTCTAATTCATCCTCAAATACTAGTTTTTCTGAATTTTCATTGTATTTAACTTTAAATAATTCATAAAATCTACCTTCATCTTTAATTAAGTCTTCATCTATTATTTCATAATCATTCTTATATAAAAACTCTCTTAAAACCTCTGGATTTTGAGCTGGCTGTAATATTATAAAATCATACTTTTTTACCTTCTCCATATCAGCTAATAAAATATCTCTAGTTAGATTTCCACCCATTCCAGCTAATATAACTCCATTTACTTCTCCTACTTTTAAAGGATTAAGCCCTGGTCCTAAAAGACATTTAATCTTATTTGAAACCCCTTCAAAAGCAACATTAACCTTTGCTTTTTCTATAGGTCCTTTATTTATATCTGAAGCTATTGCTTTTTCACATATTCCTTCTTTAACTAAATATATAGGTATGTATCCATGATCTGTACCTATATCAGCTACACTTTCACATTTATCAACATGTTCTGCTATTCTTTTTAATCTCTTACTTAACTCCATATTATCCCACTTTCTACAAATAATTTACCAGTGTTTGTATTTGAGAAATTAAAAACACCAATGATATTATTAAAGACAAATAAATATATCTTTGAGCTAACTTTTTATCATATTTAGCACAAAAATGACTTGCATAATAAATACATACTAACAGAATCATATTCATTATTCCATATATAATTTGTCTTCCTACAAAATCCTTCGCACTTCCAATAGTACAAGGTATAAAATGTGCACTAAAATCAATTGGCATTTTATCAGGCATAACTCCTGATAAATATAATATAGAAGGTATTAATATAATGCCTAATATTAATAAGGATGTTATTATAAAAGGAATATAAAATCCCTTATCCCTTATTATTGCTCTTGCATTATTAACTTTTACCTTGAAACTTTCTTCCTTTATGCCCTTTGATACTATTAAATCTTTAAACTTTTCAAATTCATCTGGAGATAATCCATAACTTATATCCTCTGTATGTATATATATAACCCTCTTACTAGAAGTTACAAACATACGAGCAAGACCTACATTATGAACAACGCATCTGCCAAAACAATATTTATGTTTTCCAAAACCAGATAATTTAAATCCATTTATAACTTTATCTTGTTCTAAAAAACCATTTACATCTTTAAAATTTATCCTAAATTTTTTTAATCCTTTAAAACAATTTATTTCAATGTAATCATCATTAACTTCGTAAACTAAGGATAAATCAAGTAAAATGTAATAAATGCATACAATGCTATAAACAAAGCTTGATACTATTACTAAGTTCCTCTCTAAATAACCATTCACTATGTTATTTAATATGATTAATAGTGCATTTCCTAATAAAAGATATGCCAAGACTTCAAATACGCCATGGCCTCTTCTAGCCTTAAATTTTGTCATTTACTACTTCACCTCATTGTAATTATATCATAAAATAAAGCTTTATTCAGAAACTAGCTCTTAGCTTTTATTATTACCTCTATACTTTATATGAATCATAATTTTTATCTATTCATTTTCTTAAACTCAGAATCTTTTCATATAATTTAAAACTTCTCACCTTATATAACATTAAAACTTTTTAAAGTATTAACTAAAAAAAGATTAGCACCTTTAAGGCACTAATCTTAAGATACTAATCTAAATAATCTTTTAACTTTTTACTTCTACTTGGATGTCTTAATTTTCTTAAAGCTTTTGCTTCAATCTGTCTAATTCTCTCTCTAGTTACGTTAAATTCTTTACCAACTTCTTCAAGAGTTCTAGCTCTTCCATCATCTAATCCAAATCTTAATCTTAATACTTTTTCCTCTCTAGGAGTTAAAGTATCTAAAACATTTATTAATTGTTCTTTTAACATTGTAAATGCTGCTGCCTCTGCTGGTGCTGGAGCATCATCATCTGGTATAAAGTCACCTAAATGTGAATCTTCCTCTTCACCAATTGGAGTTTCTAATGAAACTGGTTCTTGAGCTATTTTTAAGATTTCTCTTACCTTATCTACTGGCATATCCATTTGTTTTGATAATTCCTCTGGTAATGGATCTCTTCCTAACTCTTGAACTAATTGTCTTTGTATTCTTATAAGTTTATTTATAGTTTCTACCATATGAACTGGTATTCTTATAGTTCTTGCTTGGTCAGCAATAGCTCTAGTTATCGCCTGTCTTATCCACCATGTAGCATATGTTGAGAACTTATATCCTTTTCTGTAATCAAATTTTTCAACAGCCTTTATAAGACCTAAGTTACCTTCTTGTATAAGATCTAGGAATAACATTCCTCTACCAACATATCTTTTAGCTATACTTACAACAAGTCTTAAGTTAGCCTCTGCTAATTTTTTCTTAGCATAGTTGCTTCCTTCTTCTATTTTTTTAGCAAGCTCTATTTCATCCTCTGATGATAATAGTGGAACTTTACCTATTTCTTTTAAGTACATTCTTACAGGGTCATCAATAGCAATACCTTCTGGAACAGAAAGATCTAATTCTTCCTCCTCTTCCTCTTCTTGCTCGATTTCACTTATGACCTCTATACCCATTGATTCTAGAACCTCATAGATTTTTTCTATTTGTTCTGGGTTTAATTCTATTTCATCAAGCTCATCCATTATCTCCTTGTAAGTCAATGAACCGCTTTTTTTACCTTTATCTATAAGTCTTTTTACTAAGACCATTTTGTCAACTTTTTCTTTACCTTCACCTTTTTTTGCTTTTGTTGTTTTAGCTTTCATTTTATTACCTCCTTCCGCCATTAAAACTACTTACTCCTTTCTAGTTCTTTTAATTTATCACTTATTTCTTTAGCTCTTTTTACTAAATCAAGTGACTCTTTAAACATATTGTTTTGTTCACATCTTTTTAATTCTTTAAGTACAGTAGTCTGTTCCTGTTCTAACTTATATTTTCTAATAAGATTAATATAATCTTTAACAAGAACTTCTATATTAGAAGAATGATCTAGAATAAGTAAGTCTTTTACTTCTAACCATTCCTTTAAAACTTTTGGATCTTCACACTTAGCTTCTACATGTTTTCCTAAGTTATTAAATCCTATTTCCTCAATTGAATCATTGATTATCTTTTCTAAGGATTTAATATTAGGAGATATTAAATCATCCTCTTCTAAGTATTTCTTTACTAATGAATGGTTTTCCTCCATACAAAGAAGTTTTAAAACACTTCTTTCACATTTAACATAAGGAGGTTCTACATATAATTTTGTTCCATATTCTTCCTTATTATTCACATTTTCATGGTTTTTATTACTATTTATTAAGTTTTTATTTAATAAATCATAAAATGCTTGTTCTTTTATGGATGTTTCTTCTGAAATCCTCTTTATGTAGACATCTTTTTCTATAGGATTTAAATCTGATAGTATATTAACAACTCTTTCAGCATATTTTATTAATCCATTATTATCTGAAAAATCTATACCAATTCTAGCTCTATGAAGCTTATAATCTATAAGTTTTTTTGCAGATTGAATTAACTTTATAAAAGCCTCTTTACCATTAGCTCTTATAAATTCATCTGGATCTTTGCCTTTTGGTACAGTTAGTACTCTAACATCTAATCCTGCATTTTGCAATATCTCAAGTCCACGTATAGTAGCCATTTGCCCAGCAATATCTGCGTCATATGATATTATTACTCTGTCTACATACCTTTTTAATAACCTAGCTTGATTGTCTGTCAATGCAGTACCTAAAGAAGCAACTACATTAGTTATTCCATATTGATGAAGTGATATACAATCCATATATCCTTCAACTATTATTAATGTTCTTTCCTGTAATCCATGCTTTATAGCAAAGTTTAAAGCATATAGATTAGTTCCTTTGTGAAAGACTAATGTTTCTGGAGAGTTTAAATATTTTGGTTTAGAATCATCTAAAACTCTACCACCAAAACCTATTACACTTCCTTTGTAGTCAAATACAGGGAAAATAACTCTATTTCTGAATCTATCATAAAAAGTTCCCTTTTCACTCTTAATCCCTAATCCAGCTGCCTCAATAGCTTCATTGCTAAAGCCTTGTTTTCTAAGATAGTTTATGGTATTTTGCCACCCTTCTTTAGCGTATCCAAGACCAAAGCTTTTTAATATATTTTCTTTTATTCCCCTTCTTAAAAAATATTCCTTAGCTTCCTTATTATTTTGAAGATTAGAAAAGTAATATCTTGCAGCTTGCTTATTTATGTTATATAAAACCTGCTTTTTCTTTTGAGATTCGCTTTGCTTACCATCTTCTATAGGTATTATTATATTAGCCCTATCAGCTAACTCTTTAACAGCATCTACAAAATTTAAATTTTTAGTTTTCATAACAAAACTTATTACATTTCCAGCTTCCCCACATCCAAAGCACTTAAATATTTGTTTGTCAGGAGAAACACTAAAAGATGGACTTTTTTCATTATGGAATGGACATAAACCAGAAAAATTTCTTCCAGCTCTTTTTAGTCTTACCACATCAGAAACAACATCAACAATATCGTTCTGCTCTTTAACTTTTTCTATAATTTCTTCTGAAATTCGCAAGAAATCTACTCACCTTCTTAATATTTTTTGACAATTAATTATTATTCGACATCAATTGATAAAATCCTTCTCAAATTTTAAATATAACTTTTTTTTTAATATTTTTCAAGTGTAAACGCATAATAATTATATTTTAGCAATATTTAGCCCTAATTATTCCAAAAATATTTAATACATCACAAACTTTGGAATATATATTTTATTGAACTCATTTGTACAGTAATCATCTGTCATTCCTGCAACGTAATCCGTAACCCCTCTATGTATACCTTCCTCTTCACATATATTTCTATATAATTCAGGCATTTCTCCCCAATTCTTGTAATAATATTCTATAACCTTACTTAGTACAAATTCTGCTTTTTTCCTCTCATCCTCTAAGTATTTCCCTAAATATATATTATCAAACAAAAATTTTCTAAGCTGAACAAAGGCATCTCCTATTTCATTACTTAAAGATACCCTAGGCTCTCCTTTATCTATGTTATCAATTGTATTAAAAACACAATCTTTAACTAAAGTGTCTATTCTTTCACTACCACTAGCACCTAAGATTTCAATAATATTCTTAGGCAAATCCTCTTCTTTCAAAATTCCCGCTCTAATTGAATCGTCTATATCATGATTTACATATGCTATTTTATCTGCAAATCTAACTACTTGTCCTTCAAAAGTTCCTGCTACCTTACTAACATTTGAAAAACCACTATGATTTAATATTCCATCTAAAACTTCCTTGGTCAAATTAAGACCTAAGCCATTTTTCTCTATTTTCTTTGCTACCCTAACACTTTGTTCATTATGCTTAAACCCACCTGGAAGAAAATCATTTAAAACATCCTCTCCAATATGAGCAAAAGCTGCATGCCCTAAATCATGACCTAAAGCAATAGCCTCTATTAAATATTCATTTAATGATAGAGCTACTCCTATCGTTCTTGCTACTTGAGAAACTTCTAAAGTATGAACAAGCCTTGTTCTATAATGATCCCCATAGGTTCTTATAAAAACCTGAGTTTTTCTTTTTAATCTTCTAAAAGATTTACTATGAATTATTCTATCCCTATCTACCATAAAACAGGTTCTTATCTCATCTGGTTCTTCTAAGCGTTCTCTTCCTACAGATTCATCTGAGAACTTTGCGACTTTATTTAACTTTATTCTTTCAAAATTTTCAATATTCTCTCTTATTTTCATAGCATCACCTACTATATATATTCTATGTACCTATTTAAAATCCTTTTATAATTCTAGAGATTTAAAACTTTATATTTTTTTATAAAACAAACTCTCAATGAATTTTTTGACTTTAAATCAAAGTATTTCACATTTTAAAGTATAATCTAAAGTTAATCATAATATTCTTATAATAAGGAATTTTTTATTAGGAGGTTAATCATGGGAAAGCATTCTAAAAAGTTTAATGAAGCTGATGAAATTTTTAATGCTGTAGAATCCATAGTTTTACCTATGTATAATTTAGAAAACTATTCTATAGAGAATATAAAATTTAAAAATACAGATAAAAATAGAGCTGTTTATAAATTAATTGATGATATTAATAATCCTAAAAATACCTTTTGCTTAAAAAAGGTTTATTATGATGAAGGGACTCTCTTATTCATATATTCAGTTATGGAATGGTTTGCTAGAAATGAAATTAAGCTTCCAAAAATGCTCCCTTCAAAGTTTAATGGTAGATTTGTTAAAGCAAATAATATGCTTTTTATGCTCTGTCCATGGGTTAAAGGTGAAAAATGTAACTTCGATAACTTACAACATATCTTACTATCCATAGAAAATCTAGCTAAAATGCATAATTGTTCAAGAAACTTTAAAGCAATTGAAGGTAGTTTAATTAAAACTGGATTTGATAGTCTCTACATATCCACATTAAAACACTTTAATAAGATTCTTTCATCATTTAATACTGCAACTAAAATGAAACATAAGGACAAGTTTTCATCAATATTTTTAGATGTTTTTGATGAAAATATTTATCTAGCTAAAGAAGCTCTCTTAGTTTCAGGTTCTATTAATGACAAAAATTTAAGTAGATCTCTTTGCCATGGAGATTATGTAAATAAAAATATTTTAATTGATAATACTGATGTTTGGGTAATTGATTTTGATAAAGCATCCTTAAATTATTCTATGTATGATTTATGTTATTTTATGAGACGTTTATTAAAAAGATCAAATACTAATTGGGATATAGACTTAACAAGAAAGATAATTAAAACATATAATTCAATTGCTCCTCTTACAGAGGATGACTTCAAATATGTTTTTTCATATCTAGCATTTCCACAAAAATATTGGCGCTTATCAAAGGACTATTATAATAACATAAAAAAATGTAATAAATCAATGTTTGTAGAATCTCTTAAGGAAGTTGCACTAGATACTTATGCTCAGGTTAGATTTGTTGAAGAACTTAGAATATTGTTTTCTACTGAATTTAAAATTAAAGTTTAAATAAAGGAGTATTCATAATGAATACTCCTTTATTTTATATAATCTTATTTATTATCTTTTATTTTTAACTTGTGCTTGTGCAGCTGCAAGTCTTGCTAATGGAACTCTATAAGGTGAACAACTTACGTAATTTAATCCTAAGTTGTGGCAGAATTCAACAGATGAAGGATCTCCACCATGTTCTCCACATATACCTAATTTAATATCAGGTCTTGTTGCCTTACCTTTTTCACAAGCAATTCTCATAAGCTCTCCAACGCCTTCTTGGTCTAATTTAGCAAATGGATCTTGCTCATATATTCCTTTTTCATAGTAATCTTTTAAGAATTTAGCTGCATCATCTCTTGAGAATCCAAATGTCATTTGAGTTAAATCATTTGTTCCAAAGGAGAAGAACTCAGCCTCTTCTGCTATCTTATCAGCTGTTAAAGCAGCTCTTGGAATTTCAATCATTGTTCCAACCTTATAATCTAATTGAACACCTTTCTCTTCCATTACTGTCTTAGCTGTTTCAACAACTACATTTTTAACATATTTTAATTCTTTTATTTCACCTATTAAAGGAATCATTATTTCAGGAACTATATTGTATCCTTTATTCTTCTTAACTTCTATAGCAGCCTCTATAACAGCTCTTGTTTGCATTTCAGCTATCTCTGGATAAGATACTGCTAAACGACATCCTCTATGACCCATCATTGGGTTAAATTCATGTAATTCAGCAACTACATTCTTAATCTCAGATGGACTTACTCCAATTTCTTTAGCTAAGGCATTTATATCCTCCTCTTCACTTGGTAAGAATTCATGTAAAGGTGGATCTAAGAATCTGATTGTAGCTGGTCTTTCCTCTAAAGCTTCATACATTCCTATAAAGTCTTCTCTTTGCATTGGTAAAAGTTTTTCTAATGCAATCCTTCTACTATCCTCATTTTTAGCTAAGATCATTTCTCTAACAGCTAAAATTCTATCCTCAGCAAAGAACATATGCTCAGTTCTACATAATCCAATACCTTCTGCACCAAATTCAACAGCTTGTTTAGTATCTCTTGGTGTATCAGCATTAGTTCTAACCTTTAATTTTCTTATTTCATCAGCCCATCCCATAAATGTAGCAAAATGTCCTGTAATTTCAGGAGATACTGTCTTAACTTGTTCAGCATAGATGTGTCCTGTTGAACCATCTATTGATATATAATCATCAAAGGTTAATACTTGTCCATTAACTTCTAAAGTTCTAGCTTCTTCATTAACTTTTAATTCTCCACATCCTGCTACGCAGCAAGTACCCATTCCTCTTGCTACAACGGCTGCATGAGAAGTCATTCCTCCTCTAACAGTTAAGATACCTTCTGCGGCAATCATACCTTCTATATCTTCTGGTGAAGTCTCTAATCTTACTAATACAACCTTTTCACCATTTGCTTTTCTTTCCTTAGCTTCTTCAGCTGTGAAAGCTATTTTACCACATGCAGCTCCTGGTGATGCTGGTAACCCCTTTGCAACTATTTTAGCTTCTTTTAAGCCATCAGATGCAAAAGCAGGATGAAGTAATGTATCTAATTGTTTAGGCTCAACTTTTAATATAGCCTCTTCCTTAGTTAACATTCCTTCTTCAACTAAATCAACAGCTATTTTTAAAGCTGCTTGAGCAGTTCTCTTACCATTTCTAGTTTGAAGGAAATATAACTTTCCATCTTCTATTGTAAATTCCATGTCTTGCATATCTCTATAATGCTTTTCTAATGTATTAACTATATCTGTAAATTGTTTATATATTGTAGGGTTTTGAGCTTCTAAATGACTTATTGGCTCTGGTGTTCTTATACCTGCAACAACATCCTCACCTTGAGCATTCATTAAATACTCACCATATAATTCATTATCCCCATTAGCTGGGTTTCTTGAGAATGCAACTCCAGTTCCTGAAGTTTCTCCCTTATTTCCAAATACCATCTCTTGAACGTTAACTGCTGTACCCCATTCTCCTGGAATATCATTTAATCTTCTATAAACAATAGCTCTTGGATTATTCCATGATCTAAATACAGCTGTAACTGCCTCTATAAGCTGCTCTTTTGGATTACTTGGGAAATCTTCGCCCTTTTCCTTTTTATAAAGCGCTTTAAATTTTACTACTAAATCTTTTAAATCCTCTGCTGTTAAATCAGTATCTATTTTATAACCTTTTTCTTCCTTAACTTCGTCTAGTAAATCTTCAAAAAGTCTTTTTTCAACACCCATTACAACATCAGCAAACATTTGAATAAATCTTCTATATGAATCATAAGCAAATCTTGGATTATTTGTTAATTTAGCCATAGCTTCTACTGATTCATCATTTAATCCAAGGTTTAGAATTGTATCCATCATACCTGGCATTGAAACTCTTGCTCCAGATCTAACTGATACTAATAATGGATTTTCAAGAGAACCAAATTTTTTGCCAGTTATTTTTTCTAACTCAGACATTTTATTTTCAATCTCTTCAATAATATCTTGAGAAATCTTTTTGTCATCTTCATAATACTTATTACATGCTTCAGTTGTTACTGTAAATCCTTGTGGAACTGGTATCCCTAAAATAGTCATCTCGGATAAGTTAGCACCTTTTCCACCTAATAAATTTTTCATACTTGCGTTACCTTCATTAAAAAGATAAACATACTGCTTTTTTTCCATCTCAATACTCCTCCGTTCAATACTATAGTTGAATTTTTATATACTAACAGAGTATTACCCCCGATAGCTACCCATTTAATCTTTCTTTTTAACCATAAATTTAATTTTCTCCAAGCTTAACAAATAACTTTGTTATGTTAGTCTTAGAAATTTTTCCTATGATCTCTAATCTCTCTTTTCCCTCATTTTCTTCAATTCTTTTTACAACTGGTACGGAGTCTATTTCATGTTCTATTATCTTTTTTGCTACATCAAAAGCGCAGTCTTCTTCTACAGCACATACTATGTTAGGCATTCTTGTCATTATAACACCAACAGGAACTTTATAAATATCTGTTCCTCCTATAGCGACCTTTAAAAAGTCTTTTCTGGAAACAGCTCCTGTTAGAACTCCTCCATTTTCTACAAACATAGTTCCTACATCATTTAAAAATAGATGTACTATAGCATCATGAAGCATAGTTTCTTCACATACTGTAACCGGTTTAGACATTATGTCTTTAACCTTTATATTTTTTATTTTTTCATAGATGAAACTGTTCGAAGGTTTGTCTGAATATACATATCCAACCTTTGGTCTTGCATCTAATACGCCAATCATTGTAAGTATTGCAAGGTCTGGTCTTAAGGCTGCTCTTGTAACCCCTAACTTTCCTGCTAAAGCTTCTGAAGTTATTGGTTGACCTTCTTTTACAAGTCTAACTATTTCTTCCTGCCTTGGTGTTAATTTCAATTTGAATGCTCCTTCCTTAAATAAACTAGGAACAAAAAGGAATTTTTATATTAAAGTGACTTTTTATATATTAATTGTAACACAACCTAAATCTTTTTAGTATAGCAAATTTTCTGAAAAATCATTCAAATCTGATAATTATCACTTAAAATCATACAGTTTCTTCCTCTTTATTCCATTTTCCTTTATTTTACATTTATTTGCTAGTCAACATCATCAAATTTTACTGTATATGTAAAACTTGTTTCATTTTCTAACTTATTATGTTTATGAAATTTGTTTATTTTATTCTCATTTGTTTTTCCATTTTCTCTTTTTTCTTTCATATCATTTGCTACACTAAAAGCTTTTTCCTTTAGTCCAAATGCTTTTCCTTTAATATCATTAGCTGCATTTTTGACTATTTTATTAACAATCTCAACGCTTCCATCAGCCTTAGTTATTTCTATTGTAATCTTTGTTGCAATAGCGGCTACCACACTTAGGGCTAATATACTTGGAAATATTACAGCAATGGCTCCTGCAGCTATTCCTGCATTAACTGGCATATCAGTTAATACTTTTTCATCCTTAAGAATTCTTATTCTAGATACATTTCCCTTATCAATTAAATCCTTTAAGAATTTTTTTATATCTTCAAAGCTTTCTGCCTTTTCTTCCATTACCTTTTCTTCTTCTACTTTACTTTCTTCTTCTCTTTTTTTCTCAATATATATTAATGCATTAACAACATCACCATCACAAGCTTCTAATGCCTCTTTAGCTTCTGCGTAAGTAGCATATGTTCTTTCTATTACTTGATCTACTTTTTCTAATGTTATTTCACTCATGTAAATCACTCCTTTATAAACTTTAACATTTCTAAACTTTTAGGTTTTCTTGAATATACAGAAGATATTATAAAACTAGTAACCTTAAAAAGTTCTGCCTTAACCTCTTCTGTTAATGTTAATCTATATACTTTATCCAAAGAAGTATTATTTAAGAATCTTAAGGCATTATATGTGGCTTTATTTATGTAAAGCCCATGTTCCTTGGGACATTTATCACAAACGCCTCCAAAATATCTTAAACTAATGTAGTTTGAAACACTTAATTTATTTTTACAAAATACACAATTATCAAATCTTAATCCATACCCAGTGTATTTTAATAATTTAAGCTCAAAAGCTCTTATTAATAGTTCATAACTTATAGCCTCAGTATTTATTAAATAAAGACATGTTATAAACTCTTTATATAAATTAAAATTTTCTTCTTCATCCTGTAGTGATATATCAATAAGCTCACATAAGTAAGATGCATAAGTAAGCTTTTCTAGGTCAGTTAAAGATGTCTGAAATGAAGTTCTTATTTTTCCTTCAGATAACCTATATAAACCCTTTCCCTTGAATAATAAATAATCGCCATAGCATAAAGGGTGCGTTAATGAAAAGAGTTTACTTTTACTTTTCTTTGCACCCTTAGCTATAGCTGTTATCTTACCCATTTTCTCGGTAAAAATCCAAAGCAATTTATCGTTCTCTTTATAATCTTGAGCCTTAATGATAACTCCACCACTCTCTATAAGTGCCAGAAGCTATCCCTCCTATTTAAGTTTTTTATAACCTAATTCCTTTAATAGTGAAGTATTATCTCTCCACTCTTTTCTAACTTTCACCCATATTTTTATATTTACTTTTGCTCTTAAGAATCTTTCTAATTCATATCTAGCTGTAGAACCAATCTTCTTAAGTGTTTGACCATTTTTACCAATTATTATTCCTTTATGAGATGCTTTTTCACATATTAAATCTACTTCTATGTTATACTTACCATTATCATCTTGTTTCATTTGTATAACATCTACAGCAATACCATGAGGAACTTCTTGGCTTAAATTTTTAAGAGCCTTTTCTCTAACTATCTCTGCTACAACAAATCTTTCTTGAACATCTGTTATCATATCATCTGGATAGTATTTAGGACCCTCTGGTAAATATTTAACCATAAGCTCTAAAAGTTTATCTGTATTTTTACCTTTCATAGCTGATATTGGAATCATTTCTGCAAAGTCATACTCTTTTGAGAATAATTCTAAAGTTTTAGCAACCTTTTCTGGTGAACTCTCATCAACTTTGTTTAATACGAATATAACAGGAGCTTTTTGATTTTTAAGCTGCTCTATTATAAATTTATCCCCTCTACCAACTTCCTCACATGGATTACTTAAAAATAATACTAGATCTACATCTTTTATAGAATCTGTAGCACTATTTACCATATACTCACCTAATTTATGTTTAGGCTTATGTATCCCTGGAGTATCAACGAAAATCATTTGATAGTCATCTCCAGTTAATATTGTTTGAATGTTATTTCTTGTTGTTTGTGGTTTATTAGAAACAATTGAAAGTTTTTCTCCCATCAATAAGTTTGTTAATGTTGACTTACCTACATTGGGTCTACCAACAATTGTTATAAATCCTGATTTAAACATATTTCCTCCTATTTTTCCAGATCATTTTTAGTAAAAGATCCAGGTAAAATTTCATCTAATGTTGTCTCTATATAATCATCTTCACTTTTTACTATGAATATTTTTATATCTTTATCTTCTGCAAACTCTACTATTACTTGTCTGCATATACCACATGGATATGTGTATGAATTTAAATCTCCTACTAAAGCCATAGCCTTTAAGACTCTTGCTCCTTCTGAAACCCCTTTAAATATAGCAGTTCTTTCAGCACAGTTTGTTGCTCCAAATGATGCATTTTCAACATTGCATCCTGTATATATGTTACCATCCTCAAATAAAGCAGCTGCACCTACCTTAAAATTTGAATATGGACAATATGCTAATTCTCTTGCCTCTAAAGCTTTTTTTATAAGTTCTTTTTTCATAATAATTCATCCTCCATCCTAAAATCTAGACACTAAATTTATCAACTAAATATTTTAAAAATTAAAATTGTTATAAGCGTTCCTAATATTGCTCCTGCAATAACCTCCCATACACTATGGACTTCTGAATCCACTCTGCTCTGGGCAGTTATTAAAGCCATTAAATAACTAAGTATAATTATAATATGAGAATTACTTATAAGTGATATAGCCGTAGCTATAGAAAAGGCTATAGCACTATGTCCAGATGGCATTCCACCCTTTAATGGGGTTCCTTCTCCAAAATAAGCCTTTGCTGCAACCACAACGATGCATACTATGGCTAAGACGATAAATATAATATAAGGCTCTGTGGCCTTTACCCTATCCATAATTCTAAAAGTTACATTGGTAAGTTCATCCCAAAATATAATATACCCTACTAAGACAGCATTTATTGCAGTTATAAGTACTGCCCCAGCTGCTGTATTTTTAGCTACTTTAGCTAAAGGATGATAGTAATTTGTACTTAAATCTATAGCGCTTTCTATAGCAGTATTAACTAATTCTGCTGCTATTACCATGGTTATTGTTATGGCTAGTATTATAAACTCTATCTTGCTTATATCATAAACAAAACAAGCTGATAATATAATTAAAGCTACTATAAAATGTATCCTCATATTTCTTTGAGTTCTTAAGGCATATATTATACCATCTATTGCATAATTAAAGCTATCAATAAGTTTTCTTACCTTCATAATATTCTCCTAAACCATTCTCATACCTTAGCTTTCCCTTGTTATATTTAACTTACCAAGTAACTCCTCTTCTCTTCCTCTCATTCTAGCTTTTTCTTCCTCTTCCATATGGTCATACCCTAAAAGATGTAAAACTGAGTGAGTTACTAAGTAGCAAGCTTCTCTTTCAAATGAGTGATTAAACTCAATACTTTGTTCTTTAGTTCTTTCTAGAGATAAAACTATATCTCCTAAGATAAGTTCATCTCCATCAAAATAGCATTTATCAAATTCATGCTCTAAATAAACATCTTTATAAACTTTATCCTCTGGATAATCAATCATTGGAAATGATAAAACATCGGTTGCTCTATCTATTCCCCTAGTTTCATTGTTTATTCCTCTAATTTCTTCGTTGTCTACAAAGACTAAAGAAACTTCACAATTCTCTTTAACTTTTTCTTCTTTTAGTACAAAAGAAATAACTTCTTCTAACTTCTTAGTTAATTCTTCTGTAACTTCAAATTTATTCTGTCTATTATCTATGAATATCATTTTATTTTTTCTCCTTCTTGTTATCATCTGGATATTCTATTCTTTCATGATGTATTCCATTTAATGCCTTTAGGAAACATTTTTTTATCTTACTTATATCTCTAAGAGTAAGATCACAATTATCTAGTTGTCCAGATGCTAACTTATCATCAATAATATTATTGACCATTTTTTCGATTTTCTCCTCAGTAGGTTCATTAATTGATCTTACAGCTGCCTCTGTTGAATCTGCTAGCATAACAATTCCTTGTTCTTTGCTCATAGGTTTTGGTCCTGGATATTTAAAATCCTCTTCCTTAACCTCATCTGGATTTTCAGAGTTATTTTTTACTGTTAAATAAAAATATTTAACTAAAGTCTCTCCATGGTGTGTAACTATAAAATCATGTATAGTCTTAGGTAAATTATATTCCTTGGCTAATTCTGATCCATCTTTAACGTGAGATATTATTATTTTACTACTTACTTCTGGTTTTAACCTATCATGTGGATTTTTCTTTCCAAACTGATTTTCTCTAAAGAAATATGGTCTCTTAGTTTTACCCACATCATGATAATAAGCTCCTATTCTAGCTAATAGAGGATTTCCTCCTACTTGCTCAGCAGCTAACTCTGCTAAGTTTGCTACTAAAATACTATGATGATATGTTCCTGGAGCCTCCATAAGTAATTTTTTAAGTAATGGATTATTAGGATTAGATAATTCTAATAATTTAGCATTAGTTACTATATCAAATGTCGACTCAAAGAATGGTAAAACACCTATTGTAAGTATTCCAGAAAGTATAGCTCCTGCCGCTGCAAATGTACTATCTGCAAGTATTTCCATAAAGTTATTAGTTGTTAAAGTACCAACACTAAAAGTTAATATTGAACTTAAAACTGCAACAGTTATTGAAGAATATAATATATCATTTCTCTGTTGCATTTTTCTTAATAATGTTCCTCCTAAAACAACATTTAAGATAGCAAGGATTATTATATTAGGATTAAATCCTACTGCTCCTCCTATTAAAATTACATTTAACATACTAAATACCAAGGATATTTTGTAATTTAGTAGAAGCGTTATAAGCATAGGCATACATGCTAGTGGTATTATATAGTTTGACATCATACCAAAAAGTCTAGCTAGTATTACTGGAAATACATTTAATATGCTTATCATAACTATTTTGGAAAACTCTTTATTTATATCTGGATAATATTTATTTATGTATCCATATTGAAGATACATAACTATTATTACTAAAACTCCTAGAGCAATATAAATATATAGCGCTGAAGCTGAATCGCTTAATAATCCTAAAGTTCCTAAAAGCTCCAATTGGTGTGCTGTAACTGGCTCACCCTCACTTACTACTATTTGATTTTTCTTTATCATAACTGGTGGAACTTGCTTTAAGGTTTCTTTTATCAATTCATCAGTTTTTTCCTTATCATAGAAAAAGTTTGGTTCTATTACGCTAACAAAGTTTAATGCAATAGCCTTCTCTGAATCATTCAAATCACTAGAAGATATAAAATCTGTATATTCCTTTTTTGCATCTTTTAAATCCTGATCATTTCCATCTTCAATTGGCGCCTCATATGCCTTATTTAGAGCATCTATGCATACGCTTTCTAATTTCTTAGTATTTTGCTCATTCATTGAGGCAATTTTATTTGCCTGTGCATCTGTTATTTTAAATGGTGCTCTAGGAATAAGTTTAGCCTTTTCTTCTTCTGACTTATCTTGAGCTAAAACTTTTTCAACTGAAGAAAAGAAACCCTTTATCTTTTCTTCACTTTGCTTCTGAACATCTGTCCTTAAAGAATATTGTTTATCAACCTTTTCTTCTGCTTCTTTCTTTCTTGCTTCAGTAGCTGATTCATCAATAATTTCTCTATGTGCCTTAATATCTGACTTAGGTATATCTCCAACCTTTAGATCATACTTTCTGGTTATTATACCAGTCATCAAAGTACAGTATAAAACTATAAAGGTTATTATATATAAGATTATTTTTTTATAATCTTTAAATATATTAAATGTTTTTTCCTTCAATTTCCCCATAATTACTCATCTTCTCCTCATTAGGTCCTAATTTATCTAGTAACTTAAAGCTATATTTTGTTCTACTACGAAAAGAACCTTTAATCTAATCTTCCCTTCCCCTAAATCCTCAGTTGTAATTATATTATCAACTATTTTGGATTGCTTACTTATTTCTTTGTTTATTGAGTTTTTCATCAACTCAACAGCTTTATTTATTATGGTTTCCCTATCATCAACTATATCTTTATCTACTTTCTCATAGTATAAGTTTCTATTTATAAACTTTCCTGTACTTTCTATTTTATCATACTTACCAAACTCTTTAGTAGGCTTTTTTAGATAAATTTTCTTACCCATTATTTCTAAATAAATATCACTATCTACCTCTCCTGTCCTCTCCTCTTTTTTACCCTCAACTTGCAATTCTATAGTCTTTTCATAAAAAGTATTAGCAGTAACTTCTCCTTCTGCATCAACTTCATATTCACCACCCTCTATTCCTTGCTGTGGTATTATTAAAATATCTCCCTTTTTAACAACATCTCCTTCCTTTACAACAGCGGTACCTGAGGTTGTGTATATTCTCTTTATTTCCCCATCCATAGATGCTACTATATTCTTAAACTCTTTATTTTCATTTCCTTCTTTTATTTTTGGACTAACCTTTTCCTCAACCTTTATTTTTAAAGTTCCACCCTCTATACGAGCATTTATCCACATTATGTCTCCATGTCCATTTTCTAATTTTCTTTCTAATCCATAAACATTTACACTACTTTTCTTAACTCCTGGTTTAATATCAAAATCATTTAACATGGTTCTTATCTCAAAAGGAGCTATATTTTTCTTTGTCTCTATATCTATTCGCCATATAAAACCAGAATAAATGTATAATCCTACTAAAAATATTAAAATTCCTACAAATATGCTTATAGACTTTTTAGCTCTAGATAAGAAAAATATAATTCCCTTTGAAGATATTATTTTTACCTTTCCATTAAGTCTTTTAACATAGCTTTTTAATTTTCCATAGTCAGAATAATCCACATTTAAAGTTATAGTTACTACATCTATTTTCCTTACATTTTCAACATTTATACCGTTTCTCCATAAAACATTTAAAAGTTTATTTATATCAAAAGTTTTTATTTCAACCTTTACTTGTCCTTTTTTTAAAAACTCTAAATTCATCTTATGCCTCCTCAAAACTTAAATTCTTAAGTCTTCCTGTTAAGGCAATAGTTTCAGTACCTATAAATCTTATCTCTAACTTTGTTCCTTCGATTATAATAACACCTAGATTGCTATTAATCTTAATTTCATTTTCCTTAAAAACCTCTATACCCTTATGATTTTCTATAATAATTTCACTTTTTCCATGTACAACTATTTTAGGCTCACCATTTATTATCTCCTTAGGTAAATCTAATTCCTCTGCAATTTTATTAGTTACCTGTCTTAATTTATCACCCATATCTATACCTCCCATAAAATATTTTCATACTAAATCTATGAAAATTTATATTTTTTTATTCTTATATAAAGAAAACTAAGCAATATAAAAAGGCATATAAATAGCCCTTTTAGCTATTTATATGCCTTTTAAAATAATTCAAAAGTTTTCTTTTTAAAAACTTCTAACTATTTATAATCCCTTTTTAAAACTAAACTTTAAATTATAAAAATAAAAGAGAGTTCTAATGAACTCTCTTACTTATTTAAATATTCTTTAACTAATTGACTTACAAGTTTACCATCAGCTCTACCAACTGTTTGCGGTCTAACCTTTGACATAACTTTTCCCATGTCTTTCATGCTATTTGCGCCCACTTCTTCAGCTGCTTGCTTTATGATATCTTTTATTTCTTCTTCACTTAACTGCTGAGGAAGGTAATCTAACAAGATTGCAATCTCACTATTGTTTTGATCAACTAAATCCTGTCTATTTCCCTTTTCGAATTCAAGCGCAGCTTCTCTTCTTTGCTTGATTTCTCTTGCTAATATTTCTATAACCTGTTCATCCTCAAGCTTAACACCATCAGTCTTTTCGACTAAAAGTATTGCTGACTTAGCAGTACTTAAAACTCCAGCCTTGAACTTATCCTTAGCCTTTAAAGCCTGCTTCCAGTCTTCTTGAAGTCTTTCTTTAATAGTTGGCATTTGTATACCTTCTTTCAAAAGAAATTATTCTATAAATTTAAACCAAAAACTATTTGAATTTTCTCTTTCTTGCAGCTTCTGATTTTTTCTTTCTCTTTACGCTTGGCTTTTCGTAGTGTTCTCTTTTTCTTACTTCTGAAAGAACTCCAGCTCTAGCGCATTGTCTCTTAAATCTTCTTAATGCTTGCTCTAATGATTCGTTTTCTTTTACTCTGATTTCTGACATTCTTTATCCCTCCCTCCGCTAGCGTAAATTATTAATGTAATTCACAGCCATGGGCTAAATAACACACGCTATATTATACAACATAATTTTCTTTAATGTCAAGAAGTTAAATCTAAATTTTAGCCTGGTGGCCAATTTAAATTTCTTCCTCCAAGAACATGGAAATGGATATGTCCTACTGTTTGCCCTCCTTGTTCTCCGCAATTAGTGACAACTCTGTATCCATCCTCTGCAATTCCTTGTTCTCTTACTAGTTTATTAATAGTCTTGAAAATGTGTGCAAATACTTCTGCATTTTCTTCATCAACTTCATTTAAACTAGCTATGTGTTCTTTAGGAATAACTAAAAAATGTACTGGTGCTTCTGGACTTATATCATGAAAAGCTAAAACTTTATCATCTTCATAAATCTTTTTGCTTGGAATTTCTCCAGCTACTATTTTGCAAAAAATACAATCTGACATAAATTTCACCTCCTAAGCAATGAATCTATTATCTATTATAACTCATTTTGAATGTAAAAATCTTCTTTTTATAATACTATTTCTCCGTAGGCTACTTCTCCCTCAAAAGAATTAATTTTTACATTTAATATTTTACCTGAAACATTACAATCAGCCTTAGCATTTACCTTTATATAGTTTCTTGTATATCCAGTGTAAACACCACTACCTAATTCAACTTCTTCTTCAAATAAAACATCAATAACTTCACCTATATATTTTTCAGCAAAGGCTTTTTCATTAATTCTATTTAATTCAATAAGTTTTTTACTTCTTTCATCTTTCTTATTTCCATCAACTTGATTTTCCATATTTTCTGCTCTAGTACCTTTTCTAGGACTATATTTAAATATGTGAGTTTTTGAAAGAGCTATTCTCTTTAAGAATTCATAAGTTTCTTCAAACTCTTCATCAGTTTCTCCAGGGAAACCAACAATTACGTCTGTTGTTATAGAAACATCTTCTATTTTATCTCTTAAAAGATTTACTATATCTTCATACTCTTTAGCAGTGTATCTTCTATTCATTCTTTTTAGAGTAGCATCACATCCACTTTGAAGTGATAGGTGGAAATGAGGACATAGTTTCTTAAGAGCTAATATTCTTCTTACAACATCCTCTGTAAAGAATGTAGGATCTATTGAACCTATTCTAACTCTTTCTATTCCATCAATCTTTTCTATCTCTTCTAGTAAATCAACTAATGTTACTTTTTCATCTAAATCAACACCATAAGATGCTGTATGAATTCCTGATAATATTATTTCTTTAAATCCATGATCTGCTAAGCTTCTTATTTCCTCTAAAACTTTCTTAGGGTCTTTTGAACAAACAGAACCTCTAGTATATGGAATTAAGCAATAAGCACAGAATCTATTACATCCATCTTGTATTTTTAAGAAAGCTCTAGTTTTATTATTATACTCTTCAATTTTTAGGTCTTCAAAAACTTTATTCTTTAAAACAGCGCCAACCTTAACTTGTTGCTTGCCTTCATCTTTAGCCTTATTTACATAATAAACTATTTCACCTTTATTTCTTGAACCTAAAACTACATCTACGCCTTCAATTCCTGAAACCTCTGTAGGTGCTATTTGAGCATAACATCCAACTACAGCTATAATAGCCTCTGGATTTTGTCTTCTAGCTCTTCCTATTATTTGTCTTGATTTCTTATCTCCCATGTTAGTTACGCTACAAGTATTAACTACATAAACATCTGCCATTTCATTAAAATCTACAACTTCATAGCCTTCTCTAACAAATTTTTCAGTCATCGCTTCTGATTCATATGTATTAACTCTACACCCTAGTGTAGCAAATGCAACTTTCATTAAATATTTCCTCCTAAATCACCAAGCTCATACTGAATAAGAGAAATACAGGTAAATCCTGCTGTCTCTGTTCTTAAAATTCTTGGTCCTAAAGTTACAATATGAGCTCCTTTTTCTTTTAGGGCTTCTATTTCACTTTCTTCAAATCCGCCTTCTGGTCCAACTATTATTCCAACATTTTTTATACTATCTTTATTCTCTATAGAGTTAACCATAGCTCTTATTCCGTATCCTGTAGCATTTTCATAAGGAATAACCATAAGGTCTAATTGATCTATCTTTTCTAAAACCCCTTTAAAGTCCATTGGTTCTAATACTTGTGGTATTACCGTTCTTTTACTTTGTTTACATGCCTCTAAAGCGATTTTATTTAATCTATCTAATTTTTTAAATTCACCTTTTAATTTAACGTCTACTCTATCAGTTATTGTTGGAATTATTTCTGAAACACCAAGTTCTACACATTTTTGAACTATTAAATCCATTTTTGCAGCCTTTGGCATTCCTTGAAATAAAGTAATTTTTAAATTACTTTCATTGTTTACATCAAGCTTCTCTAAGATTTTGATAGAAACCTCTTGTTTATTAACCTCTTCTACCTCACCTAAAAACTCTTCACTTTCAAGGTTATTTACAACAACCTTCTCACCTAGTTTTACCCTTAAAACCTTATAAATATGTTTTACATCTTCCCCTGTTATTTTTGCATGAGTGTCTGAAAACATATGCGCTGGTGTAAAAAACTTATGCATAATTTTATACTCCCTTACTAAATTATTTTAACTTAGCAACAATACAGTTCCATTCTCCATCTTTGTTAACTTCCATAACTTCAAAACCTTCTTGTTCTAATTTATCTATAACCATTTGTCTTCTCTCATGTATTATACCTGAAGTTATGAAAATCCCATCTTTATTTAATGCTTTTTTAACATCATCAACTAGTATGCAGATTATTTCAGCTATTATATTTGCAACAACTATATCAGCTTTTCCATCTACAACATCTAAAAGATTTCCGTATAATACTTCTATATTATCAACATTGTTAAATGATATATTTTCCTTAGCTGAATCTACAGCAACTGGATCTAAATCAACTCCTATAACATGTTTTGCACCAAGTTTAGAAGCAACTAAAGCAAGTATTCCTGAACCTGTTCCAATATCAAATACAGTAGTATCAGCCTTAACATATTTGTCTAAAGCTTGAACACACATTCTTGTAGTTTCATGGTCACCAGTACCGAAAGCCATACCTGGGTCTAATTCTACTACCATTTCTTCTCCAGTAGGTTCATACTCTTCCCATATTGGTTTTATAACTATTTTTTCTCCAATCTTTATTGGTTTATAGTATTTCTTCCAGTTATTAGCCCAGTCTTCTTCAAACATTTTTTCTGCTTCAACTGTTCCTTCACCAACATCTAATCCTGACTCTTTTAACTCTTCTACTCTTTCCTTAACATAAGCTATTACGTCATCAATGTTATCCTCTTCTGAGAAATAACCTTTAACAACAGCAACCTTCCCCTTATGTTCTAATATGTTTATATCTGCAAAATCCCAAGTTAAAGGTCCTTGTTCTCTTCCTAATATATCATTTGGATCCTCTATAGCAACACCCTTACAGTCTAATCCGTAAAATATTCCTGATATAGGTTCTAATGCCTCACTTTTAGTTATTACTCTAACTTCAATCCAAGTTCCTTCCATTTATGTATCAATCCTTTCTTATGCTACTTTGACTAATAATTTATTTTACACTTTAGTGTAGTATCTGTCTAGCTTATAAGCATTATTATGTTTCATATGCTTTATTAAAATTTCTAAGATAAACTTCTTATCATTATTTTTATTATCACACATAAAAAAAATAAAGGCTATAGTCTATTATTGACATAACCTTTAAACTTAATCTTATTTAATTCCTCTAAATATTTAATTATAAATAAAAATCATTACTATAATAAAAGCAACAGGAATCATAACTAATGTACTACAAATAGATACAAAGCTCTTTACTTTCATATCTTCTCTAAAAATCTTTTTAATTATTAAGTATATTCCTATTCCAATACTACCGCCAACAGTATTAGTTATTATATCTGTTATATCACTTGCTCCTATAGCAAATATATATTGACTTACTTCAAAAGCTAAAGATATTAATGCTATTATCACTATATTTTCATACCATTTAAGTTTCTTTAAAAACATATATACATAAATTCCTAAAGGTATAAACAAAATAACATTTCCTATAACATCAAGTTGATTATAATTCCCCTCCATAATATCATTAAAAGGAATTAAGTTTAAACTTCTATAAAATTCTCTTTCACTGCTGAATAACTCAATAGGAGAAACATATTTAAAAAGTATATTCCATAATAAAAATGAAATATAGAATATAAAACTTACAAAAAACAATACATTAATAATCTTCTTCCACACCAAACTCACCCTTTTATCTTAATCTTTTAATTTCAACAAGCTAAAACTTTCAAAACACTTTTATTGTAAACAAAACTAAAATATTGACTATAATTTCAAATATATTAATAAAATTAGAAACTATATAAATTGTTTAAAATTTATATAGCTTCTTACATTTAGTTATTTAATATCTCTCTCTAATAATTTCTAAAACTTCTTCCTTAGTTAATTTTATAGCTTTCATACTTTCTATAAATCCATCTAATGCATCCTCTACAAGCTCTTTTCTTATGTTTTTTAGTATTTCTTCATCTTCTGTTATAGTACTTGGTTTATTCCTTATTGTTTCTATAAGTCCCATAGTCTCCATATCTCTATATGCTCTTTGAACTGTATTAGGATTTACTTTTAACATTTCTGCAAGCTCCCTTCTTGATGGTATATGATCCCCTGGCTTTAAATTTCCAATAACTAAAGATTGTTTTATATGTCTTATTATTTGGAGATAAATTGGTTCCCTATCATTTACTTCAAAAAACATTTTACTTACCTCCCATCAAGCTAATACTTCTTAATCTTCCATCATTATATTCTCCTATATAAAGTGGATTTTTGCTATTTATATCTACAACACTGATATATCCATTATAATAAACTAATTCTTCCTCATTAAAATTAGTTAAATCTAAAAATACTTTATTTCCTTTTATAAGAATTCCTCCTATGTCATCAAAATTAACGCCATATCTTTCAAATCTATATTTTTCTATAAGGTCCCTATAAAAAGTAAACTCTTTAGTATTAAAATTAAAAGCTAATATTGATATATTCTTTTCCTCTTTATCATAAAAAGAAAAATAAATATTATCTCCTTGAATATATGATTGTCCTTTATGCCCATCTTTATATATTTCTTTAATTTCATTATTTATTTTTTCATCTGGCTTATATAAATTAATTTTTTTAGTATTAATATTTATTTCTAATAAACCATTTAAAATAGTATTTCCATCCTTTTTATTATTGACTTCCTCATCATCTTCAAATATATCAAAATAAACTTTACCATTGTAGCTTCTACCCTTACTAGAAAATAAATATGGACTCTCTATATTAAATTCTTTATTTAAATCTATAGGTTCTGAAATATTGAAGCTTTTAGTTTTTACATTGATCTCTCCAAATATTATTAAATCTTCATTGTTATTTTTAGTAAATAAAATATTTATTTTATCATTTTCATAAGAAATTCCTATTATATTGTATTCTTGACTTATATTAAACTTACTTGCAACCTCAAAATTTTCATAAGTATTAGTTTCCTTATACTTAATTCTAACTTTAAAATATGGATTATTTTCATAAGCTTTATTTGTAACATCTACCTTAATATCCTTATCTTCATAAAAAGTTTCAGATGTAATAAATAGACCTCTAAAGAACTTTTTATCATCTAATACATCAAATCCTGAATATATACTATCAAATCCACTTTCAGAAAATGAAGTTTCAGATTTTATCTCTCTGCTATTAATTATAAGGTCTTCCATCATTATTCCTTTAGTTTTTGCTAAATTAAACTGAACATTCTCTAATTCACTTCTTTCTCCGTATAAATTAGAAAATTTAATATTACTTTCATTAGCCTTTATAGTTATACCTGACCAAACAAAAATTCCCAACAGAAATATTATAGTGCAAATTAATGGCATTTTCTTTTTCATATACTCACCTCCTCTAAACATGAACCTTATTTTTTAATAAATAATTAGACCCAAACCATCCGATAATTATATAAACTATACTTATTCCTATCATCCAAAAGAATCTTTCAACGGAGTATAATTTTATAATACTTGGAAGTATATAATAAACAAATATTAAAGAACATCCTATTATAGCGCCTAATATTCCTCCCTTTATTCCGAAACTTCTTGTCAAAAGCGAAAATAAGAAAATAACTAAAACTAGTGCTATTAAGCTAATAATAAGCCAAATTATATTTAAGTAATAATCTGGAATAATATAACTAAAATTAAATTTTGAATATATTATTAGTTCTTTAAAACTTTCATATTTTAAAAATTCCTTTGGAAATCTAGCATTAAAAATAAAGTATTCTATAACAATTCCTAATATTTGAAAAAATACTAATGCTATATAAAAGAAAAATGCTGCTAGAAGTTTATATAAAATAATAAACTTTTGAGAAATAGGCAAATTTAAAAGGGTGTATGAAGTCTTATTCTCTCCCCAAAACTCACCAAACCATAAATAACAACAATATAAACAAAAACATAATAATAATAGTAATATAAAAGATATTGACATTCTATTATGATTAATATTAAAGGATGTAAATGTATTTACTCCTCCATTTAATATTTCTTTTTGATATTTTAAATTTTCAAGATATCCTTCTAAAAATCCATTTAAAACGTGAATAAACCAAAATATATTTAAAATCATTAATCCTATAGCTGTTCCTAAGGTTATTTTAAAGTCTCTTATTATCTGAGAATTTAAAAGATAAGAAAATCTTTTTAAATTACTTTTTACCATCTTTGTGCACCTCCCTTATTTTATCAACTAAAGATAAACCTTTTTCTCTAATATCCTCCACATAGAATTCACTTTTGACTTTTCCATTACTTAAAAACACTACCTTATCCACTACATTTTCTATCTCTTTTATTTCATGTGTGGTTAATATAATCCCTATATCTTCATTCATGTATGAAACAAGTGATGCTATAAACTTTTCTCTAGTAAATATATCTATACCTGAAAAAGGCTCATCTAATAACAAATAATCTGGATTTCTTGCAAACCCTAAAATTATTTTGACTCTAGCTATGTTCCCTTTAGAAAGATTATTTATTTTGTCTTCTTCATTAAGCTTAAAATCCTTAAGCATTTCATAAGCTTTATTCATATCCCATCTTTCATACATTACACTCATATATTCAAAAGCATCTTTTATTTTCATTCCGCCATAAGTATTAATAACATCTGGTACAAAAGCTATTTTTTCATAAGTTTTATAAGTTCTCTTCTCACCATCAAAAAGAACTTCTCCATCATCTTCTTTAATAAGTCCCATAATTATTTTTAATAATGTTGATTTTCCAACCCCATTTATCCCAAGAAGAGCTGTTATTTCTCCCTTCTTACCATAAAAAGAAACATTATTTAAAACTTCTTTTCTTCTAAATTTCTTTTTTATTCCTTTAACTTCAAGCATCTTTTCACCCCATTTCATCTTACTTTTCATCATAGAAACCATTCAGCCTAACATTATTAATTTCACCTAAATAAACTAAGTCACTATTTTTTAGATTTGCAACTCCAATCACTAATAGACTGCTATTTTCCGTAGATGATGCAAAATACAACTTATTATTAAAAATTCTTAAGTTTATAGGTTTAGTTATCCTACCTGTATATTTTTCTATCTTATTTTCATCTATAATATCCTTATAATAATTAACTTTAAGATCATTTATGTTAATAGTAGCTAATGAATACACCTTAGGAATGTCTGATTTTATGCCATTATATTTCATAATTTTATTTTCATCTTTAGCTAATTTCTCCCACTCATCTAAATCTGATATTTTTACATAAATTAAGTTTCCATCACATTCTGCTGACTCTAAAATTTTTCCAGTTAAATCAATTTTATTTTCTTCTAATATTTTTTTTACATTATAATCCTTAAATGTGTTTTCTTTTAAATTAATCTTATATATATTTAAATCATTAATTTCTTCAACTTGTTTCTCTTCATTATAATTTCTAACTATTTTTTCAATATAAAAATCATTTCCGTCTTTATATTCTAAACCTACTTTTTCACAATAAGAACCAAACTTTTCAACTTCATTAAAACCTTTTGTCTCAAAATTATACTCCTTTACAACTAGAGAACATGGTTCTTCTTCACTTTCAGGCATTAGAATTTTTATTTTATCTTTCTCTGCATAAACGGCTAAAATCTGTGATCCTCCATCATTCCTAACTGATGCTTTTTTTATTTCCCCAGTTGTTTTATCCTTAAGTAAAAGTTCTAATATATTTGTGCCATACTTAGTGTTAACAATGGCTAGAAAATCTTTTCCATCATAAGAATTAGCATCACTAATAAAAATTCCTCTTAAAGCATCTTTATTTTTGTAAACATCTATTCCCTGTTCATCTTCATCTACAAACATTGTGTTAGAAGTTATTGAATTAGCTCCAACATTATAATTTTTTAAAAAGAAACTTCCTAAATTTTTTTTCACAGAAACATCAATATCTCCCAACTCAGATCTATTTCCATATATATCTTTAATCTCTATACTTCTAAATCCATTTATTATATTAATTCCTAAAATTATAGCAAGTACAGCTAAAGCACTAATAAAAATTATATTTGAAAACCTCTTATTCATACTAATCATCCTCCTTTCTAAACATTTACCTTTTTATTTATTAAGTAATTATTTATCCAAAATGTAATTCCAATGTAAATTAAAAGCCCTATTGTATATAATAAAAGAAATTCTATTGCAAAAAAATGCAATTTAAATACTGGTATATATAAGAATATCCATATTGAAAATGCTACATATAAAATCCAAAGTATTATTCCTCTTACTCCAAAACTTTGCTTTAAAAATACAACTAATGCCCCAACTAAACTTATTGCAAATATAATAATAAACATAACTATTAAATTGGCTATATCCATTGAAATAAATTCGTAGCTAATATTGTCAAAAAGGGCCTTACTTAAATAGTTAATTCCTATATTAACACTACTTCCAACTTTTACTCTTAATATAAACCAATTTATAATTATTGAGAAAAATTGTCCTAATAAAAACATTGCAAAGAAAAGCCATACAACTAAGCTTTTGCTTAAAATAAAATTGAATCTTTTTACTGGTAAGCTTAGAGTTCTATAACTTGTTTTATGCTCAAAATAAAATTCTCTAGCCCAGATAAAAATTGAAAATATAAATACTAATAAAAATTCTAAAAAGAAAGTGTATGTGGTTTCATTATTAATTCCTAAATTTCTCAATGCAATTTCATTTATAAATTCTTCCGGAGCTATCTTCCAAGTAACTCCATCCGCAAACGAGAAAATATTTCTACAATAAATAAATATAGTAAACATCATTGTAATTAAAGAATTTAAAAGTATAATAATAAAATTTCTAGAAGCCTCATACTGAAGCAAGGAAAGAAATTTGTTTTTCTTACTCATCTAAAAACACCTCCCTCATCTTATCAATTAATGAAAGCTGCTCATCACATTTCATATCTTCAACATAAAAGTCTGCTTTTATAGCCCCTTCATTAATAAGTAGTACTCTATCTGCAACCCCTTCTATTTCTGCAATCTCGTGAGTAGTTATAAGAATTCCATTATCTTCATTAATATAATTTATTAATGACTCTAAAATATCTTCTCTAGTAAAAATATCAATTCCAGAAAAAGGCTCATCCATAAGAATATATTCTGCCTCCTGAGCAAAGCCTAATATTATTTTTACCTTTGCTAAATTTCCTTTTGATAACTTATCTAATTTATCTTCTTTATTAAGTTCAAATCCTTCAAGCATTTCATAAGCTTTTTTCTTATTCCAATTATTATAAAAGCATTCCATATACTCAAAACTTTCCCTTATTCTCATTCCTCTAAAAGTATTTTTAATATCTGGAATAAACGCTAATTTATCTAAATTATCATAAGTTAATTCCTTCCCATCAACTAAAACTTTTCCTTTATCTTGTTTAATAAGTCCCATAATAATTTTTAAAGTTGTGGATTTTCCCACTCCATTTATTCCCAATAACGCAGTAATTTCTCCCTTATTTAACTTAAAAGAAATTCCATCTAAAACATTTTTTCTTCTAAAACTTTTACTAATATCAATAACTTCTATCATATTTTCACCCCTAAAATTTTAATAATTAGCATGGAATGCATTTATGTATTATTCAACTAATACACTTCGTCTGAGTGTATTATAACATTAGTACATAATCTTGTAAATATTTAACTTATATTTATTTTAAATAATCTTAAAATAACAAAAAAATACCCTAGTTATTTCTAACTAGAGTATTTAAAATTCACTATTTTTTCTTTTTAAATTTTGAGAAGAATCCTTCATCTTTTTCATCTATATCATCAACTGATTCCCCAGATGCCTTCATAAAGGCTTTTAATGCTTCTTCTTGCTCTTTATTTAGATGTTTTGGAACCTCTACTACCATATGAACGTATTGGTTTCCTCTTCCTCCACCATTAACGTGAGGAACACCTTTTCCTTTTAATCTAAACTTAGTTCCTGGTTGAGTACCTGCTGGAACCTTATATTTAACATTTCCATCTACAGTTGGAACAGTTATTTCTGCTCCTAATGCAGCCTTAGCCATGCTTATCTTGTAATCATAGTAAATATCTGAACCTTCTCTTCTAAATATCTTAGATGGAGCAACATTTACTCTTATATATAAATCTCCTGCAGGTCCATTATTAGCACCTTGCTCACCTTGTCCTCTTAAAGGTATTATATTTCCAGTATCTACACCTGCTGGTATCTTAACTGTTATCTTTCTATTCTTTCTAACAGTTCCTTTTCCCTTACAATCTGGACATGGATCTTCAATTACTTTACCTGTTCCACCACATTGATCACAAGTTGTTGTAGATACAAAGCTTCCTAAAGGAGTTTGTCTTTGAACTCTTATTTGACCTGAACCGTTACATTTTGGACAAGTCTTAGGAGATGTACCTTCTTTAGCCCCTGTACCATGACAAGTTTCACAATTTTCAGTTCTAGTTATAGATATTTCTTTTTCACATCCAAATACAGCTTCTTCAAATGTTATATTTAATCTATATTCTAAATCAGCACCTCTTTGTGGAGCATTTCTTCTTCTAGATGATTCGCCACCAAATCCGCCACCAAAGAATGATTCAAAAATATCTCCAAATCCACCCATTTCTGAGAAGTCGAATCCACCAGCATCAAAGCCACCAAATCCGCCACCACCGAAGCCACCGCTTCCATCGAAAGCAGCATGACCAAATTGATCATATTTAGCTTTTTTATCAGGGTCTTTTAAAACATCATATGCTTCATTTACTTCTTTAAAGTTTTCTTCCGCTTCCTTATCTCCTGGATTTCTATCCGGGTGATATTTCATAGCCATTTTTCTAAAAGCTCTTTTTATCTCATCATCTGAGGCACCTTTTTGAAGCCCAAGCACTTCATAGTAATCTCTTTTAGCCACTGTTATTCACCACCTATAAGTTTACTTATAAAAAGGGAAGACTATTGAGCCTTCCCTCTATTAATTCTTTTTATATTATATCAAAGCTTTAAGTCTTGTGATAGTTTTAATTATTATTTATCATCTTGAACTTCGAAATCAGCGTCTACAACATTGTCATCGTTGTTGTTTGTAGCACCTGCTCCAGCATTAGCTCCACCCATGTTGTTTGGATCGAATCCTTGACCTTGTGCTCCACCATTTTGTTGGTATAATTTTTCTGATACTTTGTAGAATGCTTGAGTTAAATCTTCCATAGCTTTCTTGATAGCTTCTATATCGTCACCATCTTTAACTTTTTTAACTTCTTCGATTTTAGCTTCTATTTCTGCTTTTTCTTCAGCTGAAACTTTATCTCCAAGTTCATTTAAAGTTTTTTCTGTTTGGTAAACAGTTTGCTCAGCATTGTTTTTAACTTCTATAGCTTCTTTTCTCTTCTTATCTTCTTCAGCAAATTGTTCTGCTTCTTTTACAGCCTTATCTATTTCAGCATCGCTTAAGTTAGTTGAAGCTGTGATTGTAATGTTAGCTTCTTTTCCAGTAGCTTTATCAGTTGCTGAAACTTTAACTATACCGTTAGCATCTATATCGAAAGCAACTTCTATTTGAGGGATTCCTCTTGGAGCTGGAGCAATTCCTGATAGAGTAAATCTACCTAAAGTTTTGTTATCAGCTGCCATTTGTCTTTCACCTTGTACTACGTGAATTTCAACTGAAGTTTGGTTATCTGCTGCAGTTGAGAATATTTGGCTCTTTCTCGCAGGGATAGTTGTATTTCTTTCGATTAATGGAGTTGCAACTCCTCCTAAAGTTTCGATTCCTAATGTTAATGGAGTAACATCTAATAATAATACGTCTTTAACATCACCAGTTAATACACCAGCTTGGATAGCAGCACCCATTGCTACGCACTCATCTGGGTTAACTCCTTTTGAAGGTTCTTTTCCAGTGAAGTTTTTAACAGCTTCTTGAACTGCTGGTATTCTTGTTGATCCACCAACTAAGATTACTTTATCTATATCATTTAATGAAACATTACCTGATTTTAAGGCTTCTTTCATTATGTTGATTGTTCTTTCAACTAAGTCATGAGTTAATTCATTGAATTTAGCTCTTGTTAATGTCATATCTATGTGTTTTGGACCAGTTGCATCAGCAGTTATAAATGGTAAGTTAATTAATGTTTGAGTTGATGATGATAACTCAATTTTAGCTTTTTCAGCAGCTTCTTTTAATCTTTGAAGAGCCATTTTATCTTGTCTTAAATCAATTCCGTTTTGAGCTTTAAAGTCTTCTGCTATATAATCTATAATTCTTTGGTCGAAGTCATCTCCACCTAATCTAGCATCTCCATTTGTTGATACAACTTCAAATACTCCATCTCCTAAATCTAAGATAGATACGTCGAAAGTACCACCACCTAGGTCATATACTAAGATTTTGTGAGCACTATCCATTTTATCTAATCCATAAGCTAATGATGCCGCTGTTGGTTCGTTGATTATTCTCTTAACATCTAAACCAGCTATTCTACCAGCATCCTTAGTTGCTTGTCTTTCAGCATCATTGAAGTAAGCTGGAACTGTGATAACAGCTTCTGTTACTTTTTCTCCTAAGTAAGCTTCTGCATCTGCTTTTAATTTTTGAAGTATCATTGCTGATATTTCTTGTGGTGTATAATCTTTTCCATCTATATTAACTTTATAGTCAGTTCCCATGTGTCTTTTTATTGACATTATTGTTTTGTCAGGATTTGTTATTGCTTGTCTTTTAGCAACTTGACCTACTAATCTTTCTCCATTTGCTTGGAATGAAACTACTGATGGAGTTGTTCTAGCACCTTCTGAGTTAGTGATAACTACTGGTTCTCCACCTTCCATAACAGCTACGCATGAATTTGTTGTTCCTAAATCTATACCGATTATTTTACTCATTGTTAATTCCTCCTCTAACAATATCTATAATTTAAACCTGTTAAATGCTAATTAAATTATTTAGTTACAGTTACCATTGAATGTCTGATAACCTTATCCCCTCTCTTGTATCCTTTTTGGAATACTTGAGCTACTTGATTTGGCTCTGCGCCTTCTTGTTCCACAACCATCATTGCTTGATGTAATTCTGGATCAAAACCATTTTCTGTAGATATTTCTTCAACTTGAAGCTTTTCTAAAGCATCCTCAAATTGTCTTACTGTCATTTCAACACCTTTTTTAAGATCTTCAACAGTTCCATCTACAGCTAAGGCTCTTTCTAAGTTATCTAATACTGGAAGCATTTTGATTAAAACATCTTCACATGCATCAGTATATATTCTTTCTTTTTCTTTATCTGTTCTTTTTCTGTAGTTTTCATACTCTGCAGATATTCTTAATAATCTATCTTTTAAGGCCTCTAATTCATTTTCTAATTTCTTTGTTTTACTTTTAAACATAGTATTTTCTTCCTTTAAAGCCTTTAATTCTTCAAAATCAATAACTTTTTCATCAGCCTTAATATCTTCTGAAACTTCTTCTACCTCTTCATCAATATTAGGATTTTCAGCTTTTGTTTCGTTATCTAATTCTTCTTGGATATTTTCCTTTAACTCTTCGTTAAAATCTTTATTATCCATCATAAAGCAGCCACACCTCTTCTCTTTTTTTACTTACTTATTCTTTAAAGTTTCATTTAACTCTTTCATAACTTCAGTCATGATTGATAAGACTTTAGAATAATTTATTCTTCTAGGACCTATTAAAGCTATTGTACCTAAAGATCTATCTCCTACATGATATCCAGCTGATATTATGGAACATTCCTTTGCTTCTGGTACAAATATTTCATCACCTATTTTTACAGTCATATCATCACTATCACTTATAAGTTCTGAAATACTTTTTTTATCATGTAAAAGCTCTAAAATCTCTTTTGCCTTATGAATATTATTATATTCAGGATAATTGAATATATTAATTGTTCCTTCTAAGAATACCTCAGAAGTTTCATCACCTTTTAAGCTCTCATAAAGAGCAGGTAAAACTGCATTTACTATATCTTCATATCCGCTTAAAGCTCTATTGAGATTACTAATAACCTCTAAGTTTATTTGCTCAATAGTAAGGTTTTTAAGCCTTTCAGTTATTATCTTACTAATTTTAATAAGTTCTTCAGATATAGGAACACTCTTTACTTTTATAACTGTATTTCTTATTACACCATTATCAGTTACTAAAACACATAAAATACTTACATCATCAACTTTTAAAAGTTGAATTGATTTTACAAAGCTCTTATGTACTGAAGGCGCTTTTACTATACAAGTCATTTTAGTAAGTTCCGATAGAAGAGCACTAGTTTGTTTGATTATTTTATCAACTTCATACAAGGTACCATCTATTATTGAATTTCTAATAAGCCCTTCCTCTTCAGAGGATAATCTTTCGAACTCAATCATTCTATCAACATATAATCTATATCCTCTGCTTGATGGAATTCTTCCTGCCGAAGTATGAGGCTGTTCTAAAAATCCCATATCCTCTAAGTCAGCCATTTCATTTCTTATGGTAGCTGAACTTACTCCAAGATTATATTTTTTAGCGATAGTTCTTGAACCAACGGGCTCTCCAGTTGATATATAGTCTTGAATTATAGCTCTTAATATTTGAAGCTTTCTATCATCTATCACTAATCTCACCTCTTTATTAGCACTCACTCTTAACGAGTGCTAACTAGTACACTATTAATATATTACCTACCAAGTTTTTTGTCAATTCCATTTTTTATCATTTCAAATGAAAATTTTGATTTTTACCTTATTTATTCTTCAATATCTTTATTTTTCTTTTATTTGCTTCAATTTATACAATAACCTATTTTTAATTTTATAATAGAAAATCAGCCATTATTATATTAGATATTTCTATGCCTTTTTCACTTAGAAATATCCTTCCTGATTCTCTTATTAAAAGCCCTTCATCTATATACTTATTTAGTATTTCTCCATAAACATCATTTATATTCATACTAAATCTCTTTTTAAATTCATTTTCATCTATTCCATTAATTTTTCTAAGCCCCATAAACATAAATTCTTCCATATTATCATTTTTTGAATTATTTATTATTTCTTCTACGGCTTCTCCCTTCTCATTGATAGAATTTATATATTCCTCAACACTACTTTTGTTTTTAATTCTTTTCCCATTAATATAAGAAGCAGCTGCTGACCCTACTCCTATCCAGTTATCCATATTCCAATATGCTAAATTATGTCTACATTCTTTTCCCTCTTTAGCATAATTAGAGATCTCATATTGATTAAATCCATTTTCCTCTAAAATTTTCTTTGCTAGGTGGTACATTTTTCTCTCTTCTTCTTCTGTTGGTAGCTTTAACTTATCATTTTCATATAAATTATAAAAAGCAGTTCCTTCTTCTATAATTAGACTATATGCTGATATATGTGCTGGCTCTAAAGATATTATCTCTCTTAAAGTCTCTTCCCATTCATTTAATCTTTGATTTGGTAAGCCAAACATTAAATCAACATTTATGTTATTAAAACCAACCTTTTTAGCTAATAAAAAATTTTCTTTAAAGGTTTTATAATTATGTATTCTTCCCAGTCCTTTAAGAAGATTATCCTGCTTAGCTTGAAGCCCCATACTAATTCTATTTACACCATACTTTTTCATGACTTCTAGCTTTTCTTCTGTTAAATTCCCTGGATTACACTCCATAGAGTACTCTATATCTTTTGCCATATTAAGTTTAGCTACTTCTTTTAATAAACATTCTAACTCATCAGCCTCTAAAACACTTGGTGTTCCCCCTCCAATAAATATCGTGTTTATTTCTAGATTATTATGTTTCTCTCTTAAACTTATTATTTCCTTATTTAAAGCTTCTATGTAGGCCTTTCTTAAATGATCTTTCCTAGCAAAGGAAGGAAAATCACAATAAAGGCACTTTTGTACACAAAAAGGAATGTGTATATATAAAGAAATTTTGTCCATAGTTACTTACCTCCATGTAAAATAAATAAACTTTTTAACTAATATAAAATAAATTTTGTAGTTAAATACAAATTATTAGTTATGAGTCTTTCTTTCATATTACAATAAAAAAAGTCATGAGTGAATAAACCCATGACTTTTATATGATTCTTTCACAAAATTAAATATATACCTTTAGATAAAACTAAAATATTAACCTTTAAGATTAATATTGCTATTTAAATAAGTTTACTAAAATATAAATAAGTTTACTCAAAATATTTTTAGCTTTATATCTCTCTTAAATTTATATTTATAGCATTGTGAACTAATAAATCTCTTTGAACTTCTATAATTGAAGTGTTTATTACTTCACCTTCTAAATTTATCTCTAAATCACTATGATCTCCATGCTTAGCTAAAAACTTATCTAAATCAGAAATTTTAACACTGATAGAAATATTATCTCCATTTTTTCTATTTATAACACCAGTTGCCTTCCCATTATTTCTAAACTTTCTGCACTTAATTTTAACATCTCTTTTATTAGCATTTAACATAAGAATACCTCTCCTCTACATAACTTTTATTAATTTACTATAAATATATTGAGGATATTTCTTTTTAATGACTAAATAAAAAATATTTATTTTAGAAATTTAAATTCAATATATCTAAAAATAAGCTAATCATAAAAGATTAACTACTTTGCAAATTATATATATATATTAAATTTTTAAAATTAAATAAATGCCCATACTTATAAATATCTTTTATTAAGAGCTATCAAAATGTTTGTATATACTGAAAAAATAACTTACAAACATTTATAAGAATAATCAAAAATTTAATTACTGTTATTAATTGTTTAAAAACAAAAGGCAATGATGAATACTTAATACTATTCATCATTGCCTCTATATAAAGAAATTTAATTAGTCAACTTTTAAAACTGACATGAATGCTTCTTGAGGAACTTCAACTGTTCCTAATTGTCTCATTCTCTTCTTACCTTCTTTTTGTTTTTCAAGAAGTTTTTTCTTTCTTGAAATATCTCCACCATAACACTTAGCTAATACGTCTTTTCTCATAGCTTTAACAGTTTCTCTAGCTATAATTTTTGAACCTACAGCTGCTTGAATTGGAACTTCAAACATGTGTCTTGGAATTATTTCTTTAAGTTTTTCAGCTATAGCTCTACCTCTTTGATAAGCCTTAACTTCTGGAACTATCATAGATAAAGCATCTACGTTGTCTCCATTTAATAAGATATCTAACTTAACAAGTTTTGATTGCTCATATCCTTTTAATTCGTAATCTAATGAAGCATATCCTCTTGTTTTTGATTTAAGAGTATCGAAGAAGTCATATACTATTTCATTTAATGGAATTTCATAATGTATAACAACTCTTGTTTCCTCTAAGTATTGCATATCTATGAATTTACCTCTTCTATCTTGGCATAATTCCATTACAGCTCCAGTGTAATCAGTTGGAGTTATAATTGAAGCCTTAACAACAGGCTCTTCCATGTATGCAATCTCTGTCATTGGAGGAAGGTTTGTTGGGTTTGTTAAATCAAAAGATTCTCCATTTGTCTTAGTTACTTTGTATATAACTGATGGTGCAGTTGTAATTATATCTAAGTTAAATTCTCTTTCAACTCTCTCTTGAATTATTTCCATGTGTAATAATCCTAAGAATCCACATCTAAACCCAAATCCTAAAGCTACTGATGTTTCCGGTTCAAATGATAATGCAGCATCATTTATTTGAAGCTTTTCTAATGCTTCTTTTAATTCTTCATACTTAGCTCCATCAACTGGGTATATACCTGAGTAAACCATTGGTATAGCTGGTTTATATCCTGGTAATGCTTCCTCTGTTGGTCTACCTGCCTCTGTTACAGTATCACCTACTCTGGCATCTCTAACATTCTTTATTGAAGCTGTTATGTATCCAACTTCCCCTGCACTTAATCCTTCTTTTAAAGGCATTAAAGCTGGTGTAAATACTCCAGTTTCAACTACTTCATAAACCTTGTCTGTTGACATTAGTTTAATTTTTGTTCCTGGTTTAACTTTACCATCTTTAACTCTTATATGACATACAACTCCTTTGTAACTATCATAGTATGAGTCAAATATTAAAGCCTTAAGAGGAGCATTCTCATCACCCTCTGGTGCTGGAATTTTTTCAACTATTTCTTCTAAAACATCTTCTATGTTTAATCCAGTTTTAGCTGACACTAAAGGAGCATCCTCTGCTTCTATTCCAATAACATCCTCTATTTCTTGCTTTATTTCATCTGGTCTAGCACTAGCTAAGTCAACCTTATTTATAACAGGTACTATTTCTAAATCATTATCTAATGCTAAGTAACAGTTTGCTAAAGTTTGAGCTTGTATCCCCTGAGTAGCGTCTACTACAAGAATAGCACCTTCACAGGCTGCTAAACTTCTTGAAACCTCATATGTAAAGTCTACGTGACCTGGAGTATCTATAAGATTTAATATATATTCTTCGCCGTTCTCTCTCTTATAGATAAGTCTTGCTGCTTGAGACTTTATTGTTATTCCTCTTTCTTTTTCAAGCTCCATAGTATCTAATACTTGCTGTTCCATTTCCCTTTGAGTTAATGTTCCAGTTTTCTCTAAAAGTCTATCTGCTAATGTTGATTTACCATGATCTATATGAGCTACGATTGAAAAGTTTCTTATATACTTCTTTTTATCCATATCTAAACCTGCTCTCTAAACTATTTAAAAAGTTTTTGAACAGTTTTCACCCCCACATTGTAGAATAAGTCAAGTTACATTATATCACAATGTGCCATTAAACTGTCAATATACTTTACTTTACATTATTATATAGTTTCCTATAAATTGATTAATATCATTTATTAATTTATTTACTAGGTTAAAAGTACCAATTAGTATGTTGCCAAATAAGCCTTTACTTAAGTTTAAAGTATGTTCTTTAAAAACTAAATAAACCTCATCTTTATTTTCATATATTTTTACTGGACTATTATCTTCACTAAATATAGTTAAATCCATACCTGTTTCTTCTTTTATTCTATCATAATCCACTTTTTCGCTTAATTCATAATTTTGATTATTAAATGCCTCTGTATTTTCTATGTTAACACCTATAAACCCCCAAGAAATTATAGAAAAAACTATTATGCCAAGAGTTACAATAGTCATAAATTTTTTCAAAATAAAACACCCCCATAGATTACTATCTATAAGGATGTTCAAAATTCTTTTATTTTATTCACTTTTTCTGTTTAATTCTTCTGCTATTAATCTAGCTATATACTTTGCTGTAGCTTGAGCCTCTTTAGAAGTATTTACTTCTGCACCAACTTCAATAAGCATTGAATTCTTATTGAAATCTTGGTTAAATGCATTTTGTCCCCTATTATACTTATAGGTTTCCTGTCTTCTTAAAATATCAGGAAAAAGCTCATTGGCTTTATTAATAAATCTATAGGCCAAGGATTCAGCATCATTAAAATATTGGTTATTCCTAGTTGTAACAAACATAACCTTAGCTAAATTTTCTCCATTTATATTGGCAGTTAAATTCTTTTTGTTATGCTCTCCAACAGAATCTCTATGAATATCTATTACCATCTTAAAATCATCATATTCGTTAGTATATTTTTTAACTGTCTCTCTAGATTTATTGTAAGATTGTTCATATGAAGCTGAGTGATTTGTTTTATCATGAATAACTGATATACCATAGTTTTCTTCAAGTTCTTTTGCGACTAAAGTTCCTACTCCAACTACGTTATGTTCTTCATTATTTGAAGTTCTCTCTTCACTATACCCCTCTGAATTATGAGTATGATAAATAAGCACCTCTGGCTTAGACTGATCTAGTTCCTTTTTTAAACTTGGATCATAAACTTCACTATTTTTACTAGCTTCTAATTCTGCACTTTCCTTAGATTCTTCCTCAGAAACTATATCTATACTATCTTTATTTAAATCAAATGAAGATACTTTTTCAGCAGAAACATAATTAACTTTATCAATTGAAGCTATTTTATTTACTGCACCAAAGTAAGGAACTTCATTCATTACTAACTCTATCGGATCTAGAGGCTTTATATTTAAAGTTTCTAAGGCTAAACTTTTTAATGTAATATTACTTTCTAAATAAGCATTCTCATCGTAATATGTTCCCTTTGCAACAGGCATTCCTGCATTTAAAAGTTGTATATATGATAAATTCTCTCTCATGTCTTTACTTGCTGCAATCTTCATAAATCTAAACATAAATATTATAAGTAAAGATAAAAGAACAATCACTCCTATGGGTATCTCTCTTTTATTAATACCTCTCACATTATCCCCTCCCTCATATTTTCATTTATATGAGGTTAAGTTAAATATTATGTTACTCTCTTTAGGTAAATATTTAATTTATTCTTCTTCAAATTCACTCATAATTCTAAAAAATATCTTAATAAAACTTTTAATTTTAAACACAATCTTAGTTTAAAAATTTATTTATATCCTCTAATACCATATTAGGTTGAAGGGCTATATTGATTCCATTTGCTATTATTTTTGAAACTGATTCTATTATATCGTCTATTTCTTTTGGAGTAACCATTAAGTCTCCTACATAAGGGTCTAAAAGGCTCTTTATCATCATTCCCTTTTCATTTTTATCTATGTTATTTAATATATTATAAAATTCTTTGCCAGCCTCTGCTTGATTTATCATTTCATCTAAAACTAAATCCATGGCATCATTTGCAATAGTAGCTGCATCAACAACAGTTGGTACTCCTAAGGCAATAACAGGGATACCTAAGCTTTCTTCATTTATTTTCATTCTATGATTCCCAACTCCAGCACCTGGTGATATTCCAGTATTGCTTATTTGAATAGTTCTAGCCACTCTCTCAAGTTTTCTTGAAGCTAAGGCATCAATACAAACTACTAAATCTGGCTTTATTTTTTCAACTAATGATTTTATTATCTCTCCAGTTTCAATTCCTGTTATACCTAAAACTCCAGGTGCTATGGCACAAACTGGTCTTACTGAATCATCTATTATGTCTGGCATAACTTTCTTTAAGTGTCTTGTTACCATTAATTTTCCTACAACCTTAGGTCCTATGGCGTCAGGTGTAACATTCCAGTTTCCAAGCCCAACTACTAAAGCGGTTCTCTCCTCTGGTAAATTAATAAGTTCTTCTAAGGAGGCTGCCACCACATGAGAAACCTCATCCATAATGCCCCCATCATAATGAGTGTACTCAGGGATATCTATGGTAACATATCTGCCTATAGGTTTTCCCATAGCTTTAGCGCCTTCCTCGTTTAATATGTCAACATTTGTAACTTTAATATCCTCTTCCACAGTCTTTTCTTCAAAAACTACCCCATCAATTTCCCTATTATATCTATGTTTATAAATCTCTCTACTTTCAACAGCTAAATCAGTTCTTACATTGTACATTTTTCCACCTCTTTTTAATTTAAATTGATATATTATATATAATCTCCTTAAAAATGATAATTATGTCGATAAACACGAAAAAAGACTTGAACTTATATATTTATGATGTTATAATTACCTTTGTTAATAATGAACTCGTACGCAGATTCCCCAAAACTGCAGATACGCTATAAAAGTTGAAGGGGGTGAACTAGAATGGCAAATATTAAATCAGCAAAGAAAAGAATAAAAGTTACTGAAAAGAAAACTTTAAGAAATAAGATGATTAAGTCAGCTCTTAAAACTGCTATAAAGAAGTTTGAAGTAGCTGTTGAAGCTAATAACAAAGCAGAAGCTGCAACTTTATACGTTGAAGCTGCTAGAGCTTTAGATATGTCTGCTTCTAAAGGAGTAGTTCATAAAAACATGGCTGCTAGAAAGAAATCAAGATTAGCTGCTAAGTTAAACGCTATGGCTTAATTATATGGGTGTTAGAATTTCTAACACCATTTTCTTTTATTAGAAGTATTTCTTTAAGTAAAAAATCCAGATTAGAATTATCTAATCTGGATTTTTTATATTACAGTACTTACAATCATAAGTTCTAGCTCTGTTTTTTTATTTAAGTTTGAATTACTCTTAAGTTTCTTTTCTGTATATAAACATAGATTAATACATTTATTAAGCTGTTTATTAGAAAATTTCTTACTCTGATTAATAAATTTTTCTATTACAAAGTCAGGTAAATTTACCCTGCTAGCTTCTAAAAAATCTTTCTTTATTTCATCAATTCTATACTTTTCAGAAAGTCTTATTTTTACCCTGTGTAACTTTTGAAATTGCTCTCTGATTTGACTCAGTATAAATATAGGATCTTGTCCTCTACCTATTAATTCATCCATTAAGTCTATGGCTTGCTTTGCTCTTTTAATTGAAATAAGCTCAACTAAATCAAATATATCGTCCTCATACCTAGGAGGAAGTAGTAAATCTATGTCTTTTCTAGTTATTTCTCTCTCCCCTACATAGTTTACTATTTTATCAACTTCTCTTTCTATAACATCAAAGTTATTTTCTACTGAGTCACAAAAGTACTTTAATTCTATTTTTCCTATGTTTTTATTATATCTTTGAAAGATTCTTCCTACCTTTTGTTGCAGTTTTGCCCCTTTTAACTTTTCAACAGAAACTATACAACTGCTTTTCTCAAGTTTTTTTAGTTTGCTTAATCTATTAACTCTATCCCTTTTGTCCTTTAAAGTTGTATATGCTATTAAAACACAATGTTCTGGTGTATTTTGAAAATATTCTACACATTGCTTATATAATTTTTCAGTTTCTTTATCTTGTTTATCCCTAAATATATTAGTTCTATTTAAAACTACTACTTTTTTATCACTCATAAAAGGCAATGTTTCACAAGCATTCATGAAATCATCAAAATTAAGGTTATTCCCATCTAATCTAATTAGGTTTAAATCCTTAAATCCTTCATCTAGTACATTATCAATTATATTTTCTATACCTTCTTTAATTAAAAGCTCATCTAATCCAACTAATATATAACTTTTTTCTATATTTCCTTTTTTCAAATTTTCATATAAACCGTCTAAATCTATCATTAAAATATCAACCTTTCAAATCCCAGCTACTTATTTACATAAGTTAAAGTATATACGCACTTTTCTTTTGAATCAAATCAATTATATCATAATCACTATTCTCTGGCATTAAAGTTATTGTATTAAAATTATCTTCTATGGATATTGAATATCTTTTTGTCAGTTCAAATTGAGACTCTTTTTTCAAATGAATAACCTCATTAACATATTCCTTTTTCATTATGGATTTTTTAAAATAATCACTATTATTGTTTACTAAGGCAACTTTCTTAAATCCAGATTCTATAACTATAGCCTTATTCCATTTATCTTCAACAACTCTAATTTTAGCTCCAAATACATATAAATTTAAAAGCAAAACAGGTATGACTAAATAAACTCCTATTTTAAACTTTTTAAATCCTTTAAGACTCATGTAAATCCATAAGAACATAGTCATATAAGCAATTGCAAATACTGGGGATAAATAAGGGGTAACCCATACCACCTTATCTAAAAATACTAAAATCCCTCTAAATACCATGAATATTATATTTATTAAAAATACTATAATTCCAATTAAATTTCCACCAATTAAAATAGAAATTAATAGTATCTGTAATAATATTACTATTATTGGAGTTACTAAAAAGGTTGATATTAAAAAGTTAATAGAAAATTTTCCAAAAGCAATTACCAAAATAGGATATATAAAAGCTTGTGCAGATAATCCTAAACTTAAGTATTCATTTAACTTTGGTGGTAACATATAAAATCCCTCTAATAATTTTTTATAGAATAAAATTATGCCTAATGTTCCACCAAAGGATAATAAAAATCCCATGCTAAAAAGGTTATAAGGTTTATAAATAAGTAGTATTATTGCCCCTAAGGATATAGAACTTAAGGGGTCATAGGTCTTAAATATCCTTTTAGAAGACTTTAATAAGGTTATCATAATTAAAGCTCTTAATGCTGAACTAGATGCTCCAACTAAAATTACATAAATAGTACATATACTTAAAGCTATCTTAAAAGAAAACTTTTTATAAATTATTGAAAAAAGTAAGGCTATATGAAACCCTGATATGCATATTAAATGAATTACTCCTAAGTCTGATAAAAAATCCTTTTGATTATAGGTTAAATTTTCTTTATCTCCCCATAAAACAGCATTTAAAAGTGCACTTTCAGAGGATGAAAAGTTTTCACTTAAGTTTTCATAATACTTCTTTGGTATATTTTTTATTTTATAGATTAAGTCATTTTCTCTTTTTAATACTTTTTTTAAGAAAACCTGTCCAACATGACCTCTATCTAAATTAATTCCTCTCTTGAATTTACAAACTCCATATATCTTTTCTCCATATTCAATTTCACTTCCACTTTGATTTCTTACTTCAACTATTCTTCCATCTATCTTTCCTATTATAACTTTATCTGTAACTTCTATTATTCTTATTTCTTTAACCCCTTCTTGTTGAAATTTTGGCTCATAATAGATAGTGCAACTTAAAATAGATATAAGGAAAAATATTATTCCTATATTAAAATTTTCTATATCTAATAAAAGATAACTAAACAAAATTAAAGGTACAACTAAAAAAGCTGTACCTATTAAGTTAAAACTACCAAAATAGTATGTTATAATTCCTAAAATAGTAAAAATACAAATTAATCCTAAAGGTCTATTTACAATAACTTTCTCAAACTTTTTCATAGAATCTCTCCTTCGAAAAAATTATTGACCTTTTATAGAAATTATAATCATTTATTTAGTTTTCGGATTAAATATTAATGCCATTAAGTAACCAAAGAAAATAGCTGCAGTTATTCCACCTGCTGCACCCTTTAGTCCACCAGTAAATGCTCCCATTAATCCTTGTTCATTCACTTCTTTTATAGTTGCTTTAGCTAAGGCATAACCAAAACCAGGTAATGGAACTGTTGCTCCAGCTCCACCTATTTGGACTAGTTTTTCATATATTCCTAAAGCTCCTAATATTGTACCTATTGAAACAAATGCAACTAATACTTTAGCTGGTGTTAGTTTAGTTTTATCTATTAATATCTGTCCTATTACACAGATTGCACCACCCATTAAAAAGGCATTTATGTAATCTTGCAAAATTCTCATCTCCTCATTATTAAATTTCTATAACAAAATATTCACACAAAATAGCTAACTTAGTTTAAATATATTCTATAGCTACAGCATGAGCTATTCCTGGTATGCTTTCTCCTTGTAAGGCAGATGTAGAACTTAATAAAGCTCCTGTGGAAACTAATAAAACTCTTTTTAACTTTTTCTCTTTTAACATTCTATATAAATATCCACAGGCTACAACGGCTGAGCATCCACATCCACTTCCACCTGCAAAAGTTCCTTGCTTTTCATTATCAAATATCTTTTCTCCACAATCTATATAAACCTTACTAATATCATATCCATACTCTTTTAATAATTCCTCTGTTAATTTCTTTCCTACAGCCCCTAAGTCTCCAGTTGCTATTACATCATAATCTTCAGGTTTTCTTCCTGTATCAACAAAATGCTTATATATAGTATCTACAGCAGCTGGTGCCATAGCAGCTCCCATATTATCTGCATCCTTAATTCCATAGTCCTTAACAATTCCTGTGGTTACATGGGTAACATAAGGATAATCTCCTGACTTTCCTAAAAGCATAGCTCCGGAGCCAGTTACAGTCCATTGAGAGTATTCTTTTCTTTGACATCCATATTCTAAAGGAAATCTAAATTGTCTTTCTGCAGAACTAAAGTGAGATGATGTGGAAGCAATTGCATACTTTGCAAAATCACCATCCATAATCATTGATGATAAACTTAATGATTCAGCCATAGTAGAACAAGCCCCATACACACCAAAAAAAGGAATTTTAAATTCTCTAGCAACAAAATTTGTTGATGTTAACTGATTTAATAAATCACCGCTAAAAAGATAATCTACATCCTCTTCTTTTACATTCCCCTTTTTAATTACTCCTTCTATAGCAGTTATCATTAAACTACTTTCAGCCTTTTCAAAGCTTTCACATCCATTACAGTCATCTTGCAATATTTTATCAAAATATTCTTTTAAAGGCCCCTGACCTTCTCTAGGACCAACCACACTATATGTAGCTATTATTCTAGGTTTACTTTTTAATTCTATTGTTTGAGATCCTACTCTTTTTGTATTATTACTCATTCTTATCACCCCACAATTCCAAATCTAAGTAATAAGTAATATATTAGTCCAACTATTACAGAGGTTCCTGTACCATAAACTAAAACAGGACCTGCAATAGTAAACATTTTAGCCCCCACTCCCATTACAAAGCCTTCTTTTTTAAATTCTATAGCAGGTGACACCATGGCATTTGAAAAACCAGTAATAGGAACTATAGTACCTGCTCCAGCCTTAGCCGCTATTCTATCATATAATCCAAGTCCTGTTAAAAGAGCTCCTAAAAAAACCATAGTCATAGGTGTTAAACTACTAACCTGTTCTTCTGTGAAGCCATAGTATAGAAAAGTATTTCTCACAAATTGTCCTATTACACAAATTAATCCACCCACTATAAATGCCATTATACAATTTCTAAGAAGCTTTGGTTTTGGTCTTATTTGTTGTTCAAGTTGATTAAACTTAGTCCTTATTTTTTTGTCATTTTCATACATAGCTATATTAATCACCCTTTTCTATTAAAATATACTTATATTATTTGTTCTTATTTTTAATATATACAAAAAAATGAGCATTATTTTATATGATTACTTTCACATAAAATAATGCTCCTAAAACATTTCATTTATAATCAATCCTCTTCTAATTTTTCTTTCATAATTTTTAGTACCTTTTTCTCTATTCTAGAAACTTGAACTTGACTTATCCCAAGCATTTTTGCAACTTGAATTTGAGTTTTATCCTTGAAATACCTAAGCATTATGATTTGCTTACCCTTTGAATCTAAGGAACTAATAGCTTGTTTCAAAGCTATTTTATTAACCATGTCATCATCTTCACCCTTCTCACTAAGTTTATCTATTAAGAGAACCGGCGTTCCTTCATCATGGTGTATAGTATCATATAGATATTGCATACTACTTGCTGATTCTAATGCTACTATTACCTCTTCCTTATCGACACCAGAGTATTCAGCTAATTCATCTACAGTAGGATCCCTATTTAATTTTTTTATTAGTTCTTCCTTGTTGTAATGAAGCTTTTTAGCTAAAGTCTTAGTGCTTCTACTTACCTTTATTATTCCATCATCCCTTAAGAATCTCTTTATTTCACCTATAATCATAGGCACAGCATAAGTGGAAAATTTAACATTAAAACTATCATTAAAGTTGTTTATAGCTTTAACTAATCCCATTGACCCAATCTGAAATATATCCTCATAGTCATACCCTCTATTTGTAAATCTCTTGCATATTGAAGAGACTAAAGGAGTATTAACTTCTATAAGCTTATTCATTGCCTCCTTATTTCCTTCTTTAGCCATAACTATGAGAGTTGTATTTTTGTCATAATTAAAATTATCTTTCTCAATACTACTTATATCCATAGACTTTATTCACCTGCCTATGTATTCATTTTTTTCTTCATTATTATTTTTGTACCCTTATCCTTTTCACTATAAACTTCTAAAGAATCCATGAATGTTTCCATAACAGTAAATCCCATACCTGATCTCTCTAATTCTGGTTTTGATGTATATAAGGGTTCTCTTGCTTCTTCTAAATTTTCTATTCCTATACCATTATCTTCTATAGTTATACTTATTTCATCTTCACAAATACTAGCCTCAATAATAACTACTTTGCTTTCATCACATTCATATCCATGAATTATAGCATTTGTTACCGCCTCAGAAACAGCAGTCTTTATATCAGTTAATTCTTCAATAGTCGGATCTAATTGAGCAATAAAAGCTGATACACTCACCCTTGCAAACCCTTCATTTTCAGATTTAGCCAAAAACTCTAATCTCATTTTATTATCCATATCTAACCCTCCATTAACCCACTTTTAGAGCTTCATCCAAATTTTCGTAATACTTTATTATCTTAAATATTCCAGATAACTCAAAAACTCTTTTTATGCTTTTACTTACAGATATTATGTTAACTTCACCTGAACGCATACTTATCTTTTTATACCTTCCAATAATAACACCAATTCCTGAACTATCCATAAAAGTTACACCTGAAAAATCTAATACAAGCTTTCTTATATTCTCTCTACTAATCCTATCATCAATTTTTACTCTGACCTCTTCTGCACTATGATGATCTAATTCTCCAATTAAACTTACAACTAAAACATTTCCTATTTTCTCAAAATCTAACCACATACAATCACTCTTATAGAGTTACACCTCCCACACAGCTTCTTTTCCATATTTTAACATATTTTAATTATTTATGTCAAATAATACTAAAATAAATTAAACCTATAGAAACAAACTCTATAGGCTTAATAAGATATTAATTGTCCTTAAATTTTTTAATTTCTTCACTAATTTTATTTCCTATATCTTCAAGAGACATAGTGTCATTTAGAAGCAATGTACTAAGAGCTTCATTTATATCTTTCATAAGATATATCTTAAACTCTCCTTTTCTTACAGCCTCTTCTATTTCACTATTTAATATAAGCTCATCTTTATTGCTTTCTGGTATTAAAACAGCTTTTCCAATATAAGTGCCAATTTTTTTGCATACATTGAAAAATCCTTCTATTTTTTCATTTACTCCACCTATTGGTTGCACCTGTCCAAATTGATTTAATGAACCTGTTACTGCAATACTCTGATCTACAGGTATTTTACTTAAAGAAGAAATCATAGCAATTACCTCAGCCACAGAAGCACTATCTCCTTCTATCTTTCCATAAAGCTGCTCAAAACTTAGTTGAAAATCCACAGGTAAAGCTTCATAAGAATTAAAGAAACTACTTAAAAAGCCTCTTAGAATATTTAAAGATTTATTATGAATGTTTCCACTTAAATTGCTTTCTCTTTGTGCATCCATAATTTTTCCACTACCTTTATAACAAGTACAAGTTATTCTCATAGGCTTTCCAAAGCTCATATAACCAAAATCTATAACAGATAATCCATTTACACTTCCAATAATTCTATCTTCTATATCTAAAATTATCTTCTTATCTTCATACATTTCTAAATAATCTTTTTCAATTTCACTACATTGATTTACAACCGCTTCTATTGACTCCTTATCTATAAATGACTTATTGTTGTTTTTTGCTTCTTCATTTCCAAGAAGTAATACTCTCTCTATTTCATCAATATCCCAAAGAATTTTCTTCCTTGTTCCAGCTTTTCTTGCTAATTGTTTTCCAATAGCATTAATTCCAGAAGTAGAGATTTTTAATAAATCATTATCTATTATGACTTTATCAACAAGATCTACTAAGGACTTTTTATTTTTTTCTATTCCTATTAAGTTTGAAAATTCAGCTCTAATCCTAAATATTTTCTTAAAGTCTTCATCATGGTTATATAAAATATCATAACTTTCAAAATCTCCTATTAAAATCACATTGACCTTAATAGGTATTGGATCTGGATTTAATCCATTTAATGAAAGCACTTCTAAATATCCTCTATTAAAATCATAATTTATCTTTCCATGAAGTAATGCTCTTCTCAAATAATAATAGCTATTTGCATTATTAACTAAAGAACTTAATCTAACTATTAGGCATCCTTCATTTGCTTCAAGCAATGAACCTGATTTTATAAGTTTTACATCAGTTGAATACACACCATTATGATTTTCATACTCTATGGTTCCTAAAAGATTATTTAAGCTTGGATCTTCTTCAAAAATAACCTTAGGAGCTTCTTGCCCTTTGCTGTTTTTTATGATATTACAAACATATTTTGAAATAATATCATTTATCTTTTCTTCATCATCATCAAAATTTATTGTGTAATTATCAATAAATAAATTTTCTAAGCTTTCACAAACATCTATAAGATAGTTATAAGCTTCATTCTCTTCTTTAAAATTATCCTTTATTTTTTCTTTAACACTTGCTGACTCAGTTTCTAAATAGGTTCTAAGTATCCCCTTTAATTTTTCAATAGAATCTAACTCTATATTTTTTAATTCTTCAAGAACTCCTTCTGCTCCTTCTTTTAACTTATCAGCCTTTACAGAAATATCCCCTTTACTGTTTTCTTCTAGATCATCAAACTCCTCTTCTGTCATAGCTTCTCCATCTACTAAAGGAATAAATGCAAAGCCTGAAGAAGTAGCTTTTAAATCAAATCCCTCTTCCTTTGCACTTTTTATCAAGTCACCTATATAATAATTTCTCTTTTTTTGTATATCATTTATAATTTCTTCTTTTTCTTTATTTATTGAAGAATTATAAAAAGCATATATTTCATCATAATAAAAAGATTTTACATATTCTAAAGTTTCCTCTAACTTTTCTCCCATTCCATTTTCTAAAAATATAACCTTAGGAACCCTAATATCTTCTAAGGTAACATAACATATATCTTTAGGCTTGCCTCTACTTTTCATTTTATCTTTTAGATGTACCATTATGTCTTTAAGCTTTTGTTTTGAAAATTCATCAATTAAGTAAACATTAAATCCTTCTTTATTTATGCTTAATGCTTCATCAATTTTCTTAAAAACCCCTTCATATTCATTACCATAGGATTCTTTCTCACCTATCCCACTAGTAAAGTCTTCATTATAAATTACTTCTTTTGGAGTTAACTCTCTTCTCATAAAAATTCACTCATAAAACTAATATTAGCTTTAATAGAGTAACCTCCTCTTTATAAGTACTTTATTATATTAATATTCTCTAACTTTAAAATTAGCCATCATTTTCTATTTTTTATTTATTTTTTTCTTCGACAAAAAAGCCTATAGAAATTTTTCTATAGGCTTTACTAAGCAAATATCTTATTTAATTTAGTTATATATTAATATGTTGAATCTGAAACTTTTCCTTCACATATAGCTATTGAAGCTGATGCTCCTATTCTAGTAGCACCATTTTTAATTACAGCTTCAGCATCTTCTATTGATCTTACTCCACCTGATGCTTTAACTCCCATATCTGGTCCTACAGTTTCTCTCATTAATTTAATATCTTCTGGAGTTGCTCCACCTGTTGAGAATCCAGTTGATGTTTTAACGAAATCTGCTCCTGCTTTTTTAGCTAATTCACAAGCTTTAACTTTTTCTTCTTCAGTTAAAAGACAAGTTTCTATTATAACTTTTGTAAGCGCTTTCTTATCAGCCGCATCTACAACAGCTTTTATATCTTTCTCTACATATTCATAATCTTTATCTTTTAATCTTCCTATGTTTATAACCATATCAACTTCATCTGCACCTTTTTCTATTGCATCTTTAGTTTCAAAAGCTTTAACTTCCATAGTGTTTGCTCCTAAAGGGAAACCTATTACTGTACAAACCTTTACTTCGCTGCCTTTTAAAAGTTTAGCTGCTAATTCTACATTAGTAGGGTTTATGCAAACTGAAGCAAAATTGTATTCTAAAGCTTCTTTGCAAAGCTTTTCTATTGATGCCTTATCAGCTTCTGGTTTTAATATAGTATGGTCTATCATTTTTGCTAATTGTTGTTTATCCATAATACTTCCTCCTAAGATAACATTTTCATTACATATTTAATTATAGAATATAAATTGTAATAAGTCCATAATTTAAATATTTACATTTAATAAATTTAACACTATATATTTATATAAAATTCTTATTCTATGGGCTTTTGGACACTATCAAAGTATTTTAATATATTTAATATTATGTTATAATACTATCTATCATATAATATGTATTTATAGTAATAATAAATGTAAATTCGTCAACTTAAAAGGAGTTATAATTATGGGTTTCAAAGAAAAACTATCTAAATATTACACTGATTCTTATCTTGAAAAATACGGCGATAGAATGGCTCAATTTCAAGGAAGCGTAATTTCTGAAAAAGTCGAAGAAAAAACTATTCTTTGGATATTCCACAAATTAGTTGTTACTTTAATAGTTAAACCTGAAAGAAGTAAACAAATAATAAAATGCGTATATAAGAAGAATCGTTGGTTTAAAAAGCCTACTTTCATAAGTGTGAAAAAAGGAAATAATGTTATAGTTCAAGGACTTAAATCAAATAAGGAAAATGAAAAAGAGTATATTGCTCTAAATAACATACTTAACTTAACTACTAAACAAGATTTAGTACCTGTAGACCATTCACAATTAAAGAAAGCTAGACAACAACAATTTAAACAAAGATAAAAAGCTGTATATTAATACAGCTTTTTTTATTTAAAACTTATTTTGATACACACCCTTTTTATATTAAAATTTAAAAATAATAATTTATATATCGTATTAAATTTATTTCTTTACTTTGATAAATAAGTATAAGCTATTTATAAAGAATATTATTGTTGAGAAGAATAAAACTATTAACCAATGATTTATACCTAATACTGTAGTATGGAATATTCCACTAAAGAAAGGAATGTAAATAATACTTAATAACATAAGTATGGATATCGCTACTGCACCTACCAAGTACATATTAGTAAATAATTTTATTTCAAAAATTGAATGCCTTTCTGATCTACATTCAAAAACATGTAATAATTGAGACATAACTAATGTTGATAAAGCCATAGTTCTACATGTATTTAAATCCATTCCGTATAATCCACCAACAATAAAAGTTAGTAAAGTACATATTCCAATTAAACATCCTCTTACTAAAATTTTCTCAGTAAGTCCTCTAGCAAATATACCTTCTTTCTTACTTCTAGGCTGTTGATTCATTATATCCTTATCAGCAGGATCAACTCCTAAAGCTATTGCAGGAAGTCCATCTGTAGCTAAATTTACAAAAAGTATTTGTATAGGTAACATAGGAGTTGGAAGATAGAATATGGTAGCTAAAAACATTGTTAAAACTTCTCCTAAATTACATGACAATAAATATCTTATGAATTTTCTTATATTATCATATATTATTCTTCCCTCTTCTACTGCTGATACTATGGTTTCAAAGTTATCATCCATTAAAATCATTGAAGAAGCTTCCTTTGTAACATCAGTACCTGAAATTCCCATAGCAACCCCAATATCAGCTTCTTTTATAGCTGGAGCATCATTTACTCCATCTCCAGTCATAGCAACTATATTTCCATTTTGCTTAAATGCCTTAACTATTCTAAGCTTATGATTAGGAGTAACCCTAGCAAATATTCTTAACTTATTAACTCTCTTTTTAAGTTCTTTATCATCTAATTTGTCTAATTCTTCTCCAGTTATTACTTGATCCTGAGACTTAGCAATATTTAAATCTTTTCCTATGGCAAAAGCAGTGTTTTTATGGTCACCAGTTATCATTACAGGAGTTATTCCTGCTAATCTACATTTTATAACTGAGTCCTTAACCTCTGGTCTAGGTGGATCTATTATCCCTGCAATTCCAAGAAATATAAGTTCATTTTCAAGACTTTCACTTCTAGTTAAATTCTCTACTCTATATGCTCCTCCTATACATCTTAATGCTCTATTACTCATATTCTCCACAACATTCAATATTTGTTGTTTTTTCTGAGAAGTTAGTAATTTAACCCTACCTTCCTCATGTATATATCTACATTTATTTATAAGTCTTTCTGGAGCACCTTTTACATAACAAGCTTCTCTTCCATTCTCCTTAACTATAACTGACATCATTTTTCTACTTGAATCAAAAGGTATATCAAAAACTCTATTTACATTAGATACTGTATTTTTTAATATATCTACATTATTAAAATATGCCTTTATTAAAGCTGTTTCTGTAGGATCACCATTTAATACATCATCTAATTTATCCTTTGAAAAATCATAGTTACAATCATTACAATAAACAAAAGCTTTCATTAAAATAGGTGAATTTGGAATTTTATCCACATCTAGTCTACAATGCTTTCCATCTACAAAAATTTCTTTAACAGTCATCTTATTCTGAGTTAATGTACCAGTCTTATCACTACATATAACTGAGGTACATCCTAGAGTTTCAACAGCTGGTAATTTCTTTACTAAGGCATTTCTTTTTAACATTCTAGAAACTCCTAAAGCTAAAGAAACTGTTACTATAGCGGCCAATCCTTCTGGTATAGCTGCCACGGCTAAACTAACACCTAGCAAAAACATTTCTGTTAAATCATTTCCTCTTATAATACCTAATATAGTAACTAAAGCACATATAGCTAAACATAATACAAGTAAAATTTTTCCTAACCCATCTAATCTCTCTTTAAGAGGAGATTTTTCCTCTTCTATGTCTTGTAACATATCTGCTATAGATCCCATTTTTGTACTCATACCTATAGCTGTTACTCTAAATCTTCCTTTACCTTTTAATACTTTAGTCCCCATGTAAATTAGAGAAGCTTCTTTAGAATTATTTGTTTTGTTAACTCCAACTGATTCTCCAGTAAGTAATGATTCATCAATCATAAAGTTTGTACACTCAAAAATTTCTCCATCAGCAGGTACTCTATCTCCAGCCTCTAATATTACAACATCCCCTATAGTTAATTCATTAGCATTAATTACTTTAATATTCCCATCTCTTAATACCTTACAAGTAGGTGCTGCTAAGGACTTTAAAGCATCTAAAGATTTTTCTGTCTTAAATTCTTGTACAAATCCTAAAATTCCGTTTATTACAACAATAACAAATATAGTAATAGCATCTGCAACATCGCCCATAAGTCCCGATATAATAGTAGCTCCAATTAAAACCCATATTATAAAATCATTAAATTGTTGTAATAATATTTTTATAGCAGATACCTTTTTCTTTTCTGTTATTTCATTTAATCCAAATTTTTCTATTCGTTGTTTAGCTTCTTGAGTTGTTAACCCTCTAAAGAGTTCTTTCTCATGCATAACTTCTTGTTCCTCCTTCTTTTCCTAGCAATCTATTGTAATATATGTTTAAACAACTTGTTTTTAGAACTAAAATTTTTCTTATGTAACACCCTATATTAAGAATAATTCTTAAATTTTACCTCATAGAAAATTCTATTAAACTATGATAAAATGAGTGTTGTTAAACTTTACTTTTCATAATTTAGGAATTAAAATATATTCATGAATTAAAAAATTTCGAATAACAAAGGAGGCAACCTAAATGAAGGATGTTATATACATTACAGGACATAAAAATCCTGATTCAGATTCAATATGTGCTGCCTTAGCATATGCTGAATTTAAAAACAAAACTCAAGACACTCCTGCTATACCAGTTAGATTAGGAAATGTTAACCAAGAAACTCAATACATACTTGATTATTTTGGTGTAGAAGCACCTCAATTTTTAGAAACAGTTAAACTAAAAGTTGAAGATTTAGAAATGGATAAAATAGCCCCATTAGCTCCAGAAGTTTCATTAAAAATGGCTTGGAACATAATGAGGGATAAAAACTTAAAATCAATTCCTGTTGCTGATGGAAATAACCACTTACTTGGAATGTTATCAACATCAAATATAACTGCAACATACATGGATATTTGGGATAGCAATATTCTTGCTAAAAGTGCTACTTCATTAGATAACATATTAGATACATTATCTGCTGAAGCTCAAAACGTAAATGAAGAAATTAAAGTCTTCCCAGGAAAAGTTGTAGTTGCTGCTATGCAAGCTGAATCTTTAAAAGAATTCATAAGCGAAGGTGACATAGCTATAGCTGGAGATAGAGCTGAAATACAAGCTGAATTAATAGAGTTAAAAGTTTCTTTATTAATAGTAACAGGTGGACATACACCTTCTAAAGAAATAATAGAACTTGCTAAGAAAAATAACATAACTGTTATTACAACTCCTCATGATTCATTCACTGCATCAAGATTAATCGTTCAAAGTTTACCAGTAGACTATGTTATGACTAAAGATAACTTAGTAGCTGTATCTACTGATGATTTAGTTGAAGATGTAAAAGTAACAATGAGTGAAACTAGGTACAGTAACTATCCTGTAATAGATGAAAATAACAAAGTAGTTGGTTCAATTGCAAGATTCCACTTAATTTCTACTCATAAGAAAAAAGTTATCCAAGTTGACCATAACGAAAGAGGTCAATCAGTACATGGTTTAGAAGATGCTGAAGTATTAGAAATCATAGACCATCATAGAGTTGCAGATATCCAAACTGGTAACCCTATATACTTCAGAAATGAACCTCTTGGAAGTACTTCAACAATAGTTGCTAAGAGATTCTTCGAAAATGGAATCAGACCATCAAGAGAAGCTGCTGGACTTTTATGTGGAGCTATAATTTCAGACACATTATTATTTAAATCACCAACTTGTACTCCACAAGACGTGAAAATGTGCAGAAAACTTGCTGAAATAGCAGGAATAGTTCCTGAAACATTTGCTAAAGAAATGTTTAAAGCTGGTACTTCATTAAAAGGAAAATCTATTGAAGAAATATTCAACGCTGACTTCAAACCTTTCACAATTGAAGGTGTTAAAGTAGGTGTTGCTCAAGTTAACACAATGGACATAGAAGGATTCATGCCTTTAAAAGGTGAAATGTTAGATTACATGAATCAAAAGGCTGAATCAATGGGATTAGAAATGATTATGTTATTACTTACTGACATAATAAATGAAGGTTCACAAATATTAGTGGCTGGAAGAAGTCCTGAAATAGCTGAAGAAGCATTCAAAGTTAAATTAGAGGACTCAACTACTTTCTTACCTGGAGTTCTTTCAAGAAAGAAACAAGTTGTACCACCATTAACTCAAATAATCACAACAAGAGTTAGTAAATAATTTTAATTAAAATAAAAGCAATCTCTAAATAGAGATTGCTTTTTTATTTCCAATTTAAAATTTTATAATTCTTATTATTTTTCTTATAATTTATTAAATAGGCATTTCCTACTAGATCTAATAGAGGTTTATCTGAAAGTGAATCTGAAAACATATATGAGTTTTTATAATCTACCTCTATATTATGTTCTTGTAAGTATTCCTTAAGTCGTCTAACCTTTTCTTTCCCTTTACAGTTCTCCCCTACCATCTTTCTTTCAAACTTTCCTTCATTAAAGGAGAACCTTGTTCCTATTATAACATCTACTTCTTTTATATTATAAAGCTCATTTAAATAAAACTCTGGCGAAGCTGAAATTAAGTAAATTTTATATCCTTCTGATTTCAACTTTTTCATCATATCAATAGAATCTTTATAAATTATTTTACTTAAAACCTCATCATAATATTTTTTGACAAGGATTTTTAAATCATTCTCTTCTACTCCATCTATAAATTTAAGAAATGATTGCTTAACTTTTTTTTCATCATAAAACTTTAATCCATACATAAGTCCTGAAAAAGCAGCCCTTGGTAGGAATTTTAAGTTTTTCTTATCTTCCTTTATTAAAAATTTAAATAACTGTAGTAAAGTTTCCTTACTAGTTAAAGTAAAGTCAACATCAAATATAGCTAATTTCTCCATTTTATTCTCCACATTCCAAGTAAAATTTATAAAAAGTGTTATAAACTAAATAAAAGATGATGTAAAACATCATCTTTTATTTATTATTCAGCTACATTTTCTTCGTAGAATTTAACAACTTCATCAAACTCTTCTTCTGAAGGAAGAACTAATTCTCCTTCTTCACCTTGAGATTTGAATAGGTAAACTGATTCATCAGGATGTTGTACTAAAACGTACTCTTCATCTTTATATTCAAAAGCATCAATAACATCACAAGTTATTGTGTTTCCTTCTTCATCTTCTAAATCTACAACGAAATGTTCTACATGCTCATCTCCGCATCCGCATCCTTCATGATGGTCATGTCCATGATCGTGACCGTGTCCACCACATCCGCATCCTTCATGTTTTTCTTCTTTTTCGCTTCCGCAACCGCAGTTACCTCCGCAGCATTTGTTTAAATCTTTATCTGACATAATCTTTCCTCCCTTGTGGAAAATTTACTTTATATTAATTGTAACCTTAAATACAAAATAATAAAAGCATTTTCTTTATAATATTTAATTATATTCTTAACATAATATAATATTATAATCAATAAAAAAATAATATTTATAATAATTACAATTTATAATAAAAAACTCTCCTTAAAGAAAATATCTTAAGGAGAGTTTTTTTATTATATACTAGTGAGTAAATCCTTGTACTCCTGTTTTAGCTTTTTGATTTAAAACTCTTGCATTATTTAAATCTTCTATAGCAGCTTTTAAGTCTCTTAAGTATAATTCTGCTAAGTTATGACTAAAGTCAGCACGACAAACAACTCTTTGAATTATAGTGTCTTGTAAATCTGCTGGTAATGGATAAGCTGGTACTTGCCATCCTTTCATTAATAATCTATCTGCTAAATCATATAATGTCCAATCAACCTTTGCATCTTCTTTTAATTTATAGCAAACTATTGGTAGATTTTCACCATTGTTGTATATCTCAAATAATCCAGTCTTTTCAAGCTCAGATGATAAGTACATAGCAACATCTTTTGTTCTTTGATGTATTTGTCTATATCCTTCAAATCCATATCTTAAGAAGTTATAATATTGACCTATAATTTGGCTAGCTGATCTTGAGAAGTTAATTGCCATTGTTGGTATTTTTCCTCCTAAGTAGCTTACGTCAAATACTAATTCTTGAGGTAAGTATTCTTTATCTCTCCATAATACCCAACCTATACCAGGATAAACTAGTCCATATTTATGACCTGATGTACTTATTGAAACAACATTTTTAAGTCTGAAGTCCCACTCTAGTTCTGGTTCTATAAATGGAGCAAACATACCACCTGAAGCAGCATCTATATGCATTGGAACTGTTAATTTTGCAGTTTTATTGTACTCTTCAAGTTTTTTATCTAAAGCTTTAATATCATCATATTTTCCAGTGTATGTAATTCCTAGTATTCCAACTACACCAATTGTATAATCATCAACATAGTCTAAAACTTTATCTACATTTATACTCATATGTTCTTCATCCATTGGAACTAATCTCATTTCTATATCCCAGTAAACACAGAATTTTTCCCAACATACTTGATATCCTGAAGAAATTACTAAGTTTGGTTTTCTTGATGTAACATCCATACCTAAAGCTTTAGCTCTATTTCTCCATCTAAATTTCATAGCCATACCACCAAGCATACAAGCTTCTGATGATCCAACTGTTGAAGTTCCCATAAAACTTTCATTTTTTGGTGCATGCCATAAATCTGCTAGTATATTTACACAACGATTTTCTAAATCAGTTGTTTGAGGATATTCTGATTTATCTATAGCATTCTTTTCTAATGTCTCTGACATTAATTTTACAGCTTCATCATCCATATAAGTTTGACAGAAAGTACATAAGTTTTGACGAGCATTACCTTCATCTAATAAATCATCCTTAATTAATCTATATGCAACTTGTGGTGCAATTGATTTTTTAGCTAATTCATATTTAGGAATAGACTCATTACTTTCTACAGTACCAAATATTGGTGTTTCAAATTGACTACCTAATTCATTTTTTCCAAAAAGCATTTTAAATACCTCCTAATTTAGCTAAAAACCACTCTTAATCTCTTCATGACTCTCAAGAAATTAAGAGTAATTTTTAGGAATATTAATAATTTTATTTATATTTTCTCAATGATTACCTCATCAAGTTATTTATATAATACACCTTTTGATATAATATTTAAATTCGTTAATTCGTTACATTTTGTTAATATTTTATTATTTATTTATTAACATTTAGTTTTTCTCTTTAATGCTCTTAATTTCTTCAATTTACTCTTTTTTTCTCTATAAAATATTTTAGAATCACTTTTATTAATAATATTTCAAAATAACCCAAATAAATTTTATTATTTTACTGCAAATAAACTTATTATTTCATATTTTAATAAAATAATATATATATAACAAAATGTTGATTAAATATATACTTATGTAAACTATATCTTTAAATTTATATTTCATTAACATTTTATTAAACATTTAAGCAAAAAATTTCTTTTCAATAATTCCTTAATAGATTCAATATTTATAAACCTTTATTTCCATTAGATATTTATAAAAAAAGAAGTGAATCTTTAAGAATTCACTTCTATAAAATACATAAATTTAATTTGATGTACCACTCTCTAATATTGATACTATAGAGAATAATGTGAAGCATATAGCTCCTAATCCAACCATGACATGAGCTGGTACAAAATATGCCATGTTAACTAATTCAGCCTCTGATAAATATGCGGATAAAAATAAACAAGCTAATGCTGTCATAACAGGTATTAAAGGAATTCTCTTAGACAACTTGCTCTCTCTTCTCCACACTGAAGCAAGCAATACTACCTTACTTGAAATACTATAGCATACTAATCCCAAACCTATTAATACATATCCTGGTGCTATAAAGGTTTGATTTTTACTAAATAAAAGTACGCATATTCCTAATATAAAGTTTATACTTCCTAATACAATAACTAATATGGACCATTTCCAACGTTCTTTGTTAGTAAAAGTATTTTGTATTTGCCTACAAACACTAGCTACTAGTGATATTAAGCTTCCACAAACTAAAGATATCCCTAAAAGTACAAATCCAGCTACTAAACTAGGTACCTTATCTGTATTAATTAAAAGTTTAAATGCAAATAATAAACCTATTATAGTACATATTATTGGTATAGATATAATTATAGTTGATGATTCGTTACTAAAACAATCTTTAGGTTTTTCTCCTTCTTTTAAATTTTTACTATTACTAGGTATAAGTAAAAATTTTGTTGATGATAATGCCACTGTAGACACACAGCACGCTATTAATCCTACGCCAAAACCTATATTACCAGCTACAAAATACGCAGGATTCCCACCATTGTTTAAAGCAAAATATAATCCACCTACTATACTTATTGCTGAACATAAATATCCAATGGTAGGCAAAATAAACTTAAAAAATGAATTATATTTATTTATCAATTGTCTTATTATTGTTGCTGCTGTAGTAAATAAAGCTATACATATGGTAGCAAAAAATATTATTACATGACTAGCAATTATATACCCATTACCAAATTTATCTCCAAGTGTATATATATATGATCCATAAGTAAGACATATTATTCCCATTAATAATGGTATGGCTCTAAATAATATACTTATATAATAATTCATACTCATCACCTCTCTTAGTACATAGTTAAAATTTCAAATATTTTTAATTATTTCTCTTAAAAATATTTGAAGTAGTCTAAAATTATAGACTACTTCAAATATAACTCTAATTTATTTATTCCATTTATTGTGCAAAGCATAAATTATGAATGGAATTAGAACTGTGACTATGAAACTTACAGATAATATAGTTAAATATTCTGATACACTATTTCCAGTTAATTGTGATGGTGGTACAAATGAAATAACTAAAGCAAATACTGATACAGCAAATCCAACTATTGCTACTATCATCTTAAATGTTTTTCCACCTGGTACATGATATGCACGTTTTAAATCATCATGTTTTAATATTAAAATAATATATCCTATGAAGAATAATAAATATCCAACTAAGTATATAACAACTGTTAATGATATGGCAGTAAGGAATGAAACGTTATTTCCACCACCACCGAATGTTAAAACTGCTGCCCATATAGTAACTACTAACCCTTGAACTAATACTAATGGAACTGGAACTTCATGTTTATTAACTTCAGTTAATTTTTTAGGTAATAATCCTTTTTTAGCTGCTGCATACATACCTTCTGAAGGACCTACAACCCATGAACTTACTTCTGCCATAACTCCTAAAGCTAATAATAATGCTACTACTCTTGTTATCCAATCAAAACTTTCACCTAAGTTTACAACTACTAATTGGTGGAATGTTTGAACAACCCCAGCACTTAAATTTAATTGATCTGCTGGTATAACTGCTGCTACTGTTAAACCACCTACTGTATTAAGAACTATTGCTAATACAACAAGTATAAACATAGCTAATGGATAGTTTTTACTTGCATTTTCTAATTTATTAACATGTGATGCTGATGCTTCAACTCCCATATATGCTAATATAAATGATACGAATACAACTAATGTATTAACCTTTGTAAAATCAGGTATAAGAGCATGTGCACTTAAGTCAACGTGTACTGGATTACCTTTTGCTATGTACATTATACCTAATATAAATAATATAATTGCTGGAACTACAACTCCGAAAACAAATCCAGCTTTAGCTATTTTTGCTGTATTTTTAGTTCCTCCAAATTGTGAAAAAGTTAATCCCCAGAATATTATTAAAACGCCTATAAATTTTATTACTGGATTACTATTTAATGCTGGCCAATTTAGCACATAAGATAGAGCCCCTAGTATAAAATAAATCATTGTAACAAACCCAACTGTTATTTGGAACCATTGGAAGAAGATCGCTGCGAATCCCCATCTTTCACCTAAAGTATTACCTACCCAGGAAAAGATACCTCCTTCTTCCCATCCATCTACAGTTGCCATTTCTGCTGCACATAATGCAACTGGTAAGAACCATAAAAGTCCGCCTACAATTAAGAAAAATACTAAATGAAATCCTGATGTTGCAAATGTAGGGTATTCATATACTGTCATTACCATTGATGCTGTCATAGCAAAGAACCCAAACAAAGTAAGTGTCTTTGCATTTGCACTTGATTTACTTGGCATAACAAACGCCTCCTCTGTTGTTATTGTTTAAATTATAATTTTAGAAACTTAAGTTTAATAACTAAGCCTCAACAATTAACAACTATTACCTAAGACAAAAATTTATTATGCTCTAAATTTTTGTCTTGAATAATAGCTACCAACTATATTTAAATAATAACCTCTGTTAACAATTTATTCAAAAGTTTCATTCTTCCATTTATCTCTATCACTCACCAAATTCTCTAATTAATAATCTTTTTCTTCAAAATACTTCTATTTCCTCTTATTTCCTTGCTATTTAAATTAATATCATTAAGCGACTTATTTAATTAACATTTTATTAAAAATTTATTAAATAAATATAAAAAAGAATATTTATTTATTTAAAATTTTATTTTTTCTAATTGACCATATAATAATTTTATATTTAAAATTTATTAATATTTATATCTATACCAATATATTTAATTATTAATTTATATTGATATTTATCCTTTAATTTTTTATAAAAACTAAATATATTAATTCTTTTCACCTTATAAGATTAGTTTTTTTACTTATATATAAGCTCTTCTCCTTTACAAGTAAATTTAAATAAAAAAATAAGAGTTAGAGTATTAACACTCTAACTCTTATATTATTTTATACTTCAATCAATATATATTAAACGTAATTAGTTATCTACTACTTACTAGTTAGCAGCAAGTTTTTTGTAGTTTTCTAATCTTTCTTTAGCATCTCTTTCAGTCTTTTCGAATAAAGCTTCAGCAGCTTCTGGGAATGCTTTTGCTAATGCAGCGTATCTAACTTCTCCCATTATGAATTCTCTGAAATCACCAGTTGGTTCTTTAGAGTCTAATGAGAATGGATTCTTACCAGTTTCTTTTAACATTGGGTTGAATCTGTACATAGCCCAGTATCCGCATTCAACAGCTCTCTTCTCTTCTAATTGAGAGTTACCCATACCAGCTTTTAATCCGTGGCTGATACATGGAGCGTAAGCTATTATTAATGATGGTCCTTTGTATGCTTCAGCTTCAGCTATAGCTTTAAGAGTTTGGTTCTTATCTGCACCCATAGCTATTTGAGCAACATATACGTAACCATAGCTCATAGCCATCATTCCTAAATCTTTCTTCTTAGTTCTCTTACCTGCAGCAGCGAATTTAGCGATAGCAGCAGTTGGAGTTGATTTAGAAGCCTGACCACCAGTATTTGAATAGATTTCTGTATCCATAACAAGTATGTTTACATCTTCTCCACTAGCTAAAACGTGGTCAACTCCACCGTAACCGATGTCGTAAGCCCATCCGTCTCCACCGAAGATCCATTGTGATCTCTTAGCTAAGTAGTCTTGGTCTTTTAATATTTCTTTAGCGAACTCGTTAGTTTCACCTTGTAATGTAGCTACAACAGCGTCAGCTCTATCTCTAGTTCCTTCTCCGTTGTCAACTTCAGCTATCCAAGCTTCTAAAGCTTCTTTAGCTTCTGGTTTAACACCTGCTTCAATTGCTTTTCCAGCAAGATCAACTAATCTTTCTCTTATAGCTTTAACTCCTAAGAACATACCTAATCCGAATTCAGCGTTGTCCTCGAATAATGAGTTAGCCCAAGCTGGTCCATGACCATTGTGGTTAGTTGTGTATGGAGTTGAAGGAGCTGATCCACCCCAGATTGATGAACATCCAGTAGCGTTAGCTATCATCATTCTATCTCCGAATAATTGAGTTATAAGTTTAGCATATGGAGTTTCTCCACATCCAGCACAAGCTCCTGAGAACTCGAATAATGGTTGCTCGAATTGGCTACCTTTAACTGTGTTTTTGTTCATTGGGTTTTTCTTAGGTGCAACATCATTTACACAGTAATCCCAAGCTTCTATTTGATCTTCTTGAGTATGTTGTGGTTTCATAACTAAAGCTTTTTCCTTAGCAGGACAAACTTGAGCACAGTTTCCACATCCAGTACAGTCTAAAGTACTTACAGCCATAGTGAATTGCATTGGCTCTTCAGTTTTTAATGCTTTAGCAGCAACTAACTTAGTTGAAGCAGGAGCATTTTTAGCTTCTTCCTCAGTTAATAAGAATGGTCTTATTGTAGCATGAGGACAAACGTAAGCACATTGGTTACATTGGATACAGTTGTCTGCTATCCATTCTGGTATGTTTATACCGATTCCTCTCTTTTCGTATGCAGCAGTACCTGGTTCGAAAGTACCATCTTCCATTCCGTTGAATGCTGATACAGGAAGTTTATCTCCTTCTAATCTGTTCATTGGTTCAACAATGTTTTTGATGAATGCTGGAACTTCTTTAGCTTCAACAACTTCATCTTTAGCGTTAGCCCACTCAGCTGGAACAGTGATTTCAACGATAGCGTCGATTCCTTTGTCTATAGCAGCGTGGTTCATGTTAACAACTTTTTCACCTTTTTTACCGTATGAAGTTACAACAGCGTCTTTTAAGTATTTAACTGCGTCTTCTACTGGTATTATGTTAGCTAGTTTGAAGAATGCTGATTGCATGATCATGTTGATTCTTCCACCTAAACCAACTTCTTGAGCTATCTTAACAGCATTTAAAGTGTAGAACTTAATGTTGTTTTCAGCTAAGAATCTCTTATAGCTTGCTGGTAAATGTTCAGCAACTTCTTCTGGAGTCCAGATAGTGTTTAATAAGAATGTTCCGTTTTTCTTTAATCCATCTAAAACGAAGTATTTGTTAACATATGATTGGTTATGACAAGCAACGAAATCAGCTTTGTTTATTAAGTAAGGTGATTTTATTGGTTGTTTACCGAATCTTAAGTGAGAAATTGTAACCCCACCTGATTTTTTAGAGTCATATGCAAAGTATCCTTGAGCATACATGTCAGTATGGTCTCCGATGATTTTGATAGCACTCTTGTTAGCTCCAACTGTTCCGTCTGATCCTAATCCCCAGAACTTACAAGCTTTAGTTCCTTCTGGAGTAGTATCTATATCTCCAACTGGTTCTAATGAAGTGTTAGTTACGTCATCAACTATTGATAAAGTGAATCCATTTTTAGCATCCTCTTTATTTAAGTTTTCGTAAACAGCAACGATATCAGCTGGTACAGTATCTTTTGATCCTAATCCGAATCTACCACCAACTATTACAGGAGCATTTTCTAATCCGTAGAATGCATTCTTAACTTCTAAGTATAGAGGTTCTCCTGCAGCACCTGGTTCTTTAGTTCTATCTAAAACAGCAACCTTTTTAACAGTTTTTGGCATTGCTTTTATTAATCTTTCATTTGAGAAAGGTCTGAATAATCTTACTTTGATTAAACCAACTTTTTCTCCTTTAGCGTTTAAGTAGTCTACAGTTTCTTCTATTAAGTCAGTAACTGATCCCATAGCTACGATAACTCTTTCAGCATCTGCTGCTCCATAGTAATCGAAACAGTTGTACTCTCTACCAGTTAACTTAGTGATTTCTTTCATGTAGCTCTCAACTATTTCTGGAACTGCATCGTAGAATTTGTTTACTGCTTCTCTTTCTTGGAAGTAGATGTCTGGGTTTTGAGCTGTACCTCTTGTAACAGGCTTGTTAGGGTTAAGAGCTCTTCTTCTGAACTCTTCTACAGCTTCCATATCTACTAATTCTTTTAATTCATCGTATTGTAAAAGTTCAACTTTTTGTATTTCATGTGATGTTCTGAATCCATCGAAGAAGTTTACGAAAGGTATTCTAGCTTTAAGAGCTGCTAAGTGAGCAACTGCTGATAAATCCATAACCTCTTGAACTGATCCTTCTGCTAACATAGCGAATCCAGTTTGTCTTGCAGCCATAACGTCTTGGTGATCACCGAAGATGTTTAATGCTGAAGTAGCTAATGCTCTAGCTGATACATGGAATACTGATGGTAATAATTCACCAGCTATTTTGTACATGTTTGGTATCATTAATAATAAACCTTGTGAAGCTGTGTAAGTAGTAGTTAAAGCTCCAGCTTGTAATGAACCGTGAACTGCTCCAGCAGCACCTGCTTCTGATTGCATTTCCATTACTTTTACAGGTTGACCAAATATGTTCTTTAATCCTCTTGCACTGTTTTCATCAACCCACTCTGCCATTGGTGATGATGGAGTGATAGGGAATATTGCTGCAACATCAGTGAACGCATATGATATATAAGCGGCAGCTGTGTTACCATCCATAGTTTTCATTTTTCTCATTGCCATTGAGATGACCTCTCTTTCATTAATTTTGTAGATATATAAATTAAAATCTTAAAAATTATAATATATTTAAAGTAATTAATTAAAATTACTTATTAGCATAAGTATTATTTTATTAATTTTTTTGCTAATTCTTTTGCTGAATTAATTTCATCATCGTTTGGTGATTCATTTACAGCTAAACTTCCAACAACGTCGAATCCATAATCTTTCATTCTTTTAACCCATTCAACCATGAACTCTCCATTATCCCAACCATATGATCCAAATAAGATCATTTTTTTGTTGTTATTTGGAGTTAATTTGAATTGATTAACAAATGGTTCCATATCGTATTGTTCTATTCTATTATTATCCATTGAAGGGCTGCCTAAAGCTACTGCATCGGCTTCTAGTACATCTTCTACTTTAGCATTTGAAACATGTTTTATTAAAACCTCTGCTCCTAAATCTGTTAACTCATCTGCAATAGTGTTTGCTAATACTTCAACATTTCCACCATTGCTCCAATATATTACTGATACTTTACTCATAAAAACACCTCTTATACTTGATAATATCTTTTATCTTAAAGCCCAATATTATTTGATACAAAACTAATTTTACTCGACATTAATAATTATACTCTTTGATAGAAATTTTTCAAGTTTCATATTCCGATATTTTGAAACATATTTTCATAGTTTATTCTTAATTCTTGTAAAACTTCTACTATATGCTAAGAATTATCTATAAAAATTTACATATGTGCCGATTTCTTTATTATATCTATGATATTATTAACACCATTGCCTATTTTGCTCATTTTCATGGAATTTAAGTACTTTTCTCTATTTTTTTCTAAATCCTTTATTGATTTTAATAATAATTCTGAATTAAGCTCTTCTTCTTTTATGACCATAGAATATCCACTCTTTTCAAAGGAGTTAGCATTTAAAACCTGATCTCCTCTTGAAGCATTAGCTGATAAAGGTATTAATATATTTAACTTTCTAAGAGCTAATAATTCAAATATTGTATTTGCTCCTGCTCTAGATATAACTAAATCTGCTAAAGCCATTAAATCTGGAAGTTCCTCTGATATATACTCATATTGTCTATATCCATCTAAGGTTTTTAATGATTCATCTAGATTTCCTTTTCCACATAAATGTATAACATTATATTCTTTTAATATCTCATTTAAAATTTTTCTAACGCTTTCATTTATAACTTTTGAACCTAAACTACCACCAATTATCATAAGAACTTTTTTATTTTCTTTGAAGTTACAGAACTTTCTTCCTCTTTCTTTGTTTCCCTTTAAAAGGTCTTCTCTTATTGGTGTTCCTGTTAATTCCCCTTTATTATCTTTTATATATTTTAGACTTTCTGGGAATGTAACACACAGGGTATCACAAAATGGTGATGCTATTTTATTTGCCAATCCAGGGGTTAAATCTGATTCATGAGATACCACAGGAATTTTTTTCATTGAGGCTGCTATTACTACAGGTACTGTAACAAATCCACCCTTTGAAAATATAACATCTGGTTTTTCTTTTGAAAGTATTCTTGAGGCATCCATAACACCTTTTAATACTTTAAATGGATCTGTAAAGTTTTTTATATCAAAATATCTTCTAAGCTTACCTGATGATATTGAATAATAAGGTATATTCTCCTTAGTTATTATTTCTTTTTCTATACCATTTTTACTTCCTATATATTTTATTTCAAACCCTAACTCTTTTAATTTAGGAACTAAAGCTAAATTTGGGGTAACATGACCTGCTGAACCTCCACCAGTCATAATTATTTTATACTTTTTCAAAAAATCAACTCCCTTAATAAAATGTGATTTTATAATATTTTAAATAAACTATGGTTTTATAAATATTTTTTTGTAATAACTCCTATAATTCCCTCTCATATTTTACTCTATTCTGCACAATATATAAATGCAAACTCAATTAATAGTAATACAAACTCAATTAATAACTAAGGAGGAATGAAAAATGTCACAACATTTAGTACCAGAAGCAAAAAACGGATTATCAAAATTCAAAAATGAAGTAGCAGCTGAAATGGGAGTACCATTCTCAGATTACAATGGAGATTTAAGTTCTAAACAATGCGGAAGCGTTGGTGGAGAAATGGTTAAAAGAATGGTAGAACAATACGAAAAAGGAATTTAACCTGAACCTATTAAAGTCTACTATTAAATAAAATTAAATATTGATATTGTATATGATTAATTTATGCCTAATTATATACAAAACATTGGAGCAATATTTTAAAATATTGCTCCTTTAATTTTATAATCTAAAGTATTTTACATTAGCTTGAATAGATTTATTCCCATTAAACTCATTTATATTTGGGTAATAAATTAAATCAACGCTAAAGTTGCAGTTTCCACCATCTAATACTCTTAATAATTCCTCTTCTCCATATTTATTAGCAAAATCTTCTTTAAATTCCTCAACCTTATTTCCAAAGGCTATGGCATCTATGGTTTTGTAACTATTCCTTAATTTACATCTAAATTTAATTACATTCTGCTCTTTTCCCATTATCCAAACCCTGCTTACTTTAACATCTTTCTCTCCAAAAAGCGGGCTAGAATTTCCTTTTCCAAAGGGTTCTAACTTATCTAAACTATCTACTAATCCGTAATTTAGACTTTCTAAAGGCAATTTAACATCTATTCTAACCTTTGGTATTATATCATAATCTGTTAATTTACAGTTTTCTAATAACATATTTCTTAATATAGGTATGTTTTTTTCTTCAACAGATAAACCAGCAGCCATTGGATGGCCTCCAAATTTGCTTATAAGCTCTTTACATTTTGATAATTCCTCGAAGATATTATATTCTTCTATAGATCTTGCAGAGCCCTTAGGCATATCTTTTCCCTTAGTCATTATTATTGTAGGAACATTATATTTTTCTTTTATTCTTCCTGCCACAATTCCAGCAATACTTTCATGTATATAAGGATTATAAACTAAAATAACCTTGTCATTTTCCATATTATTATCTTCTATTTGCTTTATTACCATATCAACGCTGTCTTTAGTTAATTCCTGTCTTCTTTGATTAAGCTCAAAAAGCTCCTTAGCTAAAGCATCTGCTTTTTCATCATCTTCAGCTAAAAGTAATTCAACAGATAAGTCAGCTGTTTCAAGTCTTCCAGTGGCATTTATACAAGGGCCTATAACAAACCCTAAGTGATATTGTGCCATTTCCTTTCCTTCAAGACCTGTATATTTTTTTAAGGCTATTAATCCCTTATTTTTAGTATTATTAAGCATTTCTAAGCCATTTTTTACTATTATTCTATTTTCCCCTAATAGATCAACTACATCACACACAGTGGCAATGGCACAAATCTCTAATAATTCTAAAGCTTCCTCCTGTGGAATCCCTAGTTCCTTATATAATGCACATATAAATTTAAAGGCAATTCCTGCTCCACATAGGAATTTAAATGGATAATTACAGTCTTCCTGTTTAGGGTTTATAACTGCATAGGCCTTTGGAATTTCTTTATCTATCTCTCCATTTTCATCTTTAACTAAAGGAATATCGTGATGATCTGTTAATATTACATCCATGCCTAATTTCTCAGCTAAATCTATTTCTTCAAAGGCTGCAATTCCATTGTCACAAGTTAAAATTACCTTAGTGCCTTCTTCCTTTAAAATTTTAACTCTCTTAGAGTTCATACCATACCCTTCATCTTCCCTATCTGGAATATGATAATTAAAGTTAGCATTGCATCTTTTTAGCCCTTTATAAAGAATTGAAGTACTTGATACACCGTCGCAATCATAATCTCCATATATGGTTATTTTATCTCCTTTTTCTATGGCTTCTTTTACCCTCTTAACCCCTTTCTCCATATCTTTCATAAGATAAGGGTCATTTAAATTTTCAATTCCACCAAATAAAAATTCACGTGCATCTTTTTCATCTTTTATATTTCTATTCACCAAAAGAATAGATGTTAATAAATCTATATTTAATTCTTCCTTTAAATTTTCTATTTCATCTCTTTTTCTTTGTTTAAGTAGCCACTGCTCTCTCACGCCATCACCTCTTAGTTAATTATTTGCACAATGGATTTCTTTAAAACTCTTTTAATTAAATTTTTCATATCTTTTAAACTTAAATTTTCAACTAAGTTTAATTCTTCAAAAATATATTCTCCTCTATTAAACATAGTTTCATATATAGCCATTCTATTAGCAAGAACTATACTTTTTTCTAAATCTAATGAATTTTTAAGCTTAAATCTCTTTATTAGTTTATTTAATCCCTCTTCACTTAAATAATTTTCTATATCCATAGCCTTTGATATACACTTTTCAATAAGTCCTAAGGCCTCTTCTTCCTTTTCCTTAGGGGTTCCTAAATAAATTTTAAATAATCTTATTCCCTTTTCATACTTAACTTCACTATAAACTTCATAGGCTAGTCCATTCTTAGTTCTAATTTCATCATATAATACGGAGCTTACCCCTTCACCAAACCAAAGATTAAATACCTTAAGTAAAGTTACCTCTTCCATACTTAAATCATTTATATCAAATAAACAGCATATTTTTGCCCCAGTATTACCCTCTATCTTTTTAGAGAATATGCCACAATTAATATTTCTTTCTAAATTATCTTTAGATATTTTTCCACTTTTTGCTCTATTAAAATTTTTCTCTACAATCTCTTTTACTTCTTCTAAAGAAAGAGAGGAAACAACTGAGACAATCATATTTTCACTTAAATAGTTTTTTTCATAAAAATCTTTTAGTCCTTTAAAACTTATAGATTCTATATGATTTTTTTCTCCTATTATTAAGTTTCCTATTCTTTCATCTGGTAAGCCATTCATTAAAGCAAGGTCCTCTACATGTTGCTCTAAATCTTCTTTCCACTCATCACTTTCTTGTTTTATAACATTTAATTCTTCTGAAAAACCAAATTCCTCAAGATTTGAATTTAAAACTATATCTGAATATAAAGAAAATCCTTCTTCAAAATCTTCCTTTGCAGTAGTTCCATAATAAATAACATAAGGGAAATTAGTCATAGCATTATTAAATCCAAATAAATCATCTAATTTTTCATTTATCTCATCTTCCTTAAGCTTCTCATTTCCTTTAAACAAAATATGCTCTAGGGCATGTGCCATTCCTATTTCATCTTTATTTTCTGCATTAGCTCCGCTCTCTAAGCTTATGCAAAAAGATGTATGTTCTATATCTTTAAATTTATATAATAATCTAACACCATTATTTAAAATTATTTTTTGCATATATTTCCCTCCAAATATATTAAATCTTATTATATTTTAACATACCTAATAAGCTTGTAAAAAATAAAAAGAGCCGTATCAAAACTCAAAATAAAATTTATAAATGGAATATTTACTATAAACTTCTTAGATTAACTAAGTAATTTTCCAAATATGTTTATAAATTTTATTTTTAAGTTATTTTGATACAACTCTCTTTAATTTATAAAAGTGCTACTTACCTTCTTTTTCTAAGAAAAAGTTAATAAGCATTCCTTCTCTTATTTCCTCTGCTTCTTTTTCATATCCTAACTTTTTTAATATTTCTAATCCAAATACTAAGGCAGTTGCAGGCCCTCTACTAGTTACTATGTTTCCATCTACAACTACTGTGTCTTCTTCTACATAATTAACATTTCCAAGTTCCTCTTTAAATCCTGGATAACTTGTAACCTTCTTTCCTTCAATAACGCCAGCCTTAGCTAAAGCTATTGGAGCAGCACATATTGCAGCAACAATTTTATTTTCTTTATTATATTTCTTTATTAATGATTGTACTTTCTCATTATCTCTAAGATTTGTTGATCCTGGCATTCCACCTGGAAGTACAATTGCATCATAAGTTTCTAAATCATTATCTGATATTAATTTATCACAAAGCACCATTGTTCCATGAGCACTATTAACAGTTCTGTTTTCTGTAAGGCTACATGCATGACATGTTACCTTAGCCCTGTTACAAACATCTACAACAGATAATGCTTCTATAGTCTCAAAACCTTCTGCTAAAAATACTAATACTTTTTTCATGACCATACCTCCTACTTAATAATTACGTCCCTTATATAGTCTTCTAATACTAAAATCATTAAACTACTTCCTCTTCCCGCTCTATTTTGCAGTTTAATATCTTCAATATTGACTTCAGCCTTTTCCTTCTGCTTAGACTCTAAAATAAGTTTTTCATAATTACTAGTTAATTCTTTTTTATAGTCATTATACGCCTCTAAAGTTTTATCATCAATACCTTCAGATGGTGGTATAACCTTACCAAATATGACTTTATTATCATCTTTTAAGCTTATTCCTGTTACCCCTGAAGCCACTCTTCCCATTGGATTAATAGCTGTAGCTGAGAATTTAATTCCAATACCATTCTTAGTTACTAAGATTACTGTAGCATTTTCAAAATTTATATCTACATTTACTAATTCATCCTTTGGAGTTTTAAACTTATAAGCTATTTGATTATTAAATTCTCCTAAGAACTCTCTTAAAGATGTCTTTTTAACTAATCCTTCTCTTGAGAAGAAATAAACAAATAAATCTTCACCTATTTTTCCAAATTCATTTATAGGAGCTACTTTTATTATAAGTTCATCCTTTTCAAATCCATCTACTAAATCTGAAATATTACTTTCTTCTGTATTTTGAAGTAAGTATGCTGGGAATTTAAATACCTTTCCTTTATTTGAGAAAGCAATTATGTTTCTAAAGGAATTAACCTTTACCTTTTCATAAGAATTGCTATTCATATTGCTGAAAGTTTTTATATTTCCCTTTTTATTTATTCCTATGATGAATTCTTTATATTCATAGTTATCTACAAATCTTATACTCTTAATTTGGTTACCACTCTTTAATGGTACTAATTGAACTCCTAGTATATTTCTATCTGTGAACTCTAATTCTGGTTCTGAAACAACAAAGTTTAATCCATTAGTTGTTTCAATTTCAACAAATCTTTCTTCATCCTGTGAATCTATTAAAGATACACTTGCTAATAAATCGTCATTTTTAAGCTTTATAGCCATAAGTTTTGAGTAAGCAGTAACAAATTTATCTAAAGTAGTCTTCTTTATTAATCCATTAGCAGTTATAAACTTAAAGCATTTGTTTGGAAGGAAATTCTCAATTGATTCAAGAGCAATAATTTTTTCATCTTCTAAACTTAATCCTCTTATTAAATCCTCAAGTCTTTCTCCTTTATCTTTCCATTTCTTATCTGCTACAGAATTACATTTTATTTGATAAACAGTTCCCTTATCAGTGAATATAGCTAAGGTATCCTTAGTATTTGATTTAATAAGGAATTTTAAATAGTCTCCTTCTCTATATTCAATTTCATTTTCATCAACATTTGAACGATTATAAGTCTTAAGAGGAATCTTCTTTATAAATCCTTCATTTGATAGAGTAACCATAACATCCTCTGCTACTATTAACTCTTCTAAATCTATCTTAGCTTCGCTTTCATCTTCTATTAAGGCAGTTCTTCTTTCATCACCATAGACTTCAGCCACTTCTTTTAATTCATCTTTTATAACACCTAAAAGAACTGATTCATTTTCTAAAATTTTTCTAAGCGCCTTTATTTTCTTTGATAATTCTTTATGCTCTTTTTGGAATACTTTTATCTCTAATCCAGTTAATCTATAAAGCATTAATTCTAGAATTGCCTCTGCCTGTAAGTCAGTAAATCCAAATTTTGAAACTAAATTCTCATGGGCATCTTTCTTTGATTTTGAAGCTCTAATTGTAGCTATAACTTCATCCATTATTCCTATAGCCTTTATGAAACCTTCAACTATGTGGAATCTCTTTTCTGCTACTTCTAACTCTCTTTTTGTTCTTCTTGTAACAACATCCTTTTGATGATTTACATAGTGAGATATTATTGTTTTTAATCCCATAGTCTCTGGTTTTCCATCTGCTAAGGCAACCATATTAAAGCTTATGTTACCTTGAAGATCAGTTTTTTTATAAAGATACTTAAGAACCTTATCAGCCATATCATGATCTACAGCCTTCTTAAATTCTATTACGGCTCTTATACCAGTTCTATCTGATTCATCTCTAATATCCACTATTCCATCTAAAGCTTTAGCATGTCTCTTGTCACCAGTCATATCTGATATTGTTTGAAGTATTCTAGCCTTATTTCTTCTATAAGGGAATTCAGTTATTACTATTCCAAGTCTTCCATTTTCTAAAGTTTCAATTTTAGCCTTAGCTCTTAAAGTTACTTTTCCTTCTCCAGTTTCATAAGCAGATAATAGAGTTTTCTCGCCAATTAAAACTCCTCCAGTTGGAAGGTCTGGCCCTTTTATATAGTTCATTAATTCTCTAGTAGTAATTTCATTATTATCTATATAAGCTAAAGTACCATCTATAACTTCTCTCAAATTATGTGGTGGTATATTAGTTGAAAGTCCAACTGCTATACCAAAAGTTCCATTTACTAAAAGATTTGGATATCTAGCTGGTAATACCTTAGGTTCCATTTCAGAATCTGAGTAGTTTGGAACCATATCTACTACATTTTTTTCTATATCTCTAAGCATCTCCATAGATATACTAGAAAGTCTAGCCTCTGTATATCTCATAGCCGCTGCTCCATCTCCATCTATACTTCCCCAGTTTCCGTGTCCATCAATAAGGGGAGCTCTTGTACTAAAATTTTGAGCTAGAATTACCATGGCATCATAAACTGAACTATCTCCATGTGGGTGATATTTACCTAGTATATCCCCAACTATTCTAGCTGATTTGTAATAAGGTTTATCTGGAAAAGCCTTTAACATATATGCACCATATAAAATTCTTCTGTGTACAGGCTTTAATCCATCTCTTACATCTGGAAGTGCTCTATCCTTAGCAACTTCTACTGCATAAGGTAAATAGTTATCAGGCATAACCTCTTCAAGAGGCATTCTGATAATATTATTATCCTTAGGTATTTCAATATTCTTCTTAGCCATTTAATCTCCTCCTTTAGAACTCAGCATACTTATACATATAGTTCTTTCTAGGCTGAACAACATCACCCATTAATAAAGAAACCATTTTTTCAGCCTTAGCGGCATCTTCTATAGTAACTTGTACTAAAGTTCTTGTTTCTGGATTTAAAGTTGTCTCCCATAATTGGTCTGGATTCATTTCTCCAAGTCCTTTAAATCTTTGAATAGTTGCTCCCTTTCCTACCTTCTTTTTAACTTCTTCTAATTCGTCATCACTATAAGCATAAAGAATCTTATCTTTACCCTTACCTGATTTAGCAACTTTATAAAGAGGTGGTTGTGCTAAATAAAGATGACCATTAGCTATAAGAGGTCTCATGTATCTATAGATATATGTCATCCAAAGAGTTCTTATATGATATCCATCTACGTCAGCATCACTCATTATTATTATTTTGTCATATTTTAAATCTTCTTCATTATAATTATCTAAAATTCCTGTACCTATGGCAGTGTTAAAGATTTTTAATTCCTCAGAAGCTATAACATTTTCTAACTTTTGTTTTTCTGTATTCATTATTTTACCCTTTGAAGGCATTATTGTTTGGAATCTTCTATCTCTAGCTTGTTTAGCTGATCCACCTGCTGAATCTCCCTCAACTACTATGAACTCATTAGCTTCTTTATTTTTTAATGTGCATACTGCAACCTTTCCTGCTAAAGGTGCTGTTCCTTTTCCTATTTTCTTTCTCTCTGCATCATTAATCTTTTTAATTTTTTCTCTTCTAGCAGCTGCATCTAAGGCATTATTTATAATCATAGTTGCAACTTCTTTATTATCCTCTATCCAATGACCAAACTTAGTATAAGCTAAATCATTCATCATTGTGTAAGCTTCATTATTTCCAAGCTTAGTTTTAGTTTGACCTTCAAAGACTGGATTTGTGATTTTTATTCTGACAATAGCTGTCATACCTTCTCTTAAATCATCGCCTTCAAATTCCTTATCTTTTTCTTTTATAAGGTTAAGCTTTTTAGCCCATTCCTTAAAAGCACGAGTCATTCCTGTTTTAAACCCAGTCTCATGAGTACCAGCCTCTGTAGTAGGAATATTATTTACGTAACTAACTATATTCTCTGTTGTTGAATCAGTAAATTGAAGACATATCTCTCCATACATTTGTATGTTGTTTACTTCTTTTTCTCCTTCAAATAAAACAGGAGTTGGATGAAGAGGGGTTTTACTTTCATTTAAATAATCTATAAAGTCTAAAAGTCCTCTTTCTGAGTAATATTCTTTACTTACACTTTCTTCTTTTCTATTATCAATAAGTTCTAATCTTATTCCTTTATTTTGGAAAGCTAATTCTTGTAATCTTTCATCTATTATGTCAAATTTAAAATCTGATGTTGAAAACACTTCCCTATCTGGTAAAAAAGTAACCTTTGTTCCAGTTTCCTTAGATTCTCCTACTACCTCTAATGGAGTTACTGGTGTTCCTGGCATATCTTTTTTAAGCTCTTTGTCATAAGCATACTCAAATCTTTGTCTATATATTTTTCCATTTTGTTTTACTTCAACTTCTAGCCATCTTGATAAGGCATTAACAACGGCTGCCCCAACACCATGAAGACCTCCAGAGGTCTTATAGTTTTGGTTATTAAACTTACCACCAGTGTGAAGCTCTGTAAATACCATCTCAACACCAGTTTTTTTCTTTATTGGATGCATTCCCGTAGGAATTCCTCTTCCATTATCTATTACAGTTACACTTTTATCTTTATTTAAAATAACTTTAGCCTTATTTCCATATCCATTTGATATTTCATCTATAGAGTTATCTAATATTTCCCATATACAATGATGAAGTCCTTTGCTTCCTGTAGAACCTATGTACATTCCTGGTCTTACTCTTACTGGTTCTAACTTTTCTAAAGAAGTTAAAGAGGTAACATCATAATTGTTATTTTTATTGCTCATATACATCCTCCCTTAATTCCTCTGAAATCTCTTTATATATTTCCTCTAATTTAAATAATTCATTTTCTATATCATTTATCTCTAATTCATTTCTAAATGTTTTTTTCTTTGCGCTTGTTCCATATCTAGGATCATAATATTTTTCCATAAGTTCTAAGGCTACTTTCTTATAGTCACCTTTGGCTACTAAGTCTTTATATTGTTCCACTCTTTCTGGACTTATATGCTTTTTAAGAACTCCTAAAGCTTCGTCTAATTGTTCATTTACATTTTCAAAGGCAGTATATTCTCTAACTAATCTCTCTGCCCTAACTTCTGGATCAGCACTTATTTTAAGTTTTGCTCCTTCATACATCTTTTCAAATAAAGGATCTGGTATTAGAATTCTTCCTATTCTTTTACTTTCTCCTTCAATAAATACAATGTTAGAATTTCTATGTCTAAGTTTATCATAAACTAATGCATCAAATCTCTTTTGAGTGTTGCAATCACCTAATCCAACTCCTCCAAGAATTGAACCTCTATGATTTGCACATCCTTCTAAGTCTAAAACATCATATCCCTTTTCTTCTAATTTATATAGCATTTCAGTTTTTCCTACACCAGTATTTCCATATAATACTATAAAATCAATTTCCTTTGAGAATTCTTCTATTTTATTTATTATAAAACTTCTGTATGATTTATATCCACCTTCTAGTTTATAACAATTTATTCCTAAACTATTTAGTAATGAATGTAGACTTCCACTTCTCATTCCACCTCTTGCACAAAAAATAACAAGTTTTTTACCATGCTTATTTCTATAAAGCTCTTGGACTTGTTTAAATATTTCTGGCAATCTTCTAGAGATGAATTCTATTCCTTGCTCTTTTGCAGCCTCTGCACTCTCTCTAACATATAAAGTTCCGACTACATCTCTCTCTTCATTTAAAAGCACTGGAATATTTATAGACCCTATCATAGGTTCTTCAAAGGCTTCCTTTTGGCTTCTAACATCTATAAAGATATACTCGTCCTCATGTCCATATATCTCCTCATAACTTATTAATCCAAACATTTATATATCATCCTTTCAATTTACTAAAATAGTATAATTCTTTAAAAATACATTGTCAAACATTTGTTCCCATCGAACATATCTTTATAGTACTTCACGATTATTAATTATATCAAAAGATTTTAAAATACAAAAACTTACCTTATTTAAATAAATATCTTCTAATAATATTGTCAACTTTATATACTCATAATCATTTTTACAGAAAAAATATAAGACATCCATTAATGGATGTCTTATATTAATTAAACTTCGTATATTCCGATTTGTCTAACGTGTTTAGTATGTGACCATTCTTTTTTATCTTTATCGATTATACCTTGGATTGTTATTGGTATCCAAGTTAATATGTATAATGGATAAATTAAGTATCTGTAGAATATTTGGAAATTTCTCTTTCCTAGGAATAATAATGTTCCTATTAAGAATATTCCTACATAAGCCACATTGAATAATGTTAATAACATTATATTATCTAATATACCTAATTGATTTATTAAGTATGGTTGTATAAATACGTTACATGCATATAGTCCTAAAACTACGAATAACTTTCCGCTCATCTTTTTATCAAATAATAAAGCAAATGGTGTTAATAAGAATTGGAATACACAGAATAATTGCCATACTGTGGCATTAAATAAATAACTTATAACGAATATTCCAAGACCATCTACTGCTCTTATTTGTACGAAAGTTAACAAACCAGCTAATCCAGTTGCTAAAGTAACAAATGGTTGCATTACATATAAAGTACAGTCAAAAGCAACTAAGCTTCTATCTTTTATAGATTTCTTTAAAAGTTTCATTCCATATCTAGTAGCAACATCTGCAAATCCTTGCATCCATCTCTTTCTTTGATTCCATGAAGCTTTTAAAGTTAATGGCTTTTCATCATATATTATGGCATCATGTGCCCAACCTACTTTTTCTCCATTTAATATAAGCTTACAACTAAACTCTAAGTCTTCTGTTAAGCAAGTAGCTCCCCATCCTAACTTTTTAAGAGTTGCAGTATCTATAACGAATCCTGTTCCACCTATTTGAGCTGATAAACCTATATTACTCTTAGCTAATTGAAGCATTCTATTAGCTGATGTAAATGCTATAGCATAAGATTCTGTTATCCATGAATCCTGTGGATTCTTAGAATCTATATATCCTTGAACAACTTTAAATCCTTCACACATTTTATTGTTCATTTCTTTTAAGAAATTCTTATCAACTAAGTTATCGGCATCAAAAACTGCTATTCCATCGTAATGAGTATCCATTTTGAATATTTTATCAAACATCCATTCTAATGCGAAACCCTTACCTCTCTTCTCTTTATTAAATCTTTCAAATACATTTGCCCCTGCTGCTCTTGCAATCTTAGCAGTATTATCAGTACAGTTATCTGCAATAACAAATATATCATATAATTCTTTTGGATAATCTAAATGTTTTAAACTTTCAACTAGATTTTCTATAACTACTTCTTCATTATGGGCTGCTACAAGCATTGCAAATTTCTTTTGAGGCTCAAAAGTCTTTGTATCTTTTTTCTTATAGAATCCAAATAACGCTATGAATAAATAGTATAGCATTAGAGCAAATACGCCTATTTGAAAAATAGCTGTTACCCAAAATATATACTTTTCCATAAATTCCACTCCTATAATTTAAATTAACCTCTGACATTATAACAGTTGTTTATATATTTTGTAAAATATATTTTTTGTTATCTTTTAATAAATTATCAAAAAAACATGGTAAATGGAATAAAATCAACAATTTAGAATAAATATCATCGTAAAATTTTCATAGCAATTGATTCATAAAACAAAATATATTTTATGAATCAATTGCACCAAAATTTAAAATGTTACTATTTATCTATTTAATATGTTTTAAATTCCTAAAAACTTAGTCCCATATTTTCTTGAAATAATTGCTTTATCTCTTTATTGTAAACAACCATTCTTTTTCAAAGGTTCCTCTTGAATTTTCCAAAGAAATTTTTAAATTTCTTTCTCATAAGCATTTATTATTTTTCTTTTACTAACCATATAATCGTCATGTTTTCAGTGTATTAATCTAAGTATAAAACTTAGCCCCATCTTTTAAACCTTTTACAAAGATTTTCATATACCCTATAGTTACATTAACATCACTGTCCTTTAGATTTAATTTAAATTTATATATTTAATTACAATAAACCAAATTTACAAACTTCTTATATATCCTTAAATCTAAATATATCTTTTTTCATAATATAATTTTGCCATATAACCCCCTTATGAATTATTACAAATTTATTAATTTATAAATAAAAACAATGATTACTATAATTTTAGATTTATTAATTTAAAATTATTTTACTATTTATATTTAAAAAAAATAATATATTTCTAAAGCTTTTTGTTTTATTTTTTATTTAAATGCAAAATATATAATTAATATTTTGAAAAGGATTGATTATATATGAAAATAGGATATGCTTGTACTCCAATAACAACTAATGCTAGAACAAATCGCAGAATATTACTAAAGGATTTTTCTAAGGATAAATTCCTTTCTATTACAAAACAAAATTTAGATGATTTACAAAAAATATTAGAATGGAATATTAAAAATAATATTTACTTATTTAGAATAAGCTCAGATATTATCCCCTTAGGTTCCCATGAAATAAATAATATAAGCTGGCAAAAAGAATTTAAAGATAAGTTAGAATTCATAGGAACTTTTATTAAGAATAATAACATTAGAGTTTCTATGCATCCTGGTCAATATACAGTAATAAATACCCCTAAGGAGGATGTATTATACAAGTCTATAAAGGATATTGAGTATCACTGTGAGTTTTTAGACTCCTTAAATGTAGATTATAAAAATAAAATAATACTTCATATAGGAGGGGTATATGGAGATAAAAAATTAGCAAAGGAAAACTTTTTAAAGGGATTTAAGAAACTTTCAGATTCTTCTAAAAAGCGATTGGTCATAGAAAATGATGAGAGAAATTTTTCCCTAGATGATGTATTAGATATTTCTAGTAAATTAAACATTCCTGTTATATTTGATAATTTACATAATATATGCTATGGGGATAATTCCTATAGTTTAAAAGAAATTTACTCACTTGTTATCAAAACATGGAATAAAGAATTAGATGGAAATATGAAAGTACATTATAGTGAGCAGGATATTTTTAAAAAGAAAGGTTCCCACTCTCCTTCAATTTCTATAAATAGTTTTTTAGAATATTATGAAGAGATTAAAGAATTTTCTCCTGACATAATGTTAGAAGTTAAGGATAAGGATATTTCTGCAATTAAGTGCATAAACTCCTTAAAAGAAATAAATAAAACTTTAGATCATAAAGCTTATAGGGAAGAGATAGAAAATTATAAATTACTTTTGCTCCAACATGATAAAGACTTTCAGGAAAAGCTTAACTCCTTTTCTAAGGGTTTAGTAGAATTCTATAATTATTTAGATAAATTATTATTATCTCCTAAGGATATTATAGGCTTTAAATACTCTTTAGAACTAGCTTTTAATATTTTAAGAGATTATATAAGTAATAGAGAATCCCTATATTTTAAAAAGCTTATTAATGAAAAGGAATATGAAAAAGCTAAAGTTTATTTAACAAAGTTAGTAAAGAAAATAGAATTTCCCCCTAAGGAATTATCTTATTATATTTCTCAGTCTTAAACTTACTCACACTCCAAAATTGTCACAATTTATATATTAATAAAATATATTGGAATTAACAGTAAAATTTTGGAGGCAGAACAAGTGAGCTTTTTAAGTATACTTCTTTTTGTAATTGCTGCAAGTTTAGATATACTTGTTGTTTCTCTAGCATATGGTTTAAAAGACATAAAAATAAATTTTTCAAGTACTCTTGTCATAGCATCCATATCTGCTTTAGGAACTTTTATTTCAATGATATTAGGACAATTTTTAGTGGATTTAATTCCTGTTAAATTAGGAGATATTATAGGTGGTTTAGTTCTTCTTGCATTAGGTTTTTATTCTATATATTCTTATTTCAAAGAGAAAAAAATCCTAACCTCACATAATAGTGAAAATAATTCCTCTCCCACCTTTATATTAGAAAATCCAGAAGTTGCAGATAAAGATAAGTCTGGTAATATTGATTTTAAAGAATCTCTAGCCTTATCCTTAGCCCTAGCATTAAACAACTTTGGTTTAGGAATAGGTGCTAGCATCTCTGGACTTAATATTGCCTTTACAACAATATCAACCTTTATTATTTCATTGACATTTATATCTTTAGGCTTCTATTTATCAAAAACAATAAAAAGTAAAAATATTTCAAAAAACAGTAACTTAATTGCAGGAATAATAATCATTATATTGTCACTATTTATTATTTTTTAGATACAATTAAGTTCTATTCAAAATATAAATACCTTGACATACCAAAAGCAACTATAAATTCTTAACTAAATTAACTTTAAATAAAATATAAAAGGCCTTACTCTAGTAGTTTAACTAAAGTATGACCTTTTCATATTTTTTAAAATTAATGAAATAATATTTTTTATATTAAACTGTTGTTATGTCAACATCCTCTGAGTAATCTACTCCCTCTAATCCAAATCCAAATAACTTGAAGAATTCTTTTTTAAACCCTTCTGCATCACTTAATTCAAAAACATTCTTACTAGTTATTTGTGGCCATATTTCCTCAATAGCCTTTTGTACATCCTCAGCCATTTCTAAATCGTCTATTCTAATTCTATTTTCTGAGTCTAAATTTAAGTTTCCTTGGTAAATTTCTTTAAACATTCTGTATATTTGCTCAATACAACCCTCATGAGTACCTTTTTCCTTCATAACTTTATAAAGAATTGAAATATATAAAGATACTATTGGAATAGCTGAGCTAGCTTGCGTTACTAAAGCTTTATTTACAGATATATATCCTTCTCCATTTAATGATTTTAAAACCTTAGTTATCTCTCCTGCAGTTTTTTCTAAATCATTTTTAGCTCTTCCTATAGTTCCTTCTCTGTATATTGGATAAGTAACTTCTGGTCCAATATATGAATAAGCTATTGTTTTAACTCCCTTTTCTAAAACATCAGCTTCTTTTAATGCTTTAATCCATAGCATCCAGTCTTCTCCACCCATTACTTTTCTAGTACCTTCTATTTCTTCCTCTGTAGCTGGATTAATAGTGATATCATGTATTTCTCCTGTGTGGAAATCTAAAGTTTTACTAGTAAATGGAGCTCCTACAGTTTTTAAACAAGAACTATAAACTTCTCCTGAAACTGGATCCTTTCTCTTTGGAGCTGCTAAGGAGTATATAACCAAATCTACTTTCCCCATATTTTCTTTTATTAATTCTATAACTTCATTTTTAACTTCATTAGAAAAGGCATCTCCATTTACTGATATAAACTTTTTACCTTCACTTGCTGTAAATTTCTTTAGTGATTCTATGTTATACCAACCTGCTGAAGCTGTTCTCTTACCTTTTGCCTCTCTCTCAAATGAAACACCTAAAACTTCTGCATCACAGGCCTCTGAAGCAACAATAGCACTTGCTAATCCATATCCAGTAGAAGCCCCTAGTACAAGTACTCTTTTAGCACCTTCTATCTTTCCATTTTCTTTTACGTACTCTATTTGATTCTCAACATTTTTTTTGCAACCTGTAGGATGTGATGTAGTACATATAAATCCTCTAAATTTTGGTTCTACTATCATTAAGATTTCTCTCCCTTCTTCTTTCCATTTATTATTTTTAAACTCTCATATTTTCTTTAGAGCTTTATCTCTTCTCTTTTTAATTTATAACAGCATTTTGTTTGATTATCAAAATATATTGTAATTATCATATTATCACATTTCATATATTTTGTCATTATAATTAATCTAATAAACTTTCTAAAATATAATGATATAAGTATATAAAAAAAAGACACTCTAAAGAGTGCCTTTTTTACTATTTATTTTCTAATTTTGATGATGCAGCTTCTCTTACTGCATCATCATATGCTTTTCCGTTAGTTTTCTTAGCTATCTTAGGTAATATTAAACCTAATCCTATTAATACTAAAGGTGTACCAATATTCATTCCTACTCTGAAAATCCATTCTCCTGAGAATGTTTTAATATCTGTTGGGAACATACCTAAGATACAAGCGAATGCTGTAAATACAAAACACCAAGTACCTATTAACATTGCAAATTTATCATTTTTAACAAATTTGTAATCTGACTTGAATTGGCCTTTTATAGCTTTTCTTAACATTATGTAAGCTAAGAATACCCATAAATATCTCATTGGCATAACAACAGCATTTAATTTTAATAACCAAGTAAATAAAGCATTGAAGTTTCCAATTCCTAAAGCTGGTACTATTATTAATATACCAACTAAAATAGAAGTCATTATATATCCATTTATTGGAGCTCCATTCTTATTAGTCTTAGTTAATGATATTGGAACGTATCTTGCATCAGTATCTGCTAATAAAACTTTTAATGGAGCATCTATTGAGAATACTAATGCTGAAACTTGAGCTGCAAAGTTTGCTAATGCATATAATATTAATAAAGAATTTCCTATTCCATAGTAATTACCTAACTTTTGGAATGCATAGTAAGCACCATTTAACATTAAATCATCAGGAACATTATTTGCATCAAACATCATTCCCATTGCTACTGATCCAAGAAGTGCTGTAACTGCAACCATTATAGCTAAGGCTATCATACCTTTTGAGAAACCTCTTTTAGAATCTTTCATGTTATTAACATATGGAGATATCTTTTCAGCTCCTCCAACTGAGAATACCAACATAGCTATAGTGGTAAAATACGCAAAATCAAATTTTGGTATATAAGTTTTTATAGAAGTCATATTTGGACTTGCTATATGAGTTCCTGTAATAGCTGGTGCTGTTAACATAAGTACTATATAAAGAATAGACATAACGAACATTGCTGTTCCTGCTATTGTACCTATTTTACCTAATGAATTTACTCCTCTTGAAGCAATCCACACAAAGAATAAGAATATTACTAAACATACTACTTGAGTAATTTTAGGATCTATAGCTTTTATAGTGCTTCCATCTTGGAATACTGCCCATCCTAATGAAACAAGTACAGCTTGTGGTTTTTGTGCTAAATAAGGTACATGTACTACCCAATAAGTCCATCCTGCTAAGTAAGCTAATGTAGGCCCCATTGTTTTACCTATCCATGAACTTACCCCACCTTTACTATCTCTAAAAGTTGAACCTAATTCTCCAACCATAAGTGCATATGGTACGAAGTATAAAGCTATAATTAATATCCATGAAGTTACTACGGTTAACCCTTGAGTTGCGAAGTTGTTTACTACGTTACCAAAGCCCCAAACTGACACGAATGCCATTAGACCAAGGTTATACCACATAAGCTTCTTTCCATCATTGCTATTGCCCATATCTTTTTCCTCCTAATAATTATTTCCACAATATTCCCCTATAAATTTTCTTAAAAATACTTGTCCATCTTTAAAAGAATTCATAGAAAATCTGTTATAAATTATTTTAACGTTAAATATTACCCATTAATTTTAACATCCTATTAAAATTAAAGCAATATAGAGTAATAAGTATGACCACTAATATTTCTAAGTATTAGTGGCCATATATCATTTATTATGTTAAATTAATGCAATTATTTCTCTACGTATAAAAAATAACTCGTAATAGACTATTTTATTATTTGAATTTCCATATCCTCTATAATATAGTCATTATTAATAAGCTTAAATTCTTCTTTTCCATCTACAAACTCTATGCCCATATAAGTATATTTTCCCTCTAAATATTCCATAGTATGTCCATCGTCATTATAGTGGAATCCTTTAGCATTCTCTCCAAAAACCTTAAGAAGTATATTCTTTGGTCTTTCTTTAACATTTCTAAATTTCTTATTATATGTTGGTATTATTGATCCTTCTTTAACAAAAACTAAAATTTCATCTAATTCACAAGGAAGCTTATACCACTTTCCTCCTTGTAACTTCTCCATTGTAAAATAATTAAACCAACTTCCCTTTGGTAAATATACAGTTTTGCTTCTTTCCCCTTCATATAATACTGGTGCAACAAGCATATTTTCACCTAACATAAATTGTTCTCTCATATTTAAAAGATTCATATCTTTCTCATATTCCATTATCATAGGTCTAAATATAGGAAGTCCCTCTTTATGTGATATATAATATAAATCATAAATATATGGAAGTAACTCATATCTTAACTCAATAGATTTCTTTGCTATTTTTTCAGCTCTTGGTCCAAAAGCCCATGGTTCTTGTCTTCTAGTGTACATATTTGAGTGATTTCTGAATATAGGAATAAATGGTCCCATTTCCATCCATCTTATAAATAATTCTTCACTTGAATCTAACCCGAAACCTGAAACATCATTTCCAACAAAAGAAAATCCACTGATTCCCAAATTAGCATTCATTGATATTGACATTCTCATTTGGCTCCAAAGGCTCATATTATCTCCAGTCCAAACTGATGAATATCTTTGTCCACCAGCATAGGTAGCTCTAGTCATTGAAAATCCTCTTTCATTAGGATGCAATTCTTCTTGCGCTTCCTTAGAACATCTGCTCATTTCAAAGCCATATCTATTATGAAATTCCTTATGTTCTATAACTCCATTATCACTATTATGAAGACAGGTTTCTAACATTGTTTTATGATCATTATTAAAGACACATGGTTCATTCATATCATTCCAAATTCCATCCATGCCATGTTCACTTATGAATTTTTTAAGTTCACTTTTCCACCATTCTCTACAATCCTTATTTGAAAAGTCAGGGAAAGCACTATCACCTGGCCAAACTGCTCCAATAAATATTTCTCCATCTAGCTTCTTAGTAAAATGATTTCCTTCTTTACCTCTTTTAAATACAGGATACTCTTCATCTACCTTAACACCAGGGTCAATAATAGTAATAGTTCTTATTCCCTTTTCTTTTAAATCACCAATAAGACCAGCTGCATCATCAAAATTAGGAGTTTTAAAAGTCATAACTCTAAATCCATCCATGTAATCTATATCTAAATAAACTACATCTAAGGGAATATCTTTTTCTTCAAAGGTTTTTACTAACTCTCTTACTTCCTCTTGGCTAAAATAACTAAATCTACATTGCTGATATCCTAAGCTCCAAAGAGGTGGCATCTCCATTCTTCCTGTCAAAGCAGTATAATTCTTAACTACCTCTTTAATATTTTCTCCTGGAATAAAGTAATATTGAATTTGTCCTCCTATTGCTCCAAAGAAAATCCTATCTCCCATTTCCATTCCCATATCAAAATAACTTCTAAAACTATTATCAAAGAATATTCCATAGGTAGCTTCTTCTTTTAAGGCAACATAAAAAGGAATTGTCTTATAATAAGTTATGGAATCATCGTCAGTCTCTGGATCATCAGTATTAAAGTTTTCTGTATAACATCCCTTTTTATTTAAATCTCCACCCTTTTCTCCAAGTCCATAATATGCTAAACAATCATTTACCTTTGATATGTACACATTTCCTTCTTCATCCTTAAAGCTTGGCTGAAAATCTTCATTTATTATATTTCCTTCTAAGTCTTTGAAACTTATCTCTGTAGTATTTTTATCTACAAAAGTTAAAACCTTCTTACCCTTTATAATTACAAAGTTTGAATCCTCTTCTACTATAAATTCACCTTTTCTTAAATCACCGACTACACCATTAGTTGAAAGACTTTCCTCATATTTATCTCCAATAAAAACTTTAACTATATCATTTTCAAATATAGTAAGCGTTATTTTCATGTTTGAAAAATAAATATCTATATTATTATGATTAATCTCATAATTTTTAAAAACTCTCAATCCCCCATTATAAGCTTTAAATTTCATATTTAGATTTTCTCTATAATTTAATTGTGACATAAGGCACTCCCCTTTTTATCTATATAATTTTTCTTTAAATAATAAAATTTATTTATTTGCTAACAAAAAGAAAGTTATATAATGCTCCTATTAAATTTGAATCATTTTGAAATTTGCATTTTTCAACACTTATATCTAAGGTCGCTATATCACTTTTTAATAAAGCAAGTTTTTCATTTATTTTCTTATCAAATCCATCTCTAGCACTTATAGCTCCACCAATAACAATTTTTTCAGGATCAACTATATATTGAATATTGTATATTCCTCTTGCAAGGTCCATATACCATGATTCTATTTCCTTATTAACTTCCTCATCTCCATTTTCAGCCATTTCAAAAACTTTCTTTCCATCAAGTTCTGATTTTTCTATTCCTTTTAATTTAGATACTCTTGTAACTAAAGCATTAGTGGATGAAACTTCACTCCAAATTCTATCTGTTAATCCTTCACTATCTCTAGTAAACATATAACCAAATTCTCCCCCATGAAGATGCTTTCCTCTTAAAATTCTTCCATTTATAACTATGCATCCACCTATTCCTGTACCAATTACAATACATGCATAATTTTCTACTCCTTTAGCTGATCCAAGCCATCCTTCCGCTAATCCAGCACAATTTGCATCATTTTCTATAGAAACCTCTAAACCACATCTTTTTTCTAAAAGCTCTTTTATATTTGGACCATGTATGCAAGAAATGGCACTTCCTCCTCCTATAAATCCTGTTTTAACATCTACAGCACCTGGCGAACTACATGCTAATCCAAAAACCTCATTTTTTTCTTTATATGAATCAACAACTTTTCCTATGGATTCAATAAAAATATCTATATTATCCCCTTCAGTTTTCATGCTTCCCTTTTCTAAAATATCTCCACTTTCAGTCATCAAAGCATGTTTTATACTCGTTCCTCCAATATCAATAACAACATATTTCTTCATATAAAATCATCCCCCGCTATACATATATTTATAATCTACTCCTTAGATTATGTAAGAATACTTTCATAAGTTTTATTTATATTTTTATAAAAGTAAACTCTATGCTTGGCATAGAGTTTACACTTATTTTTAAATTATATTATTTTCCGTTTTCAGCTTTCCATGCATCTATTTGACTTTGCATTTCTGAAATTACTTCATCTATTCCAACTTCTTTTAATTTCTTGTTCATTTTCTCTAAATATTCAGCTTCATTAACTGATCCACTGTATATAGTTGATTTAAACTCTTCAAGAACGTTGTTTATAGCAGCTATTTGATTACTTACTTTTTCAGTGTTGAATTTGAATCCTAAAGCAGGTGACTCAACTGATGCATCATTGAATGCTTCGAATTCTTTCCATTTATCAACTGGCTCATTATCTAAAGTATAAGTTATGAATAAGTTACCTAAAGTGTAATATCCAACTGAGTAATCTTTAGCTTTATCAGTTAATTTTATTTGAGTATCACCAGTTTTTTCATAGTGAACATCTTCTATACCATAGTTAAGTAAGTTTCTTAAATATACGTCAGTATTTAATAAGTTTAAGAATTCCATAGCTTTTTCTGGATGCTCTGAAGTCTTAGAAATAGCTATCATTGAACCTGTAGTTGAACCATTAGTGATATGAGTCTCCATTATTGGTGATGAAACTACTTCATATCCTAAATCCTTTGACCATAATCCATCAGCATATGGTTGTCCATCAGCTTTAGTTACAAATCTCTTAACTGATTTATCATCCTTAGCTGTAGCTGAGTCAGCATTTATATAGCCTTCCTTATAGTACTTTTGTAAAGTTTCTAATTCGCTCTTCATTTTATCTGTTTCAAACATATTTTTAATTGTTAAGCTTTTATCTCCGTACTCAACTCCTACTGGATCAACTAATTGATCGAAGTAAGCTGGTGCTGAGAATCCTTTTGTTATATATAAAGGTGTAACATCTGGCTCATTTTCATGGATAACTTTTAGCCATGGCTCTAAATCTTCTAAAGTATGGATATCTTGATATGGTATGTTGTATTTATCAACATATTCCTTAGTAAATACCCACATAGGTGCAACCCCTATTTCCTTTTGGTTTGGAACTGCATATGTTTTACCATCTATTTTAGCTCCAGCCCAGAATCTTTCATCTATAACAGACTTCATTTCTTTTCCTTTAGTTTCTAATAATTCGTCTAGTTCTAAGAAAGCTCCTTTTCTAGCATTTTCTAAATATGGGTTAGCCCATGAACAAGTAAATGCTAAGTCATATGGTTCTCCTGAATTTATTATAACTCCCATTTTTTGAGTGTAATCACCGTAATCAATAAATTTCATATCAATAGTAGCATTGATCTTTTCTTTTAAATATTCATTAGCTTTTTCTTGAACCATGTCTAAATCTTTTGGTGTTTGTCCAATTGTATACCAAGTAAGTTTTACTGTTTCTCCCTCTCCAGCATTTGCTGTTTTGTCTGCTCCACATCCAGTTAGTGCAACTGAAGTAGTTAACATTGCACAAGCTGTTAAAGCTATTAGTTTCTTAAATTTTAACATTATGTTTTCCTCCCTATTAAACCTTTGTTTTTCAAATCCCTTAATATCGTTTACAGGTTTATTATATAGCCCATTTAAACATTTTCATAGTGGAGTTTTTTTATATTTATTTGACTTTCTCTATTTATAAATTTAATGAAATTATATAATTTATTATCTTCCATAAAACATTTCATATTTTTTCTAATAAATACCTTTTCATTAGAAATATTATTACTTTTTGTATTACTTCAATTGAAAAGTATCAAATTTATATGCCAATTTAAAAATATATGTTAAATTTAAAATATGAACATTTTTTAAACAAATGTTATTATTTATTTATAGCAATATTTCTTAAATTTATAGATAACAGACTTTTTAAAAATTAAGGAGTGATTTAAATGGAAAAAAGTGCACAAATATTTTGTATATTAGAAGGAATTCTAATGGCAATTGTAGGTATCTTATTCTTTATTAAACCAATTGATTCATTGCTATATTTCACAATAATAGCAGGTATATTAATAATCGGTTCAGGTATATTTACAATAATTAAAGCTTTTAAATCTTCAAGAAAAGGCTTATATATTTTTACAGGTATAATATCAGTATTATTTGGTTTAATGCTATGTTTTGTTCCACTAGAAAGTATTGACGTATTAATTATATTCTATGGTTCTTGGGCATTAGTTAACGGTATATTCTTGCTTGTTGGTGAGTTTACTTATAAAAGCTTTGGTTTCAATGCTACAACACTTTATTCTATATTATTGATAATATTAGGATTATTAATATTATTTGAGCCAATCTCATTCTTAATAGCTACACCATTTATAATAGGTATTTACTTTATTATAATCGCTGTATTTGAAATTTACTTAGGCTTTAAGCTATAAAAATAAACACAGAAAAAGGCTACATCAAAAATGAAATCACTTCATTTTGATATAGCCTCTTTTTTTATTATTTTAATTTCACCTTAAATGTTTTTATTTCAAATGGATTTATAGTAAACTCTATTTTCTCTCCTTCAAATTTAGCCTCTTCTAAGTTTCTCTCCATTAAGTTACATTCAAAGGCTTCTTCTATTTCCCTTGAGAACTCTAAAGTAGCCTTAGTTCTACTATTAAAGAATTCATACATTCTAATTATTAAATGATCTGTATCTTCAGCTTTTTTAATAACCTCAATCATGATATTATCTTTATTCACTTTTACTAAGCCTAAAGTATCATCTAATATTCCCTCATGTTTTTCACAAACCTTTGTATATAAAGGTTGATTTAATTCATAAGCCTTTTGAACTGTATGAGCCTCTTTCCATGTACCCATATGAGGGTAAATAGAATAAGTAAAGAAATGCTCCTCTTGATCCGTTTCAGTCCATGGATGTGTTCCTGATTTTAATAAAGTAAGTCTCATATCTCCATCTTGTATATCATGGCCATACTTACAATTATTTAATAAGGATACTCCAAAGTCTCCCTCTGAAAGGTCAGCCCATTTTTGGCCACAAACTTCAAATCTAGCTTCATCCCATGATGTATTACTATGAGTTGGTCTCTTAACATTACCATACTGAATTTCATAAGTAGCCTCTGTAGCATTTAAATCTATTGGGAATGAAGTTTTTAATAATACTTCATGCTCTTTCCAATCAACATATGAATTAAAATCTATTCTATCTAAGTCTCTATAAATATAAATATTTTGAACTATAGTAGACTCTAAGAATTTTCTTTCAATTCTTAATGTACTTCTTACTGGGCCTTCTTCCACAACTTCAATGCTTTTAACATCATCAACATTCCACATTTTTTCTTTATAGTATATATCTATATCCCAGTTGCTATATTCCATAGGCTTATCTTCAAAAGCTTGAAGTCTATTTCCTAAAGTTCCTTCTTTTAATACTTCTCTTTCTGCTCTCTTATCAAATAATGAAACTATATTTCCTTCTTCATTAAATTTAATTCTTAAGAAGTCATTTTCAGCTTCTTTTTCATTTAGAGATACATTCTCTACTTCTTTATTGGTAGATTCTATTATTTTAAAGCTCTTATATCCATTTGCAGGTATTCCTTTAGCAAAGAATATTGCTTTTTCTCCATCCTCTATTCTTTGACAAATAATTTCTTCCTCTCCATCTAATACAGCTGGATTTTCTATATCTTCTGGAACATCAAAAGTAGCGATATCATCTCTTTCAAATCCTAGAGAGTTAAATACAACAACACTTCTTTCCTTTAAGTTTATTTCTGATGTTATATTATCTAAAGCTGACCCTACAAAGTTATTTCCTTTTTCAATTAAATCCTTATATTCTTCCTTAGTTACATCATAAACCTCTTTTATTGATGAACCTGGCAAAATATCATGGAATTGATTTAAAAGTATTGTTTCCCAAGCAGCATTTAAATCAGCTAAAGGATAATTTTTCCCTAACAACATAGCCATTGAGTTAAATTTTTCTGCTGATGTATATAGATTTTCACATACTCTGTTATCTCTCTTATTTCTTCCCATTGAAGTATAAGTTCCTCTATGATACTCAAGATATAATTCTCCAACCCACTTTGGAAGTTTATTATTATCTTTTACAGTTTCCTCTAATTTCTTAAAGTAATCCTTAGCCTTACCTATTTTAACCTTAGGTGCTCCTGGGATTCCTTTAGAAAGTCTCTTTCCATTTTCAAGCATTTCATAAGTAGCACCACCGCCACCATCTCCAAATCCAAAGGCAACTAAAACATCATTATTTATATTTTTTTGCTGATATCTATTCCATGCTCCCATTATTGAACCTGGATGAATATTTCCACAGTATGTTGTCATAGTTTCCTTAAATGGATCTTGATCTGGGTAAGTTGTAGTTATAAAATGAGTTAATATTTCTGTTCCATCTATTCCTTTCCACATAAAAGTGTCATAAGGCATTTTATTAATTTGGTTCCATGAAATCTTAGTTGTCATAAAATAATTAACATCAGATTTCTTTAATATTTGAGGAAGGGCTGCTGAATATCCAAAAACATCTGGAAGCCAAAGTATTTCATTATCCACATTAAATTCTTCTTTAAAGAATCTTTTTCCATGTAATATTTGTCTTATTAAAGATTCTCCTGAAGTTACATTACAATCAGCTTCAAGCCACATTGCTCCTTCTGGTTCCCAAACCCCTTCTCTTACTTTTTCTTTAACTTTCTCATAAACCTTTGGATGATCTTCTTTTAAGAATTTATAAAGTTGAGGTTGAGAAGACATGAATATGTATTCTGGATATTCCTCCATAAGCTTTAATACTGTTGAGAAACTTCTTGCAACCTTTTCTCTTGTTTGAGCTACAGTCCAAAGCCAAGCCACATCTATATGAGTATGCCCAACACAAGTAGCTACCATATCTTCATGTCCACACATTTTATCATAGAAATTTTCTTCTATATATTTATTAGCAATTTTTAAACTTTCATTGTACTCTTTAGTAAATGGTCTTCTTAAATCAATTAAGTTTATTGTGTCATTTAACACAGTTAACATGTCTATTCTTCTCTTATCTTCCTCATGTAATTTAGTTGCTACTATATGAGGAACACTTAAGTTAAAGTATAATTTTCTAGCTTCTTCGTCTATTGTTACTAGCTTACCATGTAAAGTTGATTTTTTGCCCTCAATTCTTCCTATATGTGCATGCAAGTCTATATTATAAACTTCTCCTGCCACAGCATTATGAGTTAATATTGTTTCCTGATGATTTACATCTAACCCTTGAATATGTTCTCCATTTACATAAAGGATAAACTGTGGATTTGTAGTATTATCCCAATCTCCTAAAAAAGTATGAAAGCTTAAAGCAATAGTTTGTCCTGCAAACTCCTCTGGAACCTTAACAGAAGTTTTAAACCATCCATGGCTTTCCTCGCCCCAAAGATCTCCTGTTTTAAAATCTATCCACCCTTCTTCAGGTGCATTTTTTATTTCATCTATATTATCATACTTTCCTGCTATAAATTTATAATTATCTATGTTTAAAGTATTAGAATAAACATATCTTCCTATTTCTTCATAAGTCTTTCTTATTCTTTCTGATATAAATCTCATACTAATTTTCTCCTTATCCTTATTTTCTACAAACCTCAAACTTTAACAAAAAGGTTGTATCAAAACTTAAAATAATAAAACTTATAAATAGTATGAAGAGAATATTTGGATAAGCTTTAGAATTTAAGCCATTACGTAGAAGATTTTACGTTAAAAAGTTGAGACTGTCCGAAGCGAAGCAAGTTTCGAAACTTTAGTAAATTCTTCGGAGTAATGGCTATAAATTCTTAGCGAAATCCAATAATTCTCGAAATATATTTATAAGTTTTATTTTAAGTTGCTATTGATACAACCCTTTTAAAATATCATTCTATTTAATTACTCTTTAACTGCTCCAATTGTTAATCCATTTACAAAGTATCTTTGGAAGAATGGATAAGCAAATATAATTGGTAAAGTTGAAATAACAACTATAGCCATCTTAGCAGTATCTTTTGGCATGTTCTTAGTAGCCTCTATAGCATTTGCACCAAGTGATGTTGCATTATTTGCTAAGAACTCCATTGAGTTTTCAAGTCTTATTAATAAGTACTGTAATGGTATTAAGTTTGGTTCATCAATATATAACATAGCGTTGAACCAGTCATTCCAGTATCCTAAAGTTAAGAATAATCCTATTGTTGCTATACCAGGAAGAGATATTGGTAATACTATTCTTAAGAATAATCTCCACTCTGATGCTCCATCTATTTTAGCTGATTCTATAATAGCGTCTGGTACTGATGTTTTAAAGAATGTTCTTAAAATAATTATATGGAATGAGCTTACACACATTGGAAGTATAAGTGCCCATATTGTATTCTTTAAGTTTAAGAATCTTGTAACTACTAAGTATGAAGCAACCATACCACCTGAGAATAACATTGGTATAAATATTACTTTAGTAAAGAACTTTCTGTAAGCAAAACTCTTTCTTGATAAAGCATATCCATACATTGACATTATAGCTAGTCCAATTAAAGTACCTAAAATTGTAACTATAATTGTAACTCCATATGATGTTAAAATCTGGCTACCTGATGAGAATATATATTTATAAGCTTCAAAACTCCACTCTTCTGGTATGAATCTATATCCATTTAATTGTAATGATTGCTCATTTGTTAATGATATAGCTATAACAAATACGAAGGGCATTATTGCTAAGAAAGCTAATATTGCGAATAAAACATTTAATAAAAAGTTACTCTTTTTTGAGACAGCATTAAACTTGCTTACCTCTTCTTTTGGTTCCGCTTTTTTCTGAAGTCTTTTTTGTTTAATAGTTTCTAACACACATTACACCACCTTTTTTTAGAAGAATGCGTTTTCTTCATCTACTTTTCTTACTATAGCGTTAGAAGTTACGATAAGTATTAATCCTACAAATGATTGATATAAACTTGCTGCAGAACTCATACCTATATCTCCTAAGTTCATAAGACCTCTATATACATAAGTATCTATTACATTTGTTACTGGATATAAAGCACCTGAATCCTTTGGTAATTGATAGAATAGACCTAAATCTCCTCTGAACATACCACCAATTGAAGTTATGAACATTATGATCATTACAGGTTTTAATAATGGAACTGTTATATATTTTATTTGTTGGAACTTACTTGCTCCATCTATCATTGCTGCTTCATAGTAACTCTTATCTATACCACATATTGAAGCTAAATAAACAACTGTTCCGTATCCAACTGCTTTCCATTGACTCATGAAAATTATTATAAATGGCCAATATTTAGGCTCTGTATACCATGAAATTCCTTTTCCACCCATAGATTGTAAAATACCATTAACATATCCTTTTTCTGGGCTTAAGAATGCATATAAACAATAACTTACAACAACCCATGATAAGAAATAAGGTAAGAACATACTACTTTGATAGAACTTAGCTAGCTTTTTATTTAATAACTCATTTAATAAAATTGCTAATGTTACTGGAAGTACTATTCCTAAAATTATAAATACAAGATTATATAAAACTGTATTTTTAGTTATTAACCAAGCATCACTACTTTGGAATAAGAATTTAAAGTTATCAAATCCAACCCATTTACTATTCATTAAGCTTTCAAAGAAGCCTCCATGGATTCTCCATCTTTTAAATGCTACAATTACTCCAAACATTGGTAAGTAAGCAAATACTAAAAACCATATTGCTCCTGGTATAGTAAGTAGTAATAATTCTTTATTGTTTCTAAAACGTTTCATTCTATCTTTCATTGTAAGCTTCTCTTTTGGAAGCTTTTTAGCTTTACTCTTCACACTTCTTCCCCCTTTTGTTGTAAACGTTTCTTACAATAAAATATTATCATTTTATGCGTTTTGGGAAAAGTTGAAAATATTTAGTTTTACTGTATAAATTTCAATTACAAATATTAAAAAAGTTTAATAACAATAGAAAGTCCATAAAATATATAATTTATATACTTATATTTATAATAAAAAAAGAGTTAGAGGCTAAACTCTAACTCACTTTTTCACATGAATCATTTAAAAATTAAATTCTCCACTTTTTCCACCTAGTTTTTTTACTAGGTGTATATCTCCTATAACCATTCTTTTATCTACAGCTTTGCACATATCATAAATAGTAAGGGCTGCAATAGATACTCCTGTAAGAGCCTCCATTTCAACTCCTGTTTTATGAACTACCTTTGAAGTAGCTGTTATCCTTATTTCATTTTTTTCAGAATCAATTTCAAAATCAATACTAGATCCTGTAATCATAACAGGATGACACATAGGTATTAAATTACTAGTATTTTTCATCGCCATTATACCTGCAACTCTGGCAACCCCTAAAACATCACCCTTTCCTATTTGACCTGATTTTATTAATTCTATAGTTTCACTTGATGCCTTTACAGTACCTGTTGCAATAGCTATTCTTTCAGTTTCATTTTTATTGCTTACATCTACCATAACTGCATTTCCTTTATTATCAAAATGAGTAAGTTTATTATCCATATATTTTACTCTCCTCTTCTCTAAACTTTAAAAGTTCTATTTTATTTTCTTAATTATTTTATTATAAGAAAAAGTTAAAATCACTGATATTAAAACTATAAGTATTAATATCTTATTTGCTAAACCTGAATCACCATTCTCAATAGCATAATACATAGCCATAGGTATTGTTTGAGTTTTACCTTGAATATTACCAGCAACTAAAATAGTAGCTCCAAATTCTCCAAAAACTCTAGCTATACTAAGTACAATACCTGTATATAATCCTTTTTTAGAAAGAGGTAAACTTATAAGTCTATAAAGTTTAAAATTTATTGCTCCCATTTCCCTAGCAGCATTTTTTACATCTTCATTAACACTAAGTAAGGATGTTTTTAAACTTTGATACATAATAGGTATTGAAACAACTATTCCTACTATAACAGCCCCTATCCAAGTAAATATAATACTCATGTCAAAATTATTGTATAGAAATTCACCTATTACTCCCTTCTTGCCTAATATTAAAAGAATTAAATATCCTACTGCAGAAGGGGGTAAAAACATAGGAAATATTATTATTGTTTCAATAATGTATTTAAACTTAAAATTTTTTTCCACCATAAAATAGCCAAGTAATATTCCTAAAATACAGCTTAAAAATACTGCTACTAATACAACTTTTAAGGATATTAATAAGGCTTCCCATATCATTTTTTAGTTCACCTCAAAACCATACTCACTAAATATCTTTTTACTTTCTTCACCTTTTAAGTACTCAATAAGCTTCTTTGCTTCTTTATTATTTTTACTATTTTTTAATAAACATAGTTCATATTCTATAGGTTTATGATAATCATTAGGTACCTCATAAACTATTTTACTATTTTTTAAATCTAAAGCGTCTGTCTTATATACAAATCCTAAATTAGCCTCTCCATTTTCAACATATGTCTTAACATTTGTTACACTTCTAGCAGAAACTAATTTATCTTCAATGTCCTTATAAACTCCTACTTTTTCTAGACTTTCTTTAGCATACTGTCCTGCTGGAACTGTTGAGATTTCACCAATTGCAATTTTACCCTCTACATTTTTTAAGTCTTCTAAAGAATTTATAGGTTTATTATAATCATTGTTTTCAATTAAAACTAATTGGTTATTTAAAATCTTATAGGATTCATCCTTATTTACAAGCCCTTCATCTATAAGTTCTTTTGCATATTTAGTATTTGCTGAGAAGAATAAATCTACATCAGCCCCATCACTAATTTGTTTTTTTAAGGTTCCTGAGCCACCTACATTATATTGAATCTTTACTCCATTTTCCTTTTCAAAATTAGCTGCAATTTTTTCCATTGGCTTTTGAAGGCTTGCAGCAATACTAACTGTTAAAGTTTTCTCTTCCTTGTTATTAGTGCATCCTACAAATAATAATGATAACATTCCTATTGCCATTATTATTAATAGGCTTATTTTCTTGCGCATTCTCTAGCATCTCCCTTCATAATATCTATTCCATGTTTTAAATCATCTAAAATATAGTCCATAACTTCTCTACAAGCTTTTGGACTACCAGGCATATTAACAATAAGAGTATCTTTTCTTATACCTGCAGTAGCTCTAGAAAGCATAGCTCTTTTAGTTATTGTCATACTATAACTTCTTATAGCTTCTGGTATTCCTAATGCTTCCTTTTCTATAACATCTTTAGTTGCCTCTGGAGTAACATCTCTTTTACTAAATCCAGTACCACCAGTTGTAAGTATAAGATCAACACCTAAGTTATCAGCCATGTTAATCATCTCATCTCTAAGCATTTCTCTTTCATCTGGTAAAACTATATACTTTTCTATCTTAAATCCTTTTTCCTTTGCAATATGAGCTATTACTAATCCACTTTCATCCTTTCTTTCTCCTGAATATCCTTTATCACTGCTAGTTATTATTCCTAATTTATACATACTCTAAAACACCTACCTTTTAAATTTAATAAAAAAGTCTATCTTATACTATTATTGATTTCTAAATATATAGCTAGAAATCAACATTTACCTAAAACAATTATTAATATAATAACTTTCTTCAATTGTTTAAATTTTATCATTCCAAAACTTTGGAAAATGTGATTTTTATCACATAATATATAAAACTTAAGGAGGGTTCTACTTAAATATTATATTACTCTTTATTATTATTTGCTTAATTCTTGTTTTAAATATTATTTTTTTAACAAAGTTTCATAAAAAAAGCTGTACTCAAAATTTATCTTTGAATACAGCTTAATATTCCATAGCTTTATAATTAGTAATTTTTTATATTTCTTAAGGTTGATGGACAAACTCCATAGTACTTCTTAAACTTTCTATAGAAATAACTAGTATCTAAATACCCTACCTTTTTAGCTATATCATTTATCTTCATATTTGTATTTAATATAAGCTCTTTAGCTTTCATATTTTTAGTTTTATTTAAATACTCAGAAAATGAACATCCCACTTCTTTTGTAAATACCTGTCCTAAATAAGATGTATTTATATGATATTTTTGAGCTAAAGTCTTAAGACTTACCTCTTCATAATAGTTTTCATTTACATAACTTATAATTTGTTGAATTACAGGGCTATATTTTATAGTTGTTGGGTGCATAAGTTCTATAACTTCCCTAATTTCACTACATAATAAAGTTTTAATATCTTCCCTTGTATCTTCACTACAAAGAGCAACGATTTCCTCTCCTAAACTATTTCCTGTGTATTGTTTTTCAACTTTAAATTCTTCAACTATACCATCCAATAAAAATAGTATTTTTACAGATAAATCATATATATTTCTTGGATTTAAATTTTTATCCTCAACTGTTTCCTCAATAATTTTTTCTGCCCCTTCTATATCTTTAGCAATTATTCTTTTATTTAATTTATCTAAAACCTCACTAAAGTTTATATTCTTCTCATTTATATCCTTAACATCTTCTGTTGTTATACACTTATTATACCCTAAGGTAAGAACATATTTTTTTAAGTTATTTGCTTCCTTATAACTTGAACTAATTTTATAGAAATCACAAACTGGCTCTCCAACACTTAAAAATACGTCTATTCCATACTCATTTATTATTTGTTCTTTTAATTTATCATAATATTTTTTAATCTCTTTTTTACTTAAGGCTTCATCCCAAGAGTTTATTAAAATAAGTTCCTCATCTAAAGTGTATATTATTTCAAATTTATTTTCAGTATTTTCCTTTATTACATTAACTATGTTATGTAACATTTCCTCACTGTCATATCTACTTCTAGTGTTTATAATGCATAAAGAATATCTTTCTGAATTTAAATTCATATAAAAACTTTCTCTATTTTCTTCTATTTCACCTTTAGCTAATTTACCCTTAATAAGTTTAATAAGTAGGTTATGTTTTCCTAAACTTGATTTATTTTCTTCCTTTTCTTGTTTTATTTTATTTATTGTATTTTTTAAAGTTTTTTCTAATTCTTCTTCATCTATGGGCTTCAATATATAATTTTCAACACCTAACTCTATTGCTTTCTTAGCATAAGAAAAATCATCATATCCACTTAATATTATAAACTTAACATCAGAATTAAACTTCTTTAATTCCTTTAATAATTCTAATCCAGTAACTTGTGGCATGTTAATATCAGTTACTACTATATCAACTGGATTTTCCTTAAATTTATCTATGGCTTCTTGACCATTACTTGCCTTATTTACAATTTCTAACCCTAGTTCTTCCCATTCAATTATATTCTCAAGTCCTTGTAAAATTAAATTCTCATCATCAGCTAGCATAACCTTGTACATATTACTACTCCACCTCTCTAAGCGGGAATCTTAAAATCATATTAGTTCCCTTATTCTCCTCACTAGTAACAGTTAACCCATAAGGTTCCCCATATTTAATTTTAATCCTTTCATGAACATTTAGCATCCCTATTGATTTACCAGAATGATCACACTCCCTAATTCTTCTATTTATATCATCTAATTTCTCTTTAGGAATTCCTCTACCATTGTCTATTACTTCTACAACTATATCTTCTAAATGTTTATAGATATATATTTTTAATTCATTATCATCTCTTTCTAACCTTATACCATGAACAAAATAGTTTTCAATTAAAGGTTGAAGAGTAAATTTAACAATTGCCTTATCATATAAATCCTCTTCACATTCTATTTTGAACTTAAACTTCTCATCATATCTAAACTTAAATAGTTCCAAATATTTATTACAGTATTTTATTTCCTGATCTATTGAAACTATAAGATTTCCCTTTACTTGACTTCTAAATAAAAATGCTAAGCTATAGAGCATTTTTCCTACTTCTTTATCTCCATTGCATATTGCCTTCATCCTTATTGATTCTAGTGTATTATAAAGAAAATGTGGATTAATTTGATTTTGAAGGGCTACAATTTCAGCTTCTCTTTGGCGTAATTCTGCTAAGTAACTCTTCCTTATATGATCATTTAACTTTTCACACATTTTATTAAAATTATCTGCAATGAATGTTATTTCATCCCTATCATTACTTAAAGGGATATGTACATCTATATCTCCTTTTTCAACCTTTTCCATAGCTAAAACAAGTGAATCCATTCTCTTACTTAAATTTTTAAATTTTATATAAAGAACACACTCTGCAATTATAAATAAGAATAAACTAACTAAAAAGGCTGAAACCTTAAAAAGAATAGGTACTTTTGTAGCATTACTTACCTTTATCCTAACTACAGATATTAATCCATTATTATCTGGTAATATATCTACATAATAATTATCTTCTAATAAAAGCTCATGACTACCTATTTTAAGCTTGTCAAAGTATGGATAATGCTCATAGTCATATTTATTTTCTGAATCAAATAAAATCATTCCTTCTTTATTTAATATAAGAACCTCTGAATTTGTATCCTTATATTTTTTTATCACATCACTAATTACCCCTACATCATAAGTAGTCATAAGCATTCCTTCTGGCTTTAAAGAAGCTGAATCTCTTATTTCATTGATTATACTAATCTCATTTTTGTTATAGATTGCATATTCAATATCCTTTTTGTCTAATAATTCATTTGAATTAAAAGGATAGGTCTTTATTTCTCCTTTTCTATTAAAAACTGATATTTCATTTCTAGAATAGCTTATAAATGATATATTTTTTAAAAAGTTATTTAATTGAAATGAACTCTTAACAAAACTTTCTATACCATTATAATAAAGTTTATCACTTGCACTATAGTAATCTAATTTGCCTTTTATATAATCAACTAAATCTGAATTTAAATACTTTATAACATCATTTAACCTAAAGTCATCTTCATAGAGCATATTCATTATTCTTCTCGATGTGCTACTATTATACTCTAGAGTTTCATTTACATCTTGCAGTATTTTATCATTTATATAAAGATTATTTCTCTTAATCTCTTCAGAAGTTTTACTTAAGAAGTAAATGCATAAAATACTAACCACGGATAATATAACTATTGTATATGTTATAAATAGTCTTTTATAAAGATTTGACTTACTAAACTTCATTTAATTCCCCTCTTCACCCACATTACCTTAGTCAATTTTTATTAAATCATATTCTCCCCTATCTGAAAAGCTTATCAAATTATGATATTTTATTGTTTTTATGTATTTTTTATGGTTTCATTTAAATTTCATGCATATTTAAATTGTTTTTACCCTCTACTTATCTTAAACTATAATTACAAATCAGTTAAACCATTACATTATTTTATGGAGTGATAAAAATGGGTGAATTTTTTAATCTTGAAAAACTACTTACTTTTTTTAATTACATCTTTTGGTTTTTTATGCTTAATATATTTTTCTCTATATTAAATATACCTGTAATCTTGTTCTTCTTGTTTGTAGGACTTAGTAATATAACAACATATTTACCTTTATTTTTAGTTTCTCTAATTCCTTTTGGAGCAAGTTTTACAGCACTGCTTTACTGTATGAGAAAATTAGTGAAATATAAAGATTTAGATTTATTTAGTGACTTTATTAAAGGTTTAAAATATAATTGGAAACAATCTACCTTAATGTGGTGTGGAGAATTATTTTTAATATTCCTTTTAAGTTTTAACTTAAGAATATTTTCAACTGTTTACTATAGTTTACCTCTTGCTTGTGTATTTATAGTATTAATGGTGTTAATGCTATTAACTACAACATATATTTTTGTATTAATCTCAAGATTCTCTATGAGTTCAATGGATATTTTAAGAGCTAGTGTAATTTTAACCTTTACTAAACCAGTAGTTTCTATTGGAAATATAGTTATATTTTTATTTTCACTTATGCTATTTGAAATTAGTCCTGGAACAACAGTAATTTTTATGGCAAGCATAGTATCTTATTTAATAATGTTTTTAAATAAAAATCTTTTAGAAAGTTTAGAAACCAAGAGTTCACAAGCTTAAAAGATGTTATATCAAAATAACTTTTAATTAAACTTGCAAATAGTATTAAGAAATCTCTAGTAATTTCCTAATACATTTGTAAGTTTTATTATTAGCTTTTGATATGGCATCTTTATTTTTTTACAAAGCTTACATAAAGCCCTAATATTCCTGTATAATAGCAATGTTACACTTGAACAGAAAATTATTTCATATTACAATATACTTATTATGTCTTAATGTATATATATGTTTAGAACTGATGAAGTTTAAGGAGGAAACTAAATTGTATAAATTTGTAGAAATAAATTCATCAGAAATTGATAAATTTAATGAATCTGATAGAAAGGGTCACATATTCCAAACATCTTATTGGGCTGAATTAAAAAAAGATTGGAAGAAGAAGTTTATAGCAGGATATGATAATGATAATAATATGGTTATCACAGCTACTATACTTTTAAGAAAAGCACCATACATAAATAAATATATGGGATATATTCCAAGAAGTTTTACATGTGACTACAACAATAAAAAATTATTAATAGAATTTACTGAATATCTAAGAGAGTTTGCTAAAAAGAATAATATAAGCTTTATAACAATAGATCCAGATATCCATTTAAAAGAAAATGAAGAAGCTCTTTCAGAAGGTACTGAAATAAAGAACTTCCTTAAGAGTTTAGGTTATAAAAACACAGATAGTAAAAACTTTGAAGCTATACAACCAAACTTTGTATTTAGACTTCCACTTCCAACTGAAGGGAATAAAATGGATATTAAGAAGGCTGTATTTAAAAAATTCTCTAGTAAAACTAGATATAACATAAAAGTTGCTGAGGAAAGAGGATTATCAGTTGAGGTTTATGATAAAGAAACTTTAAATGAAGATGTATTAGACAGATTCCATGAAATCATGGTTACAACTGGTAAGAGAGATAACTTCTTAGTAAGACATAGAGAATATTTTAAGGACATGATAGATTACTTATATCCACATTGTAGATTATACATGGTTAAGTATAGCTACGAAAATGACTTCAACAGATTATCAGAAAAATTAAACAAGCAAGAAGAAGCTAAAACTAAGGCTATTAACAAAATAGAAGAGCTTAAAGTAAAGCTTGAGGCTGAAACTGATGAAGATAAGAAATCAAGAATTGAAAAGAAATTAAATGACCAAGATAAGAGACTTAAAGAAGCTGAAAGACAAATAGAAGGCTTTAAAAAGAAAATATCTGATATAGAACCTTTCAAAGGTCAAGAAATATATCTTTCAGGATCAATATACTTATACTACGGAAACAAAGCATGGTATCTTTACGGAGCTTCAGAAAATATATTAAGAGATACAATGCCTAACTTTGCTATGCAATGGTCAATGATTTGTGACTCTATTGATCTAGGTTGTGATGTATATGACTTTAGAGGTGTTTCTGGAGACTTAAATCCTGAAAATCCACTATATGGACTTTATAAATTCAAAAAAGGATTTAACGGAAACTTCGTAGAATTTATAGGAGAGTTTGATATTGTTGTTGATAATGGAATATACACACTTTATAAAAAAGCTTTCCCACAATTCAAAAAAATAAGAAATGCTATAATGAATAAGAAACAATAAAAAAGAATGCTTATGCATTCTTTTTTTATTTAAAAACTTTATATAAAAAATTTCTCTAAAAAAGATTCTATACATACTTAAAATTAAATAATTTTTATTTTCTAATTTCATTCTTTTCCCTAGTATAACCCTACCTTTTAATCAATATTTTAACTATTTATAACAAATACTCCTTATAGTTAACTTTATATAATCTAATTAAACTACAAGACCATTTTACATTAAATTTTAAGCATAATACCATATATTAATCTTTTGATTTGAAAGAATTAAGAAGTATAATATAATAGAAAGCATTAACAGCAATCTATTTTCGATATCGTATTTATATATATATTTATTTTGTTATAGGAGATGGCCCCATGCAAGAAAAAGTTTTAAGAAAATTATTTTTAGGTTTTATACATATCCATATCTTACACCATGCAAAAGTTGAACCTTTTTTCGGATCAAAAATGATTGAAGAACTTAGGGAACATGGATATTCTATGAGTCCAGGAACTTTATATCCAATACTTCATAATATGGAGAGAGATGGTTTACTACTAAGAAAAGATAGATTAATAGATGGTAAGATAAGAAAATATTATAGTATTACATCAGAAGGTAATGAGATATTAGAAGAAGCTAAAAGTAAAGCATTTGAATTATTTAAAGAAATAAAATAAAAAACTATAGTGGTATATATTAATTTTCTATACCACTATAGTTTTTTTAATTAACTATAAATCTTTCAAGAAACTGTTTTGTTCTTTCATTTTTAGGATTTTTAAAAATTTCCTCTGGAGTACCTTCCTCTAAAACTATTCCTCCATCCATAAATACAACTCTATCTGCTACATCCCTTGCAAAACTCATTTCATGGGTAACTATTATCATTGTTTTATGTTCCTTAGCCAAATCTTTTATAACAGCTAATACTTCTGCTACTAATTCTGGATCTAAGGCTGATGTAGGTTCATCAAAAAGGGTAACATTGGGATTTATAGCCATAGCTCTCGCTATACTAACCCTTTGTTTTTGTCCTCCTGATAAGGTATTTGGATAATTATCCTTTTTATCAACCATACCTACCTTCTTTAAATTTTCTAAGGCAATTTCCTCAGCTTTTTTCTTATCCATTTTTTCTACTACAATTAATGCTTCCGTAACATTTTGTAGAACTGTTTTGTTATTGAATAAATTATAATGCTGAAATACCATTGCTGATTGTTTTCTTAAGTCATTAATTTCTTTTTTGCTTATTTTTTCAGCATTTACTTTTACATGACCAACTTGGATTTCTCCCTTATCTGGTGATTCTAAATAATTTAAACATCTTAGAAAGGTTGATTTACCTGAACCTGAAGGTCCTATTATAACAACTACCTCTCCCTGTTTAACTTCCATGTTAACATCTTTTAAAACCTCTAAATTTTTATAGCTCTTTTTAAGATTTTTAACCTTTATCATGACTTCTCTCCTCCCCTCTTAATAAACTGAAAGTTTTTTCTCTAAGATCTTTTGTAGGTAATTAAAGAAGCCTATGATTATCCAGTACATAATTACAACTACCACATAACTTTCAAAGAATTTATAACTAGCTGCCGCTTCCATTTGAGCCTTAGCTAATAATTCTACAACTCCTAAAGTAAATGCTAATGAAGATCCTTTTACTGTATCTACAAATATATTACCTAAAGGAGGTATTGCTATTCTAAATGCTTGTGGTAAAACTACTCTTTTTAAAGCTTGAGCCCTTGTCATACCTAATGATAGACATGCTTCCATTTGCCCTTTATCTATAGCATCTATTGATGATCTTAATATTTCTGCTATGTAAGCTGATGCATTAAGCCCTAAACCTATTAATGCCGCAGTAAATGCACTCATATTTTGAAGTGAAGGTATTACCTGTGGCACACCAAAATAAAGTAAAAATAATTGTACTAAAAGAGGTGTTCCTCTAAAGAATGATATGTAAACCTCAGCTATTTGCTTTAGTACAGGAATTTTGTAAACTCTTATCATAGCAAGAGCTATACCAACTATTAATCCTAATATCATACCGAATACTGATAAAGATATTGTTACGTTAATAGCCTTTAATAACATAGGTATTAAATCTAATGAATACATAAAATCAAAACCTATACTATTATTTTTATTATTATCTATAATATTATTACTATTTTCTTGGTTATTAGGAACACTTACATTCATTCCTAGCCATTTTTCAGAAATAGCTTTAAGAGTTCCATCTTTCTTCATTTCATCTAAAGCTTTATTAACATTTTCTGATAAATCTTTGCCTTTTTCATCCTTAACAAAAGGATAGGCATTTTCTATTTTATCTATTGGTTCTCCAGCTAGTTGTAAATTTAAATCTTTTTCTTTTATGGCAGCTATAGCTGAAACCCTATCTATTACTACAGCATCTATTCTTCCAAGTAAAAGTTCATTGAAAGCAGCATCTGTATTTTGATAAGTTAATATTTTTATCTCATTATTTTCATCTTTATCTTTAACTATTTTCTCATAGTTACTTCCAAGGTCAACTCCAACCTTTTTGCCCTTTAAATCATCAAAGGATTTAATTGAATCATTGCCTTTTTTAACTATTATTTGAGCCCCACTATATACATATGGCTCTGAGAAATAATACTTTTCTTCTCTTTCTGGAGTTACAGTTATTTGATTAGCTATTGTATTAACCTTTCCACTTTCAAGCATTCCAAATAATCCGCTGAAAGAAGCTGTTTTAAACTCAACATCATACCCTAATCTCTTTCCTATTTCATTCCATACATCAACTTCAAACCCCTTAAGTTCTCCACCCTCTAGAAAAGTAAATGGATAATATGTTCCTGAAGTTGCTACTGTTATCTTTTCTTTATTAGTGCTATTTTTTTGAATGTTATTACTATTATTGCTACAACCAACTAATACCATCATTAAAATACTTATTGTTAGAAATAATAACATTAATTTTTTCTTCATTAGCTTAACCTCTTTCCATTTTAATATAGTTCCAATTATATTAATTCCCATCAAAATTGTCAACTTTGATTTTTATTTCGTATTAATTATATTTAGCCTTTATATAGAAATTATGTATTTTTAATATTAAAATGAATATAATGAATTATTTTTTAATAAGGATGGATATTATATGAAGAAAAATTTAATATTTTATTTTTCAACCTCAGGTAATTCACTTTACACCGCTAAGGAAATAGCTAAACATCTAAAGGATGCAAAAATAATCTCCATAGTAGATGCTTTCTATAAAAAAGAGTTTAAATATGAAGCAGAAACCATAGGCTTTGTATATCCTATTTATGCCTCTGGCCTTCCTCCTATGGTAAGTGAATTTATCTCTAAATTACAATTAAATAAAGATTCATATATTTTTGCAGCTGAATGTACCGGTGGCGGAAAAGGCATAACCTTTTCCATGATAAATAAATTACTTTATCCTAAGAACTTAAGTTTATCTAATGGGGAAAAGTTTTTACTTAACTCAAACTATATAAGAATGGGTAGAAATCCTAAGGTAGGAGAAGATGCAAAAAAAGTAATTGATTCAAACAAGTTTAAAATAGAAAATTTTACTCTTTCAATATTAAATAGGGAGTCTAAAGACTTAAAGGAAAAACATACTAGAATTAATTTACTTTTATATAAACTTTGGAAAGATGGTTTTAAAAATAAAGATAAGAATTTTAGCACCAATGAATTTTGTACTGCTTGTGGAATTTGTGCTAAAATCTGTCCAAATAAAAATATAGAAATTGTAGATGAAGGCCCTAAATGGAAAGGAAATTGTTGTGATTGCATGGGATGTGTAAATAACTGTCCTCATAAGTGCATAAATATAGGAAATAAAACTAAAAAGAAGAATAGATATAAAAATCCATATATATTAACCTCCGAGCTTCTTAGAAAGTAAGAAATCCCTCTCTTAAGCTCATATTGATTTCTAGATAAGGCTAAGAAATTTCTTAATAAAGAATAAAAAAGTTAAGTTACTTCTAACCCTGTCTAGAAATCAATATTCATTTTAAATATAATTTTATTTTAAATTATCTAAGGATTTTTTTATATTTTTTAACTTTATTATTGTCTTTTTTAACTCATTAAATATGAATTCATCTTCTATAGAAGCATACATGAAGGTAAGTTTATCCTTTAAATTCATAAGCTCCATATACTCTTCAAATTCAAAATCTCTTATTATATTTTTTTCCCTAAGAACCTTAAAAGTTTTCTCTATATTCTCTGGCATATCCCATCCATTAGAAATAACAGCATAGTTTGATAAATCTAAAACTGCTTCAATAGAACTTCTTAATAAGTACTTTGTACTATCCACATTTTTAAAATCTTTTAAAAACGCCTCTTCTCCTAGTCTATTTAATATTTCTAACTTTTTAATATTTTCACAAATAAACTTTAAATCTTGATTTATTCTGTTTTTATCTACTGACATGTATTTCACCTACTCATTTGTATTTGTTAAATATATTATATATCATAAACCTAAAATTTATTTTATAAATAATTAATATTAAAATTTTCATTACAAAATTTTTTATTAATCTATGTTTATTTTATCCAATATTTTAAGTGAGTATTTCTTTTAAAATAACTTTAAAAGCAAAAAGGGATAAGTTGGTAAACAAACAACTTATCCCTTCTCTTAAATAAAAATACCTAATAACTTAAGCAAACTCATGTAAATTAAATTACCTAATACCTTTATTTAAGATAAAACTCTAAGATTACTATAAGATATCAAAGAGCTTTTTTATTAGAATATTTAATCTTAGTTCAGTAAAAGTAATTATCTCTTCTGATTAAGATTTATATTCTAAAATTTTAGTTACGCCACTTCCGTAAGAAAAATAATTCTTACCTTGCCATACACTAAAATTTTTAAAATGTAACTTTCGGTAGAAATCTTTAAGTTATCTCCTCCACGTTACATTATTATATTGTCCTTTTTATTAATTTATATACATAAATCTTTTAATTTTATTTCTTCTTTTACTTTCTTTTTCTTTAAATCTACACTATAGATTTTACTTGGATACTGACTGCCCCACTCTTCAGTTCCAGTTAAATAAATCTTATTATCTACAATTCCTATAATGCTTTGAACATGTTGATTTTTTGAAAGCTTCACACTATCCCAAATTTCTTCATTAAAATCATACCATCTTAGTTCCTTATATCTACTATGATCCTCTGAAAACCACTTTATTTTTCCTGGATCTCTCCTAATAAAAAAGAAAATTTTATCTTTAACTATCTTGCTATAACTATATTCTCCATAAGTTTTTTTAGCCATATCATCCTTATTAAATTTGTCTAAATCAACTTTAAAACCTTTATTATATGCTAAATCAAAAAACTGCCCTTTTCCATTTCCTAAATCCTCATATTTATAGCCATTAACATATTCCCTTTCATCTATGTCCTCTTTTGTAATTTCATCTCTTATACTTTCATCTTTTAAATTATTACACTTTATTTTTTTAACTTCATCCTTTTCAAATACTATTTCATACTTATCCACAACTTTATCATCATCATTTCTTTTTTGTAGGTATAATTTTTCATCATTAATAACTAATTCACAAGAAAAATATTCCTCATCTTCTGCTTTAAAATTCAATTCATTTTTAGTCTTACATTCACTAGTAAATTCTTTTATGGTTTCAGAATTTACAAATTTACTAATAGTATTTTCTCTAAAAAACATAATTAGAGTAATTAATGTTATTAGTACTAAACTAAATAAAACTCCACCTAAAACCTTTCTTTTTTTCATAAAATCCCCTCACAAATTCTACTGGCTTAATTCTAAAACTTTTATATTTGATATTTTTATACTTCCCTTTTCTTTTTCTCCTATGATTAAATATTTTCCATCATTACTCCATAAGATCTGTGGTGTTGGGTCAATATAATCCTCTCCATACTCCTTTATAAGAGCAGCTTTATTATATTCATAATCATAAACTTTTCCTTCAGCTATGGTTTTGTTATTCCCTATCTTTAAAGCCTTAACCTCCATGTTCCCTCCATTTTGAGAAAGATAAAAAATCTTATCTCCTGAAGGAGCTACTTTCTGAGATAAAAAGAATCTTTCTGAGTCTAGATTAGATTTATATAATTCTGTGGTGACTTTATTTCTTAAATCTATCATTTTAACTTTTTCTCCCTCACTACTTCCACAATGAAATAAAATTTTTTCATCATTTAAAAAAGCTAAGTCGTAGTAAGCTTCCCCTCCATCTTCTAATAAATCAACTTCATCTTTTAAAACTTTTTCTTTTAAATCTAAAGAATATATTTTACTTGGAAATTGTTGACCTTTTATATTACTTCCTGAAATAAAAACTTTATTATCTACTACACCTATTAAACTTCTCTCTAAATAAACTTCTTTAGGTACTTCAATATTATCCCAAAGTTCATTGTTAAAGTCATACCATCTTATTTCTTTATAAGTTCCATCTTTATCCCAAATTCCTTCTCCTAAATCAAATCTTCTATTTATAAAAAAAATCAAATAATCTTCTAAAACATAATATTCCCTTGTTTCCTTTAAGGTCTCTTCTGCAAAGTTATTTTTATTAAACTTATCTATATTAACTATCTCTTCTTTTTCATAATATTTACTAAAAACCTTCCAATTACCGTTTCCTAAATCTTCAAACTCACAGTTATCTAGTATAAATTCAATATCTCTAAGATTTGGAGCTTCTTTTAACTTTTCAACTTCAACCCTCTTAGAATTATTTCCTTCCAAAATAATTTCCTCTGTTTTTAAGAGCTTTCCATCCCTATTTCTGCTTTCTAAATAAAGTTTTTCATCTCTAACTAATAAGCTTTCATAGTCATATAGTCCTTCTTCTAATTTAAAATCATGCTCCTTAATAACCTTTATTTTATTATTTTCTGAATCCTCCGCAGCATTATTAGATAGTATATATAACTCCCCTCCATACTTATTAGTACTTTTATAACTTATAAAGGAACTTATTAAAAGTCCTGTAGTAATCACCCCAGCTAAAACCCAAATTAAAATTTTACCCCTTTTCATAAATACTCCTTTCAAAATCTTCTTATAAAATTACTATTTGCTTTTATTTTACACAGGAGTTTTTTCTAAAAAATTAAATCTTATTGCCAAAATATTTCCAAAATTAAATATATAAATTATTTAAAAATAATACTAACCTTTACCTTACCGTTAGAATAATTAAAGGAAATACCCCCTCCATATTTTTTCACTAGCTCTGAGCATATATAAAGTCCTAAGCCATTTCCCCCTAATTCTCTAGATTTTTTAGTATTTTCTCTATAAAATGGCTCAAATATTTTTTCCACTCCCTCACTACTAATCTCATCACTAAAATTCTCTATCTCTATAAATTTTTCTTCTTTATCTTTAAATAGACTAATCTTTATTTCACTATCCTTTATTGAATATTTTATGGCATTATCTAAAAGATTTATAATAATTCTTCTCATTTCATCTTCTCTACACATAAACTCAATATCTTCTAAATTATTAGAAATGCATATCCCTTGTTTATCTCCCTTAACTTTAAAATCTTCACATAAATCCTCTATTAATGTTTTTAAGTTTACATTTTCTATTTCTCCACTTTCTATATCGCTTTTGTTTTTGGAAATTTCAATCAAACTTACTATAAGTTCATGCATTCTTTTGCTTTCCTTGTTTATTCTCTCTAAAGCAAATTTTCTAAAATCATTATCATTGAAATCTTCTTCACTCATAATTTGAGCATATCCTGAAATATTAGTTAATGGAGTTTTTAACTCGTGAGTAATATTGTTAAAAAACTCTGTTCTAGTTTTTTCTAATGTTAAAACCTTTTCCTTTTCTTCATTTATTTTTTCAATCTGTTCCTCAATTTTATTTGCCATTTTATTTACTCCACAGGCTAAATCTCCTATTTCATCCTTTGAATTAACTTTTAAGTTTATTTTAAAGTCACCATCACCAATTCTTTTAAAAGAATTTTTTATATAATTTAAAGGATTTATTATTCTCTCAAAAAGAAAATATGTGAAAATTAATATAAGTAAAAATGTTATTGAAACAATGAATTTTATATTGCTCATTAAATCTCTTAACTCTAAGTATTCCTTTGAATAATCCTTGCTTAAAAGTATATTTCCTAAAAAACTATCATCAACATAAACTGGAAAAGCTAAGTATGCTTTAACCGCATTTTCATCTCTATAAATGTTTAATGCAGCCTTATTCTTATTTGCCTCTTTTAAAACATCATATCCCCCATCCTTTTCATAATCAAAAGAAAAATCATCTAAATAATAACTATATTCCTTTTCTAAATCTTCATTAAAAACATCAATTTGGCACTTTCCTTGTTCACTAATATCATTTGATATTTTAGGAATATATCTATTAAAATTCCCCTTGTTTCCTTCCAAATTGTTTACTTGAAAATATAACCTTAGAATACTGTAGCTACTTTTATATAAAGAATCCATTTCATTTTTAATTTTATTTTCATGATAATTAATAAAAGCTTTACCTAAAAAACAATTTAAAATTATAAAGGCAATTAGAAATATTATTAAAAATCCTCCTGAGAATTTATGTTTAACTTTCATATTTTTCACCTTTAAACATATATCCTAATCCAAAAATAGTTTCTATTATTTCTTCATTATTAAGCTTTTGTCTTAATCTTCTTACATGAACATCAACAGTTCTAAAATCTCCAAAATACTCATCTCCCCATACCCCATCTAATATCTGATCTCTAGATAAGGCTATGTTAGGATTATCTAAAAAATATAGTAATAGTTCTATTTCTTTTGGCTTCAATCTTATCTCTTCTTCATTTAAATAAACCTTTCTTGACTGCCTTTTTATTTTAATAGGGCCAATTATAAATTCATCTTTAACTGTACTTTTATTGCTTTCCTTTAAAAATTTCTCTTTTCTTCTTAATGCAACCTTTACTCTTGCTACACATTCTCTTATATCAAAGGGTTTAGTTATATAATCATCTGCTCCTAACTCTAGTCCTAGAACCTTGTCCACAATATCATCTCTAGCTGTAAGCATTATAATATTTGCATTTAATTTATTTAACTCTCTACAAACATCAAATCCACTAATATCAGGTAACATCAAATCTAAAATCACTAAACTAGGATTAAACTCTTTAAATATATCTATACCCTGTCTTCCTTTATCAACACATCTAACTTTAAATCCCTCTTTCATAAAGGAGTATCTTAAAATATTTTGTATATCAGGTTCATCCTCAATTATTAAAATCTTTTCTTCCATATCCTTCTCCTCTACCCACATAGTTAAATTAATTTTACTATATTTTTCAAATTTAATTGTTATCAACTCTTTACCAAAATAAAAAAAAGGCGTGTATCAAATAAATTTTAAAAACTTACAAAGCATTATCTTCATATTATTTGTAAGTTTTTTATTAGCTTTTGATACAAGCCTCTTTTATTAAATTTAATTTTAATCCTCTTATTGATATATTACTCCATCAATATTAGATAATATATCATCAATTTGATAATCATTTATATTTATATCTATATTTCTACATCTTAATTTTGATATTAATTCATTTTTTTCATCTTCAAATATTGATGATTGCTGAATACTAGATATAAAGTCTTCTAGCTTATATAAAATACATAAACCTTCATATGCTCCTAAAGCTGTACATATATTCTCTGTTGATTTCCACTCTGTCATATCATATTCTGAATAATCTACTTTATCACAATAAGAAGTGATTTTTTCTTGATAATATCTGTTTATGTATGCCTGTGCCATATCACTTTCTTCAAAGCCTACTACACTTCCGTCAGGCATAACTAAAATATAGTTATTTTCTGGTGCTTCGTATGGATTCATACTAATCGCCTCCTACTCTTGTTTATTTTATTTTAGTTTTCCCTCACCTAAAAGCCTTATACTTATATAGTTTTGGAATATACTTTTCCATTTTCAGCATATATTATAAATTTAAAATTTATTTTCACTACTTTATTTAAATATATAGCTATCACTTTCTATGTTTATAATTTCTGCATCTGTATTTTCTTCTACAAAATCTATTAGATTTTCTAATGTTGAATCAACTTGCTTTTGATCTCCACAAACTGCTGAAATTCCTATAACTATAATTTGATGAATATCTTGTTCATGAACCTCTCCCACAGAAACATTAAATTTATTTTTTAATCTTTGAACTATGCTCTTAACCACCATTCTTTTTTCTTTTAAAGAATGTACCCAAGATGCTCTTAAAGTTATTTTTAAATTTAAAACTCTCATAAAATCACCTATTAAATTCTCATAAGAATATTGTTTATTTCTTCACTTACAGTAAGCCTTTCATTTTCAATCCACTCTAAGTCAAAATTTAAATTAAATCTCTTGCTAAAAGAGTAATACATATTTACCATTTGATAATAAGTTTCTAAGTCATATAAAGTTCCTGAGTAACATTGAGGTTTAAATAGTTCTTCTTGATCATTTATAAATAGCTGATCAACAAAATTTAAGAATTGATTCATTAAGTCATCTTTAGATATATCAAAAGGGATTTTTAAAAGCTCCCATTGAATTTCTTCAAGAAGTTTATATGATTTTAATCTTTCTAATATTATTAAATATTCACTTATATCCATTTTTCTATAGTATGGAACTTCACATTTCTTTGTACTCCATAAAGCTAATTTTTCATTTAAAGGAAGATTATCAATTTCTAATATTGCATCTGAAGGTCCTAAAACTGCTCTTTTTATACTAATATCCTCTTCCTCTAATCTCTCTTCGATAAATTCCTTATTATCTCTATAAGTAGCTACATATCCAGTATCATATATGCCTTTTCTTCCTGCTCTTCCTGCAATTTGTTTAACCTCCTGAGAAGTTAACTCTCTCATTTGTTCTCCATCAAATTTACTTATTGATAAGAAAATAATTCTCTTTATAGGAAGATTGACTCCCATTCCAATGGCATCAGTTGTTATTAAAATTTTATTTTTTCCAGTTATAAATTCTTCATACTGCTTCTTTCTAACCTCTGGTGGTAAATCTCCATAGATTATTGAGCATTTAATTCCCATCTGTGAATATTGCTCAGCCATTTGAAGAACTTTTTTCTTTGAAAATAAAACTAAGGCATCTCCCTCTTGAACATTTTTAGGATGAAAACTTTCATCTTCTATAATAAGTGGAATATCTCTATGATATTCTATAATCTCATAGTCATCTCCACAATCTTCTATAATTTCTTTTAATATATTCTTAGCATTAAAGGCTCCACATATATGTATTTCAGTACAATATAAACCAAGTAAAGCTCTAGTCCACGCATACCCTCTTTGTGAATCATCTATCATTTGAATTTCATCTATAACTGCCACATCATATCTTTCATGTATATTAGCTTTTTCTATGGTACAGGATACATGTGTTGCATCTTCAAATAATATTTCTTCTTCTCCAGTAAGAAGATTACATTTAACACCCTCATTATTTAATCTTTCAAAATTTTCTAAGGCTAAAATTCTAAGAGGAGATAAATATACTCCTTTTCTAACCTCTTTAAGTCTCTGCATAGCAGTATAGGTTTTTCCAGTATTCGTTTCTCCTAAGTGAAGATAGAATTTTCTTTTAAGCCTTCTAGTATGAAGATATTCATCCTTTGGATTTGCTGGAAACTTCTCATCAAACTCCTTAGATATTAACTCTGGAATATGATGTTTTACAAGAAGAGTCATAATTCCTGAATTAAGAAATACATTATAATTGTTTCTTAAGACTTCATAAAAATCAAAATTAGTATCATTTTTCTTATTATAATTTTCTAGAATTCTCTTTCCTACCTCTTCTAATAATTCTTCATATCTATCATAAAGAGATTCATATCCTTTTAATCCTTGATCTTTCATCTCTTTTAATTGCAATATTTTTTTTCTTAAGGTTGATTCATGTTCAAAAAGCGCTCCTGCTTTTGAATGTCTTACTATGTTTTCTATTTGATTTATTTGACCTGATAATTTTTTATACTCCCTTTGAGCCGCATTTTTTTTCATTAAAATTCCTCCGAGTTAAAATTCTATAATGATTTAACCTATATATTCTCATTGTAATCTTTTTCTATAAATATCTCAAACGGTTAAAATTTTTCTCTCCCTTTTCTTATTTTCTTCAAAATATATTTTAATATTAGTCCCTTTATAAAAGTAAATATTTATTTTATAGAAAGCTTAATCTTAAATAAAACTCCTCACTAATTCTAATATGCTATAATCTTCTTATACATAAATTAAAACTTAATATAAGGAGATACATATATATGTTTATAATTACTTATAAAATGCCAAAGGAACTTATTGATGAACAAATAGAATTACTTCAAATCAATGATATATTCAATGTTTATTATGAGTCTCCACTAGACATAACAACAGATATGTTTGGATATGGCTATAAAGAAAAGGAAAATGTTATTGTTGATTTAAAAGTAGCCTTTGATGGTAATCTAGAAGACTTTGAAAAATTTAAATCTCAAGTTTCTTCATTACTTAAAGAAAGTCCTGCTTCAATAGATGAAGTTAAAAATGAATTTGAAGAATTTTATATTGATCCAATTCATTTAAATGATCAATGGGTTTTATGTGCCCCAACTGATAACTTTGAAAATAAAAAAGAAATTTTCTTTACTCCTCAAGGTGCCTTTGGAACTGGATTACATGAAACTACTCAAGATATATTAAAATTCATAGTTGAAGAAGATTTTGAAGGAAAATCTCTTCTTGATTTAGGAACAGGTTCTGGAATACTTTCTATAGCTGCTGGAGTAAAAGGTGCTTCAAGAATAGTGGCAGTAGATATAAGAGATGTAGAAGATGAAGTTCTTTTAAATGCTTCTTTAAATGAACTAGAAAATATAGAAGTAGTAGTTGGAAATGTTCTTCATGAAGATTATAAATTAGATGAAAAATTTGATTGGATATTTATAAATATTGGAGGAGAAGAAACTGCAATGTTTATGGATTTTATTGAAGAACATATAGAAAAGACAGGAAAACTTCTAGTTTCAGGCTTAGTTGAATGGAGCTTTGATTGGGTTAAAGAAAAGGTTGAGAATAAAGGCTTTAAATTAAATAAAAAATTCCAAACAAATGAATGGTGTACTGCAATATTCTCAAAATAAAATAACTAGCTTTAAAGAGATTAGATAATCTTTTCTTTTACAGAAAATTATCTACTATCTTACTTTATATTGGGCGTGTATCCAAATAACTTTTAATAAAGCTTACAAACAATATGAAGAGAATATCTAGATGAGTTTTAGAATTTAAATTATTATGGAGAAGATATTACGTTAAAAAACTGAGACTGTTCGAAGCGTAGCAAGTTTCGAAGTTTTAGTAATGTCTTCGGAGTAATAATTATAAATTCTTAACGAAATCTAGTAATTCTCGAAATATGTTTGTAAGCTTTATATATTTTGATACAGCCTCTTTACTAAAAATATGTACTAAGCAAATTACAAACTATTTGATATTAATCTATTTATAACTTTATTAGTTATCATATATTTGCTTAACATTCCTGTAAATACTCCTGTTATTACTCCACTTAAAATTAAAACTGGTAAATAATATAATACACTTGTTGTTTGAAAAAGAATCATTGCTATGATAATTTGTCCTATGTTATGAGCTATTGCTCCACCTACACTAACAAACCATACTCCCTCTTTCCCAACTATTTTCATTAAAAGAATCATGACTAATAAGCACATTAAGCCACCAGATAAACTATATAATAAACTTACTACTTGTCCAGAAAACATACTTCCTAAAAGTATTCTTATAATGAGAACTGTTGAAGCTTCCCTAATTCCATATAAATATAATACTATTAAGGTTATTATATTAGCCAATCCAAGCTTAACCCCAGGTATTGGTACCAAAGGAGGAATGTGAAGCTCTATCATAAATATAGTTAAAGCAATGGTGGTTAATATTGATAATCTAACTATTTTATTAATATTATTCATAAATATCCACCTTTCCTTTAATAAGTTTTTGTATCAACTTCATTTTCCTCTCCCCCTTCAATTTTTATTATTAAATTATTTGGAAGACAAGCTATTGGTAAAAGAGAATCATGTATTTCTCCAGTTTCCATACAAACTTTATCATGACAAGTAGCCTCAATTACCTTTACTCCTGTTTTACTAACTTGAAGAATATTATAATGCTCTTCATCCCCTATTTTAATTTCATAACTCTTCTCTACTTCACTTAAATCAATAGATTTTATAAGTTGTCCATCTTTATATATCTTAGCTACTGGATTTTTAACCTTTTTATTATGTATAAAAAAACATAACAAAGTAGATAACAATAAAATTGTAAAAATTATTACCACTTGAACTTTTTTATTCATTTACATCCCCCTAAATCCTTTGTTATCCAAGTTGCTTGTTTCTATGAAGTCCATATTATCTTTTATAAATAATGCCTCTACACCATCTAATCCTTCAATAAGTTTCTTAGCTTTTTCTGCTCCTAAAATATAAGTAGCTGTTGATAAGGCATCTGCATCTATTCCATTTTTAGTGATTATTGTTGAACTTATAAGTCCCTTTTCAGCTGGACAAGCAGTACTAGGATCTAATATATGATGATATCTAACTCCATCTTTTATAAAATATCTTTCATAATTTCCTGATGTTACCACAACTTCATCATTAATTTTTACAGAAGCTGAAATCTCATTCTCTTCCTTAGGATTTCTTATTCCTATGCTCCAATTTTCATTGTTTATCTTATTTCCTAAGGCAACCACATTTCCCCCTAAATTAAGTAATGCTGAATTTATTCCTTCTTCCCTTAAAACTTTTCTCATTTCATCTCCAGCATATCCTTTTCCAATGGCTCCTAAATCTAATTTTATATTTTCATTTAAAAATCTTATTTCTTTAGTTTGAGGATTTAATTCTATATTCTTATAGTTTTTCAAATCTTTATACTTATCAATTAGAGTTTTTTCAGGTATATTAGCATGTTCTGTTCCTATTCCCCAAGAATCAATTACATGTCCAATAGTTGGATCTAAAGCTCCATCAGTTAAATTGGCATAATATATAGATTTTTCTATGACATAATATAAATCATCTGATAACTTAACACTTTTATGAAAAGCTTCAGAATTCACCTTACTAAGCTCACTATTCTCTATATTTACTGACATCATATTCTCAATGTCCTTTGCTCTATTAAAAGCTTTTTCTAAGGCTTCTTTAGCATTATCTCCATATGCTACTCCACTAACTACAGTACCTAAAATCTTTTCTGTTTTTTCATAGGAATTAACTTCTTTATTATTGTTTTCCACTTTTTTTGAATTATCACAAGATATTAATCCCATAGAAAGTATAGAAACTAATAAAATAATAATTGCTCTCTTTTTCAACATATATTTTGACTCCAATAAATATCTCTTAAAATTTAAATACACATTTAGATTAAAAGATGACTTTGATTAAGCAAAATCATCTTTTAAATCTAATTAAGTAAACTTGTCTTTAAATAAGTTTATTTTTCTTCATAACCATAACTATTTTTTATTAAACTTCCAAAAATATTTCTATTTAACTAAGCTTATCTTTCCATCTTTTATTATAAATGTACATTCTTTATATCCTTTTGATTTGATTTTTATGATGTTTTCATCTTTATTGAAATTGCCAATTCCTATGGATATAGTACTATCGCTCTCTAATATATTGTAACGCCCTGCACTATCACCCCAGATTAAAGGTTTTTTCTCATATTCAACATCATTTACATAAACACTCTCTACATTTTTAAGCCATTCATCCTCTCCTAAAAACTTAAGATCGTATTTATCTCCAAAAAAGCTTTTAGTTATTGTTGGAATATTACCAGAGAAATCTTTCTCAGCATTTTGTTTATTTTCTTCAACTTCTTTATTTTCTTTTTCTACGTCTTGCTTCTCTGCTTCTTTCTTAGAATCCTCTTCTTTAACTTCCACTTTTTCTCCTACTTCCTTGGCTTCTTCTTTATTTCCGTCCTTATTTTCTACTTTTCCATTCTCTTTTTCTTTAGCTTCATCTTTGTTTATTGAGGATTCTTTTTTTTCTCCCTTTTGAGCTTCTTCTTTTTCTTTTATTTCTTCTTTACTCTCTCCCTTTTTACTTTCCTCATTTTTAACTGCTTCTTTATTTGTATCTTCACTTTCAACTTTCTTTTCATCCTGAACTAAAGTTATTTGTCCATCCTTAATAATAAACGCATATTCCTTATATCCCTTTGATTTAATCTTAATAAGGTTCTCCCCTTCATTATTGAAGCTTTCATATCCTATGGCTAAAGTTTTATCAGCTTCATATATAGCATAACGTTCTTTTGATTCCCACCATGAAAGCCCTGATTTATATGGAACTTCATTTACTGAAATATCTGTTATATTCTTTAACCATTCTTCTGAATTTAAGAATTTAATATTATATTTCTTTATAAGTATTGATTCTTTGCTTATGCTTATATTGTTAGTAAAATCTATCTCTTTTTCCACTTCTGATTTTTCTTCAATATTAGCACTTTCTTTTTCTTCTTTATCTAATACTATTTGTCCGTCCTTAGATATTATAAAAGTAAAATCATTATAACCCTTAGCTTTAACTTTTATTATATTATCTTCATTTTGTTTAAAGCCTTCATATCCTATTCCTATATTATTATCACTTTTATATATAGCATAACGGTCTTTTGAATCTCCCCATACAAGACCTGATTTATATTCAACTCCATTTACAGAAACACCTGTTATATTATTTATCCATTCTCCTGAATTTAAGAATTTAATATCATATTTCTTCATAAATGTTGATTTGCTATCAATTTTTACACTTATTTTAGGTAATTCTTTTTTCTCTTCTATGATCTCAGTTTTTTCATTACTTTTTTCATCACCTTTTGTAATGTTAAATTCTAATTCTTTTTTACCATAATATTTTGAGTCTATTTCTAACTTATAATTTTTATCTTCTTTAAATAAGCCTGATTTAAGTGTTAATTTATTCCCTGAAATTTCATAGTATGTATTTCCATAACTTCCCCCTTGTTCTTTAGTTAGTAGAAGTTTTCCATCTAACTTTATACTATTGATATTCTTAATAAAGTCTTCACTTAAACCTGTAACTACTACATCTTCCCCTGTTTTATATTCTTTTTCTAATTTTAGGTTTATATCATCTAAGATTTTTTCAAGTTTTGTCTCAATAACCTTGTCCTTATAACCAGTAGCTGAAATTGAAATCTTTATTTTATCCCCTTTAACAACTTTACTATTTATTATTAATTGATTGTCCTTTATAGAGTATAAACTCTTATCTAATTCTTTTATTCCCCCGTTTATTGTTATGGATTTTATATTTTTTAAATAATTTTCATCACTACTTTCAAGAATTAAATCCTTATCCATAACTGCACTCTTAACCTCTAAACTTGGAGTTTCTAAACCAAGCACAGTTCTAAAGTTTTGAGCATCCCCCAAAAGATTATCCTCTAAAACTTCTTTTACATTATATGGTCTATTCTTATATTCCTTACTATTTTCATTCTTTATGTATTCATCATAAGTTAGATAATCACCTTTTAAAGCTGCATCCTTTACGGCATTTAGATAATCTCTAAAATCATTTATGTGAGTTCCATCTTCATTCATTACCGCATCCCAAGAAATAGTATTTAACTCAAATCTTTTAGCTATTCCCTCTGATTCCTCTGTTCCAAGGCCTAATTCATTTAATATTAAAGCATTTGCAAGTAAATCATGGTTATAAATTAAATTTGTTTGCATTATAATACTTGAACCTGATGTTTCCTCAGAGCCAGAATTATCTGCTCCCTTACTTGAGCCAACACTTGCACTACTTAGGGTATCTACAGATGAAGGCTTAATTTCTTTATTTGTTATCTTTGAAGTTACAGGTTTTATTTTAATATTATCCTTAGAATTATTTTTCTCTGATGCCATAACTTCATTTTTAATTACTTCAAAATCCTTCTCTGCTTTTTTAAATCCATCAGCATATATTTCTAAAGTGTACTTTCCTGGCTCTAAAAGATTTCCTTCTTCAGTATCTACATTTTCAGCATAAACTGTAAGGTACTCTGAAATAACATGATAATCCTTAAACTTAACTAGCTCTTTTCTAACATTATTATGTGTTAAAAATACTCTATTAACCGGATTTAAAATAGCATAATTAAAGTTATCAAGCTTAAATCTTACATCCTCTCCTGTTCTAGGATTCATAGGATAAGATACTAAAACCTTAATAGGTTCAGCTTGTACTATGTTAACAGAAATTGAAGCCCAATCTTTTCCTTCTGAATATATTTTTATAGTATGTAATTTATTATTATCTAAAGCCTTTTGATTTCCCTTAATAATAATTTTATTTTCACTCTTTTCAAATTCTAAGTTTCGCTCTAAACTTGGATTCTTTGTTGCATCCTCAAGAGTTACTTTATTTATTTTTTCAAACCAATCTTTTTGTTCATCAGTTTTTAATTCACATTGAATATTTATTGGTGAATTTAATTCAGCTTCATCCACCTTAAACATAGGAATGTAACTAGCTTTTTCTTCCTCATTATTTAAATTAAATGTGGTTTTTGCAGTGCTAATCCTAAGATTTCCATGCTTATCATAATTTCTTTGATGATAATCCCAAACAGGCATATTAGTAAAAGTTAATATTTTACTTGGTGCCGCACTAGCTGTTTTTGAAATTGAGCACGCTGATATTGCTATAATAGCTGTTAATATACTTAGTTTTTTCTTATTCATTACCTTCACCCCTTACTTTACAAACTTATAAGTTCCTTCTTCTCCAGTTTTCTTACTTTTAACTTTTATTGTATTGTAGCCTAATTTATCTATTTCCCACTTAACAATTTTTCCACTGTCATCAACATTACTTGGATTTATAAGTTTGTAATTTCCATTATCTAAAACATATAAATCATAATCATTTATAGTTCCTTGATTAAAAGTAACTACTATATATTTAACCCAACCTAAATCAACTAATTTTGTATATTTTTCATTTATAGCTTTTTCTATAAAAGAACCTGATTTTGTACTATTGTTATTAGTTAAATCCTTTATGCTATTATGTTTTTCTTCTTTAGAGGCACTACTTATTGAATCCTTACCACTATTATTTTCTACTTTACTTACCACTTGATTATTTATGTTATTTTCTTTTGAATTTGTTCCATGATTATTTTCTGAAGCACTACTTACTGTATCTTTCTTCACATTATTTTCATCTGAATTTTTAGAAATAAGCTGATCTTGATTTATGGCTCCATCTGTTTTACTAGAATTATTAGACTTTACAGAAGCACTGCTTATTACATCTTTACTTGAATTATTTTTATTTACTTTGCTAGAACTAGGTTGACTTTGACTTATAGCTTCAAATCCATTTTTAGAAGTATTAGTTTTTATTGAGGCACTACTTATTGCATTTGATTTATCTTTACTTGAAGTTATACCTTTAGAATTTATTTGACTTGAAATTTTTGATTTACTATTATATTTACTTGATGCACTACTTAAGGCATCTTTTTTATTACTATCTGTATTATTTTTAATATCACCGTTTACATCTTCATCACTTTTAGATGCACTGCTAGTTGTATCATCATTAGAATTTTCTTCTTTAGTCATATCTTTATCTTTTTCATTAGCTTCTTCACTATTCTCAGAGGCACTAGAAACAACAGCTTCCTCCATAACACTATTATTTTTCACATTCATTTTTGATTTAGCAGCAAAACCTACGGCAATTAAAACCAAAAATGAGGCTAATCCTATAATTATTTTATTTTTATTTGACATATTTATCCCCCTTAAAATTTTTATAAAATTAATTTACTCCCCCCTAATTTTATTTCACCTAATTGATAATGATTTTCATTAATATTATATTACACTTTTGAAATATGTCAAGTTTTTTAAATTATTAAAAACTATGTGTTAATAAATAAAAAAATAAGCGTAAATTAGCACTATTACTAATCTACGCTTATCCATAATTTCTATATTAAAGGTCTTATCATAACCAAAACTTTATTTTCTATGTCTCCTGATTCTACCCTTTCTTCTAGTTTAAAAAAGCCAACTGATCTATAAAAATTTATTAATTTATCATGTTTACCATCTAATAATATCTTAACTTTTAAAAGTTTATAACCTTTTTCTTTGTAAAAGGTTGCTACATTATTTATAAGCTCCTCTTCAAAGCCCTTTTCTTTATATTCATCTAATATTTTTATGAAATAAATATCTGCTGATTCTTCAGTTAAAGATTTCATTGAAAGAAATCCTATTTCTTTTCCTTTTTCTATATATGCATAGAAAGGAATTTTCTCTATTTTCTTTATAATCCTCTCAATAATATTTTTATTATAAACTTCATTTTCAAAATCACTTATTAAATTATATGTTAATTCTTTCTTTAACTCTATATTATCAACACTCTTTATCATAGCAACCCTCCTATGTTTACATCTATATTACTTTCTTTATATATTACACCAAAATTTATCTTTTAAAAACGATTTTTTACATTAATCTCGAATAAATGTTAATTTTATTTTAAAAACTTATTAATTTTCTATTTATGTTATATTTTTACTTTAGCGGTTATTATTTTAATTATTATTATATATATTTTTTTATTAATACATTTTTTATTGTTTTGATTTTTTTATATGTAAAGGGTTATTATTAAATTGAAAATTTAAACAAATTTATAAAATTGGGGAAATTCAAATGGAAGCTGATTTAGTTAATCTAATTACAAGCAAAGATGAAAACTGGGACAAAAGATGGAAGTATAACTGTGCAATGTTTATATTATGTTATATTTTCATGGGGGCTGTCACAGGAATAACTAATGACTCTTATTTATCTTATTTAAACATCACTGTTCCTAATGTAGTTAAAGCACTTCCTACCTATGCATCAATTGGAACCTTCATAATAGCAATGCTTTTACTATTAACTCATAAAGTAGGATTCAAGAAATTAATATTACTTGCACCTATTCTTTCAATTGTTGGTTTATTGGTTTGTATATATAGCAAAAATGGTTTAATCATAACCTTTGCATATATAGTTGTAAATGTTGGTTTAGGAATGTTTGACTGTATTTATCCTGTAATGTTTACATCATATACTCCTAGAAAAGAAAGAACTAAAATGTTCTCTAGAGTTATGTACTGTAACCTTATTAGCCAATCAATTTTAACATTTTTCAATGGTAAAATTGTTGTTTGGAAATTTGCTAAATCTTTAGGTGTCTCTTATGATAATGCTTCTGTTTTATCAGAAAATCAAGATGCCTTAAGTTCTGTTCAATTAATGGCATATTCAGATTCATATAAATTTGTACTTTGGATCGCAATAGCCTTAACAGTAATAGCTTCAGTCTTTCTATTATTCTTAAAAGAAAAAAGTGAAGATTATAGAGAAACTCCTGAAGAAATTCAAGCTAGAAAAGGAGAAAAAGCCTTTGATTTCAAATTATTCGCTAATAAATATGTTATCTTATGGATTCTTATATTTGGAATAGTAAGATTTGGTGCTTTATTGGTAACACCATTCTTCCCAATTTATTTAAATAATTTCTTACATATAAGCAGAGGTACTGTATCATCTATCATAACATTCCAAACAGTATCTATGGTAATAGGTTATTTCTGTACCCCTTACCTAGAAAAGAAATTTGGTTCAATAATAACCATAGCCGCAACTACTATACTTTGTGTACCACTTATGTTATTAATGGCTAACGGTGCTATGTTTGGAAGTAATGTTGCTATGATAGTAGGTATAATACTATTTTTAAGATCTGGTATAGCAAATGTTTCTGCTCCAATACAAAGTTCTTTACCATTAACCTTTGTTCCTAAAAATTTAGTTTCAGCTTATAATTCACTTATATTAGTTGTTAATTCACTTATAGGAATTGTAGCTGGTATCTATACAAGATATTCTTTATTAAAGACAGAATCTGGTTATGGAAAAGCTTACTATATAGCAGGTGCTCTTTATCTAATATCTAGTATATTACTTCTTATAGTATTTACTAAAAAATATAATAGAGCTAATAATGATTCAGAGGTAATTGAAGCCGATGCCGAAACAGCTGTATCCTCTGTAGATGATAGTATAGAAGAAACTTTAAAATAATTATAAATTAAATACTCTGATTAAACATATGATTTATGAATAAGTTTAATCAGAGTATTTTTTATTTTTCCTATCTAATTTAATATAATAAGTTTTCAAAATATATTTTATATAATAAGGTAAATTAATTAGTAAGATTAAACATATTAAATATATCAACTATTCCATATCCCCACTCTGGATTTGGATAGATATCCCCTTTTCTCTTTCTTGTACCTCTTGCAATAAAAGCTTTTAAAGTTTGAGAGAACATATAGGGATAATTTCCTTCAACAATTCCCCATTGAAAAAGTAAAACACAAATTCCAGCTACTATAGCTGCTGCAACACTTGTACCATTTGCTAAAGTTGTCTTATTATCTGGTGCAACAGTAAGTGCATCTACCCCACCTGCAGCCACATCTATTATATCAATATAATTATCCTGAAATCCTCTCCCTGAATAATTTAACTGTGTATTATTTAATTGATTGTATGCAGCTACTGTTATTACAGAAGCACTAGTCCCTGGGACAGTTACTGTTCCATATGGGTCAGAAGGTATCATTCTAGTTGCTTCTTTACTTACCCCCCTTGGAGGTAACCAAATATCATATCTTCCTTCTATTTCTTTTAATCCTCTAAATTTAAAACTCCATGTTCCAGGCTGAACATTATCTAATATAACTAATATCAAAGCATCTTCATATATTTCTTCAGGTACATAATAACTTACTAACACCGTAGTACGCTCAATTGTAAAATCATATCTATCTCCTTTTCCAAAGAAAGGTTGAATTGTTCCTGTAGTTCCCCCAGTTGGAGAAACTATTTCTATGGAAGCAATACTAGGTATTTGTATCCAAATTTCAATAATAATTTTTTTTTGATTTTCATCTATATTAAATTCATGAGTAGTTACTTGCCCATCAGGTTTTATAGTTCCTGATCCATGTAATAATGCAGTCCCTTCATTTCCAGCACCAGTAACTACAGCAATTCCTCTACTTATTAAAATAGAATCCAAAAATTCTTCTAAAATACTTGTTCCTTTATGACTTCCTCTATTAGTCCCAAGGGGTAAATATATAATCATACTTTGAGATCCATTTAAAAAGTATGAATATAAATACTGTATTCCTGTAAATACCTCAGTAATATTGTAAAGAGGTATATCTACTTCATACTCTTTTTTATAATAAAGTGACTGTGCAAGCTTTACAACTAAGAACTTACAATCTGGTGCCACGCCCTTTAAACTAGGATTTTTACCTGAGGATCCGATTATTCCTGCCATTGATGTTCCATGACCTACTTCATCTCTGGATGGAACTATTGTATACGGATCGCCTCCTTCTCTACTCAGTCTTATTGCTCTATTTATATCTTCTTCTGAATAAAAAGTTCCATAAGGCAAATTATCATTACTTGAACTCTCACTTGAAATTGTCTGATCCCATATTCCTAAAATTCTTGTATTCCCATTTGAATCCATAAACTCCTCATTCAAGTAATCTATTCCAGTATCTAAAATCCCAACAATAACACCTCTGCCTGTTAGATTAAAGTATGATTGTATTTGAACATATTCAATATTTGCTGCCTCTAAAGGGCTTATTTCCTGAAGTACATATCCTTCTGGATTCTTTATATAAGTAATTGTATCAATCTCTACATCTCTTCCATTTTCTTTTTTATATTTAATCATAGATATATCATTTTCATATTCCTGCAAGTTTTTATCAATAGTTATTATGGCATATCTATTATTAATTAAGGTTGCAAATATTCCTTCTTTATCACTAAACTCTCCTATAATATCACCTTGATATTGAACTAAATAATTTATATAGTTTTCATTATTAAATACATTTTCTGGAGCTGAAGACTTAAATTCCATTCTATTCTCCTCCATAATAAAAATCAGAAGGCACGCTAACTAACATCCTTCCACAATAGTACTCAGTATAATCTTCATGAACCTGAGAACTTCTATAAGGTGCTAAAGGAACCGCTATTATATTTTTAAATATCTCATATAAATCTAAATACCCATATCCAGTAGATTCATTAGGATATGTTTGCCCTGGAATTCTAGTAGCACCATATATTAAATAGCTTCTTAACTTACTAGAATTCATTGTTCTATCATTTCCATTTATAATTCCCCATTGAAATAATAAAGAACATACCCCTACAATTATTGCAGTTGCTGGAGAACTCCCTGACATTCTTCCAACTCTGTCTCCAGGAAACATTGTCAAAATATCCTTTCCCGCAGTAGTTATATCTGGATTTATCCATCCATTAATATTAAAACCTTTTCCAGACTCCGCTAACAAAGATTGAGTTTGACTATTATAATAAGCTACACTTATTATATATCTAGCAGTAGATGGAACCATAAGAGTATTTAATGGATTAGGTCTAAGAAACTTTGTATTTTCAGGCAATAAAGAACTTGGAGCTAACCATACATCATATCTTCCATTGGTTATATAATCTCCTCTTAATTCAAAAGTCCATATTCCAGGCTTAATATCTTTAAAATCTATATAAATAAGTTCATTTCCTGTAAAGGTATCAGGAACATAATAGTTAATATTAACACTGGTATCCGTTAATATAAATTTAAATGATCTCTCTAGAGAAATTTTAGCATCTATGAATGAAGATTCTTCTCCACTAGGAGATTTTATATTTAAGGATACTATATTAGGTCTTTGAATCCAAAAAGCTAAGTTAAAATTTTTTATTTCTCTCGGTATTGATAATTCAACTTTTTCAACACTATTTTCTAGTTCTATAACTCCAGATGCATGCCCTTGTGAGCTCCCCTCATTTCCAACTCCAGCAACTACAGCAACTCCTCTTATTGAAGCAATTGTAGTTAAATATCTAGAAAAAAGTCCCCTTCCATCATGACTTGCTTCAGTGCATCCTATTGCTAAACAAATTACTAGTGGTCTCTTAAGACTAAAGGCATAATTTTTAAGATATTCTATTCCAGCTATAATTTCAGCTTCATTATAAACTGGAACATCCTCTATTCCATTTTCTCTAAAGGCTTTTTCATAACTAAGAGAAGTTAATAATTTTACAATAGCAAAATCACAATTAGGTGCAATACCTTTAATATTCCTATTATATCCACGGGCTCCTATTATGCTAGCTAGTTTAGTTCCATGTCCTATCTCATCTCTACTATCAACAATATCATATGGCTCTCCTCCATCTGCCTTACTTTTAATAGCATTATTTATGTCTTCATTAGTAAATATGGACCCTACATAAACTGAATCATTAGGTTTTTTAGTACTCTTTTGGTCCCAAATAGTAAGTATTCTAGAGGTATCATCTTCTCTCATAAATTCCTTATTAAGATAATCTATTCCAGTATCAACTATTCCAACTATAACTCCGCTTCCATCAAGTCCTAAATAAGGATTATTCACAACTGTGGATATATTATCCGTTTCTTGTGGAGATACCTCCTGTAAAACATAAGGTACTCTTGTCTGTATATAAAGAATTGATGGAACATCCTTCCTTAATTGTTTTAAATACTGTGGTGGTGTTGAAACAACACCTAAGGTATCAGTAATTGAATCTCCACATGCATAAGGAATTTTTTCTAACTCTTCTTTTAAGTTTCCTCTATATTCAACTAAATAATCTGGAGAATCTTCACTTAAAAAGTTTGGACATTGTACTGATTCTATGGCTCCTCACCTCTTAAAACTAACTCTTATTTTAATTTACTCTATAATTTAAATAATGTTACAGATAATTCCTTTCTCTTATATTTTCAATTAATTTTCTATAAAAAATTACCGATAACTAGCTTATATATAAGCTAGTTATCGGTAATTCATCAAACCATTCTAACTATACTTTTAATGTAGTATTTCTTGTTTAACTTTAAAATTATATCTAACATTGTATATTCATTATAAATTCGTATCTTAACGCTAAATTCATTACATCAATCTTTTAAAATATATACTATCAAAAGTATAATAGAAAACTTAATTTAAATTTGAAACATAGTTATTTATTTGAGGAAATATACTTTTTTCTATCATTTTAGCTGCAGTTATTCTCCCTTTTAAACTTTGTAGTTTTATATTGGAATCTTTTCGATATTTTATTCCTTTAAAATCTTTAATTATATTATATCTAAGCCTATTGGATACAGCTAAACTATTATTAGATTTAAGAGTAACTCCTGTTATTAATTTATCCTCATCTTTAGAATAATATTTAAACTTATTAGATTTTAATCTATGCCCATATTTTCTTAAAATAATATCAATTTGTCTTTTTAAAGATTGTACATTGATAGGATTAATACTTGAAAATGTCATATCATCTACATATAAAGAAAACTTGCATCCATATTTATGTGAAATAGTATTTATTTCATTAAACATATCTTCATATGAATAATAAGCTATTAATTGACTAGTTGAAGCTCCTGTAGGTATACGTTTATTGTAAGTTACTATATCAGTAATAGCACCAGCAACATCACTTGATACTTTAAATTTATTTACTAATGATAAATAAACTCTCTCTCTAGAACAATTATCATAAAATTTTTTAATATCTGCAGTTATTACATACTTTGATTTTATATGATATTGAGCATTGTTAATATAACATTTATTTTTCTCTCCAGATATTAACCATTCAGGCCTTTGAATTTTAGATAATAATATTTGAAGTTTCTTCTGTACTTTTTTTAATTTGAAATTAGGAATATTAATTTCTCTAAAATCACCATCATCTTTAGGAATTTTTCCACTTTTGTACTTATTCCAAAATTTCAATTTATTTAATTCATATTTTTCTAATCCTAGTATTTTTTCTAATCTTCTTTTATTTTTTAATTTATAAAGTGGACTTTGGCATATATCATACTTTTTAATCATCATCATCTCCATGTAAAGCTGCTAAATAATTCATAAGTCTTACCATTACTTTATTTATATTAAGATTATTCTTCAAATCTTCATTGTAATTCTCTGACATTGCAATTATTGATGATACTTTTATTTGAAAAATCTTTGAGTATTTTTCTAATAAGTCTAACGTAGGTTTCTTTTTATTATTTTCAATTTCAGATAAATAGCTAGGAGATATATCTAAGAGTCTACTCATTTCTTTTGCTTTATATCCATATATCATTCTAATTTTCCTTAAAACTTCACCCAATAAAACAATCTCCTTTCTATCTAATGATAATATATATATTATGTACTAACGTACTTAAATTCAAAATTAGACAGATTTCTATGAATAAAGAGTTACTTAAGACCTCTAATCTTAATATATAGATCAACAATTACTTTCACAACTTCAAGTATCTTAATAGAATACTTGAAAATTTGCTTTGAATGTTTCTTAAAAAAAACTCTTAAAAAGGTTACTTTCTTATTTCTTCCTTTTTTCATAGAAACCGCCTTACAAGAACAATGATTTTTAGTATTTTTTTTCTTTTTTTTCATTATATACTCCTTTCAACTACTTTACTTATTTTTTCTATAAAGCAGTCTCCCGCGAAAAGAGAAGGTACATGTAAGGCACAAAAATCTGTCTAATAAAATTGCCGCCAGGCACAAAGCTCCCGCTTGTGACTGGCCTTTGCTTGGTTAGCTATTATTCTACTCTTATGCTTGTGTGTATATGCTATCCCAACACGAAAAAATTAGAGCATTATTCTTGCTCCACAAGTGAATATACATCCACTCCAAATTAGGGGAAAAACCTTGTTAATATAAATTAACATCATTGTAGTTTTATACTATAACATATTTTTTCATTTGTCAATATAAATTCACAAATAGCGAATTTAATTTTATAATATATAATTTTCAACATATAAATAATTAAAGCTTAGTTCTATCATCCAATTAACTCTATTAATTTATATAATTTGTTTCTTTCAACTCCAATAATATTTGCAAACAATATAAAATATCCTTCTATATTTAACACTCTTAAGCTTAGTATATACTCCTGTAATAAAACTTTCTTTATCTCTTGATATTCAAAATCGCTATAGTCATAATATCAAGAATCTATATATTTATGCTTCCTAATATCAAGATGAGATTTCATCCATAAATCTAATATAAATATCTGCTATGAACATATAATAAATTCCTAATTTACATTTATAAGTTAATTAAATAATAAAGAAAATATTTGAACTCATTACACTTATCAACAAAATGGACATTTATTAATATGCAAATAATAAAATAATATTGTTCACTCATTTGGTAATAATAGCAAAAAATTTACCACCAAAAATCTGATTTTGGTGGTAAATTAATAAAAAATAGTATTTCTAAACTTTAAAATAACTATAAATCCCTATATTCCTTTATTAGTTTAACAACTGTCTCTACGTGAGGAGTGTTAGGGAACATATCCATAAGTAAAGTTTTTTCTATTTCATATCCCTTAGCTTCTAAAACTTTTAAGTCAGTTACTAGAGTTTTTGGATTACATGAAACATATATTATTTGTGGAGCATTAAATTTTATAACGTAGTCTAATGCCTTTGGATGTACCCCACTTCTTGGTGGATCTAAAATTATTATATCTGGTTTATCCTTAACTGTTTTTATAACTTCAGCTACATCTCCAGCTATAAAGTTACAATTATTTAATCCATTTAATTTTGCATTCTCATTAGCTGCCATAGCTGCCTCTTCTATAAGTTCAATTCCAATAACCTTAGAAGCTTTTCCCGCTGCTATTTGACCTATTGTTCCTGTTCCGCAATAAAGATCAAATACTACCTTATTGTCAGCAGCTCCCATAAAATCTCTCACTATACTATATAGCTTTTCAGCTCCTAGTGAGTTTGTTTGGAAGAATGAGAATGGAGATATTTTAAAGTTTAATCCTAAAAGATTTTCTGTTATAAAATCATCACCATATAGAATGTTTACTTTCTCTGGTATAACAGCCTCTGATAAAGCATCACTTTCTGTATGTATTATTGATTTTAATTTTCCTTTTAAGTTTAATCCTTTTATAAGCTCAGTAAACTCTGTTAAATCAAAATCTATTTGAGTTGTAGTAACTAAATTCACAAGAATTTCTTCTGTCTTAACACTTTTTCTTACTACTAGGTATCTTAAATACCCTGTTCTAGGCATTATTTTATAGAAAGGTAATCCTTTTTCTCTGAAATATTTAACTGTTGTATCTAGTATGTTTCTAAAATCTTCATCAACTAATACACACTTATCAACATTTACTATTCCAAAAGATTTTCCCTTCATATGCATTCCAAGGGTAAGTTCTCCACCTTTTTCTTCGTCTCCAAAAGTGTATTCCATCTTATTTCTATATTCCCATTGAATCGGACTAGTTTCTATACCTAAAAACTCTCCTGTTGGAACTTCAGCCTCTTTAAATAAATCTTTAACTTGTTCAACCTTAAGCTCTAATTGTTTCTCATAAGGAATTGTTTGAGAAGAACATCCTCCACATACTCCAAAGTGTGGACACTTTTGGTCTTCCTCATAACTAGCTTTTTCTCTTACTTCAGAAACTCTAATTTCTGCATACTCTTTTCTTTTCTTAGTTACTCTACCAAAGACTTTTTGTCCTGGGAAAGTATTTTTAGCATAAACTTTTAATCCATCTACAAAGCCGAATCCTTTAGCAGGGAACTCTATTCCCTCTACTAATAATTCTATTTCATTACCTTTTCTCATTAGTTGTCTCCCTTACTAATAAATTATTTATTTTCTAAAAACTTTTTCACCTAATGTTAATTTGAACTTTCTACCTTCCATTATAGCTCTGTAAAGTATGTTCATAATAACAAATATTACAAAATAAAAAGGAATTCTTCCTTCTAAAGATATCTTATAGCCAAAAGGTCTCATTAGCAAATCTACTATAAAGAAGGCTGCTAAAGATAGTAATAATACTACTGTTTGATCTATAATTCCTTCTAATATTCTTTTAAAGAAAGAAGTCTCTTTCTCACCTTTTTTACCAATATCTTTTTTGTCTTTATCTTGTTTATTCATAAATTCCTCATCAATAGCCATAGTATTAGTATCTAATGATATACTCTCTAATACCGCTGCTTCTTTTTCATATGAGTCCATTTTCTCATTTGTTACTGATGTTTCATCACTTTTTAAAGCATTTTCTTGCTCTTTAGTGAATTTGTTATCGTCCATAATATCCTCCTAAAAGCATTAAATATTATTCTGAAATACATTAATTAAATATACTATATTTATTATCTTATGTAAATCAAATCTATTTAATTATAGTGTATTATTATGGCAAAACTATTACATTTTAATTATGAATATAAGAAAGAGAAGCTTATAAGACCAAACTTCCCTTTTAGAACTCTCTATTTAATTTAAAACTCTCTTATCTTCTACTCTTTTAGTTATTTCTTCATTGTCTAAATACTCTAAAATTGCTACTAAATACTTTCTGGAAACGCCTAAAAGCTCCTTAGTTTCTCCTAAAGTAACCGAGCCATTTCTATTTAGCCATTCTATTATTTTATCTTTAACACTTTGTAATACCTCTTTGTGCATTACAACATCTTCTGGAAGTTTAATTAAAGTTCCCTCTTCAATTAAAAGATTATATATTTTTATATATTCCTTTTCTAACTTTTTATCTTCTATGATGTCTTTTATCTTTGGAGAAACTATTCCACTTCCTAAATAAGATTTTAATATTTTTTCCCTAATCCCCTTTTGAGCTTTTGTTAGTTTTATCTCAAAATCCTTTAGTGAAATTATATTAATCCCTTCCTTTATGATTTCTTTTTCCTTCATAAGTTCTAAGAAACTTTGGAATATTTTTTGCTTAATCTTATTTGAAAAACTTTTACTTCTAAGTTCTTCTTTATTCATTCCTACTTTTAATGGATTTTCTTCATGAAATCTTCTTAGAATTTCATAAATTTCTTCACTCTTTTTAGTGAAAAATTTATTATGAATAAATACTTTAGATTTACCATTATCTATTCCTATAATTTTCTTATCCTCACAAAGCTTTTCCAATATAAAATCTATATTTTCTATATTTCTTCCTAATCCTTTTATAACCTCTTGTGAATTTGGGAAGGTTTCACTTAAAGATAGTACTACATTTTCAACTATGTCCTCTATGCTTCCTTTTTCCATAAGCTTTAGTTCATTTAAATAATCCTCTTTAAACCTTTTAGCTTTTTTTGCTACGGGATTTATTATTTTACCTCCACCTAAGGTTGTCATAGGAGAATAATTTCTTATAACTAAGTTATCGCCTTTTTGAGCACATATTTCACTTTCTAGTCTTAACTGTATATATACCTCTTCACCAGGCTTTACCTCTTCTTTATCAAGTAGGACTATTCTTCCAAATATCTCTGATGTACCATGATATATTCTTACTCTCTGTCTATTAACTAAGTTTTTTTCATTAGACTTTAAGTATCTAAACTTACAATCTACCATGTAAGATGGCTCAATAGTATTAGCTGTACAAACAACCATTCCTCTAGTTACTTCCTCTTTAGTAACACCTGATAAGTTTAATGCACATCTTTGACCCGCTTCCCCTATTTCAACATTCTCATCATGAACTTGAACATTTCTAACTCTAGCTTCTATTCCACTTGGATTAATTTGAACTAAATCACCTAATTTTACACTTCCGCTTAATATAGTTCCTGTGGCTACTGTTCCAAATCCACTTACTGAAAAGCTTCTATCAACAGCTAGTCTAAAATGGCCTTCCTTGTCCTTTTGCTCTATTTCTTCTACTGCACTATCTATCTCAGTTATTAATTCATCAATTCCTTCTTTAGTTTTAGAAGAAACTTCTATCATGGTTGCATCTTTAAAACTAGTTGATTTTAAATAATTATTTATGTCTTCTTTTATCATTTCTGCCCATTCTTCATCAACTAAATCCCTTTTAGTTAAGGCTACTATACACTTTTTAACTTCTAAGAGTTCTAATATTTCTAAATGTTCCTTTGTTTGAGGCATTATTCCTTCATCTAGGGCAATAATTAGAAGAACTACATCTAATGATGTAGCTCCTGCTAACATATTTTTGATGAATTTTTCATGCCCTGGAACATCAATTATGCCTGCTCTTTTTCCTGAAGGCAAATCAAAAAAGGTAAACCCTAAGTTAATTGATATACCTCTTTTCTTCTCCTCATCAAGCTTATCAGTTTCCCTACCTGTTAAAGCCTTTATAAGAGTTGTTTTACCATGATCTATATGCCCTGATGTTCCTATAATCACATGTTTCATCTATTTTTCACCTATTTCCTTTAAAGCATTAAATATGACTTCATAATCATCTTCTAAGATTGTTCTAAGATCTATATAAACTGCCCCTTTATAAACTCTAGTTATTATAGGTATTTTATATTCTCTTATCTCTCTTTCTAAATTAACTTCATTTATGCTATCTGAATCTATTCTAAGTAAATAAGTACTTAATTTACTATCTGGCATTGAACCTCCACCAACTGTTGATTCACCTTCTTCTATAGAAAATTTATAGAACTTATTTAAACCTTCTAAATTCTTATAAAGTCTATTAGCTCTTTCTTTTATTTCCTTTAAATCTAAAGTCATCATATGAAGAGTTGGTATTTTTTCAATTGCCTCTTTTTCATTTAAATAATGTTTTAAAGTAATTTCTAAAGCAGCTAAAGTAAATTTATCAACTCTTAGAGCTCTAGTTAATTGATTCCTTTTTATTTTATCTATGAATTTCTTTTTACCTACAATAATCCCAGCCTGTGCTCCACCAAGCATCTTATCTCCAGAGAATGTTACAACATCTACTCCAGATTCTAAACTTTCTATTACTGTAGGCTCTTTTTCTAATCCATATTTACTTAAATCAATTAAAACACCACTTCCAATGTCCTCTATTACAGGTATATCCTTTTCCTTTGCTAAGTTACATATCTCATTAGCACTTACACTCTTAGTAAAACCTACTATTTTAAAGTTTGAGCTATGAACTTTTAAAAAGGCTCCAGTTTCTTCTGTTATGGCATCCTCATAATCATATAAATGTGTTCTATTAGTTGTTCCCACGTCTACAAGCTTAGCTCTTGAAAAATTCATAACTTCTGGAATTCTAAAAGAGCCCCCTATTTCTACAAGTTCTCCTCTAGAAACTATTACCTCTTTATTTTCACAAAGAGAATTTAATACAAGCATTATGGCTGCCGCATTATTATTTACCACTAAGGCTGCCTCAGCTCCTGTAATATCTTTTATGATACCTTCTATAAGGGAGTATCTAGATCCTCTTTCTCCCTTTTCTAAATCATACTCTAGATTGCTATAGCTTGAAGCGGCTAAAGCAACTGCTTCAGTGGCCTCTTTACTTAACAAAGATCTTCCTAAGTTAGTATGAATAACAACACCTGTTCCATTAATAACCCTTTTTAAATTTCTTTCTCTTTTTTTAAGTAATCTATGCTCACATTTACTCTTAGCTTCTTCCTTAGTTAAGGCATAATCTACCTCTTCATTTAGAATAGCTTTCCTATTTTCATTGATTATATCTCTTAAAGCACTTACAACTGTTTCTCTCCCATTTTCATTTAAAAAGTCATCATTAAAAATACCAAGTATTTCATCTATCTTAGGCAAAGCTCTAAGAAGTTCTTTTGTCATGTTATCCTCCTAAAAATTACTCTACTACTATATATGCATCATTGAAGTCTTCAACACGTCCTATAACAGAACTTTCTACCTCTAACTTTTCTAAGCTAGTCAGTATGTCTATGTAATCTTTCTCTTTACAACTGATTAATAATCCACCTGATGTTTGAGGGTCAAATAATATATCTTCCATCCAACTTTCAACATTATTTAGAAGATATTTTCCTTCTAAGTATCTTTTATTCTCATAACACCCAGCTGGTATTAAGCCCATACTAGCATATTCTTTAGCTTCTTTAATAAATGGAATTGCATCTTTAAAGATTCTAAAGGTTTTTTTAGATGGTTCTGCCATTTCATATGCATGCCCTATTAGTGAAAATCCTGTTATATCCGTACATGATGTTATATTATAGTCAGTTATTATTTCACCTGCATACTTATTTAAATATGCCATTACTTTTACTGCTTTTTCATAAGCTTCCTTAGAAGCTATCTTAGCCTTAATAGCTGTATTTATTATTCCAAGACCAATTGGCTTAGTTAATATTAAAATATCACCTGTCTCTGATCCATAGTTTTTAAGAACTTTATCTGGGTGAACAATTCCTGTAACAGATAAACCATATTTAGGTTCATCATCTTGAACGGTATGTCCTCCAACTATTACAGCTCCAGCCTCTAATACCTTATCTGCTCCCCCTCTTAATATTTCACCTAATATATTCATATTTAGACAATTAGGAAAACAAACTATATTTAATGCCACTATAGGCTTTCCTCCCATGGCATAAACATCACTTAAGGAGTTTGCTGCAGCTATCTGTCCAAAGGTATATGGGTCATCTACTATTGGAGTAAAGAAATCTAATGTTTGTATTGTTGCCATTTCATCATTTAATTTATATACTGCCGCATCATCAGATGTATCTATTCCAACAATTAAATTCTTATCATTCATCTTTGGTAATTTACTTAAAATTTCTGAAAGAGCCCCCGGCCCTATTTTGGCTGCTCAGCCAGAAGTCTTTGATAGCTCTGTTAATCTTTTTTCTATCATAAAACTCCACCTCTTTTCTAAATAATAATATTCATTATATCATATTACTTTATAGAAATTTTATCTTTTATCTTCTCTAAAGTTTTTTCTCCTATACCACTTACATTTGTAATATCATCAACACTTTTAAATCCACCGATTTCATCTCTATAATCTATTATGGCCTGTGCCTTACTTTCTCCTATTCCATTTAAGGTCATAAGTGTTTCTTTAGAGGCAGTATTTATATTTATAACTGAACTTTCATTTTTCTCACCTTTGTCACCTGATGAATTAGTAGGAATACTATTAGTAACTTCAGCATTTAAACTTTCATTTAAATTTACCTCTTCACTTTCAACATCATTTATATTTTTAATTACTATACATTGCCCATCACTTAAATATAAAGCTCTATTTATATTACTTAAATCCGCTTCATTAGTCGGTCCCCCAGCTTCCTCTATAAGTTCATAAATTCTACTTCCATTTTTCAATTCATAGACATTAGGCTTTTTTACCTCGCCCTTAATCTCTACAACTATTTTTTCTTCACCTAAGTTAGTTTCTTTTTCTTCTTTTTCACTTTCTATATCACTATCTTTTTCTTCTTTAATATTATTACTCTCTTCTTTCTTCGAATCTGATTCTTTTTCATTGAAATCTTCTAATTCATTATTGTCTTCTGATTCCTCTCTGTCTAAAAATAGTTTTTCCATATCACTATCACTTATTTTTCTATCATTTGTCTTTGAGTAACCAATAAATAAAAATAAAATAGCTATTACAGCAATTATTAAACTACCTATAATTTTTTCTTTTCTCTTCATGAACCCTCCATATTATATAAATTCTTAGAAATTTATTAAAAAATAAAGTTTCAAATCAATAAATTCTCATATTTCTTTAACATTATTGACAATTTCTCCATTTTTGAGTACCAAATTAATACAAATTTATAGAAAATATACTCTATTATTATTATAATAATTATTGCAATTAAAATTAAAAATTTTGGAGGCTCTATGAGTATAAAGTTTAAGAATTTAAAAATAAGACTTAATTTTATAATATCTATGGCTTTTATCTTCTCTTTAATTTTAAGTACTAATGTTTTTGCTGAAAGTAATGTACCGGAAATTAAAGGTGAAGGAATGGTTCTTATGGATGGAACTACTGGAGAAGTGTTAGCTGAAAAAAATGCTAATGAAAAACTTGCTCCTGCATCTACTACTAAAACTATGACAGCTTTACTTACAGTAGAAAAAGCTAACTTAAATGATGTTGTTACTATAGGAAAGAATCCTCCTTTAGCTGAAGGAACCCGTGTTGGTCTTCAAGAAGGAGATAAATATACAGTAGAAGAATTGCTTAATGCATTATTAATACAATCAGCTAATGATGCTGCTGTAGCTTTAGCTGAACATATTTCTGGCTCTGAAGAAAAGTTTGCAAAGCTTATGAATGAGCGTGCAGAAGAATTAGGAGCTAAAAATACTCACTTTGTTAATGCTAGTGGACTTTTTGAAGAAGATCATATGACTACCCCTTATGATCTAGCTCTAATAATGAATGCTGCTTCAAAAAATCCATTAATCGCTGAAATTACAGAAAAAACTGCTTATGAAATGCCTAAAAGCGTTGTAAGTGGAGAACCTATATGGGCAAATAATAATAATCAACTTATTCACCAAACAAGCCCATATTATAATAAAGATATTTTTTGTAACAAAACAGGATATACAACTAAATCAAGACATACATTTACTTGTGCAGCAAAAAAAGGAGATAGAAAATTAATCCTTACTCTATTAGGTTACGACACTAAGGATCAATACTATGAAGATACAAAAAATCTTTTAGACTATGGTTTTAATAATTTTTCTTTAGTTAAATTATATTCTAAAGATGATGTTGTAAAAGAATATTACATTGATGATAAAAATACTTTATCTTTAGTAGTTCCTGAAGATATTTATAAAACATTTAAGAACTCTGAAATAGAGAACTTATCTACAGATGAAATAAAGAAAAATTTAAACATAGACTTTTCGGTAAAAGCAAATAAACCTATATCTAGGGGTACTGACATATTAAAAGATACTGATTCTTTTACTGGAACACTTATGATTGGAAATACTCCTTATAAAACCTTAAATCTTTTAAACAGTAATGATATAACTTATACAAGTTTTGAAAAACTTATGTTTAAATTAAAGAGTTTTAGTGGATTTTACATAGCTTTAGGTGTTATAGGTTTAATATTTTTAATAATCTTAATACTATTTATGATTAGACTTATATCAACTATAAAAAGAATAAGAAATAGAAAAAAACGTAATTCATATTTTTATAATTAAAAAAACAAGTAGTTTTAAGCCAATGCTTAAAACTACTTGTTTTTTAATTTATTTATTAACTCTTTCATATCCTCTGGAAGATCTGCCCTTAAACTTAAAGGTTCCTTGGTCTTTGGACTATAAAAATCTAATCCATAAGCATGAAGTGCCTGTCTTGATATAAACTCTTCATCCTCTGTTCCATATAAAGAGTCTCCAAATATAGGATGACCTAAACTGCTTAGATGCACTCTTATCTGATGTGTTCTTCCTGTTTCTAGTAGACATTCAACTAAATCAGCACCATTATAACTTTCTATAACCTTGTAGTGAGTTATGCTCTCTTGCCCTCTTTCATCTACAACTCTTTTTATAGTATCCTCTGCTGGTCTATAAATTGGTCTATTGATAGTTCCTTCTTTTTCTTCTAAATTTCCATGAACTATAGCTAAATATCTTTTTTGAAATTTATCAGTTTTCATTTCATTAGATAAAACCATGTGAGCATATTGATTTTTACCTATGATTATAAGCCCTGAAGTATTCATATCTAATCTACTAACTAGTCTAACTATACAATCTTGATTACTTTCTTTAAAGTAATATAATATACCATTAGCTAAAGTTCCATTAGGATGGCTTCTTGTAGGATGTACAACCATAAAAGGCTTCTTATTTAAAACTAATATGTCACTATCCTCATAAACTATTTCTAAATCCATTTTTTCTGGATCAATATTTTGAGATTCCTTTTTCGAAAGCTCAATTTTTATCTCTTCCCCAGTTTTAACAACATAGTTCATCTTTACTGCAACACCATCTACCTTAATTCTCTTGTCTATGGCTGCACTTCTTATTAATCTTGAAGATAATCCTAACTCTTCTTTTAAAAACTCTCTTATTTTTCTTTTATCATACTCTTTAGTTATTTTACTTTCTAAAATACTCATTTCATCTCTCCGAAATTTTTAAAGTCTTTTCCTAGTAATATTACTACATCATAGTTTCCATTTCCATCATACTTAGATGAAATGCCCTTTTTAATATTATCTATCTTTAAATCATTTTCCATAAAAGCTCTAGAACTTTCATCCTTTATCAAAATCTCTGATTTTTCTCTTGGATCTCCATTTCCAACATCAACTTTATCATATCCGTTTTCATTTAATTGTTTTTGTACATTTGCAGCTAAGCCATTTATTTTTGTACAATTTAAAACTTTTATGGATAAATCTCCTCTAGCAGCACTAGGAATAACATTTTTTCTTCCACTTAAATTACTACTGTTTAATTGACTTCTTAATTCTTTAGTAGCCTTTTCATCAGGAATATAATAAGAAACATTTCCAACATATTTACCTTCTCCAGGTAAAGTCATCATTTTTATATTATTCTTATCAGTCTCTAATCCTTTAAGTCCATATGCAACAGTAACATCTAAAGGAATATTAGTTTCTATATTTTTATTTAAAATCTCTGCTATACTATCTATCTTTGTTATGGTAGATACTGATAAAACCTTATCTATTACAGCATTTATAAACTTTTGTTGATTTTTTATTCTATCAACATCTCCATTAGCTAATCCTGTACCATCATTATTTTTTCTCCATCTAAAAAACTCTTCAGCTTTTTTACCATCTAGGTGTACAGTTTCCCCCTTGTTGAAATGTATGTGTAAATCCTGCCCTGGATCGTCATAGTTCATATCCTGTTCTATATACATGTCAATTCCACCAATGGCATCTATTATGCCTCTAAAGCCTTCATAATCAACTTTAACAACATAATCAACCTTAACCCCTAATATATTTCCAACAAGCTGTTTAACAAGCTTTTCTCCCCCAATTGGGTAAGCAGCATTTATCTTTTGAGGCTTTCCTCCAATTTTTACTCTAGTATCTCTAGGTATAGATATTAACTTAGCCTCTTTTGTTATAGGATCAAAGTTTGCTAAAATTATAGTATCTGTTCTCTTAGCATCTTTATTTGATACATCACTTGTATCACCAATATCCATTCCTAATAAGAGTACATTAATTGGCTCTTCAACCTTTATTACATCCTGTTTTACGTCTTTAACTATATTAAAAACTTCCCCTAAAAAACTGCCATATTTAAAATAAAAATATCCAAAAATACTTATAAAAAAAATAAGAATAAAAGCTAAAGCACCTAAAATTATTCTTTTTACCAAGCTTTTTTTATTGATATTTTTCTTATCTTGTCTTTTTTCAAATCTATTTTCTTCATTCCCCATATAACCCTCTCCAATTATTTGATTATTTTTCTTGCATTATTAAGAAATTTCTTGCTTCTATAGTTAAGGGATGTATTAAATTGCCTTGTTTTATTACAAATAAAATTGTATTTTCTAAGCCTTTTAATACTCCTTTATCTAAATCTTCTCTTGTTATTTCTCTTAATTCTTCAACACCTGGGAAATCTCTACCTGGCTCAATATAGTCAGCTATATATATTATTTTTTCTAGAGTACTCATATCTTTTTTGGCTAAAGTATGATATTTTACAGCATCTAAAACCATTTCATCCTCTATTCCAAACTTTTCTTTAGCTACTATGGCACCAACAAATCCATGTAAAACTTGAGGTGATTTTAAGGTTATTTCATCTAGTTCATAACCATGCTCTTCTAATATTTTTACTTGTTCATCTACAGGAATATATTTTGCTACATCATGAATTAATGCAGCTAATTCTGCCTTTTGTATATCTTCGCCATTTATTTTAGCAAGTTCTTTAGCAGTTTCAACAACCCCTAAAGTATGTGAGTATCTACTTCCCTTAATAGTCTCTTTAACATAATTATTTATTTCCTCTAATGACCACATAGTTACTCTCTCCTATACAAATTATATTTATCTATTATATCCACTACACCTGGCGGTAAAAAGAATTTAACTTCTAGAGAATCATGAACTCTTTCTCTTATAAGAGTAGAACTTATCTCTATATTAAGTAAATCTAAATATACTATATTAGTACAATATTCTCTATCAAACTCTTCTTTCCTCTTTAATAAATCATTTTTATCAAATCCAGGTCTATTAAAAACCACTAAATTACTAAATTTAAAAATTTCATTTATATTTTTCCATGAATTTAGGTTTATAAGACAATCTGCTCCGGTTATGAAATAGAGCTCTACTTCTTTAAAACTTTCATGTAAATATCTTAAAGTTTCATAAGTAAAGCTCAATCCTTTTTTCTCTATTTCATAGTTATTTATGGAAAAAAAGCTATATGGCTCTATAGCTTTTTTAACCATTTCATATCTAATTATTTCATCAGTTATATCTTTCCACTTCTTATGAGGTGGATTGCCTGCTGGCATGAATATAACTTCATCTAGTTCTAATATTTTATAGGCTTCATAAGCTATATAAATATGGCCTATGTGTATCGGGTCAAAAGTTCCACCAAATACTCCTATTTTTTTCATATTACTTCCCTTTTTTAGGTAATTCTATCTTAGGATTATTTTTTGATGCTCTGTAAAGAACTATTTTGTTTCCTATAGATTGAACCCCTTCACATCCTAATCTTTCACAGATGAAATTTGAAGCTTCTCTTGTCTCTAATCCACTATTTTCAAGAACATTTATTTTTAAAATCTCTCTTGCTTCTAAAGCATCATCAACTTGCTTTAAAAAGTTATCTTCTATTCCGTTTTTACCTATTTGAAATATAGGAGTTAATTTAGCACCTAATCCTCTTAAATATGCTCTTTGTTTTGTTGTTATCATTATTTATCCTCCATTAATTATAGTAAGTATTCAAACTCAAAGTCATTTAATCTTACCATATCTCCATCTTCTATTCCCATTTCTCTTAATTCATGGAATATTCCTTTATTATTAAGAACCTTATGGAAATATCTTAATGAATCAGGATCATTTACATTAACAGCTAATAATAATCTGTCTACAAATGAACCTTCTACTACATAAACCTTTAATCCATCTTCTTCTATTGGATTTATAGTATATGTAAACTTCTTATCCTCTGGAATGAATCTTTCATCTTCTGGGATTTCTAAGTCAGTAACAGGAATATCTTTAAGCATTCTAGCTGCTTCTTTTATTACTTCCTCTACTCCTTGTGAAGTAGCTGCTGACATTTTAAATACCTTATCAAATCCCATTTTATTAACTTCAGCTTTGAAGTTTTCAAAAATTTCTTCATCAAATAACATATCGCATTTATTTGCTACTACTATTTGAGGTCTATCCCAAAGTTTAACACTGTAGTTCTTTAATTCTTCGTTGATTCTCTTGAAGTCTTCAACTGCGTCTCTTCCTTCAACTCCTGAAATATCAACAACATGTATTAAAAGTCTTGTTCTTTCTATATGTCTTAAGAAGTCTAATCCAAGACCTACACCCTCTGAAGCTCCTTCTATAATACCTGGTACGTCTGCCATAACAAATGGCTCTATTCCTGGTACAGCAACAACTCCTAAATTAGGTTTTAAAGTTGTGAAGTGATAGTTAGCTATCTTTGGTTTAGCCTTAGTTACCACTGAAAGTAATGTTGATTTACCAACGTTAGGGAATCCTAAAAGTCCTACGTCTGCTAATAGTTTTAATTCTAAAGCAACCCATCTTTCTTCCCCTGGCATTCCTGGCTCAGCAAAAGTTGGCGCCTGTCTTGTAGGTGTACAGAACTTACAATTTCCCTTACCACCTTTTCCTCCTCTACAGATTGTATATGTATCATCTCTATGAGAAAGGTCTGCCATTACCTTATTAGTTTCAACATCTCTTATTATAGTTCCCATTGGAACCTTTATTGTTAAATTTTCACCATCTCTTCCGTAACATTTAGAACCTTGACCGTCTTGTCCTCTGCCTGCTACGAATTTTCTCTTATATTTGAAATCTAAAAGAGTTGTCATTCCTGGATCTACTACAAAAGTAACATCTCCACCTTTTCCACCATCTCCACCATCTGGTCCACCAAGTGGAACGTATTTTTCTCTTCTAAAAGAAACAGAACCATGACCACCATCTCCAGATTTCACAAATATCTTGGCCGTATCTATAAACATGTTTTCTCACCTTGCTTTCTCTATAAAATGTTCCTTTTTAGTATATTATAACCTTACTTTAATATAAAAACACAGCTTTTTTAATGCTATGTTCTCATATGGTTAATTTTTTTATTATTAATCAAAAAGCACCCTAAGTAAGGGTGCTTTTATAAAACTAAATATATTATTCAGCTATAACTTCTTCTACGTTTACTGGGTAAACAGAAGCTTTTTTCTTGTCTCTTCCAAGTCTTTCGTATTTAACAACACCATCGATCTTAGCGAATAAAGTATCGTCTCCACCTTTACCTACGTTAGCACCTGGATGAATCTTTGTTCCTCTTTGTCTTACTAAGATGTTTCCAGCAAGAACGAATTGTCCATCTGCACATTTAACACCAAGTCTTTTAGCTTCAGAATCTCTACCGTTCTTTGAGCTACCAACCCCTTTTTTATGTGCAAATAATTGAAGGTTCATTTTTAACATAGTCTACACCTCCTCTTTTATTATCTCTATATATTTACAACGCGTTTTCTTTCCTAAACTGCTATCCAGCCCTAGGACTAGACTCGCTAAGCTCATTTCAAAAGTTTTAAGTAAAACTTGAGCTTCAACTATTTCTTCATGGGTAAATCCATTTAGATCTAGTTTTAAATATCCATCACTCATTTCATAGTTTACATTAAGTTTTAAAACCTCATCTAAACCAATGATTGCACTTTGAGATAATACTGATACGGAATTACATATCATATCGTACGCCTCTCCAGCTAGAATAGCATCTCTGCATTCCATTGCGTGTCCTTTAATAGTGAAGGAAATTATGTTATCTTCTTTTGATTGAAATTTAACTCTAATCATATCAGAAAATTAAGCTTCGATCTTTTCGATAACGATCTTAGTGTAAGGTTGTCTGTGACCATTTTTTCTTCTGTAGTCTTTCTTTCTTTTGTATTTGAATACAACAACTTTCTTAGCTTTTCCTTGAGCTAATACTTTTGCTACAACCTTAGCACCCTCAACTACTGGTGCACCAACTTTGATTTCTCCGTCTTTAGCGACTGCAAGAACTTCTGTTAATTCAACTGTTGAGTCAACTTCAGCGTTAAGTTTTTCAACGAATAATACGTCTCCTTCTTGAACTCTGTATTGTTTTCCTCCTGTAGTTAATACTGCGTACATTAAAACACCTCCTCATAACGGTCTCGCCACTTAAGGTAAACTAATTAAAGTTATTTTTAAAACCTATTCGTGAGCGGTTTACAAAAGCCATTCTATCATAGCCAAAGCCTTTTGTAAAGCTAAATTTAATATTTTTCGATATTCTTCACCAAATACTCTTTTACGCTTTCTATTTGATTTTTAAAGATCAATGGTTCTACTTTATAAAAGTCTTTAGATTCTTGAAAATTCAAGTAAATATTTAAATCTAATGCTCCAATTTCTTTTAAAAACTCAAAAATATTTCCTCTAATATCTTTTTCATAAATAGAGTTTATTTCTATATGGAAATCTTTTATCTTTCCTTCTCCATTTTTCTTCAAAATCTCATTTCTTAAAAGAAGATTTATATAAGATAACTTTAATCTCTTTCCATGACCATTACATGCTGAACAATTTTCTTCTATATATTCATAAATACTTTTTCCTTTTCTATATCTTGTTATTTGTACTAACCCAAGTTCTGTAAAAGGAAAAATTTTAGCTCTTTGGCTATCACTTTTAAATTCATCTTTTAATATTTCTAATATTTTTTTCTTGTTTTCCTGTGAATACATATCTATAAAATCAACTAATATTATTCCACCTAAATTTCTAATTTTAATTTGTCTAGCAATTTCTATTGCCGCATTTTTATTAGTTTCATAGGCAGTTTTTTCTTTATTTTTATGATTTGTATTCTTACCTGAATTAACATCTATAACATACATAGCCTCTGTTTTTTCTATAACTATGTCTCCACCACAATTTAAATTAACTCTATTATTTCTAAGGCTAAGAATTTCTTTTTCGATACCATAATAATCAAAAAGACTTCTAGCATCATCATAAAGAATTACTTTTAAATATTCAGAATTAGAAATACTATCTTTTATTCTTTCGTAATCTTCTATAGAATCAACAATTATTGAAGAAGTATAAGCATCAATGTCATCTCTAATTATCTTATTAATAAGGTCTCCTTTACCCAATAATCTTTTTGGATTTAAGGAGAATTTACCTTCTCTAATAACCTCTTTATAGTTTCTATATAGTTCTTCTATTTCTTCTTGAATCTCAAAAATACTAGCTGATTGGGCTTTTGTCCTAACAGTAACCCCTAATTCACTTGGTTTTATCAATGAATTTTCAAGTTCTTTTTTAAACTCTAGATTTTCTATCTTTCTTGAAATTGAAATATCATTTCTTGAAGTTTCTAAGACGCAATATCTTCCTGCTAAAGATATTTTTGAAGTAACTTTTGCCCCTTTACTTCCAAATTGCTCTTTTAATACCTCAACAACTATTCCATCTCCTTGTTTAAGATCTTTCTCATCTTCTCCAAGTATCATATAGGCCTGTTTACTATACCCAATATCTATAAAGGCACTCTTTATTCCTGGAACTACTCTTTTCACTATACCTTTATATATCTCTCCTTGAACAGGTTCTAGACTCTCTTCTTCTATATAGCACTCACTTAAAAGATTATTTTTCTTTATGGCAACCCTTAATAAATTTTCTCTTCTTTCTACGTATATATCTCTCATGAATTCACTTCCTAATTTAGATGTATTTATATAGAGGAACTAATGTATCCCCTTTGTATGCATACATCTCAACTCTTTTTATTTCTACGAAAGCTTCTTCATTAACATTTGATGTATTTTCTTTTATAACATTTGCTAAAAGATCTGCTGAAAGATTTTCTCTACTTCCACAGCTTATAGTTGTATTTACAATTAAATAATTGTCCTTAGTCCAACATTTAAAATCTTTTATAAATGGTTTTATATCAGCTTCTTTTTCGCCTTTTTTAGTTCTTTTTATTGTTATTATTTCTTTTTGAGCCATTAAAGCATTAACTTCTTCTTCAGCCTTAGAAATATCATTATATCTTATTTTTATTGTATAATTTGCAGCATCTAAAAGAGCCATAGCTGCTGGTAATCTCTTAACATTGTGTATAACTGGACTCTTTGAAACTTCTAAAAATCTAATACCATTTGCTGAGAATTCATTTAACTTTTCTTTTACTGCCTCTTCATTCATATCTTCAGTTAAATTTAAGTCTAAATAATCTCCCTCAGAATATACACCAACTGATAAAGGTTGTGCTATTGCTAAGGCCATATGAGGGTTAAATCCTTTTGAATATTCAACTGGAAGCTCAGCTCTTCTTACTATTCTTTGAATTGTTCTCATTAAATCTAAGTGAGAAACAAATTTTATATCTGCATCTTTAGTAAATTTAATTAAGTATCGCACCTTCAAAACACTCCCCATCTTTAAAGTTTACATTTACTCCACAACCTGTACATCCTTTTCTACAGTTTTGAGTAGGTTCACCAGTTTTAGCTTTTTCATTTTCTCTTTCAAGATATTTTCTTGTTACTCCAATATCTATGAAATCCCATGGTAAAATTTCATCGTAGCTTCTTTGTCTGTAAACATAGAAATCTCCATCTACATTACACTCAGCTAAAGCTTCTTGCCATAATTCAAAGTCAAAGTATTCTGACCATCCGTCGAATTTAGCACCTTTTTCATAAGCTTTTATTAATACATCACAAAGTCTTCTATCTCCTCTAGCTAAAACAGCTTCCATATATGATGTTTTTTGCTCATGATAGTTGTAAACTATGCTTCTTGATTTTATAGCACCCTTAACAGCATTGATTTTCTCAGTTACAATGTCCATTTTTTCCATTGGTGCCCATTGGAATGGTGTAAATGGTTTTGGTACAAGAATAGAAGTACTTACAGTAATTCTAAGTCCTTTATTTCTTATATGTTTAGGTACAGCAAAGTATTGATCAGCTATTTTCTCTGCTAATAATCCTATTTCTGCAGCATCCTCAACTGTTTCATAAGGAACTCCAAGTATAAAGTATAATTTTATTGTACTCCAACCTGATTCAAAAGCATTTTTAGCTGCTTCTAATATTCTTTCCTCTGATAACCCTTTATTTATAACATCTCTCATTCTTTGAGAACCAGCCTCTGGTGCAAAAGTTAACCCAGTTTTTCTAACCTTTTGAATTTCTTTTAATAGATCAACTGAGAAAGCATCTACTCTTATTGATGGTAAGGCAACACTTACATTATTCTTTCCGTGCTCTTCTATAAGATCTTTTACTAATCCTTGAATATCAGAATAATCACAAGTACTTAGTGAAACTAATGAAACCTCATCATATCCTGTAGCTTTAAGCATTTTTCTAGCTTGATCTAATAAAGTTTTTCTGCTCTTTTCTCTAACTGGTCTGTATATCATTCCAGCTTGACAGAATCTACATCCATTAGTACATCCTCTAAATAATTCTAAAACAACTCTGTCATGAACTATTTCACTATAAGGTACTATTAAACTTTCTGGGAAATCAACTTGGTCAAAGTTATTTATGATTCTCTTTTTAACCTTTTTAGGTACATCATCGTACTTAGGTATAAATTCTTTTATTGTTCCGTCTTCGTTGTATGTAACATCATATAATGATGGAATATAAACACTTGGAATATGACTAGCTTCTCTTAAATAAGCTTCCTTGTTAAAGTTATCTTTATGTTTTTGATAAAGATCTAAAAGATCATTTAATCCTTCTTCACCTTCACCTAATTGGAATATGTCAACTATATCATATAAAGGCTCTGGATTATATGCACAAGGTCCACCAGCTATTACTAAAGGATCCTTCTCTGTTCTTTCTGATGCTCTAAGTGGAATTCCACCCATGTTTAGCATATTTAATATATTTGTATAACTCATTTCGTATTGAAGAGTAAATGCTAAAAAGTTGAATTCATTTATAGGATCTTTAGTTTCTAAAGCGTATAAAGGAATATTATTTTCTCTCATAAGCTTTTCCATGTCTGGCCATGGAGCATATACTCTTTCACAATATGTATCTTTTCTTTGATTTAAAACATGATATAAAATTCTTGATCCTAAGTGAGACATCCCTACTTCATAAACATCTGGAAAGCAAAATCCAAATCTTATATCAACTTCTTTTGGGTCTTTTATCACTTCATTAAGTTCTCCACCTACATATCTAGATGGCTTCTCAACTCTATATAAAATATCATCAGTTATTCTTACCATTTAGTTTCCTCCTACATTTTTATAAAATATTAAAGCTAATATCTATAATAAAAAGAGAAGTATACCTCTTTATACTTCTCTCATATTAACAATTTCTATTCTATCACAAAGAATAATTATAACCAATATATTTATTCTTTTCTATACTTAATGTAATATTCTCTTAAATTAATGTTTCCAATTGTCTTTAGAGTCTCTATTATTTCATTTTCTCTTAAGACATAAAGCAAATTCATTTCTTCATCTAAAACATAAAATATATTAAATCTATTTTTATCAATAATTCTAAGAAGATTAACCATATCTTGTTCACAATATACAGAAGTTACTCTACTGTCTATGTATTTCTTATTAATTAATCGTTCTCTCTTTTTAGTTATATCACCCATAATTATATACATTACCTTTCTTCTCTCATTATAACTTAAATAGATTATAAATATTCCTGCTAATATACTAGTTATATTTATTTCACCTAAAATCACAACTCCTAATATAGACAACAAAATAAATGCTATTCCAAATGAATAGCTTATTTTGATTAATATATTATTGACATCCTTAAAAATCATCTTCTCCTCTAATATTGCCCCCAATATTTTCCCTCCATCTAAGGGATAGGTAGGAAGCAAATTAAAAATAAATAGGACTAAATTTATTTCATAGGTAGAATAAATATATTCACTTTTAAAAATTAATTTATAAATGCAGAAAAAAATTATGGCAACAATTCCATTTAAAATAGGACCTGCAAAGCATACTATTAATTTTTCTCTTGAGCTTAAATCTTCATAATCTTTTATCTCTAGTCTAGCTCCTAGAATATGAAGTTTAAATTTCTCTGACTCTATATTTAATTTTAATAAAACAAAATAATGAGCTAATTCATGTATTATAATCCAAAAAAAAGCTAAAGCTAAGTTAAATTTAAATCCTAAAATAAAAAATGTAACAAGCTGTATAATTATCTTTTTATCGATTTTCACTGCTTATCTCCTAAAAACCTCATGCTTTCTTCTGGATTAACATACTCATTTTTAAATAATACCTGAATTATTACACCTTTTACTTTTTCATTCTCAGATGAAATACCTATTTTATCTCCCTCTTCTATACTGTCTCCTTCTTTTTTTACCACCTCTTCTAAATTGTGATATAAAACTTCTAAGTCATCATAATAATTCATCTTCACAGTATATGTTCCATTTTCATTTTTCACTTCACTTATGGTTCCTTTTAAAAGACTTTTCACCTCACCCCTTGAACCACTTAAATAAAGATTTTTTTCCTTTAAATTATTATTTTCCAAAGTTTTGACTTCTCCATTAAAAGGAATTACTTTACTTTCCTTTAAAAAGTCTATAGATTCCTTCTCAATAACCTGAAAATTATTAAAAGCACTTACTTCTCCACTATTTTCAGATACCTTTTCTTCACTAGCTTGTTTAGGTTCTTTTTTTAAATTAGAATTCTCTAAATTAAAACCATCCTTTATTCCACTACTAATAGTAGCTACTATTTTACTTTCATTTAAATCTAAGTTTTTATAGTATCCATCAGTTGATATTACCTCTTTAAATTTTCTACTTAATCCTACTAAAAATTCATTTTCTACTTGTCCCATTAAAAAAAAGCTAGAAAAAATAAAAAATCCTAAAATTGATGAGAAAACAACTTCCTTAATTACGTATTTTCCCAAACTATCTTTCTCTCTTCTCTTATAAGAGCCTTTAGCTTTGAAATTCACTTCATGATTAGGAGAAGTTTTTCTTGTCTTATTTATTTTTCTATAATACTTCTCATATTCTTTGTTATAGCTACCCATTTTTTCTTCTCCTTTCTAGAAATCTTTAATTATACTTAATATATATTTTTTTTATGCATCTTATAGAACTTTTATTACAAAGTGAAATATAATAGATATAAAAAAAATAAAAGTATTAAAATCATTATTGATCTTAATACTTTTATTCTTATTAGAATTTTAACTTTTTCTTTCTCATAGATATGTTTAAAACCAAGGCTATACTCACTATAGTTGTAAGCAATGAACTTCCTCCATAGCTTACTAATGGTAATGTTATTCCTGTTATAGGCATTATACCTATTGTCATTCCTATATTTTGTAATATAGCAAATATAAAATAAGAGGCAAATCCAACACATATTATGGAGCCAAATATATCCTTAGAGGTTTTGGCCGTCATTATTATTCTATATATCATTATTGCGTATAATAATAATAGTACCATTCCTCCTACTGTTCCCCAATGTTCACCTATTACAGCGAATATAAAGTCTGTTTGCCTTTCTGGTACGAATTCTGAGGAATAACCACCAACTTCTCCATTTAAATCTAACCCAGTTCCAAAGAATCCTCCAGATCCAATCCCTATTTTTGATTGAGTTAATTGAAGATTTATACCTAATTCATCTCCATCAGGGTTTAAGAATCCAACAAGTCTATCCTTTTGATAGTCTTTTATAAGCCCTGAATTCCAAACTAAGGCTATTGCCACTATTATTGATAAAAGCCCTGCACCTATTACTTTCATATCTAATCCTGCTGCAAAGAATATACCAAGTGCTATGAAAAATGAAACCATAGTCATACCCATGTCAGGTTGTACAACTATAAATATCATTGGTATTATTGCATACATGGCAACCTTAATAAAATTTCTAAAGTCATTTATTCTTAAATCAACTTGTTCCATCTTCTTGGCCAGCATAAGTATCATGGCCGTTTTGGCCAGTTCCGAGGGCTGAATACTTACAGGACCTAATACAATCCATCCTCTAGCACCATTTATTACACTTCCTGCAAATCTGGTTATTATAAGTAGAACTATGGATCCCCAATAGAATATCTCAACATAATTATAAATTATGTTATAATTCCAAAGTAATATTATGTACAATGCAGCCATTGATATTATAAACCATATTAACTGTTTCTTAGCGAAAAAAAATCCTCTTTGAGACTTTGTACCTAAGTATATGTTTAATATTCCAAACAGTACTATTAATATCATAGATACTAAAAGCTTATAATCAATTTCTCTTCTTAGTTTACTATCTAGTTTTAGTCTACTAAGCATTATAGTACCTCCATAAATTTTATTTATTTAACATAACTATTTATATAATACTTTATTTTTACCTATTTTCAATTACAAAATTCTGAACTTTTTAAAAGACTAATAAAAAGCTATCTCAAAAAATTTGAAATAGCTTATATTTTTAAAATTATCTAGCTTTACCTTTTATATTTTTTATTGGTATATTTGCTACTAAAGATGGTGACTCTCCTTCTATTGGATTTGATTTTGTAACAGTTATGTCAACATCCTCATTTTCAATCTCTACATATTTAGAAAGCACATCTAATATTTCAAGTCTTATTTTATCTAAAACTTCATCTGATAGTTCCCCTCTATCATGGATTAAAATAACCTTTAATCTATCCTTAGCAACTTGTTTCGGCGTAGGTCTACTAGAAAAAACATTTAAAAAACTCATTTTCTCTCACCTACCCTCTTCTAAACAACTTTAATATAGAACTAAATATTCCTTGATGTTCTGTGTTTAAATCCATTATTGGAACATCTTCTCCTATTATTCTTCTACCTATATTTCTAAATGCTTGTCCTGCACTTGCTTTTTCATCTAGTACTATAGGCTCTCCTTTATTAGTAGAAACTGTTATATTTCTATCATCTGGAACAACTCCTAAAAGTTTTACAGAAAGAGTTTCTATAATATCTGAAATGTCTAGCATATCACCTTTTTTAGTCATTTCATAATTTAATCTATTTACTATAACCTCATGATTTTCTAATCCCTTAGCATCAAGTTTTCCAATAACCCTATCAGCGTCTCTTACAGAAGTTATTTCTGGATTAACTACTACGATAGCTCTATCTGCCCCAACTATGGCATTTTCAAATCCTTGCTCTATACCAGCTGGGCAATCTAAAATTACATAATCAAACTCTTCTTTTAATTCATTTACTAATCTTAACATTTGCTCAGGACTTATATCATTTTTATCCTTAGTTTGAGCAGTAGGTAATAAGTATAAATTGTTAAATCTCTTATCTCTTATTAAAGCTTGCTTAGTTCTACATCTATTTTCAATTACATCAATTACTGTATAAACAATTCTATTTTCTAATCCCATTAACACATCTAAGTTTCTTAGACCTGTATCTCCATCAACAACGACTACCTTTTTCCCTTGTGCCGCTAAAGCTGTTCCAATGTTAGCTGTAGTAGTTGTTTTTCCAACTCCACCTTTTCCTGATGTTATTACTATCGATACTCCCATTACTTTCCCTCCATTAAATTATGTAATATTAATAAGAATATTTATCCGGTAAATAAGGCTCTACAATTATATTATTTTCATTCAATCTAGCCACCTCCGGATATCCTGTTTTCTCAAAATCATCCGGTGATATTGTTATTTTACCTGATATAGAAATTAATTCTGGTTCTAAAGAATAGGCCGCTATTATGGCATTTTCATTTCCATTATCTCCTGCAAAAACCTTTCCTTTTAAGTCACCTAGCACAATTACATTTCCATGTGCTCTAACTTCTCCCCCATTATTAACATCACCAATTATTATCAAATTACCTGCGTAATTTAAACATTGACCACTTCTAACAGTTTTTCTTACAAATTTTGTTCTTCCCTCATAAACTCCCGAAAAAACACTACTTTGCTTTTCTAATCGTTCTTCAAATATACAATCCTTTATAAGTATCTCATCAAAAAGTACATCTTTTAACTTTGATATTTGTCTTTCATTTATATATTTTAAATCAGTAGTTACAGTTAAAGTAGCCCCTTTATAAAACTTTTTTCCTCTACTTAACTTCTCTACTAAAGAATCAAGCATTTCATCAAAATTACCAAACTTGTCCATATTTATTATGGCATTTATTCCTAGTTTATTTCCTTTTATAAAAATTCTATCATCACGCATAGTAAATTACTATCCTCCAAGTATCCAACCCCTTTTATTCTTAAGGTAAATTATACATTAAATTAATTCTCACTTTATATTATATAAAGTATTTTTAATTTATAAAAGGACTTTATGAAATAAAGTAGTAAAATTTTGAAAAAATCAATCGTATTTTAAAAACCTATTTATAATTTGTTTAATTATTTCATTAAAATAGTAATAATAATTTAAAAACCCACAGAAATTAATTCTGTAGGTTTTATATTAATGAGCTTTATTTTCATCTACTTTAGTTTTATCATTTTGATTATTGTTATCTTGATTATTATTTTGAGATTTATCATCCTCTTTTTTATTTTCAGAATTATTAGTTGTTGACTCTTCAACTGGTTTTCCTGAAGAATCTAATTCTGCATTTTCTACCTTACTATTTATATTTGAATCCTTGATAGCTTCTAAAGGTGGATTCAATGAATAATCATAGGTATTTAAATCAAGATTTTTAGGCTTATAATCAGGATAATCTTTCTTTAACTCTTCTCTAAAGTAAGTTTCATAAATAGTTCTTGCTATAAATGATCCATAATATCCATGACCACCATCATAAAGAACTGTTGCCACAGCAATCTTAGGATTATCTAGTGGAGCAAAGGAAATATAAACTCCGTAGTCTGTTCTTCCATAATCTGATTGATCATTTCTGAAAGTAGCAGTACCAGTTTTACCTCCTGTTACAATAGGGAATCCAGACATTATAGACCCTGCTGACCCATTAGCATTAACTCTTCTCATACCTTCTTTAACAGCATCTAAAGTAGCTTTTGACATATCAACCTTATTTAAAACTTCTGGTTTAAATTCTTCTACTAAGTTTCCTTGAGCATCAGTTATTTTATCAACTAAATGTGTTTTATATCTTGTTCCTCCATTTGCTAAGGTTGCCACATAACTTGCTAGCTGTACTGGAGTAAAGTTACTTATACTCTGTCCTATAGCAGAGTCAGTAAGGTTTCTTGGTGAAACTATTTGGTAAGCAATATCTCCAACAACCCAAGCAACTGTTTTTTGAACTGTTAAGTTTATTGCCTTATCAACTTTTTCATCTTCATCCTTACCTTTTATTCCATTAAAGTTTTTAATACTTTCTTGATAGGCAGAATCTAAATTATATAAAGTTTTAAAATCCTTTTTTAAAGACTCACTTAAAGCTTTTTCATCAATAGTATTTCCATCTCCAAGCTTATTTAGAGAATTCTCTATATCTTTTTTTATAGATTCCTTAGCCGCTGCTAACTCTTTAGAATCCCTATCATTAACCCCTATATTCACCTGTGGGAAATCAGGTGAAGAAGAATTAACAAAGGTTCCTTTTTCAAGAGAATCAACTAAGGTAAATCTCATAAGAGCTATTGTTTGATTTTTAAAAGATTCAAAATTATAAACCTGACCAAAATTTTCAGATATTTCAATTCCTGTTGAAGCCTTTTTATCTGAATTTGGATCAACACCTAATCCAAACTGCCATGCATATTTTGCAATAGAATCTAAAGCTTCCGTACTACTCTTCTTATATCTTCCATCTCCATATGGATCTCCACCATTTTTATAATACATCTTTACAGCAGAGTCAAAATAATATGTATTTGATGAATGCTGTAATGCAGTATATAAATCTGCATATCCTGTATAGTTCTTATCTCTTGGCCAGTTTGCAGGATTTTTACCAAATATCTCTGGATATGTTTGACCAAAGTTTTGTCCATTAGCATAAACTGTTGAACTTGGAGTTATAACCTTATCCTCTAAGGCAGCAACACTGGTAACAGGTTTAAATGTAGATCCTGGCGGAATCATACCTAAAGTAGCATAGTTATAGAATCTCTTTGGATAAAGGTCATATAAATCTTCCCTTAATCCAGTTTTTGAATTTTTAGGGAAAAGATCATCTACTGTTTTATTTAAAGCATTTCTAGCTATAAACTGTTGTGCAAAGGCTTCGTAGTCTGGTTGGAAGTATTCCTTTGCCACAACTGGATCTAACTCTCCCTTAGCAAACTCATTTGGATTAAATCCTGGATAACTTACTAAAGCTAAAACCTTTCCTGTATCTACTTCTATAGCTACCGCTGCTCCTCTTGTTGCGTTCTTAGTATTTACACCTGAATCCCATGTATTCCTTGTTTGAAGAAAATCTAAAAGATATTTCATTGAAGTTTCTGCTGAATATTGAATATCCTTATCTATAGTTAAATGTACATTATTTCCTGGGTAAGATTCTAAGTCATAAAGTTCCTCTTTTTTTCTACCAGAAGAGTTTACCTTAACTGTAGTTCCTCCCTTAACACCTTTTAGTTCATTTTCAAAGGCTGCTTCTATACCAGCTTTTCCTATTAAATCAGTAGAAGCATCATATCCTCTTGCTTCATACTTAGCTTTTTGATCTCCATTTATAGAAGCTACATATCCTAAGAATGAAGAACCTAACTCATTATATGGATAGTATCTCATTGGCTCTATGCTTACATCTATCCCTGGTAAATCATTAAGTCTTTGATAGAATATAAATGCAGTTTCTTTGTTTATGTCCTTAGCTATTGTAACTGGTTTATATCCTGAGAAACTTTGCATTTTCATAGCATTTTTAACAAGCATATATCCTCTTATATCTTGAAGAGAATATTTCTTTAACAATATATCTGTTATCTCTTTTGGTTCCATATTTTTATATGACTTAGCCTCTTCCTCTGTAGGATTTAAAACGTCATATAATTGATATTCCTTTACTAAGAAATTAAAAGCCTCATCTGGAGTAATCTTTAGAAGTTCTTTATCTATTTGATCTTCTTCCTCAGCAGTTAAATCTCCTTCTTTATTCTTAAAAAGAACATTTTTAACCTTATCACCCATTCCAATATCTTTTAAAAGTCTTAGTTTTTCAGTATCACCTGAAACATCAAAATAAAGTTCTCCATTTTCATTAATTCTAATCTTAAAATTATCTAATATACTTTGATTATTTTCTTTTAAAATAGAATAAACTTTATCTATAGTAGTATAAAAGTTTTTCTTAGATTCATCTGTTTCAGTAAATGTTAATGTGTATGTTTGTCTATTAGTAGCTAAAATGTCCCCATTTGAATCATAAATTTTACCTCTTGGAGCCTGTTCTGATAGAAATCTCATAGATCTAGTATCAGCTCTTTGTTTAAATTCTTCATAATTAAATACTTGAAGATAAACTAATCTTGCTACTATAGATACAAATACTATTATCATTATTCCTATGAGAATTTTATATCTATCTATAGGCGTTTTTCCATTTATTGAACTTCTCATGTAACCACCTATTTTTCACTTATTTTCCATTCTCTTTTCATAAGATCTCTGTTGCATAATTTATAAACCCAATTATACATAAAGAATCCTATAACTACGTTATAAAGTACCATAATCCAAAAGCTTAATAAGTTTATTCTTATATTAATTAAATTTAATATAAATGCCACTACAAAAAACTTTATTATGGTAAGTAAACCTACTGATAGTACTGGAATTGTTTTTTTATGCTTAAATACACTTTCCCCAATATACGCAGCTATTAAGCACACTAACATATTTACTAACATATTTACCCCAAAGACATTTACAAAATAAACATCTTGAAGGAAACCTGATAAAACTCCTATAAATACCGCTTCCCAATACCCACTCATAAGAGCATATAGTACAGCAAAGGTGAATAATAAACTAGGATAAACACCTTTTATAGAGAAAAAAGGTACCAGAGTATTATCTACTATAAATAGTAAAAGACATATTAATATTAGTATTAATCTTTTCACTTTACTCCCTCTTTTCTAATACTTAACTATACCATCTCTCTCTGATGGTGGTACAACTACAAATAATTCTTGTAAATTATTGAAGTCAACATATGTTTTTAATATAGCGGTTTTCATAACTTTAACATCATCTGATTGTACTGATGTTACTTCACCAATTCTTATTCCTTTAGGATAATATCCTCCAAGCCCTGAAGTAACTACTGTCTCACCCTCTTTTATTGTAGAATTCATAGGTAAGTTAGTTATCTCTGCTTGCATCTCACTACCATTTCTATATCCTTTAACTATTCCGTCTCCTGAATTGCTATCTCCTTCAATAGTTGCCGCAACAGCTACGTTTTCATTTAATAAAGTCTGTATTTTTGACCAGTTTGAGTGAACTTCTGTTACAACTCCTACTAATCCATCTGGAGAAATCACTATGTAATCTTTTTTAATCCCTTCACTTGATCCTTTATCAATAGTGTAACCTTCTACAAAGCTATTTCCACTTTTTCCTATTATGTTTGTACCGATATATTTATATTGATTATTTTCCTTAGAAAAATCAACTATTCCTCTTAAAACATCATTTTGACGCTTTAACTCATTGTATTCAACTAATTGATTTTCTAATTCTAAATTTTTCTTTTTTAAATCATTATTTTCATTCTTAACATCTGAAAAGTTATAGAAGAAATCAAAGACATCATGAACTTTATCACTTATTGTGTATACAACCTTCTGCACAGGGTTTAAAACAGTACCAACTCCACCTGAAATTGGATTTTTAGAATCACTCTTAACAGTAAATATAATTATTCCTAAAAAGGCAACTGACAGTACTATAACAGTTACTGCCAGTTTATTCTTGAAGAATTTCATATTCTATCCTCTTTGTTGTTTAACTATTAAATCAAACTTATCTAAAGCTTTTCCTGTACCTAGTGCAACACAGTCAAGAGGTGATTCTGCTATATGAACAGGCATTCCTGTTTCTTTATATATAAGTTCATCTAGTCCTTTTAGGAATGCTCCTCCTCCAGCAAGCATTATTCCTTTATCCATGATATCAGCTGCTAATTCTGGTGGTGTTTTTTCTAAAGTAGTTTTGATTGATTCTATTATTGATGAAACTGGCTCTTTTAAAGCGTTTCTTATTTGTCCTGCATCAACCACAACAACCTTAGGAAGTCCTGATATTAAATCTCTTCCTTTTATATCCATTGTTTGTTCTTCTTCATTCTCATCAACTTTGTAAGCTGATCCAATTTCCATTTTTATTTGCTCTGCTGTTCTCTCACCTATCATTAAGTTAAATTCTCTCTTAATGTAGTTTATGATTGATTGGTCTAACTCGTCTCCAGCAACTCTTAATGATTTACTAGTAACTATTCCACCTAATGATATGATAGCAACCTCAGTAGTACCTCCACCGATATCAACTATCATACTTCCTGTAGGTTCATCAACTGGAAGTCCTGCTCCGATTGCAGCAGCCATTGGCTCTTCCATTAATATTACGTCTCTTGCTCCTGCTTGCTTAGTAGCTTCTTCTATTGCTCTTCTTTCAACTTCAGTTACTCCTGAAGGGAAGCATACTATTATTCTTGGGCTTGTGAATGCACTTTTATTTGTTATCTTTTCTATGAATCTCTTAAGCATTGTTTGAGTAACATCGAAATCAGCAATAACTCCATCTTTTAATGGTCTTATAGCCACTATGTTTCCTGGTGTTCTACCTATCATTTGCTTAGCTTCAGTACCAACAGCTAATGATTTTTTTGTTAAGTTGTTTATAGCAACAACTGAAGGTTCTCTTAATACGATCCCCTTTCCTTTAACGAACACTAGAGTATTTGCAGTTCCTAAATCTATACCCATGTCTTTTGTCATTCCAAAATTAAATAAACCCATTTTTAATCCCCTTTCCTAATCACAATATGTCTTTTTCTTTAAGACTTATGAATCTGTTATCTCCTATTATTAAATGATCTAAAAGCTCAATACCCATCATTTTTCCACACTCTTTTAGTCTTGTTGTTATGTTTATATCATCTCTACTAGGTGTTGGGTCTCCTGAAGGATGATTGTGACATATAATTATAGATGCTGCGCTATCTTTAACAGCCTCTCTAAATATCTCTCTTGGGTGTACTAAAGAAGAATTTAGCCCACCTTTAAAAATTTCTTTTTTAGATATTACTTTATTTTTAGTATCAAGGTTTATTAGAATCAACACTTCCTGACGTAGCATTCTAAGCTCATCTAAAACCAATTTTGCTACATCTGATGGCTTTGAAATTTTAACCTGCGTTAACTCAGAAACCTTAAATCTCTTATATAATTCACACATGGCTAAAATTTGAGTTGCCTTAGCTTCCTTAACACCTTTTACCTCCATAAGCTCCTTTGCTGAAGCTTTAAAAAGTCCATTCAATCCACCAACACTATGTATTATTCTATAAGACAATTCAACTACATTTGAATCCTTATTTCCAGTTCTAAGAATTATAGCTAAAAGTTCCTCATTAGATAAAAACTGAGCTCCATAAAAAAGTAGTTTTTCTCTTGGCCTCTCACCAGATGGAATTTCATTAATTCTTATATTTTTAGACATATTACAACTCCTTATTTAGAAATTAACATGCCCATTGAAAGTAATTTTAAAGTATTGTTATGTCATAGTTTTCTAATGCTTTATATAGCTTATTCAAGGGCAATCCCATGACATTGTAATAACATCCCTTTATTCCCTCTACAAAAGCACCACCTAAGCCTTGAATTCCATAAGCTCCTGCTTTATCCATAGGCTCACCAGAATTTATGTAATTTCTTATCTGTCTAGGATTTAATTCTGAAAATCTTACTTCTGTACAGTCGCAATCAGTCACTACAGTATCATCATAAGTATTTATTAAACAAATACCTGAATATACCTTATGAGTATTACCACTTAATGAAGATAACATACTAAAAGCATCCTCTTCATTTTTAGGTTTTTCCAAAACTTTTCCACTTTGAAAAACAACTGTATCCGCAGCAATAACTATAGATGGTTCATTAAGTCTTTTTGAAACCTCTATAGCTTTATTTCTAGACAAATCTTTAACATACTTTTCAATATCTCCCTTAAAGTCTATAGTATTTTCATCAAAGTTTGACTGAACTACTTCAAATTCTTTAACTATTTTTTCAAGAATCTCAACTCTTCTTGGAGATTTTGATGCTAAAATAACCTTCATTTTTCCACCTTACCTTATATCTAAAAAACTTTTAAATAATCTTATTTTTCCTTAAATAAGGTCTTGTATTCTTTATCCTATATAGTTTATCATTTATTATTTTTATAAACAAGTATAAATGTACGTGTATAGTAAATTATAAAGAAAAAAATGAAAGAGAATTTAACTCTTTCATTTTCATTATAATTTAAAAATATGTTACTATAAATTAAAAATAAATTACAATTATTTGTTTACTTTAAAATTATTTAAAGTATTAAACACTATTTGGTAACTTTCTTCTATATTTTTTTTAGTTATTTCATCTGGAATTTTATTTATACCATCTTTTAATTCTTTAAACACTTTAAAATACTCAGAATCACTGTGTTCCTCTAAGCTATTAACCCATTCTTTAAACTCTGTTGTCTTAACACCCTTAACAGAATCCTCTTTTAATTTATTTATTATATTTACATAACCATTTACTATCTCTATAATCTCATTACTACACACATCAGTTTTTGGAATCATAAATCTTCCCTTTGTATTACTAACACCTTTTTCATTTAATTCATTAGAAAGTTTAGTAGCTTCTTCTTCATTTCCAATGTGAACTATTACCCTATAATTTTCCGCTTCACTTAAGGATACTGCAATATAATCATCTTCTAATTGAGCCTTTACATTATTTGCATTCTCTTTATTTGAGTAGAAACCACATTGAATCATTACATACTCTTGTCCACCTACACTTTCAGCCATTACCTTATTATCTTTCGGCTTTTCATCTTCTTTTGATGCTTTGTTATTTTCCTTATCTTTCTCACTTGTCTCTTTATTTTCTCCAGAAGTTGCTTCTATTCTTTCCTTTTCTGCTGTTTTCTTTCCTTCAGGCCATATAAACTTAGACATTGCAGTTGATATTACAAGTGCCACAACAATTACCCCAATAAAAAGTAATATAAAGCTTTTACCATCATTGTTATTATTGTTGTTATATCCATTACTCCTTTTTTTATTCTTTACATCAATTCTAGTGTACTTCACCCTTCCCCCAACCTTTCTTTTAATTTAACTTTACTAAGCATTTTTCTTTTTACAAATTATGTAAAGCCCCTCTTTATATATTTATTTTACATAATTTGTAAAATTCCTTCTTTTAATTTTATTTTTCTTAAATTTTACATTTTAATAATAAATAAAAAGCTTTATTGAAATTTGCTTTTAGAATTCAAATCAATAAATTCCATAAAGCATTATTTTCAATAAAGCTTACAAACTAAACTAATATATTATTTTAATAACAATTTATTTATCTAACAAATCATATTTTGCATAAAACTCTGGTGTTCCTAAACTTCTCTTAGATATAAGTCCTCCGTGATAATCAGATCCACCTGTTATTATTAGATTATTTTTTGTACAATAATCTACTAAATATTTTATTGTATCCTCATCATGATGCGGATGATAACACTCTATTCCATCTACACCCCAGTTTTTAAATAATTCTAACATTTCATCTAATTTAAATTGAGACTTTCCATACTTAGGGTGAGCTAAAACAACAATTCCATTAGCTTTTTTTATAGTTTCTATAGCTTCTTTAGGATGAGGAAAATCTGGATATTTCAAAGCTCTTTCACCAACAAATATTTTATTAAAAAATTCATCAATATTTTTACATATTCCTCTATCAATTAAAAAGTTAAGAGTTTTCCATCCACCCTTTGAAGGATCATGTTCATAAGCCAAATAATCTTCAAAATCTATATCATATCCAGCATCAATTAATTGCTTTATTGAATTATCGTCTTTCTCTTGAAGCAATCTATCATTATTTTCTATTAAGCTCATTAACTCTTTATTGTTTTTATCAAAATTATAAGCTAATATGTGAAATTGTTCTCCATTTATTATGCTTGAAACCTCTACCCCTGGAATAAATTTAATATCCATTCCCTCCGTTAAATCTTGCATTTCCTCTAAGCTTCCTATAGAGTCATGATCTGTAACTGAAAATAGTTTTATATCTTTTTCTACTATTTCCTTTAATAACTCCTTTGGTGTAAGTGTTCCATCAGAAGCTCTAGTATGCATATGTAAATCAGCTCTTACTAAATTCATGTCTATATCCTCCCATAGTCTAATATGTTTATTATTTACTATTTAATTTATAAAAAGATTATTCCTTTTAATATATTTATTCATATCTCTCTATAAAATAATAAGGCTGTATCTAGCCTTAATTGTAAAACTTATAAGTAATATTATAGATAAAATTTAGAATTTAATTCTCGCCATAGAAATTATAGGCTTAAGCTAAGTTCAAATCTTTATAATGATTTATTAGAAACCTTCAATAAACCCTTATAAAAGTCCAATAATTCTAAAATATATTTATAAGTTTTTTAGGTAATTTAGATACAACCTTAAATTAATTCTTAATTATTTTATAGCTTTTAATATTTCAACTAAGAAATCCCAAACATTTTTTACTGAAGATATGCTAACATGTTCATTTGGAGTATGAACATCATACATATTAGGACCAAATGAAATCATATCTAATCCTTCTATTTTTTCTCCTAATAATCCACATTCTAATCCAGCATGTATAGCTATTATTTCAGGATCTTTTCCTGTCATATTTTTATATACATTGCTGCAAAGTTCTCTTATTTTTGAATCAGGATTATATTGCCAAGCTGGGTATGGTGCTTGTATTTCAAATTCTCCACCTAATACTTCTGCAACGTCAGCTATTTCCTCTAAAAGTTTAGTTTTTAAAGTTTCAACTGAACTTCTTGTTGAACTAGCAAAGACAATTTTATCCCCTTCTGTAGTAACAACACCTAGGTTTGTTGAACTTTGAACTAATCCTTTCATTTCTATACTATAAGTATCAACTCCATCAGGAATTAAGTTCATTATTTTTATAGCCTTAAATGTAGTGTCTTTAGAAAATACTTTATGATTTTCTTCTTTTTTAACTAAAGTTACATTAACTCCATTATCATTAGCATGGTATTCATCCTTTAATATTGAATCCCATTTTTGAATTAATTCTTCTAATTTTTTAACATCTTCTTTTTTAACAGCTAGTAAAGTATCACATTCTCTTGGAATAGCATTTACCTTAGATCCACCATTAATTGATATTAATCTAATATCACAGTTAGCATTAATATCATTTAATACTCTTCCCATTAGCTTGTTAGAGTTTCCTCTTTGTTTATCTATTTCCATTCCAGAGTGACCACCTTTTAGTCCTCTTAGCATGATTTCATAAACTTCAAAATCTTTTTCCATTTCTTCAAAGTTTATTGGTAAAGTAACTTCACTTCTAGCTCCACCTGCGCAGCTTACTAAAAGTTTTCCTTCTTCCTCTGAATCTATGTTTAAAAGATACTTACCTTTTAATAAAGTTCCATCTAAAGCGATAGCTCCACCCATTCCAACTTCTTCATCAGTTGTAACTAAAAGCTCTATAGCAGGGTGTGCTATATCATTTGAAGCTAAAACAGCCATTCCATAAGCTACTGCTATACCATTATCTGCTCCTAATGTAGTTCCTGTAGCATATATATAATCTCCATCTACTCTAAGTTCAATAGGATCTTTTTCAAAATCATGTATAGTATCTTTATTTTTTTCACATACCATATCCATATGACCTTGTATTATTACTCCTGGTGCATTTTCATATCCTGGAGTTGCAGGTTTTCTTATTATTACATTTAATGATTCGTCTTGTATTGTTTCAAGTCCTAAACTTTTTCCAAAGTTAACTAGGAAATCACTTATTCCCTTTTCATTACCTGATCCTCTTGGAATTTGTGATATTTCTTCAAAATATTTAAAAACACTTTGTGGTTCTAAACCTTTTAATACATTCATTTTTTACCCATCCCTTCCTATTATTGTGGTAAAATATAATTAATTTAATAATTTATTCTATTATATCAAATATATCAAACTTTTAAAGCAATCACTAAACTATTTTAGTTTAAACAAAATGAGGTGGTTTTTATGCAAAAAACAAAAATGATATTTACAATTGGTCCTGCAAGTGATTCAGAAGAAATTCTAAGAGAGTTCATAAGAATTGGTATGAATGCAGCTAGATTAAACTTCTCACATGGAGACCATGCAAGTCATAAAGAAAAGATAGAACTTATTAAGAGACTTAGAAAAGAAGAAAAATCAGCTACAGCTATCTTATTAGACATTAAGGGTCCTAAAATAAGAACACATAATTTTAAAAATGGTGAAGCTGAATTAAAAAATGGTGATGAATTCACATTCTCTTGCGGAGATGAAATATTAGGTGATAACACTAAATGTTCAATCTCTTATAAAGAACTATATGAAGACATAAAACCTGGTGGATCAATACTTGTTGATGATGGACTTTTAGAATTTAAAGTAAAGGAAGTCCGTGGAACTGATATAATATGTGAAGTTATTGAAGGCGGTACTATAAAAGACCATAAAGGTGTAAATGTACCTAATGTACCAATTAAACTCCCTGCAGTGACTGAAAAGGATAGATCTGACTTAATATTTGGTTGTGAGATGGAAGTAGACTTTGTAGCAGCTTCTTTCATAAGAAAACCTGAGGATGTGCTTGAAGTTAGAGAAATTCTAGACTCTCATGGTGGAAAAGATATAAAAATAATATCAAAAATAGAAAGCCAAGAAGGTGTAGATAACATAAAAGAAATAATTAAAGTTACTGATGGTGTAATGGTTGCTAGAGGTGATATGGGAGTAGAAATTCCTATAGAAAATGTACCTATAATTCAAAAAAATATAATTAAGAAATGTAATCAAGCAGGGAAAATAGTTATAACGGCAACTCAAATGTTAGATTCTATGATAAGAAATCCAAGACCTACTAGGGCTGAAGCTTCTGACGTATGTAATGCCATATTTGATGGTACAGATGCCATAATGCTTAGTGGTGAAAGTGCTTCTGGTAGTTTCCCTATAGAGGCAGCAATGACAATGTCTAGAATAGCAAAAAAAGCAGAAGCTAACTTAGACTATAATTATCTTTTAAGAAGATTAAAGGATCCAAATCCAAATCCTGATGCCTTTGCAGATGCCATAAGTTATTCAGCATCAAAAACAGCTAGCAAATTCCCTACAAAAGCTATAGTAGCAGCCACTCAGACTGGTTCAACTGCTAAGATATTATCAAAATATAAACCTAGCTGTCCAATAATAGCTATTACTCCATATGAAAAAGTTAGAAGAAGCTTAGCTTTAAACTTTGGAATAATTTCTAAGAAATGCGCTTATTTTAATAGTACAGATGAGATCATAGATGAAGCTAGAAAAGTAGCCAAAGAATTCCAAATAGCTGAAACTGGAGATAATATAATGGTAGCTGCTGGTTTCCCAACATCAATAACTGGTGGAACAAACATGCTAAAAATTGAAAAAATATAATTTAATATAAAAAAGGGCTATATCAAAATATAATAATAAAACTTACAACATATTCCGAGAATTACTAGATTTCGCTAAGAATTTATAATCATTACTTCGAAAATATCACTAAAGCTTCGAAACTTAAGTGAAAGTCCAAATTTTCAATTTGGATTCTTGAACTTATGCAATCGAACTTTGTGAGATTGTATTCATAAGGAATTAACAGTCTCAGCTTTTTAACGTGATATTTTCTACGTAATAATTTAAATTCTAAAGCTCATCTAGATATTCTCTTCATACTGTTTGTAAGTTTTATAAAAAGCTATTTTGATACATGCCCTTTTCTAATCTATAAAGCCTATAAATTCTTAATGAAATCTATTATCTTATTAAATTATTAATAAGTTTTATTTTTAAAAACTATAGATTTAATCCTTTGAATAAGTCAGCTAATGAATAACCTTCTTCTTCATCATTATACTGCATATATTCATTTGAAGTTTCTACAGCATCTTTTATGCTTAAGCTCATTTTTTTGTTTTCATCATCTATATTTAAGATTTTAACCTTAACTTCTTGGCCTAATTCTAAAATATCTGATGGCTTAGCTATATTTTCATCAGTAATTTCTGAAATATGAACTAATCCTTCTATTCCTGGTAATACTTCAACAAAAGCTCCAACCTTTATAAAATTAGTTACTTTTCCAGAAACAACATCACCAACTTTTAATCCTTCTAAGGTTTCCCATGGATTTTTAATAACATCTTTTAACGAAAGTGCTATTCTCTCTCTATCCATATCAACTTCTGATACAAATACTTCTACTTCATCTCCAACTGATACAACCTCTTCTGGCTTATGAACTCTTGACCATGACATATCACTTAAGTGAACTAATCCTTCTACTCCACCAATATCAACAAAAGCACCAAACTTAGCTAATCTAGTTACTTTTCCTTTTCTTTTTTCTCCTTCTTTAATTGAAGACCAAAGAGCTTTCTTTTCATTATTTCTTATTTCTTCATCTATTACTCTTCTTGAAACAACAACTTTTCTATTATCTTTATTAAATTCTATAACTCTAACTTCTAAAGTTTTTCCTACTAATTCTTCTAAATTCTCTATTCTTCTTCCTGCACATTGAGAAGCTGGCATAAATACTCTAAGACCATTAAAATCTCCTACTATTCCACCTTTAACAACTTCTTTTAAGGAAACTTTTATTGATTTTTCTTCTTCAAATGCTTCTTTTAAATCGTCCCAAACCTTTATTGCATCTGCTCTTTTCTTTGATAGAAGAACATTTCCATCTCCATCATCTCCACTTAATACCATTACAAATATATCATCATCTACATTTATTGAATTTATATCAAAATTCTTATCATTTGAAATTTCATTTCTTGGTACCACACCATCTGCAAAATGACCAATGTTAACTATTATTTCATCATTCTTTACGCTTATAACTTTCCCTTTAACTATTTCACCTTTATGAAAATGCTTTAACTCAAAGCTATCCATTAATTCTGACATTGTAAGATTTTCACTCATATTTACATCTCCTTTATTTAAGGCTTACTTTATAAAATATTTTACATAACTATATGTTATAAAACAAGTAGGCATATAGCTTATTGTAGTTTTATATAAATAAAAAATTACCTAATAACATATTGCCATTAGGTAATTAAACAATTTAATCTTCAATTGAAACTAATTCATAACCAACTTCTTCTAAAGCATCTCTTAAAGTATCTTCATCAACTTCAGTATCAACAACAGCTCTGCCAACTTCTACTTCTAAAACATCTACTCCGTCAACGTCTAATAAAGCTGCTTCAACGTGTCTAACACAATTTGAACATGACATTCCATCAATCTCTAAAATAAGTTTGCTCATAAAAAAAATCTCTCCTTAAAATTTTAATTTATATTATTTATTTTAATTTTATATAATAATTCATAAATATTAACCCTTAAGTTTTTAATATCTATGATTTTTAGCTAATCTCTAGTAAATACCCATGTATCTCCTTCAGAAAGCCTCTCATTAAATTCATATCCATCTAAATCAAAGTTTTTTAAATCTTCTGATTTAGTAATCCTATTCTTCGTTATGTATCTAACCATTTGTCCTCTTGCCTTCTTAGCATACACCGTAACAACCTTATATTCAATACCTTTTCTTTCCTTAAATACAGGGGTTATAACTCTAACTTTTTTATCAATTTTCTTTATAGACTTATAATACTCATTAGAAGCTAAATTTATAATAACTTTTTCCTTATGATTTTCTAAATCTTTTAAAACAGCGTCCATTATTTTATTTCCCCAAAAGTCATAAAGATTTTTAGAGCCATCAATTGAAATTTTTGTTCCCATTTCTAATCTATATGCCTTTGTTCCATCTAAAGGCTTTAATGCCCCATAAAGTCCTGATAATATTCTTAAAGAGTCATTACAAAATTCTAAATCTTCTTTAGTAAAATTATCTGCATCTAGCCCTCTATAGGCTTCCCCTTTAAAAGATAGTACAAAGGGTTTTTCATCACCATAGTAAATTGTATTCCAATCTTGAATTTTGGTGAATGTTTGCACTCCTAAATCTTCACTTATTTTCATAAGTGGGCATAAATCTTGAATTTCTAATTCCTTTAAATTATCCATGATTACTTCAGCCTCACTGATAAAAATAGGTTTGCTTGTTTCTATATTTAAATTTGGTTTTGTTAAATCTAAAGTTTTTGCAGGTGATAATAAAGCTATCACAAGTATCACCTCTTTCTAATTTTGTTAAAAACATTATATAATAAAATAATTTTATTTAAAACTACTCTAAACATATTATTATAGAATTATTTAAATATACTTAATAATAATACTTTCAGAAGATTCAATCAATATATTTATAAAAAAAATTAAGGCCAAAAGACCTTAATTATTTTTATATAGACTGTTATAACAGTGATTTATTATATCACTTCTTTTTATTATTCCTATAAATATCCCATTATCATCAACAACTGGTACAAAGTTTTGAGAGATTGCTAATGATATTAAACTTTCCATATTTTCATTAATACAAACACTTTTGTGTTTAACTCTTCTTGGTATTTCCTTTACACTAACTGTGTTAGTATTTTTAAAATTAAGCTCTGGATTTCTTTTTAAAGTCCAAAGTAAGTCCCCTTCTGTTAATGTACCCACATATTTTCCTGTTTTATCTATAAGTGGAATAGCTGTATATCCATGATGCTCCATTCTTTCGATAACTTGTCTCATTGTTGCATCAGTATATTCATATGCTACTTCACTTTTTGGTGTTAGAAAAAAAGCAATATTCATAATATATCAGTTCCCCTAATTTTTTATAATAATTGTTATACTTTTATTTTATCATATATATGTTTTTTTAAGTGACAATCTATTGTCATTTAGCTAACTTTTTAAATTTATAGTCAAGATCAATGTATTCTGTGTCATTTATTAAAGAGTTTGTAGATTCATAAACTAAATTGCCTGATAAGGTCTTTTTTAGTACAACCTCTTGTCTAACATTTCTATTGCATTTTGGACATTTTCCTATTGATACAAATCTCCAACTAAATAATCTAAAAGGATGGTCCATTTCAACTTTAATATTACATTTAGGGCATTTGAATTCTACATCTTCACACTCTAAATTATAATTCTTTAAATCTTTAACCCTTATAGAAGGCATATTGTAGACATCTTCTACTATATACTCTTTTACCTTTTTACCATTATATAATCTTTTAAAAACCTCTGCCGTATAAACAGCATCATTTAGTGCATCATGTAGTTTACTTTTATCCATTTTTATCTTTAACTCTTCTAAAGCATGTTTTAAACTTAAAGATTTTTTATGCGCTAATATCTTTGTACAATATTTTTGTATATCAATATATTTTTTTATCCAACTTATATTTTTGTATGAATGATACTTAGCATTATTAACTATGTGAACAATGTCATCAGTAGCCCAGGAACAAAGTATATCATCTTCCCCAATAAAGTCTTTAAGGTTGTCCATAGCATCTTCAAATTTAATTCCATCTTTTAAATGATCTTCAGTTATTCCTGTTATATCTATTATCTTTGGATTTAAAACCTTAAATACTGATGGTTTAATATATGTCTTAAACTCATCTACTTCTTGCATGAACTTATTTAATTTTATAGCCCCAATCTCTATTATTTCATTATAGGAATCTAATTCCTTTAAATCTTTCTGCTCATTATAAATATTAGGATAAAATTTTGTAATATTTTGCATATTATTAAATTCTAGGTCTATTATTACATACCCCATTCTCTACATCCTCTCACTATCTATATCCATATATAATTATGCCATGAATTTTGGATTTTTTCATTAAAATTGATTTATTATTTATCTACTACTTTTTTTAATAATAAATCTTAATTATCCCATCTAATAACTTTTATTTTATTGAGTTAATTCCCAATTTTCAATAGACAAAACTTAACTTTTATTTAAATAAAAAAGGGGGCTGTATCAAAATATAACAACAAAAGTTATTTTGATACATGCCCTTTTAATTTCTAAAACTTAGTCCAAAGTTCTAAGGCTCTATTAACTAAGCTTTCATGTCTATCTTTTAATGAATCCATATTCCAATCAGATAATTCTAAAACTTCTTTAGTTATAGCGAAATCACTTTTCTTACTTAAGTATTGTTCAACTTTTTCAGCAAATGGTTTATTGTTAGCTCTAGTATTTTTAGCGCCTGTTATTATAACTAAGTTACCAAACTTATTAGCCCAGTTCCTTCTTTGATCAGCTGAGAAGTTATCTTTCCAATAAGCTTCTTTAGCATTTCTAGGAAGAACATGCTCTATCATAATCTTATCGCTATAATCTAAAACTTCATTAGCCCTCTTTTCCATATCAAGTCTTACGAAGATATACTTAGGTATCATCATTCTACCCTTACTATAGAAATCTATATCATTTAAAGCATTTTCAAAGTATGCAGTTGTTCTCTCTAAGTCATATAAGAATACTGGTGCTTCTTTTATTTCTTCTAAAGAATCTTTTTCTTCTATAGATTCTAAAATTCCATAAACTCTATTTAATCTATCAGCAAATGAATTTCCGTTTACCCAGTCAATAACAAGTCTCTTTTCTAAAACTTTAACAAATTCTAAAACTAACTTATCATCATTGAATTTCTCAGCAAATCTAATAACTGCTGCCATCCAATCATCATATGGTAAGAACTCTCTCATTATGTTTATTAAATTTTTATAATAAGATTTTTCTTCCTCTGATACCCCTTCAAGATTACCGTCTATTATATACTTGTCATATAAAGCTTTTACAGCAGTTAAATGATTTACAAAGTTAACTCCTAGATATTCTGGTTCATTTCTAAATATCTTTTTGCTAAACTCTTCATATACGCTTTCTTCAACTTTATTTTTAAGCTTCATTGTTCTCATGAAACCTATGATTTGATCTAGTTTTTCCTTACCTAAATCTTGCTCATGACTTTCCCAAATATCAGTGTACTCTTTTCTTATTTCAGGGTTCATAACTCTTAAGTTTTCACTCTTTAAAAGATCTGAATCTGTTAAAGGTAAACCTCTTGCATTTATTACATTGAATAATCTAAATGCTGAAGTAAATGATTCTGTTGTTATTACAACTAATACAACTTTTTGAAGTAAGTAAACTATAAACTCATTTAACTTTTCTTCTAAAAGTTCTCCATTTTCATTAAAGAAACTATCTCTAAATACTTCTATTGCATTAACCATATTTTGTTTAGCTTCTGAAAGTTCTTCCATATCTAAATCTTTAACTAATTCTGTTCCACCATTAGTTAATATGTACTTTTTAAAGAACTCTTCTTCTTTTCCTCTAGCCTTAACTCTTATGCTCTCTTTAATTCCCATAAGAACATTTGGCTTTTGATATATTAAATCAGATAATACTTTTTTATACTCTTCATTATCTATTAAATCTCTTATTGCAGCAATTAACATGATTATAGATGTAAGTCTTTGTTGTCCATCTATTACATCATATATTCCACAGCCATCATCTTTATATTCCTTAGAACATAAAACAATACTTCCTAAGAAATATGGCTCATATTGATCAAATTCTTTATTTCCTCTTGCTTTATTTAGTTCTACTGACTCCCAAATATCCTCAACTAATTGCTTTAAATTTTCTTTAGTCCAAGAATATGCTCTTTGATAATCTGGGATTTCAAATAAGAACTTATTACTTAATAAATCCTTTATGTAATATTCTTTTGCTTTTACCTTTTCTGTAAACAAAATATACATGCCTCCTAATTTTTTGCTATTTATTCTAAGTCCTCTTTTACTAATAACTCTACTCATGAAAAAAAGCCATTTAAGGCTTTTTCACTAAATACATCATTTGTTTATTATATCAAAATTAATTTAATTTGTCTAAAATTAAGTTATTTTGCTGTTTATATATAGAAGTATAATTTTATTCAATATCTATTCCAGCCATCTTCATTAAATATCTAGCATTTCTTGTTTGTGAAACACCTTTTCTTAAAATATAATCAAACTTTAATTTATTATCCTCATAATATTCTCTAAAATTATAATTTTGTATAGTAGAATCTTTTTTCTCCATATCACAAAGTTCAAAATCATGAGTTGAAACTAATCCTAAGGTGTTTCCTTCTAAAAGCTGATTTATTAATATCTCTGCTCCCTCATGTCTATCTAAGGAGTTTGTTCCTTTAAATATTTCATCTAACAAGAATAAAATCTTTTCTCCTCTTTTTACCCCTTCAACTATAATCTTTATTCTAAGTATCTCTGCATAAAATGAAGATATACTCTCTTCAAGATTATCTCCAGTTCTCATACAGGTATAAACTTTTAATATTGGAGCTTCAAAACTTTCTCCTTTTACAGGAAGTCCTAGATAAGCTAATATACAGTTAAATCCAACAGTTCTTAAAAATGTACTCTTACCAGACATATTCGATCCTGTTATTAAGATTACTCTCTTATCCTTATTAATATCAAAACTATTTCCAACGCCCTTTTCTCCTAGCATAGGATGGCTAAGATTTTTCCCTTTTAAAGTATAGTCATCATTTATTTTTGGGGTAGCCCATCCATGATTATTATACGTAAATCCAGCTAAAGAAACTAAAGCCTCAAAATCTCCTAAAGAAATCATCCATTTATAAAACTCATCTTTATTAGAACTCTTCCACTTTTCAAGCTTTGATAGAATTTGATAATCCCAAAGTAAATAACAGTTTAATAAAAGATAAAAGGCATTTCCCCTATCATAAAGCCAGCTAGTTATCTTTTCTAAGCTTTTAAGCTCTTTACTAGCACTTTTACCATTCATATCTAAATTACTTTTTATACCTTGTATTATATTAGACTGGAAATTCTCTTTTTCTATTAACTCTAAAGCCTCTACATAGGTTTTTATTCTATATTTTAAATCTTCAAATATATTTAACCCTTTAATAACTTCCTTATTGCCAAGCTTCAAAATACCATAACTTATAACAAGAGAAATTAATAGTATTTGCCATGAAATAATATTCATACCAACTAAAATAGTAATTCCAATATTTATTACTGGCATTATTATTCTAAGAATATTTAATAAAGGCGATATGGCTTTACTGTCTTCTTTTAACCATTCCCCCAAATACTTCTCTTTTTTTCCTTTTTTATCTTTTAATGAAGCTATAAATTCATGTCTAAAATCCACTTTTTTAGAAAGCTCCTTTAAAGCTTCCTGTCTTAATAAAATTTCTTCTTTATTTGGAAGTTCTTCTAACTTTAATAAATGACTTAATTTCTCTCTTCCATAGACAGTACCAGTTTCATTTATCCATTGAAATAAAGAGTTTTTTCCGAATATATCTAAGTCATTTATAAAAGGATGCTTATTATCTAAATATTCTCCTCCTAAGTCATTAAATTCTCTCCACTTTCCCTCTAACCTAAGAATCTCTTTTTTATTAACATCTATAAGAGCTTCTCTTTTACTTATTTTATTTACTATACCTTCATGAACCTTTGCTAAATATAAAAATAATATAGAATTTAGCAAAAATAATATGATCCCAAAGCTTATTGACCCTATGCTATAAGCGTAGTAAATAAAAAATAAAATACTTAAAGAAACTACTAATCTTAATGCACTGATTATATTATAGTCCCTCTTTAATCTCTTTAAAGCACTTGAATACTCTTCTATTCTTTTTTCATAAATATCTTTTCTATTCTCCATATTTATCCTCTCAAAACACTTTTTTAATATTATACCATAGTTAACATATTTTAATGCAAGACTCTCCTTTAAACTATGACACTTTCTAAATTTATATGAAAAAATGATTTAAATCTCTTATAAATAAAGTCTATATAAAAATTAAAAATATACTTAAATTAAGCTTTAAAATTTAAATAAAAAGGCCATATCAAAACCTAATAATAAAATTTATTTTGATATGACCTATTTTTCTTATGTTTTTTGTATTTTTAAAAATTTATCTCAAACAATTAACTAATTTTCCTATTTAATTTTGCTACTTTTCTCCCATGCCATTCATAATTTCTCTAATTTGAGTTTTAAGTATATCTGATTTTCCTCCAAATATAGCTTGAATATTTTCTCCAACTTGCATTACACCAGCTGCTCCAAGCTCTTTTAATCTTTCTTTATTAACTTTGCTTGAATCGTTAACTGTAACTCTTAATCTAGTTATACAAGCATCTAATTTATTTATATTGCCTGCACCACCTAAAGCTATTAAAATTTCAGCAGCTAAGTCATCATTTACAGTTTCATTATCCATATCATCAAATATATCATCATCTTCTCTACCTGGAGTTTTAAGATCAAACTTTCTAATAAAGAATCTAAATAAGAAATAGTAAATTACAGCAAAGCCTAATCCTACAAGTATTACTAACCACCATCTAGTTCTATTTGGAATTACTCCTAATAGTATAAAGTCTAAAAGTCCACCTGAGAAAGTCATACCTATTTTAACATTTAATAATTGCATTATCATAAATGATAACCCTGCTAATACACAGTGGATTGCAAATAATACAGGAGCAACAAACAAGAATGCAAACTCTAAAGGCTCAGTAATTCCTGTTAAGAAGGAAGTTAAGGCAGCTGAGAATAAAATACCTGAAGCTATTTTCTTTTTACCTGGTTTAGCTTCATGATACATTGCTAAGGCTGCTGCTGGCAATCCAAACATCATAAATGGGAACTTACCAGTCATAAAGGTACCTGCTGTAAATGGAACTCCATCTCTTAATTGGGCAAAGAATATTTGATTATCTCCCATTATTAATTGACCTGCTTTATTTGTATATTCTCCAAATTGGAACCAGAATGGATTATACCAAATATGATGTAATCCAAATGGAATTAATGCTCTTTCTATTATTCCAAATAATAAAGCTGATAGGGTTTGATTAGCACTTATCATATTTTGTGAGAAGTATAATAGTGCACCTTGTATTGGAGGCCATACAAATACCATTATTCCTCCAAGTACTAAGGCAGAAATAGCAGTTATTATTGGGACAAATCTTTTACCTGCAAAGAATCCTAAATATGAAGGTAATTCTATCTTATAGAACCTTTTATATAAAGCTGCGGCTATAACTCCCATAATAATTCCACCAAATACTCCAGTTTGAAGTGTTGGTATTCCAAGAACTGTGGCATACATACCATTTCTAGTGTTAGCAACCACGTCGGCAGTTATTCCTCCACCAATTCCCATTGTTACATTAAGTATTAAAAAACCAACTATTGCTGCAAGACCTGCAACACCGTCTCCCTCTGATAATCCTACAGCTACCCCAACTGCGAATAATAATGCTAAGTTTGAAAATATTATATTACCTGCATCAGACATTATTGTAGCTATTAATTGAAACCACCCTGCATTTAATGCTGGCACTAAGCTTAAAAACTGAGGATCTTGAAACATTGATCCAAATCCAAGTAATAAACCTGCCGCTGGTAATAAAGCAACTGGTAACATCAAAGCTTTACCTATTCTTTGTAAAACTCCAAAAGCTTTCTTCATCTTAATCTCTCCTTTTAAATGATTTCTTTCTTTATAATTCCTAAAATACACAAAAAATAAAGACTTAAATTTATTATTCCTATAAAACACCTATTTTATTATTAATAGGTATTAGAATAATAAATCTAAGTCTTGCCATTTAATTAAGTAACAATCCTAAGTATTCTCTTTTATTTTTGTGATGATAATGCATTATATATTTTTGAAAGATTTTCTTTCATAGCATCTATATAACTTATACCATCTTCATTGCTTTCTAGAGTATATATTTTTTCAATTTTTCCATCAACTTCATTAGCTAAAGTTTGAGAAATTTTTTCACTTGCTAACTCAGGCATAAAAATTGTTTTTATATCATTCTTTTTACAGAACTCAACTATCTCTTGCATTTTTTGAGGAGTTATTTCTCCCTCTCCAAATAAGTTTTCTACACTAACTTGTTTTAATCCAAATTCTCTACATAAGTATCCAAAAGCAGCATGACCAGTAACAAAATCCTTATTAGCTAATCCATTAAACTTTTCTTTGTACTCATTTGCTAAAGAATCTAATTTCTCTGCAAACTTTTTAAAGTTTTCTTCGTAATAACTTTTATTATCTGAATCAACCTCAACTAAAGCATCTTTTATGTTTTGAGCTTCTATTTTAGCTCCATCTAAGCTTAACCAAAGATGAGGATCTACCTTATCTCCTTCTTTTAATACTTCAGCACCTTTAGAAGCTTCAACCACTTTCACATCTTTATTTTCTATTGTATTAAGAACTTGCTCTTTCCAATGTTCCATACCTAATCCATTATAAACAAAAACCTTAGCCTTATTTAACTCTAATAAATCTTGAGTTTTTGGTTCAAAATCATGTGGCTCTGTTCCATTTGGAACCATAGTCTTAACATTTACCTTATCTCCACCAACTATTTCAGTAAACTCTCTTAAAGGTTCAATACTTACAGTAACATCAACCTTACCGTTATCTTTTTTATTTTCTGCTGTCTTAGCACTTTGACACCCAACAAAAAAAGCAGCCATTGTTACTCCTAAAAAAATCGATACTAATTTCTTTCTCATACTTCCTCCTGTTTGCAAATGATTTGCATTATTATAATATAAACTTTATATTACTTTTCTATTATTGTCAATATTTATAATAAAACTATCATAAAAATAAAAAAGGCCTAATCAAAATATATTATAAATAAAACTTATAAACATATTCCTAGAATTACTAGGTATAGCTAATAATTGTTTGTAAGTTATATAAAATTTATTTTGATATAAGCCCTTCATTTTAAATTAAAGCTCTATTATATTTACTTTTTCCTTATCTTTAAGAATATTTATTTCTCTTTTTTGGCATGTAAATAAAATTATTTGATTTTTATAAACTCTCTTATATATTATATCTAACATAGTTTTTAATCTATTATCATCATACTGAGTAAAACTTTCATCTAATATTATTGGAACTTTTTTATCTTCAAATATTATGTCAATTATTCCAAGTCTCAATGCTAAATATATTTGGTCATATGTTCCACTACTTAAATAAGAAGCATCCATAATTTTATTGCTTTTTGTATCCTTAACAACTAAGTTATAATCTTCTGATACTCTTAAATCTTTATAAGCACCCTTAGTTACATCTTTAAAGATATCCTCTACCTTTTTATTTATAACAGGTCCAAAACTTTTTTGAAGTTCCTTAAAGGCTTTTTCCATGTAGTTTGTTGCAATCTCAACCCCCTTAAGTTTTTTCTCTAAGGAACTAATCCTTTCCTTAACTTCGGCTATCTCTTCATCTATTAAAAATAAACTTCTACAGGTTAACTCTTTGCTACTAATTAAATATTCTACATCCTTTATTTCTTTTTCAATATTTAACAAGTCATTATTTTTTAATTTTATTTCATTTAAGATTTCTTCTTCACTGTTATAAACTTCATTTTTAATCTCTGATTCCTCATATGAAAGTCCATTTTTAACTTCTAAAATATCTCTTCCCTTAAGTAATAGATTACAGTTTTCCTCTACACTATTTAACTTATTTTTTAAACCTTCCTTATATTCTATTTTAGCTTCTATTTCTTCTAATCTAGAATATACTTCATCTAAAGGAATACTTTGTAGTGATGTATTTTCTAAATAAGCTTTTATTTTTTCTTCTATTTCTAATCTTCTATTATTTAATTGATTTAAATCTTCCTTAACCTCATTAAATTCTGATTTTTTTCTTATTAATAAATCTTCCTGGCTTTTCTTTTCCCTTGAAAGTTCTAAGATTTCATCTATAGAACCTGCCCCTGTAACTCTTAGTAACTTATCTATAAAAGCTTCATTACTTAATATTTTTTCCTTAGTTTCATCTTCTTTTAATAAAATCAAACTTTTCTCTTTTTCCTTAATTTCTACATAGAGAATATCTAACTCTTTTTTAATAAATCTATAATCCTCTAAAGTTTCTTTAATAGAATACTCATCTTTTACCTTAAGGAATTGTTTATATTCATCAATTTTACTTTTTAATACTTCTATTTCTTTTTTCTCATTTATAAGCTCATCTATTTCATTTATTCTTTTACTTATATTATTTTTTTCTTTTTTATTTAAGCTACTTTTAGCTAATAAAAATATAAATAATAACATACCTAAAATTGAAAGTGCTAAGGTTATTATATTTTCGCTCTTGAAATAGGATATAAATAAGAAAGCACATAATAAAATACTTATTACTTCCCCAACTCTAAAAAGAAAAATTTTTCTTGAAAAACTTTTACTTTCCTCTTCAATAATATTCTTCTCGTCTTTTAAGTTTGCATTTATTGAAGGATATATTTTTTCATTATTATATTTTTCTAAATCCTTTTCTATTTGTAACACCAAATTATCATTTAATTTCAAGGCATTTAAATGACTTAAAAAATCATCTTTCTTTTCATTTAACTGATAAAGCTCTTCCTTTACCTTTTGAATAACATTGTAATTTTCTCTTAATCTATCATCTTCAATCCTAAGCTCTATTAATTTAGTTTCTAAATTATTTGATATTTCATTTAAAATTCCATAACTCTTTAATTTTTCATTATAATCATAAATAGATTCTTTTAGCTTATCTATTTTATCTTCCTTTTCTTTTAGTGATTCTTTTAGAAACTCATAATTTTTAAACTCATCTCTTAAGTTATTTAACTTTTTTAAATCACAGATAGCTTGTACATCTTTTAACTCTTCTAATAAAACTTTTAATTCCTCTTCTAACTTTTCTTTTTTATTTAAATACTCATTTATATTTTCATACTCACTTTTTAATTCTGATTTTTTTAAATTTCTCTTATGTAATTCTAATTCTTCTATTTTTAAATTTAAATCAGTTCTTTTTTCTTTTAATCCTTTTAAGTAAACCTCATTTTCTATATTTTCATCATGAATTTTTACTCTTTTATATCTTTCTTCTAAAAGCTCACTTTCTTTAATTCTTAATAAATCAATTTTTCCTGTTTTTCTTGAATTAGTTAAGGACTTTTTATTTTCCTCTAAATTATTTTTTATTTTTTTATAAGAAACCTCATCAGCTCCACATTCTAAGATATTAATAATTTTATTTAATACATCATCCTGCTTTGAACTCTCTACAGTACACCCCATTTGACTTATAAATAGAGTATTCTTAAATCCTTCGCTAGAAAGATTAAATATATCCTTACCAGGTTCTTGCCATGAGTATTTATTTATCTTTTCTCCAGTTATATTATTTAATATATTTCCCTCATCATATTTTTTTGTTTTACCAAAACTTCTATCTATTAAAATTTCCTCACCATTATCCTCTACAAGTAACTCTCCTGAAAAACTTCCTTCCCCTAATGGTGTGTACTTTGCTCTATCTGATAAAGTTTTTTTGCCTCTTTTATTACAAACACCATATAACATTACCTTTATGAAAGATTGTAATGTACTTTTTCCACTTTCATTTTCACCATATATTATGTTTAATCCATCTTTTAATTCTATTTCTTTATTTTTTAATTTTCCAAAGGACTTCACATTTATTTTCTTAATTATCATTTAAATTCACTTCTCCATCTAAAATACTCTCCATACCAATTCTAAAAGCTATATCTAGTATCTCTTCATCCTCTTCATTAGATTCTAAAGCATCCTTGATTAAAGAACAAAAAATACCCTTAATTGAATACTCATTGCTCATTTCATCAATATCTATTTTCATTCTAGTAGAATTTACAATCTTACAGTAAAAGAATTTATCTCTAATTAAGTTTTCTATTAAATCACTATCTATTTTAAAAGACTCTTCTATATTCCCTTTTAAGATGATTTTAAATAGATTTTTTTCTCTTGATTCTTTTGAAATAGTATTAAGTATCTTATCTATAACCTCTTCTTTAGTTTTACAATTTGATATATCAATTTCCTTAAGAAAATACTCTCTTTTATTAGTCTTTATAAAATCTAGGTCTACAACTCCAAGGGATACCTCTCCTAATATTATTCCTTTATCCCCTTCTTCATCAAATCCTCTTCCCTCTGGACATCCTGAATATGCATAATAAGTATTACCGATTCTTTTTATTCCCGAAAATTTATGAATATGTCCTAAAGCAATATAATCCATCTTACTCTCTTCTATTTCCTTAAATAATAAGGGATTATACTCTCCTGTTTCATTATTCCCTAAATCCCCATGTAGAACCATTATTTTTACTAAATCCTTATCCTCTTCTTTCGGAGTAAAATCCTTAAGCTTTGACTCTCTTATATATTTTTCCTTAAAGGATGCTCCATAAACAACAGTATTTAATTCAGGTATCTCTATCCTTTCAATTTCATCCTTAAATATATGAACATTTTCCCCTAAGTTAACCATATTATAAAAAGATTTTTTATTATATGGATCATGATTTCCTGCTGAAATAAATACTCTTATATTGTGTTTTTTAAGTTTATCCATTTGATCCTTTATAAAAGTAAGAGTACTCTTTTCTATAGTATCATTGTCAAAAAGGTCTCCCGCTAAAAGAACTAAATCAACTTTTTCATCAATTCCTCTATTTATTATTTTACTAAAGCTTTCTCTTAACTCAGCTCTCCTCATTGTACCAATTTCCTTTGGTAACTCTTTAAAAGGAGTATCAAAATGAATATCACTACAATGCAATATTTTTACCTTTTTCACCAATATGACACCTCTCTTATTCCAATTTATTCTAATTTTATCATAGAGATTGTCAAAAAAAAAGACTACATAGAGGATATAAATCCTCTATGTAATCTTTTTTGCGGTAGAAGTTTAAGCATCATGTTTTGGCGGTTTACCCTCCATAACACTTTCTCCTGTTATAAATTTTTAGAGTCATAATATAGGATTTTTATAATGGTTATTTAATAATCATTATAATTATTCCTATTTTTTTAATGAATCTTTTTTCTTTAATTCAGTATTAGCGAAAGGTTTGTTATTTTATTTGACTTTCGTAAGCTTCTACCATTCTTTTTACCATTTCGCCGCCTACGGAACCACATTGTCTTGAACTTAGGTCTCCATTGTAATCTGAGAATGGTACACCTAATTCTCTAGCTACCTCGTTTTTGAATTTACTTAATCCATTTTTTGCTTCTGGAACTAATGATTTTGACATTTCTAATTCCTCCTTTGGCTTTGGTAATTTGTAAGCTTGAAATTTGTTTATCTCTTGCTTACACTATTATATTAACCATAATTCAGATTATAAACCTATGAAATAGAAGGATTTTTAACCATTCTATTCCAAGAAGCATCTATTTTTTATTTTTCTTTTTTAATATTACACCTGCACCTAATAATAACATACCTATTTGTGACATAGCTTCTGCACCTATAGGAGATCCTGTGTTAGGAAGTTTATTTTCTTTTTTAGAAACTTCCTCAATGTTATTTTGTTCATTATTTTTTTCATTCACTTCTTTAGATTTACTATCTTCTTTAACTAAAGTATTATCTCCATTTGAATTATTTTCTTTATTATTTTTTTGTTTTTCTATGTTTTCATCTACTTTAAGCACATCTTTTTTACTTTCTTCATTAACTCCTTGATCCTTATTATTATTTTTATTATTAATAGAATCTAAGTTTATATTTTCCTCATTTTCTTTAGATGTATTATTATCTTGAGGTAAATCTTTTTCATTTATTGATGCTATATTAGTATATTTTCCGTCTTCTGATGTAGGTATTTTTAATTCTCCTGAATTAACTAAATCTCTAACCTTTTTATAGTTTTCTGAATTTGGATCTATTCCTAGTAGACACCAATTATTTTGTTTTTTTGCATTTATAAGGCCATTTTTAACATTTTTAATATAATCTATAGCTAAATTTCTTATTGTTACTTCTTCTTCTCCATAAGCTGTCTTAGAATCCCAAAGTTTTTTAAATTCTTTTCCTTCAAAGATTCCTCCTTTTCCTTGTAATTGTCCAAGTCTATATGAATTCATTCCTAATTTTAAAACATCTGTATCCTTAAGTTCTCTTCCATCTTTATACTTAACATCTTTAATCCTATTACCTTCTTTTTCTCTTAAATCAATTTTGTAAGTTATTCCTCCAAACATATCATTAGTACTATACTTTGATGCTCTTCTTTTAGGATTAAAACTTGGCGTAATATCTCCTGGATTTAATGTATTAAAATAGCCAGCTGCCCACTCCATATATTTTTTTAAGTCTTTTCCAGTTACTTCATAAACGCTTATTTCTCCACCAGTATATCTATAGTTATAAGCTATATCTTTCTTTTTTATATCACCTACATTTAACTTAGCCTTATCATTATCTATAGATAAAGCTATTACATCTGCTTTACTATAATACTTTCCTACTTCATGAAAGAAATCAATTAATGGAGTATCTTCTATATGTATAGTAGGTATTCCTTTTATGTAATCTTCATCTACCATGTTAACCCCTTCAAGTCTTCCAATAACTGAGTTAGCATCTTTACGCAATTCTTCATGGAAGGGTTTTAATAGATCTTCTATTTCTTTATCTGATTCTACATTAGCTACTGAGATAGTATCTGCATTTTTATTTTTAAGTACATTTTTCCCATTTTCTTTTTTAAATGTTAAATCTATTTTTGATACAGCTTGTCCATACTTTCCTGGCTCAGTTATAATAACTCCATTTACAACCTCATTTTTAACTAACTTATGCATATGTCCCCCTACAATTGCTGTAAGCTCTGGACATTGATTAGCAATATCTGTAACACCTGTATTGGAAATAGCATTTTCATTATCTAATCCCATATGCATAACTCCAATCATGGCATCAACTTTTCCATCTAATTCTTTTATAATCTTTTTTGTTTCTTTAACTGGATCTCTAAATTCAATTCCTTTTATATTATATGGTTTTTCAAACTCTTTTATCATTGGAGTATCCATACCTATAATACCTATCTTTATACCATCTCTTTCTATAATGGTATATCCATCCATAAATCTTGTTCCATCATCATTATAGATATTACCAGCTAATACCTTTCCTTCAAATTGACTTGTTACATGTTTAAGCACATCTAATCCAAAATTAAATTCATGGTTTCCCATTTCCCAAATATCATATTTCATCTTATTCATACCTAAAACCATAGGTTGGTGAGGTCCTTTATTAAAAGTTTCAACAAAGTTATCTTGAATTGAATCACCTGCATCTACAAGAATTAAATTTGGATTTTCATTTCTCTCCTTTTTAACAATTGTTGATATTTGTGATAAACTTCCTGATTTATTTTCAGTATCTGATGAATATTCCCAAGGAACAAATCTTCCATGTATATCTGAGGTTCCTAAGATGGTAACCTTAGTTTCATTAGAAATCTCTTCCCCCTTAACAACCTTACCATTAAAAAAACATAAATTTAATGATAAGAACATCATTGTAGCTACACTTAATGGTTTAATTAGTTTTCTCACTATTTTTCATCCCCCTAAATTTTAAACTTTACCCTTAACATTATACATTGTTCTGAAATTGTTTACAATATTTATATATAATTTACATGTTTTTAGTATATAATCTTTCATTTAAAATTAAGCAAAAAAAAATCAGTGAATTAATTCACTGATTTTTTGGCAGGGGCAGTAGGACTTGAACCCACAACCAATGGTTTTGGAGACCACTACTCTACCAATTGAGCCATACCCCTATAATATTATGTTACTTATTGTGTTAATTGGCAGGGGCAGTAGGACTCGAACCCACAACCAATGGTTTTGGAGACCACTACTCTACCAATTGAGCCATACCCCTGAACACAGAATTTATTATATATTAAAAATAAACTTAACGCAAGAGTTTTTTATGTAATTTTTTATTTTTAATAAAAAGTCTATATTAATCCCCTAATAAAACAATATAATATTTGATAATAAAAAAATATCTTTAGCTAAATTTAAAGTAATTATTTCATCAATTAAAATAAAGCATATATAATATAAATTTAAAAAATCAATATTATATATGCTCTATACTTATGTGTTTATAATAGTTTACTATGCTAATTTAAATCCTGACTCTTTTAATTTCTTTTTAATATTTTCAACATCTATGCTTTTAACCCTAACTATAACCTCTTTAACATCAGTTAAACTCTTTGTATCTACAATAACTATGCTTAATATATCTCCACCTTCTTCAGATATTGTCTTAGTTATTTTTGATAATTGTCCTGGGACATCATAAGATCTTATTACTATTCTTTCCCCTTTATTAAGTCCAAAAGCATTGTTAAATTCTCTAAAAACTGCCTTATGAGTTAGTATTCCTTTGAAATTATCAAATTCATCTACAACAGCCACAAAAGAAATTCTCATTCTTTCTAACATGGATACTGCCTTTTCTATATGTTCTGATTTATTTATTATAGGAACCTCTGTTTTTAATATTTCACCTACAGTAATATTATTTAATACTTCATCTTTGCTTAAATTATGTTTAAAGTAATATTTATAGATAGAGCTTTTAGCCACTGCGCCCCTAAACTTATCTCCATCTACTACAGGAATTGATAAAAACTTATTATCCTCCATGATTTTTAGTGCATCTTTAAGTTTAGTATTAGAATCAACTAAATCTAGATTTTCTTTCTTTGTCATAATAGCTTTTACTAACATACAAATCCCCCCAATTCCTAAATTTATATACTATTATTATACTATTATATTATTACATAGTTATCCAATTATATTAAATTTATCAAAGTATTAATTAAAGATACTTTTCCACTTTTATTGTTAATATTATAATAATTTTATAGGTATATGTTTTATTAAATATTAGGAGAATTTTTAACTATTTAAGAAACATAATAAAACTTTAAATACCTTATTAAATCTACTCTCTCTTTTCTTTTTCTTTAAATTTGGATAGAATGATTAAAGAGTGTTAATTTGAAAGGAGTTCTTTATGGAATTTATAGTAGATAGTGTAGATAAAACTATGCATATTGGAAGACAACTTGGTTCTCTTGTAAATAAAGGAGATATTCTTTGTTTAACTGGAGACTTAGGAACTGGCAAAACTCATATAAGTAAAGGAATTGCAGAAGGATTAGGAATTGACGAGCATATAACTAGTCCAACTTTTAATATAGTTAATGAATATCATAGCGGAAGATTAACTCTTTATCATTTTGATGTTTATAGAGTTAATGATCCCGATGAAATTGAAGCAATTGGCTTTGATGAATATATCTTTGGTGATGGAGTAAGCTTAATTGAATGGGCTAATTACATAGAAGAACTTATTCCTGAAGAGTATATACATATAAAAATAGAAAAATTACCTGATATGGGTGAAAATTTTAGAAAAATAAGTATTAATGGTTATGGTGATAGATATAACTACATAAAGGAGATAGAAGAATGTTAGTATTAGCTATTGATTCATCTTCTAGCACAGCTACTTGCGCTCTTGTTAGTGAAAAAGGAGTTCTAGGAGAAATAAACTTAAATGATAAAAAACAACATTCCGTTTTATTAATGGACTTAATAGATGATTTACTTAAGTATAATAATCTAAAGATTAAAGATTTAGATGGATTTGCTATTAGTGAAGGTCCTGGTTCATTTACTGGACTTAGAATTGGTATGGCAACTGTTAAAGGATTAAGTTTTGGAAGTAAAAAACCTTCTGTTTGCGTTTCTTCCCTTGATGCTTTAGCTTATAATATTTCAGGATTTAATGGAATAATCTGTCCTATTATAGATGCTCTTAGAGGAAATGTATATGCTTCTCTATATAAAAAAGAAGGAGATGAGCTAGTATCTCTTAGTGAAAAAGAATGCATTTCTTTAACTGATTTAATTGAAAAAATAAAAGAAAAAAATGAGGATGTTATCTTTGTGGGAGATGGAATAAGCAAACACAAGGAAGCTTTAAAAGAAGCTCTTCCTAATGGCTCTTTTGCACCTAGTCATTCATCTTATCCAAGAGCAGCATCAGTTGGAGAATTAGGCTTAAGATTATTAGAGTCAGGAGTTTCTCATGATTTAAATACATATGCTCCTATATACTTAAGAAAATCTCAAGCTGAAAGAGAATATGAAGAAAGAATGAGATTAAAATAATGAATTCATATAAAATACAACTTATGAATTCTTCCCATGTTAAGGGCGTTTTTGAAGTAAGTAAACTTAGTCTTGCAGAATCTTGGAATATGGATTCTATAGAAAAAGAACTTTCTAATAAACTAGCAAAGTATCTTGTTGCTTTACATGGAGACAAGGTTATTGGTTTTGTTGGCATGTGGATTGTTTTTCATGAGGGAGATATAACTAACGTAGCAGTACATCCTGAATATAGAAAACAAGGAGTTGGAAATCTTTTAATAGATAATCTAATTACTTTATGTAAAGAAAATAATATAAATTCTCTTACATTAGAAGTTAGAGAGTCTAATATTCCTGCTCAATCCCTTTACAAAAAACATGGATTTAAGGAAGAAGGGATAAGAAAAAACTTCTACAATAATCCAAAAGAAAATGCCATAATAATGTGGAGACATGATATTTAGAATATATTTTTTATTAGTATTTATTTTTATCTAAATCTTTAACACTAATATAAAATAATAGGGACTATATCATTTTGATATAGTCCCTTTCTATTATCCTAAATTTTCTTTCATTTGTTTTGGTTTATCTAGCATAGGTTCAACCTTAAATATTGATACAGAAACCTTTTTATATAAAGCATATGTTATTCCACAAACCAATATAGATTTTATTCCGTTAAATGGGATTAATCCAACTGTTACATATTGCATTAACTCTGCTTTTGACATAGCCATACCGTATGCTGGAAGCAATAAATAAACATTAGCTAATATTCCTACCACTTCTATACATAAAACTCCTAGTACCATTCCTAAAATAGCAGTTTTCTTAGTTTTATTTTTCTTATAAACTAAAGCTGCTGGCCATACTAAAGCTACTCCAACTAAGAAATTAGCAAGTTCACCTACAAATCCTGTTCCAGTTCCCTTTACTATTAATATTAATAAATTTTTCATAAGTTCTATTATTACCCCTGCTAATGGACCAAAAGCAAAGGCTCCCATAAGTGCAGGCACATCGCTTAAATCAATCTTAAGCCATGGAAATATAGGTATTACTGGAAAGTCAATATACATAAGTATTACTGCAATTGCAGATAAAAGTGATAATTTAATGAATCTGTTTGTGTTTAAGGTTTTTGTTTTCATTTTGTCCCCTCCCAAAAGTTATTTCCTCTGGGGCTATTAAGTCTTTAATGATTTTTTTCAAATAAAAAGCCCTGATACATATACTTATATCAGGGCATATAGATTCAGAATTTAAATCATTAAACACTCATCTTCTTTCATCCAGACTATACTGTCGGCCTCGGAATTTCACCGAATCATGCTAAAAACTAGCTCGCGGGCTTTACCGCCGGTGGGGACTTACACCCCGCCCTGAAGACTTTTTTATTTCATTTGTTATAATTTTAACTCTTTTTTATATAAATTTCAATATATTAAATATTTTTATCTACTAAAATTTTCACTTATTTTAATTAATTTTCTAACTTAACCTTCTTTTTTCATTGATAATGAAATTCTCTTTCTTTTTAAATCAACATCTAATATTCTAACTTCTACTACATCTCCAACCTTAACTATATCAAGTGGATGTTTAACAAATCTATCTGCCATTTGGCTCTTATGAACTAATCCATCTTGGTGAACTCCAATATCTACAAAAGCACCAAAATCAGATACATTTCTAACTGTCCCCATTAAAATCATACCTGGTTTTAAATCTTTCATTTCTATTACGCCAGACTTAAATATTGGTTTAGGTAATTCCTCTCTTGGATCTCTTCCAGGCTTTTTAATTTCCTTTATAATATCATTAAGTGTTGGTTCTCCAACTTCTAATTCTTTTGCTAAGTTAGAAATTCCTTTTGCTTTTACTCTCTCATCTATATCTACTAATTTGCCATTTTTTAAATCTTCTTCTGTATATCCTAAAGTTTTTATAAGTTCCTTAGCTACTTTATATGACTCTGGATGAACTGAGGTATTATCTAAAGCTTCTTTACTTTCCATAACCCTTAAGAATCCTGCACATTGTTCATAAGCTTTTTGTCCTAATCTTTTAACTTTTAAAAGCTCTTTTCTACTTTTAAACTTACCATTTTCTTCTCTATAATCAACAATATTTTTAGCTATTGAAGCATTTATCCCTGAAATATAACTTAATAGTGCTGGAGTTGCTATATTTAAATCTACTCCTACATTATTAACACAATCCTCAACTATACCAGCTAAAGATTCATCAAGTTTTTTCTGAGTTACATCGTGTTGATATTGTCCTACTCCTATAGCCTTAGGATCTATTTTAACAAGCTCAGCTAATGGATCTTGAAGTCTTCTTCCTATAGAAATTGCTCCTCTTACAGTTACATCTAAGTCTGGATATTCCTTATTTGCAAGTTCTGATGCTGAATAGACAGAAGCTCCTGCCTCAGAAACTATAACATAAAATAATTCTTTTCTTGTTTCCTCTTTTATTTCCTTAAGCATCTTTGCAATTACTTCTTCTGATTCTCTTGAAGCTGTTCCATTTCCTAAAGAAATAACTTGAACTCCATGTTTTTTAATAAGTTTTTTAAGTGTACTTATTGTTTCATCAATTCTATTTTGAGGAGCTGTTGGATAAACTGTTGTATTCTCAACAAATTTTCCTGTTTCATCTAAGATTGCTACCTTACATCCAGTTCTAAACCCAGGGTCAAATCCCATTACAACTTTCCCCTTAATAGGAGCTTGCATTAAAAGAGCTTTTAAATTAGCCTTAAATATATCAATTGCTCCCTCTTCTCCCTTAGAGGTTAATTCACTTCTTATTTCCCTTTCTATTGAAGGATATATAAGTCTTTTAAAGGAGTCCTTTATACTTTCTTCTAAATACTTATCAGTAATTTTATTTCCCTTTAAAACTTTTTTATTTAAATAATCTATAATTCTTTCATCATTACAAGTTACTTTAACAGAAAGAATTTTTTCCTTTTCTCCTCTATTTATAGCTAATATTCTATGAGATGGAATTGTTCTAACAGGTTCCTTATAATCATAATACATTTCATAAGGTGTTTGTTCTTCACTGCTTCCTTTTACCTGAATTATTCCATCCTTTTGAACAAAATTTCTAATCCATTTTCTATAATCAGCATTATCAGATATTATTTCACTTATAATATCCATAGCCCCTTGAAGAGCTTCCTCTTCATTTTTAACACCTTTTTCTTCATTAATATATTTATTAGCCTCTTCTACTATATTACCATTAAACTCTCCTGATAAAATAAGCTCTGCTAGTGGCTTTAATCCTTTTTCAACAGCCATGGTAGCTCTTGTTCTCTTTTTAGCTTTAAAAGGTCTATATATATCTTCAACCTCAGTAAGAGTAGTAGCTTTCTCAATTTTTAGTTTTAATTCTGGAGTTAATTTTTCTTGCTCCTCTATTATTCTTAAAACATCTTCTTTTCTACTTTCTAAATTTCTTAGATATGTTAATCTCTCATTAAATTTTCTTAGAACCTCATCTGTTAATCCACCAGTTCTTTCTTTTCTATATCTAGCTATGAAAGGTACTGTATTTCCTTCATCTAACATTTCTATAACGCTTGTTACCTGTTTTAATGAAATACCAAGTTCCTTTGATAAAATATGATTTATATTGTCCATAATGTCCTCCTATGTTTTATCTATTAATTTAATATTAATAGTAATTTTTTGAATAAACATAATTTAAATCTCATACTTTTAATTATAACCTAATTATTTATGGAGGATAATATGAAAAAATTATATATAGCCACAATAAATATACTTCTTTGTACATTTATTTTGCTTATACAACTCTCTCTAGTTTATAAAAATAGGCTTGATCCCTTTGAAAGAGAAGGTGTTTTAAAGAATATAGAATACTTAACCTCTGATGAATTAGAAGGAAGACTTTGCGGAAATGAAGGTAATTACTTAGCTCAAGAATTCATTGAAAATTCTTTTATTAAATCAAACATAAAAAAACTTAATTCTAGTTATCTTCAAGATTTCAATGTAAAAGCCCCTATTTTAGTTGAAGGAGAGCCTTATTTAAAAGTTTACGATAAAAATAATAAGTTAGTATCTTCATATAAATATGGAGTAGATTTTAAAGAAGCCTTTATAAACTTTAGAGTAAATCATATAACTTTTGATAATACAAATGAATTTAAAGTTCTTCCTACAATAATGAAAGGAACTTCTTCATCTAATAACAGTGTTGTATTTCTCTCATCTCCAGTAGATTCTTTTAATTTTAGAAGCTCTTTTATTGAGGATACACCTTGTGACTTATATGTGGTAGTAGCTCCAAATCTTATAAAAGAACTAGAGACATATTTAAATAAAGGTTACAAAATAGACTGTTTTATCCCTTATGAGGTTAAAGAGAAAGTTGTTAACAATGTTACTGGAATTATAAAAGGTAAAAATCCATTTTTACCCCCTTTAGTCTTAACAGCTCATTTTGATCATATGGGGAAAGGACTTTCTGGTGAAATTTATAGAGGTGCTTTAGATAATGCTTCTGGTGCTTCATTTTTATTAGAATTAAGCTCTTTTCTAGCTTCTCTTCCTCAACCATCAAGAGATATAATAATAGTCTCTCTAAATGCTGAAGAATTTGGATTACTAGGTTCTAAAAATTTTGCTAAGGAAAATAAAGACTTATTAAAAAATGCTACAGTTATTAACTTTGATATGATCGGAAGTGATAAAGATATCCCACTCACATTTATGGCAGGAGAAGATCCTTGCTTCCACAGTGATTTACTAGATAGGCTTTGTGAAATTTGTAATGAAAAGAACATAACTAATATTATAGAAAATAAAGATTCCTCTGACCACGCAAGCTTTATTAAAGAAGGTTTTGATGCAATAACAATAAATGATGGTGATGTAACAAGAATTCACACACCAGAAGATAAAATTGAATATATAAGTCCTACAGCCATAGATAGAAGTTTCTCTGTGGTGTGGAGCGAAATATTTGACTCAGCTTACTCATCCTCTGGATTATTCTTATTAGACTCAAAAGTTCTTATATTGCTAATATTATCAGCTTTACTTTGTTTAATATTAAAGTTAAGGAGTTAAATTATATAACTAAAAAATATAAAATTAAAAAGTGATTATACAAAAAACAGTAGATAATTTTGTTTTTTACACAAAACTATCTACTGTACCTTTAAATAGAAATTAGCATTTAAGCCCTTATATAGAAAAGTTAACCTAAAAAACTAAATACTAGGCTAGCTGCTTAATAGTTTTTAAGATGTTTTCAAAGTGCTTACTTAAAATTCTTAATTCAAATTCATTAATTCTCATAATCTATTTATAAGTTTTTTATATAGTCACCCTTTTATGAATTTAAATAGGCAATTATAAAATTATCTATATCTCCATCCATTACTCCGTTAACATTAGATGTCTCAACATTAGTTCTATGATCCTTAACCATTGAATATGGATGGAAAACATAACTTCTTATCTGACTTCCCCATCCCATATCTTTTAATTCACCTGTTAAATCCTCTATTTTTTCCTTATGAGCTCTCTCTTTAAGTTCTATAAGTTTAGACTTTAACATTCCCATGGCAGTATCTCTATTAGAAAACTGACTTCTCTCATTTTGGCATTGAACTACTATTCCAGTTGGAATATGAGTAATTCTTACTGCTGACTCAGTTTTATTTACATGCTGACCACCAGCTCCACCTGCTCTATAAGTGTCTATTCTTAAGTCTACAGGATTTATTTCTATATCTTGATCTGATGTTAACTCTGGTAAAACTTCTACTGAAGCAAAGGAAGTTTGTCTTTTACCATTAGCATTAAAAGGTGATATTCTAACTAATCTGTGAATACCCTTTTCAGCCTTTAAATATCCATAAGCAAATTCACCTTTAACTTTTAACGTAACACTTTTTACTCCTGCTTCATCTCCAGGTAAATAATCAATAGTTTCTAAGGAATATCCCTTCTTTTCACACCATCTTGTGTACATTCTAAGAAGCATTTCTGTCCAATCATTAGCATCGCTTCCACCAACACCTGTATGAAGTGTTAGTATGGCATCATTTCTATCATATTCACCAGAAAGAATTGTCTCTATTTTTAATGTATCTATCTCTTTACTTAAAGCCTTAACTTCGCTTATTATCTCCTTAGCTGTTTCCTCGTCATTTTCTTCCATAAGCTCTTTTAATACTTCTACATCATCTATTCTTTCATTTAAATTTTTAAACTTATCAATTTTATCTTTTACTCTTTTTGCTTCTTGGGTTACTTCTTGGGCCTTTTGGACATCATCCCAAAATCCCGCCTCTTGCATCTTAAGCTCTAATTCTGCACTTTTCTTCTCTAAAGATGCTAAGTCAAAGTGAAGCCCCCATTTCCTTTAAATTATTTTTTAGTTCATGTAACTTTGATAATTGATTTTCAAGTTCCATAATCATAAAAACTTCACCCCTAGCTTTAATTATTTTCATACTATAAAGTATATCATTTTATAGCTATTTAAAACAATAAAATCATATTTAGCAAAAAATTTAAATATAATCTTAAAGTTCATAAAAATATTTAAAAAAAATTGAATATCAGTAGAAGTTCAAGTCATTCCAATATTATATGTACAATTCATAGCATTTTATCTATTAATAAAATTATATAAAAAAGCCTCTGCAAATAATGCAAAGGCTTTTAATTATATTAAACTACTTCTCTTCCACAACATGATTTATATTTTTTTCCACTTCCACATGGACATAAATCATTTCTACCTACTTTAGGCTCTTTTTTAACTGGTTTTTTCTTTACTTCTTGAGAGTCTCCACCATGACTTGCTCCTGTTTCCTTAGCAACTCTTTCTCTTTGTGGTTTCTCAGCTTCAACTTTTACATGGAATAAGTATCTTACTGTGTCTATTTTGATGTTATTTATCATTTCATCAAACATAGCACTACCTTCCATTTGGTAAGCTTGAGTTGGATCTTGTTGTTTGTAAGCTCTTAATCCAATACCTTGTTTTAAGTGATCCATATCATCTATGTGATCCATCCACTTAGTATCAACAACTCTTAAGATTATAACTCTTTCAATTTCTCTCATTTGCTCTGAGCCAACGAACTCTTCTTTTTCCTTGTAGATTTCCCTAGCACATTCAATGAATTTTCTAGTAATTTCTTCATTTGAAGAAGTTTTTAATTCTTCTACAGTGAATTTACCATGTGGTAACATTATATCTTCTAAGTATTTTATTAAATCTCCAAGTTCTTTTTCAAAATCATCTTCATCAATATTTCCTAAGTGAGCTTGAACAGCACTAGTTACAACATCTTCAATCATAGCTTGAACGCTGTCTTCTAAGTTTTCACCCTCTAAAACTTGTGATCTTTGCTTATAGATAACTTCTCTTTGTTTATTCATAACATCATCGTATCCTAATAATGTTTTTCTTATATCAAAGTTGTTACCTTCTACTTTCTTTTGAGCATTTTCTATTGATTTAGTAACCATTTTACTTTCAATAGCCTCAGTTTCTTCTAATCCTAATCTATCAACAACAGATTGAAGTTTTTCTGAGCCAAATATTCTCATTAAATCATCCTCTAAAGAGATATAGAATCTTGAATGACCTTTATCTCCTTGACGACCAGAACGTCCTCTAAGCTGATTATCTATTCTTCTTGATTCGTGTCTTTCAGTACCTATGATTTTTAAACCACCAACTTCTAAAACACCTTCTCCAAGTTTAATATCAGTACCTCTACCAGCCATGTTAGTTGCAATTGTTATGTTACCTAACTCACCTGCATGAGATACAATTTCAGCTTCTTGTTCATGATATCTAGCATTTAAAACCTTATGTGGAACACCTTTTTTCTTTAATAAAGATGAAAGATATTCTGATTTTTCTATACTAGTTGTACCAACTAAGACTGGTTGACCTGTCTTATGAGTTTCTATTATTTCTTCCACTATGGCATCATATTTTCCTTTAGCAGTTTTAAATACTAAATCTGAGTGGTCTTCCCTTTGAACTGGTCTATGAGTTGGAATAACAACAACGTCTAGTCCATATATTTCTCTAAACTCAGTTTCCTCAGTAAGTGCAGTACCTGTCATACCTGCTAATTTAGTGTACATTCTGAAATAGTTTTGGAATGTTATAGTTGCTAAAGTCTTAGATTCTCTTTGAACTTTAACACCTTCCTTAGCTTCAATAGCTTGGTGAAGACCATCTGAATATCTTCTACCTTCCATAAGTCTTCCTGTAAATTCATCGACTATAGCTATTTCATCATCTTTAACCATGTAATCTTTATCTCTCTTCATTACATAGTTAGCTTTTAATGCTTGAGTAATATGGTGTTGTAATTCCATGTTATTAGCATCTGCGTAGTTTTCTATTCCAAAAGCTTTTTCTGCCTCTGCAACCCCTTTATCAGTAAGCATTGCAGCATGTGCTTTTTCGTCTATTGTATAATCTTCTTCTCTTAATTTCTTAACAAAGAAATCAGCTATCTTATAAAGATCTGTTGATTTACTTCCTGCACCTGAAATTATAAGAGGAGTTCTTGCCTCATCTATAAGAATTGAGTCAACCTCATCCACTATACAGTAGTGTAATGGTCTTTGAACTCTTTCTTCTTTGTAAATAACCATGTTATCTCTTAAATAATCGAATCCAAACTCATTATTTGTTCCATAAGTTATATCTGCATTATATGCTTCTCTTCTTTGATCATTAGTTAATCCATGAACTATAACCCCAGTAGTTAATCCTAAGAATTCATATAATTGACCCATCCACTCTTTATCTCTTGTTGCAAGATAATCATTAACTGTAATTACATGAACACCTTTACCAGCTATAGCATTTAAATAAACAGGTAAAGTAGCAACTAATGTTTTACCTTCACCAGTTTTCATTTCTGCTATTCTTCCTTGGTGTAAAACTGTACCCCCAATTAATTGCTCTCTATAGTGTTTCATTCCTAAAACTCTTGTTGATGCTTCTCTACAAACAGCAAAAGCTTCTGGAAGCATGTCATCTAAGCTTTCTCCTTTAGCATATCTATCCTTAAATTCAAATGTTTTTTGCTTTAATTCTTCATCAGATAGTTTTTCCATTTCAGGCCCAAGCGAATCTATTTTGTCTACAATAGGTGTTATTCTTTTAACTTCTCTATCGCTATAACTTCCAAATATTTTATCAAATAATCCCATTATAATATCCCTCAATTCTACTTTCTTATATGCTTAATATTCTAATAATTATCTCATTATAACACATATATACATTATTCTAAATTTTCAAAAAAAATTATTTAAAATAATTCTCATTAGATTATACCATTTATAGTAACCTATTTTCAATAAATGTAATAATTTAGATAAAACTTTTACATAAAAATAAAAAGATGTAGGTAAAAACCTACATCTTTTTTTATATTTATTCTATTATTCTTCGCCTAATCCTGGTTCAATTAAACCATAATTACCATCTTTTCTTTTATAAACTACATTTAGTTGATTTGTCTCTGGATCTTGGAATACAAAGAAGTCATGTCCTATAAGCTCCATTTGTAAAACTGCTTCTTCAGCTCCCATTGGCTTAACATCAAATCTTTTAGTTTTTACTATTTTTGCTTCTTTTTCTTCTTTCATATCCTCTATTGGATCTATATGAGCAAATCTTAATGAATCATATCTATTTTTCTTTGATAATCTAGTTTTTTGTTTTCTTATTTGTCTTTCGATTTTTTCTTCAACTAAGTCTATTGACTTATACATATCGTCTGTAGATTCTTCACCTCTTAATAATATTCCATTAAAAGGAATCATAACTTCTATGATTTGTTTATTTTTCTCTACGCTTAAAGTGGCCTTTGCTTCAACTCCTGGTTCAAAATACTTGCTTAACTTGGATATTTTCTTTTCTACACAATCCTTTAAAGCATTTGTTAACTCTATATTCTTAGCATGTACTGTTACTTTCATATCGTCAGCCCCTTTCAAAAAAAACAAGTAACCTTAAACAATGTAAAGGTTTAAATATTATACTATAATTGTACTCTGTTAAAGGATTTTATACAAGTTTTAATTATTTTAATTAACTTAATTTTTTATAATATAGATCTTAATTGTCTAATTAAATCTTCTCTTTACTTAATTTATTTATAACAGATGTAACTTGACAAAAAATAAAAAAGGACCATGAAAATCATAGTCCCTTTTTATAGCTAGTTGACCTGGTCTTTGACCCCACACTCGCCTACTGGAGCTTTCGCTACCCGGAGTTAACCTCTCACTACTAACCCTCTCAGCCTTTATTGGCTGGTAGGTCTTACTTCTAAGCCGCACCATGCTCATTAAAACTTTGTTTAACTTACGTGGATCGTTTCGCCTGCGACTGGCATCGACTTTCAACCACAAACCTAGCTACATTACTATTATATATTACTTTTAGCAATAGTCAATAAAAAAATTTTAATATCTTTAATTTTTTTTAGTTCTCTTACACAGGCCTTTAATGTGGAACCTGTAGTCATTACATCATCTAAAAGTATAATACTTTTTCCTTCTAAATTCTTATATCTTTTAAGATAAAAAGCATTTTTCACATTTTTTTCTCTTTCTTCTTTAGATAATGACTTTTGTTCTTTCACCTTATTTCTCTTTTTTAAAGTTTCTATGGATTTAATCCCTAGTCGCTTTCCTAATTCTTTTGATAAATATTCACATTGGTTAAATTCCTTCTTTCTAAGGGAATCCTTAGCTACAGGAACATATGTTATAAAATCAACATCTAAATTTGATTCTTTTATTTTTTCTTCTAGTAACATAACTAATATTTCACCAGCATGAAAATCTCCTTTATATTTAAGTCTTAATATTAAATCCTTAACTATAAAAGAATAATAAGAACAGATTAACATTTCACATTCTTCAATAATCAGAGTTTCATTTGCCTTTTGTATTTCCCCTTTGCATTTATCACAAATTATTTTTTCTCCATCTTTATTGCATACATAACACTTTTCTTCTGTTGGATAAATAGCTTCTAAAAAACATTGAAATAAATAATCTACCTTATCTCTGACTCTCTCCATAAAGTTTTGTTAAAGCCTCTTGCTAACCTCCTAGCAGTTTCTATGTTATCTCCCTCTTCATTACTTAATAATATTACTTCTCTTCCAGTGCATTTATCTTTGCATAAAGCTCCACAGGCAAATATTATTTTTTTGTAATCAACAATATCTTTTTCAAAAGAATAAATCACCATATCACACTCTGGAATAGAATCAAAATATTCATGTAATGAATCTGTTATAAAAATAATTCCTTCTTTTTTAAATCTACTTTCATTTACTATATTTAAAAAGGAATTCTTTTTATCTTCTTTTACTATTTTAACCTTATTTTCTAAATTTAAATCCTCAGTATAATATTCATAAATTTTATTTAAGTTAAATTTATTTGGAACATATACAACCAAGATTCTCTTTTCTCTTATAAACCATTCAATATAATCATATAAGGTATAAGGCATTGAAGTTTCTAAATTAACTCTAGTTGTTATTAGTCTCGGCTCTAAGAAATGTGTTTTTCTTTGATTATTTAATATTTCTATGTGCTTTATATTATTAAATACCTTATCTACTGAACATATTACTATTTTCTTAGATAGGCGTTTTAAGTACATTAAATCCTCATTGCATTCAATACTACTCTTATTTGAATATAAACTTACATCATCATATATTATTAAATCAAAATTCTTTTTTATATTAAAAATATTATTAAAATTTATAAAATCAAAATTCATAGAATTTAATTGCTCATTCTTACAAACTTTTCTACTCTTACCTACATACAAAACTTTTTCATTATTTATTAAACAATCACTAATTAAACTTTCAATAAAGTTCAACTTTTGATAAGGCTCACATATTAAATTTATAAACCTATCATTGCTTTTTACATACCATTTCTTTAATATATGACTATATCTATTCTCAACCCTTAAATTATTGCCATATAAGCTCACTTCTAAATCCCCCTAATTTAATCTTGTTCAAAAACCTCATTAGATATTACTTCTTTTATTCTCCAATTTAAAGAGGAATAACGCTCCATACTCCTTGTATTATCAACCATATATTTTAATGCTTTAGGTATTCCAACTACTACAACCATTTCTTTTGCCCTAGTTATTCCTGTATATAATAAATTTCTATTCATAAGTAATGGTGCACCCATATATGCAGGTATTATTACTACAGGGAATTCACTTCCTTGACTTTTATGTATTGTAATTGCATAAGCTAAATCTAATTCATCTAAATACATAAAATCATAAATAACCCTTCTTTCATCATCAAAGATTATAGATAGTTTTTTTCCTTCTAAATCTATACTTTCTATAAATCCCATATCTCCATTAAATACACCCAAGCCTTCATGCTCACCTTTTCCAGCTATTCTGGTCCATTTTAGAGAGTAGTTATTCTTTATCTGCATAACCTTATCTCCCTCTCTAAATACCATACTTCTAAATTCTTTTTCTTTTTTATATGGAGCCTTTGGGTTTAAGACATTTTGAATTCTTTCATTTAAATTTGTAACTCCTAATACACCCTTTTTCATAGGAACTAAAACCTGTATACTTTTTAACTTATCCCAATTTGAGTTAAACTTAGGCAACCTAGTATTTATTAAATCTATAATAGTATTTAATATTCCCTCTTGAATATCATTTCTTATGAAGAAGAAATCAGTACCTTTTTCATTTAACTTAGGCATCTCACCTTTATTTATTTTATGTGCATTTACTACAATCATACTCTCTTTTCCTTGTCTAAATATTTCTTTTAGACGTACAACCTTTGTAAATCCACTCTCTATAAAATCATTTAATACATTTCCAGCTCCTACTGATGGAAGCTGATCAACATCTCCCACTATTATAAGCCTAGTACCTACCTTAATAGATTTAAGTAAAGCATTCATTAAAGTTATATCAATCATTGATGCCTCATCTATTATAACCACATCAGCCTCTAAGGAATGTTCCTCTGCATTAGTTACAAAAACACTTTCTTCCTTTTCAAAGACTCCCATGTCAAGCATTCTATGTATTGTGGTAGCTTCTTTTCCTGTAGACTCACTCATTCTTTTAGCCGCTCTTCCAGTAGGTGCTCCCAAAAGAACCTTTAATCCACAAGTTTCAAAAATTTCAATTATACACTTTATTATAGTGGTCTTTCCTGTTCCTGGTCCCCCAGTTATTATCTCTATTCCATTTTGAAAAGCACTTATTATAGCGTCTTTCTGTGATTCTGCAAAAGTTATATTATTTTTCTTTTCAAATTGAAGTATTAAGTGATCTACATCTACACTTATATCCTGGAAATTGCTTATAGCTAAAGTTAAAATCCTATTAGTTATTCCAAGCTCACAATAATAATTAGGTATTGTGAAAACACCTTCTTTATCATTAACTTTCTCTAACTTTATCTTTCTATCTAAAGCTGCATTTTTAATATTTTCTTCTATTATATCTCCACTTACAGTTAATACATTACTTGCTTCCTTTATAAGTTCATCCTTTGGCATAAAAGTATGCCCATTAGCACAAAATTCATTTATTACATATCTTATACCACTTTGAATTCTAAAAGGTGAATCAATTTCTATTCCTAAACTCCTAGCAATCTTATCAGAAGTCTTAAATCCTATTCCTGAAATTTCATCACAAAGTATATATGGATTATTTTTAACTGTATCAACTGAGCTAGCTCCATATTTTTTATAAATCTTCAAACACTGATTTACACTTAATCCATGGGTTTGCAAAAATATAGTTATATTTTTTAATTCTCTTTGTTCTCTATAAGACTCAATTATGGTCTCTAACTTCTTTTTACCTATTCCTTCTATTTCTTTTAATCTCTCAATATTATTATCTAAAATATTAAGAGTATCTTCTCCAAATTTATTTACAATTTTTTTTGCCGTAACAGGTCCTATCCCCTGTATTATCCCAGAAGATAAATATTTTTCTATTCCATCCTTTGAAGTAGGTAATATCTCTTCACATTCTTCTACTTTAAATTGTTTTCCAAACTGGGAATGGTTAACCCAACTTCCTGTAATTTTTAAATTTTGACCTTCTTTTACATGTGGTAAAACTCCCACTGCTGTATGAATAATATTATTTTCTCTAAATTTTATAACTGTATATCCTGTATCTGAGCTTTTAAATACTATACTCTCAACTATTCCATTTAATGCTTCCATATTACCTCCTAAAAGGTTTCTCTTGAATTGTTATTACTATTAATTATATCACAATTATTAAATTTAAATCATAGTGCTTATTTTGTTGACTTACACAAATTAAAATTTTAAGATTATTATGAGGAAGGTGATTCGTATGTTAATAAAAAACTGTAATATAGTATATTTAGATAAGATTAAAAAGGGAAATATACTTATAGAAAACGGAAAGATAAAGGCTATAAATCCTAAAGAAGAATGTGATTGTGAAGTAATTGACGGAGAAGGCTTATTCCTATCTCCAGGATTTATAGATGTTCATATACACGGTGCTGGTGGTCACGATACTATGGATGGTACTTATGAAGCTATAAATGAAATATCAAAGGTTATAGTTAAACATGGTACTACTTCATTTTTACCAACAACAATGACTGTAGCTGCTGAAGACGTATGCAAGTCAATGGAAGCTATTCATAAAGCAAAAACTGAAGGAACAGATGGAGCTAATGTTTTAGGGGCTCACTTAGAAGGACCATTTATAAGCCCAAGTGCAATAGGTGCTCAAAATCCTGATTTCTTAATACCTCCAACAAAAGAAAACTTCTATAAATTAGTTGGGGAAAATGAAGATGATGTTGTTTCAATAACTCTTGCTCCTGAAGTAGAAGGTGCTAAAGAACTTATTAAATTCTTAAGTGAAAAAGGTATAGTTGTTTCAATGGGACATACTAAGGCTACTTATGAAGAAGCTATGGAAGGAATAAAATGTGGATGCTCTCATGCCACTCATTTATTCAATGCAATGACTCCATTTACTCATAGAGAACCTGGAGTTGTAGGTGCTGTTTTTGATAGTGAAATAACTACTGAAACAATCTCAGATGGTATTCACATAGCATATCCAAGTTTAAGAGTTGCCTATAAACAAAAAGGAACAGATAAGGTTTTATTAATAACTGATGCTATGATGGCTTGCTGTATGCCTGATGGAATGTATTCATTAGGAGGACAAGATGTTGAAGTTAAAAATGGAGCTGCAAGATTATTAAGTGGTTCTTTAGCAGGATCAATTTTAACTTTAGATGTGGCAGTTAAAAATATATTTGCTAACACTAATTACCCACTTAATGAAGTTATAAAAATGGCTACTTATAATGGTGCTAAACACTGCAAAGTTGATGACAAAAAAGGATTAATTAAAGAAGGCTATGATGCTGACTTAATTCTTTTTGATGATAATATAGATATAAAATATGTAATAGTTAATGGAAAATTAGTTCATAAAGCTTAATATAAAAAAAGTACTTTGATTTTTTCAAAGTGCTTTTTTATTTTATCTTAATTTTAAAATCACTATTTCATCTTAAAAGAATAAATTTATAGAAAAATAAAAAGCTTAGGATATTATATCCTAAGCTTTTCTATATATTAAAGACACTTCTTTATTTCTTCAACTTTGTTTAAGTTTTCCCATGGAAGATCTAAATCTGTTCTTCCAAAGTGTCCATAAGCAGCTGTTTGTCTATATATAGGTCTTCTTAAATCTAAATCTCTTATTATAGCTCCTGGTCTTAAATCGAAAACTTTGTTTATTATATTAACTATTTCTTCCTCTGATATTTTTCCAGTTCCAAAAGTATCTACTATAATTGATACTGGTTTAGCAACTCCTATAGCATAAGCAACTTGAACTTCTAATTTATCTGCAATTCCTGCAGCAACTAAGTTTTTAGCTACCCATCTAGCAGCGTATGCAGCTGATCTATCAACCTTAGTTGGGTCTTTTCCTGAGAAAGCACCACCGCCGTGTCTTCCATATCCACCGTAAGTGTCAACTATGATCTTTCTTCCTGTTAATCCAGCATCTCCTTGAGGTCCACCGATAACGAATCTTCCTGTTGGATTTATGTAATACTTAGTATTTTCATCTAATAATTCTGCTGGTATAACAGCTTTTATAACATGTTCCATTAAATCAGCTTGTATTTGCTCTTGAGATACTTCTGGACCATGTTGTGTTGAAATTACTATTGCATCTATTCTAACTGGTTTGTCATTTTCATATTCAACAGTAACTTGTGTTTTTCCATCTGGTCTTAAGTAAGGTAAAGTTCCGTTCTTTCTTACTTCTGTTAATCTTCTTGATAATCTGTGAGCCATAGCTATTGGTGCTGGCATAAATTCTTCAGTTTCATTAGTAGCAAAGCCAAACATCATTCCTTGGTCTCCTGCTCCAACTGCATCTATGTCAATTTTTTCTCCAGCTCTTGATTCTAAAGCTTCATCAACACCCATAGCGATATCTGATGATTGCTCGTCTATTGTAGTCATAACTGAACAAGTTTCACAGTCGAAACCGTATTTAGCTCTATCATATCCTATATTCTTTATAGTTTCTCTAGCTATTTTAGGGATATCAACATAACAATTAGTTGTTATTTCTCCCATTACCATTACTAATCCTGTAGTAACAGCTGTTTCACAAGCAACTCTTGCATTTGGATCTTTTGCAAATATAGCATCTAAAACTGCATCTGAAATTTGATCACATATTTTATCTGGATGCCCTTCAGTAACTGATTCTGATGTAAATAATCTTCTCATGGCTAATGCTATCTTACTATCATAATAAGATAGCTAATTCACCCCTTTCATTTTTATTTATTCCAACCCTGTTTATTTAAACAAATAACTTAATTTATCTTCCCACGATTCAAAATAATATCTTTAAAGCTTAATTAACAAACTTTATTTTAATGCGCGCCTTTAAAATATTTTTGTTAATAAAAAAATCTCTTCTCAAACCTTTAAAGATTTAAGAAGAGATTTTAGTTATATACTAAATTTATCTTCTCTCATCTTGTAAAGAATTTCTTTACCGGAATTGGCACCGTAGTGATTTCTCACTGGTTGCCGGGTTTCATAGGGCCTTTTTCCCTCCACCTCTCTGGATAAGAGTATATAAATACTAATTATTCTATTTTATTAAGATATTATTTTAATAAAGAGACACTTAATTAATAGTGTCTCTTTCTGGTGGTGGAAGAAGGATTCGAACCTTCGAAGTCGTCCGACAACAGATTTACAGTCTGCCCCCTTTGGCCACTCGGGAATTCCACCACTTATGGAGCTGATGATCGGACTTGAACCGATAACCTGCTGATTACAAGTCAGCTGCTCTGCCAATTGAGCCACACCAGCATATTAATATTTTATTTTTTATAAATGGTGGTGGAAGAAGGATTCGAACCTTCGAAGTCGTCCGACAACAGATTTACAGTCTGCCCCCTTTGGCCACTCGGG
>NZ_JASORQ010000019.1:0-9537 GCF_030222355.1 Clostridium sp. UMB9555A | reverse complement strand
TAAATTAACTCCTTCCGTTCACTTTCTACTTCATCCTCATTGTAATTTTCATCTTCAAAACTTTCAAGATTTTCATTACTTTCTTGATTAATTTCTTCTATAACTTCATCTTTTTTATTTGAGTTTTTTATTTCATTTTTAACACAATTTCTTATAATCTTTGTATTCTTAGTTATTACTTCTTGATGCTTTTTATTTAACCAATCTATATATTCTACTCCTTGTAATTTTAATAAATCTTGTGCTAATTCCTTTAAATTTTTATCTAACTTTGCAGCCATAAATTTATCTCCTTCCATATACTTTTTAATAGTTTGTAATTATCAACTCTTTGTTTCTTTTTCTTCCTTCTGATTGCCTTGAAACTGAATAATGTACTTCAACTTCTTTAATATTAAAATCTTTGTACCAGCTTCTAGTTTCTTCACAATCATTGATTGTTAGAATGAACTTTCCTTTGATATTTTTAAGAATATCTCTAAGTTTTAATTGCTCTTTTATTCCAAACTCTGCTTTATATCCGGCTGTACCATAGTACGGCGGATCTAAGAAAAATAGTGTATATTCCCTATCATATTTTTCAATTATTTTTTGAAAATCTAAGTTTTCTATATAGGTGTTTTTTAATCTTTCTTGAAGCTCATCTAAATTACAATCAAAGATTTTTTGTGATGGTAATGTATTAGTTCCATAACCATAATGATTACCTTGACCACCGAAACTTTGAGTTATAAGGTACATAAATCTTATAGCTCTTTGTATATCGGTTAAATGCTCCAAAGTAGCATTTTTATATTCATCGAAGATACTTCTTCCTGATATTTCATAGGACAGAAGTCTTTTCATTTCTGGAGCATGATACTTTATAATTTTAAATAGGTTTGGTATTTCATTTTCAATGTCATTTATAACTTCAATCTTTGATTTTTCCTTTCCAAAATACACCCACCCCGCTCCAAAGAATGGTTCTACATAACACACATGGTCTGGCATCATGTTTATTATTTCTTTTCTTAATTTACTCTTACCACCTAACCTTGTAATTGGTGGTTTTAACATTGATTTCTGCATAAAAAAATTCCCCCTTGAACATTATTTAAGTTCTTGGAGAACAACTCGTTTTATATGATTATTTTATTTGTTTAGATTGTTTAAAAAACTAAATATTTTCTTAAAACTAATATGTTTAGTAAATCGTAAAATACCTTTACCACCATATAAGTTTACTCCATTTTTATTTACAGAAACTCTCGCTCCTTTTTTACCTGTACTAAATCCCACACCCCCTCCAGTTGATAAATTAACTTTAGAATTTTTACCAACTTTAAAAGACTTTCTTAAACTAAATCCCATATCTTATCTCTCCTTTCTTTTTAACTTTTCAAATATATTTTCTATATGATCTGCTTCAAATTCTATAATTGCAGCTAATAATTTATTTCTAGATTGTATGCCATATTGTTCTTTAAGAACCTTTGCATTATCATACATAAAGTCCATTATTTTATCATTGGCATCTTGAGTTATTATTACATTAATTCTCTCCTTTGACTCCTGTGTTTTAGCAGTAAAAAGAACATCCTTTTCTAGTTCTTCTCTTATAGCTTCAACTTTCTTTCTAACTTCGCCTATCTTTCTAGTATTCTTATTCATACACATTTATTTCCTCCTATTTTATTTTAAGTACCAAGTTAAAATTAACTAATTCTCCAGTTAAAATTAATCTTTGTTTAGCATGATTAATACAAGTTATTAAAGTTATTTCTTTCTTGTCATTAGAAAAATTTATTTTGCTTGTGTCATTAGGTTCTACGATATATCGGTTTGTTATTTTATATTCAAGTTCCTTATTATCAGATATTATTTTTACTGTAGCTCCTATTTTAAGCTTATGAAGGTTTCTAAATATAGATCCACGCATATTATTATGTGCAGCTAATATTACATTTCCTAATTCTCCAAAATCAGAACTTGACCTGTACTTAGCCACTACATAATCCAGATTTTCTTCTCCTAAAACTATAGGAGCTTTAACCCCTATACTATCTATTTCTAATATCCCAATTAAATCATTTTTTTCATTTTTCTTATTGTTATTAGGTTTAGTAAAAGTATCTTTTATTACTTCTTTTTTCTCTATATTTTCAGTTGTTTCAGGAATACTATAATTTACTGAAGAATTACTATACATTTTTTCTTCGTATTTTTGAACTAAATCATCCTGGATTGACTTTGATTTAAACTCAATAAATAAAGCTGCTCCTATTAACAATATTCCAATTATGATTAATGTTATAAATCCTTTCTTCATCATAATTGACACCTAAACTGCTATATTATTAAAGTTAAAAAACTTAAAATATGTTTTTATATGATATTCAAAGTAATACTTTCTTAGGATCTTTTCAAGTTTATATTTATTTCTTATTCCACAAGCTCTTAGATACTCTTTCGATAATCTTTGTAGTTTTGAAATTAAATATTTTCTGTATTCTAGGTCCTTTTTATTTAATTTTCTATTTGATAAAGAACTAAATTCTAAATCTAATTTTTCTATTTCACATAATAAGTTTTCACTCATTTTTCTCACTCCCTTTTATTGTTGAAAATTATGTTTTTTAAATAATATTTCAAGTTCTTCATCTGCTTTTTTAGCCACTTTAAATAAACTCATATACATAAAAGTATTTATAATAATCAATCCTAAAATAATAGTTATAACCATACATCCCATCTCCTTATTTTCTTATGTAAACTTAAGAGAGTACCTTATGGCACTCTCTTAATTAAAAAAATTATGATAATTTTCTTTTCTTTGAAAGTATTAATGCTCCTAAGCCTCCTGTTACTAATATAATTCCAAATGGAATTAATGCATTAACATCGAAGCTTGAACCTGTTTTAACAATTTCAAATTTCTTATTAGTTAGGTTACACTTAACTACTTCCCCATGTTCACCTATTTTAAAGGTTCCAGTTTCAGTTGTAAGCTCATATTCTTCTGGAGCTTGAGTTTCTGAGATTTTGTATTCTCCAGCTGCTAATTCAAACTCATTTCCATTCTTTGAAGAAATAAACTCAATAACCTTTCCTTTATCTAAGCCAGAAAGACATTCAATTTTTATTTTAGCTCCTTCAAGAACTTCTCCTGTAGCAACATCTGTCTTAGTAAAGATAAGTTTTCCTGTAGTTCTTTCATTCTTTAAGTTGGCCTTTATAATTTCTCCACCTTTAATTTCAAAAGTTCCAACTTCAGTAGAAAGCTCGTATCCTTCCGGTTGTTGAGTTTCTCTAAACTCATATTTACCTTCTGGTAAAGTGAATTTATTGCCAGCTAAACTTGAAGTAAATTCAAATTTAACATGTTTGTTTTGTTCTTCTATTCCTACTATCTCTATTTTAGCACCTTCAATATTTTGACCATTTGTAACATCAGTTTTAGTAAAGTCTACTTCTCCAGTTTTTACTTTATTTTCTGCAGTTACAGTCTTAGTTTCACCGTCTTTATCTATTACAAAACTTAAATCTTGATCTTGATTTATTTCATAATGATCTGGAGCTTTAATTTCGTTGAAATAATAGTTACCTGCTTCTAAGTTTTCAACTACTATTTTTCCATCTTTGTTAGTTGTGTAATTTCCTACAAGATTTTCACCATTCCAAAGTTCAAACTCAGCCCCTTCAAGTGGTCTTTTAGTTTCTGAATCTACCTTGATTAATTCTGCATTAGCTCTTATCTTTTTATTTTCCATTTCAAGTTTAATTACTTGACCATTTTCTTTAACATCAAAGAAAATAGGCTCTTTGTTAATAACGTAATTCCAAAGTGTTTTAACTTCTTCTATTTTGTAATGACCATATTCTAAACCTTTTAAACTAACTATTCCTTTGTCATTACTCTTTAAGTCCCAAGTTTGTCCTTTCATTAGGCCATCTAAAGCTGTAACTTTAAATTCAATATCAGCTAAAGGTTTCTTTGTTTCTGAATCTATCTTTAAAAGCTCCATATCGCCTGTTATACGGTCGTTAGATACCTTAATAGTATAAACAGTACCTAAGTCCTTAATATCTTCTAGAGCGGCATTTTCGTCTATTTTAAAAGGTATTGGCTTTATGCTTATATAACCATCCTTAGGTTTTGCCTCCTCCAATTGATAATTTCCGTATGCTAAGTGTTGTGGAGTTATTATTTCTCCATTCTTATCAGTTGTTAAAGTAGTTGTTTTATTAGGAATTATTCCTACAAAGTTTGTAAACTCTACAAGCTTATTAGTATCAGTATTTCTAACTTGGAATTTAAGTCCTTCTAGTGGTTTACTGTCTTTAGAGTCAACTTTAACAACCCTTAACTTAGCTTGGATAGGAGCGTTTTTAACGTATTTAACATAAACTTTATTATCTTCATTTATGTTAATTGTGTATTCCTTATCACTAGCCCAATATCCTTCTGGAGTTTCATCTTCAATGAATTTGTACACTCCATATCTAAGATCCTTAGTAAATGCAAATCCATTTTCATCAGTTTTAACTTTATCTACAATAGTTCCTGGTTCTATACCATTAACATTAACTGCAACAACTTTAAAACCTGCGTTAGCAACTGGTTTTTCTTCGTTTTCGCTATCAACTTTAACTATTTGAATTCGACCTTTCATAACTTTGTTAGTAAAGTCATAAGAATAAACTTTATCATCTTCAGTTATGTTTATGTCTATAGTTTTATCGCTTAACTTGTAACCTTCTGGAGCTTGTAGCTCTTTACCAATATAGTGACCATAATCTAGATACTTACTTGTTGCAGCTCCCTTTTCGTCAGTTGTTAATCTATCAACTTCATTACCTGCATCATCATAAATACCAAGTACAGCACCTTTTAAACTAAGTTCTGGCATTTCTTCATCGATTTTGTGTATTGAAACTCTACCCTTAATTTTTCTATTAGCATGAGTAATTTCTATTGTTTTCATATGTTCATTAATAGTAACTGGATATTCTTTACCATTAAGCACATATTTACTTGGGGCTTTTGTTTCTCTTACAATGTAGTTTCCAAAAGGATGTAATCCACTTAATACCTTTCCATTTTCCCCTGTAGTCATTTTTTCAACTACTTCGTTATTATCAGCCTTCACCATCTCAAATTCTGCACCTGAAATTGGTTCGCCAGTTTCTTCATCAATTTTTGTTATTTCTACTCTTCCTTTTATTTGAGTATCAACCATTTCAGCAGTAGTTACTTTATTAGGTTTTACAGTAATATTAACTGGATTAGTAATTAAATATCCTTGTGGAGCTTCAACTTCTTCGATGATGTACTCTCCTGGCTTAATGTCATTGAATACTACTCTACCATTTTCTGATGTAGCTTCAGCTATTTGATTACCTTCTTTGTTTTTCAAAACAAACTTAGCACCAGTTAAAGGAGAACCATCATCTCCTTTTTTAACAATCTCTATAGCTCCATTTAAACCAGTCCAGGATACACTAACATTATCTTTATTCATAGCTTGAGGTGATATATTAACAAGAGACATATCTTGTTTACCTGCTACTGGGGTTGCATACGCTAAAGAAGCTGGTAATTCTACAGTTGCCTTAGCATCTATTTTAATATCACCAGTTTCAGCGTCTATAGGAATATATACTCTAAAACTTTCGTTAGAATTATAGGTATTTCTTTCATCTCCATCCATGTCTTTTATCTTAACTACATCTTTTAATCCTGGATTACTTGAACTTTTTATAGTAACCTTAGCATCTTTAAATTCATAGTCAGATTTTAATTTTATAGGCTCAGAAACGAAATAATCACCTTCTTGATGAGCAACTATATTACTAGGAGTAACTTCAAAGAATGTTGGTAATTCTTTGTTTAATCCTTTTTCTACTAAAAAGTCTATTACTGGTTTTAATCTACTTAAAGGTACTGTTCCATCTTGAAGTCTTGATCTTACTAACCCTCTGCTTAAACCTGCTTCTTTTTGATAAGCCCAAATAGCAAGTTGAGTACAATATCTATATTCATCAGCTGATATTCCCCATTCTGAACCATCCCTAGCAGGATATCCCCAGTAGATAATAGTTTCTATTCCCCCATCTAGTGGTATTTCTTCTGTGTAATCTTGTCCAGTCGGATTCAGCGCCCCTGTGTTTAGACAATAACAGGTCCTTAGATCTGGAGCATAGTATCTATGATTACCTATAGGAAGAACCTTTCCCCAAGTTGGAGAGTTGTAATTTAGATAACTCTCTGCGTCTGTAGAATTTATTTCTACTGCAAATACTTTGATGTTAGTCAATAAGAATGTAAAAATTAAAGTTATCGTTGTAATTAGTTTAAATCTTTTTCTTTTACTCACTTTCTTTCTCCTCCATATTATTTATTTTTTATTTTGATAAATTAATTTAAGATGTATCAAAATACTTCATTTTCTTTTCTCCTTTCTAAAAATTTGTATTTAAAAAGAGTGCTGCTTAATTGCAACACTCTTGAACTTTCTAACTTAAACCAATACTTATTCCTAATGCTCTATTTAGTTCTTTTATTTCATATCCATTCAATTTTCCTATTTTCTCTCTCATCTGATACCTAGAAATAGTTGTTATTTGCTCTAATAAAATAGTAGATGGCTTTTCTAAACATTCTTTTATTATTTTAGTATGTACTGGCATTTTTCTCTTAGGCTTAGATGTTACAGAAGTAACTATAAAAGTTTCACCTTCTCTATTACCAATATCATTTTGAATTACAATAACTGGCCTAATTCCACCTTGTACTGAACCAAACTTACTCTTTATGTCTCCTAAGTCTGCATAGAAAATATCACCCCTATAGACTTCTCCTTTATAAAAATCTTTCCTCACTCTTCCCATATGTTCTCCCCCTAAAAAACAGTATCAAAAAAGACCTAGAGTAAAACTCTAGATCTTTATATATAAATTAATAGTCAAATCCTATTACAACGTAATATGCTCCATTACTGTCTTTATACACTGCACAAGCTCCTTCTGTTAAATCCGGATCTAACATATTCTTATTATGAGCTGGAGAATTTTTAAATACATTTAAAAATCCTGATGCACTTTTAACTGCATCTCCATCTAAAACAATTTGTCCACCTTCTGGATAATTTTTGTGGAAGCCTCTTTGCTTAGCTGCCATTTCTTCACAATGACTCTTTGTCCATCCAGCATATTTACCACTCCAGTTTAAGGCATTTAAACCTTGAGACTGTCTATAAGCATTAAAATCATTCCAAAGCTCTTGAGTCATACCACTTTGATATTCCCAAGTTCTTTGAGGTTTTTGAGGTTTTGCAGGTTCAACTGGTTTTATTTCTTGTGGCTTTTCTACAGGTTTTTCCTGTGGCTTTTCTTCTGGTTTTTGAGAAGGTTGTGGAGCTTCTTCAGGCTTTGACTCTTCAGGTTGCTCTTGTGGTTTACTTTCAGGCTTACTAGAGCTTTCTTCCTTACTAGGCTTTACAATTGTAATACTTCCTTCACTACTTGCAGTAGTTCCTTTTATATCCTCCACTTTCTCAACCTTCTCACCACTTGGTTGTTGTGAAGCTTGAACTTTATTTTCTGTTTTAGAACCTATAGTTTCACCACTGGTTACTTTTATAGTTCCATTATCAACACTCTCTACTTTTTCAACTTCACCCTTTTTATTTTTTATATTAACATTGCTTCCAGCTTCTTTTTTCTCTTCAACTATTTTAGAAACATCGTCTCCTTTTGAGCTATCGGCAATGGTATTACCATCTTTATCTTTAACAATCAATGATCCATCTTCTTGTTCTTCTACAGTTACTTCTTCATTATTTGCCTCTTTATTTTCTTCTAGCTTTTTATCTTCATTTGCCTTAGGATCTTCTTTTTTCTCAGCTAAAGCTATATTGTTAGTATCAGTGTTTGCATAATGCTTATTTATTGCATATCCACCTACACCAACAACTGCTATTCCTAAAGCGACTGCAACTCCTATAGTTTCTTTTTTATGTACTTTCACAAATTCTATTATGGCCTTAATTCTCTTATTCATTTTAACTCTCTCCCTTTGAAATAATATTTTTTAAATATATCTCGCATATGTACCAAGTTGTCTAAAACTTTTTCTTAAAACTAAAATGTTTTGGAACGTCGAAAGGAACTACACATCCAATTTCTTCTTCTTTTTTAACACTAAAATTTCCATGTCCATTATGTTTGTAAATGGAACTATTAGTCTTAACAAAGTTTCTATCACTCATATACTTTTTACATTCTCTATGAGTAATTTTTCTTATTTCTTCATTTTGTAGTTTTTTCAATTCCCTTTTAGCTTTGTTGTGTTCCCTTAAATCAGAAAAATTTCTTTGAATACATTTCTTTACGGCTTCTCGATTTGAATCCATTCTAATTGCTATTTCATTAGCTGAAAATCCATCCAAGTAAAGACTTTTAACTTTACTTTTATCAAGCTCATTTTTTCCTCTCAAATCATCAACTCCCTAAAAATGTCCTAAAAGAGTATTAAAAAAAGGCATAGTTCGACTCCTTTTTAAAGTGGGGACAAAACTTAAATTTAATTTATTTAGTTGTTTAATACTATTGCTCTATAAATTTCTTCCATACTTGTATCGTATATTCTAGATAATTTATAGACTTCACTTGCACTAGGGTTTTTTACTTTCCCATTTTCTAATTTGTGAATAAAACGTGCTTCTTTACCAATTAAGCTAGCAACTTCTCGTTGAGAAAGCACTTTATTCTTTCTTAGAAAGCTTAGCTTGTTTTCCATATTTATCACCTTTATCCATATTTTCATTTAATTTACCTATATATTATCACGCTCACTCAGCAATGTCAATATATAAACATTTTAGTCAATATAATAACATTTGTGATCTTTAATATTTTTTCTTGGTAAACTAAACCTATTGAAATGAGGTGATAAAAATAGATAATTTATCTTTTTTTCCCAATAATCTAAAAACTCTTAGAAAATTAAATTTATTAAGTCAATCAGAATTATCTAAATTACTGGGTATATCTAGATCTTCTCTCTCATTTTATGAATCTGGAGAAAGCGAACCAACTTTAAATGTTTTAATTAAGATTTCTAAATTTTTTAATGTATCTTTAGACTATCTAATATTTAAAAAAATTGATTCTAAATTCTTAGCTAATTTAATTTCATATGATTCATTAAAAAAACAAAATCTAGATACACTTGAAAAACTTGATTTATTAGATATTTTAAAAAATAAAAAAAATTACTATATTTCTAAAGAACAAGAAATACATAAAACTATAAAAGATTTAAACTCTATAATAAAATTTTTGGAAAGTTAAAATATACATTTTTTTAAAATATCAAAGATTTATAAATCTTTGATATTTTATTTATAAACTCTAAACTCAAAAAAAATAAATTATATCAAACTGTTGTTCTCATCATTATGCGAACTCTTGTTCTCATTGTATCAAATTATCTATAAAAAAAATATGGTAATTTCCAATTTTTAATAAACTGGAAATTTTTCAGTTTATTTA
>NZ_JASORQ010000018.1:0-13906 GCF_030222355.1 Clostridium sp. UMB9555A | reverse complement strand
CCTTCTTCCCCTGGTAAGTTCGGTGTTGTTCCTCCTAATCCACTATCTCCTGGTAATTGTGGAGTTGTTCCTTCTTCCCCTGGTAAGTTCGGTGTTGTTCCTCCTAATCCACTATCCCCTGGTAATTGTGGAGTTGTCCCTTCTTCCCCTGGTAAGTTCGGTGTTGTTCCTCCTAATCCACTATCTCCTGGTAATTGTGGAGTTGTTCCTTCTTCTCCTGGTAAGTTCGGTGTTGTTCCTCCTAATCCTGGAATATCAAAATTTCCATCTATAGATATTTCATAAGACTTTTCATTTATTTTATCTTCCAACTCAGCTCTTATTAAACTTTGATATGGTTTATCAGGTTTAACTTTTACGCCTCCTCTAGAATATTTATAAAAATAAAACTTTACATCTTGGTACTTATAGTTAACTTTTAATTTTAAATCTGGATTTGGTTTTTCTGAAGATTCTATGTAAAACTCTTTTCCAACTGGTATAGATTTATTGTTTAATATTTCATCTGTATTCCAATCTTTTACTACCATGTTTTCTGGTAAATTTAATATAGTAAATGAACCAGTATTACCAGTAGTATATAGCTTTTCAGTTGAAAACTTCTTGCCAATTTCTTTGAATTTAAAATTACCAACAAGATTTAAAATTCCTTGTTCAAATTTTGTTGTTTTTGATAATTCAAGCAATTTATCATAGTATTTATATTTAGCTTCGTCTGAATCATAAGGATAATCATATCCAGCTAAAACAGTCCATAAAAGCTGCTGAGTAATATACCTTGCCTCATCTTTAGTTATTCCATATTTGCTAATTAAATCTGATGAATTTAAAGGATATCCATAAGTCAAAATAGCTGCAATTCTTTCTTTTTTTTCTTTACCATATGCATCCATTAACTCATCATTGTTATTTAAATAACTTTCACTTCTAGTATAATAAGTTTTATTTCCAGGATCATATGGACTACCTGGCTGATTGTAAGCCTGATTATAACAATATGCTACTTTCTCTCCATCATCTTCTATAAATATTGATGACCCAAATGAAGTTGCTTTTATATATGCCCAATATTCTTTTTCACTAGCAAATACATTTACTAATGAAAAACTAAAAATAATTAAAGTAAAAAAACTCAACTTATTAAAAAACTTTTTCATAAAATCCTCCATTATCTAAAATTATTATTAATAAATATTCATTATTTACTGACAACCTAGATTATAATAATAAATATTCTGGATAATTTCACCACTCTACAAAATAACTCTCAGATTCTATTAATATTTTTCATAAAATATTTAATATATTTTGTGAAAAATATATTATTCAAAGTATATTAATTAATAAGTTGCTCTAATTAATGTAAAATAACCCCATTTTCAGTTTAATAAATTAATTTCACATTATATTGTTAACTTTATGTAAAACTATTTTAAAATTCAAAATATTAAATTATCCTAAATATTAATACCATAACATAAATAATGGAGTAGTCATTTAAATGACTACTCCATTATTTCTTATTCTAAATTAACTACTATTCTTCCAAATTCTAATTCTAAATTAATGCCTTCTTCTTCAGGATATACTTCATAATCAAAAGTTGCTCTTCTTCCTCTATTTACTATTTGAGTTATTTTATCATCAAAAGTTAATGCTTGTTTCGTTTTACTTCCATTTTCCCCAACCACATTAAACATAGTAGGATCTATTTTCATGTCTTCATTTGATATATTTTCAACTGTTATATTAATAATGTCTTTCTCTTTTCCCATTGTTCCTGATTCTTTTTTCACACTATTTGCTTTTATTTTAAAATTACCTTCTTCAACCCATTCGCCTATTTTTCCATACCTTATCTCTTTATCTTTATTGTTTGCTTTCTCTACTGCACCTCTATAACTTAATTTCTTTTCATGTTCATTTATTAAATTACTTACACTATTAGTTTTAAATAGATTATAAAACGATATTCCTACACATATAGCACTTATTATTAAAATAGGCTTTCTAAAATAGTTTCTTTTTTCTTCTATTTTATTTTTAAACTCTTCCAATTCTTTTTTATTTTTAATATTTTCACTTTCAATTCTTTTTCTCTCACTCTCAAAAAACTTTAAATATTCTTTTTTTCTTTCCTCAAAAATATCATCTAAATTTTTTCTTATTTCTTCAGCATTATTAAATAATTCTATTTTTTCTAATTCAATACTCTTATTTTCTATATATTCTAATTTACATTTCAAACTCTCTTTCATTATCTCTGTCTCTTCTAAGACTTTCTTCAAATCTTCTATACTCTTCTTTTTCTCTTCTAATACGTTCTTCTTCAATCTCTCTAAGTTCTCTTTCTCTTCTTTCTGCCAATTCTCTATCTTTTTTAAGTCTTTCAAAATATTTTTTTCCATTTGCTTTAAATTTTTCATCATCTCTTCTAATTCTGTCTGAAATCCCCCCTTTAGATATAGGTCTTCTCTTATGCTCTTCACTTCTTCCCTTAGTTTTTTCAACTCCTCTGTTTCCTTCTTCAATTCCTCTCTCTTCTTTTCTTCCTCTATTATCTCCCTTGCTGATTGACCTGTCTGTTTGTTTATTAAACTCATTTATAATCCTCTCCTTTGTATATTTTTCTCCTAATCTTTTTCCCCTTACTGATTTTTTTTGTTCCGGATGTTTATAACTTATTGTACTTTTTGTTACTCTTGTTTCTACATTATATTTTTCTTTTAAATTCTCTCTAAACTCTTCTAAGCTTTTTGATTTTTTTAATTCTAATTCTATTACTTCTCTAAGCTCTCCTTTCCAAGTTTCTTGTCCTCTTTTTTCTATTCTGTATTCTTCATCTGTTTTTAAAACTTCATTTTTTTTATTTAAATTTATTTCTGTTAAATGTTCTCTTTCACAAATTTTATTACTTTCTTTTTTCATTTTTTCTAATTTTTTTGGACTTATCTGAAGCTTTTTTCCATCCTCAAAACTAACTGAATTAATTATAAAATGATTATGAATATGTTCTTTATCTATGTGAGTTACTAAATAAATTTGATATCCTTTTATATTTTTTTCTATCCATTCCTTTCCGATTTCGTGAACTTTTTCTGGTGTAATTTTATCTTCTGGATTAAAAGCTTGTGTGTAATGATAATATTGTTTTCCTTCTTTTTTGTTATAAAGTTCTTTAACTATATTAAATTCTTTTTCAATATTATCACTTGTACAATTAATTCCTGTTTTTAATTCTTCTAAAGTTTTTCCCTCTTTTTCTAAATATTTTAACTGGCTTTTTAAACTTTTTTTACCTGGCAAATATTTTATTACTGCCATTATTTATTACTCTCCTTTAAAATTTTTTCGATTAAATCCCATAAATTATTTAATTTATTTTTCATTTCTTTTATATCTCTTTGTTCACCTTCATTTATTTTTTTTGCTATTTGATTTAAATTATTTCCTTCTCTTGATAGCTCTAAAAGTATTTCTTTTAATCCATCTATTACAATTATTTTTTTATTTAATGCACTCTTTATTAAATATTCTTGTTGTTTTAATTTTGATTTTTCTACTTTCTTTTTTATCTGATCATACTCTTTTTCATTAACGTAAAATTTTATTTGCTTTTCTCTTTTTCTATTTTCATTCATTATTTTTTCTCCTAAAAAAATTTTTGATTTTTGTTGGGTGTGGTCTTGGAGGGCTTTGCCCTAACCCAAGCAAGATAGTAAAACTTGTTTTACGGTCGTATTTGATATGCCCTCTTGGGTACTCAAATACTAATCTTGCAATGCTTACTTTAATTAAATTTTAATCCTTTTAAAAAGAGTTTTCAATCATAAAATAAAAAAGCTTTTTTCCCTCAAAAAAATTAATTAATCATTTTTTTAATACTAATAATTAATTTTTATTTTCTTAATCCAGGGAAAAAAAGCTTTAATTTATTTGCAAAATTTTTTTCGTTTTTCAATTTTCTTTTTTCTAAATTCAATTTAATTTCTTGAATTTTTTCTTCTGTAGCTACAGATCTTTCGCACATTTTTTTATAATTTTTTTCTTGTTCCTCGTAATTTTTTATCACATTTTTTGTAGCCACATTTAAAATTTCACTTATCGTAGTGTTCTTTTCTTTAGCAATCTTTTTCAATTTTTCTTTTTGCTCTTTGGTCACTCTAACCCTTATAACATCATCTTTTATCACCTTTGTAGCCACAAAAAAATCCTCACTTTAAACAAATACTTCTACTAATTTAATTCTGTAGCCACACAAATAAACCTTTATTTTCGATAATATTTTTTCATTCCAAGCCACGCTAAAAAATAAAAAGGCACTCTAATAAAAGTTCCTTCGGAACAACCTAAAATAAAAACTTCTCTCTAAAAATCTCCCATAAAAAAAGAACAGGTACAAAGTACCCTATAATACAAGGGCTGAAAAAATTTTGCACCTATATAAATAAAATTTAAAGTTTGATTTATACAATAAATTATCTTATAATACAAAAGAACAAGGTTATATTAAACCTTGTTCTCGTAAGAAATTAACGTCATTTATACATGTACGTTTAGATATTTTCATTAACGTATAGATTTCTTTTTGTGTATGACCTTTGTCCAGTAGGTCTAAAATTCTTTCTCTACGTTGTGAAATTTTTTCTTTTTCACTCAATTTACCTTGAGATTTTAATTTCTCTTGGTAAATTTTTTTTGCCTTTTCACCATCATAACTATTTTTATTTCTTATTCTTTTTCTCCTCTTATATTCTTCTTTAGAAATTATTATTGTCATATATTTTTGCTCTTCTTCTGTAATTTCTAATAGCTCTATAAGAGTTTCATTCTTATACTTATATTGCTTATTTTTATCTAAATAACATATTTCAGCACTCCTAGTTGCTCTTATAACTTCTCTTTCACTTAAAGCTTGTCTAAACATACTATTAAGTTCTAAAGCATCATTTAACGCCTTCTCAATGTCTTCTGTAAAACTACAAAGGTAATATCTATATAAAAATAATATAAGTTCTCTATGACCTTTTAAATCATATTCTCTTAGTTCACAAAGTTTTATTATGTCTTGTATCCTTCCATAATATAAACTTCTTTCTCTATAAATATAATTTATTTTACTTGGTCTACCCTTTTTCTTTTCATATGGCTTTAATTCAGGTAAAAATCCATTTTGTATTTCTCTTAAATCATAAACATATTCGTATTCGTCTAATATATTTACTACTGTTTTTGATTTAGAATTTATACTTCCTGGTACTCTTAATATCCTAGTTGCATCTAATGCTTGTCTATCTGCTCCAAAACACTTTAATTGCTTATATAAATAATCTTGTACTGCTTTCCATAATGGTAATGCTTGACTAGGTACTGCATTTATTAACCAAATTAAATACATTCCTCTCCCACTATCTATTACATAATTAGGAATAGGAATACTTTGATTAAAATAGTTCTTTTCTAAGTCAATTAATACCTGATCCTCAGTTTTATCAGTTTTATAATAATCTAAGTCTATAAATAATGTATTTAACTCTTTTATATTTTCTAGCCTTCTACAAGGCTTATAGAACGTATTTAAAGTTATATAGATATTTTCACCATTCATATCTAAATCCTTTAACTCAGCGTATTTATAGTGCCATTGATTATATCCTTTTTTATCTATAACGCTCCTAGTTATCCATCCTTTACTATTACTGTGGACATTATCTATATAGTTTACCTTATTCACTTGTAACGCGTTCCCCACTTATTCACCTCCCCTTTTGTAAAAACTAAGAAAATTATATCATATTTTCTGTAAATAAAAAAAAGCTTTTAAAAGCTCTTTTTTATTTCTTAGTTGAATGTTTTTACGTATATCTTATATCCATATTCTTTTAATGTATCTATAAATTTATTTACTTCTACATCTTTATTTTTTCTTAAAATACTTAATCTATATTTTAATTTTTTATATACTTCATTTTTACACTTAAATACAACTTCTATATATTCAAAATGTACATTTATTTCAATAAAATCTATATTTCTAGTATCTACTCCCCTAACCAATGTACCTATGTAATCATTACTTACATAAATAATTGGTAAAGAAAGAAACATTATTGGCATGTATATAATTAAAAATATTAAAAAAAACTCACTTATAACTATATATAATAAAATTAAGATATAATTAAAAAATAAATATGGAATTATTAATTTATCCATTATTTTATCATTGCTGCTACCTAAACTTATAACAGTATATGAATTCATTGATAAATTCTTTTTACTTCTTATAACTTTGTATAGAAATATTGTATTAACTATACACATAATTATTATTAAAAATATATCTACATAATTCATTATTAAATAAACTCCATTCTATCTATTCTTTAAGCCTATTTTTTCTAAAAGATAATATAACATTTTTTCTTTTCTTGTTATTATCCTCGCCTCACACATCATTCCTGGTTTTATAAAACTTTCTTCCCCCTTATTACTATATAGACTATTAGAGTTTAAGCTTCCTTCTCCTACAAAAAATGCTATTCCTTTTTCATTGTCAATTTTAGAATCTGGACTTATACTTTCTACTTTACCATCTAAAAATCCATACTCTCTATATGGTAACGCTTCAAAACTATATTTTATCTCTTCACCATCTTTTATATTTGCTATATCCTTTGTTGGTATAATTAAATCAACCTTATATGTGTCGGAATCAGGAATTATATTAGCTACCATTGCACCAGTTTGTAAAACAACTCCTTGCTCTAGGTTAATATTAACATTTAGTTTTCCATCTACAGGAGCTTTAACAATACATTTTTCTATGCTCTGTTCTATTTGTTTTTTATTTTCTTCTAGTTCTTTTTTCTTCTGAATATTTAAATTCATTTTTTCCTCAATTTGTGCCAATACTGTTGTTTTATTCTTATCCTTAGAAATATTTACTGATTCTTCTAAACTACTAATATTACTATCTAGCTTGTTTATACTTTGATTTATTTTGTCTATATTTCCTTTAATTTGAGCTATAGTATCACTTTTTAATTTTTCTAATTGCTCATTATTATTTTTAATTTCTAAAGCTATTTGCTCTACTTGATTATTTAACTGTTTATTTTTTTCATCAAAAACTAATTTTTTTTCTTCTAAATTCTCGATAGTGTTATTTTCAGAGTTTAAACCTTCTATTTCTTTGTTATTTGATTCAATTTCCTTATTTAAACTATCTTTGCTACTTTTAAGTTGTTCTGTTTTGTTTAAAATCATTTCTCTTGAACTAATGTAGCTATCATATTGTGCACTATATACTGAACCCTTCTCCGTATAGTTTTTATTTTCACTAATCGATTTGCTAAGTATTTCTAAATTAGCTTTTTCATTAAGGAGTTCATTTTTAGAATCAGAAATATTATTTTTTTCTTCAAGAGAAACCTTATTTCCAGCTTCATAGCTTTTAAATTTATAATAATATTCCTTTTCTTCATCATTGTTTTCAAAATAATTTGTATTTTCATTAATTGATTTATTTAGCTTCTCAAGACTTTTGTTATCTTTATCTAAATAGTTTATTTGCTCATCTATTTGATTTTTCTTATCTTGTAACTCTGAAGAATCTATTTCAAATAAAATATCACCTTTTTTTATCTCTTCACCATTCTTCATTTTTACAGATTTTACTTCTCCTTGTAATATATTTGATATACTGTGAATTTCATTATCCGGTCTAACTACACCTTGAACTTTAACTATTATTTCTTTTTCACTAAACCATGACCAAGTAAGAAATGTTGCTATAACTGCTATTAAGATATAAATAAATATCATAATAAATTTGTTTGGCTTAGATTCCATAACCTGTCTACTATCACTTAGATTTTCAATATTGTCTATCTTAAACTTCATGTTCAACAGCCTCCTTAATCTCAATTTTTTCTATATCAGGAAGTTGCTCTTTCCAAAGTTCATAATATCGCCCTTGTTTTTCTAATAATTCCTTATGGCTACCTTGTTCCTTTATTTCACCTTTTTCTAAAATATAAATATTATCACATCTCATAATTGTACTTAATCTATGAGCTATTATTATAGTTATCATTCCCTCGCTAAATTCATGTATAGTCTTTTCTATAGCCTTTTCGGTTATAGAATCAAGATTGCTTGTAGCTTCATCCATTATAAGTATTTCAGGTTTTCTAAGTATTGCTCTTGCAATAGATAATCTTTGCTTTTGTCCTCCTGAAAAATTCGAACCATTTTCTTCAACTAAAGTATTATATCTTAATGGTAATGAGTTTATAAAATCATGTATCTGAGCCTTTTTACAAGCTTCTATAATTTCCTCATAGGTTAAATATGGATTGCCTAACATTAAATTTTCTAATATAGTTCCATTAAATAAAAATGTTTCTTGTGATATATAAGCAATTTTATCTCTAAGAGCTTCCACATTAACATCTAATAAATTATAGTCATTTACTATAATTTCTCCTTTTTCACATTGATAAAAGTTAAGTAAAAGCTTCGCTATAGTAGTTTTACCTGAACCACTTTCACCAACTAATGCAACTCTCTCGCCTTTATTTATCGTCATATTTATATTCTTTAAAATAAGTTGTCTTGTTCCATATCTAAAGTCAACATTTTTAAATTCTATTTTCCCATTTAATGAATTTGGATTAATTTTTTTATGTTCATCTTCAGCTTTTTCTAAAGATAAATCTAATATTTCACTTAATCTTTCTGCTGCTACAACTGCCGTTTGTAATGTTGGCTGCAAATTAATTATATTTTCTATTGGATTTAAAAAATAAACCAATAAAGCATTAAAAGTTAAAAGCTCACCGAAAGATATTTTCCCATTTAAAACTTGAATAGTTCCAATCCATAAAATAGCTATAGTAAAAACACCTTTTACTAGACTTTTTAAAGACATCTGAATATTATTTATGTACTCATTTTTGAATATTGCTTTTATAAATTTTATAAATCTTTTTTCAGTTTCTAAATTAACTTCTCTTTCTGCATTAAATGCCTTTATAGTTTCTATTCCATTTAAAGATTCAACTAAATATGATGTTAATTTAGCATTACCTTCCATAGTTTCTCTATTAATCTTTTCTATATTACTTTTAAAGGTAAAAACAATAATTCCATATAAAACTAATGGAACTATAGTTATTCCAAATAATAAAGGACTTTGATAATAAAGTATAAATCCTCCAATTAAGACCATAAATACATCAATCATCATAGTAAGAGCAACACCTGAAATAGCTTGTCTTATTTTTGAAGCATCATTAAACCTAGATATAATTTCTCCAACTTCTCTAGTTCCAAAAAAGTTCATAGGAAGATTAATAACATGATCATAATATCCTAGCATTAATGGTATATCTAATCTTTGTCCTAAATGTATAAGTAATTGCGTTCTAAATGCCTCTGTAATCACTTTAAATATAACAAGTAATATAAAACCTATAGAAAAAACTGTTAAGGATTCTCTAAGGTTATTAGGTACTATATCATCTAAAAGAAACTTAAAATAAAAAGAACCTAATATTCCAAAGACAGTTACAAGAATTGAAGCTAAAAATATATTAAAAAGCAAACCCTTCTGTGGCTTCAATAAATCAAAAAACCTAGTAAATACGCCTTTAACTTCATTTCCTTTATTAAAACTAGACGTAGGTGTCATTATTAAAAGAACCCCTGTCCAAATATTAAAGAAATCACTAGGATTATATTTAACTATTCCTTTTCCAGGATCAGCTACTATAATTTCTTTTTCACTAATTTTATGTACAACTACGTAATGCAGCATTGTTTTATCTATAACAACATGTGCTATTGCCGGCAATGGAATTTCACCAAATATGTCTTCTGGCTTATTAGCCTTAACACCTTTTGCTGAAAATCCTAATTTTTCTGAAGCTTGTATAATTCCCAAAGCACTCGTACCAAATTTATCAGTTCCAGCAACTTCTCTAATTTTTGATATTGGATATTTTAGTCCATATTGTCTACAAATCGTTGCTAAACATGCACAACCACAATCCTTATAATCATGCTGTTTAATACAGTAATATTTTCGAAACATTTTTCACTTAATACCTTTCTTTAATAAATTATCAATTTTAATATGAAAACGTTATTATTTTATTAAACTTTCCATAATAATCATATTTTTATACTATTATTATAGCAAATTTTGACAAAGTTTGTTATAATTAATTATACAGAATTTTCAGAATATTTATGGAGGGGGATTTAAAATGAATGAATTACAAAACTTTAACTCTTTAAATTTAGAAGAACTAGAAAAAATAGATGGTGGGTTAGTTATAACTATAGGAGCATTAACAATAACTGGAGCTGCTATAGCTAAAGGAGCTGCAGCAATTGGAACTGCTTATATGGCCGGATATACATTAGGTACACATATGAAGAAAAAAAATCCTTAATATAATAATATTTTAAAAATATAATAATAGGGGGAATACATATGTCAAATCTTTCAACTTTAGAATATACAGAGTTAGTAGAAATAAATGGTGGTTCTATAACCTTAACTATAATGGGAGTTACATTTGTAGGCTGGAAAGCAGTTGCGCTAATTTCTGCCGGTGTAACAACATTGGCTGGAGCTGCTGCATTAGGATTCTATAATGGCTCTAAATAATAGAGGTGATAATATGAAAATTCAAGTAAATAACTTATTATTTACTAGCAGAAATCTAATGATTATTTTATCATTTGTATCTTTATTAATAACATTATATTTATCATATTTAAAAATTTTTACCGAATCAGAGATAAATTCAAATAATATAGTATTTGCTATAATTTTAACAGCATTAAATATCTATTTAATAAATAAATAAATTATATAGAATAAATTATAAAGTACCTAACTATACTTTATAATTTATTCTTTTTTAAAGATTTAATCTAAAATCTCAAACATAAATAAAAATAAAATTTTATTATGTTTATTTTAAATCATTTAGCACTCTATATACAGTTACTCTACTTAAACTTGTTTGCCTTACTATATCAACTATTTTATAACCTTCCTTATATAGTAACTCTACTGTATCGGCTTTATCATTTCTCTTAGAAGGCCTTCCTCCACTTCTCCCTCTAGCTTTTTCACTTCTTAACCATTCTTTAGTCCTTTGACTTATTAAGTCCCTTTCTAACTTACTCAATCCACTCATAACAGTTAGTAAAAAACTATTATATAAATTATCACTTGATGTATCTAGCTTGGATATTTTAACCCATATTGACTACAAATTGTTGGTAAACATGTACAACCACAGTCTTTATAATCATGTTATTTAATGCAGTAATACTTTATAAACAAATTGTCCATATATTTTATCATTTCGAATTGTAATTTTAATACACAAATAACCTTTTTATTGTTATTTTTATACTTTTTGTAAACTTTATGTATTTTTACCGTAGTAATTATAGCATTTTTTTGAATTTTTTGTTATAATTAATCGAATTTATTTTCAATTTATTAAAAAATTTACAAATTAAAGGAGATTCTTCTAATGGAAAGCATCACTTTAACTGAATTAGAAACTATTAATGCTGGTGGCTGGAGAGAAGCTGGGAAAGCATTTGTAGGTACACTTGGAATAGCTACTGGTGTTGGTTTATCTATAGCTTCAATTGCATGCCCACCTTTAATAGAAACAGGAATAGGCTGTATTGGAGCAGGCGCTGGTGCTATTGCATCAATTAATGGATAATATATGAAGGAGGAAAGAGTAATGAATAAATGTACTTTAGATGAATTAACTACTATTAATGGAGGAGGAGTATTTGATACTATTTCTGGCGTTTGTGAAGTTGTTGGAGGAACAATAGCTATAGTATCAGGTGCCGGTGCAATAGGTGCTGCTGAAGGCTCATTAGTTGGCCCTGTTGGTACTGTTATTGGAGGTGTTGTTGGAGTAACTTGTGGAATAGCTACCCTTTGTTAATTTCAACTTAATAGTAAAAAGCTATATAAATTTATATAGCTTTTTATTTAAATATAAATTTAATATTTTCTGATATTATTGGAGGATACAATGAAAAATTTAATTAAGTCTAAAAAAGTAAATGTAATTTTCATAATTTTAACTCTTATATGTTGTATATGTTTTTGTTTGCAAGGATTTATTTATACTAATATCGGTTCAAAAATACTAAGCTTTTTTGCAAGCTTTTTATTTGGTATTAGTGCAATGTTAAAACTAGTACATCTCTTAAAAGAATAATTTAATATATGCTTAGCTATATAACTAAGCATCCTTTTTCTAAAAAAATTAATACTTCCCAATATTAAAATATTATTAATTTAATTCTAATAACAAAAACTATTTTTATTTAAACTATAAATACTATTTACATATAACATTTAAATCATTTAGCACTCTATATACAGTTGCTCTACTTAACCCTGTTTGCTTTACTATATCAACTATTTTATAACCTTCCCTATATAGTAATCCTACTGTATCGGCTTTATCATTTCTCTTGGAAGGCCTTCCTCCATTCCTCCCCCTAGCTCTTGCGCTTTTTAAACCTTCTTTAGTCCTTTGACTTATTAAGTCCCCTTCTAATTGACTCAATCCACTCATAACAGTTAGTAAAAAACTATTATATGGATTATCACTTGATGTATCTAACCAAGTATCTTTAATACTTTTTATACTAGCTCCTTTAGCTTTTATTCTATCTATAATATTGAGTAAATCCTTTGTACTTCTTGATATTCTGGTCAAATCAGTAATTATAACTGTATCTCCTTTTTGTAGTTCATCTATCATTTTATCTAGCTGCTCTCTATTAGATTTCATTCCACTTATTTTTTCTTGATATATATTTCTCTTATCTACACCATAATCAATTAACATATCTATTTGTCTATTTAAACTTTGTTCTTCAGTACTAACCCTTGCATATCCAACTAACATAATTTTATCTCCATTTTTTCTAAATTTATTTCTTTTATTATACCAAAAAGGTATCATAATCTAAATAGATTATGATACCTTTTTTAATACATTTTTACATGGAAAATTTGGCTTTTTTCTGTACAAAAAAATAATGTATCAAAAATCACCCTTTTTGCTACTTTGTTTTTTATAAATTTATAACTATTATCATCAATAAAATTAAATTTACGCTCATAATTAAAGATAATAAATAAAAAGAGTGTCGAATTTTCGACACTCTAAATTACAAAGCAATATATTAATTTATACCTTTATATTATATATATTTATTCAAACTTATACTTATTTAATGTTACTAAACCTACTATTGATAAAACTCCTAATAAACCAAATCCTACCGTACCTGCATCTCCAGTTTTAGGTATATTAAGATTAGGTTTATTCTGGGAACTCGTTCCTTCTTCCCCTGGTAAGTTCGGTGTTGTTCCTCCTAATCCACTATCTCCTGGTAATTGTGGAGTTGTTCCTTCTTCTCCTGGTAAGTTCGGTGTTGTTCCTCCTAATCCACTATCCCCTGGTAATTGTGGAGTTGTTCCTTCTTCTCCTGGTAAGTTCGGTGTTGTTCCTCCTAACCCACTATCCCCTGGTAATTGTGGAGTTGTTCCTTCTTCTCCTGGTAAGTTCGGTATTGTTCCTCCTAATCCACTATCTCCTGGTAATTGTGGAGTTGTCCCTTCTTCCCCTGGTAAGTTCGGTGTTGTTCCTCCTAATCCACTATCTCCTGGTAATTGTGGAGTTGTTCCTTCTTCCCCTGGTAAGTTCGGTGTTGTTCCTCCTAATCCACTATCCCCTGGTAATTGTGGAGTTGTCCCTTCTTCCCCTGGTAAGTTCGGTGTTGTTCCTCCTAATCCACTATCTCCTGGTAATTGTGGAGTTGTTCCTTCTTC
>NZ_JASORQ010000017.1:0-15031 GCF_030222355.1 Clostridium sp. UMB9555A | reverse complement strand
CCAGAAGGAATGGAAATGGTTATGCCTGGAGACCACATCGACATGGAAGTTGAATTAATCACAGAAATCGCTATGGATGAAGGATTAAGATTCGCTATCAGAGAAGGTGGAAGAACTGTAGGTTCAGGAGTTGTTACTTCAATAATCGAGTAGTTTTAAGCAAAATAACATATAGTTTATCATAATAAGGACTGGGTTAAATAACCTAGTCCTTTACATAGCCAACGTTTGTTGACACTTGTGTATATTTATGATAATGTATTTTAGTAATTAACTAGCAGTGTATTGGTAGATAGAACTACTTTTAATATACAACAAAACTGGAGGTGCTGAACGTGAGAGTAAAAGTAACTTTAGCATGTACTGAGTGCAAGCAAAGAAACTACAACACTATGAAAAACAAGAAAAACGATCCTAATAGAATAGAGATGAAAAAATACTGCAAATTCTGTAAGACTCATACTCTTCACAGAGAAACTAAGTAGTGTTTTGGATAGAAAAATTCTAATACATTATTATGGTGTTAAGGATGTGAATTTATGGCTGCAAAGCAAAATGTAAATGAACAAAGCAGAGGCTTTGGTATAACAAAGTTCTTTAGAGGGGTTAAGGCTGAAATCAAAAGAATAACTTGGCCACCAAAAGAAGAAGCTAAAAAGGCCATTGTTGCAGTAATTGTATTTACTGTAATATCTATTGCTTTAATAGGAGTAATGGATTTTGTATTTAAGAACCTCTTTGAGTTAGTGTTTGGACTTAAATAATATAAAGGAGGTTTGGTGATTTTATTCACCGGTATGATATGAGTGATAGAGCTAGATGGTACGTAGTACACACATATTCAGGATACGAAAATAAAGTTAAAGCAAATCTTGAGAAGACTATAGAGAACAGAAACTTAGAATCTTTAATCTTAGACATTCAAGTTCCTATGGAAGAGAGTGCAGAAGAAAAAGATGGTAAGATAAAAGTTACTTTAAAGAAAAAATTCCCAGGATATGTTATAGTAAACATGGTTATGACAGATGAATCTTGGTATGTCGTAAGAAATACAAGAGGAGTAACTGGATTTGTAGGTCCAGGGTCAAAACCTGTACCACTTACCGATGAAGAGGTAGAATCTATGGGAGTAATGAAAACTGCTATGGATATCGACTTGGAGGTAGGAGAAACTATAAACATTATTTCAGGAGCTTTAAGTGGTTTTGCTGCTATAATCCAAGAAATAAATGTTGAAAAAGGCAAAATAAAAGCCTTAGTAGATATGTTCGGTAGAGAAACTCTAGCTGAACTAGATTTTAATCAAGTAGAAAAATTAGATTAAAAATCAGACTAACGTCTCGATCAAGTGGGAGGGCGGAAGTCCGATAATTACCACAGTATAGGAGGAATAAACTCATGGCTAAGAAAGTAACAGGAATGATAAAACTTCAACTTCCTGCAGGAAAAGCAACACCAGCACCACCAGTAGGACCAGCTTTAGGTCAACACGGTGTAAACATAATGGGATTCTGTAAAGAATTCAACGCAAAGACTGCTGATAAAGCTGGCTTAATAATACCAGTTGTAATAACTGTATATCAAGACAGATCATTCAGCTTCATATTAAAAACTCCACCAGCTGCAGTTCTTATAAAGAAAGAATTAGGCTTAGAAAGTGGATCAGGTGTTCCAAACAGAACTAAAGTTGGAAACATCACTAAAGAGCAAATAAGAAAAATTGCTGAATTAAAAATGCCAGACTTAAATGCTGCAACAATCGAAACTGCAATGAGCATGATCGAAGGTACTGCTAGAAGTATGGGTGTAGTAGTAGTAGAATAATTTATTCAAATCGGTGGGAGGTAAAAACCGCTAATACCACAAAGGAGGATTATATTAATGGGAAAGAAATATATTGAAAGTTCAAAATTAATAGATAAAAATGCATTATATACTCCAGCAGAAGCTTTAGAGCTTGCTGTTAAAACTGCAAAAGCTAAATTCGATGAAACTATCGAATTACACGTAAGATTAGGTGTAGACCCAAGACATGCTGACCAACAAGTTAGAGGAGCTGTTGTTCTTCCACACGGAACTGGTAAAGATGTTAAAGTTTTAGTTTTCGCTAAAGGTGAGAAAGCTAAAGAAGCTGAAGCTGCAGGAGCAGATTTCGTTGGAGCTGACGAATTAGTACAAAAAATTCAAGGTGAAAACTGGTTTGATTATGATGTAGTTGTTGCTACTCCAGATATGATGGGTGTAGTTGGTAGATTAGGTAGAGTATTAGGACCAAAAGGTTTAATGCCAAACCCAAAATCAGGAACAGTTACATTTGACGTAGCTAACGCTATAAAAGAAATCAAAGCAGGTAAAGTTGAATATAGAGTAGATAAGACTGCTATAGTTCACTGCCCAATAGGAAAGAAATCTTTCGGAACTGAGAAATTAGTTGAAAACTTCAAAGCTTTAATGGATGCTTTAGTAAAAGCTAAACCAGCTGCTGCTAAAGGACAATACTTAAAATCAGTTTCAGTTTCAGCTACTATGGGACCTGGAGCTAAAGTTAACCCAGCTAAAGTTTTAGATTAATTTTAATAAAGTGCTTGACATAAGTTTAAGTGCATGTTAAAATAATTTTTGTTGAAAAAGTGAATGAAAGTTTCCGTAGACAGTAGGTGCTGCAAGGCATAACGTAGAACAACCTACCGAGGGCAATTATAGTGTATATAATAGTCTTCCTATGTCTACGGGAAGACTTTTCTTATTATATAAAGCAGTTAACTAAACTGTGAGGAGGTGGACACAGTGAACAAAAACAGACAATTAAAAGAAGCTAAAGTTGCAGAGATAAAAGAGAAATTAGAAAAAGCTCAATCAGTTGTACTTGCTAGCTACCAAGGTTTAACAGTAGAACAAGATACAAACTTAAGAAAGAGCTTAAGAGAAGCAGGTGTTGAGTACAAAGTTTACAAAAACACACTAGTTACTCTAGCTGCAAAAGAATTAGGTTTTGATGGAATAGTTGAATACTTAGAAGGTCCAGTTTCAATAGCTTTCGGTTACGAAGATGCTACTGCTCCAGCTAGAATCCTTAACGATTTCGCTAAGGAAAACAAAAAGCTTGAGTTAAAAGCTGCTATAGTAGAAGGAACAGTTTACAACAAAGAGCAAACTGAACAACTTGCTGCTATACCTTCAAGAGAAGTGTTACTTGCAAAACTTCTTGGAAGTATCAAGTCACCACTATCAAACTTTGCATACTTATTAAGTGCAATAGCAGACAAAAAAGAAGAATCTGCTGAATAATTAATAAAAATAAAAATTTAAAAAACAGGAAAGAAAATTTCGGAGGTGCGAATCATGACAAAAGAGCAAATCATAGAAGCTATAAAAGAAATGAGTGTTTTAGAATTAAACGAGTTAGTTAAAGCTTGTGAAGAAGAATTCGGAGTAAGCGCTGCTGCTCCAGTTGCTGTTGTAGGCGGAGCTGCTGCAGGTGCTGCTGCAGAAGAAAAATCAGAGTTTGACGTAGTATTAACTAATGCTGGTGCAAACAAAATAAAAGTAATCAAAGCAGTTAGAGAATTAACTGGTTTAGGATTAAAAGAAGCTAAAGAAATAGTTGATGGAGCTCCTAAAACATTAAAAGAAGCTGTAGCTAAAGAAGAAGCTGAAGACATGAAAGCTAAATTAGCTGAAGTTGGAGCTGAAGTAGAGCTTAAGTAATTAAAGCTTAATTTTAAAATATTAAAAGAGGTACTTAGTAGTGCCTCTTTTTTTTAACTCAAGAGATTGGGCGTAAAAAATAATTTAAAGTAAATTTTTTTAGAATATTGACAACGGGTATTGCCTATGATACCATAAGTAAATGTACTATTGTGTAATAGTATAAAGTTGAATATGAATTTTATGTATACTACATTGAAAATTGGGTATACTAAAAAGATGATATTGTATGTAATCCGAAAGCATAGGTCCTTAGGGAAAGTATGCTTTTGGCTATTTTAGTTTATACAAGGGGTGAAAGTTGATGGTACATCCTGTCCAAGTTGGAAAAAGAACGAGAATGAGCTTTGCAAAAGTCAAAGACGTGGCTGAAATGCCAAACCTAATTGAAATTCAATTAGATTCTTACAAATGGTTTTTAGATGCAGGACTTTATGAAGTTTTTGATGATATTAATCCTATCTCAAACTTTACTGGAAATCTTGTGCTTGAGTTTGTAGGGTACACTCTAGATATGGATAACATAAAATATTCAGTTGAAGAGTGTAAAGAAAGAGACACTACTTATGCTGCACCGCTAAAAGTAGCTGTAAGACTTCAAAACAAAGAAACTGGAGAAATAAAAGAACAAGAGGTATTTATGGGAGATTTCCCATTAATGACAGAGCAAGGAACTTTTATAATCAATGGTGCCGAAAGAGTTATTGTTTCTCAGTTAGTAAGATCACCAGGTGTTTACTACAATTATAATGTAGATAAAACTGGTAAAAAACTGTTCTCTGCAACAGTAATACCTAACAGAGGTGCATGGTTAGAGTATGAAACAGATTCAAATGATGTTATCTATGTAAGAATAGATAAAACAAGAAAACTTCCTATAAGTATACTAGGAAGAGCTATGGGCTTTGGAAGCGATCAAGAACTTCTTGAGTATTTCGGTGAAGAAGAAAGATTCAAAGCTACAATAGAAAAAGATAATACTAAGACTAAAGAAGAAGCATTATTAGAAATCTATAAGAGATTAAGACCAGGTGAACCACCTACAGTTGATAGTGCAATTAGTTTAATAGATTCTTTATTCTTCGATGCTAAGAGATACGACTTATCAAGAGTTGGTAGATACAAGTTTAACAAAAAACTTGCAATTGGTTTAAGAATAGCTAACCAAATAGCAGCAGAAGATATAGTAGATAAATTAACTGGTGAAGTTTTAGTTGCAAAAGGTGAAAAAATATCAAGAGCTAATGCTGAAGAAATTCAAAATAGAGGAATAAATTCAGTTGATGTTTTAGTTGAAGACAGAGTAATTAGAATTATTGGTAACCACTTTGTAGATATACATAAGTGTGTGGACTTCGATATATCAGATTTAAATATCAGAGAATTAGTTCACTACCCAACATTAAGAGAAATCTTAGATAACTATTCTGATGAAGAAACTATAAAAGAAGAAATCAAAAAGAATATGACAAGACTTATTCCTAAGCACATCATCAAAGATGATATATTCGCTACAATAAGTTATCAAATTGGCTTAGCTTATAATATTGGATATGTTGATGATATAGACCACTTAGGAAACAGAAGATTAAGAAGTGTTGGTGAGCTTTTACAAAATCAATTTAGAATTGGTTTATCAAGAATGGAAAGAGTAGTTAAAGAGAGAATGACTATTCAAGACCAAGAAGCTATAACACCACAACAATTAATCAATATAAGACCAGTAGCAGCAGCTATAAAAGAGTTCTTTGGAAGTTCACAGTTATCACAGTTCATGGATCAAACGAACCCATTATCTGAGTTAACTCATAAGAGAAGATTATCAGCTCTTGGACCAGGAGGTCTTTCAAGAGAAAGAGCTGGTTTCGAAGTTAGAGACGTTCACCACTCTCATTATGGTAGAATGTGTCCTATCGAGACTCCAGAGGGACCAAACATAGGTCTTATAAACTCATTAGCTACATATGCTAAAGTTAATGAGTATGGCTTTATTGAAACTCCTTATAGAGTTGTAGATAAAGCAGAAGGTAGAGTAACTGGTGAAATAAGATACTTTACTGCAGATGAGGAAGACCAATACCTAGTAGCTCAGGCTAATGAACCATTAGACGAAAATGGATGCTTTATTGATAAGAAAGTAACTGTTAGAGATAAAGGTGAGGTATTAGTAGTTCCAAGTAAGGATGTTGACTTAATGGACGTTTCTCCAAGACAGCTAGTATCTGTTGCAACAGCAATGATACCTTTCTTAGAGAACGACGACGCATCAAGAGCCCTAATGGGATCAAACATGCAACGTCAAGCAGTTCCTTTATTAAAACCATATGCTCCAATAGTTGGTACTGGAATAGAATACAAAGCAGCTGTAGATTCAGGGGTTCTTCCTAAAGCTAAAAATGCTGGTGAAGTAGTTTATGTAAGTGCTAACGAAGTAAGAGTTAAGAGAGAATTAGATGGTGGTGTTGATACTTATAGACTTCTTAAATTCAAGAGAAGTAACCAAGGTACTTGTATAAACCAAAGACCAATAGTGGCTAAGGGTGACTGGGTACTTAAAGGTGAAGTATTAGCAGATGGACCTTCAACTGATTTAGGAGAAATAGCTTTAGGTAAAAACATAAGAATGGGATTCATTACTTGGGAAGGATATAACTACGAGGATGCTATGCTTATCTCAGAAGAGTTAGTTAGAGAAGACGTATTTACATCAATCCATATAGAAGAATATGAATGCGAAGCTAGAGACACTAAATTAGGACCAGAAGAAATAACTAGAGATATTCCAAACGTAAGTGAGGATGCTTTAAAAGATATAGATGAAAGAGGTATAATCAGAATCGGTGCTGAGGTAAGATCAGGAGATATTCTTGTTGGTAAAGTAACACCAAAAGGAGAAACTGAACTTACTGCTGAGGAAAGATTATTAAGAGCTATCTTCGGTGAAAAAGCTAGAGAAGTTAGAGATACTTCTTTAAGAGTTCCACACGGGGAAGCTGGTATAATAGTAGATGTAAAAGTATTTACAAGAGAAAATGGTGATGATTTATCACCAGGAGTTAATGAACTTGTAAGATGTTACATTGCTCAAAAGAGAAAAATATCTGTTGGAGATAAGATGGCTGGTCGTCACGGTAACAAAGGGGTTATCTCAAGAGTATTACCAGAAGAAGATATGCCATTCTTACCAGATGGTAGACCACTTCAAATATGCTTAAACCCACTAGGGGTTCCATCTCGTATGAACATCGGTCAGGTATTAGAGGTTCACTTAGGATGGGCTGCAAGTGCATTAGGATGGCATATTGCTACACCAGTATTTGATGGTGCTACAGAAACTGATATAGAAGATTGCTTAGAAAAAGCAGGATACAATAGAAACGGAAAAACAGTTTTAAGAGATGGTAGAACTGGTGAAGAGTTTGATAACGAAGTAACAGTTGGTATAATGTACATCTTAAAACTTGCTCACTTAGTTGATGATAAGATCCATGCTAGATCAACAGGACCTTACTCATTAGTAACTCAACAGCCACTTGGTGGTAAGGCACAATTCGGAGGACAAAGATTCGGAGAGATGGAGGTTTGGGCATTAGAAGCATACGGTGCTGCTCATACTCTTCAAGAAATACTTACTGTTAAGTCAGATGATGTTGTAGGTAGAGTTAAAACTTACGAAGCTATTGTTAAAGGTGAAAACATTCCTGAACCAGGAGTGCCAGAATCATTTAAGGTTCTTATTAAAGAACTTCAAGCTTTATGCTTAGACGTTAAAGTTTTAAATGATAATAACCAAGAAGTTAAATTCAAAGAATTAGCTGAAGATGATGATGAAATCGAAGTATTAGAAGTTAACATGGAAGGTACTGAAGATTCAACAACAGAAGAAGCTAAAGAGGAAAAAGGGGAAGCATACATCCCAGCAGAAGAAATTGATGAAGAAATAGACTATGAAAACATAGACTTATTAGACTTCACAAGTGATTTAGACATAGAAGATGATTTTAACTAGGATATAAAGTGTTCCCTTGCTCATGAGAGTAAGGGGATACTTAAAAATTCACATTAAACTATGAAGGGAGGACACACCCTTGTTCGAATTAAATAATTTTGATGCTTTACAAATCGGGTTAGCATCTCCAGAACAAATTAGAGAGTGGTCTAGAGGAGAAGTAAAGAAACCTGAAACTATTAACTATAGAACGTTAAAACCTGAGAGAGACGGATTATTCTGTGAAAGAATATTCGGACCTATAAAAGACTGGGAATGTCACTGTGGAAAATACAAAAGAGTTAGATATAAAGGTATTGTATGTGACAGATGTGGTGTTGAAGTAACTAAATCTAAAGTTAGAAGAGAGAGAATGGCTCACATTGAATTAGCTGCGCCAGTATCTCATATATGGTATTTTAAAGGAATACCTTCAAGAATGGGATTAATCCTTGATATGTCACCAAGAGCTTTAGAAAAAGTTCTATATTTTGCATCATATATAGTTATAGATCCAAAAGAAACTTCATTATTAAAGAAACAACTTCTTAATGAGAAAGAATATAGAGAAGCGTGTGACAAATATGGTGAAGAGAGCTTTGTAGCTGGAATGGGTGCAGAAGCTATAAAAACTTTATTATCAGAAATAGACTTAGAAAGAACTGCTGCTGAGCTTAAAGAAGAATTAAAGCAAAGCACAGGTCAAAAGAAAGTTAGAATAATAAGAAGATTAGAAGTTGTAGAATCATTCAAATCATCAGGAAATAAACCTGAATGGATGGTAGTAGATGTAATACCAGTTATACCACCTGATTTAAGACCTATGGTTCAATTAGATGGAGGTAGATTTGCTACTTCAGATTTAAATGATTTATACAGAAGAGTTATAAATAGAAATAACAGACTTAAGAAGTTATTAGATCTTGGAGCTCCTGACATAATAGTTAGAAACGAAAAGAGAATGCTTCAAGAGGCTGTAGATGCTTTAATAGATAACGGTAGAAGAGGAAGACCTGTAACTGGTCCTGGAAACAGACCTCTTAAATCATTATCAGATATGCTTAAAGGTAAGCAAGGAAGATTCAGACAAAACCTTCTTGGTAAGAGGGTTGACTATTCAGGAAGATCAGTTATCGTTGTTGGTCCTGAATTAAAAATGTATCAATGTGGTCTTCCAAAAGAAATGGCTTTAGAATTATTCAAGCCTTTCGTTATGAAGAAATTAGTTGAAGACGGAGTTGCTCATAACATAAAGAGTGCTAAGAGAATGGTTGAAAGAGTAATGCCACAAGTATGGGATGTACTTGAAGAAGTTATAGCAGACCATCCAGTATTACTAAACAGAGCACCTACTCTACATAGACTAGGTATTCAAGCATTCCAACCAGTATTAGTTGAAGGTAGAGCTATAAAACTTCATCCACTTGTATGTACAGCATACAACGCTGACTTCGATGGAGACCAAATGGCTGTTCACGTACCTTTATCAGTTGAAGCTCAAGCAGAAGCTAGATTCTTAATGCTTGCAGCAGGTAATATAATGAAACCTTCTGATGGTAGACCAGTTTGTGTACCTACTCAGGATATGGTTCTTGGTTCATATTACTTAACAATGGATAAAGACGGAGCTAAAGGTGAAGGAAAATACTTCGCATCATTTGATGAAGTAATAATGGCTTACCAATTAAAAGAAGTTGATATTCATGCTAAGATTAACGTTAAAGTTACTAAAGAAATAGACGGAGAGCTTAAGTCAGGAATAATCAAAACAACTCCAGGATTTATAATATTCAATGAATGTATACCTCAAGACTTAGGTTTTGTAAATAGAGAAAATCCTGAAGAAATGTTCAATTTAGAAATAGATTTCTTAATAACTAAAAAGTCATTAGGAAAAATAATAGATAAATGTTACTTAAAGCATGGTCCAACTAAGACTTCAATAATGCTTGATAACATAAAAGCAACAGGATATCATTATTCATCAATTGGAGCTGTTACAGTTGCTGCTTCAGACATGATAGTTCCTCAAAAGAAATATGAGCTATTAAAAGAAGCTGATGAAACTGTAGATAAGATCGAAAAAATGTATAGAAGAGGTCTTATATCTGAAGATGAAAGATATGAAAGAGTTATAGAAAAATGGACTGAGACTACTGAGGAAGTTGCGGATACATTAATGAATAGCTTGGATAAATTTAACCCAATATTCATGATGGCAGACTCAGGAGCCAGAGGATCTAAGTCACAGATCAAACAGTTAGCTGGTATGAGAGGACTTATGGCGAGTCCATCAGGTAAAATCATCGAGTTACCAATCAGAGCATCATTTAGAGAAGGTCTTGACGTATTAGAGTACTTCATATCTACTCACGGAGCTAGAAAAGGTAACGCCGATACAGCACTTAAGACTGCTGACTCAGGTTACTTAACAAGAAGACTTGTTGACGTAAGCCAAGATGTTATAGTAAGAGAACACGACTGTGGAACTCAAAATGGTATTTACGTTGAAGAGATAAAAGAAGGTTCAGAAGTAGTTGAACAATTAGCTGAAAGATTAACAGGAAGATATACTGCAGAAGATGTTTTCCACCCAGAAACTGGAGAGCTTTTAGCTGCAAAAGATACTTATATGGATCCAATTTTAGCTGAAAAAATAGCTGACACTGGAATTCAAAAAGTAAAAATAAGATCAGTATTTACATGTGATTCTAAGGTTGGAGTATGTACTAAGTGTTATGGTATGAACATGGCAACATCATATAAAATAAATATTGGTGAAGCTGTTGGTATCGTAGCTGCTCAGTCAATCGGAGAACCAGGAACACAGCTTACAATGAGAACATTCCATACAGGTGGAGTTGCTGGAGCAGATATAACTCAAGGTCTTCCAAGGGTTGAAGAGTTATTCGAAGCAAGAAAACCAAAAGGATTAGCGATTGTAAGTGAAGTTGCAGGTACTGTAAGAATAGAAGAAACTAAGAAAAAGAGAACAGTTTATGTTGTTACTGATTCAGGAGAAGAATATAGCTATGATATACCATTTGGATCAAGATTAAAAGTTAAAGATGGTATAGCTATTGGAGCTGGAGATGAAATAACAGAAGGTTCAGTTAACCCACATGATATCATGAGCATTAAGGGTGTTGATGGTGCAAGAGAATACTTACTTTCAGAAGTTCAAAAAGTTTACAGACTTCAAGGGGTTGATATCAACGATAAGCACTTAGAAGTTGTAGTTAGACAAATGACTAGAAAGATAAAAGTAACAGAGCAAGGTGATACTAATTTATTACCAGGTGTAATGATTGATATGTTCGATTTCAGAGCTGAAAATGAAAGAGTTGAAAGCTTTGGAGGAGAAAAAGCTCAAGGAGATATAGTTCTTCTTGGTATTACTAAAGCAGCTCTTGCTACAGATAGTTTCTTATCAGCAGCATCATTCCAAGAAACAACAAGAGTTCTTACTGATGCAGCAATCAAAGGAAAAATTGATCCTCTTGTTGGATTAAAAGAAAATGTTATAATTGGTAAGTTAATTCCAGCAGGTACAGGTATGATGAAGTATAGATCATTAAAATTAAATACTGAAAACAGTAATCAAGAGACTGAAACAATAATTGAGATTGAAGAATAAGATTAATTTTGTTGACAGTAGTATTCTTAGATGATAAAATACAGTTTGTGTGATTAGCAAAGTACTAAGGGATTAACTTGTCTACATGATTATTTACAATGGAGGTAATCTTATGGTAGACAGACTTTTAGGAAAAAAAGTTATTGGCATAAAACAGTCCACAAAAGCTATGAAAAACGGTGAAGGAAAAATTTTGTATGTTGCAAAAAATGCTAACGATAAAATGGTTACTCCATTGGTAGAATTAGCAGAAAAATGTGGAATTGAAATAAAACATGTTAAAAACATGAAAATTCTAGGGGAGATGTGTGGCATAGATGTAAAATCAGCTGTAGCATTAATCTTAGATTAGAGTGTTAACATCTAAAATTTATATAGATAGTTAAATAATTTATCAGGAGGTGAAAGTATGCCAACTATAAGCCAATTAGTAAGAAAAGGCAGAAAAACAGTAGCATCAAAATCAACTGCACCAGCTCTTAAAGAGTGTCCACAAAAAAGAGGAGTTTGTACTGTAGTTAAAACAACTACTCCTAAGAAACCTAACTCAGCGTTAAGAAAAATCGCCAGAGTAAGATTAACTAATGGATACGAAGTAACAGCTTACATTCCTGGTGTAGGCCACAACTTACAAGAGCATAGTGTTGTTCTTATAAGAGGTGGAAGAGTTAAAGACCTTCCTGGTGTTAGATACCACATAGTAAGAGGAGCTTTAGACTCAGCTGGAGTAGCTAACAGAATGCAAGGAAGATCAAAGTACGGTGCTAAGAAACCAAAGCAAAAGAAATAATTGTTGCTTAAACTTAGTTTAAGTGCTATGTCTTCAAGTTTAGATAAATAACTGTTCGAAGTTTAAATATAGATTATGAAGCAAGCACTTTACGACAATCGATTAAGTTGTGTCGAGTACCGATGAACTTAAACAAAAATTGTTAAGGAGGGAAGAAAAGTGCCAAGAAAAGGACATATTGCAAAAAGAGATGTATTACCAGATCCAGTGTACAATTCAAAAGTTGTTACTAAGTTAATAAATAACGTAATGGAAGATGGTAAAAAAGGAGTAGCACAAAAAATATGCTACGATGCTTTCCAAATAATCAATGAGAAAACTGGCAGAGATGCTATGGAAGTTTTTGAGGAAGCAATGAACAACATAATGCCTTTATTAGAGGTTAAAGCTAGAAGAATAGGTGGTGCTAACTACCAAGTTCCAATAGAAGTAAGACCTGAAAGAAGACAGACTTTAGGATTAAGATGGCTTCTTGCAGCTTCAAGAAAAAGAGGCGAGAAGTACATGAGAGAAAGATTAGCTGGAGAATTAATGGATGCAGCTAACAATACTGGAGCAGCTGTTAAGAAGAGAGAAGATACTCACAAAATGGCTGAAGCTAATAAAGCATTTGCTCATTACAGATATTAATAAAATGAAACTGTTTTGGCTAAAAGCCAAAACAGTTTTGTTGAATTTAAAAACACTATACGTTGAGAGGAGGAGTCACAATGGCTAGACAATATCCGTTAGAAAAATTCCGTAACTTCGGAATAATGGCACATATAGATGCTGGTAAAACAACTACTACTGAGCGTATTCTTTTCTATACAGGAAGAAACCACAAAATAGGGGAAACTCATGATGGAGCTTCAACTATGGACTGGATGGCTCAAGAGCAAGAAAGAGGTATAACAATAACTTCTGCTGCTACAACTTGTTTCTGGAAAGGTTATGAATTAAACATAATCGATACTCCAGGACACGTAGACTTCACAGTTGAGGTTGAAAGATCATTAAGAGTTCTTGATGGAGCTGTTACTGTTCTTGATGCTAAGAGTGGAGTTGAACCACAAACTGAAACTGTTTGGAGACAGGCAGACAAGTACGGCGTTCCAAGAATGATATACGTAAACAAAATGGATGCTACAGGAGCAGACTACTACAACTGTATAAACACAGTTAGAGAAAGATTACAAGCTAATGCTGTTGCAATCCAAATTCCAATAGGTCAAGAAGATCAATTCCAAGGAATGGTTGATTTATTAACTAACCAAGCAATAATCTTCAAAGATGACTTAGGAAAAGACATAGAAGTAGGTGAAGTTCCAGCTGATTTAGCTGATAAAGCAGAAGAGTATAGAGCTGCTATGATCGAAGCTATAGCTGAAACTGATGAAGAGTTAATGATGAAATACTTAGAAGGTGAAGAATTAACTCTTGAAGAATTAAAAGTTGCTTTAAGAAAAGCTACTATAAACAATGAAATAATCCCAGTTATCTGTGGATCATCATACAAAAACAAAGGTGTTCAACAAATGATCGATGGTGTTGTTGATTACTTACCATCACCATTAGATATACCTGCTGTTAAAGGTACTAACTTAGACGGTGAAGAAGAAGTTAGAGAAGCTTCAGATGACGCTCCAATGTCAGCTTTAGCATTCAAAATAGCTACTGACCCATTCGTTGGAAGATTAGCATTCACAAGAGTTTACTCAGGAGTTTTAGAGAGCGGTTCATACGTATTAAACTCAACTAAGGGTAAAAAAGAAAGAATCGGAAGACTTGTTAAGATGCACGCTAACTCAAGAGAGGAAGTTGAATCATTAGAAGCAGCTGAATTAGGAGCTGTAATAGGTCTTAAGAACACAACTACTGGAGATACTTTATGTACAGAAGCAGCTCCAATAATACTTGAAAAGATGGAATTCCCAGAGCCAGTTATATCTATAGCTATCGAGCCAAAGACAAAAGCTGGTCAAGAAAAAATGGGTATAGCTTTATCAAAGCTTGCTGAAGAGGATCCAACTTTCAAAACTTGGACTGATCAAGAAACAGGTCAAACTATCATAGCTGGTATGGGTGAGCTTCACTTAGATATAATCGTTGATAGATTACAAAGAGAATTCAAAGTTGAGTGTAACGTAGGTGCTCCTCAAGTTGCTTACAAAGAAACTATCAAAAAGGCTGTTGAAGCAGAAGCTAAATTTGCTAGACAATCTGGTGGTAGAGGACAATACGGTCACTGTAAGATAGAAATGATACCAACTGAAGGCGAATATGAATTCGAAAATGCTATCGTTGGAGGAGCTATTCCAAGAGAATACATTCCAGCAGTAGATAACGGAATCAGAGAAGCTGCAGAAAGTGGTATAATAGCTGGATACCCAGTTATAAACTTCAAAATAAGATTATTCGACGGATCATACCATGATGTCGATTCATCTGAAATGGCATTCAAAATAGCTGGATCTATGGCATTCAAAAACGCTATGGCTAAAGCTGATGCTGTATTACTTGAGCCTATAATGAAAGTTGAAATCACTGTACCAGAAGAGTACATGGGAGACGTTATAGGAGACGTTAACTCAAGAAGAGGTAGAATGGAAGGAATGGACTCAAGAAATGGTGCACAAATCATAAGAGCATTCATCCCACTATCAGAAATGTTTGGATACGCAACTGCATTAAGATCAAGAACTCAAGGTAGAGGAACTTATGCAATGGAATTCGATCACTATGATGACGTTCCTAAGAGCATCCAAGAAGAAGTTGCAGGTAAAAAAAATAAATAATTAAAGAAGCTTTTAAAGCTTCTTTAATATATAAATGTATATAATATTTTTAAATTAAAGGAGGAATTTGCAATGTCAAAAGCAAAATTTGAAAGAAGCAAACCACACGTTAACATTGGAACAATCGGTCA
>NZ_JASORQ010000016.1:0-18413 GCF_030222355.1 Clostridium sp. UMB9555A | reverse complement strand
TCATATTACTTATAAAAGAATTGCTGGTTTATGTTAATATCTTCTGTTTAATTTTCAAAGACCATTTCTTCGTCGCCCTCAAGCGACTTTCTTAGTTTAACATCACTTCGAAACTTTGTCAACAACTTTTTTTCAAAACTTTTAATTTATTTTGTTGAGTTGTTTCTGTGTCTCTCAGCGACGAGATTTATCTTACCATGTTAAACACACTTCTCTCTTATTATATTATACCAAATCATAAAATTAATCCTAAATTTCTCTATTTTTCATCAAAATACTTTATTTATTATATATTGATACGCCTGGTTTTGTGTGCCTTATTTTAATTCAATTTAATTCCAAATATACTTATTTTAAAAATAATTTCTTTAATAAACTTTTTTAATTAGAATATTAATATGCTTATTCTCCCTATCTCTTCATAAAAAATAGTTTTATATAGCTTATATTAACTAAGATAAACTATATTACTATTTACATTTTAAAAGTTGTAATAATTTAAGGCATATTCTTTAATAAAAAAATTAGCGAGAGTAAATTACTCCCGCTAATAAAAATCTTCTCTATATTATATATACTATACATAACTTTTTATTCTATTATATAACTATTCCAGCTCCAGGTCCTAAAGGTAATTTAAATACATACCAAACCATTAATAAGATTGTCCATCCTATTAACAAGCAAACTGAATATGGAACCATTGTTGATATCATTGTTCCTATTCCAGACTCTTCATCATACTTCTCACTAAATGATACTATTAATGCAAAGTAAGTCATAAGTGGAGATATAATATTTGTTGTTGAGTCACCTATTCTGTATGCCATTTGAGTCATTTCTGGACTTATATTAACTCCCATAAGCATTGGAACAAATATTGGAGCCATTATAGCCCATTTAGCTGAAGCTGATCCCATGAATAAGTTTATAAATGCTGTTACAAGTATGAATCCTACTAATAAAGGAATACCTTGAATTCCTGTTGCCTTTAAGAAGTCAGCTCCCTTAACTGCGATTACAGTACCTAAATTAGTTTTTCCAAAGTAAGCTACAAATTGAGCCGCAAAGAATACTAATACTATATATGAGCCCATTGTAGACATTGTTTTACCCATTTCACCAATTATATCTTTATCGCTCTTTATTTTTCCTTCACCTATTCCATATCCAACACCTGCTAGTAAGAATACAAATGCTATAGAAACAACTATTGAGTTCATAAATGGTGAACTTAATATTTCTCCTGTTTCAGGATTTCTTAATATACCGTTAGCTGGAACAACTAAAGCTCCTATTAAAATAATTCCTACTAAAGCAAATAAACCTGCAAACTTTAATCCTCTTTTTTCTTTTTTATCAAGAGGTTTCATAGCGTCTTCATCACCAGCTATTAGTTCTCCTCTATATTTACCTAATCTAGGTTCAACTATCTTCTCAGTAACTAAAGTTCCTATTAAAGTTATTACAACTGTTGAAGCCATTATAAAGTACCAGTTTCCTACTGGTGATGCTGAATATGATGGATCAAACATATGAGCACCCTCTGTAGTCATACCTGCTAATAAAGCATCAACAGGTCCTGGGAAAAGATTTGCACTAAATCCACCTGATACCCCTGCAAATGCTGCAGCTATACCTGCTAGTGGATGTCTTCCACAACTCATAAATATTACTGCACCTAATGGTACAAGAACAACGTAACCAGCGTCAGAAGCTATACTTGACATAACTCCCGCAAATACAACAACCATTGTAACTAAACTCTTTGGAGTTTTTAACACTAATCTTCTTAATGCTGTTCCTATAAGTCCAGTTCCTTCTGCAACCCCAACCCCTAACATTGCAACTAAAACTGTACCTAAAGCAGCAAAGCTTGTAAAATTAGTTATTAATGATTCAAAAATATATCTTATTCCATCTGGAGTTAACAAACTTTGAACCGAAACCGTTATCTCTTTAATTTCATTTGTAGCTCTATCTATTCCTTCATAAGTAACAGATACACCCTTTGATGCTAAAACATGAGATAAAATTACTACACCAGCACATAATATTACGAATATAGTAGCTGGATGTGGCAATCTATTACCTACTGTTTCTATGAAACCTAAAATTCCGCCCTTTTTCTGATTTACTTCTTTTATAGCTTTCATATTTATATGCCCCCCTTTTATTAATAGTTATCGATTTTTGTTTATAAATCCCCAACAATAACAACTCATTTTTATTATTATCTTAATTTATTATATCATTTGTTATTAAAATTTCAATATAATCACATTTATATAACACAATATTAATATTTTAGTTATATTTTTGATAATTTTCTCACTCTATCTTGTTAAAGAGAAACAAAACTATTAGTCTAAAGCAAATTTTATCTTCTTTATATGAACCATCTAAATTTTATTTATACTATATTGATTTCATACTTTTAATAATAAATATGTAGATTATTATATTTTATATAATTTATAATTACATTTTGATAATATATTTTTATATAAAACTGTTTAGAAAGTATTAGTTATTGAGATAATTAATGTTACAATAAGATTTAGTGTTTTATTTATGAGGGAGGGATTATTATAAACTATACAACAACATTTTTATACATAGCATTTATAATTAATGTAATCTTGTCTGTCATAATTGTAGTACTAGAAAGAAAACAACCAGAAAAAACAATAGCATGGTTACTAATACTAACCCTATTGCCTCCTATAGGATTAATACTTTATATATTCTTAGGACGTAACTGGAAAAGACATAAACTTAATGATAGAATCAATCCTAAAATTAACGACTTAATAAGTCCTATTTTAGATGAATATCCTGAAAAACAATATGTTCCTTTAATGGAGCTTTTAGCTTTTAACAGTGATTCTCCTATCTTTGTGAATAATGATATAAAGATATATAAAGATGGTGTTGAAAAGTTTAAAGATTTAAAAGAGGAACTTCTTAAGGCTAAGCACCATATTCATCTTGAGTACTATATAGTAAATAGTGATGAAATAGGCAATGAAATTAAAGATATATTAATAAAGAAAGCTCTAGAAGGAGTTAAGGTTAGATTTATTATTGATAAAGTTGGTTCAAGCAGCTTAAAAAGAAGCTACATTAAAGATTTAAAAAAAGCAGGGGTCTCAGTTGTTATGTACTCTTACTTCTTAGCACCCCTTCTTAAAGTAATAAATACTCAAATCAACTATAGAAATCATAGAAAAATAGTTGTTATAGATGGTCAAGTTGGTTTTTTAGGTGGTATTAATATAGGAGATGAATATTTAGGGAGAAACAAAAAGTTTGGTTATTGGAGAGATACCCACCTAATGATTAAAGGTGATTTTGTTTTAGCACTGCAAGCAGTTTTCCTAGATGACTTCATAACCATAGAAAAAGCTAATAATAGCTATACTTTTTATGATAAGGAATTTGATAAATATTTTCCTGAAAATACAGTTGCTAAGGAAAGAGTTTTAATGCAGTTAGTTAAAAGCGGACCTGATTCAATATTTCCTGCAATAATGCAGAGCATTTTAAAAATGATTATGACTGCAAGGGAAAATATTTATATAACTACTCCTTATTTTGTACCTCCATCAAGTATAATAGAAGCTCTTAGAATAGCTTCTTTAAGTGGAGTTGACGTAAAGATTATTTTTCCTGAAAAATCAGATCACTTTATGGTAAATAAGGCATCTAAAAGTTATTTAGCTGAACTTATGGATTGCGGAATTGAAGTTTATTTTTATGATAAAAGTTCTTTCATACATTCTAAAACAATGACAATAGATGGGAAAATATGCACTCTAGGAACAGCTAATATGGATATACGTAGTTTTGAGCTTAATTATGAGATAAATACTGTTATATATGATAAGGAAATAACATGTAAGTTAGATGCTCTGTTTTTTGAAGATTTACTTAAGTGTAGACATTTTAAAATTGAAGAATATGAAAAATCAACTAAGTTTGACAAGTTTATAGAGGGAGTTACTAGAATTTTCTCAGCATTATTATAAAAAATTATTAATTAGAAAAAGGCGCTATATTAGAATAATAAAACTTACAAACATATTCCGAGAATTACAAGTTTTCTCTTAATACTGTTTGTAAGTTTTGTTAAAAGTTATTTTGATACAGGCCATTTTTGTATTTAAAATATATATATTTTAATGTTTTTTTCATTTTAAGCTTTATTAGAGAAAATTTTACTTTTTAAAATAGCTAATAAACTTCCAAAAATTCCTCCTGATGTATCTATAAGAACATCTTTAAACTGTCCACTTCTTCCCTCTACAAATAATTGGTGGAATTCATCGCTACAAGCATATCCAAATACTATAATTAAGGAATATATATATGCCTTCTTTCTAGTTATATATAATCTTAAAAGATTAAAAGCTAAGAAATAAAGTATCATATATTCAGTAAAGTGTGCTCCCTTTCTTATAATATAAGTTGATAATTCACCGAAACGACTATTTAAGTCCATTCCAAACATATCAAGTAAAATAACTACAAAATTACTTTGTTTAGAAGAAACCTCTCCTGGCTGGCTAGACATAAAAAATATAAAAGCCATCCATAATATCATTAAACTCCATGCAATTATTCTTTTTCTTTTATTCTCCATAGCATCTCCTCTTCTCCTTTTGTATAAATTAAATTTAAAGGATGCTATGATTTATTTCAAGTTTATATTATATTAGGTTTGCTTAAAACCATAGGACAGTATTCAAGACCTACTATTTTCTCATCATCTCTTATTACTGCTGCCTTATCTGTTATTATTTTATCTAACTGAGCATTTTCACCTATAACAGTTTCTTGCATTATAATACAATTTTTAATAACCGCCTCTGGTCCTACATAAACTCTTCTTCCAATTATACTGTTTTCAACTTTCCCTTCAATATAAGAACCATTTGCTATTATTGAATTAGTTACTTCACTATTTTTAGTATAATGGGTTGGTCCTTCATCTCTAGATTTAGTATATATAGGATTATTATCTATAAATAATTCCTTATAAACCTTCTCTTCTAATAAATCCATATTAGCCTTATAATAAGATTTTAGTGAATTAACACAGCTTAAATAACCTTTAAATTCAAATCCACTAACCTTCATTTCATCTAAGAATTCACTTAAATAACTCTTGAATTTTCTATGTGAACCTCTTCTTATACATTCATATATTATTTCTATAAGAAGATCTGTTCTTAATATATACATTTCCATGCTTATATTACTTTCTTCTTCTCTACCTAAGTTTTTTCCTATACTTTTTATAAAACCACTTTCATCAAAATTTAAAACATCACAATCAATAAAATTAGAATCTGCATCTTTAACTTTTTTATATATTACTGTAATATCATTGTCATTTTTCTTGTGATATTCTAAAGCTTCTTTTAAATCTATATTACAAATCATATATGATGGTGACATGATAACATATTCTCTTCTACTTTTAGTTAAAAAATCTAAATTCTCATAAAGATTAGTTATATCGTCATAATAAGGATCTCTTTCACCAAAGTTAAATACTCTTAATCCATCTCTTTTTCTGTGTAAATCCCATGGTCTTCCATTAGTTAAGTGATCTACTAATGAACGAGATTTATTTTTACTTAAAATACCTAAAGATTCTATTCCTGCATTAGTCATATTAGAAAGTATAAAATCAATTATTCTATATCTTCCCGCTATAGGTACTGCTGCTAAAGGCCTATTTTTTGCTAATTCTCCAATTCTGCTTTCATTCTCATCTAAATTTATTATACCTATGCAATTATTCATGAACTATTACCCCTCTCATATACCTCTTCTTACTTCACCATAGCACATTCTTCTATTATTTCTTTATTGCCTACTACAACCTCTTTAGATGCTATAACTGAAATTTTATTTCCATCGCCTATTTTGCATCCTTTACCAACAATAGCTTCACTACCTATAATCGCTTTTTCTATTACAACTTCATCCTCAATTCTTGTATTTGGCATTATTACTGCATCTTTAATTACAGCTCCCTTTCCTACATAAACCCCTTGGAATAAAACTGAATTTTCTACCTTACCATGTACTATACATCCTTCAACAGTTAATGAAGACTTTATTTCTGCATCTTTTCCAATAAATTGAGCAGGTCTAACAGGATTAGCTGAATAAATTCTCCATTCACTATCATAAAGACTTAATTCATCCTCATGCTTTAATAAATCCATATTAGCTTCCCATAAACTTTCTATGGTTCCAACATCTTTCCAATAACCCTTAAATGGATAAGCTATAAGCCTTTTACCTGCATTAAGCATTTTAGGAATTATATTTTTTCCAAAATCATTACTTGAATTTGGATCTAATTCATCTTCTTCTAAAAATTTCTTTAAAACTTTCCAATTAAAAATATATATTCCCATTGAAGCATTTGTACTCTTTGGATGCTCTGGCTTTTCCTCAAATTCATATATTGATAAATCTTCATTTGTATTCATTATTCCAAATCTACTTGCCTCATGCATAGGAACATTTATTACTGCTATAGTAGCATCAGCTTCTTTCTGTTTATGCATTTCTAGCATTTTATCATAATCCATTTTATAAATATGATCTCCTGATAAGATAAGAACATATTCTGGATCATATCTTTCTATGAATTCAATATTCTGATAGATTGCATTGGCAGTACCCTTATACCAATCTCCACCTTTTTCTTTTTGATATGGAGGCAACATACTTACCCCTCCATCTCTTCTATCTAAATCCCATGTATCACCAATACCAATATGTTCATTTAATTTTAAAGGCTTATACTGTGTTAAAACACCAACAGTATATATACCTGAATTAGAACAGTTACTTAAAGGAAAATCTATTATTCTATACTTTCCCCCAAAAGGAACTGCTGGCTTAGCCAAATTCTTAGTTAACACTCCTAATCTCGATCCTTGACCTCCAGCTAATATCATTGCAACTATCTCTTTTTTTGACACAAATCTCCCCTCCAATTTACCCCTTATATACCATTAAATGGATATTAAAATTATAACATAATTTAACTTTAAATTTAATAGTTATTAAAATTAATTTATAATAAATTTAATCTTAAAAAATAATTATTTTAAATTAATTAAATAATTTAAAACAATATTCTTAAATTACCTCAAATTTTATTATTTTTTTTAATAACAAAGAGTACTAGAAACCCTTCTAGTACCCAAATAGATTTAATACTTTATTTATTTTCTGATAAAAATTGATTTATATATGCCATAGATTGCTCTATCAATACTTGACCACTTCCTAAACTCTCAACTTCTCTCTCAAGATTGCTTATTCTTTGCTCAACTCTATAAACCATGTCCTTTATATCATTTAAAATTTTAGATTCATAAGATACTTGATTCCCATCAGCATCAATAAAAATATTTTCTGGTGGATTACCACAAACAATACATTTTGCATATATATTATTGCTCTCAGTATCTTTAAAGACCTTAAAAGTATCATTATTACAGTTTGAGCAAGTAGATAACATCAAAAGTGAATTATTCTCAGTTTCATATTTATACTCACTATTACACTCCTTACATACAACACTCATTTCACCATCATGACTATTTATATAAAAAGCATTTCCATTGCATCCTTCTCTTTGGCATACTATTGTTCTTATCATATTATCCACCTCCATATATTGGATTAATATGATTTTTTCACTTAGAAAATACCTCTAATTAGTTAAAATTTTATAACTTTCTCCTTCTACTTCTAAAGTAATACTACCATCACCATAAAATTCTTCCTTAGAAAATTTATCTTTATATCTTCCTTTCTCGCTATCTAAGGTTATGGTTTTTCTAGAATTACTCCTATTTACTATAATTATCATTTCTTTCTCTTTATAAACTCTCTTAAAAGCAATAACATCCTCAGGTGTATCCTTAAAAATATAAAAATCTCCCTTTCTTAAAACCTCTTCATTCTTTCTAAAGTTCCCGAAAAAGCTATAATAACTTAATATTTCCTTATTTTCTCGTCCCCAAGGATAGGTCTTTCTATTTTCAGGATCTTTATTTCCTAAAAGTCCAGCCTCATCTCCATAATAAATTAGAGGAACTCCAGGTAAAGTCATTTGAAGGCATATAGCCAATTTTAATTTATTTAAATTTTCTTTTAATACTGTAAGTATTCTTTCTGTGTCATGGTTACCTAAAAGATTCATATTTGCATAAAAATTTTCCCGAGGATAATTTTCTTTTATGCTCATTATTACTTTATAAAAATCCTGCGAACTTATTTCTTCATTTAAAAAATTAGAAATTATATCTCTATAAGGATAATTTGTTACTGAATCTAATTCATTTCCTAATAAATATTTTCTTCTTTTTGAATAGCTAACCTTATTTGAAGCATCTTCCCAAACCTCTCCTATAAGCACACTATCTTCTTTTTCACTTTTCATCCTTTCCTTAATCATTTGTATGAATTCATCTGGTAGTTCATCTGCTACATCTAGCCTCCAACCACTTGCTCCTAATCTAAGCCACTTTGCTATTATTGAATTTTTACTATTAACTATATAATCTGAATATGTCTTTTCTAACTCCTCTACATTAGGCTGATTTTCAAAACCCCACCAACATTCATAACTATTAGGATAATCATAAAACCTATACCACTTATAATATTTAGAGTATTTAGATTCATAGGCTCCAAGCTCTCCATAGTTTCCGTATTTATTAAAGTACCTACTATCTGATCCTGTATGACTAAAAACACCATCTAATATTATCCTTATACCTTTTTCCTCAGCTTTTTTGCATAGCTCCTTAAAATCATTGTTAGTTCCATACATCTTATCTATATTTTCATAATCTCCAGTATCATATTTATGACAACTCACAGCATCAAAGATTGGATTCATGTATATAATATTTACCCCTAAAGATTTTATATAATCTAATTTTTCAATTACTCCCCTTAAATTACCTCCATAAAAATCCCACCGTTTAATACTTCCATTACTATCTCTTATATACATTGGCTCATCATACCAATTACCATATATAAAGCTATTTTTCTTTTTATTAAATATCACGCTATCCTTATTCCCATTAAAAAATCTATCAACAAATATCTGATAAATAATACCTTCTTTATACCAACTAGGAATTTTATTATCCTCATAAACTGTTATTTGATAATAATTAGGAAAATCATAATATATCTTTCCCTCTCCCCCTAAACATTCATCATTATTTCCATAATACTTAGTAAATCCATCTTTAATGTATTTAAAGTAATAATTTATTACTCCTAAGGAGTTTGTAGTGTCTATTATTCCTTTATAAATTATGCATTCATTTCTTCTCTCTTCAATTGTCATAGGTATTGAATATCTACTTCCATCAAACTTTATTACCTCTATAAAAACTTCCCCACACTCTTTGCACTCTAAGCTTAGACTTACCTTAGAACCTATAGAAACAGCTCCAAAAGGTTCCCTATAAAAGGTATCTTGAGAATCATGATAAATATAAGCTTTTCCCATGGCAATACCCCTTTCTTTATTAAATAAAACAAAGCACTTATATTAATATATAGTATTAATATAAGTGCTTTGTGGATTATACTTTGTTATAAATTTCTATAAGTTTTTGTATATAACTTTCGAACCCCATATTCCTGTAGCATACTCAGCTATAGTTCTATCTGAAGAAAATATACCTGAATGTGCTATATTTACTCCACATTTTCTCTGCCACTCTTTATTATTTCTATAAAGCAAATCTACCTTATCTTGAGCTTTCAAATATGAATCAAAATCCTTTAATACAAAAAATTCATCATTATAGGTTAATAAATTATCATATACACTTCTAAACTTGTCTCTATCCTTAGAGTAAACTCCATTTATTAAATCATCTGTAACTCTAATTAACCTATTATCATTATTTCTTACATCCCAAGCTGAATATCCACCTCTAGAGTAATAATCAAGAACTTCATTTTCTGTTAATCCAAAAATAACAATATTGTCGTCTCCAACTTCATCTCTTATTTCTATATTAGCTCCATCTAAGGTAGCTATAGTAACAGCGCCATTCATCATAAACTTCATATTAGAAGTACCTGAAGCTTCCTTAGTTGTAGTTGAGATTTGTTCACTTAAGTCTGTAGCTGGAATTATCTTTTCTGCAAGAGAAACTCTATAATTTTCTAAGAAAACTACTTTGATTTTATCATTAATTCTTTTATCATTATTTATTTTCTTTGCAACAGCATTTATTAATTCAATAGTATTCTTAGCTAAATAGTATGCAGGTGCAGCTTTCCCTGCAAATATAAAAGTTCTTGGAGCTATATCTAAATTTGGATTTTCTAACAACCTATTATAAAGTTCCATTATTCTCAAACAATTCAAAGTTTGACGCTTATATGCATGTATTCTCTTAACTTGTACATCAAAAATTGAATTTGAATCAACTTTAATTCCCTGATTATCAAAAATTACCTTAGCTAAATTCTCTTTATTTTTCCTTTTTATTTCTCCTAGCCTTTTCAAAACATACTCATCATCAATATACCTCTCAAAGTTCTCCATATCTGTAGGATGTTTTATAAAGCTGTCTCCTATTGTTTCTTTTAAAAGATTAGTAAGTTCAGGATTGCTTTTTAGAAGCCATCTTCTATGTGCTATTCCATTAGTTTTATTATTAAATTTACTTGGATAAAGATAATAAAAATCACTCATCTCTTTTTTCTTAAGTATTTCTGTGTGTAATTTTGCTACACCATTTACACTGTGGCTACCTACTATTGCAAGATTAGCCATTCTAACAAAGCCATCTCCTATTATAGCCATCTTAGAAATCTTATCCCATTGACCAATATACTTATGCCAAAGTTCAGCACAGTATCTTTCATTCATCTCTTCAACTATCATATATATTCTAGGAAGAAGCTCCTTAAACATATTTATTGGCCATTTCTCTAAGGCTTCAGATAAAATAGTATGATTTGTATATGATATTGTATTTGTAGTTATTCTCATGGCACTTTCCCATGAAAGTCCCTCTTCATCTAATAAAATTCTCATAAGCTCTGGTATTGCTAAGGTTGGATGGGTATCATTTATATGAATAGCAATATATTCATCAAACTCTTCTATTTTTCCACCATTTTTCTTATAATGTCTAACTATACTTTGTAGTCCTGCTGATACAAAGAAATATTGCTGTTTTAATCTAAGAAGTTTCCCTTCATACATTGAGTCATCTGGATATAAGACCTGTGATATAGCTTCAATAGAATTTCTGTATTCTATAGCCTTTAAATATTGCCCTCTATTGAAATAACAAAAATCGAATTCATTATCTACTGGCTCTGCACTCCATAACCTTAAATTATTTACCACATTATTTTCATATCCAACAATAGGGGTATCATAAGGAACTGCTAAAATTGGCTCATAATTTACATGGGTAAAAGTTAATCTACCATTTATGTTTTCACACTTAATATTTCCACCAAACTTAACAACTTCTGATTTATCTAGTTTTTTAAATTCCCATACATTTCCGTTCTTAAGCCAACTATCTGGAGTTTCTACCTGTGATCCATCAATTATTTTTTGATTAAAAAACCCATATTTATATCTTATACCACATCCATGTCCAGCTATATTTAAAGAAGCCATTGAATCTAGAAAGCATGCTGCTAATCTACCTAATCCACCATTACCTAACCCCTGATCACTTTCAAACTCTTCTAGTTCTTCTAAGTCAATATTTAATTCCTTTAAAGCTTCCCTACACGTTTCTCTTATACCTAAGTTTAGTAAGGCATCTCCTAAAAGTCTTCCTAATAAAAACTCCATAGAGAAATAATAAACTTGTTTCTGATTTGAACTCTCATATTTCTTTTTAGTATTTATCCAGTCTTCCGCAATATAATCTCTAACTAAACATCCAAGAGCCTCATACTTATGAAAGTTTTTTCCCTCTTCAAGTTCTATACCATGAAGTTCTAAGAACTTTTTTTTATAATCTCTCTTAAAACCCTCCTTATTTATAGATAGCATCTACTCGCCTCCTACAAACTTGATTAAAACTACTTGATTAATTCTTCATATAATTCCTTATATTTTTCTGCTGACTTATTCCAACTATTATCTGAATCCATTGCTTGGATAATTAATGATTTCCAAATCTCTTTATCATCATATGTTTCTAAAGCTAATTCAATAACATACATTAAATCATTATGATTATAATTTGTGAAACTAAAGCCATTTCCTATTCCAGTATATTTGTTATAGGAATGAATTGTGTCCTTTAATCCACCTGTTTCTCTAACTATTGGAATAGCTCCATATCTTAATGCTATAAGTTGTCCTAGTCCACAAGGCTCAAATAATGATGGCATTAAGAAAATATCTGAAGATGCATATATTCTATGAGCTAATCCATTATCAAACTTTATATTTGCAGATACCTTAGTTGGATAAAGCTCTTGCAATCCCTTAAAGTGATTTTCATAATTATAATCACCTGTTCCTAATATAACTAATTGCACATTTCTTTGAAGTAATCTATTTGCTATATTAACTATTAAGTCGCATCCCTTTTGATTTGTAAGCCTAGATACAATGCTTATCATAGGTATATCTGGATTTATAGGTAACCCTAATTCCTTTTGAAGAGCTAATTTATTTAACACTTTATCTTCTATATTTTCCACTGAGAAATTTTTAGCTATTAAACTATCCTTACTAGGATTAAATTCATCATAATCTATACCATTTACTATTCCTTTTAGTGCATATCCTCTTTCTCTTAATAAGCCATCTAAATTTTCTCCAAAGTAAGGAGTTTGAATTTCCTTGGCATAAGTTTCACTTACAGTTAAAATCCTATCACTATAATTTATAGCTCCCTTCATAAAACTCATTCCACCATAAAACTCTAAACTTCCATTTCTCACTGGTTCATAATCATAACCAAAAAGTTCTGGTAAAACATCTGCTGAAAAATTACCTTGGAATAAAAGATTATGAATTGAAGTCACAGTCTTAATATTCTTATAAAATAGATCTTTAGAATACTCTAATTTATGAAGTACTGGTATCATTCCTGTTTGCCAATCATTACAATGAATAATATCTGGACACCAATCAATCTCTTTTAAAGTTTCTAAAACTGCTCTATCAAAGAAAGCAAATCTCTCTCCATCATCACCTTCTCCATATAAACCATTTCTGTGGAAATAAAACTCACTATCTAATAAATAATATATAACTTCATCATATTCACACTGATATACTCCACAATATTGATTTCTCCAACCAACAGGAACCATAAACCATTTTTTAAAACTAAGCTTCTCTAAAAGTTCTCCTTTTATAGCACTATATTTAGGCAAAATTACTCTAGCATCTATTCCCTTTCTTTTAAGCTCCTTAGGTAATGCTCCCATTACATCACCTAGTCCCCCAGTTTTTATAAATGGATTTGCCTCTGATGTTGCAAATAAAACTTTTATCAATTTAAACCCCTCCAAATAAAATATCTTCCCTTTTATCTTTTATTAAATATATTTATCTTCTTTTACTATCTTTTCTTCTGTTTTATTTTCTTCAATTATTCTTTCAAAAACAGAAGCTGCCATTGGCGGAACCTTTATAGTTAAAGTATATGGCTGATTATGGCACCAACCTTTTCTTGAGAATAAATTCTCTTTAATAACTTGTCCAGAACCACCATACTCTTCCTTATCTGTATTGAAAATTTCTCTATAAACTCCCTTTTCAGGAACTCCTATATTAAAATCATAATAAACCATTGGAGTAAAATTGCATACAAATATTTTATACTTTTCTATATTTTTACTTTTTCTTATAAAAATATATATGCTTTGTTCATTATTATCAGCATCAATCCATTGAAATCCATCTTGATCATAATCTAATTCCCAAAGCTCAGAATTATTTTTATAAAAGTTATTTAAATCCTTAAAGAAATTATGAGTTTTTCTATGCATATCAAACTTATCAATTAACTTCCACTCAAGCTCTTCATATTCTCTCCATTCTATGAACTGACCAAATTCACATCCCATAAACATAAGTTTTTTACCTGGATGACCATACATATATGCCATATACGCTCTTAAATTAGCAAACTTATTCCAATAATCTCCCTGCATTTTATCTATAAGAGATTTTTTCCCATGAACAACTTCATCATGAGATATAGGTAATATAAACTTTTCTGAATGATTGTACATCATAGGGAAAGTTAATTTATTATGATGATACTTTCTATATATAGGATCTAACTCATTATATTCTAGAGTGTCATTCATCCAGCCCATGTTCCATTTAAAATCAAATCCTAAGCCACCATATTCAGTATCATTAGTCACATTAGGCCAAGATGTTGATTCTTCTGCAATTGTAATTACCCCTTTGCTATAAGTTTTTATAGCCTCATTAAGCTCTTTTATAAATTGAATAGCTTCTAAATTTTCATTTCCTCCATATATATTAGGAACCCATTCTCCATGATTTCTTCCATAATTTAAGTAAAGCATATTAGAAACAGCATCAACCCTTAATCCATCTATATGAAATTCATTTATAAAGTAAAAAGCATTAGAAATTAAAAAGCTTTTTACTTCTGGCTTTCCCAAATCAAAATTAAAAGTTCCCCAACCCTTATTATCAGCTTTCCACTTTTCCTCATATTCATAAGTTGGTGTACCATCAAACATATATAATCCTTGTTCATCCTTACAAAAATGACCTGGTACCCAATCTAAAATAACTACTATATCCTCCTTATGAAGAGCATTTATTAACCTCTTTAATCCTTTAATATCTCCATATCTACTTGTTACTGAATAATATCCTGTAACTTGATACCCCCAAGAGGTATCTAATGGATGCTCATTTAATGGCATAAATTCAACATGAGTATATCCCATTTCCTTAACATACTTAGGTAAAATTATGCTCAGTTCATCATAAGATAAAAACTCATCCTCTTCTTTCCTTTTCCATGAGCCTAGATGTAATTCATATATATTAATAGGACTTTTAAAATAATTAGTTTCTTCCCTTTTATTTAACCACTTCTTATCTGACCATCTTATTTTAGTTTTTTCGCATAAAATAGAAGCAGTATTAGGTCTTACCTCTGAATAAATTCCATAAGGATCAGCCTTTAATACTGCTTTTCCATCTTCTTGTTCAATATAATACTTATACTTAATCCCCTCTTTTAATCTAGGTATAAAAATGCTCCAAATCCCTGTTTCATTTATTCTCTCAAGTTTATTTTCTTCTTTTGTCTCCCAGTTTGAAAAATCTCCAACTAAAAAAATATTCTTTGCCCTTGGAGCCCAAAGGGTAAATCTTACCCCTCGTTTTCTATTTTCACTAGTAAAATGAGCTCCCATAAAATTATAAGCATTATAATTTCGCCCTTCATGAAATAAATATAAATCATCTTCATTAAAGATTTTATTTTTTAATTGTGTTTTATATTTTTCTTTTCTCAACCCAAAAGGTTTTATCTCTAATTTCTCATCTTTTACCTCTACTAAAGTCATCACAAATCTCCTTGCCCTTCTTAAGATATAAATAAAAATATTATTTATACAAATTCAAACTTAATTATTTAATTAAATTATTTTAAAGTAATCTTCTAAAAAATAAACCCATTAATATATTAAATGTATTTTTTTACCAAAACAATATTTAAAAATTTCATATCGTTAAATAATTTTATATAATAAAATAATATTTTTCTTACATAATAACCTGACCCATCACTCTTGGTCAGCTTTCCCTACTCTAACTTTAAAGGTTTATTTGAGAACACTTTCTTTTTTATTAAACAAAAAAAGCTATGAAAGAGTAAGTTCTCTTTCATAGCTACTGAATATCAATTATTTGATTTAATTCTCATAATTTCTTCTTCTAAATTTTTTATAAGATTATCAATCTCTTTTGTATCTTTATTGGCTAAAATGAAATTTCTTTTTTTAAGTTTTAATTCAACTAATTCCTCTTCTAAAGCTTCTACTTTTGCCATCCCAATACACTCCCCACGCAAATTTCTGTACCATAAATAATATAACCCCAATTTCAAAACTTATATTTATTATATAATAAATTAACTAATATTACATAACAAATTTGTTAAATATCAAAATTCAATTTATCGGAAGTGTTTTTTTATGCTCATATAACCATAAATAGGAACTCCTAGTAATATTAAAATAAATCCATACATTACTATTTCAGCTCCTGAAGCATATATTGCCCAAATCGCAAAAGCAAAACCTATTAAACATCTTATTATTAAACCTAAATGTTTTCTAAATGTAGGTTTTTTATCTTCTCTAATCATAAGTATTATTTCTGCAATAGTTGAAATCGCATATATTGGTAAGTAACTTAAAGTAGCTAATACAACTATAAAGCTATATGCTCCTGCTAATCCCTTAGTAAAGTTCATTAAGAATATAATATTGATAAATATACTACCTATTATTAATGCTACATATGGTGTATTATACTTAGGATGTACTTTAGCAAATACACTAGGGAAAATTCCGTCCTCTCCAGCAGCATATCCTACTCTAGCAGTTGATAATAACCATCCCATAGCAGTTCCTAAAATACTAATAGCTATCGCTATATTTAAGAAGTTTAAGCTCTTTAAATTTAAAACTTTAACTATTATATCAGAAATAGGAGCAGTACTTGAAGCTAATTCACTTTGACTCATAGCTCCCATAGCCACAACACTTATTAATATATATAAAACAGTACTAATTAACATACCAAGTATAGTACTTCTCTTAACGTTCTTTTCAGGATCTTTTATTTCTCCTCCTGCTACAGATGCAGTTTCTAAGCCCATAAATGCCCATAAAGTTAAGGAAGCTGCCACAGGAACAGTTGAAATACCTTTCCCTTGAGGAAACATTGGTGTTAAGTTTGAAGGATCAAAGTAAATTAATCCAACAACTATGAAGAATATAAATAATAAAACTTTAAAAACAGTTATTACTGAAGTTACTCTACCTGCTAACTTTGTTCCTCTTATATTTATATATGTACAAATCCATAAAATAGACGTACAGAATAAGAAGCCTGTTATTGGTGAATTAGTTAAACTTGTTACAACTTCACCTAAATAAGTAGTAATAACTATAAAAATAGTGGCATTTCCAATCCAAGATCCATTCCAATAAAGCCATGCAGTCATGAATCCCATAAAATTTCCGTAAGCTAATCTAGAGTATTCATAAGTTCCTCCTGTCTTAGGAATCTTTGAACCTAAGTTAGCAAATGTTAATGCTAATACCAAAGAGCCTAATCCTGTTAATAGCCACGCCAGTATAGTAGAACCAGGACCAGATACACCTGCTAAACTAGCTGGAAGCATAAATATCCCAGATCCCATCATGTTACCAACAACCAAAGCTGTAGCAGTAAACAATCCTATTTCCTTTTTTAATTTAGGTTTTCCCATTTTTAATCCTCCTAAAAGCGAATAAATCCAAAACATTAATTTTTACTATATAAAAATTAGTTTGTACTACTTTAATAATTTTATATAGTATATAACCCCAATTAAAATTTTTAAATCTCTTACTTTGCTCATTGTAATATAAGTTCTATGTAAATTAACATAAATAGAACTTTAATTATTTAAAGAAACTCTAATAAAAATAACTCTATAACTTTAAATCACTAAAGTTTAAAAATTATTTTAATAAGTATAATTTAAAGTATATATAAATAAAATGCTACTTATAGAATATTATCTTATTACTTTATTTTGAACTTATTACTAGCCCTTAGATTCTCTTAATATAAAACTTATAACAATAATCAAAATTTAACTTTCATAAATAATTATAAATAAAAACATGATTATTTTCTATAAAATATAAGTATTTATGCATTATTTTTTGTAAAAATACTTTAAACTCAGTTTACATATATTTACTTAATTATTGTTCAAATATATACTTAATTACATTAAACTTTTTATTCTTTCCTTATACTATGAGCTTTTTAGCATCTGTAATATTATAATAAATACAAAAATTAGAGTCATCTTTTAAAAATGACTCTAAAATTACAACAATATCTTAAGGCTTTGCTAAATAAGCACTATGAATTTAATTATAAATAGTAATTACATTGATCCTAAATATACTATTATTAATATCTTAGATAGAAAGATACTCTTATTTACAAAATAAAAAAGCTATGAACTTTGTTCATAGCTTTAATGGTGGAGGTAAGGAGATTCGAACTCCTGACCCCCTGCGTGCAAGGCAGGTGCTCTCCCAACTGAGCTATACCCCCA
>NZ_JASORQ010000015.1:0-22511 GCF_030222355.1 Clostridium sp. UMB9555A | reverse complement strand
TCGCCTTGGTAGGCCGTTACCCCACCAACTAGCTAATGCGCCGCGGGTCCATCTCATAGCGGATTGCTCCTTTGGTTAAATGATGATGCCATCTTTCAACATTATGCGGTATTAATCTTCCTTTCGGAAGGCTATTCCACTCTATAAGGCAGGTTACCCACGTGTTACTCACCCGTCCGCCGCTAATCCGTTTCCCGAAGGAAACTTCATCGCTCGACTTGCATGTGTTAAGCACGCCGCCAGCGTTCATCCTGAGCCAGGATCAAACTCTCAATTTAAAAGTTTAATCTATACTCATATTACTTATAAAAGAATTGCTGGTTTATGTTAATATCTTCTGTTTAATTTTCAAAGACCATTTCGTTGTCGCCCTCAAGCGACTTTCTTAGTTTAACATCACTTCGAAACTTTGTCAACAACTTTTTTCAAAACTTTTAATTTATTTTGTTGAGTTGTTTCTGTGTCTCTCAGCGACGAGATTTATCTTACCATCATAAGCAATAACATTTTATTATAAATAACAAGCTTTTACTAAAATATTCTTTAAATACTTAACTTTTCTTATGTTTAGTTTAAAATCCAACTATTGATACTCCAGGTTGCGTTTTTATCTATTTTCATAAGAGACATATATATTATTGTCTGCTGAAGTATATTTTATACATAAAAACAATTTAAAATTCAAATAAAAATAAGCCATATTATTTTTTTAGCTTTAATAATTTCAAAGAATTAATTAAACTAAAATCATAATATGGCTCATTTTAAGATATATTTATCTCATTATATATTATTTACTATTTCCTTAAACTTATCTCCTCTTAATTCAAAGTTTTTAAACATATCAAAACTTGCGCAAGCAGGTGAAAGTGTTATTATATCTCCATTTTCAGCTATTGATTTAGCTATACTTACTACCTCTTCTAAGCTTTCTCCTGAGTATACTGGTACATGAATTCCTTTTTCTTCTTCTAATCTCTTAAAGGCTGCTTTTATTTTTTCTTTAGTTACTCCAAATAATACTATAGCTTTTATTTTTTCATATCCTTCATAAGCTAAAGGCTCAAAAGGTACATGTTTATCATATCCTCCTGCTAAAAGTATAACTGGTTTTTCAAAAGCTTTTAATCCAGCTAAAGTTCTTGTTGGAGTTGATGCTATAGAATCATTATAATATTTTACTCCATCAACTTCTCTTATGAACTCACATCTATGATGAACTCCTCCAAAAGTTTCTGCTACCTTTTTCATTGATTCTATTGATACTTCATCATAAACAGCTAAGAATGCAGCTAAATAATTTTCTACATTATGCATTCCCTTTATGATTATATCATCTTTTTTACATACTTCTTTACCATGTACATATAACTTTCCATCTTTATAGTATGCATCTTCTCCTTCTGTTTTCTTTGAACTAAATCTAACAACTTTCCCTTTTGCTTCTTTATCTAAATTTTTAGTTATTTCATTTTCATCATTAATTACTAAAAGATCATTTTCTCTTTGATATTTAAAAACATTTTTCTTAGCATCAATATATTCTTGCATATCTTTATGCATATCTAAGTGATTTGGAGTTATATTAGTAACTATTGCTACATCAATTTCAACATCCATAGTCATAAGCTGAAAACTTGATAATTCTAATACAACTTTATCTTCTTCTTTTATTTCTTCTATGTTTGAGAATAATGGAGTACCTATATTTCCCCCTGTCCAAGTTTTATATCCCTCTTGTGATAATAACTTAGACACTATTGTTGTAGTTGTTGTTTTACCATCACTACCAGTTACCCCGTAAACTCTACCTTTACAATATCTTACGAATTCTTCCATCTCTGAAGTAATATATGCACCTTGATTTTTACATCTTACTAAAGCCTCACTGTCTATTCTCATAGATGGTGTTTTAAATACAACCTCAAATCCAGTTAATCTATCTAAATAACCTTTTCCAAGTTCTAAATTTACTCCTAATATTTCAAATTCTTTAGAAATTTCACCTAACTCCTCAGCTGATTTCATATCAAAAGCAGTTACTTTAGCTCCTAGTTTAACTAAAAACTTTATAAGAGGTATGTTACTTACCCCAATTCCTACAACTGCTACATTTTTTCCCTTTATAAATTCTTTAAACTCATTAAAGTCTCTTTTCATTTTGTGGCCTCCAAAATTTTTACCAATATTAATAATGGTTCTTTATAAATTGTATCCCATTTCTTTCTAATTATAACACTATGGAATTTTCCATTCCATATTATTATAACTTATTCCGAGTTCTTCTATTTTGTTCTAGTGATGATTTTCTAAAAATATTCATGTTATAATAAATTATTAATCTATTTTTAACTATATTGTTTAAAAGAGCTTGTTAAATTATAATTATTAATTAATAATTATTTTAGGATAAAAAGAGTAATTTTTAATATCTAAAATCCTTATACCCAGATTAATTAGGAGGATTAATATGAATACTATTATACAAAAAGCAAAAGAAACTCATGAACTTTCAAGAGATGAAATTATAGCCCTATTAAAAGATGATGCTATAAATGAAGAACTTTTTAAAGCTGCTGATGAAGTTAGAAAAAAATATCTTGGTGATGAAGTGCATTTAAGAGGACTTATAGAATTCACTAACATATGTAAAAGAAACTGTATGTATTGTGGACTTAGAAGAGATAATAAAAATCTTAATAGATATAGACTTTCTCATGAAGAGATTATAGATTTTGCAAAAAAAGCCGTTGGTTATGGATATAAAACTTTAGTTCTTCAAGGCGGTGAAGATGATTATTATACTGTTGAGCGTTTAGTTCCCATAGTTAAAGATCTTAAAGCTTTAGGAGTTGCCTTAACATTAAGTATAGGCGAAAGACCTTTTGAAGAATATGAAGCCTTAAAAAAAGCTGGAGCTGATAGATTCCTTTTAAGAATTGAAACAACAGATAGAGAATTATATGAAGAACTTGATCCAGGTATGAGTCATGAAAATAGAATTCAATGTCTTAAAAACTTAAGAAAACTTGGATATGAAGTAGGAAGTGGATGTCTTGTTGGTCTTCCTGGTCAAAAAATAGAATCCTTAGCTGATGATATTTTATTTTTCAAAGAACTTGATGTAGATATGAATGGTATAGGACCATTTATTCCAAATGAAGATACTCCACTAAAAGATGCTGAAGGTGGACAATTTGAACTAGCCCTAAAAGTAATGGCTATAGTTAGATTACTTTTACCTGATATAAATATTCCTGCTACAACAGCTATGGAAACATTAAATAAACAAGGAAGAGTAATAGCTCTTCAATGCGGAGCAAATGTAGTAATGCCTAACGTTACTGAAGGTGAATACAGAAAACTTTATGCCTTATATCCAGGTAAAATATGTACAGGCGATACACCTGCTCATTGTAGAGGATGTATTTCTGGAAAAATTAGAGGTATAGGTAGAATAGTTTCTGACGGACCTGGCTTTAGAGCTAATGGATTTAAACCTAAAACTCGTTAATAAAATATAATATAAATAATATTTATAAAACTCTAGAACAATTTAGTAAAATCTAAATCAAATTCTAGAGTTTTTAATTTAGAGTTAAATAAGAATTTATTTTCCTGCACAAGCTTAATCTCATCATAAATTCAATGCTTAGCTCTTTTAATCACATAAAAAACTGTAGGAAAATTTATTTTATATAAACTTCCTACAGCCTTATGAATTATTTAATTCAATATTAAAATTAATTACTTTTTAATTATTTTTGCAAAATTCATCTATAGCATGAGCAACCTTTTTACTATTTGCAACTGCCTCAACTACAGTTTTAGGACCACTTACAACATCTCCTGAAGCAAAAACTCCATTAAGTGTTGTTATTCCCTTTTCATCAGTTACTACTAAGCCATATTTATCTGTTGAAAGATCCCTACTACTTGATACTATATTAGTTCTAGGAGCCTGACTTATGGCAACTATTATTGAATCACATTTAAATACACCTTCACTACCTTCTAAGGTTTTAAATGATACTCTTCCATCCTCAGAAATTACTCTCTCTGTTTGTATGTATTTTACTCCATCCTCATAAATCTCTAAAGGAGCTTTATAAAGTTCAAATTTTACGCCATCTTCCTTAGCCTCTTCTATTTCAACCTTAGTAGCTGGCATATCTTCAAAGCTTTTTCTATAAAGCACATATGTATCTGCACCATTTCTCTTTGCAGTTCTAGCAGCATCCATTGCAACATTTCCCGCTCCTATTACAACTACTCTCTCTCCAAGATTATATGATTTTGGTGCCTTTAAATAATCTATAGCATAGTGAACATTACCTAAAGTTTCTCCCTTAACATTTAAAGTCTTAGGATTCCAAACTCCAGTTGCTATAAATATTGCTTTATAACCATCACTTTTTAACATATCTAAAGTTATAACTGTTCCTATTAAAGTGTTAGGTCTTATTTTAACATTTAATTTAATAAGTGCCTCTTCATATTTATCTATTATATCTCTAGAAAGTCTAAACTCTGGTATTCCATATCTTAATACTCCACCAATTTTATCATTTTCATCAAATATTGTTACTTGATATCCCTTTTTAGCTAATATAAATGCAGCTGTTATTCCCGCAGGACCTCCACCTATTATAGCAATTTTATCTTCTAAAATAGTATCTTGAGTAAGTTCTAGATTATCTAAAAACTCTTCTGATATTTCTCTCTCTATTTCACTAAAGTTTACTGGTGTTTCCTTTATTCCCTTTATACAATTCCCCTTACATTGATTTTCATGAGGACATACTATGGAACAAACTACTGATAAAGGATTGTTTTCAAATAAAATTTCCCCAGCCTCTTTTATTTTATCTTCTTTAAATAATCCTATTACCTCTGGAATAGGTGTACTTATTGGGCAATTAGCCTTACATCTTGGATTTTTGCACATTAAGCATCTTAAAGCTTCTTCTTTTAAGTTTTGCTCATTTACTGTCATTTTTAATAAACCCCCTGATTTCTTAACAACCTATAAAAATTCTTCATTGTTTCATAATATAATATATTATCAAAATAATTTAATAAAGTCATTTATTTAAAAATTAAATATTTTCCTATAGGAATACATTTAGCATCTGCACCATGTCCAAGGTCACTTGTTTTTAATATTGGAATATTAATTTCTCCTATAACTCTCTTTAATATTTCTACTATATCAGGCTTTAAATCCTCTCTTTCCATTTCAGTAAATTCGCCTAATATTATTCCTTTTACCTCATTAAAAACACCTAAGTTTTTATATTGAGTTATATAGGTTACCATCTTAGCTGAATTTCCACTAAAACTTTCTAAAAATAATATTTTATCTTTAAAATTAGGCATATATTTTGCACCTGCTAATTTTAATAAACATCTTATATTACCACCAACAACTATCCCTTCAAGATGACTTCCATTTATCCATTTATAATCTAAATTAAATATGTCTTCTTTTCCCTCTATAAAAGAAGTCTTAAAATTTTGCATTTGCTCCTCTTTAAATCTACCAATTAAATTTCTTAATTGATAATTATAAGTGGTTATATGACACTGAGAATATATAGCATTAAGTAATACTGTTAAATCACTATAACCAAAGAATGGTTTAGGATTTTCCTTTATTAAATTAAAGTCTAAAAAATCTAGGACTTCATTAGCTAAATCTCCACCAGAAATATCAAAAATCATTTTTATATCTTTATCTAAGAATAATTTTTCTAAAGCTCTAGCTTTTTCTTCTCCTGTCCCACTAAAAAGATTATATTCTTTTGCATATAGTGTATCTCCTTCAACCATATCTATATATAAACTTTTTAAATTAAGTTTTAATTCATCTATTATGTTTTTATTTTTTATGCTAAGTCCATTTGAACAACTTATTATCCCTATTTTATCTCCTTTATTTAAAAAACTCATACTCATAGCAACCTCCCAAATAAAAATAATTATTATATATAATACCACTTATTTTCATAAATTTATCTATTTTAAAATATTATTGATTATAATTAATTTTTTAAATCCTCCAAAATAAATATATACTTTAAAAACTTATGAAAAAGGATGAAGAAAATTCTTCATCCTTAAAATTAAAATTATTTATTTATACTTTCTTTAACTAATTCAAGAACCACTTTTGATATTGTTCCTAAATCTTCAATTTTCATATGTTCCTCTAAAGTATGAGGCTTTCTTTCACCACTTGAAAGATTAACTGCCTTTATTCCATTACAGTTAAAAATATTTGTATCACTTCCGCCACCTGAGGCTTTAGTTTCTCCATTTATTCCCAAGTTTTTAAATGCTCTCTTTGCATGTAAAACTATATCTTCATTATCATCTATAACAAAAGCACCATACATTCTATTTACTTCTATATTAACTTCTCCACCAAATTTTTCAGCAGAAGCTTTAAAAGTTTCTACCATATGTTTTGTTTGAGCATCTAATTTTTCTGTAACGGTACTTCTTGCTTCCGCATCTATTATTACTTCAGGACAAACTACATTATTAGCAACTCCTCCTGAAATTTTTCCTATATTAGCAGTAGTATCTTTATCTACTCTTAAAAGTTTCATGTTTGCTATAGCATCTGAAGCTATAGAAATTGCACTTATTCCATCTTCAGGTGAAACTCCAGCATGTGCAGGTTTTCCCTTTATAGTAACCTTTAAAGTATCATGAGCAGGTCCTATTGTAGTTATAAAACCTGGATCTCCACTTGTATCAAAAAGGAATGCTTTTTTTGCACTTATTTTTGAATAATCTAAATTTTTAGCTCCTAAAAGACCTGTTTCTTCAGCTATTGTAAATACAACTTCTATATTAGCATGGTCTATGTTGTTTTCTTTTATTACTCTTAAAGCTTCAACTATAGCAGCTATTCCACCTTTATCGTCTCCACCTAATATAGTTGTCCCATCACTATATATAACTCCATCTTTTATTATTGGCTTTATTCCTTTACCAGGTTTAACAGTATCCATATGACATGCAAAAAGAATAGTTTCTCCTTCTACATTACCTTTTAATTTAGCTATTAAGTTTCCTGTATTTGAACCTATTTTTTCTCCACTGTTATCAAATTCAACTTCTAATCCAGCTTCGATTAAATCCTTTTCTAATCTTTTAGCAAAATTACCTTCTTCATAAGTTTCACTATCTATTTGGATATAATCTAAAAAACTTTCTAAAACTCTTTTTTCATTTATCATAATATTTTAGTCTCCCTTAAAGCATTTTAATAAATTTCATATAAAATTATATCACGAAAAATACATTTGTCCGTAATTGTAAAACAAAATTCATAACTATGTCCTTTAGTACTTTAAAATCATAAATAAAAAAAACTTATAAATATATGTGGAATATATTTATAAGTTTTTATTTTTGCTTTTAAACTAGAATTCTAAGCTCTTTTCTATTATAGCTCTTACATCTTCTATTTTAACTCTTTGTTGTTCCATGTTATCTCTGTCTCTTACAGTTACACATCCATCTTCTAAAGTATCGAAGTCAACTGTTATACAGAATGGAGTTCCTATTTCATCTTGTCTTCTATATCTCTTACCAATACTTCCTGTTTCATCATAATCAACATTGAAGTGTTTGCTAAGTTCTGCATATACTTCATCAGCTTTTTCTGATAATTTCTTAGAAAGTGGTAATATAGCAGCCTTAAATGGTGCTAAAGCTGGGTGTAAGTGCATAACTGTTCTTACATCTACTTTTCCATTAGCTCCTTCTAATTCTTCCTCATCATAAGCTTCAACTAAGAATGCTAATGCAACCCTGTCTGCTCCTAATGATGGCTCTATAACATATGGTACATATTTTTCATTTGTTGTTGGGTCTAAGTAAGTCATGTCTTGACCTGAGTGTTCAGCATGCTTATTTAAGTCATAGTCTGTTCTATCAGCTATTCCCCAAAGTTCTCCCCATCCAAATGGGAATAAGTATTCTATATCTGAAGTTGCATTTGAGTAGAAGCTTAATTCTTCTTCTCCATGATCTCTCATTCTTATGTTTTCTTCTTTCATTCCTAAGTTTAATAGGAAGTTCCAACAACTATCTTTCCAGAAGTTGAACCATTCTAAATCAGTTCCTGGTTTACAGAAGAACTCAAGCTCCATTTGTTCGAACTCTCTAGTTCTGAAAGTGAAGTTACCTGGAGTTATTTCGTTTCTGAAAGATTTACCAATTTGAGCTATACCAAATGGTACTTTCTTTCTTGTAGTTCTTTGTACTGATTTAAAGTTTACGAATATACCTTGAGCAGTTTCTGGTCTTAAATATACTTCGTTTTTACTGTCTTCAGTTATTCCTTGGAAAGTTTTAAACATTAAGTTGAACTTTCTTATATCTGTGTAGTTTAATTTTCCACATTTTGGACAAACTATGTTATTCTTAGTTATGTAGTCCATTAACTCTTCATTGCTCCATCCATCAGCTGTAGCAACTTCTGCTCCGTTTGCAGTCATATGATCTTCAACTAATTTATCTGCTCTGAATCTAGCTTTACATTCTTTACAATCCATTAGAGGATCTGAGAATCCACCAACGTGACCTGATGCAACCCAAACTTCTCTATTCATTAAGATAGCTGAATCTAATCCAACATTATATTTGCTCTCTTGAACAAACTTTTTCCACCAAGCTCTTTTTACGTTATTTTTGAATTCAACTCCTAGTGGGCCGTAATCCCATGAGTTTGCAAGTCCACCGTATATTTCTGAACCTGGGAATATAAATCCTCTGTTTTTACATAAGGCTACTATTTTATCCATAGTTTTTTCTACTGCCATTACAATTACCTCCATTTATATTAAATAACTTATTTTATATTAATTCTTCACTTTATAAAGAACTTTAAACTTCCTTGAGAAATATTTCTAACAGTTTTATTCACTGCTAGAAATACTCATCTAGATTAACAGCCTAAGGGCTTTATATAAATAAAAAAAGCCATTACATTCAAAGGGACGAAATAAAATTCCGCGGTTCCACCCTTTTTAGCAAAAGCTCATCTCTCAAAATAATTGTACTCAAAAGCTCCCTTCATTTTAAACCTTTAATAACTTTCACCAACCGTTATTTCTCTAAAAAAGATTTTAAAACTACTCTTCTTCATCATAGTACATATTTAGTTATACTCTTAATTTTATCAAAACTAAATTATATGTCAATAAAAAAAGAATTTATAAACATACAAAAGCTTATATATTTATAAATTCTTTCTTAATTAATTTTAGACAAAAAAAATGGCTCCTCGGAGAGGACTCGAACCTCCAACCTATCGGTTAACAGCCGAGTGCTCCACCATTGAGCTACCGAGGAACATTTACAAATTTATTATATCATATTTCAAATAAAATACAATAGTTTTTTAGGTAGATTTTAAAAATAATCTAGAATTTTTTTAGGCTTTTTCTCTTCAAATAATTCAAATAAAATAAAAAGTAGAAGTCTACTTTTTAGTAAACTTCTACTTTATATAAACTATTTTTGTGGTTTCATTGTTGGGAATAATATAACGTCTCTTATTGATGAAGAGTCAGTTAAGAACATTATCATTCTGTCTATTCCTATTCCTAATCCACCTGTTGGAGGCATACCAGTTTCTAAAGCACTCATGAATTCTTCATCTAACATGTATGCTTCATCATCTCCGTATTCTCTTTCTCTAGCTTGTTGTTCAAATCTTTCTCTTTGAACTATTGGATCGTTAAGTTCTGAGTATGAGTTACATACTTCTCTACCATATACAAATCCTTCAAATCTTTCAGTAAACATTTCATTTCCTCTTTTCTTTTTAGTAAGAGGTGATATCTCTACTGGATAATCTATTAAGAATGTAGGTTGAATTAATTTTTCTTCACCATATTCTTCAAATAACATATTTAGAACTTCACCTTTAGTAACCTTATCTAATGGTTTAGGGAATTCTAAGTTTTTCTCTTTAGCTATAGCTTGAGCTTCTTCATCACTCTTAATTTCATTGAAATCTATGCCAGCAAATTCCTTAACAGCATCTACCATAGTTAATCTTCTCCATGGTGGTGTGAAGTCTATTTCAGTTCCTTCATAAGTTACTTTAGTTGATCCATTTACTTTTTCACAAACATAAGCAATCATGTTTTCCATAATTTCCATCATATCGTTATAATCTGAATATGCTTCATATAACTCTATAGCAGTAAATTCTGGGTTATGTCTTACTGAAACCCCTTCATTTCTGAAGTTTTTACCCATTTCATAAACTTTTTCAAATCCAGCAACTATTAATCTCTTTAAGTATAACTCAGTAGCAATTCTTAAATACATATCTATATCTAAAGCATTGTGGTGAGTTATGAAAGGTCTAGCAGCAGCTCCACCAGCTATTGGTGAAAGAATTGGTGTGTCAACCTCTAAGAATCCTCTATTATCTAAGAATTCTCTTATTGCTTTTACTATTTGTGATCTCTTAATAAAAGTATCTTTAACTTCTGGGTTTGTTATTATATCAACTTCTCTTTGTCTGTATCTTAAGTCTGGATCCTTTAAACCATGCCATTTTTCTGGTAATGGTTTTAAAGATTTACAGATTAATTCAAATGAAGTTACTTTTATTGAAACTTCACCCATTTTTGTTTTAAATACTTCTCCAGTTGCAGAAACCCAGTCACCTAAATCGAAAGTTTTAAATTCCTTTAAAGCTTCCTCTCCAACGTTATCAATCTTAATAAATAATTGAATTTTTCCTGGTAAATCTGCTAAATCAGCGAATACAACTTTACCTTGACCTCTTTTTGACATAAGTCTTCCGGCAACTTTTACTTCTTTACCTTCTAACTCTTCAAAATTATCTTTTACATCAGCAGAAGAGTGTGTTCTCTCTACCTTGTATACATCAAATGGGTCCTTACCAGCTTCTTGTAATTCAACAAGTTTTTGTCTTCTTAACATCTCTTGTTCACTTAATTGTTCTTCTGCTTCGTGAATATTTATTTCCTCATTTGACATTTAAAAATCCCTCCATCTATATTATCTATCTTCTTATTCCAAGAACTTCGAACTTAGTAGTTCCTCCTGGTACTTCTATCTCTACAACATCTCCAACTTTTTTACCCATTAACCCTTCACCAACTGGTGATTCATTTGATATCTTAAAGTTCATTGGATCTGCTTCTGCTGAACCAACTATTGAATACTCAACTTCTTCATCAAAATCAAAGTCCATAACCTTAACGATTGATCCAACTGTAACTATATCTGTTGATATTTCTGACTCATCAACAACAACAGCGTTTTTAAGCATGTTTTCTAATTGAATTATTCTTCCTTCAGTGAAAGCTTGCTCATTTTTAGCTTCATCATATTCTGAGTTCTCACTTAAATCTCCGTATCCTAATGCAACTTTTATCTTTTCAGTTATTTCTTTTCTTTTTACTGTTTTAAGATATTCTAATTCATCTTCTAATTTTTTAACACCTTCATATGTCATTATATGTTTCTTTTCGCTCATTTTCTTTCTCCCCTTTGAACATATTATTATAATATCATATTTAAACTTAACCTGTTAATATACAATTCATAAAAACTTTAAGATTATTAAGCCTAATTATTCAAATTATTATAATTCCTAAAGATTATTATGTCAAACTATATATTATATAAGATAGAATACACTAAATAAAAAATCATTATTTAGCTTTAATTCTCACCTTTATTTGTATAAATTAAACATCTAATATTTTACTGATGCTTTATTATATCCAGTTATATCCCCATTTATGATAAATATTATAAATCATTTTTCATTAAATATTCTTTATACTCATTAAGGATACCCATAATCTTCTCTGGATCTGCTTCTAAATTAAGCCTATTCTTAACTTCAGTACAATTATTTAATCCTTTTATATACCAAGCTGCATGTTTTCTCATTTCTCTTACAGCCTTATACTCTCCATCATATTTAAGTGATAAATTATAGTGTCTTATACACATATCTATTTTTTCTTCTGGAGTAGGCATATAAACCTCTTCTCCATTTAATTTCTGAACTATTTGCTTGAAGATCCATGGGTTTCCCATACTTCCCCTTGCAACCATAATTCCATCACAGTTAGTTTGATTTTTAAGACTTAAAGCATCCTCCGCAGTAAATACATCTCCATTTCCTATAACAGGAATATTAACTGCTTCCTTTACTTGTCTTATTATATCCCAGTTAGCTTTTCCTTCATACATTTGAGCTCTAGTTCTTCCATGTACAGCAATGGCATCTACTCCTGCTTCCTCCATGATTTTAGCAAACTCAACAGCATTTATATTTTCTTCATCAAAACCCATTCTAAACTTAACTGTTACAGGCTTTGTTGCAACTTTTTTTATGCTACTCATGATCTCATAAGCTAATTTAGGATTTTTCATTAAGGCTGAACCTTCACCATTTTTTACTATCTTAGGTGCAGGACATCCCATATTCACATCTATTATACATATATCATCATTTGTATTAAAATGCTTCTCAGTGACATAAGCCATTATCTCTGGATCATTTCCAAACATCTGACAAGATACCGGTTTTTCTTCATCTGCAATTCTCATTAATTCTTTTGTATTTTCACTCCCATAGTACAATGCCTTTGCACTAACCATTTCAGTGCAAACAATTCCTGCACCCATCTCTTTACATAATCCCCTAAAAGATATATCTGTAACCCCTGCCATAGGTGCTAAGAAAACATTATTTTCTAAAACTATGTTTGATATTTTCATTACTTTCTACTCCTTGTTTTTTTCGTAAAGAATCTTAAGCCCTTCTAAAGTTAATTTACGATCTACTTCATCAATTACATCCGTTTCGCTATAAACAAGTTTAGCTAGCCCTCCTGTAGCTAATACAAATGGTTCTTTTTCTCCTAAGTCCATCATTTCCTTTTTCATACGTTTAACTATATATTCAACTTTTCCAATATATCCATAAATTATTCCAGCTTGCATACTTGTAACTGTATTTTTACAAATTACACTCTTTGGTTTTTCAAGTTCTATTCTTGGAAGCTTTGCAGCTCTCTCAAATAAAGCATCTGCTGAAATTTGAATTCCTGGACATATATTTCCACCTAAATAATCTCCCTTTTCAGTAATGGCACAGAATGTTGTTGCTGTTCCAAAATCTATTATTATCATAGGTTTTTTATGCTTTTCAAAAGCAGCTACAGCATTTACTATTCTATCTGCTCCAACCTCTTTAGGATTATCATATTTTATATTAATTCCAGTTTTTATTCCAGGTCCTACTACAATAGGTTCTTTGCAGAAACATTTTCTAACCATGTTTTCTAAAGAATGCATTATATTAGGAACTACTGAAGAAATTATTATTCCTTCAACCTCTTCTGGATTTAATTTAGCTTGATTAAATAGTTGCATAACTTGTATTGAATATTCATCTGATGTTTTCTTAGAATCTGTAGATATTCTCCATGATGCTATGTATTTTTCATTATCATGAATCCCTAAAACTATATTTGTATTACCTACATCTATTAATAAAATCATGTGTTTTACACCACCTTAATATAATTAAAGACAGCTAATAAAGCTGTCCGGAAAATACCATGTACCCTTTATATAACAATATTAATTTTAACAACTACTATACATTTGTCAAGCAATTACAATTACTAGTTTTTAAATAAAAAAAGGCTTATATGACTATTTTTTTAACAGCGTCATATAAGCCTCAAAATTATCTAAACATTTAGAATAATCCTACTATTTCTCCATTGTCTTTTATATCCATTCTATTAGCAGCAGGAACTTTAGGTAATCCTGGCATTGTCATAACATCCCCTGTTAAAACAACTATGAATCCAGCTCCATTTGAAACTCTAACCTCTTTAACAGTTATATCAAAGTTTTCAGGTCTTCCTAAAAGACTTGGATTATCTGATAATGAATACTGTGTCTTAGCCATACATATTGGAAGCTTATCTAAATTAAATTTCTCAATTTCATCTATTTGTTTAAGAGCTTGAGGAGTATAGTTTACTCCTTTTCCGCCATATATAGTTTGAACTATTTTTAGTATTTTATCCTTTATTGATTCTTCTGAATCGTAAATCATCTTAAAGTTTGAAGGCTCATTTTCCATTGTTTTTATAACCTTATTAGCTAAATCAATTCCGCCTTCTCCACCTTTTTCCCATACTTCTGTTAAGCTAACCTCTACTCCTATATTTTTGCAGAAGTCTTCTATAGCTTTAACCTCTTCATCTGAATCAGTTATAAACTTATTTATAGCAACAACAACTGGTACTCCATAAGCTTTTATATTTTCTATTTGCTTTTCTAAGTTTTTCATTCCTTTATTTAAAGCATCTACATTTGATATGTTTAATTCATCTTTCTTCACTCCACCGTGATGTTTTAAAGCTCTTATAGTAGCTACTAAAACTACACAATCAGGATTTAAATTTCCGTATCTACATTTTATATCTAAGAATTTTTCTGCACCTAAATCTGCTCCGAAGCCAGCTTCTGTTATAGTTATATCACTCATTTTTAAAGCTGTCTTAGTTGCTATTATTGAATTACATCCATGAGCTATATTTGCAAATGGTCCTCCATGAATTATTGCTGGAGTATTTTCTAAAGTTTGAACAAGGTTAGGTTTTATAGCATCTTTCATAAGTAAAGCCATAGCTCCTTGAACTTCTAATTCCTTAGCATAAACTGGCTCTCCATCTAAATTATATGCAATTAAGATATTTCCCATTCTCTCTTTTAAGTCTTCTAAATTACTAGCCATGCATAATATAGCCATTATTTCTGATGCAACAGTGATCATAAATCCATCTTCTCTTAAGAATCCGTTTATTTTACCACCCATTCCAACAACTATATTTCTTAAGGCTCTATCATTCATATCCATAACTCTTTTAAATACAATTCTTCTTGAATCTATTCTTAATAAATTACCTTGATGAATATGGTTATCTATAGCTGCACATAAAAGATTATTAGCTGAAGTTATTGCATGCATATCCCCTGTAAAATGAAGATTTATATCTTCCATAGGAACTACTTGAGCATATCCACCACCAGCTGCTCCACCTTTTATTCCAAATACAGGGCCTAATGATGGCTCTCTTAAGGCTATAACAGTATTTTTTCCTATTTTATTTAATGCTTGTCCTAATCCTACTGTAACAGTCGATTTTCCCTCTCCTGCTGGCGTTGGATTTATAGCTGTAACTAAAACAAGCTTACCATCTTTATTATTTTCTAGTCTTTTTATTGCATCTAAAGATATCTTACATTTATATTTTCCATAAAGCTCAATATCATCTTCTCCAAGGCCTATTTTTTTAGCAATATTTATTATTGGCTCCATTTTAGCACTTTGTGCTATTTCAATATCATTTTTCATAATTCCGCACCTCATTCCAAAGTAATCTACTTAATATTATACCCATAATTTATTAAAAAACAAAGAGTTTTATCGAATATTTTTATATATTTTATAAAAATTGTTCGTATTATTAAAATATCTTTAGTGAAATTATAATATAAAATAATTCTTAATTAAATAATAATTATAAAAAAAGAGGTACTTAAGTACCTCTTTTAACTATGAGTTTTTAAATATTTCTCTAAACTCATCACCATCAATTTTTTCTTTTTGAAGTAACACATCAGTTACTGCATTTAATTTACTTATATTTTCTCTTAATATAGATTCTGCTCTATTATAAGCTTCATCAATTAATTTCTTGATTTCTTCATCTATTTTAGCGCTAGTTTCTTCACTTATGTTACTACTCTTTCCAATGTCTCTACCTAAGAATACTTCGCCACCATCGCTATTACCAAATGATATAGGTCCAATAACATCACTCATTCCATATTCCATAACCATACTTCTAGCAATGTGACTAGCTCTATCTATATCATTTTTAGCACCGGCACTTATATCTCCAATAACTAATTTCTCAGCCACTCTTCCACCTAAAAGTTCAACCATCTTATCCTTAAGTTGTTTCTTAGATGTGTGAGTTCTATCTTCCTCTGGTAAATTCATTGTGTATCCTGCAGCCATTCCTCTTTGAATTATACTTATTTCATGAACTGGATCTGCATACTCTAGAACATTACTTACAACAGCGTGACCAGATTCGTGAACTGCAGTGATTCTTCTATCATATTCACTAACAACTCTACTCTTCTTCTCTGGCCCAGCTATCACTCTTGTTATAGCCTCTTCAATGTCTGCCATATCTATGCTACTTTTGCCACCTCTAACCGCTAATAATGCAGCTTCGTTAGTTAAGTTTTCAAGATCTGCACCACTAAATCCTGGTGTCATTTTAGCTAAAACTTTTAAATCTACATCCTCTGATAGATGTTTATTTCTTGTATGAACTTTTAGTACTTCTTCTCTGCCCTTAACATCAGGTGCACCTACTAAAATTCTTCTATCAAATCTTCCTGGTCTTAATAATGCTGGATCTAAGATATCTGGTCTATTTGTAGCAGCTATCATAATTATTCCTTCATTAACTCCAAAACCGTCCATCTCAACTAGTAATTGGTTTAATGTTTGTTCTCTTTCATCATGACCGCCACCAAGTCCAGCACCTCTTTGTCTACCAACAGCATCGATTTCGTCTATAAATATAATACATGGAGCATTTTTCTTAGCTTGCTCAAATAAATCTCTTACTCTTGAAGCACCAACTCCAACAAACATTTCAACGAAATCTGAACCTGATATACTAAAGAAAGGAACACCAGCTTCTCCTGCTATAGCTTTTGCAAGAAGTGTCTTACCTGTTCCTGGAGGCCCTACTAAAAGAACTCCTTTAGGTATTCTTGCTCCCATTTCTATATATCTCTTAGGTTGTTTTAAGAAATCAACAATTTCTTCTAATTCACCTTTTTCTTCATCAGCCCCAGCAACATCTTTGAACGTAACTTTCTTTCCGTCTAAATTAGCCATCTTAGCTTTACTTTTACCGAAATTCATTACCCCTCTATTTCCACCACTGTTTTGAGCTTGCTGTGTGAACATAAATAAACCAAAGAATATTACACCTATTATAAGTATTGTTGGAAGGAAACTAATCCAAATCCCCATATTATTAGGTGGTGTATACTTTATTACAGTTTCTACCCCTTGAGTCTCTTGTAAAAGATTGTCTAACATCTTATTTGAAACATATGAAGTAAACCTCTTACCATCTTTAAAAACCCCATCAACTGACATTTTATCTTCTTTTATGGTCATTGTTTCAATTTTATTTTCCACATATGCTTCTTTAAATTCAGTATATGATATTACTTTTCCTTGAGTTCCATTTCTATAAAAAGCAAATGCAAACATAAGCACTACAGCAAAAATAGCTATATAAGTAATCATACTTTGTAATTTTTTCATCTCTATGCCCCCCTCTCTGACCATCATTTTTAATGAATTTTAACATAAGAAATAGTATTTTACAATATTTTGAATTACTTATTATAAATTTCTTCTTTTAAAGCACCGATGAATGGTAAGTTTCTATATTTTTCAGCATAGTCTATTCCATATCCAACTATGAATTCATCTGGTACATCAAATCCTTTGTATTTTGCTGAAACATTTGAAGTTCTTCTAGCTTCTTTATCTAATAGAGCAACTATTTCTATACTTGCTGCCTTTCTAGCTTTTAAATATTCTAAAAGATAGCTTAAAGTTGTTCCTGTATCAACTATATCTTCAACTATAAGAACATGCTTATTTTCTATATCACTATCTAAGTCTTTTAATATTCTAACAACTCCTGAAGTTTGAGCTGAGTTGCCATAACTTGAAACAGCCATAAAATCTATTTCACATGGTATTGTTATATTTTTAATAAGGTCTGAAGTAAATAATACTGAACCTTTTAATATACCAACAACTAATAAATCTTTTCCAGCATAATCTTTACTAATTTCTTCAGCCAGCTCTTTTACACGTTTAGCTAATTGTTCTTCTGAATATAAAACTTTTTTAACATCATCTTTTATGTCTCTTATCATAATTAATTTTCCTTTCCTTTAAAAGTAATTTTAATTACCTTTTTAGTTTTATTTGTAACTTTAAATGTTTCACTAACATTAGATCCTACAATCCATGCTATTTCATTATTAAATAGCACTAAGGGTATAAAATCTCTTTCTTCTTTAGGTATTTTGTTATTTATAAATATATCTTTTAGCTTTTTGCTACTCTTCATTCCTAAAGGAATTATTTTATCTCCATTTTGTCTAAATCTAATATCTATATTGGAAATTTTATCATAATCAAAAGACTTTATAAATCTATCTTTTGAAAATTTTTCACCTTTTTTAAAATCTTCTACTATTAATTCATAATTTCCTAAAATATCATCTTCTATTACAACTTTTTGATTCTTATCTAATTCATCTTTAATATTTTCTAAATTTAAAACTTTATTCTCTTTAGCCTTTTTGCTATCTACTAATTTTATTCTTATTTCTCCATATTCATTTACAGCAATTACCCCATTAGTTATGTTAATTTGCTTTCCTGTTCCTTTATCTTTTAAGGCAATTATGTCCTGTATATGTTTTAATTCAAAGTTATTATGTTTAGAACTTACTTCAAATAATGCCTTTTTTATTATTCTTGTTAATAGAGCTTCCTTCTCATTAAAGGCTTCTTCTTTAATAAGAATGCTGTGATTTTCCTTTATACAAAGTTTAGGAAATCTTTTTTCCACTTCTTCTTGTATAAACTCTACATCCTTACTACAGCTATAAGCTAATCTATTTAATGTAGTAACTATATCTGGATTAAAATTCTCTTCTATAAATGGTATTGCCTTAAGCCTTATTTTATTTCTAGAATATATTTCTTCTAAATTAGTTTCATCTATTCTAGGATTTAAATTATTTATTTCACAGTATTCTTCTATTTCTTTTCTTCTTAAAATCAATATAGGTCTTATGAAAATACCATCTCTAACTGGTTTAATTCCAACTAATCCTTCTATACCAGTTCCTCTTAAAGCCCTCATAATAAGAGTTTCTGCTTGATCATTAGCATTATGTGCTATGGCTATCTTATCTAATGAATATTCATTCTTTATTTCTTCAAAGAATTTATATCTCTCTTCTCTTCCAGCCATTTCTGTGGAAATGTTTTGTTCTTCACTTATCTTGTTTATATCTACTCTTTTTACAAAACATTTTATATTTAAATTCTTACAAAGTTCTTCTACATAAGCTTCATCTTTTAAAGCACTTTTTCCTCTTAAACAATGATTCACATGGGCTGCATATACTTCTATGTGTAATAATTCCCTAAGTTCACTTAAAATATGTAGTAAACATACTGAGTCTGGACCACCTGATAAAGCTACTAAAACCTTATCTCCATTTTTAATCATGGAGTTTTCATTTATAAAATCTATAACCTTTTTCTTCATTGTAACTCACTCCATAAATATTATATTTTGCCCTAATATTATAACACATAAAAAATCCCTTATGTTCTTAAAAAAGTTCGTATAATTAATTTTAAATAATAAATTTAATTATTTACTTAAAAATAAAAGAAAGTGCATAAGAACTTTTCTTTTAAGTAAAATCTACACACAAAATAATTTATAGATTTTATTTAGTTCTTATACACTCTCCTTTTCTTAATTTATTGCAAAAACCTTAGATACAACTACTGTCATATCATCCTTAGCCTTTCCTCCACTTAATTCCTTTGCTTTTTCTAAAATAGCTATTGATAAATCCTTAGGTTGTCTATACTTAGTACTCTTTAAAAATTCAATTAACCATGTAGTATCAAAACTCCCATCATTTTTAACATCTAAAATACCATCACTTATACTAACTATTACATCTCCATTACCTACTTGCTTTTCAACAGTATCTACATCTGGCTCTTCTAAAACACCAAAAGGAAGTGTATTTGAATTTATAACTTCTACCTTATTTCCTCTCTTTATAAAGCTTTCTATAGCTCCAACTTTCATAAACTTAGCATTTCCAGTATATAAGTCTATCTTATTCATATCTAATGTAGAAAACTTTTCATCTTCACTAAACTTTATACTCATAATTGCATTAACTGCATCAATAGCTATTTTTTCATCAAAACCAACTTCCATAAACTTCTCTATTATTTCTACAGAAACTTTACTTTCAAGTCCTGCTTCAGGTCCTGATCCCATGCCATCTGATATTACAGTTATATAATTACCATCCTTTGTTCTACCATATGAATATGAATCTCCAGTGAACTTTTCTCCCTCTTTAGTAGCAACTGCTACATGAGAATTAATATGATATTTAGGGGCTTCTTCAATAACAATCTCACACATATTATTTTTGCTATTTATATTACACCCTTCACTTCCGATACTCATATTTTTACCTATGGTTTCGCTTATTATAGGAAGAATTGTTTTTATACATGTTTGAGATCCCATACAATTTTCCATTTGCATCTTAATTTTAATTCTTCCATTTTTATCGTTATAACATATTAAGCTTCCAAAATTAATGCCATATTTTAAAAGAGATTTTTTAATGCTTTTTTCTACATCAGTACATAAATGCAGTTCATTTCCAAACTCGTCAACTATTTCACTAATTGTAACTGACATATTGTTTATATGATTAGATAAGATTTTTCTTCCCTCTCCTAATCTACTCTTTAATGTTTCGTTTACCATATAGATATTCATTATGTCCTCTAGATTTTTAACTAGAGCATATTTCTTTATGCATTTTTTCTCAAGCTCATGAGGAAAAGTACCTGAATTATTTTCATAATTTCTTATTAAATCTGAAAAAGCATTGTAAGTCTGATGAAGTTCTCTCTTCCAACACATATATCTCATATCACAGTCACTACAAGTTCTATCTGATAAATTTTCAACCAATGCATTCCCCTTATTTTTTATAGCTAATTTATCATTACCAACTAGATTATTTAGTGACTTACCCATTATAGATAAAACTTCAGTAAAATCTTTTAATCTTTCAGTTAACTCATCTTTAATCTCAGCAAATCTAACTTCACTAAAATGTCCAACCTTTTTATCCTTGTTTATTTCTAATGAAATTTTATTGTATATTTTTTTAGGAATTAAAAGAAATATTCCTGTTCCAACTAAGGCTTCTATAAATGAAATACTATTAAAAACTCCAGAATATAAAGTTACTATTACAAAAATTATGTTAAATGATAAAGCTGTAAAAAGCTTTCCTGACTCTCTAAATATCCCAGCAACTAAACCACAAGCTCCATAAATAGCTATACTCTCCATAAGATTACCTGTAGCAAAACCTAATATTATACCCATAGTTATACCTGCTCCAGCACCCATATTTGTATCTGAAATAAAAGCTAAAGCTATAATAAAAAGTATAGCTGCTATATTTCTAAAGCTAATATCATTTAGTGATAGGGTTCCAATTCCAACTATTAATAAACATATAAATAGTTCTATACTTACAATTTCATCTATTGAGAAAAAATGTTGAGTATTTATTTCCTCTATGCACTTTAATGTATAGCTCACAACATAATAAATAGGAAAAACTAAAGCTGTTACCGAAATTGCACCTATTAAGTGTAAAACTATATCTGAACTTCCTACTAAAACTCCATAAACAAACAATCCTGAAAATACAATACTAAAATTTGCTATATTTCTAGCCTTTTTATTTAGTTTACTCATAGAAATTATGGTAACTATAGTTGATATTATTATGTAAGCCGAAAAGTTGCTAACCTTATTAAATAAGGTAATATACCCTACTATAACTCCTAAACTTGATGATAATATATATTTTCTTTCATAATTTGTTATTGCAATTAAATATGCTAATCCAAATGGAGCTAATACTTGAACTACTCCAAAAGTCATATCTAAATATACTCTACTTATTAAAAGACCTGCAACCATAGCCATAATAAGCCCAATGCTAGAAGCTTCTATTTTCATATTATTTTTTACATTTTCTGAATCCTTTGCTCTTTTGTAATTATCAATTTTAACTCCATATTGCATATTTATCCTCCTAACCTTCTATCTTTATCAACATTATAGCAAGATTTACAGGAAAAATTTGTAAATATATAGATTAAGCTTTTATTTTTTTAAGACATAATAAAACAAAAATTTTATGGAATTTATATTTTTTATATAAGATTTATAATTTAATTACCATTTAATTGGAAATAAATGAACTGACATGAATTTTAAGAAATATATTATCTTTTTTAGACTTTACTAAAAACACTTTTTGTTGAATAAAGTATGTTTTTATCTACAAAAAAGATAATTATATATTAAAGAAAAATAAAAAACTCATCTTATTTTAAGATGAGTTTTGGTGCCGAAGACCGGAATCGAACCGGTACGATGTGTTAGCATCGCAGGATTTTAAGTCCTGTGCGTCTGCCAGTT
>NZ_JASORQ010000014.1:0-22897 GCF_030222355.1 Clostridium sp. UMB9555A | reverse complement strand
TTTCCGTACTATTTAATTTAATTGAGTTAATAATACCATGTTAAAAATAATTTTTCAAGAGAGTAAAATTATAGAAAATTTTACTCTCTTTTATTTTAGCCTCGATTAAAAACATCACAATTTTACGTAATGGCAGTTTGTTGAAATTGAAAAACATCACAATTTTACGGAAAATGCTTGATTTAGATTGAAAAAAATGATAATATTAAAACATAAACATCACAATTTTACGTAATTTAGATTTTGCAAGTGAAAAACATCACAATTTTACATAATAGAAAGGATTGATAAAAATGATTTTAGGATTAGATATTGGTAATATTACAAGTATTGGTGTAGGTGACAAAGAAGACTTTGTAACTGAAAGTAGATTAAGAGAGTTTGAAGAATTGGATGATTTTAGTGGGAATGATATTGTTGAAATAAATGATAAAAAATTTATTTTCAATGAGGGATATTTTGAAAATAATGTAGTAAAACATGAAAAAGAAAATTTTATAAATTTATTATATTATACTATTGCTAAAACTTTAGATAAGGAAAATAGTAAAGAAAATGATGTCAAGATAGTTATAGGTGTTCCAGCAGGGCAATATAACTCAGAGAAAGAAAGACTAAAGAAAGTTATTTTAAATAATCAATGTAAAAATATAAAAATAAATGGAGAATCAAGAACAATTAATATAGAAGATATATTTATAGCTCCAGAAGGATATGGTGCTAAAGTAGAAGCACTACAAGCTAAAAAAGAAAAAGTGAAACTATTAATGGTTGATATTGGTGGGGGAACTAGCGACGCTGCTTTATTTGATGAAAATGGAAGATTTATTGGTGGAAAAAGTATAAAAGTTGGATTATTAGATTTATATAAAAATGTTCAAGAAGTTTTGGACTTGAAATATAAATTAAGTGTAAGTTTAGAAGATGCTAGAAAATATTTTGATGGAGAATTAGATATAAGGAATGAAAAGTTTGAAGTAGAAAATACTTATAAAACAGAAGCATTAAATAAGTTGGTTAAGTTTTTAATAAATGAATTAAGGGGATTATATCCTAATATATCTCAATATGCAATATGTCTTTGTGGTGGAGCGGCTGGTAGAATATTACCTGTATTTAAAAAAGTATATATTCAAGCAGAAGCAATAACAGACATAAAGGCAAATGCTAAAGGTTTCAGAAAGGTAGGTCTTGCAAAATGGCAAAACCAAGGGAAATAAGAATAACATTTAAGGAAAAGGAAGCAGATCTTTACGATTATATACAAGAGAAAAGTAGTGCAAGTGCTTTTTTAAAAGATTTAGCTAAGTTGGAGAAAAAAAAGGAAGAAATATATTTGAATAACTTAACATCTTCTGATATAAGTGATAAAATTTTATCTTCGCAGAAAACTAACTCTATAGAATACAAGGAAAAAGAAGAAACTTTGGTTTTACCTGATATAAGTGATTTAGAAGATTAAATTTAATACTATATGTAATTTTTATAACTGGAAATAAAATTTCCAGTTATATTTTTTTAAAATACTCCTAAAAGTCTTTTTCTCTTTTTTTTAGTTTGTATTGAATCAATAACAAGTTTTAAATTATTGACTTCTTCATGGAGCTCTTTAAATTCATGATTTTTTTCTTCAAGGTCTTTTATTCTTTTTAAGTTATTAGTTATAACATTATTTAGAATAGATATTTGATTATCTTTTAATTTTATTTGATTTTGTAGAATTTCTATAGTTGATGTAAAATCAGTATTTTCTTCAGTTTTTACATCAACTATAGTATTTTTTTCTTCTAATGATTTATCTTCTTGTTTTATATCTATATTTTTATTTTCTTGTGGTTTAATATTATTTCTTTTATTTTTAATTTCTTCTTCTAATAATTTGAAAAGTTCATTGCTTATCGCTACTTGACCACCGTTCTTTTTAACTAATGGAGAAAATCTTTTTTTTCTAAGCAAATTATAAACTTCAGTCCTGGTTAAATCTAATTCATTGGCTACTTCTTGAGCTGTTTTCATATCTTAACTCCCCCTAATTTAAGAATATATAAATAATATTCTTGAAAATTATGGAAAATCCTTTATTAAAAATTATTCTTAATAATATTTTTAAATTCTTTCTTTAATTTATTTTTATTTAAGGCTCTATTTATAATATGTTCATTCCTAAATTCATTTAAATGTCTATATATATGTTTTTGAATAGCATCTTTAGAAAAGTCATTATTTAATAATTTTTCAATTTCTTTTACATTTAAGCCATTTCTATAAAGAATTTTTATACATTTCTTATCTTCTTCTGATAATCTCATAAATTTTCTCACCACAATTTATAATTACTATGAGTATAGGATATAATTAAATTGTATAATATTCTTGGTTAATTCTAAACACAAAAAAGATTATCTCTAAAATTAAAGAGATAATCTTTTTTGTGTTAATAGATATACAGATCAAATTAAGTTTGCAATTAATTTAATAGTTAATACTGGTTTAACTAGTGACTGATAAACTCGAAAGTTTCTAATACATTATTACAGTAAATTTTAATATTGTTAACCTATTTTAACGTTTCTTTTATGTTTTTTCAAGTAATATCAGAAAAAATCTCTATAAACACCAATAATCTTCCCTAAAACTATAGGATCAGTATCATATACCTTTTCATAATCTGAAAATATTTTTTTTATAAAGGTACGATTTTCAAATAATAATAATCCTATACTATCCTTTTTTAGAGAATTTACTTTCTCAACGATAATAATGTCATCAGGAAATATATTATCTACAGCTACTATATAATCATTAGTAACTTTCTTGGAAAATATATCATTATTAGTATTAACTTGTTTTTTTGAAAATTTAATTAAATTTTTAATAGTTTCTTCTGATACATTTTTTTTAATCTTTTTGTTTAAGTCAATAATATGAATACTTCTTTTTCTACCTCTCTGTTCTCTTTTCCCAAGTTTTATTAATCCATCTTTTTCTAACATTTCTAAATGTTTATAAACAGTAGATGATGACTTTAAATTTACTGCATGAGCAATTTCTCTAACCGTAGGTTGATATCCTTTTTCTTTTATAAAATCTATTAAAAATGTATATATTTGTTCTCTTTTTTTCATATGTTCACCTTATAAAAAAGAAGCAGCTTTTTATTACTTAAAGCTACTTCTTTATTTTAATTTATATTAAAATAGCTTGTACTCTCCATCATCAGATTTATAGTATATTTTAGCATACTTAAGTTCATTAAGGCCCTTAAAAAGAGTAAATTCATCAAATACATCCAGGATTACATCAGGAATTTCATAGTCCTTTTCATAATCTGGATCATCTTCAGATACAGCATAGTTATCTCTTACTTTCTTCCCGTTATTATAAACTTCAACATTAATTCCATTCATTATGCTATACATACTTAAAGCTCTTGCAAAGTCAATTCTAAATAGAAGCTGCATATTTCTATCATCAGTTTCTATATAATCTCTTATTAGTCTTGAAGTAATATCCTGTTCATTGTCTGCCTCGAATACTAGATCCTCAAAAACTAATACATATTTTCTATTTGCATTATCTATACTATCAATTTTTTGTATCCACTCTTTTTTTAGTCTAGGAGCTTCTCTTTCTAAATCATCTCTTGTTTTAACTAAATTCATACTTAATACACCTCTCAATATTTTTACTCACATTATAACTCAGAAATAAAAAAGTTAAAGCTTTTTGCTTTAACTTTTTTATATAAATTATAATACTTTAAGTATTTTTTGAAATTAATTAAAAAATATAATATATTTTTTAATTAATACCTTGTAAAGCAATGTATGTTTTCGTAAAATTAAATTATAGAACACTAAATTAACTTAAAGGGAGTTGATTTTTTGGATAGAGAGATATTAAAAGGTTCATTAGAAATAATTTTACTATCTTTATTAAAGAATAAAGATATGTATGGATATGAGATATCTAAAGAAATTAAAAACATAACTGAGAATGTTTTAATATTAGGGGAAGGAACTTTATATCCAGCACTTAAAAGATTAAAAGAAAAAAATTTAATACAAGATTATTTCATTGAAACTAATAGTTCAAAGAAAAAAAGAAAATATTATAAAATTACTGAAGCTGGTTTAATTGAATTAAATTTAAAACTTAAAGACTTTTATCTTATATCTAATTTAATAGAAAATATTAAGGAGGAATAAAATATGACATTGAAAAGACTTTTAAATAAAAAATTAAGGAAATTAGATATTTCATCTAGAGAATTATCAGAATTAAAATTAGAGTTACTTGATACCGCAGAAGAAATGAAAAAGGATTTTTTAAATGAAGGTTTTTCTGAAAAAGAAGCTAATGAGAAAGTAATTAACACTCTTCAGATAGATGAACTTATAAATTCTACTAAAGAGTCTTATCTTAAAGCAAATCTAATAAATACTAGGATTTTATCATCTTTATTTCTAGGAATATATACTATATTTATTTTAATTTGTATTTCCAATACTACTAATGGTGGTGGCTATTTATCAAAAGGTGCATATTTACCTTTTAAATTTTTATATAATTTATTTAATAGTAATAAACCGTTATTAGATAATGTATTTGTATTAGATCAATTATTTATTCTATTATTATTTATACCTTTTGGTATTTTAATACCTATTGTTATAAATAAATATAATTCTCTAAAACCAAGTTTAATTATTTTTTTATTATTTAATGTTATTATTTCATTGTTACATTTTTATTCTTTTAATTTTGATTTAACAATTTTTAGAATAATATCATCCATTCTAGGTTTTTATATTATTAAAATATTAAAAATCAAAAGAAAAAATGAGGCGTAGCCTCATTTTTTTAATAACAATAACCCTCACCAAATACTTTAATCGATGCTGGAGTATAATTTTCTACTTTAATTCTATAATTTTTGAAAGTTTCTCCTGAACCTAGATATAATTTTATCTGTCTAGCATAATCCGGATTTTCACCATATACCCATTGAGAAGCTCTAATGTCATCCCCCCACATCCAATGGTCTACTACACTGTATTTTACCTTTAAGGATCTTGATCCAGAAGTTGCATATTGTCTAAAGTTTAATGTAATCGTATTAGAACTATATTGAAATTTACTAGAACGTGTAAAACTAACAGCGTCTCCAATATATTGACTTAATTCGTCATCCCATGTACAAACTTGAGTTCTGAAACTTGGTGTAGGAATACATTTACCTTCATTTACTATTGATATTCTATTCATATTACTTACCATTAATTTATTATCAATATATGATACTGTAAATTCCATATTGTATATAGCACCATTTAAAAACTCTGTTTTCACAGAAAAAATTTCGCCATTATCAATTTTTCTTGAACCTGTTATTTCATATGATTTAAGTTTTTGGTTAGGATCATATTTAAATTCCATTAACATGTTTTTATATTCTTCTTTAGTAACAGCTCTACTATCTTTAGAAATATCTACTATCGTATCAATATCATAATTTTTAAAAGCTTCTAAATACTGTACCATTACAGATTGGTATTTATTCATTTCATTTGCTTTAACTGTATTAGATAACTGTATTCTCAAATTTTTAACATTTTTTAAATAAAGATACTTTTTAAGAATTATTATCTAGAATTATGTTAATTTATCAAAAGGAAGATTATAATATTAGAAAGGTTGATTTTTAGATTAATTAAATTAATAATAAATTTAATTTTAAGTAGGTGATTATTTGAAACTATTTCTTAGATATTTGATATATTCAATAATAATTTGGGTTATAGGATTTATTATGTTAATAATGATTCCTAAATTTTTATGGATTCCTTTACTTATAATATTAGTTATTATAAGTAATATTAATTGGGTTTTATATTCTGCAAGAAAAAATAAGGTTAATAAAAAATATTAACCTTATTTTTTCTTGCAGAATTAAAGAGTAAAATATCTCCTCTCTTTATATTTGAATTATTATAAACTTTCGTAACAAATAGTTGATTTCCAACTTTTAATGTTTGGGACATTAATTGGCTAGGAACTACTATTTTGTATAAAATAATTTATTGATAATTACAGCAAGTAAAATTGCTAAAATTATTGGAATTAACCAATTACTAAATAAGTTTCTAAGCTTTTTATTTGAAAACATATAAAATTACCTTCATTTTCTTATTTTTCAATTTCATATTTTTTTATTAAGTTATAAAAAGAATTTTTCTTTAAATTCATTAGTTCCATAGCCTTTACTCCTGTAATTTCTTTGGCTTTCCACTTGTCATATACTTCTTTAAAATTACCTGGATATTCTATTCTTGGTCTACCTAAATGTTTTCCTTTAGCTTTCGCATTAGCAATACCTTCGGCTTGTCTTTGCTTAATCTTTACTCTTTCTTTTTCAGCCATATAGCTTAATAATTCAAATACTATATTTGATATTAAGGTTTTTTCTAAATTACTTTTACCTTCAGTATTTAGTATAGGTGTATCAATAACAACTATATTTATCTCTTTTGCCTGCAGATCATTCCATTCTTCTTTAATTTGTGCCATATTTCTACCTAGTCTATCTAGTTCTTTTATAACTAAAACATCACCACTTCTTAATAGCTGCTCTTTAAGTGTTTTATATCCTTCTCTATTAAAGTCTTTTCCACTTTGCTTATCAGTTATTATGTCTCTTTCATTTACACCATACTCCTTTAAGGCTTCTATTTGTCTATCTAAATTTTGCTCTTTGGAGCTTACCCTTGCATAGCCATAGAGTTTACTACTTTCTATATTAATTACCCGTAAATCTTTATCCTTACCTGTTTCAATATAACTTTCCATAAGAACTTTACTGCTAAAGGTTTGAGTAAATTTTTGATCTGAGTCACCATATACATAAGTCAACTTATAACGCATTTTTATCACTCCATATTTAAATTATTACTTTAAGTATAGAAAAAACGTTTATTAAAATCAATAGATTTTAATAAACGTTTAAAAAGAAATTTATATACATTTAAAAACGAAAAATAAATAAATTAAATAAAGTTTATAAAGGTGAACTTTTATAAACTGTTTTTATAAATTGACATGATAATAAAATTTTAAATTACTAATTATATAGAATTTGTGATTTTTTTCTCTTTACAACATTTACACCAAGCATTTAAGGTTACTTTTCCCATGCCAACAAGTAATAGAGCTACTATAGGAGCTATAAAAGTTCCTGATGTTCCAACAAAAGGTGCAATTGCAGATGAGATAAAGCCTATCACATAGCCTTTTGAAAGAGTAACTTCGTTTGATAACTTTGATCTATATGAATCATATTTAGAATCTCCACATAAAAGTCCTTCAAATTCCTCTTTAATTTTTTCTAAAAATATATTATTTCCTTTTTCAGTTCCAAATGGTGCAATATTTTTAGGACTTGCTGATAACCATAATTCAGCAACTTCTGTAGTAGAATATCCCTTTTCTAAAAGTTCATTAATTTTATTTTTTTGATATGTAGGTAACGCATCTATCCATGAGCTTGTACTATCATTAATTAAATTATTTAATATTTCCATATTTAAATCATATCCTTTATGTATTCAGCTGAAACAGCATGTGTTGTTTGATGAAGTGTTTGAGGATCTATCCCTCCAATAGTAATAGCACCAGCATATGGAGCATAAGAACCAATTAGTATAGCAACAAGTTTTTTAGTTTTCAAATCAAATATAGGGCTGCCAGACTGACCTGGTCTAGATTGAACATTTAATATTAAATGTTTATTTTTTATACCGTTATTTTCAATTAAAACTTTTGCTCCTATATTAGTTTGTTGTTCTGTTAAAACTAATCTTCCATGGTCTGCATGAGGAAATCCCAATATAGCTACTGAATTTCCTGGAACACATTCATCAGCTGATCCTATTTCTATAGTGCTGTAAATATGTACATTTGATTTTAATATACATATATCATTAAAAGGATCTGTTGCAATTATTTTAGCTTCACTATATTGTATATTTAAATCTGTTATATCTTGATAATCATAAAAATTTTTTGTACATTTAGAATTAACTATAACTAAGTTTGAGTCATCATTATTTGGAACATGAGATGCAGTTACTAAAAGACCCTTTTTATTTAATAAACAGCATGTTCCTAATAAAGAAATTCCAGTTTGCGTAATTCTACCGACTGCAAATACAATATTATTAATATCTGAAAACATATTTATTTCCTCCTTTTTTAAGTTAATATCATTTCTATTATATAGTTATATTAATTTATTTGTAAATAATAAACAATTTAACATATTAATTAACAAATAAATTCTAATTCTTTTTTATAAGGAATTTATATTATTTACTTTATTTTAATATTACTTCAACTAAAAAATGTTTTAAAAAACCATTCACTTTCAAGTAAACATTTATATCCAGCATATCTCCAAGGCATAATCTTTTTATTGTAATAAGATTTAACCTTTCTTTCAATAGCCTTCTTAATTTCCTCTTTTATTCCTTCTTCTTGATAAAGCTGATTTAATTCCTCAATATAAATAGAATATTCAGTTACAAAATCTGAAAGGTATAGTTCGTCTATTTTTAATTTTTTAAAATGAAATATCACTCTTTTATAAAATGTATTGCTCCACCTGTCTAACTTTTTTATACTAAATCGAAAGCCTATATTAATATTTTCTGTAATGACACATTCAATATATTCAAATGCATCAAGCATTTCAATGTCATAATATGGATGAATTAGTTGATTTTCATTTTCTAAAGAGAAGTAATTGCCTTTTAATTCATTACATTCTTTACATATTGGAACTAAGTTTTTAGCTACAATTGCTAAAGCTGGGAATTTAGATTTAGGTAAATAATGATCTACTTGCTTAACTTCTCTTGTTGGAACATTGCAATATGGACAATATTTCTCTCCATTTCTAATTATTTGATAAAACTTATATATATTTTTGTAATTCTTATTAGAGAATTTTTTACTATACATTTTTATCATATAATCATTATAATCTTCGTTTAAGCTTTGAAATTTACTTTCATCATTAACTAAACTTTCTACATTAGAAATAATTTCTTTATATTTAATACTTTTCTCAATGATTCTCTCTTTATACTTTAATTCAACAAAAGAATTACAAATTTCTTCTTGGTTTATAATAGGCTCTTTAATTTTCCTCATTATTAGACCTCTTTTGACTCAATAGACTTTGGATTAATATTTGTCCTAGCGAACCTACTTTACCTTCAAATTTTTGAAAAGTTTCATCAAAGTTACTCTCTAATTCTTTTTGTAATAATTGATAAAAACCGGTTTTTATTACTTCTAATCCAAAAATTTCTCTAGTTAAGGAATCTGTATTAGTTGCAAATGTTTCTAGTATAACATCTTCAAAGTGGATATCATCACCATCTCTTGTTATTCTATTTACACATGATTTTGGAACTTCTTGAATAACTATAGGTGAATGAGTTGCTATAATTGCTATTGCATTTTTTTTCAATAATAAAAATGATAATGTTCTTATATAGTTAGATAATAATGGTGGATGTAGATGGGTTTCTGGTTCGTCAATTAATACAATTGTTTTTTCATGTACTGAGTCAACTAGTGCAGTTAATGATAAAATTATTATCATATGACCAGAGCTTAGTCTTAGAAAAAATTTTTTAACTAATGTATTGTCTACTATACTTGAATATTCATTACCTCTCTTATTATCAAAAAGTATAATTTCTTTTTCATTAAAATATTTTTCTAATATTTTAATGAACTGATTATCTCTGAACATAGAATCATTATCAAGATATTTACAAGTTTCAATATAGGTTTCTATTTTATTTTTATTTTTTTTAATATTTTCTAAAAAAGATATAAATTCTTCTGCTAAATCATCTACAGATTTGGTTTTATTTTTACCATCTTTTTCATTTTTACTTATTAACCCTATATATTTATATATTTTATTAAAATCATCTATTTTTTTATCCGTTATTTTTTCAGAATCTTTAATTTCTAAAGATAATGCATCATCAAAAACACTAAATGATACTCCAACAACACCAGCAAAACTGTTTTTTGGTGCATCAATAGAAAATTCATCACTCGTATCATATTTTTGAGATTTTTCAAATTCTAATTCGCATTCATTTCCATTTTTTAATAGTTTTAGTAACATATTATGCAATATCCATGTTTTACCAACGCCATTTCTTCCTATAAGTATATGTATATTGCTTGGTGGCAATGAATTGGGAATAACATCTATATTTATTTTCTCATTCCTATATTTGAAATTAAAAGAATATTTCGTTAGTTCAGCTTCCCCTTTTGAAATTCTATTAAACTGTTGTACATTTGCAGTATATAAACTTCTCATCAGTGAATTAATTAAAGAAGGTTCATGGTTATTATATAGTTCATTAAAGCGTTCATAATCATATCCTAAATCATTTAATGCTTCATAATATTCAGTATTTTTATCTCCAAAAATATCATTTACTTTTTTATAATAATTAATATCTTGACCTAAAGAGAAAAAAGAATTAGACAGATTATTAAATAATTCTGTTGATATTAAATTTTCAACTGAATATGAACTATAACCATTTTTTGATTCACTTTCTTCTACTTTTGAGCTCAAAGATTCACATCCAATTTTTAATAATCCTATTTTTTCTAATTTATCTTTTGAATTACGTTTATAATAAGCATTAAACCTAGTACAATATCCATAATCGTCCCAGTAATCATATATAAGATAAACTACTCCTACATCTATTGCCTCAGTAATACTTTCTATTCTTTTAAATTTCATTTTCTACTCCTTAAAAATAAATTTTTTACATATTATCTTAGTTACTAAGAATATCTTTTATTTATTTATATGATTAAATTTCAAATATTTATAATATAATGTTAAAATAGCTTTTATTTATAAATTATAACAAAAAAATTCAAATTTATATTTAATATAATAATTTTAGTTATTAAAATAAAAAGTGAAATTTCTTATAATAGTTTGTATTAAGTATGTTCAATATTTTTGTGCTAACTAAAAAAAGACTCTATAATTTAGAGTCTTTTTTTAGTTAGTACAAAAATATTATTAATTATTTGTTTTTTTCTCAAGCTTTTTCTTCATATAGAAGTATCCCATTAATCCACCTATAATAGCACATATTATAATTATATTCATACTATTTCCTCCTTTATTAAATATCTTTTTTTATTTTTAATATTTCTTCTTCGCTTAATCCCGTTATTTTTGAAATTAATGATATTTCTAAACCTTGGTTTAATGATGCCTTTACTAACTCTAACTCTCTTTCTATCTTTCCTTTAGCTTCAGCATTTTCTAAAGCAGATATTCTATCATATATAGCCTTTTCTCTCATGTTATACTGTTCTCTTTCCTTACTATCCATACTAAGCCTATATAGTTCAGATTTTGCTAACTTAATTTCTTCATTGCTTAATTCTAGTTGTCTTACAGTATTACTTTCAGGTTCAACTAAGAACTCTAACCATTTTTCTAGAGCATCCATTTTTTCAACATTTTCAACATACTCTTTATTACCTATTTCATTAAACTTAGGTAACTCAATGAAATGTATTTCTTGAAGATCTGTAAGCTCTTCATTTGAAGTTATTTCTTTTAGTCTATATGCATTATGATATTTATCATTTTTTAAATATTTAAAATTCAATATATTTATACAGACAGTTCTTTCTAACTTACTATAGTTATCTCTATTTTGTATTTGTTCTGAATACATTTTACTCCAGTAATATAAGGTCCTTTGTATCATGTTATATTCATTCTTTACCTGGATTTCAATATTTATATGCTCTTTATTGCTAGTTGTAGCCTTTACATCTAATCTACTAAATTTATCTTCTATAAAATCTTTATCTATATCGTTATTTTTGATTTCTACATCTTTTATGGGAGTTGTTGGTTTTATTACTGCATTTAAAAAGTTAATTAATATAGGTTTATTTTTTTCAGTACCAAATATCTTTTTAAACACAAAATCTATTTGTGGATTTAGTAATGTTCTATACACCATTTTAATTTACTCCTTTCAATAGTTATAATCTAATTATAATATAGTTTTATCTAAAAGCCCTAATTAAAATCTGTTTTTTAGAAATAATTCAGCTTTCTTCAGAAAAGGTATATAGGTTACATAGTCTCTATTTTTATTAAAGCCTTTTCTTTCATGATAAGTTGTTATGCAAGCTTTAAATATACTATGATCTGGGTAATATATCACAAGCTTATAGTCAAGATCTAAATTTAAAGGTCTCCTAATTTCTAATATTCTATCTACACTATTAATAGCACTAGTTCCCCCTTTTCTATTCTCTAGACTATCAAAAACATGAATACTTCTATTTAGTTTATCTATGTACACTTCAAAATAATTATATCCATTAAGGTTATTAGGTAATGCTAAAAGATATGTATTATCTTTAGCATTTTTTATTAAATAACTTTCAGGATTTATTTCACCTAAAGATTTATCAATCACTATCATACTGTCATTTCCTCCCCACTTATCTTTATATTTTGATTATATCATAAATTAATTAATGAAAAAAGATGTTTTCATTAATTAATTTATGATATAATATATTTAACATATTAAATATAAAGGGTGATGATATGAAGGATAATTTAAAAGAAATTTTTCTAAATGAACTTAAGAATAATAAGGACACTCCAAAACAAGAAATAATAAAATTTGCTGAAGAATGTGGAATAGATTTTAAACCTAGAGAAGCTAAATCTAAAATTATAGATAAATTAGTTGTAGCTGGAGAATTTAATACTATTTTTAATAAGTTTGAAAAGTTTGGATACATTCCTACATGGACAATTGCTGATTTTTATGGTGTTAATACTGAAAGAATAGATCAGCTTCATAAAATTGGAGCAATAAAAGAAATACCCGTTAAAAGGGAATATTACAGCAGATCTAGTAAATCATATTATACAGTTAATACATATCCAGTTAGTGTCTTAGAATATTCAAGAGAAGAATTAGACGAAGCATATAATCAAACTTATGGCCAAGAAGGATTTAAATTTAGAATTGAAACTAACTCAAAAGATGAAGTTGAAATATTAATTAATGAATTAAGAAAGCTTTTTAAAATAGAAAAGACACCTCAAATATATGAAAGAAGAAATGAAGGTTACAACACTTATTTTACTGTTAAACTATTGAATAATAGTAAGTTTGAACAGAATAAATTTTTATCAGAAATTGAGAGTTTAAAAAATAAGAATAAAGAAACTGAAGAATATTATCGTGATGTATTATCAGGAATTTATAAGAAATTTAATGTAGATAGTAGAATGGATTTAATGAGAGTAAGTCGAGAATATTTAGAGCTTAAAGAAAAATCTAAAAAGAATAGTCGTGGAGCAGGTAGAAAACCTAGATTTACTGAAGAAGAAAAAAATATGATAAAAGATCAAAGAAAAGAAGGAAAAACGATAAAAGAACTTGCAGCTTTAAATAATTGCAGCTTTGGAGTAATTCATAAAATTTTACATGAATAATAAATAAAAGGGGATTGAGATATTATGGATTTTATTTTAGTATTAATAGTTTTATGTATATTTAGTTTTTCAAATATGAAATTAATTAAGCTTGGTAGATATGTAATGCTAGTGTATTATTTTTATGCTGCTCACAATTATTATATCGTTGGAAATTATAGTGGAATAGCTTATTTAACAGGAATGTTTATGCTTTTATTTTTACCAAAGATAATAAGATTTATATTTATTTTAAAAACAAATAATAGATATTATTAATAGTAAAAAGAGCAGCTCAAAATCCCGAAAATTGAACTGCTCTTTAAAAATATAATTCAAAAAATGTTGACAATTTTATTTTATCAGAAATTAATATTTTTGAAAATTATTAATTTTTATTGTAAAATAATTATATCTTCTACTATTTGAAGATTCTTGAATCTATCTAGGTAGCCAGTTATTTATTAACTGGCTTTATTAATTTTAGTATTTAAAGTATAATATTGTTAAGCTATAAGTTTCTTGCTTTTTGCCTTTATATATAAAAACACTAAAAATAAAGTTACTTAAAAATAAGTAACTTTATTTTTTTATTCAAGTAAATTTTTATATAAATTTTCATTAAGATTATTATCTATCAATAATTTTAACTTTTTATAAGTTTGATTATAAAACTTATAATCTTTAGCATATTTTATTATTTCATAAAAGCTTAGCTCAAAGATATTATCAGCTATTGAATAATAAAAATCTGAATTTATCACTCCAAAAAAATATTTTATACTTTCTTCTAATGATAATTTTTGAACTTCTTCCAAGTCACATCGTTCGTCAGTATAATAACCATTTTTATCATTCCATTGTAAAAAGGCTAGTATCTTTCTTCTTATTAAACCATCCAAGGATCATCACTTCCTATATGTTAAAAACAAAAAAGAAAGTATTATCAATAATACTTTCTTTTTTATAAATTTAAATTTTTAATTTATAGACATATTTTTATACTATTTTTTGAGTTATATTGTATTTTTTGAAGTAAAAATCTTCTTAACCATCTAAAATAAAATCTAAACTTTTTTCAATTTTCACCATCCACTCTGGTGATGAATTAGTTTTAATAAATTTTATATAGCCCATTTTATTTAAATTATTTATACAGTCATCAACCACACTAGGAACATGGTTTGATGTTTTATTATCATAAAAATTTTCATACACATCGCTGACTAAAATCCTGGAATTTATCTTATTACTAGGACAAAAATTGTCATTTAGAGAACATTGTTTATAAATTAAAAAAATATGTTCTAACAACCATTTCTGTAAATTTTCCAGTAGGATTTTTTCTTTGGCTTAAAAAGTATTCCTTTTTATCATTAATCTTTTCTTTTGACCATTTCATATAATCACTCTCCTAAAATATTATACTTATTATAGTAAAAAGAAAGTATCTAAAAATAGATACTTTCTTAGTTATAAGTTGAAATGTGAAAAGCTATAATTATGATATAAAAACTCTTAAAAGATACACCTTAATTATAACTTTAAACTTAATAAATAAACAATATATTACTCTTTATTTTTCTTGAAATTTAAGTTAAAATATTTAAAAGACTTTCTTTGTTTTCTTAAATTACGTAAGGAAAAATGGCTATTTACATAGTAAAAGCTTAAAATTATTATACTATAAATTTAGGCAATTATGTTAAGAAATTTTTAAAATAAGAAAACGTTTAAATTTTTCTTTATTTATAATTATAAATTTTTTATAATTATAATATATTCATTTTGTATCACAATAAAAGTCATTGAAAGAGCTCTACTTAGTAAATCTAAGCAGAGCTCTTTCGTTATTTTAGTTTAATAAAAAGAGAAATGATTATTTATTGTAATACTTGTAAATATTATAATATTATTTTCTATAAAAGTATATTATCTCCATTCATTTTTCTTAAAAACATTTAATATTGCATTTTTATCTTTTCTGCGTGGAAATGCTAAGTCTAAAAACTCCATCATTTTCTTTTTAGTTTGGGTTCCTCCTAGTCTTGAAGTATTCTTTAGAATATTTCCTCTCTTTTTGAAAATTTCATCTTCAGTATCTCTAAATTTTGATTTTTCTGCAGCATTTATTATACCTGCAGCCATTTTTATATTAGCCTGGATTTGCTTCTCGTTTAATGAACCGTTAAAATGCCTAAATTCAACTGTAGGAGCTCTATCTCTTGCTATATTAGTTAAGTTAATACCATAATATCTATTTCCTTTTGAAACTTCTGCTGCCATTCTTCTTACATCTTCATCATTATCCATATTAAATCTTATATATTTACTTTCATCAGCCCTAGGACTAAATGGAGTGGCATAATGCCTAGCATTACTTCTTACTCTTCCTAAATCTCCACCTGCAGCTCTATAAATACAATCCTCATATACTTCTATAGTCTTAAAAAATCTTCTCCATCTTTGTCTTGCAGTATCTAGTTTTTCCATGTTTATATGAACATGGCCACCACACCTTTGATCTACTCTAGCCCCATGTCTTTTAGCAACATCACATATTACTTTTATTTGTTCCCATGTCTTTGGAGTATCTTTAAGAATAGGAGAAACTATTTCTCCACCGGCATCTCCATCGGATACGGAACCATCTCTCTCAAGCTTCCATTTGCCTGGCTCACTTCTTGAGTGATAGCCTAATCTTCTAGGAGAACTAACTATACCTAAATCATAGAGTTCTCGTGCTATAGCATTAGCATCACCACCAACAAATTCAAGTTCAACTCCAAATGTACTATTCTTACCATTTAGTACGTTTTCGTACTCATATTCTATAGAATCGTCATTAATTTCTGCAAAATCGTTATCGAAATCAGCTTCATTATCTGTATAGAAGTGATTATCGTCTTGTTCTTCGCCCCTAATATTTCTATTTATTTCATCTCTTATATCCCTAGCTCTTCTAGTAGCTTCTACATTGTTTATAGTATCTACTTCTGCAACTTCGCCTAAAGCTTCTCTGACCGCTATTAAGTGTCTGCAGCATTCATTTCTATAAACATATTGGCCACATTCACAGCTATTTTCATTCATATCAACAATGTAAGTTCCTCCTTCAGTTGAACTTACTTCATATCGATTATTACCTAAGGAAACTATATTTATATCTTCAATTCTATTTCTGGTCCTAGATAATCCTTGTACAGTTACTACATTATCTAATCTACCATTAACAGCATTAACTAAATCTTCTATTATTCCTTCAGAAAGATTAGATCCTGAGCCACCAATTAATCCTTCCGTTGTATTTGCAATAGTATTGCTTTTTCTTTTCGGCATAAAAATCACCTCTTTCATAAAATAAAAAGAAGTACAGCTATTGCTATACTTCTTATATGTGCAAGAACTGCACTAATTGAAAACGTTTCATAAATTAAAGCTACTTATTATACTTCTCATATAGTTTATTGTACTCACTAGTATAAAATTCTAGATTTTTTTTGAAAATATCATCTTTAGAAATAGATTTATCTAGTTGTTTTTTATCTTTTACAGATACTCCATTTCTACTATTAACCCAAGCAGCTTGATGTATAAAAGATATTTTTCTACTTTTACTTATTTTAAGGATTTCCTCAATTCTTTGGACTGAAGAAATACCTACAACCACTATTTCTACATCTAAAGGTATTTTAAAATTTAAAATTTTAAATCCTAGCAAGTAGTGTTTCCATGAGTTACTTGCTTTAAGTTTAGTATCTACATTCATGAAACTAAAAGCTATAGTTTTTATATTATTGGGATAGAATCCATGGCCGTCAACCTAAGAAGGTATAAAACATCAATTAAATTTTAGAGTAGAATTTTTATTAAAATTTATTTAAAATGCAAGATTAAATTATATAAAATCATAAAACTTGTATTTTTAAGCAAGCTAAAAAAGCCTATAAAATTTTAGTAGTAAATTTATAGGTTATTGAATTAATATTATAGTTAAATTGCAAATTTAACTACTTCGAAAGAGTTTAGTTTAATGAGTTTTAATATATCAAGAGCTGTTTTTTTATAATTTTTCTTAGATTTTATTCCAAATCGTCTAAAATTACTCAATATGACTTTTAAAATTCTACTAATATAAAATTCTCCTTTGAAAATATAAAAAGAGAGCTTAGGGAAGTATTGAGTTAAATTTCCGAAAGCTTTAAGCTCACTAAGTTCTTTCTTATCTTCTTCTAAAATAATAGATTTAGAAGTGGAAACTATTGTTGATGATAGCAATAAAGCTATCAATCTACCATATAAAAAGCACATGAATCGCTCTAATTTAACCTTTTTCACTTGATTAATTTTAAATATAGACTTCCACACTTTAAATATTATTTCTATTTGCCATCTTAATGAATATAGATCATGTACTTGATTTGCTGCAATAATATCACTGGGTACATTAGTAATATAGGCATCTACACTATTAAAATCTAATCTCCTTTGATTCAATGTTAATCTTTTCTTTTTTATACCCTCAATATGATTAAATATTTTTTTAGATTTGTTTTCTTCAGTTAATTTTGTTATAATTAATCTGCTTTTAAGCTCTTTTTTAGAGCCTATGTAGATATCATTAATTTCAATTATTTCGCCAGGTGCTAAAGGCTCTACTAGCTTAATGATATCTATTTTTATATACTCACTAGACTTTTTTATAGTTCCAACTTTATATTTTTCAGGATTTGGATTTTTTATATATAATGAAGTATTGCTTTTTACTTTCGATATAAAAGATGTCCTACTATTATCAAGCCTTTTCAAATAATCAATTTTAAAATAGCCTAAATCAGCTAATTTTAAGTCTTTATAATCTTTATATTTTTTCATTGTTTTCAAATACTCAACATCATTTTTTATGCCTGAAAATATATCTATATTCATAAATGAACCTATTAACAACTCATATTGCAACTGTACTTTTATTGATGATGGAGAAGCGACTCCCCCGGAACCTGGAAACTTCTTTTTAAACTCTTTAGGTAAAGTAAAACTTGTAGAATCATTTATAATTACTCTATCAAAATATGTTCTTAAAGTACGTTCTAAGTTAGTTAATGTATTATTTTGGGAATATAAAAATTTAATAAATATTTCTTTCATAAATTCAACTGAGTATTTATTAAAACGTTTATCTAAAGCTTGTTTAGATAGTTGCTTAGAAAATAACATATCATATTTTGAAACTAGTTGTGATAATGGAGCTGTACAGATATCGGAGCCATAGAACACGTTAAACATCAAAAAATCTTTAGCTATTATACTTCCTTGTCTTTGAATGAATTTTGTATCTTTTGCTATTTTGTTTATTTCATTAATATCAAAACTTTCTTTTATACTTTTAGATAAATATTTAAGCTTTTTATTCATAAAATTAAGCCTCACTTTCTATAATAATTAATTAAATATTATACATTATTATAAAAAGTGAGGCTTCTTAGGTTGACGGTCATGGACGCTACCCCTATAATACTTACTTTACAGTCAAACTATCGAATAATAGTAAATTTGAACAGAATAAATTTTTATTAGAAATTGAAAATTAAAAAAATAAAATAAAGAAACTGAAAAATATTATCGTGATATATGAAAAATTAAATTATAATAAAAAAATTAGATAGTATGTAATATTAAATTATTACATACTATCTTTTGTAAATTAATTTGATTATATTATTTTAAAATATTAAAATTTTTGAAATAATATTGAATAAGGGTAATTTCCACTATATGATGAATTAGCTTTCATTACAAGAACATATTGTCCAGCATCTAAGCTTATATCAACATAATGATCTTTTACTCCATCACCTAAGGACTGTTCTAATTTCACTAGATTATTAAAATTATTTGAATAAATATTAAAATCAACAATTTTGCTAGCTAAGATTCTATATTTTTGTCCAGTAGCTGTAATTGTTAAGTGTAAATTAAGCTTTTGAGTCCAAGGGTATGAGTTAGAAGAACGCCAATCATATAAATTACCAGCTGGATTTGAGTTTAATGCATCAGTTAAATTTAATCTTTCTGTAGCAGCAGCTAAATCAAGGATTTCTTTTTCTATATCTGTAGATGGAACTGTTAAAACACATCTTTCACCAGTTTCAATTAATGAACCTTGATCAATATTTCCTAAGCTATCTGCAGATGTTTTACTAAGCCATATTCCTGTTAATTTATAAATTGATCCATCATCAGAGATATTACCATGAGAAATTCTAATAGCTTGATACTTTCTATAAGTTGCATAAACCTTATAATATACATATTCATTTGGACCAGCAGTTGTAGATACAGATCTTTCTATTGTATTTTGTTCTCCTATAGTTATTCCAAATCCATATTCTACAGATGCTTGTATAAATTCAGAAGTAAATCCAACTGAAAAATTTACATTTATAGATACTTCTTTAGATTTAGTTAATGATTGGCTAAAGGTACCTGTTTCATTAGGATTAAGAATTTGACTTGAAACTACTGAGGGTTCCCCTAATATCCAACCATCTCCTTTATCTATTACATATAATCCATCACTTAAATTTGAGTTAGAGTTTGTAATATTAATTGGTGTTTTTAAATCCTCAGAAATAAGAAATACTTCTTTAGCATTTTCGAACACCATTGGATTTAAATTGTTACTAAGCATATTATAATTAACATCTCCTTATTTCTAATTTTTTTTATATAATATATTATTTAAAAGTTTTTATTTTGGATACATATCCTTAAAGTATTAACAAAATATTAAATAAAATATATATCTTTAATAATCTTGAATATATTTCTACATGGACATTTTATGATATTAATGCTGAAAGAATTAAAGCTTGGGTAATAAAAGAGATATCCGTTAAACAGATCAAGTTGAAATGTTAATTAATATAAAAGAAGAAATAAAGACTATACTACTTATTTTATAGTTAAACTATAAAAATAGACAATGTATATTAACATAATTTCACTAAACATAATATTATATATTATAAACAAGGAGAGTGATATATTATGATAAATAAATCACGTTTTAAGAATTATGGGTTATGGCTTTCTATAGCAACCTTAATTTCCTTGGTTTTACAAGGATTTGAAATTAATATTTTACCAGATAACTATCAAGAAATAGTTAAAGCTATACTCTCAATTTTGGTACTTATTGGAGTAATAAATCACCCAACAAGTAACTATAATGAATATAGCGATTATAAAGATAAAAATAAATAATTTTATCTTATTAATAAATGAGTATCAAGTTTATAGATACTCTAAGTATTTTATAAACTTGAACACTATTTTTATCTCTAACCCTGCGTATGTATTTTTCATATATATATCAACTTAATTTAAAGGAGAGAGTTTTTAATAAATATAATAATAACTCTAATTAAAGTTTTGATAAACTAATCCATTCTTCAAGTTAATAGATTGTATACAAAATGAATTGGTGAACATTAATGTGATGTATCTGATTCATTTAGAGTTTCTATTTCATCAGTTATTGTGAAAAGTAGAAAATATGTATAAATAAAAATTATAGATTTTTAACTAATAATAAAATAGAAATAAAAAGATTTCTAATCGTATTTAGGGTAGCTCTAAAATGAGCTACCTTTTATATTTTCAGAATTATATAAATTTATTAAAATTACTTTAAAAATTTAAATATCATAGCTATTTACTATCTCAATGTATACACTATTAATATTTATCTTAGTAATAATTTCACAATTAACATTTATAGAAATTTAAGTTAAAATATTTAAAAGACTTTATGTATAAGTGCCTAAGTTAAAATAAAAATCCACCAGCTTAGCTGGTGGTATTTCCTTAGCCCTATAAGGGCATACTACCTACGTTGCATCTTAAGACGCTTAAATTAGTCCGCCAGCCGCATACTTCTTTACTTGCTACACTTAAAAGTGTCCATATATTCTTTTAAACTTATTTGATCAGCTATCATATCTTCTTGTTCTTGATTTCTTATATAGTCTTCAATTGCCTTCTTATTTTTTCCGACAGTATCAACGTAAAATCCCATACACCAGAAATGTCTATTTCCATATTTATATTTTAAATTTGCAAATTTCTCAAAAATCATAAGACTACTTTTACCTTTTAGAACCCAAACGAAACTTGAAACACTCATTTTAGGTGGTATTTCAACAAGCATGTGTATGTGATCTACGCAAGCGTGCGCTTCGACTATCCTAACTCCTTTCCATTCACAAAGCTGCCTTAATATCTCACTTATTTCTTGTTTTTTCTCTCCATATATTTCTTTCCTTCTGTGTTTTGGTGCAAAAACTATATGATATTTACAATTCCATTTTGTATGTGCTAAACTGTTTGTATCCATTTAAAACCCTCCTTTTGTTACGAAAATTGGCTACGAACCTATTTTCATTTTAACAAAAGGAGGTTTTTTCTTACATCGCTAAAGCTCTTCTGAACACACTCGCATAGCAAGTGGTTTTCATTACACAACAAGAAAGCCCTACTTATTTTATAGAGCTTTCTTTGTTTTCTTAATTTCAAATAAAGGAAAGACTATTCACATATAGTAATAGCTTAAAATTATTATACTATAAATTTAGGCTATTATGTTAACAATTTTTTAAAAATAAGAAAACGTTTAATTTTTCTTTATTTATAATTATAATATATTTATTTTGTATCACAATAAAAGCCATTAAAAGAGCTATACTTAGTAAATCTAAGTATAGCTTTTTTGTTATCTTAGTTTAATTTAAAAAGAGAAATGATTATTTTTTGTAATGCTTGTAAATATTATAATATTATTTTCTATAAAAGTATATTATCTCCATTCATTTTTCTTAAAAACATTTAGTATTGCATTTTTATCTTTTCTACGTGGAAATGTTAAATCTAAGAACTCCATCATTTTCTTTTTAGTTTGGGTTCCTCCTAGTCTTGAAGTATTCTTTAGAATATTTCCTCTCTTATAGTATCTACTTCTGCAACTTCGCCTAAAGCTTCTCTGACCGCTATTAAGTGTCTGCAGCATTCATTTCTATAAATATATTGGCCACATTCACAGCTATTTTCATTCATATCAACAATGTAAGTTCCTCCTTCAGTTGAACTTACTTCATATCGATTATTACCTAATGAAACTATATTTACATCTTCAATTACTAAAGTAAAAGAACCGAATTTATTAGGACAAACAACCATACAACGCTTTCTTTTTTCACCACATTTACAAAAAGAAACATCACACATGGAACATCCATTACACATCTTTTCTTTTTT
>NZ_JASORQ010000013.1:0-32171 GCF_030222355.1 Clostridium sp. UMB9555A | reverse complement strand
TCTCTACAAATTGATAATCACCTGGCGCTAAATCATTCAATGATATTTGTCCATTTTCATCTGTTGTAAGATCAGTTCTTATATTGTTTCCTTTTTGATCTTGTAAGTTAAATATAGCTCCTTGTAGTTCACTTCCATTTTGAAAATCTTTCTTTGTTAAAACTACTTTTCCTATATTTTGATTTGGTACAAAATTTCCATCTATAGATATTTCATAAGATTTTTCATTTGTTTTATCTTCTAATTCAGCCCTTATTAAACTTTGAAATGGCTTATCAGGTTTACCTTTTATTCCTCCTCTAGAATACTTATAAAAATAAAATTTTACCTCCTGATAATTATAATTAATTTTTAACTTCAAATCTGGATTTGGTTTAATAGAAGACTCTATATAAAACTCTTGACCAACTTTTATAGGTTTATCATTTAATATTTGACCAGTATTCCAATCTTTTACTACCATATCGTCTGGTAAATTTGTTATCATGAATGAACCAACGCTACCTGTAGTAGATAAATTATCCGTTGAATACTGTCCACCTCTTTCAGTAAATTTAAAATCTCCAATAAGATTTAAATTTCCTTGTTCAAACTTCTTTATTTTTGATAGCTCTAATAATTTATCATAATATCCAAATTTACCATATTCATAACCATATGGACCATCATTTCCACTACAAATATCCCATATAAGCTGTTGAGTAATATATCTTGCCTCATCTTCATTGATTCCACATTTACTAATTAAGTCTGATGAATTCACGGGATATCCATAGGCTAAGGCAGCCGCAATTCTCTCTTTTTTTTCTTTGCCATATACATCCATTAATTCATCATTAGTGTTTAGATAACTTTCTGTTCTAGTGTAATAAGTTTTGTTGCTAGAATCTATGATTGAACTTCCAGGTTGATTGTAATCATGATTATAACAATATACTGTTTTTTCACCATCATCATCTACAAAAAAGGCTGATCCCTCTGAAGTTGATTTAGTATAAGCCCAATATTCTTTTTGATTAGCAAAAACATTCAATAAAGAAAAACTAAAAAAAATTAAAGTAATAAAACTTAATTTATTAAAAAACTTTTTCATTTTTCCTCCTTTCTATTTTTTACTTTAATATTATTTATTACTAAATATAAGTTATTGTTAAATATGACTTATTAATGTTTCTTATAATATATCATGTTTATAAATAGATTTAAAATATTAGTTATTTCACCAATAATAATTAATTATTTTTATAATTTGATGTTTTATAATAATTTAAATTAAATAATACTTAATATAATATAAATAAGTATTATTATTACTTTTATGGATTTTTATGGTATTTATTTTGCGAAAAATATTTTAAAAAATTTTTTTAAGTTTAATATTTTTTAAAAAAATGTTTTGTAAATAAATAGTTAAATTTTTATTAAACAATTGTTTCGCAAAAAAAACAAATTTAATTACATAGATCTTGAATTATATTCCAAATGTTTTGGGGTAATTTGGAATATTTTGCTTTTTAAATTATTTTTCAGATAAAGAATTAAGAAAAGAATTTTTTTAATGGTAAATAAATGTGGGAAGTTAAACTAAATAATATATTGATATGAGAAAATATGATTTACCAGACCATTTTGTGAATATGTCTAAAAATTTGCTGGATTAATAGTTTTCAAAATTCTTTAATAAAAAAAGATATTATAATATTGTTAGCTCACAAGGTAAGAAATTGGAATAGTTTTTTACAATATGATTTGAAAATTTTGTTAAAATAATTTATTGAGTTTAGGTTGATACAGTATAGCCTTACTCTTATGTATAATAAAACTTACATAAAAGAAGTAATAATTAAATATAATCATAGTTACATTAAATAATTAAATAAAAAAATCCACCAACTTATTTAGTTGGTGAACTGAGCCAAATTAAGTAGACATTATTTAAAAAAGGTCTTAGTTTCTAAGCTGCACACCTAAATTCAATCGGTGTGCGGTTATTTAGTTTACCCTGAAATCTTTCAGTATTATACCAATGAATTGCTAGGCTATAGAGTCTGATAATTCTTCGAATGTTTGGTAGCTATTCTGATATATAAGTTCACTCTTTAAATCCCCAAAAAAGTTTTCTATACAAGCATTATCAAGGCAATTACCCCGTCTTGACATACTTTATATTATTCAATGTTTTTATAATAATGCCTGATAAGTTTTAGAAGTATAATGAATTCCTTGATAACTATGTAAAATAAGTCCATTAATGCTATTCTTATTTCGTTTAACCGCAATATTTACTGTTTCTAAAACAAAAGATAAATCTAGATGTTTACTGACATTATATGCAACAATTTCACTGTTAAATAAATCTTTAATCGCTGATAAATAAGCCTTTTTCTTGTAGTCTCCGTAAAACAGATATGTAATATCTGTAACATATTTCTCTAGTATTTTATTCTCTAGTTCTGAATAACTAATATCTTTCTTTCCTTTATTTCCTTTATTTAGCCATTTATAATAACCACTTCTAGATACCGAGGCTATATTGTAAAGCAATTTTAAGGTATATTTGCAACTTAACTCCCTAATTATAAAAAACTTATCTCTTACATTTATCACACCTTTCTGGATTCTAAAAGCTTTTTTAGATATTCATTTTCTGCTCTTAACTTTTCCATTTCTTCTTCTATACTATCAAAGTTTTTCTTGGGTCTTTCATGAAGTGGACTTTTAAAGCTTTCACGTCTTTCCTTAAGTCTCTCTTACCAAACTCTTCATAACGTTTTGACCATAAAAGCACTCTATTTTTACTAGTTAAATCAAGTAGTTTAGCTATTTGTGAACTTGATAAACCTTCTTATAAATACATTTTTACAGCTTTTAATTTTATTTCAATTGAATAATTTCTATTTTTTCTAGACATAAAAACACTCCCTTTAAAGTAGACAGGCTAAAAAAAGACCTATTAAAATCTACTTTGAAAGGGAGCAGTTCAAATTATTGCACCTTTATTATTTATATCTCATATAACAAATAATGATTTTTAATTTTACCTTTTCTTATACTCATTGAAGTTACCATTATAATATTTTATAAATTATTAAGTTAACGGACATTGATTCTATTCCTTTGAGTAAAATAACGACTACTATAATATTAGTAGTTTTATTTTTTATTAGTATATAAATTCTACAGTATGATTCTCCCAATCAAGTTCATATGTTTGATAGGTATAATATGGTTCTTTTGCAACACGATTTTCTCCCCACCATTGGGTTTTATACCACTCTAAAGTATATAAATCTTGATATAAGTTATAGTTTAAATTAATCATTGATTTTTTTGTGCCTTTTGGTGCCTTAAGAGCAATTACCATATTAGGAGTGAACCCACCAGAAATTAATGGTGATAAATCTTTATCTTCAACTAAATTTTTTGCACCTGTATTATGTAACCTAGATTTCATAAATAATTGATTGCCATATAGAGCATGATACGAATTTTGGTCATATCCATCTTTTGTCTTGTTAAACACTATGTTCCAAGAAGCCTTCCTAATTCCATCAGATTTCTGTATCGTCTTGAAATCAGGTTGCTCATATTGTACTGAACGTTGAACATTAAAACCAGCATTTGCTCCAACTGAAGATGACTTTTTACTAACGGAAACATTTCCACCAATACTATAACCCATACTTTCAGTTACTCTTACTGTTTCTATCGTATTACTTGGAATGCTTTCTAAAATTTTAACATTATTTTTTTCATCAGTAGTTTCAATATTTATATTATACTTACTTGGCCAATACATATTTGCACTGTAATAAGTTCCTGTTTTAATTAATCCAGAAGGTATAAATCCTTTTAAAGAAACAAGAGCTGTTAAGTTATTACTGTTTGGATCTTCAATAAATGATGCTGATAAAGATGTCTTTATACCATCTCTTTCAGAAGCATCTGATGATGTATAAACCTCAGCTTGTTTACCTTTTGAGTTAATAATACTTTCAGGAAAGGAATTAGCTTTTACTTGTGTAATATTCCCTAATAATAAAGAAAATATAGTTATACCTGTACATATTGTTTTTTTCATCTTAATAACACTCCTTATTTTTATTATGTTAATAATACCATTATTGATATACGTTTTCAATAAAATATATGAATTTATGATAATATATATCTTTTTGAGATTATGATAGAAAAAATATTTATTGTGCTTTTAAATTATTGTATAATAAAATCCCCTATAGTTTATGTGAGTTTTTTTATATATATTTTTAAGTAATTATTTTTAATTTTAAATAAATATCTCACTTAGATATTATTTGAAATTAACAGTTTTATCTGTAATATAAACTATTTATAATTTAATTACTCATTAGATTGCTCTTTGAGCAATCTATAATTTTTATTTAATAGTTATTTAAATTAAATTTAAGTTAATATATAATAAATGTGAAATTGTTTTTACTCTTACACATAAAAAACTTATAATATACGAAAATGGGCTTCCACCCTTATAGGACTATTTGATTTTATAATTGCATTAAGCAAAGAAATTAATGATTCCTTGCTTTCTTAAGCTTTTTAAATATAAAATCTATACTGGGCTTAATTAACATTTAAATCAATCGCCATATGCTTAATTTTTCGCTTTTAAAGTTAAGAAACACAAAAAGTATCAATGAATATTTATTGATACTTTTTGTGTTTTTATATAACAATATGAATCATTAAAAATTCAATTAATTTCATATATATCTGATAATTCAACGGATATATTATGAGAATTTTCATATTTATAATTTCTTTGCTTTCTATCTTTTATTATTTTATTTGGTAATGAAACTTCAAAAATACTTCCTTTACCTAATTCACTTTCTACGCGTATATCTCCATTAAGAATATCTAACATAGACTTAACTATACTTAATCCAAGTCCACACCCCTCATTTAACCTTGTGAAAGAAGTATCTGCTCTAATGAATCTATCAAATATATGTTTCTGAGTTTCTAAATCTATTCCACAACCTTCATCTTTTATAGAAATTTTAGTTGTAGACTTTTCAACTGATACGTAAACATGAATAGTAGTATTCATTTCAGAATACTTTATTGCATTTGATAAAATATTTAATAAAATTCTTTCAATCATAATTGGATCACACATTATATAATGTTCTTCTACATTTGTATCAAATTCTAAAAGCAAGTTTTTTGATAATGCAAATGGAATTATAGAGTTTGATATATCTTCAACTAATAAAATGATATTATAATTTCCATAGTCAGGTTTTAAAACTCCTAAATCCATTCTAGATAAGTCTACAATATTATTTACTAATCTAATCATTCTTTTGCAGTTCAATTTTAATGAATTACTATGTTTATTAAATGCTTCTTTAAAATTAATATTTTCATTTTCACTAAATTTTTCTAATAATTGTATAGTAGAATAAAAAATATTAAGTGGTGTTTTTAATTCATGTGATATATTGGATAAAAATTCATCTTTTTGTAAATCTCTAAATTTAATATTTTCTAAAGTTTCTTCTAGTTCTAGCGTACTACTAATATCTACATAACTCACTAAAACTTCATTATTATTTAAACTTTGAGCATAGCAATCTAAAATTTCATTAGTTTCATAGTCTTTAATAAATCCACTCCAATATCCTTGATTCTCTAAATCATTAAAAATATCTTTTAATTTATAACAAAGATGTTTATTGTTTAATAAATCATTTTTAAATTTAGTTGTTTCTTCTTTGAAGGAATAATATTCTTTAATTTTTTTATTCACATAAAAAATATTAAAATTATAATCACAAATAAACATATTACTATGCTTATTATTTTCAACAAAATTAAAAAATTTAATTAGTTCATTATTTAATAAATTATAATTGATAATTGTTGAATATAATTTAACTCCAGTAGCAATTATTATAGTTATAAAAAATAATGAAGTTATAGATACAGATATAAGCTTAATATCAAAACTTATATAAAAAATTCCGTAAATTGCATATATAGCTTTTAAAGCTAACAGAATTATACTTGCACTAAAATACTTTAAAATAAAGTATTTTGATTTGGATAACTTTAATAATTTTATAGAAACATATAAATATATGATTATTAAAAAAATATTATATAATATAAAAAAACATTTTTTATTTGCAAGGACATTTTGAAATTTAAATATATTCTCAGAAATTCCGAAAATTAAAGAATAAGTTATAACAAATACAATTGCTTTTTCAGAACTTTTATATATAAATTTATGAACTTTACTATAAGGAAAAACAGATATAATCAATAGAAATATTCTTAATAATGAAGTTGATATTGTTATATAATTAGAAAATGAGAACTTTTCATTATTAAAAATAAAATAATCTATATTTCCACAAATTATTCCGATTGAAAAACATAAATACATTAAACTCAAAATAAATGTAGTACTATTTTTATTTTTTAAGTATATAACATAAGTTCCATTTAATGCTAAGAATGATAAAATTATATTTAATATTCTTATGTAAAATAAAGCTGAAGTTAAATAATTATTATCCTTTTTAAAGAATAGTATTATAAATAAAATAATACTTATAAAAAATAAATAAATAGATAAATAGATATTACCTTTAAATTTTGAATTCATAAACATAAATCTCCTATAAAAGCTTAAATCCTAATTTATAGTAGCAAAATAACAAATTTTTTTTTGTTGAATATTGTCAAAAAAAGATAGTAAATATTATTTTTTATGTAAATAAATTGTAAAAAATATTTATAATCTTAAAATTAAGAAAACAGAAAAGGTATCAATGAATATTCATTGATACCTTTTCTGTTTTCTTCTAATATGTCAAGTGTGTATAATTAAAAATTAATTTATCTAAATTATAATATATATTAAAATTTATTTACAGTATAGATTCGATTCCTAAAAAATGTATAATTCATACTCTTATTTTTTACAATTTATAAATGTATAGACAGTAATTATTATATCCAAATATTGATTAATTTTAATATTATAGTATTATTTATTAGAAAATAAGTTTTAATATCTCTGGGTTAAATTAAAAAACAAAGAAAGACCTAAATTTAGGTCTTTCTTTGTTTTCATTAAAATCATAAGTTTCATTGGCGTGGATTATTATATACAAACTATTATAAACTATTTTTTTGAAATTTTAAACAAAAAATTATTTTATAAGCTCTGTTCTATATGAATTAAATTTTGAACTTTTTGCTTATGAAAATTTGATTTTAAATTTTTCTCCACTCAAGTTATTTAATAAGTTATCTGTTATTTTAAAACTATCTAGCCATGAAAATTTATTTACTACTTTTCCATTTAAATTTTTATCATATACTTTATTTGGTGTTTCTCTAATTTCAATAAATCTTTATTTAAGTTTTTTATTTCCATATTTAAATTTTCTATCTTTGAACCTTTAAAAGATAATTTAGTTTGCATAAAAACAATAATTATGGTTAGAAGCACTATTGTTACCATTGAAAATTTATTTTTTAAAATCTTTTCTTTTATTAATTGAATCAAGTTTAAATCCTATCTAAATATAAAAGCTCATCAATTAATTGATGAGCTTTTTAATATTATTTTATATTACATTCTCAATTTAGAAACTATTTTTGTTTCTGTAACTTCTTTTTCTATTTCAATAGTTTTTTCCTTTTTTAATGGAACAAGCTCTTTATCACTATCATCACACCAACTTATTAAATCTATATAAGTATAACTATCTATTTCTTTATTTTAGATACTTTTTTTCTATAACCTGTACATCTCCAAGTTTTGGAAGTTTATAGTCTAATATATGTTCTTTGAGTTCATCTAAATAATTTATAATATTATTATATTGTGGCTTCCTTTTGATAATATTCCCATTCCATTTTCTAAAAAAACTGAAAATTATCATTCATATGTTTTTGAAGGTCTACATTTATAAACTAGATATGATAATAAATTCTATATTAAAATTTGAATATTGATATGGAATAATATTTTTTATTATTTAATACTTTAAAATATATTTTATTTCAATTCCATTATAATTTAGAATACTTTCATAAATTTGATTATCTTGATATTTATTAGAGTATTCATATGTATTTAATACGTTCCCTTTTAAATCCATTTCAGTTAACCTTTTTATAGGTTTATATGATAATGCAAAGAAATCCATATCTACTTTCCATTCTTTTACTGGATCTACATAATATACACTATATATATTATCAGTATCTGTTTCATAATTAATTTTTATAACTTTTGTATTTCCATTTAAATTTTGAGTTGCTTTTGATATCTCTCCATCAGAATTATATTCTAACAATAATGTATTAATAGATGAATTAATTTTTTCAGTAATTTTGCTTAGTTGATTCTGTGAATTGTACTCATAACGTATAAAATATTTATCTGAAAAGCTATCTTGAATTGGAACTGCTGATTTTTGGTATAATTTATCTCCGTCATATAAGTATTTTATTCTATACACATCTATAGGAGTACCATCTAAATCATTTGCATTTTTATCATATATACTTTTTATTTCTTCAATAACTTTTCCATTTTCATCATACTTATATTCGGATATAAAGTTTTCTTTAATATGTTTAACATATGAATTACTTCCTGTTTTCATCAATCCTTTTACAAATTTAACTTGATTATTTTCATCATAATCATATTTAATTGTACAATCAGTATAGTCCCTTAAAATTGTTTGATTATTATCATTATACTGGTAAGTAGAAGCAGAAAATGTATTACCATTAACTACTTTATTTATTCCTTTTAATCTAACGTTATTTGTTGATATTGATTCATTTTTTATACTATCTGCATATAAAGAATATCCTTCATATGCAAATACATTAGTTGATATCATTGTAAGCATAATTCCAGTGGTCAGTGCTATTATCTTCCTTTTTTTCATAGTATAATCACTCCTTTTATAATTTATGGAACTAATATGTTTTTACAAATAGTTCAAGTAATTATTAAAATATTTAATTTGTTTCTCAAATTATTTTTCATACTAATTCCATAGATATAATATATCTTACACTTTTATTGTACTTAATCAAAAAACGTTTTCAACAATACTTTCATAACTGGTCAAATTTTGTGCTTAACTGGGATGAATTTTAAAAGTATACTAATTATTATATAGATTAAAGTAGATTTGATAGTAACTAATAATTTTAATTTCTATATTTATTTAAATATTTTAATTACAACTAAAAAAGACTCTATAATTTAGAGTCTTTTTTTAGTTTCAATAATATTAATAATTATTTGCTTTTTTTCTCAAGCTTTCTATTCATATAGAAGTATCCCATTAATCCACCTATAATAGCACATATTATAGTAATATCCATATTATTTCCCCATCTATTAAATATCTTTTTTTATTTTTAATATTTCTTCTTCACTTAAGCTTGTTATTTTAGAAATTAATGATATTTCTAATCCTTGGCTTAATGATTCTCTTACAACTTCTAATTTACTTTCTAATTTCCCTTCTAGTCTACCTTCTAATTTTCCTTTGGTTTCAGCATTTTCTAAAGCTGATATTCTATCATAAATAGCCTTTTCTCTCATGTTATACTGTTCTCTTTCCTTACTATCCATACTAAGCCTATATAGTTCAGATTTTGCTAGTTTAATTTCTTCATTGCTTAATTCTAGTTGCCTTACAGTATTACTTTCTGGTTCAACTAAGAACTCTAACCATTTTTCTAGGGCATCCATTTTCTCAATATTTTCAACATACTCTTTATTACCGATTTCATTAAACTTAGGTAACTCAATGAAATGTATTTCTTGAAGATCTGTCAGCTCTTCATTTGAAGTTATTTCTTTTAACCTATATGCATTATGATATTTATCATTTTTTAAATATTTGAAATTTAAGATATTTATACATACAGTTCTTTCTAACTTACTATAGTTATCTCTGTTTTGTATTTGTTCTGAATACATTTTACTCCAATAATATAAGGTTCTTTGTATCATGTTATATTCATTCTTTACCTGGATTTCAATATTTATATGTTCCTTATTACTAGTTGTAGCTTTTACATCTAATCTACTAAATTTATCTTCTATAAAGTCTTTATCTATATCGTTATTTTTGATTTCTACATCTTTTATGGGAGTTGTTGGTTTTATTACTGCATTTAAAAAGTTAATTAATATAGGTTTATTCTTTTCTGTACCAAATATCTTTTTAAATACAAAATCTATTTGTGGATTTAGTAATGTTCTATATACCATTTTAATTTACTCCTTTCAATAGTTATAATCTAATTATAGTATAGTTTTATCTAAAAGCTTTAATTAAAATCTATTTTTTAGAAATAATTCAGCTTTCTTAAGAAAAGGTATATAAGTTACATAGTCTCTATTTTTATTAAATCCTTTTCTTTCATGATAAGTTGTTATACAAGCTTTAAATATACTATGATCTGGGTAATATATCACAAGCTTATAGTCAAGATCTAGATTTAAAGGCCTTCTAATTTTAAAAATTTCGTCAGCACTATTAATAGCACTAGTTCCCCCTTTTCTATTCTCTAGACTATCAAAAACATGAATACTTCTATTTAGCTTATCTATGTACACTTCAAAATAATTATATCCATTAAGGTTATTAGGTAATGCTAAAAGATATGTATTGTCTTTAGCATTTTTTATTAAATAACTTTCAGGATTTACTTCACCTAAAGATTTATCAATCACTATCATACTGCCATTTCCTCCCCACTTATCTTTATAACTTGATTATATCATAAATTAATTAATGAAAGAAGGTATTTTCATTAATTAATTTATGATATAATATATTTAACATATTAAAAATAAAGGGTGATGATATGAAGGATAATTTAAAAGAAATTTTTCTAAATGAACTTAAGAATAATAAGGACACTCCAAAACAAGAAATAATAAAACTTGCTGAAGAATATGGAATAGATTTTAAACCTAGAGAAGCTAAATCTAAAATTATAGATAAATTAGTTGTAGATGGAGAATTTAATACTATTTTTAATAAGTTTGAAAAGTTTGGATACATTCCTACATGGACAATTGCTGATTTTTATGGTGTTAATACTGAAAGAATAGATCAGCTTCATAAAATTGGAGCAATAAAAGAAATACCCGTTAAAAGGGAATATTACAGCAGATCTAGTAAATCATATTATACAGTTAATACATATCCAGTTAGTGTTTTAGAATATTCAAGAGAAGAATTAGACGAAGCATATAATCAAACTTATGGCCAAGAAGGGTTTAAATTTAGAATTGAGACTAACTCAAAAGATGAAGTTGAAATATTAATCAATGAATTAAGAAAGCTTTTTAAAATAGAAAAGAAACCTCGAATATATGAAAGAAGAAATGAAGGTTATAACACTTATTTTACAGTTAACCTATTGAATAATAGTGAGTTTGAACAGAATAAATTTTTATCAGAAATTGAGAGTTTAAAAAATAAAAATAAAGAAACTAAAGAATATTATCGTGATATATTATCAGAAATTTATAAGAAATTTAATGTGGATAGTATAATGGATTTAATGAGAGTAAGCCTAGAATATTTAGAGCTTAAAGAAAAATATAAAAAGAATAGTCGTGGAGCAGGTAGAAAACCTAGATTTACTGAAGAAGAAAAAAATATGATAAGAGCTCAAAGAAAAGAAGGAAAAACAATAAAAGAGCTTGCAACATTAAATAATTGCAGCTTTGGAGTAATTCATAAAATTTTACATGAATAATAAATAAAAGGGGATTGAGATATTATGGATTTTATTTTAGTATTAATAGTTTTATGTGTATTTAGTTTTTCAAATATGAAATTAATTAAGCTTGGTAGATATGTAATGTTAGTGTATTATTTTTATGCTGCTCACAATTATTATATTGTTGGAAATTATAGTGGAATAGCTTATTTAACAGGAATGTTTATGCTTTTATTTTTACCAAAGATAATAAGATTTATATTCATTTTAAAAACAAATCGTAGATATTATCAATATTAAAAAAGTAGCTCAAAATCCCGAAAATTTAACTGTTCTTTAAAAATATAATTCAAAAAATGTTAACCATTTTATTTTATCAAAAATTAATATGTTTGAAAATTATTAATTTTTATTGTAATATAATTATATCTTCTATTATTTGAAGATTCTTGAATCTATCTGGGAGCCAGTTATTTATTAACTGGCTTTATTAATTTTGATATTTAGAGTATAATATCATTAACTATAAATTCTCATTAGGATTATTATTTATCAATAATTTTAATTTATTATAAGTTTTGTTATAAAATTTGAACTTTTTGCATACTTTATTGCTTCATAAAAGTTTAACTCAAAAATATTATCAACTATTGAGTAATAAAATCTAAATTTATAGCTCCAAAAAAATATTTTATATTTTCTCCTAATGATAATTTTTGAACATCTTCTAAATCACATCTTTCATCAGTATAATAACCATTTTTATTACTCCACTGTAGAAATTTAAGTGTAAACGTTAAAAATTGATATCTAAAAACAACTTCTATGAATTAATATTATTAAGTCAATAATTCAAAAGAAATGTGTTTTTATGAAAATATAGATTTGGATAAAATACTATCTAAATTTAAAAATTAGGAAGGAGCTATAAGTAATTTTTGTAAGGAAAATAATATTTCATAGTGATTTAGATTCTCAATAAATAATGATATGAAAAATCTATGTAATTAATTTAATTCTTTAGCTAAAAAATTTGGATATATTGTAATACTTGTATATAGTTATTTCATCCTATTTTAAAGAAAAAAGAAATTTACAGAAAAATCTATTAAAAGTATGAAGCTGCTAAAAATCAATATTTAAATATATAGAAAGTTTTTATAATAGTAAAAAACTATATTAAAGCCTTGATTATAAAACTACTAATTAGATGAAATTTAAAACTTTGAATATCGCCTAAATAAGTTATAATTTTTGTTTCTAAGATATTAACACAAATCCAATATTTCAATTTAAGATATAAAAATATCTATTGAATATAAATAAAATTTTTAAGTGTTGGTGTTTTAGGTTTAAGTATTAATATTTTATGCTTTCTTAAGGTTATGGTAACTTACTATGTTTTATTACAAGTTCATAAAGTTTAGTATAAAATATGACCAGTTAAGCATATTTTATTGTAATAATTTTTAATAAGCTATATTATTAGTTTATTAAAAATAATAAATATATATTTATATAGATAGAAATTGAAAATGATAATTATTTTAAAATATTTAAATGAATATTAGATTGTTGTGAAAAATATCTTAATTCTTCATAATGTATTATTTATTTGAGAGTTATATAAGTTTGAATAAATTTTTACATGGCAAATAAACCTAGCAAATGATTTAATTTTTGCAAATCAATCAAATATGTTGATAATTTTATCGCTTAGTAGTTGTTTTTTTGATTTTAATTATTGATATATTATTTAAATTGATATTTTTTATCAGCATGCTTGTCAAACTTATATAGCCTTTTAGAATTACAATGAGGACATTTTACATTAGTTTTGCTCATTGCTTTTTTCTCCTTTCTTGAGGGGGATAAATATTTTTTAGCAAACTTATTGTATTCTCAAGTGTTGAAAAGAGCAATGTTCATTTAAATTAACAGATCAGGTTTAAGTAAAAGGAGTTGATTTCATGAAAAAAAATTTAATTTCAGCAATATTAATTGGAAGTATAGGTATGACATCACTTTCATCAAATGTTATATTTGCTAGTGAATGTTATTCTGCATATGAAGATAATATTGATTTTTATAGGTATGAAAATATTACAAGTAGATTGCAGAAAATTATAAAAGGTGGTCAACAACAGTCAATAGCATCCCAATATAAATATAATGATTCAAGAAAAATTACTTTTAGAGATTATGCTGAAGGAACTATAGAATATAAATATGATTCTAATGGTAATGTTGTTAAAATTTTAAATAAATTAAAAAAAGACAACACAACTACACCGGCTATAATTCATGTTAAAGAAAATTCTATCTCAGAATATACATACGATTCTGAGGGGAAAATATCTAAAGAAATAAAAAAAGTTTTTGATGTTTCAGATACAGATTTATCAGAAGAGCCTATTAAAGTATATAAAATAGATTATTATTATGATGGAGAACAACTTTCTAGAAAGAGTTATACACCTAGAATAGATAGTGATGAGAAAAAAGAATATACTCGTTATTCATATGATAAAAATGGTAGAGTAGATAAAATAATAGAAAAGAAAAATGGAACAGAATATAGCATGACATTAGAGTATGATAAAGATGGTGATATAACAAAAGCTATTCAAAATAAAAATGGCATTGAGATAACACGAGAAATTTCCTATGTAGCAAACTCAATATATCCTATATATTTCGTAGATCCTGTAAAAGAGAAGAAAATAGATTTAGACTTCTTTGCTTCATCATACAAGTTAATAGATGAAATGAAAATTACAAGTGTTAATACCAATATGACATTTAAATACGATTATAAATTTAACGAAGAAAATATTCCCACAGAAAGTGAATTAACAAGTATTATTAATGGAAAAGAATTTAAAACTAAATATTTATTAGAATATTAATTTTATAAAAATTTTAAAATTAAATATATAAACTATAAAAAATATATTTTTTTAATTAATGAGGAATTTATTATGATATTTAAAATATATAAAGGTTATATAATACAAGCTAATGTTCATGATTCCAATAAACGAATTTCTTTTACTTATGATTCTATGGATAAATTAGTTATAAAATTAAGACTAGCTTCTTATTTAGATGAAGTAAATAAAATTTCAAAAGGAAGTTCTGAAATTTATTTAAGTTCTTTTAAAATTATACAAGGTTCATATATGCTTCCATCAACTGGTGATCCAAATAAAAATACTAAATTTTTATTTGAAAATGGTAAACTTACAGAGTTGGGAAAAATAAATTAGAAGTTACTTTTATAGTGAAATATTCTAGTAAAGAAAATGATGCTATTATTGATATAAAAGATGATTTTAAAATTTATGATGAATTAACAGAACTTTCTAATGCTGGTGAAGATAATTTATTAGCAAAGTTTATGTTTTTAAATTATAAATCTAGTAAGTTCAGACTATTTGAATATATATTAATTTTTTAAATAGTATTAAATTTATAAGAGTATAGTATATTCAAAAATTAAGTAAAAAGAATTGTCCTTTAGAATATATAAATATTTTAACAAATAAAGGAGAATAGTGGTAAAAGAGAAATGTTATCAAAAAACGTTTTTAAATTGACGAGTATATAGAATTTGAATTTATGTGAATTGTATATACTATAATTATTTAATGTAAATACTATAAAAATAACATACTTAAATGGAAAAGTTACTGTATTAAATATGATAAATATAATACTCTTTACACTCTCCTTAAATAAATTGTGATACTTTTTTATTTAGATTAAACTTAAATTTTATTTTCTATTTCATATTTTTTTATAATAATAATGTAATACTTGTAATGGTTTTCTAAGATGTTGTAGAATTAATCAAAAAGGAAATGATAATATTAAAAAAAATTACTTTAATTAAAAAAAGTTGATTTTTAGTTCCATTGAATGATTAATAGATTTACATTTTTATTCTAAATCTATTATTTAAGTAGGTAATTATTTGAATTTATTTCTTAAATATGTGATATATTCAATAATAATTTGGGTTACAGGATTTATAATATTATTAATGACTCATCAGTTTCTATGGGTTCCTTTACTTATGATATTAGTTATTATAAGTAATATTAATTGGATTTTATATTATGCAAAAAAATAAGGTTAATAAAAAATATTAACCCTATACATTAACTTTATCTAATAAATCCAATTCTATTAAATGGATATACAATTATTTGAGCTTTTGCATCTATATCTTTATTATCTACATATGGATTAGTCCAATATCTAGCATCATCACTATTTGCTCTATTATCTCCTAACATTAAGAATTTTCCTTCTGGTACATTAAAATACATATCTGTTTTTCCACCTGGATATTTAACATAATCTTCTTGAATTTTTTCTCCATTTACATAAACTGAACCATCTTTTTTTATTTCAACATTGTCACCCGGTAACCCTATTACTCTTTTCAAAAGTAATTCATGAAGTTCATCAGAATTAAAGACTAAAACATCTCCTCTCTTTATATTTGAAGTATTATAAATTTTCGTAACAAATAGTTGATTTCCCACTTCTACTGTTGGGAACATTGATGGGCTAGGAACTACTATTTTGTATAAAAGAAATTTATTGATAATTACAGCAAGCAAAACTGCTGCAATTATTGGAATTAACCAATTGCTAAATAAATTTTTAAACTTCTTATTTGAAAACATATAAAATTACCTTCCTTTTCGTATTTATATAATTTTTTATACTTTTAAATTTTATGTTTTATTAGAAATTATTTTTAACCATTTTTAATTTATATTTTTTCGCTTTCATATTTTTTTATTAGATTGTAAAAAGAGTTTTTCTTTAAATTCATTAGTTTCATAGCCTTTACACCGATGATTTCTTTAGATTTCCACTTATCATATATTTCTTTAACACTATCTGGATATTCTATTCTTGGCCTACCTAAATGTTTCCCTTTAGCCTTGCATTACAATACCTTCAGCTTGTCTTTGCCTGCATTTATAAACCGTATTTTTAATAAGTATATCAATAAAAAAATATTTAATATAAATTACCAGTTTGGTTAGAAGCTTGACTAATTCTGTAAGTAACATTGTAAACATTAACTGAAATTAACAACTTTTTTAATTTTTATTATAGTGACCATAACTTAAAATCTTTTTTAGTTTAATTTCTATATCTTCTAATTCTCTTGAAGTTATAGAAATGTTATCAGAATAATTTTTAAAAGTTTCAATTTTATTTTTTAATGAACAATAAGGATATAACCAATCTTGTATAGTTATATAGGCTTTTAAGTTAAGCTTAGCAGTACAACAAGATCTATGTTGTCCATCAACGAATGAGTAATGAAAACATTGTTTATAAAAATGTAGATACACATTAGACTGTATATTAGTTAGGAACTATAATGGAATAGCTTATTCAATAGGAATGTTTATATTAATTTTAAAAACAAGTCCTAGATAGTATTGAGAGTGTTAAATAATCTTAGTAAACTACTGAAATGATATAATTAATTATCAGATTTCAGACTATATCTTATACCGAAAAAGAATTAATAAGCAATTTGCAAAAAATTCTGAAGTAAATATTGAAGGCAAAAAGGAAAGTTACTAAAATAAAAACGGTTTTACTACAGATGAAACTTTACTTAAAATATTTTACCTTGCAACAATATCTATATAAATGGGTTTAATCTATTAGGGGATAAGCTTAAATATTAAAAAAACTTTCAATTTTTTCGACGAATGTCTTGACGACCATTTATACTAAAAATTTAAATATACTGATTTTAATTTTTGTACAATTTATATTCAATATAATTAAATAAAAAGAAAATTAAGGTTTAAATAAAATATTATTTAAACCTTAATAATTTTTAATATATATTTTTAGATGTGTTACACAAAATTATTGATATTTTCTAAATTACAGAAATAAATAAAATCTATTAATATTAATTTTCAATAATTATTACAGGTGATATACTAAGTCTTATATAAGTTGGATCATCTTTAGATACAATATAAATTTTTTGGCCTCCTCTTAAGTAACCATTTGTTATTTCTTTACGACTTTCAAAATCATAAACTTTAACCCTATCTGAATTGAAGCTAAATCCAAAGTCTCCAGTACCTTTAACAGTTAATCCACTTGATACCCAGTTATAGTCAGCATTTTGCGAAAAAATAGGTTTATTTCCACGTTCATCTTCTAAAGTTACACCTCCTATGCAACCATTAGTATAATCATAATTATCCCAATTTGTTACATATACTCTTCCATTTTGATGTACATAACTTGATGCATAAGCAACATTTGTAATACTACCTAAACTTACAGCAGCCAATAAAACGGTTCCTAAAACTTTACTTTTAAAATTCATAAATTCTCCTCCTTAATTAGTATCTGTTAAATTAATAATTTTATTTTTAATTATTATATATAAAACTATTTTTATCAAAATTATTTATGCATTTCATATAAATAACAAAACTATAACGCATTTTATTACTATATGTATTACAGAAAACTATCGATTTTGAGATAGTCTAAATTATAAATTTAAATGGTGTAATCTTTATAACTTAGCTAATAAAATCTTTTATATTAACTTACTAACTTATAGTTTGAAAAATATTATTTTATTTTTTTGTTATTTTACCACTTGAATCTACATATATCTTATCTGGACCATATGGGCCAGATGTTCCATCACTATTCTTATTTGCTCCATAAATTGTTTGTGAAACAGATCCATCTGCTCCATAAGAAACATAAACAACAAATGGTTTATTTTTATCATAGATAACATAAGCATAATTCTTTCTTTCGTTTCTAATACTATCTTTATTTTCACTAAGAATATATGAGCCGTCTTTATTAATATATATCTTCTCTGGACCATATGGGCCATATGTTCCATCTTTATTTTCTTTTACTTCGTAAACTGCTTGTGAAACAGATCCATTTGCTCCATAAGAAACATAAACAACTAATGGTTTATTTTCGTCATAGATTAAATAAGCATAATTTTTTCTTTCTTTTTTCACAGGATTTTGATTTTTATTTTCACTTTCACTATAATAAGTTCCATCTTCTCTTATAAATATTTTCTCTGGACCATATGGACCATATGTTCCATCATTATTCTTATTTGCTCCATAAATTGTTTGTGAAACAGATCCATCTGCTCCATAAGAAACATAAACAACAAATGGTTTATTTTTATCATAGATAACATAAGCATAATTCTTTCTCACTTTTTTAATAGTATCATGTAACGATAATGATACTAAATTAACTTTTTCATTACTATTTGCAATTAATTTATTGTTTGATACTTGTGATGCAAATGCATTAGTTGTTGTTAAACCATTTACTAAAACTACACAACTTAATAGTCTTAAAATTTTTCTTTTCATTGTTAATCCCCCTTTTATTTATTAATAAAATATATTTAAGACTGAAAAAACAATTAAAATTTATACTTTTATAATACTACTTTGAAAACGTTTTTCAATAGATTTTACATAACTGGTCAAAATTCGTGTAAAACTGGGATAAATGCTTGTAAATTTTATAATAATGTATAATATTTAATTTATTATTATAGAAATTAATTAAAATATAGAATAATTAGAAAATATTTTAAATTAAGTGAAATATATAATGAGGCATCAGATAAGCTAGGTCTTGATTTAATGTTTCTAAACTAAAGATTTCAATAAAACCTCCCAGTTATGCAAGAATTTTAACCAGTTATACCGATTGTATTGAAAAAAATTAATAAAAATGTGATTATATAATAAACAAGTTAAATTAACTTAGTAATTTAATAACATTTCAAAGGGGGAATTTTTTTGAAAAGATTAAAAATTATGTCTACTAGTTTAGCTCTTGCAAGTATTGTTAGTACAAGTATTTTTTCAACACAAACTCAAGTGTTTGCAAGTGAATTAGGCAATACTAAGAAAATAGAGCTGAAAAATCAAAATGGAGAAATAATAAAAGAAGATGGAAAGGAAGCTATTAAATACACTTCTATTGATACTTCTTCATGTAAAGGGTTAAAAGCAACATTAAGTGGAACTTTTGTTGAAGATCAATATTCTGATAAGAAAACTGCTTTACTAAATTTAGATGGGTTTATACCTTCAGGTAAGAAAGTATCTGGTTCTACATATTATGGAAAGATGAAGTGGCCTGAAGTTTATAGAATTAGTATAGAAAGCGCTGATACAGCTAATAAAGTAAAAATAGCAAATTCTATACCTAAAAATACTATAGATAAAAAGGAGGTATCTAATTCAATTGGATATTCAATTGGAGGAAATATATCTGTTGAAGGTAAAAGTGGTAGTGCAGGAATAAATGCTTCATACAGTGTACAAAATACTATAAGCTATGAACAACCTGATTTTAGAACAATCCAAAGAAAAGATGAAGAAAAGTTAGCTTCATGGGATATAAAATTTGTTGAAACTAAAGATGGTTATAATCTGGATTCATATCATGGTATTTATGGGAATCAATTATTTATGAAATCAAGATTATATAATAATGGTTATGAAAACTTTACTGATGATAGAGATCTCTCAACTTTAATTTCAGGTGGCTTTTCACCTAATATGGCAGTAGCTTTAACAGCGCCAAAAGATGCTAAAGAATCTATGATAACAGTTACATATAAAAGATTTGACGATGAGTATACTTTGAATTGGGAAACTACTCAATGGAGGGGATCAAATAAACGTTCAACTGCATGTGAATATACTGAATTTATGTTTAAAATTAATTGGGAAAACCATACAATTGAACGTTTTCTATAATATAATAAATTAAATATGATAAACATTTTTATGACTTAATTATATCAATATAAAGTTAAAATGCTAATATTCATGATACCTAATTAAATTTAATTCAGAGAATATTGACTATATTATACTATTTGAAGATTCTTGAATCTATCTAGATATCCAGTTATTTATTAACTTGCTTTATTAATTTTCATATTTAAAGTATAATATTATTAACTATACGTTTCTTGTTTTTTGCCTTTATATATACAAACACTAAAAAATAAAGTTACTTACTTTAAGTAACTTTATTTTTTATTCAAGTGAATTTCTATATAAAATTTCATTATCATTAATATTTATCAATAACTTTAACTTATTATAAGTTTGATTATAAAACTTATAATCTTTAGTATATTTTATTGTTTCATAAAAGCTCAACTCAAAAATATTATCAACTATTGAGTAATAAAAATCTGAACTTACCACTCCAAAAAATATTTTATACTTTCTTTTAATGATAATTTTTGAACTTGTTCTAAATCACATCTTTCATCAGTATACTAGCAATTTTTATCATTCCATTGTAGAAAATTCAATATCTTTTTTCTTATTAAATCATCACTCATTATATAAAAATAAAAAAGAAAGTATCTAAAATGAACTGAATTTCTTCCTTTAAAGTAGACTGGATAAAAAAACTGTTAAAATCTACTTTAAAGGGAGTGTTTTTATGTCTAGAAAAAATAGAAATTATTCAATTGAAATAAAATTAAAGGCTGTAAAAATGTATTTAGAAGAAGGTTTATCAAGTTCACAAATAGCTAAATTACTTGATTTAACTAGCAAAAATAGAGTGCTTTTATGGTCAAAACGTTATGAAGAGTTTGGTGTTGAGAGACTTAATGAAAGACGTGAAAGCGTCAAAAGTCCACTTCGTGAAAGACCGAAGAAAAACTTTGATAGTATAGAAGAAGTGGAAAAGTTAAGAGTAGAAAATGAATATCTAAAAAAGCTGTTAGAATATAGAAATATTTGATAAATGTAAGAGATAAGTTTTTTATAATTAGGGAGTTAAGTTGCAAATATACCTTAAAATTGCTTTGCAATATATCCTCGGTATCTAGAAGTGGTTATTATAAATGGCTAAATAATGGAAAGAAAGATAGTAGTTATTCAGAACTAGAGAATAAAATACTAGAGAAATGTGCTACAGATATTACATATCTGTTTTACGGAGACTACAAGAAAAAGTCTTATTTATCAGCTATTAAAGATTTATTTAACAATGAAATTGTTGCATATAAGGTCAGTAAACATCTAGATTTATCTTTTGTTTTAGAAACAGTAAATATTGCGGTTAAACGAAATAAGAATAGCATTAATGGACTTATTTTACATAGTGATCAAGGAACTCATTATACTTCTAAATCTTATCAGGCATTATTATTAAAACATGGAATAATACAAAGTATGTCAAGACGATGTAATTGCCTTGATAATGCTTGTATAGAGAACTTTTTTTGGTATTTAAAGAGTGAACTTATATATCAGAATAGTTACCAAACATTCGAAGAATTAACCGACTCTATAGACGAGTATATTCATTGGTATAATACTGAAAGATTTCAGTGTAAACTAAATAACCGCACACCTATTGAATTTAGATGTGCGGATTAGAAACTAAGCACTTTTTTTATATTTTATTTTTAATTATTATGCGTTTGATAAAGTACTTTTAGTAAAACTCTTAATTAAATTACCTTATAAAGCTTAAGATTTCATAAATACTAGTAATAGTTTAAATTAACTGAATAAGTTAATTTAAGCCTACTTTTCCTGATAATTTTTTTAAAGTTAGTTATAAATTTAAATATATATGATTATTAAAATTAGAAGATATTAACTAAGTCAAAATAAAAATAAATTATAGCTATATAAAGTTATTAAAGAGATAGCTAATTATGATTAAGTATTAAGATTAGCTAATTCAATAATGGAAGGTACTGTTACATCATTTTTTTATAGTTGAAAAAAATTAGAAAACAATATCTATTTTAAATTATATTTCAAGTGAAGAGTTGAAATATAATTTTTAAAATTAATTATAACTTAACTTCTAATATAATATCTTTAATTACAGAATATATACATAAGTTAGAGAAACATACTTTTAATTATAACAATAAAAACTTAATTATAGTTAAATTTTATAATAATATATTATTAGATTATCAATTTAATCGTATAAAAATTTAGTTTATTAATAAACTAAAAATTATACGATTAAATTAATTCAATTCCACTTATGTATTAATTTTGACCAACAATGCAAATACTATTGAATTTTTTTGTAAATAAGTAATAATAAATATAATAAATTACTATATTTTGACTTAAAACAGGAAGCATATTAAATAATAATGTTTTTTGAAAGGAGATTTTAAGAATGAAAAGAAAAAAATTATGTTTACTAATGACAACAACTACACTTTTTTTTAATATTGTAAGCCCTAATTTAGTGTTTGCTAATGAAAATACTATTATGAAAAATAGTATGGATACCTTTATCAATGAAAATGATTCAGATATTGTCAATATACCTGATAAAAATTTAAAAAGAGTTTTAAATAAATATTTAAAACAAGAAGAAAGCTCTGATATATCTGTAGGTCAATTAAGAGCAATAGAAAATTTAACTACTGGAGCTGAAAATATATCAAATATTTCTGGGTTAGAATATTGTACAAACTTAAAATTTTTAAATATATCTAATCATAGGGAGGCTGATAAAAATAAATATAATGATATTAAAGATATCTCTGTATTAAAAAATTTAAAAAAATTAGAAGTTCTAAATATGGAAAATAATAAAATCAGTGATCTGACCCCTATAAGTAACTTAGAAAACTTAATTCAAATAGATGCTAGTGGAAATAATATTAATAATATTTCTGAAATTTCTAAATTGAAAAATTTAACAAAACTTTTCTTATATGATAATAATATAACTGATATATCTGCTATAAAAAACTTAAAAAATTTAAAAATTTTAAGCTTATCTAATAATTGTATAAGTACTTTAGCACCACTTAAAGATTTAAAACAATTACAAAGTTTAGATGCATCAAATAATAGAATAACTGATTTAGAACCTTTAAAAGATTTATATAAGTTATCTGTTTTAACCTTAAATAATAATGAAATTGAGTCACTAATGCCACTAAAAAATTGTTCAAAAATATTTAGTTTAGAGCTTAAAAATAATAGAATTAAAGACATTTCTCCTTTGAAAGAACTAAATAACTTGTTCTTAATTTACTTAAATGGAAATATGATATCTAATATTTCAACATTGTTAGATAAGTCTGTAAAGGCATATATAGGAAATCAAACTATATCAGTTAAAAACTTAAAATCTAATAATTCATTAAAGATAGATATACCTGTAGACCAGAAATTTCCTGTAAAAATAAATAATATAACTAATAATGGCGTTTTTAAAAATAATTCAATAGAATGGAAAGATTACTCTAAAAATGATGAATTATTATTTGAATTTAAACAAGATATTAATGATGATGAAAGATTAATTTTATATAACGGAACAGTAATTATAAAATAAAACTTTTATGTATATTCACTTTAAAACAATCGAAAAAAGCTGATGAAATTAGAAAAACATCTTTGAATATAGAATTTAATTATAAAAGATAGGGGATGACAAAATTCTTATTATGCTATAATATGTGAATTAACTATTTATTAAAACTAGATTACATAATACAGCAGGAATAATTTAACTAATGATAAAGATTTATATACATTAATTTCTGTAGAAGTTTTTCCTAATGTAGTAGTTGCTCTTAAAGTACCAAAAGATATTGAAAATTTAACTTTTAGATTATATTATAATAAATATACAGACATATACTTATTAAAATGGAACATTTCAAAATGGAGGGATAAAACTTTTTTATCAACTTCAGATTCAATTTGAGCTTTACATTACTATAAAATATATCGGAAAAATAATCCTATAAGTAAATTTTAATATATTTAGGTAAAGAGTATTCTAATTTTAGGTTAAGTTTATTGCTTTTTGCCTTTATATATACGAACACTAAAAATAAAGTTACTTACTTTTAAGTAACTTTATTTTTTTATTTAAGTAAATTTCTATATAAATTTTCATTAGGATTATTATTTAGCAAGAATTTCAACTTATTATAAGTTTTATTATAGAACTTATAGTCTTTAGCATATTGTATTGTTTCATAAAAGCTTAACTCAAAGAAATTATCAGCTATTGAATAATAAAACTTTGAATTTATTACTGCAAAAAATATTTTATACTTTCTTCCAATGATAATTTTTGAACTTCCTCCAAGTCATATAGTTCATCATTATAATATTCGTTTTTATCATTCCATTGTAAAAAGGTGAGTATCTTTGTTCTTATTAAATCATCCAAGGATTATCACTTCCTATGTATTGATACTATATTATTTTTTGAGTTATATTGTATTTTTTGAAGTAAAAATCTTCTTCACCATCTAAAATAAAATCTAAATTTTTTTCAATTTTCACAATCCACTTTGGTGATGAATTAGTTTTAATAAATGTTATATATCCTATTTTATTTAAATGATTTACACAGTCATTAACTACACTAGGAACATGGTTTGATGTTTTATTATCATAAAAATTTTAATACACATAGCTGACTAAAACCCTGGAACTTATCTTATTACTAGGACAGAAATTGTCAGTTGGAGAACATTGTTTATAAATTAAAAAATAGGTTCTAACAGCCATTTCTGTAAACATACCAGTAGGATTTTTTCTTTGGTTTAAAAAGTATTCCTTTTTATCTTTAATCTTTTCTTTTGACAATCTCATATAATCACTTTCCTAAAATATTATGGGTATTATAATAAAAAGAAATGTGAAAAGCTATATTTATGATATAAAAACTTTTAAAAGCTATACCTTAATTATAACTTTAAACTTAATAAATAAACAATATATTACTATTTATTTTTCTTGAAATTTAAGTTAAAATATTTAAAAGACTTTATTTATGTATAAGTGCCTAAGTTAAACAAAGAAAGTCCTACTTATTTTAAGTAGGACTTTCTTTATTTTCTTAAATTACGTAAGTAAAAATGGCTATTTACATAGTAAAAGCTTAAAATTATTATACTATAAATTTAGTCTATTATGTTAAGAAATTTTAAAAATAAGAAAACGTTTAATTTTTTCTTTATTTATAATAATAAAAAATTTATAATTATAATATATTCATTTTGTATCACAATAAAAGTCATTGAAAGAGCTCTACTTAGATTTACTAAGTAGAGCTCTTTCGTTATCTTAGTTTAATTTAAAAAGGGAAATGATTATTTATTGTAATGCTTGTAAATATTATAATATTATTTTCTATAAAAGTATATTAGCTCCATTCATTTTTCTTAAAAACATTTAGTATTGCATTTTTATCTTTTCTACGTGGAAATGTTAAGTCTAAGAACTCCATCATTTTCTTTTTAGTTTGTGCTCCACCTAGTCTTGAAGTATTCTTTAGGATATTTCCTCTCTTTTTGAAAATTTCATCTTCAGTATCTCTAAATCTTGCTTTTTCTGCAGCATTTATTATACCTGCAGCCATTTTTATATTAGCCTGGATTTGCTTTTCGTTTAATGAACCGTTAAAATGTCTAAATTCAACTGTAGGGGCTCTATCTCTTGCTATATTAGTTAAGTTGATACCATAATACCTATTTCCTTCAGAAATTTCTGCTGCCATTCTTCTTACATCTTCATCATTATCCATGTTGAATCTGATATATTTACTTTCATCGGTCCTAGGACTAAATGGAGTGGCATAATGTCTAGCATTGCTTCTTACTCTTCCTAAATCTCCACCTGCAGCTCTATAAATACAATCCTCATATACTTCTATAGTTTTAAAAAATCTTCTCCATCTTTGTCTTGCAGTATCTAGTTTTTCCATGTTTATATGAACATGGCCACCACACCTTTGGTCAACTCTCGCCCCATGTCTTTTAGCAACATCACATATTACTTTTATTTGTTCCCAAGTCTCTGGAGTATCTTTAAGAATAGGAGAAACTATTTCTCCGCCGGCATCTCCATCGGATACGGAACCATCTCTCTCGAGTTTCCACTTACCTGGCTCACTTCTTGAATGATAACTTAATCTTCTAGGAGAGCTTACTATCCCCAGCTCATAAAGTTCTCTTGCTATAGCATTAGCATCACCACCAACAAACTCAAGTTCAACTCCAAATGTACTATTGTTTCCGTTTAGTACGTTTTCGTACTCATATTCTATAGAATCATCATTAATTTCTGCAAAATCGTTATCGAAATCAACTTCATTGTCTATATAAAAGTGATTATCGTCTTGTTCTTCTCCACGAATATTTCTATTTATTTCATCCCTTATATCTCTAGCTCTTCTAGTAGCTTCTACATTGTTTATAGTATCTACTTCTGCAACTTCGCCTAAAGCTTCTCTGCCCGCTATTAAGTGTCTGCAGCATTCATTTCTATAAACATATTGACCACATTCACAGCTATTTTCATTCATATCAACAATGTAAGTTCCACCTTCAGTTGAACTTACTTCATATCGATTATTACCTAATGAAACTATATTTATATCTTCAATTCTGTTTCTGGTCCTAGATAACCCTTGAACAGTTACAATATTATCTAGTCTACCATTAACAGCATTAACTAAATCTTCTATTATTCCTTCAGAAAGATTAGATCCTGAGCCACCAATTAATCCTTCCGTTGTATTTGCAATAGTATTACTTCTTCTTTTCGGCATAAAAATCACCTCTTTCATAAAATAAAAAGAAGTACAGCCATTGCTATACTTCTTATATGTGCAAGAACTGTACTAATTAAAAAAGTTTCATAAATTAGGGCTATTTATTATACTTCTCATACAATTTATTGTACTTATTAGTATAAAATTCTAGATTATTTTTGAAAATATCATCTTTAGAAATAGATTTATCTAGTTGTTTTTTATCTTTTACAGATACCCCATTTCTACTATTAACCCAAGCAGCTTGATGCATAAAAGATATTTTTCTATTTTTACTTATTTTAAGGATTTCCTCAATTCTTTGGACTGAGGAAATACCCGCAACCACTATTTCTACATTTAAAGGTATTTTAAAATTTAAAATTTTAAATCCTAGCAAGTAATGTTTCCATGAGTTACTTGCTTTAAGTTTAGTATCTACATTCATGAAACTAAAAGCTATAGTTTTAATATTATTGGCCTTGATTTCTTTTATCCAAAAGTTTAAATCTTCTTTTGAGTACCAAGATATATCCGGAATAGCCGGAAGGCCCTCACGTATCATTTCATTATAAGCAGTTTTAGAACGTTGAATATTATATATATGTTCCAGGCGTGAAGCATCTTCATAGACAGAAAAATTAGGAGCTATTATTCCTAAAAAGTCCTGGTGTTTTAATTCCTTATAAATAGATTTTCGATTATCCCAAAAGCCTTCTAAGGTTCTATCCTTTATATAAAATTCTAATATTCCGGATAAATCTTCTTTTAAATTTAATGCAGCTTTGAATCCTGGATTATATGCTCCCGTTATTTTGCTTCCAGCAGCATTTAAAAAGAACTCTCCATGAACAGCAATTATATTTTTATTGGCCTTAAAATTGAAATTTTCTTTGATTTTATCAGGCATTACAGGAATATAAATGGGTAAATCTAAAGATTTATTCTCCATTAATGGTTCCTTTACTATAGTATTTTTTACTAAAGTAAAAGAACCGAATTTATTAGGACAAACAACCATTCAACGCTTTCTTTTTTCACCACATTTACAAAAAGAAACATCACACATGGAACATCCATTACACATCTTTTCTTTTTTCATAACACAGCTATTACAATCTCTGCCACATAAACTAATCATAAATTAATTTCTGAACCTAACTTACTTAAAGATTTAGATGTGTTTAATATAATTTTATTCAACATTTCTTTATCTGAAGAAGATAAACTATTCTTATCTTCTATTAACAATTTAGCTTGTCTATTTATAATACGAGTTTCTTTTAGAAATTCTAATAATATTTCACTCATATTCTCACCTCGTTTAACTAATATAATATTCCTTTCAGGCTTTCAATTATACTTTCTGCTACCTGGATTATAATACTTTCCCAGCCATCTTATACATTTGCGTATCTGTACAATCTTTCCAGTTATAAAACTGTTCTTCAAGAGCTTTTCTAACTAGCCAGTAATCTTCAGATGTGAATCCGACTAAACGCCAACATTCTAATGGAGTAAGTTTTCTAACCTTACATTGAATAATCTTAGGAATACTATCAGATCCAGTTACAAGGGTTGGGCTAGCTCCTAGCTCTGAGAAAACCCTTCTATTCATTTGTAACATATGTGGATTTTTAATTGTTCCAACTCTCATTAATCCGAATTTACTAGGCTCTTTATCCTTGCAAACTCTTTTATTAACTTTATTTAAAAAGCTTTTTAAATAAGAATTATCTTTACAATAGTATTTTTCATCTACAAAATTTTCTGTAATGCTCTCTAGTATAACTAGATTATCGTTTCCTTCTTTAAACTTAAAGCTCCCGTTGTCTATATCTTTCCTGATGCTGACTATGAATACTCTTTCTCTAGAATGTGCCGAATTATAGTTAATTCCACTTAGTATTTTCCAGTAAGAGTTATAGCCTAACCTATCTAATTCATTAATTAAATTATGAAAATCAGAAATAAACATTTTACTTACTAAATTTCTAACATTTTCGGCTATTGCTACCTTAGGTCTAGCTTCTTCTATAATCCTTATTGCTTCAAATAGCAGCCCGGATTTTGTTTCACCTTTAATTATTCCCTTACAGCTTCCAGCTAGGCTTATATCGGTGCATGGGAAGCCATAAGTTACAAGATCTATATCTTTAAAATGTGTTCCATCAACCCAATTAACATCCCATAAATTCTTAGTTTCAGATAACCTAAAAAGTTTACTATAGGCATAACTTGCATACCTATCCTTTTCACAATAATTAACTATCTCATGTTCAATATTTTTATTCTCAATAGCTCTTTCAAAAGCTCCTATTCAACTAAATAAACTTAATACCTTCATAAACTCTTCCTCCTTTATAATTCTTCTGAAAAGTATTTACAATTAACCTTTTTAAAATAAGTCCCTCGCTTATTAATGCGTAGACAATAATAAAATCTTTTATCAAAAACAACTTTATTCTTCTTAACTTGAATTACCTTTGGATTACGTACGTAATATATACAATCCTTACAAGGCTTTCTACTTTCTTTTCTCTTTGGAATAAAGTTAGTACATTTTGTTGCTACTTCAGGATCTTCTATCTTTATCTTAAAATACATACAATTGAATTCTTTATATTTATTAAAATTCTTACAGAAGATACAATTAAGATTTTTCATAATAAACCTCCATATCATTAAATACGAAATACTCGTAACTGAGTATAGATTAATAAACAAAACAAAAATAAAATTATAAATAATAAATAAGGGAACCTTAGGTTCCCTCTGCCTACGGCATTCACCTTCCTAAAAGGAAATAAAAAATAAATTTTTTATTGACTATCTTCTTAATCTATGATTAGATCCCGAGTACCCTCAAAATGTACATAGTTATCCTGTCCAATTTAATAAAAAAGAACAGGATAACTATGTCACCGAATTAAGATCCCTATGCAGAGCCTCGCCACATTAACCTATGGTCCCGGTAACAACACATTAGTGATTAGTATTTCACCCAATCCGTACATCAAAACAGGAATTGTACCCCTACCTGTCCAGTATTTCTACTGCTCTGTACGTTCCTTTCGTTGCAGCTTATTTTTAAGCTGCAGGTACTCCACGTAACCGCTGAATTTTGTCATATAGCTCTTATAGAACTACTTAGACTAAACATCTTCATCAGAGTTTCAATAAGACTTACGTTATACCCTCATATATGTGTAATATGAGAATAGCCGGATCAACTTTCTTCCTTGGCTCAATCAAACCCTTGTTAGCTTTCGCTAAGATTAGTTTATAGTGTATCTGCTCACTCCGGTAAATATTTACGTTATCACAACGGCTTTACCATGTTCCTATTTAAGTTATAGGCAACTGTATAGATTTGTAGTCTATACTCTAAAAAAGCATATAAAAAAGCCCAAACTCAAATTCCTTGAGCTTGGACTTTAGAACTCGCTTAAATTGCACAACAAATAAACATAGTAAAAATCAAAATTTTTAAACCATGAAAAATTTATATATGTAATTTAAACGAGTATATAACTTATTATTAATTTCTTATAGTATTTTTATCTTTTTCCTTGAGTAAATTAATTATACAATATTTCCTAAAATTAGACAATATATTACCAAAATTTTTTATAAAAATAACGATGATAAATTTATATTATCATCGTTATTTTATAATCTACAATTAAAAAGTTAATTTTCTGAACTCCATAAAACTTTATAATTATTATCAGGATATACTTGTTTTAATATTTCCTCTAATGATTTTGAATAATCTGACAAAAATTCATTTTTGAATAATGAACCTACTGCAATTCTTGAATAATATAAATCATGTTCATTTTTAAATTTTAATCTGTCATGTAAAGTAAAAAATTTATTTTTATTTGCAGTAGTTTTACATGAAAAAATAAACTCTACACTAATACCATCTGAGTCATCTTTTTTATTGAATGCTAAAACTTTTTCTAATTTTAAATCAGAATATTTATTACCTTTAGCATTACTCTCTGCCTTTTTTTTAACTTCAGCATATAATTTTTCCCATTGCTCTTTAGAAATCTGATTTATATCTGTTAACTTATCTGGTAGACCTTCTATAGTTACTTCAGTTGGTTCAAATTTAAATTCTACATTAAAGTCTCTTTTATATAGCTCTTTGTTGTATTCTAAGTGTAATTTAACTTTATCTCCATTCTTTAAATCGGTTTTATCTCCTACTAAAGTTATTTTATAGTCTCCTTTTAGCATATCAGGAGTAAGTCCCTTTAACTTAGGAATATCTTGTAGCTTTCCTAAATCTAAACTACTTTCATAGATTTTGGCTGAACCATTAAATTCTCCATATCGTACATCTATGCAGTTGCTTATATCTAGCTTTTCAGCTCCGCAACTTACGAAAGCAAATAAACTTAAACATATTAGACCTAAAAATACTAATTTCTTCTTCATATTACCTCCTATATTGAAAATAAGTTTATTAAATGAAATTTTTGTATTTCTAGCATTAATATTACAATGCTTATTCCTAGTATAACATATTCTTTTAGGCCACCGGTTCTATATTTTAGAATACCTAAAGGCATTTTAATATCTTTATTATAGAAAGGCAAAAACCACTTTATTCCGCTTTCTGAGAAGGTATCCCCTACTAAGTGAAGTAAATATCCTAAAGCGATAGATTTTATAAATAGTGATTTTAAGAATATGCCTAAAATAAATATTAAGATTACAGGAGTTATTGA
>NZ_JASORQ010000012.1:0-36533 GCF_030222355.1 Clostridium sp. UMB9555A | reverse complement strand
CGAACACGACGGTTAAGCCTTTAGAAGCCGATGGTACTGCACGGGAGACTGTGTGGGAGAGTAGGTGGTCGCCAGGTCAGTATTCCTCGATAGCTCAATGGTGGAGCACTCGGCTGTTAACCGATAGGCTGGAGGTTCGAGTCCTCTTCGAGGAGCCAAATCTAGTGATGATGCGTTTAAGGGTAACACCCGTTCCCATTCCGAACACGACGGTTAAGCCTTTAACGGTCGATGGTACTGCACGGGAGACTGTGTGGGAGAGTAGATGGTCGCTAGGTAAGAAAAAGCTTGAATTTTAATTCAAGCTTTTTTATTTTGTAATTTTTATAATATCCACATGAAAGGTTTAATTTTTAAAATTAGATTTTCCTGTGGATATTTTTATTTTAAAAATTATCCACAGAATTTATTCAATTAAAATATAAAATATATTTGTGGATAACTTTTGAGTCGTAATACTTGTCCTATAGCAAGTTGTATTATTATATTAGAGTTTAGATTGTTTTTAATAAGATTTGTAATATTTAAATTCATGCCCAAAGCTTGTGAAGTTAAGTTTAGGAGGTTTAAGTTTTAAATTAAGTTTAAAAACATACTTAGATTAAAAATAAGATAAAAATATATTTAGTAATATAACTTCATAGTATTAAATGTAGATAAATTATTTTACCTTTTATAATTTATATTATTATATAGATAATTTGGGTTAACTTTTAAATGTTAATACAATAACTTTAATATTTTTTTGCTTTTATTATCTTTAATGCTTTTTTAGGATGTCAGTATTATTTGTAATATTATCAATCTTATAAATTTCTGTTGATGAATTCTTTCTTCCTTTACTTGTAGATAGTTTTAAAAAATTTCTAATAAAAAATTTTAAAATTAAGGAACAATTTTGATTTATAAGATTATAATATAGTATAGTTGAAGTTGAAAGATAGTGAATTTATTAATTACTTGAATATGAGCTAGTCTTTATCACATAAAAATAATATTATTAAGTTAAATTAATAATATTATTAGAAAAAGGAGTTTTTAATGACTTCATAATGTATTTTTTACTATATATTAATCTAATAAATATATTTTTATAAAAAAAATCATAAAATTTTTAAAAAATGTATTGACATATTAGATATATATCTATATAATTAATACTTGTGAAGAGCAAATGTTCTTTGGTGGTAAGGCTCGATAGCTCAGTCGGTAGAGCAGAGGACTGAAAATCCTCGTGTCGCTGGTTCGATTCCTGCTCGAGCCACCAGTGTGGCGCTATAGCCAAGTGGTAAGGCAGAGGTCTGCAAAACCTTTATTCCCCGGTTCAAATCCGGGTGGCGCCTCCATAAAAAACCTCAGTAACTTTACTGAGGTTTTTGCTTTGCAGAAATTTACATATACACACTAAATTTTATTCCAAACACTAAGAATTAAGTGGATTTATATTTTATAAATCCACTTTTTTCATTAAAGATTAAAAGTAAATGTTATGCAGTAGCTAGAAATCTCTCCTTTATTACTCTTAAACTTTATTATAAATAAAAGTACATTTTATGCGGTAGCTAATAAATTCTTATAGCCTTAGTGCAATCTACATGTTTTATTGATGGTTATGATATTAGTTTATCCTTAGCTAGAATATTGACTCTCCTATTAATCATAAGAAACATTTAATATTTTATTATTAGTTTATCTTTAGCTATGTCGAAAAGAATTGATGATCCTATTGGTAAGGTTATATTAGGATAGTCATGACCAAAAGGCATATTATATATAATTGGTTTTTTATATGATAATAGTATAGAAAGTATAGTATTTATTGTTTTTGGATTATATGGGGTGAAATGTCCTATTAAAAAAGCTCTACAAGAATCTAGTTTACCTGAAAGTTTTAATTGCATTAAGTATCTATCTATAGCATAATTCTCTTCATTTACATCTTCAATCATGAGAATTTTATTTCTAGTATTTATTTCATAAGGAGTTCCTAAGGTACTGCATATCATAGTTAGGTTTCCGCCACAAAGAACACCTCTAAAAAGTTCCTTATTTTCTACCTTAAAATCTTTTGCAGATATGTTAATTAAATTTCTATCATCAGTAAGCATTGATAGAAAGCTATTTTTAGTTATTTCATCTGAACTAATTTTAGAATTTATCATAGGACCATGAAATGTTATTAAGCCTGTCTTTTGAGATAAGTAATTTAAGAGAACTGTTAAATCACTATAGCCACATAAAATTTTAGGATTTCTTTTAATTACTCCCATATCTAAATAGGGTAACATTCTTATACATCCATATCCACCTCTATAAGCTACTATTGCTTTAACTTCCTTATCCTTAAACATCTCCATTAAATCTTCAGCTCTTTCTTTGTCAGAAGCAGCTAGATAATCATTTTTTCTTCTTAAATATTTTCCTTCTTTAATTTTAAATCCGAGATTTTTAAATGAAGATATATTATAGTTTATTACATCAGCACTATCTCCACTGGCAGGGGAAACAATACCTATAGTATCACCAATTTTTAATTTTTGAAATTTCACCATAAAACCTCCTAAAAAAATAGAGAGCATAAATTGCTCTCAATAATCTTTTAGTTAATTATATGCAAAAATATTTTTAGGGTTACAGATAAATTTAAAACATATCTTTTTTATATAATATAAATGCTATTAAACCACAAAGTATTACAGATAAAGTCATTATTATATGGAACCCATATGGATGGTGTAATAGTGGTAAGTAGTCAAAGTTCATTCCGTATATACCAGAGATAACTGTAAGGGTAGACATAAGGATTGTAACTGAAGCTAAGACTTTCATCACTATGTTTAAGTTATTAGAAATAACAGAAGCAAAGAAGTCCATGGTACTACCTAGAATATTACTATAAATATCAGTCATCTCAATAGCCTGTTTATTTTCTATTATTACATCTTCTAAAACATCTTTATCTTCTTCATATCTTTGAATAACATCAAGTTTTAACATCTTTTCTAATGTAATTTCATTAGATTTTAATGACGTTGAGAAATATACTAAGGATTTACTTAATGAGTGCAATTGTACTAACTCTCTGTTTTTCATTGATTTATGAAGACGCTTTTCTATCATAATACTTTTTTTATCTATTTGTCTTAAATATAAAAGATAATATGTAGAAACTCTGTTTAGAATTTGTAAAATAAATCTTGATTTTTTAAATGAGTAAAAATTACGAACTTTGTTTGAAGAGAAGTCGGTTAATACCTTGCTATTTTTTAAGCATACAGTAATTAATTCATTTTTTGTATGAATTATTGCTAATGGATAAGTATCATATGTTAAGGAGTTATCCTCCATTTCTGTAAAAGGAATATCGACTATTATTAATATAAAATCTCCTTCAATTTCTATACGAGAAGTTTCTTCATCATCTAAAGGTGCTCTTAAAAATTCTAAAGGAACTCCTGTTTTTTTAGAAATAAGAAGTAATTCTTCCTGAGAAGGTGCTATTATATTAACCCAACAACCTGGTTCAAGGGAAGCAATTTTCTTTAAAGTCCCATCATTTTCACTTAAAGATTTATATATCTGAATCATTTTCTCCCTCCCAAAGCATTAAGTTATATTTTGTTTCAATTATCATTAAACAAGTTATTTAAAATAAAATCAAGATAATTTTTATAATTAGCTTAGATATAACAAAGAAAGTAATAGAAATAAAGAGGTACAAGCAATACAATTACTATAAACTTTAAATATGAGCAATTAAGATTGAAATCAATAAAATTTTACACTTATCTAAGTAGAATTAATTTTTGAAAATTAGTATAATGTGTTTTGTTTATAATATTAAAAGTCGGGGGATTTTTAAATGGGCACTATGCATAAGGAAGTTGTCAAAAAAAGAAGGGATGTAGCTATTGTAATTAGTATAGTTTGCATGAGCCTAGCTATAAGCCTATCTAATTTTTTTGGCAGTATTAAATTTGAGTCTTTTAATGCAGAGACAATAACAGATCCAATATTTCTAGTTTTAACATTAGTTATATTCTTTAGAGAGTATAGAAAATGTAAGACAAGTTATAAATATTCCATAGTAGCTAATCAACTAATGATTCATAAGGTGAAAGCTAATAAGCAATCAACTTTAGAGAACATAAAGTTAAATAACATTGTTTATTTAGGTAAAGATTATTCTAAAGAAGCAAAGGATTTTAAAACTTCTTCTTGTAAGAAATATGTGTGTAGTTTATTAGATAGAACAGGTCATTATTGTTGTATATATAAAAATGGTGATGGATATAATAAATTCTATTTTAAGCCAAGTAAAACACTTGTTGATAAATTAGAAAAAAATTTAGCTATTTAAGAAAAGAGAGTCTTTTGACTCTCTTTTTTTAATATAAATTTTCCTTAGACATATTGAAGGTTTCTTTAACCTCTGAAAGAAGAAAATCGCTTTCTATAAGATCTAAGGCTGTTGAAATAAGGGCATAAGAAGCTGAAAGTGCTTGTTCTTGAGCAAAGGATGACATTGTTGCATCTGCAAATTCTTTAGTTCCATAGTCAATATTTACATTATCAACTATGTTTATATAAGGATGAATACAAGGTACCTTGTGACTTACAGTTCCTAATGAAAGCCCAGCATCTATATCTCTTGGTTTTCCTATGTTTATTATGCCATTTTCTTTTAAATTATGGCTATATAGTCTATTTAATATTTGATTAGATAAAAGCTCTTCATTAGGTGGTTCATAAAGTTCAACACAACTTTCTAAGTTCATTGTGTCAGAAATACAAGCAACAATATTTCTTATTTTATTTTCTATACATTTTGCAGTTTTTGTACTTTCTGATCTTATATATAGTTTACCTTCTGATTCAACAGGTCTTAGAAGAGGTGTAACGCCTCCTTGAGATAAAATAGTGTGTATGTTAGCTTTCTTACAGAAGCCCTTAGATAAAGCGTTTATTACATTAAAAGTTAGCATAGTACCATCTAAAGATGTAAAACTATCAAAATCTAAGAAACTTAATCCATCATGACCTTTAAAAGTTACTTTTAAAGGTATAATTGCCTTTGAAGTACCACTTTCAGAGGTTACTATATCTGGGTGAGCTGTTAATACCACATCTATATCATCAAAAATACCTTGTCTAACATAAGTAGACTTAGTTCCACCTAAATATTCTCCAGGACATCCTATTAATATTACTGTTCCACCAGACTTCTCAATTACCTTGCTTAATCCTAAGGCACTTGTAATTGATATAGTAGTAAGAAGATTATGACCTGTTATATGTCCTCCCTTAGATTTAATAGCATCATATTCGCATAAAAAGCATATTTTAGGGTATCCATTTCCTTTCTTAGCATAGAAAGCAGTATCCAAATCTAAAAATTTTTCTCTTACATCAAAATCTCTATCTCTTAGGAAATTACATATATATTTGCAAGCGTCATATTCTTTGTAACTATCTTCGGGATTATCATGCAGAAATTTACAAAGATTAAAGAGAGCTTCTTTTTCTGTAGATAAATAAGAAATAACTTCCTGTCTCATTGAAAAAACCTCCTAAATATTTATAGGATTAGTTTGTGCTACAATAGAAAAAATATTAATTTTTTATTTACTTAAATATTTTTCCTACTAAATTATGTATAGAAAAATATTATGTGGAAAAAATATAGAAAAACAGAAATTTAAGGAGTGTTATCTATGAATAAGTCAATTTGTATAATTTGTGGCAAAGAGGGTCATGGTATAATGATAAGAGGAAAATTAATATGCACAGAATGTGAGAAAAAAGCTATAAGTTGTGATATTAATAGTGAATTCTATGAGTTTTATAAAAATAGATTAAAAGAAGAAGTTTATAAGAAAAAATTAGGATAACAGAGGAGTGGTTAACTTTGAAAAATATTCCTATAATTAATGGAATATCAATGTACTTAAGAGAAGAAATAGTACCTTTTTCTATGCCAGGTCATAAGAATGGACGAGGCTTTAAGGGATTTGAAGAAATACTTTTACAAGGTGATTTAACTGAAGTTGAAGGATTAGATAACTTGCAGCATCCAGAGGGAATAATTAAAGAAGCTGAGGATAAACTTTCTAATTTATATAAAAGTAAAAAGAGTTATTTTTTAGTTAATGGAAGTACTTGTGGAAATTTAATAATGATATTTTCTTTGTTTAAAGAAGGAGATAAAGTTTTAGTAGAAAGAAACTGTCACAAAAGTATAATGAATGGAATAATAATGAGAAAATTAAAACCAGTTTTTATAAATAATATATTTCATTCAAAACTAAAAGCATCAGTAGGAATTGATTTAAATCATTTAAAAGAGCAAATAAGTTTAAATAAAGATTTAAAAGGAATAATATTAACTTACCCTAATTATTATGGCGTAGGAGTTAATATAGATGAGACTATAAAAATAGCTAGAGAGGCAAATTTAAAAGTGGGAATAGATTCAGCTCATGGAGCACACTTTGGATTTAACAAGTTATTGCCTGAAAGTGTACAAGAACTAAAGGCTGATATAGTTGTAATGAGTGCTCATAAGACTTTACCAAGTTTAACACAGACTGCTTGGATGCATGTTAACAATGAGGATTTTATTGAGGAAATAGAATTTTATAAAAATATTTTTATGAGTACTAGCCCTTCATATATGTTTATGATGAGTTTAGATTATTCAAGAAACTTTTTAGAAGAACATGGTGAAGAGGCATATAATACCTTGTTTAAGATTATAGAGGATTTTAAAAATGATATTAAGGATTTATCATATTTTAAAATATTAGATAAGGAATTTTTAATTAATGGGTTAGAAAAAAATATTAAGATAAATGATATTAAGATAGATAACAGTAGAATAGTACTAAACTTAAGGGAAAATTTAAATGGGAATAAACTATTAGATTATTTAAGAAGTAAAAATATACAGTGTGAAATGAGTGATAATAAAAATGTTGTTTTAATACCGTCACCATTTAATACTGAAGAAGATTTTAAAATTTTAAAAGATGCTTTAAAATCTTGTGATATAAATTGTCTTAAAGATGAAGAAATAGATTTTTATTTAACAGATTTACCAGAGAAAAAATTAGAACCTTTTGAAGTTTTGGATTTAGAATATGAAAGAATTAATATAAATGATGCTGTAGGTAAAATTGTAGCAGAGAGTATAGTTCCATATCCACCAGGAGTCCCTATGCTAATAATGGGCGAAATAATAGAAGAAAGACATATTAAATTGCTTAATGAGTATATGAAAAGCAAGGTAGATTTAATAGGAATAAAGGATAAAAAAGTTAAGGTAATAAAGAATAAGTAAATACTTAAAGAATATATTAAGGTTGTATCGAAGTTAGGAGTTAAATAAAGAATATAATAAGTATTTTTTATTTATAAGATTTTGGTACAACCTTTTTAATTTATTAAATAAACGGATTAGAAGATTATTTGATATAATAATCCTTGTATTAAAATTATTACATAAGACTTTTTAAGGAGTTTTATAGAATTTATTTAATATATGTTAGAGAAAAAATGTGTTTATATAGATTGGAGTAGTTATGGGTAAAATATTTTGCATAATGGGGAAAAGTGGTTCTGGTAAGGATACGATTTTAAAAGAGATAAATAAGGTTGAAGATTTAAATTTAAAAACTATAGTTACATATACAACTAGACCTAAAAGAAATAATGAAACAGATGGAGTGGAATATTTCTTTATAGATAAGGAAAAGCTAGATGATTTTAATAGAGAAGGTAAGATAATAGAATGTAGAGTTTATGATACTGTTCACGGAAAATGGTATTACCTAACTGTAGATGATGGACAAATAAACTTAGAAGAAAATAATTATATAGTTATTGTAACTTTAGAGGCTTATTCTGAGTTTAGAAAATATTTTGGAGATGAGAAATTAGTACCACTTTACATAGACTTAGATGATGGGGTTAGACTTGAAAGAGCATTAAAAAGAGAGAGAGAACAGAAAAGTCCTAATTATAATGAGATGTGCAGAAGATTTTTAGCAGATAATGAAGATTTTAGTGAAGATAAATTACTAAATAACAATATAATTAAAAAATATAATAATTACAATTTAGAAGAATGCATAAGTGAAATATGTGATGTAATAAGAAAAACTTCTAAATAATCTGGGGGAAAATAATATGAAAAATGCATTAAAGTTAACTTTTATTGGATTTCTAATAATATTAGTAGGAATATACTTAGCGGTTTCTGATATAGATACATATGGAGTACATAAAGTTCTTACTATAGTAGGAGTTATTTTAGCTGGTTTTGGCATAAAGAGCATAAAATAATTTAGCTATTAAAAATATTAAATTTAAATAAAAAGTAAATTATATAACTTATGAAATTAAAGCAATAATAAGGTTTGGTTAAGGGTTGTAAATAATGATATAATTATTTAAAACATAAATTTGAATTTAGGGTAGAGATGTGAGGAGGACGTGTTATGAAATTAGTAATATCTATAGTTCAGGATGATGATGCTTTAGATTTAGTTGATGCGTTAAATGAGAAAGGTTATAGTGTAACTAAATTAGCTACAACAGGTGGATTTTTAAAATCAGGAAATACTACACTTTTAGCTGGGGTTCAAAAAGAAAAGGTTGATGATGTTATAAGTATAATAAAAGATATATGTGAGACAAGAAAGGGCGTTGTAAGTTCATCTGCAAGTGTTTCAGAACCAGGTGGGGTGTATATACCATATCCTATGGAAGTGCAGGTTGGAGGAGCTACAATATTTGTTGTTGATGTAGATAAATTTATAAAGATTTAAAATAGAAAGGAAAGTGCATAAATGATAGGTCACAATAAAGTTAGAGATAGATTTAGTAAAAGTGTAAGTAAAAATGCACTTTCCCATGCTCATTTAATTATTGGTGAGGATGGAATAGGAAAAAGTCTTTTAGCAGATGAATTTGCTTATAAGATTTTAGGAATACCATCACAGAGAGAACATGTAGATATTGTTCATTATAAATCTGAAAAGGCCTCTTTTGGTGTTGATTTAGTAAGAAATATTATAGCTGAGGCAAATAAAAAACCTTATGAATGTGATAGAAAGGTTATAATAATTCATAATGGAGAAAAGCTTACAGTTGCAGCACAAAATGCTTTATTAAAGACCATAGAAGAACCTCTTACAGGTATTTTTATAATAATTTTAAGTAGTAATATTGATTCTATATTAGAAACTATAAGATCTAGATGTCAAATACATAGGTTAGCACCTCTTAGTAAAGAGGAAATTAATTTATATATATCTAAAAAGTATAATGGAATAGATGATGAATTAAATAGAACTCTTATATCTTTTAGTGAAGGTATCCCAGGAAGAGTTGATAAATTCATGAATGATGATATTTTTAAGGATATAAGAAATACGGTTATAGAAATGTTAAAAGATATTGGGCATGGGAAAATAGAAGTTCCTATAAAATATTCTGATAAATTTTATAGCATGAAGGGTAACGAAGAGGAAATCTTAGAGACCATAACTATTTTTGCCAGAGACTCAATTATATTTAAGGAAATAGAAAACAACTTGTCCATAATAAATGGAGATAAAATAGATGATATTAGAGAAATAGCTAGCAATTTATCCTATAATAAATTAAATAGGATAATAAAAGTAGTTAATGAGGCCAGAAATAATTTAAAAAGTAATACTAATTTATGGCTAACTTTAGATAGTATGCTAATTAGTATATTGGAGGAATAAAAATGATAGAAGTAATAGGAGTCAGATTTAAAAAAGCTGGTAAAATATATTACTTTGGTCCTAATGGTATAGAGATAAAGAAGGGTCAAAATGTAATTGTTGAAACTGCTAGAGGTATTGAATTTGGAGAATGTGTAATTGGTATAAGAAAAATTAGTGAAGAGGATATCGTTGCACCATTAAAATCTGTATTAAGATTAGCTACAGAGGAAGATATAAATAAGCATAAGGAGAATAAAGCTAAAGAGACAGAGGCTTTTGAAATATGCTTAAAGAAGATAGAAGAACATAATTTAGTAATGAAACTAATAGATGTAGAGTATACATTTGATAATAATAAGGTTATATTCTACTTTACTGCAGAGGGTAGAGTTGACTTTAGAGAATTAGTAAAAGATTTAGCAACTATATTTAAGACAAGAATAGAGCTTAGACAAATAGGGGTTAGAGATGAGGCTAAAATGATAGGTGGACTTGGACCATGTGGAAGACCTCTTTGTTGCTCTACATTCTTAGGAGACTTTGCTTCAGTTTCAATAAAAATGGCTAAGGAACAAAGTTTATCACTAAATCCAACTAAGATATCAGGAATATGTGGAAGACTTATGTGTTGTTTAAATTATGAGCAAAGCACATATGAAGAAATAAGAAAAGAACTTCCTAGAGTAGGATCTGTAGTTGAGACTGAACTTGGAAAAGGTGAAGTAGTAGGTAACAACGTATTAAAGGAATTAGTAAGAGTTAAATTACCAAGAAAAAATGAAGAGATTATACAAGATTTTAAAATGTATGATGTAAAATTAATCTCTGGTAGCTATGAAGGTGAAGTTGAGGATACAAACATTAGATTAGAAATTACTGATGAAGCGGATAAAGCATTAATTAAAAATCTAATAAAAGATAATTAAAAATAAATTTTTAATACGGTATAGGGGTATTCTTTAGCATAGCAATTCTAATTTTACTAGAATAGGCTAAATATGCTTAAAAGAGATATTAAATACTTTAAAATTTAGCAGAAATATGATAATATAAATATGGTATTTTTATACCAACATTTTAGGAGGTGTTTTATTATGGCATACAAAATATTAGACACATGTGTAAGCTGTGGAGCATGCGCTGCTGAGTGTCCTGTAGATGCAATATCACAAGGAGATACTCAATTCGTTATAGATGCAGATACTTGTATCGATTGCGGAAACTGCGCTAATGTTTGTCCAGTAGGTGCACCAGTTCAAGAATAATATTATTAAAGATCATCTTCGGATGATCTTTTTTTTGCAGCTTTAGGCTGCTTTTTTTTATTTTAAAGTAAATTTTGAATAAATGTAGGAGAGTGTTGGAAAAATATAATATAAAAAATGGTAGGAAGGGTGAGTGATTTGAAACTCAAGGATTTAAGAGTTCTAGAGGGGAGAAATATAAAGGGAGAAGAAAACCTTATATTTATAGACATAGAGGAATCTGAAAGAAAAAGATTATATTGGTTAATAAGTGATTATGAGTTCATATGTAGAAAGATGAATATGGAAGGTACCTTAAAAGAAGTTATATATAATGAGTTTGGAGGATGTGCGTGGTTAACTTACTCTAATAAGGAATTAGCTTTATTTATAATTGAAAGCTTAATAGAGGGAGTAAGTGCAGATAAATTATTAAATGAAGCAGTAGCTAAAAAGCAACGTATTTGGGAGTATAACTTATTAGAAGAGTGTTCTAAGAAAAAAATAGATTTCTTTAAAGAGGATGATGAGATAATAGTAGGGTATGGAGTAAATTCTAAGAGAATAAGTAAAGAGGATTATGAAAATAAAAATTATAATCTGGATTTAATAAATAATGGAGTTATTCCTATAGTGTCTATAACAGGAACTAATGGGAAAACATCTACTTCAAGATTAATATACAAAGGTTTTGAGAATTTAGGATATTTCTCTGGATTGGCTATGACTGGTGGAATAATTATAAATAATGAGTTTGTAAAGAAGGGAGATACTACAGGTTTTTATAGTGCTAAAAAGGTTCTTACAAATACACAGGTTGAAGTTGGGGTTTTAGAGACTGCTAGAGGGGGGATTTTAAGAAAGGGATTAGGATTTAAAAATTCTAAGGTTGCTATAATAACATCATTGTCAGAGGACACATAGGGGTAGATGGTATAAAAGATATTAATGATTTACTAGATATAAAACTAATTACAACTAGAGAGGTTTTACCTGAAGGAAAAGTAATAATAAAGGCAGAGCCAAAGCTATATGAAGTTTTACAAACAAAAGAAAACTTGGTTTTATTTAATTTTAAAAAGAATGAATATATTGAAAAACACATGAAAAATGGTAAGGAAGCTTGGTTCGTAGAGGATGAAAATATAATATTTTTTGATGGTAAAGATAAAAATATAATCTCTAATATAAAAGATTTTAAGTTTACTCATAATGGTAATTCAAAAACTAATATAAATAATATTTTGGTATCTATAGCTGCTATATATGAAGTGCATAAAAACTTAGAAGAAGTAGTAAATTCCTTAAAAAATATAAAGTGTGATGTCTATAACAATATTGGAAGACAAAACATAATTGAACTTGAAAATTTTAAGATTATATTGGACTATGGTCATAATCCAGAAGCCTTTGAGGAATTATTTTACCTAGCTAATAAGATCAAAAGAAATAAGATAATTTCTATAGTTTCATCACCAGGAGATAGGCTTGATGAATATATAAAAGAATTAGGAAAAATAGCAGGAAAAAATTCAGATACTATTATAATAAAAGAAACCTTTGATAGAAGGGGAAGAGAGGAACTAGAAATAACTAATTTAATAAAAAGTGGAATAAATGAAGTTGAAAATAAATCAGTAGAAGTATTATCAATAATAGATGAAGAAGAAGCTATCAAAAAGGCAATATCAATGGCCAAAGAAGGTGATATTATAGTAGATTTTACTCAACATTTAGATGTAGTAATCCCTGTTATAAATAAATACTTATCTCACCATGGAAAAGAAACAATAGAGGTTGATTTAGAAGATTTTCACTAAAGAAAAAGACTATATCAAATTCCTAAGTAATGGAGTTTGTATATAGTCTTTTATATCATATCTTCAGAAATTAGTTCTAATATTTTTATTGTAGTATTTTCAGGAAGTGATTCAGAATTTACTGATAAAACCTGATCATGAGTTATTTTAAAACCTTTCATTTCCATTAGAAATTTATCTATAGTGTTTAAATAAAAACTTAATTTTGCAGTTTTATAATGCATTGGAATAACGTAACGAGGATTTATATCTATGATTACTTTTTTTAGGTTTTCTACAGAAATAGTTAAATGTTCTCCTACAGGAACAAATAATATATCTATATGGCCTAGTTGCTTTATAACTTTAGAAGAAAGTATATGACCTAAATCTCCTAAGTGACAAAGTGTTATGTCATCACAAAGAATTTTAAATATGAAGTTTTTATCACGTTTTAATCCAAAGCAATCATCATGAAAAGATAAATATGATTTAACTTTGCAAAAGGTATTTTGATAATCAACTAAGTCTGTTAATACTTTTGCTTCATCATTAATGTATTTTGTACAATTATGATCGAAGTGCATATGGCTTATAGTAACTAAGTCCACATCACCCTTATAGGGAATATATCCTATATCTATATCAAATGGATCCATTAATATACGTTTTCCAAGATTAGTTTTTATTAAAAAACAAGAATGACCTAACCAATAAATATTCATTAAAAAGCCTCCTATAAAAATTATTTATATTATTGACACATATAATATAAATAAACATAAAATATAAGAATAATTTATTTGAATTGAATTTATTTAAGGAGATTTAAATAAAAATAATAGATGAATAAGTGTATTACATTGATTAAGTATGTCAAATGTATTAATATATATTGTGTATTAAGGTCAGTAAAGGTCAAATTTTGAGGAGTGATATATATGGCTAAATTGTCAGATTCAATAGAATATTTTCTAAAGGATTTATTAGACCAAACAGAAGATAACAATTTAATAATAAGAAGAAATGAGTTAGCTGATAAGTTTAAGTGTGCACCATCACAGATAAATTATGTTTTAACAACTAGATTTACTTATGAAAAAGGATATTTAATTGAAAGTAGAAGAGGCGGTGGTGGATACATTGTAATAAAAAAAGTAATTCATGAAGTTCATGCTGATAGAAGAGATTTAATTTATGATGAGATAGGTACAGGGATTACATACCATAATGCAGCTGCCATTGTAGATAATTTACTTGAACATAATATCATAGATGAGAAAGCAGCAAATCTTACTAAGGTTGCAATAAATGATAGAACCCTTCAGAGTTCTAAGAATATAAATGAAACAAGGGCAGATATTTTTAAGGCTTTGCTTATGGTATTGCTTAAGTAATTTATGGGAGTTGAAAATTTTGCTTTGTGAGAGTTGTAATAAAAATAATGCAACAATACAATTATTAAAAAGTACTAAGGGGAAAAAAGAAAGCTTAATGCTTTGTGATAAATGTGCAATTGAAATAATGAGCCTTACACTAGAAGATGAGGAGATAAATTTAGAAGATTTTTTATTAGATTTAAACACTTATATAGAGTGCATTGAAGAGAGGGTTAAGGATAAAGCTTTAGTATGTAAAAATTGTGGAACAAGATTTTCTGATTTTGAAGAGGATAATTTCCTAGGATGTGAAAAATGCTATGAGATATTTAAAAATAGAATAATATTTTTATTAAATTTAGAAGAAGCAGAGATAAATCATAGAGGGAAACAACCTAAAACAATAAAAAGGAATTTGAAGAAATTAGAAATCTTAAATTTACAAGAAAAATTTAAAATTAATATACTAAAAGAGGAATATGAAGAAGCTATTATTACTAAGAAGAAAATACATGATTTAAAAGAAAGTATAAGGGAGGATAGTAATAGTGGTTCAATGGATTAGCCCCTTAGATAATAGTATAGTAATTGCGTCAAAAGTTAAAATTTTAAGAAACATAAAAGGAATTAAATTTACTAAGATGTTAAATGAAGAGGAATTTAATGATCTTTCAAGATTAGTTTTAGGACACTTGAAAGAAGTTGATATTTTGGATAAATGTTATGTAGTTAAATTAAAAGACGGTGAAGAAAAAATAATAGATTACTACAAAGAAAATTTTGGCTTAATAAAATACTTTGAAAATAAGGATAATGTTATTTTAGTAATGAATAAAAATGGAGAATTTAATATATTACTGAATGAAGAAGAGCATATTGGGATAGAATGTACAAATAGTGGATTAAGTTTAAGAGAAGTGTATTCTAAGGTAGATAAATTAGATGACTTAATTGAAGAAAAAATAAACTATTCCTTTGATTCTGAATTAGGTTACTTAACATCAAATATAAAAAATTTAGGAATAGCTTTAAGAGCAAAAGTATTTATACATTTACCACTTTTAAGTTCAAAGAATTTAATAAGAATAATAAAAAATGCTCTAAAGGAAGAAGGAATTACTCTAAAGAGTATATACAATTCAGGAAGTAAAGATGTTGGCAATATTTATGAAGTATCTAATATTAAGACTTTAGGAATGTCAGAAAAAGATATTTTAGATTCTCTTATAGCTATTACTAATAAATTAATTTTAAGAGAGAAAAACCAAAGAGATAATCTTTCAGAGGATGAGTATATTGAATTAAAAGATGATATTTTAAGAGCCTTAGGAATTTTGAGAAATACCTATTCAATAGATAGGGATGAAGCTTTAAAATATTTATCTTATGTAAGGTTAGGAGTTGAGTTAGGAATTATAGAAGATCTTACTTTAAAATCAGTAAATTCTGCTATGATTGAAATTCAACCTGATATCATAAATAACTCATCAATTAAAAAGAGAGATATACAAAGTTTGAAAATAGAAAGGGCCAAAATTATTAGAAATGCTTTAAACACATAATTATAGGGTATTGGGAGGTAAAAGATGCGTCTTGATAATTTTAATGAAAATTCCAAAATAGTAATCAATAAGGGAAAAGAAAGTTCTTTAATGCTAAAACACGGCTACATGGGAACAGAGCATTTATTAATAGGATTAATTAATGAAAATGGACAATGTTCTAAAATTTTGGAAGAAAGTAATGTAACTGAAGAAAAGGTACTTAGTTTTATTAAGCTATATGTTGGAATTGGAGAGGTAAATTATAGTTTAGATGAGGTGCCTTTTACACCTAGATGCAAAAAGATTTTAGAGAGAAGTGTTGAAATTGCTAATGAACATGGTCATAGTATTTCAAGACCAGAACACATATTATCAGCCTTAATAAAAGAAAAAGAAGGTGTAGCTAATTTAATTCTAACTAAAATAGTAAAAAATGATATAAAAAATATAAGTGATAAGTTAAATAACATACTAGGTAGAATTCCAAGTAAGGAAAGTAGAAGTGTTAAAGAAAAGGAAAAACCAAAAAGAAAAGATACTCCTACATTAAATCTTTATGGTATAAATTTAATAGAAAAGGCAGATAAAAATAAACTTGATCCTGTAATAGGAAGAAAAGATGAAACTCAAAGACTTTTAGAAATACTTTGTAGAAGAATGAAAAACAATCCTTGTTTAATAGGAGAACCTGGAGTAGGAAAAACTGCTGTTGTGGAGGGCTTAGCTCAAAGAATTCTATTAGGTGAAGTACCAGATATTATTAAGGATAAAAGAATATTTACCTTAGATGTTACTTCTATGCTAGCTGGAGCAAAATATAGGGGAGAATTTGAGGAAAGACTTAAAAAGGTTCTAAATGAGGTGAAAGATTCAGATGATATAATACTCTTTATAGATGAAATGCATAATATTGTTGGTGCTGGTGGAGCAGAAGGTGCTATAGATGCATCAAATATATTAAAACCAGCTTTAGCAAGAGGTGAAATACAATGTATAGGTGCAACAACAACTGATGAATATAGAAAAAATATAGAAAAGGATTCTGCTTTAGAGAGAAGATTCCAACCAGTAGTTGTAAAAGAGCCTAGTAAAGAAGATTCCGTATTAATATTAAAGGGATTAAGAGAAAAGTATGAAGTACATCACAATGTAAAATTAACAGATGAAGCTATAGAGGCAGCTGTTAATTTATCAAGTAGATATATAACAGATAGATTTCTACCTGATAAGGCAATAGATCTAATAGATGAGGCTGCAGCTAAGGTAAGAATAGAAAGTATGATTGTTCCTCCTAGACTTTTTAAGCAGGAAGAATTAATAGCTAACTTGAAAATTGAAAAAGAAGAAGCTATAAAATTACAAGACTTTGAATTAGCTGCAAAGCTAAGAGATGAAGAATTAATTTTACAGGAAGAACTTGAGAGAGATAAGGAACTTTGGAGAGAAGAAAATTATAATAAAATCTATGAAGTTAATAAAGAACATATTGCAAAGGTTGTTTCAAAGTGGACTCAGATACCAGTAGAAAGGCTTACAGAGAAAGAATCAAGTAGGCTTCTTAAGCTAGAAGAAAAGCTTAGTAAAAGAGTTATAGGACAGTTAGAAGCAATAAGAACTATATCAAAGGCTGTAAGAAGATCAAGAGTAGGACTTAAAGATCCTAAGAGGCCTATTGGATCCTTTGCTTTTTTAGGTCCTACTGGGGTAGGGAAAACGGAACTTTGTAAGGCTTTAGCAGAGGCTATGTTTGGTGATGAGAATAAATTTATTAGGCTTGATATGTCTGAATATATGGAAAAGCATGGTGTATCTAGACTGATTGGAGCTCCTCCAGGATATGTAGGATATGAAGAGGGTGGGCAGCTTACAGAAAAGGTAAGAAGAAATCCTTACTCAGTAATACTTTTTGATGAAATAGAGAAAGCACATCCAGATATATTTAATGTTCTTCTTCAAATATTAGAAGATGGTGTTCTTACAGATGGAAAAGGTAAAACAGTAGATTTTAAGAATACAATAATCATAATGACTTCAAATATTGGAGCAGATAAATTAGATAAGAAAAATGCAGTTGGATTTAGTGCTAAAGAGGATAAGGAACGAGATTATGATAAAATGAAAGGAATTATGTTAGAAGAGCTTAAACAGAATTTTAAACCAGAATTTGTAAATAGGTTAGATGACATAGTTGTATTCCATAATCTAGAAAAAGATCATCTTTTAAAAATTGTTGATCTTATGATATGTTCCTTAAAAGAAAGACTAAATGATTTACAACTTTCTTTGGATTTTTCTCAAGAATGCAAAGAATTCTTGGTTAAAAAAGGAACTGAATTAAAATATGGAGCACGTCCACTTAGGAGAGTTATAACTAAATATATTGAAGATAGACTAAGTGAAGAACTTTTAAGTGGAAATATATTAAGAGGATCACAGGTACAGGTTTTCTTAGAAGATGATGTTGTAAAATTCAAAAAAATTATTTGATTATAATGTTAAATAAGGTTATATATGGTAAGATATATATGATCTTATTTTTTTTTATTAAAAGTTGGTTTGGGGGAATTTTATGGAGCTAATATGTGTTTTTATAGGACTATTATGTTTTTCAATAGCTTTTTCTGTTTGGAAAAAACAAAAATTAAAGCTTTTTAAAGTTCAAGATGTTGCAATTCAAAATATGACAGAAAAAGAAAAGAATGAAGCAAGTAAAAGCTTAGCATTACCTATAGCTTTATTAGGTGTCTTGTTAATTTCTGTATTTTTAAATGCTAGTAAGTGGGGTTCATCGACTATAGTAATATTAATTGGAATAATATTATTATTTACTTATGTAGAAAAAAGAACTATTGATGGAATTAATACAGTATTTAAAGATAAAAAAGTAAAAGTTAAAGGATATAAAAAAAGAAAGTAAAAGATATTCTCTATTGTATTCTAAATTTCAGAATATAATAGAGTTTTTTTGTTAGAATAAAAAATAAAACAAAGAAAAAATATAATTAATAATAATTATTATTGAAAAATTGTTTAACAAGGAGTATAATTAATAAAAATAGGTACCCTAAGGGGGTACATCGAATAATATATCATATAATACAAATAATAAATTTAACCTCAGTAAGGAGTGTTAGTATGGATAAAGAAATAAAAGAATTAGATTTAATAATAATTGGAGCAGGTCCAGCAGGATTGACATCTGCAATATATGCTTCAAGAGCAAAATTAAGTACTTTAGTTTTAGAAGATAATTTAGTTGGAGGGCAAGTAAGATCAACTTATACAGTTGAAAACTATCCTGGATTTACAGAGATAACAGGAAATGATCTTGCTGATAGAATCCAAGCGCAAGCAGAGGCTTGTGGAGCTATAATAGATGAATTTGATTTTATAGAAAATGTCTCATTAAAAGATGATGAAAAAATCATAGAGACTGGAGATTATATATATAAGCCAAAGGCTGTAATAATAGCTACAGGTGCTACACCTAAGAAATTACCAATTCCAAGTGAAAGTAAATATCTAGGTAAGGGTGTACATTACTGTGCAGTATGTGATGGAGCAGTTTATCAAGATGAGGTTGTTGCCGTTGTAGGTGGCGGAAATGCTGCTTTAGAAGAAGCTCTATACCTATCTAATATTGTTAAGAAGGTAATTGTTATAAGAAGATATGATTATTTCCGTGCAGAAGCTAAGACTTTAGAGGCTGCAAGTAATAAGGAAAATATTGAAATAATGTATAACTGGGATTTAGTTGATGTTCTAGGTGGAGAGTTTGTTGAAGCTGCAAGAATAAAAAATACTAAAACTGGAGAAGAAAAAGAAATTGCTATAAATGGAGTCTTTGGATATATAGGAACGGAACCTAAGACATCTATGTTTAGAGAATATATAAATGTTAAAGAAAATGGTTATATTGAAGGCGATGAAAACATGAGAACTAATGTTAAGGGTGTTTATGTAGCGGGAGATGTTAGAGAAAAAATGTTTAGACAAATAACTACCGCCGTTTCAGATGGAACTATAGCAGCCTTACATGCAGAAAAATATATTTCAGAAATAAAGGAGAGATAAGTATGGTAAAAGTATATTCAGTTGAATGGTGTGGACCATGTAATAAATTAAAAAAATATTTAGAAAAATTAGGTGTTCAATACGAAACAATAACAGTTGCAGATGGTAAGGAAGATAGAAATGAAGTTTTAGAAGTTTCAGGACAAAGATCAGTACCAGTAGCTGTTATAGGAGAAGAAGTTATAGTTGGTTTTGATAAGCAGAAAATTGATGCTGCAATAGAAAAAATAAGATAGTAGAAGGTGATTCTCAATGAATACTAAAGAAAATATTTTTTATAACTTTATGGGTGGTAATTTCTATGAAAACAAATCAGATAAACTAATAGATATAAAATCACCTTTAGATGGTAGTTTAGTTGGAAGAATACAAAGTCTTTCTAAAGAAGATGTGAATAAAATTATTGATAATGCAGAAAAAGCGCAAAAATCATGGAATGAAGTTCCTTTAAATGAAAGAGCACATGTGCTTTATAAAACTGCAGATTTATTAGAAGAGCATAAAGAGGAATTAGCAAACATAATGATAAGAGAAGTTGCTAAGGACAAAAAGAGTGCTTTATCAGAAGTTAGCAGAACAGCTGACTATATAAGATTTACAGCTGATGCTGCAAAGAGTATGGATGGGGAAAGTATACCATCAGATAACTTCCCAGGATTTAATAGAAGTAAAATATCTGTGGTAACAAGAGAACCTTTAGGGGTTGTATTAGCAATATCACCTTTTAACTATCCAGTAAATTTATCAGCATCAAAAATAGCACCTGCTATAGTAGCTGGAAACAGTGTTGTTCTTAAACCTGCTACTCAAGGAAGTTTATCAGCTTTATTCTTAGCTAAAATGTTCCATGATGCAGGTCTTCCAGGAGGAGTTTTAAATACTATTACTGGAAGAGGAAGTGAAATAGGAGACTATTGTGTAACTCATGATAAAATAGACTTCATAAACTTCACTGGAAGCACAGAGGTAGGAAGAAGAATTTCAGAAATAACAGTTATGAAGCCTCTTCTTATGGAACTAGGTGGTAAGGATGCTGCTATAGTTTTAGAGGATGCAGATTTAGATTTAACTGTTAATAATATAATTGCTGGTGGATATTCTTACTCAGGACAAAGATGTACTGCAGTAAAGAGAATATTAGTAATGAATTCAGTTGCAGATAAATTAGTAGAGAAATTAAAAGAAAAAATAAGCAAATTAAAAATGGGAAATCCATTAGAAGTAGAAGATGTAACAATAGTTCCGCTTATAGATAATAAAGCAGCTGACTTTGTTATGGAACTTATTGATGATGCAAAAGAAAAAGGTGCTACTTTAGTTTGTGGAGGACATAGAGAAGGTAACTTAATAGAAGCTACTTTATTTGATAATGTTACTACAGACATGAGATTAGCATGGGAAGAGCCTTTTGGACCAGTTTTACCTATCATAAGAATAAATGATAAGGATGAAGCTATAAAAATAGCTAATGCATCTAAATATGGATTACAATCATCAGTATTTACTAGAGATATAAATGAAGCATTTTATATTGCTAATAAATTAGAAGTTGGTACTGTTCATGTTAACAATAAGACTGAAAGAGGACCAGACCACTTCCCATTCTTAGGAGTAAAATCTTCTGGTATGGGAACTCAAGGTATAAGATATTCAATAGAAGCAATGTCTAGACCTAAGGCAACAGTAATTACAATAAGATAATAGTTTTATAATTATTATTTATTTCAACCTATACCTAAAAAGCTACAAGTAAATTTCTACTTGTAGCCTTTTTATTGCAAAAAAATAGAGAGATGTAAAAACATCTCTCTATTCCTATGTTCCTATTCATTTAAAGCTTTATCTATAGCATTTTTATCGAAACCAACTATAATAGTTCCATTTATATCTAAAACAGGAACACCCATTTGTTTACTCTTTTTAAGCATATCTTCTCTAGCAACCATATCTGTTTGTACGTTTAAATCTTCAAATTCAACATTTTTTGATTTAAGATATTGTTTTGCTTTAACGCACCATGGACAAGAGTTTGTTGAATAAACCTTTACCATATTATCATCTCCTATGCGAATTAATTTTTAATATATCTTTATTTTAAGTATTAAAAGTGTATAAAATATGTGATTTAAATCAATAAAAAATAATTATTTAATTTGATCATCATTTAAATGGTCATTAAATATTAAATTATGCATTGTATCTTCATTGTTGTTAATAAAAGAAGATAAACTAGTTAGGGCAGTATTAGAAGAATGCAATGGATTTTCATAAACAGTAGAGTTATTACTAAATTTATCATTTAAGTTCAATGGAATCCCTCCTAATTTTTATTTATAGTATTTGATAAAATTTCAATAGATATTCATTAGTATTGATAAAAGTGGAAAATATTTAATGATAAATGATAAAATATAACATAGACTAAATATGAAATTATTACAAAAAGAATGTATAGTGGTCTAGACAAGTTAGAACCAGTTGAGTATAATTTAATTAGGAGGAGAAATCATGATAGATAAAAATAGTCCTATACCTGTGTATTACCAATTAAAAGAGATGATAAAAGAAAAGATAGCAGATGGCACTTGGCAAGTAGGACAGTGTATAGCAAGCGAAAGAGAGTTAACAGAGGCTTATGGAGTAAGTCGAATGACTGTCAGACAGGCTTTAGGAGAACTAGTACAAGAAGGTCTTCTTGTTAGAGAAAAAGGAAAAGGAACCTTCGTATGTGAACCTAAAGTAAAGCAAGAAGATATGATGAGTTTCTCAGAAATTATTAAAAAAGCGGGAAGAAGTTTAATAACTAAAGTTATAGATTTTGAAGTTATTAATACCCCTGAAGAATTAGCAGATACTTTTGATGTGGAAAAAATATATAAAATAAATAGATTAAGATTAGTTGATGGTGAAGCTGTTGCTAATGAGGTTGTTTATATTCCTTGTGAATATTGTGGCTTTGTGACTAGAGATGATCTAGAGGGGTCCTTATTTAAGTTATTAGAAGAAAAGGGACATATTATAGAAAGTACAGAATCATCTTTAGCAGCTGTAATAATGGATGATGAGCTAAAAGTTTTATTTAATGTTGATAAACAAGTACCTCTTTTAAAAAGTCATAATACAGCTTTAAATTCAGAAGGCGAAATAATTTACGTTGAAGATGCAATTTATAGATCAGATAAATATATATTAGAAATTAATATTTCTAAAAGAGAGGGGAAATTGAAATGAGATTAATCGTTACTAAGAATTATGAGGAAATGAGTAAAGTTGCAGCTAAAGAAATGGCTGAAGATATAAAAAGAAATCCTGAAATTGTTTTAGGATTAGCTACTGGTGGAACTCCAGTTGGAATGTATAAAGAGCTTATTAGAATGTACAACGAAGGAGAATTAGATTTCTCAAAAGTTACAAGTATAAATTTAGATGAATATGTTGGGTTAGCAGGGGATCATGATCAAAGTTATAGATACTTTATGAATACAAACTTATTTGACCACATAAACATAGATAAAAATAATACATTCGTACCTAATGGATTAGCAGAAAATGTTGAAGAAGAATGCATGTCATATGATGATAGAATTCAAGACATGGGAGGAATTGACCTTCAATTACTAGGATTAGGTGCAAATGGACACATAGGATTTAATGAGCCAGGAGAAGCTTTAAGTGTAGGAACTCACTTAACTGATCTTAAAGAATCAACTATAGAAGCAAATGCAAGATTCTTTGATTCAATTGATGATGTACCAAGAAAAGCTATAACTATGGGACTTGGTGGAATAATGAAGGCTAAAAAAATAATGGTTATAGCAAGTGGAGAAGGAAAGGCTGAAGTTGTTAAGGCAATGATGAGTGGAAAAATAACAACTGAAATTCCAGCTACTATGTTACAAATGCATAGAGATGTCATATTAATAGTTGATGAAGATGCAGCTAAATTATTAAAATAGTTATTACTATCTTAGATTAATATATAAGAAGACTGTTTGTAGATAAAAAGCATTATTTAAATGCTTAAATTTACAAACAGTTTTTTATTTTTATTCTAATAATTATTATTAAATCTTTTACATGAATCTTTTTAAGAAAATAGTAATAAATAAGTATGTGATTAGTTATAATGATATGATATGATTATTTAAGGATATATTAGGAAATAATTAGATTTGTACGTAAAATGAAGAAATATGGAGTTGGTAAAGTGGCAAAGGTTAGAAGCATATATGTATGTCAAAATTGTGGATATGAAACACCTAAATGGATGGGAAAATGTCCAGAATGTAATAATTGGAATACTTTAGTTGAAGAGATTAGAGATACTAAGAGTAATCAATCTTCTCCTAAGGTTGAAAGACAAATTGGTGAGCTTAAAAAGATAAAAGAAATTAAGTCAGGTGAAAAGGAAAGATATGATACTGGAATTGGTGAATTAAATAGAGTATTAGGTGGAGGACTTGTTAAGGGGTCACTTACACTTATATCTGGTGATCCTGGGATAGGTAAATCTACACTTCTTTTACAGACAGCCAATAATATTTCAAAAAAATATGGGAAAGTTTTATATGTTTCTGGGGAAGAATCAGAAGAACAAATAAAAATAAGAGGAGACAGATTAAAAGTTGATGCAGAAGAACTTTATATAGTTTCCGAAACTAATCTTGATGTAATAGAAGCATATATAGATAAACTTGAACCAGCTTTCATAATAATAGATTCAATACAAACAATTTATAGAGAAACAGTTTCTTCAGCACCAGGAAGTGTTTCACAGGTTAAGGAATGCTCAAATGCTGTAATGAGAATTGCTAAAGGAAAAAATATTCCTTTATTTATAGTTGCTCACGTTACTAAGCAAGGGGATTTAGCAGGACCAAGAGTATTAGAACACATGGTTGATACTGTATTATCCTTTGAAGGGGAAAGAACTGAAGAATTTAGAATATTAAGAACCATGAAAAATAGATTTGGTACTACGGCTGAAATAGGTGTTTTTGAAATGCGTGGAGAGGGATTAATGCAGGTTTATGATCCATCTAGCATGTTTTTAGAGGACACTAGTTTTAATCAAGAAGGGTCAGTGGTAATTGGAGTCATGGAAGGAACTAGACCTATTCTTGTGGAAATACAATCATTAGCATCTGAAACAAAAGCAGTTATGCCTAGAAGAACCTCTGTAGGAGTAGAAAATTCAAGGTTAAGTTTAATATTAGCTGTATTAGAAAAAAAATTAAGAGTTCCTTTTTATAATACTGATGTTTATGTAAATGTAGTAGGAGGACTTGAAATAGAAGGTACTACAGCAGACTTAGGAATTGCTATTTCACTTGTATCCTCTGTTAAAGGTAAAGCAGCTAGCTTAGAAAAATTAGTTGTTGTAGGCGAGGTTGGGTTAACAGGTGAAATAAGACCAATATCAAATTGTGACAGAATATTAAATGAAGCAGAAAAAATGGGATTTTTAAATGCAGTTGTTCCTTATAGAAGTTTAGAAAAATTAAAGGGAAGTAAATTAAACCTTATAGGAGTAAAAACTGTAAGGGAAGCAATAGGAAAGATATTTTAAGATGGATAGGTGTGAGTAAATGAGAACTGTACATGATGATGAGTTAAAAAAAATATTAAAAATAATGAGTCCAGGTACTTCTTTAAGGGAAGGATTAGATAATATACTTAGAGCCAAAACAGGAGGACTTATAGTATTAGGGGATAATGAAGAAATATTAGATTTAGTAGATGGTGGATTTAACATAAATTCTGAATATAGTCCAGCATATATATATGAGCTTGCTAAGATGGATGGAGCATTAGTACTTACTTCAGATAGAAAAAGAATACTCTACGCAAATGCTCAGCTTATGCCAAATCAATCTATAAGTACTTTTGAAACAGGAACAAGACATAGAACTGCTCAAAGGGTTGCAAAGCAAACAAATAAAATAGCAATAGCTATATCACAAAGAAGAAATATAATTACTGTTTATAAAGGTGACATAAAATATGTTTTAAGGGATAGTGCAGTTATATTAAGTAAAGCAAATCAGGCTATACAAACACTTGAGAAGTATGTAGCTGTACTTGAAAGAGTAACTAATAATCTTAACATACTTGAGTTTCAAGACCTAGCAACTCTTTTTGATGTAACTACAGCTATACAGAGAACTGAAATGGTAATGAGAATAGTTGAAGAGATAGAGGGTTACATTATTGAGCTAGGAAATGAGGGAAGACTTATTTCTATGCAATTAAATGAATTAGTAAGAAGTATAGAACAAGATGGAGTCCTTTTAATAAGAGATTATTGCTATGACAAGATGGAATATAATGATGTCTACAAAGAAATTCAAGAGTTATCAGCTGAAGATTTATTAGATTTAGATATAATAGCAAAAGAATTAGGATATGTAGGAAAATCTTTAATTGACACATTAGTGTCACCAAGAGGGTATAGAATATCAAATAAGGTACCAAGAATACCTTCAAATGTAATAGAAAACTTAGTAGGACATTTTGGAAAGCTTAAATATATTCTTGAAGCTGGCAATGAAGAATTAGATCAAGTAGAAGGAATTGGAGAAGCTAGAGCTAGAGCAATAAAAAATGGGTTAAGAAGAATAAGAGAACAAGTTGCTTTAAATAAAAATTTATAAAAAGAAGTGCCATATAAATATGGCACTTAATATTTATCTAAAAGTAAATTTACCTAAAGTATCCATTTTGTTATATTCTTTTAATAAGATATCAAATAGGTTTAGATCCAGTGCATTACATAGTGAAGTTAAATAGAAAAGATTGTTTCCAAGTTCACGTTCTATAACTTCTCTGCAATTTTCGCATAAGTCACCTTTTATATGAGAACTTAAGCGTGGGTTAAGTTCTTCTAAGGATAGGTCAGTATCCTCTAGCATATTCTGTTTTTTAGCACAAATCTCTATGCAACCGCAATTTGTAACGGCTTTGCATATAGCTCTGCTAGCTCTTGCTTGAGATTCTTGATATTTACTCAATATATCTAATATGCTTTTGTGTCTAAGTAAAGAATTATTAACGCTATTTTGAAAATCGTCAAAAATTACGTCCTTCATAGTGTTTCACTCCTTATATACTAATCTTTGACCCTATAGTAATTATAGAATTTTTTGGTTATATTTGTCAAATGATTTAGGTTGCAAAACTAAATATATGTTAAAAACTAATTAGCTTGTTAACTTGACTTTAATATAAATCAAATTTAAAAAGATTTATAGGGGGTAATTTATTAATTATAATAATTAAACAATATTTGTAAGTATTAAAGTGCTTCAATATGGTATAATTAAGAAAATATATTATAAATATTTTACAACTATGAATGATAAAAACTAAACATGTCAATAATTATATAGGAGGTGAGTTTGTGATAAAGAAAATTTTCAGAGTAATTTTCACTATTTTAGGGTTGTTGATTGGATTTGTTTTAGCAGACGGAATAAGAAAAAGTGCTATAGGCAATGAATATCTAACAAACATTTTTTTTAAGGTATCATTTTATGTAATTTTAATTGCTGTTTTTGGAATCATTTTATTTATTCTTTCTCCTTTTATTTATAAAGCTATAAGAAAACTTATAACATTTATAGAAAAAGGAATATCTAAATTATCTCCAAGCGAAATAATATTTGGAGCTGGGGGAGCCATAGTAGCTTTATTATTAGCTTTAGTAATAACGTTGCCATTAAGTAGCTTTTTAAGTGGATTAAATGACATGCTAGGACCTATTGTGTCAGTTATCATAAACATAATAGCTATGGTTATAGGAGCTGATATAGCTGTTAAGAAAAGAGAAGATATTACAGGATACTTTGAGAATTTTAGAAAAAATCAATCTAAAGAAAAGAAAACAAAGAATTCTTCTAACAAGAAGAATGAGGCTACTCCAAAGGTTTTAGATACATCTGTAATAATTGATGGTAGAATCTTTGATTTATGTCAAACTGGTTTCATAGAGGGGGCTTTAGTAATTCCAACTTTTGTTCTTGATGAATTAAGACACATCTCAGATTGTTCAGATTCTTTAAAAAGAACAAGAGGAAGAAGAGGATTAGATATATTAAATAAAATCCAAAAAGAGCTTCCGATAGAAGTAATCATGTGGGAAGGTGATTTCCCAGAAATAGCAGAGGTTGATATTAAACTTCTAAAATTAGCACAAAAATTGAATGGTAAGGTTGTAACAAATGATTATAACTTAAATAAAGTGGCTGAATTTCAGGGTGTTCCAGTATTAAATATAAACGAATTAGCAAATGCAATTAAGCCAGTAGTATTACCAGGAGAAGAGATGACTCTTACTGTTGTAAAGGATGGAAAAGAATCTGGACAAGGGGTTGCTTATCTTGATGACGGTACTATGATTGTTGTAGAAGGTGGTAGAAAGTACATGGGAAAAGAAATAACAGTAGTTGTAACTTCAGTACTTCAAACTGCAGCAGGAAGAATGATATTTGCTAAATATAAATCTTAAGAGGAATTTAATTATGGGAAAAGTAGTTAGCGTAATATTAGCAGGTGGAAAAGGAAAAAGAATGGGTGCTGAAGTTAGTAAGCAATTCATTGAAATAAATGGAAAACCTATAATATATTATACTTTAAAAGCTTTTGAGGCGTGTAAAGGAATTGATGAAATAATTCTTGTCCTACCTAAGGATGAAATAGATTATTTTAAAAGAGAAATAGAACCTAGATTTGATTTTAAAATATCTAAAATTATTGAAGGTGGAAAGGAAAGACAGGATTCAGTTTACAATGCATTAAATTCTATAAAAGATTGTGATATTGTTTTAATACATGATGGAGCAAGAGCCTTTGTAAGCAATAAAATAATAAAAGACGGAATAAGATATTCTAGGGAGTTTGGAGCAGCAGCTCCAGGTGTTATGCCAAAGGACACTATAAAAGTTAAAAACTTAGAAGGATTCTCTGTAGATACACCAAATAGATCGTCTTTAGTAGCTGTTCAAACTCCACAATGCTTTAAATATAATTTAATAAAAAAAGGTCATGACAAAGTTAAAAATGAAAAGATTCAAGTTACGGATGATACTATGATAGTAGAACTTTTAGGAGAAAAAGTTTATCTTTTTGAAGGTGACTATAAAAACATAAAGGTTACAACACCAGAAGACTTAATATTAGCAGAACATTTTGTTAAGTAAGGATCACAAGATAGAGACAGTATATTGACATGTTATTTTTATAAGGATATAATTTTATAAGATTTAAGAAAATTTAATAGTTGTAAAGACTGTGAAAAAGATTAGTAGAAACGCTTATACAGAGAGAAAATACTAGGCTGAGAGATTTTCAACATGTTTTGAACCTACTTTGGAGTCGTAGCAAAAAACTAACCGGGTTTAATACCGTTAACAATGAATAGAGTACAAATTTAGGTGGTACCGCGAAATACAAGCTCGCCCTAAAGTTTTTTAGGGTAGAGCTTTTTTTATTTTTTAAATGAAATTAATTAAAATATTAAGATTATAAATAGCTTATGAGGAGGTAATATATTATGAAAATGTCAAATATGTTAGTAGGAACTTTAAGAGAAGTTCCAGCTGAAGCAGAAATAGAAAGTCACAAGCTTATGCTTAGAGCAGGGCTTATGAGAAAGATGGCTGCAGGTATTTATAACTATATGCCTTTAGGATTAAAGGTTATAGAAAATGTTAAAAATATAGTAAGAGAAGAAATGAATAATGCAGGTGCTCAAGAATTTTTAGCATCAGCTTTAATACCAGCTGAGTTATGGCAAGAATCAGGAAGATGGGATGCTTATGGAGCAGAAATGTTTAGATTAAAAGATAGACATAACAGAGATTTTTGCTTAGGACCAACTCACGAAGAGGTATTTACTGATATAGTTAGAAATGAAATAAAGTCATATAAGCAATTACCATTAAATCTTTATCAAATACAAACTAAGTATAGAGATGAAAGAAGACCAAGATTTGGAGTTATGAGATCAAGAGAATTCATAATGAAAGATGGATATAGCTTTGACAAAGATCAAGAAGGATTAGATTTAGCATATGAAAAAATGAGAAAAGCATATGTTAATATATTCAATAGATGTGGATTAGATGCTAAGGCAGTTGCAGCTGATTCAGGAGCTATAGGTGGATCAGGTTCAGCTGAGTTTATGGTTAAATCAGAAGTTGGAGAAGACGATGTAGTATTCTGTACAGCTTGTGATTATGCAGCTAACATAGAAAAAGCTCCATCAACACCAGAACATGCAGAAAAAGAAGAGTTAATGGAAGTAGAAAAGGTTGAAACTCCAGCTGTTAAATCAATTGAAGATTTAGCAAAATTCTTTGAATGCTCACCAAAGAAAATAGCAAAAACTTTAATATTCCAAGCTGATGACAAAGTTGTTGCTGTTGTATTAAGAGGAGATAGAGAAGCTAACGAAGTTAAGATAGCTAATGCTATTGGAGAAGTTATAGAATTAGAAATGGCAAGCGAAGAGACTGTTAAAGAAGCTACTGGAGCAGCTGTTGGATTTGCAGGTCCTATGGGAATAAAAGTAGATATGTTATTAGTTGACCAAGAAGTAGCTAATATGTATAACTTCATAATTGGTGCTAATGAAACTGATATGCACTTAAAAAATGTAAACTATGGAAGAGACTTTGAAGGAATAGTTGGTGACTTTAGAAATGTTACTATAGGAGAAAAATGTCCTGAGTGTGGAAAAGAAATAACTATTTCAAGAGGTACTGAGGTTGGACATATATTCAAACTTGGAACTAAGTATTCAGAGTCTATGGGTGCAACATTTATTGATGAAGATGGAAAAGCTAAACCATTTATAATGGGATGCTATGGAATAGGGGTTACAAGAACTGTAGCTTCAATAATAGAGCAACACAATGACGAAAACGGAATAATATGGCCATTAGAAGTAGCTCCATACCATGTATCAGTTATACCAGCTAATGTTAAAAATGAAGAACAAGCAACTAAAGCTGAAGAAATATACAATGAATTAAGAAAAATGGGAGTTGAAGCTCTACTTGATGATAGAAAAGAAAGAGCAGGAGTTAAATTCAAAGATTCTGAATTAATGGGAATTCCAATGAGAATAACTGTTGGAAAGATGATTGGTGAAGGTCAAGTTGAATTTAAACTTAGAAATGGTGGAGAAGTTGAGACTTTATCTATAGAAGAAGTTTATAATAGAGTAAGAGAAGAATTTGAAAGAGCAAATTTATCTTTATAATTTATAAGATTAACGGAATTGTATATAATTAGAATATAATAATAGAGCTCACCTTATTTAATATAGGGTGAGTTACTAATTAATATAAGGTAGGAGGGTCAAGTAGTGATTAAGGTTTATAATACTTTAAACAAGAAAAAAGAAGAATTCATTCCTTTAACTCCAGGAGAAGTTAAAATGTATGTTTGTGGTCCTACTGTGTACAACTTTTTTCACATAGGAAATGGTAGAACATTTATAGTTTTTGATACTATAAGAAGATATTTTGAATACAGGGGATTCAAAGTTGATTTTGTTCAAAACTTTACAGATATAGATGACAAGATGATAAAAAAGGCTAATGAAGAAGGCACTACTGTAAAGAAGATTGGAGATACTTATATAAAAGAGTATTACCAAGATGCAGATGCATTAAATATAGAAAGAGCTACAGTTAATCCAAGAGCTACAGAATTTATTGGAGAAATAATAAAATTTGTTAAGGGATTAGTTGATAAAGGATATGCTTATGAAGTTGATGGAGATGTTTATTTCTCAACTAAGAAGTTTGAGGGATATGGAAAATTATCAGGACAGAATATAGAAGATCTTCAATCAGGTGCTAGAATAAGTGTTGATGAAAGAAAAAAAGATCCAATGGATTTTGCTATATGGAAAGCACAAAAACCAGGTGAACCAGCTTGGAAGAGTCCGTGGGGAATGGGAAGACCAGGATGGCATATAGAATGCTCATGCATGGCTAAAAAATTATTAGGTGAAACTATAGACATTCATGCTGGTGGATCAGACTTAAAATTCCCTCACCATGAAAATGAAATAGCGCAAAGTGAAGCTTTAACAGGTGAACCTTTTGCAAGATATTGGTTACATTCAGCCTTTGTTAATGTAAATAATGAAAAAATGTCAAAATCATTAAATAATTTCTTTACTGCAAGAGAAATATTAGAAAGATATGATGCTGATGTTATAAGATTTTTAATGTTATCAGCTCACTATAGACAACAACTTAACTTTAGTGAAGACTTATTAGAGTCAGCTAAAGCTTCAGTTGAAAGAATATACAATGCTATAGGAAACTTAGAAAACTTAATAGATGAAGTTTCTAGAGAAGAAATGAATGAGGAAGAAAAAGCTTACTTAGAGTCATTAAACAAATATAAAGAAAAATATATTGAAAAAATGGATGACGATTTTAATACAGCAGATGCTATAACGGCTATATTTGATTTAATAAAAGATACTAATACAAATATAACAATTGACTCATCAAAGGAATTAGCTAAAAAAGCTTTAGAGTTAATAAGAGAATTAGGAGCGCCATTAGGAATGTTCCAAAAATCAACCAAAGGAAATCTAGAAGAAGAGATTGAAGCTTTAATAGCTGAAAGACAACAAGCTAGAAAAGATAGAGATTTTGCTTTAGCTGATAAAATAAGAGATGAATTAAAAGATAGAGGAATTGTCTTAGAAGATACACTTCAAGGTGTTAGATGGAAGATGATATAATTTAGATAATAAACTTGCAAAGGAGCTTTCTTTTGCAAGTTATTATTTTAAAGAATTTTATTTTATAACTATTAAAATAAAAGTAAATTCAATAATTCAAAAAAATCTAAATTTAATCCTATTAAAATCTTTGATTGAATTAGATTTGAATTTGTAGTTTAATAGTTTTAAATAAATAAATTCTATATGATTTTTAAATTAAGCTCAAACAAAAGGAGATAAGATATTGAAGAATTTATTATACAGAGAGTTTTCAGAAAGTGAAGCTAGAATGTTAAACCCACTTCAATTAGCCTTAATAGGAGATGGAGTTTACGAAGTTTTTATAAGAAACTATATATTAAGTGAAAATGCAGGTTTATCAGCTCATAAAATACATGTTAAAGCAATACAATATGTAAAAGCTAAGGCACAAAGTGACATAATAAATGCTTTAGAAGGTGAGCTAAAGGAAGATGAACTTTATATTTATAAGAGAGGTAGAAATGCTAAGTCAGCAACAGTGCCTAAAAATGCAAATGTTAGAGATTATAGAAATGCAACAGGATTTGAGGCTTTAGTAGGTTATTTATATCTTACTGGAAAAGAAGAAAGATTAAATGAGTTCTTATTGAAATGTATAGAAGTTCACGTTTAGGAAGGAGAAATATTAATGTTAAAAGTTAAATTATTACAATATACACCAGAACCAGAAAAGACCATAGCAGCAGCGGCTAAATTATGCTATAGTCCTGTAGGTGTTGATGATATATTAGAAAATTTAACTGATGAAGGCGCGGAAAAGTTTTTAAATATGCTTATGTCATATGGTCATATGTCACCAATAGAGCATGTTTCATTTACTTTTGCAGTAGAAGGAGTTTCAAGAAGCTTAACTCATCAGTTAGTTAGACATAGAATAGCATCTTACTCACAGCAATCTCAAAGATATGTTAAGTTAGATCAATTTGAATACATAGTACCACCAGCTATAGAAAATGATGAAGTTGCTAAAAAGATATTTATTGACCAAATGCAAGGTGCACAAAAAGCATATGATGAAATAGTTGAAAGATTAAAAGATAAATATATTAGTGAAGGAATTGGTGAAAAACCAGCTGAGAAAAAAGCCATAGAGGATGCAAGATATGTTTTCCCTAATGCTTGTGAAACAAAAATTGTATTTACTATGAATGCTAGAAGTTTAATGAACTTCTTCCATCATAGATGTTGTGATAGAGCTCAATGGGAAATAAGAACTATGGCAGAACAAATGGTTAATGAAGTTAAAAAGGTTGCCCCAATATTATTTAAGAATGCAGGTCCAAGTTGTGTAGCAGGTCCATGTCCTGAAGGAAAAATGTGTTGTGGAAAGCTTAAAGAGATGAGAACATTATATCTTGGAAAATAGGAATTTTTAAGGAGAGAACAAAATGACAAAGTCAGAAAATAAATATAAACAATTAACTCGTAAGCAAAAGTATGCTTTAGAAAGAGAACAAAGAGCAAGAGAAGAAAAATACGCTAGAAATAATAGAACTTTCGCTGAAGAAGAAGTTAAAGTAAGAGAAGATTTAGTAGAAGGAAGAAATGCTGTTATAGAATTATTAAAGTCAGATAAGACTATAGAGCAAATCTTTATAGCTAATGGAAAAATGGAAGGTTCAATAAACAAAATTTTAGGATTAGCTAAAGAAAAGAAAATAGTTGTAAAAGAAGTTGATAGAAAGAAACTTGACTTAATGAGCGAAACTAAAGCTCACCAAGGAGTAATAGCACAAATAACTCCTTTTAAATATAGTACTGTTGAAGATATATTAGATTTAGCTAAAAGTAAAAATGAAGATCCATTTATAATTATTTTAGATGAATTAGAAGATCCTCATAACTTAGGATCAATAGTAAGAACAGCAGAATTATGTGGCGCACATGGTATCATAATTCCAAAGAGAAGAAATGTTGGGGTAACTGGAACTGTTTATAAAGCTTCTGTAGGAGCTATTGAACATATGAAAATTGCAAAAGTTACTAATATAAATAATGCTATTGAAGAGTTAAAGGCTAACAATGTATGGATATATGGAGCTGATATAGCTGGAGAAGAATATAGCTATGAAACAAACTTCAAAGGTGCTTGTGGAATAATAATCGGTAGTGAAGGTAGAGGAATGTCAAACTTAACTAAGAAGAAGTGTGACAAGTTAGTTAAGATTCCAATGGTTGGAAAAATAAATTCTTTAAATGCCTCAGTTGCAGGTGGTATAATGATGTATGAGGTATTAAAATCAAGAATAATAAAGTAGAAAAAGAGTGATAAGATGAGAGTTATATTTATAGATGGTTATAATGTTATAAATAGTTGGCCTAATCTAAAAAAGTCAAAAAATTATAGCTATGATATAGCAAGAACAGAGCTTACAGAAATGCTTGAAAATTATGCTGCTTTTAACTCTTGTAAAATTTATTTAGTTTTTGATGCTCATAAGGTTGCTGGAAATATTGAAAGCAAAGAGTTATCTGGAAATATAATTACTGTCTTTACAAAAGAAGGCGAAATTGCTGATGCATATATTGAAAGAATGGTAGATGAACTAGGAAGAAAAGTAGAAATTGTTGTTGTAACCTCAGATAGGTTAGAACAACAAACTATTTTCCAAAGAGGGGCCGTGAGAATGTCATCTATTGAATTCTACAATGAAGTGTTAAAAGTTCAGGATAACATTAGAAAAAAGGCAGAAAAAAATAAATTAGAATTAGGTAAAAATTTTTTAGGCGATACTTTAGAAGAAAGTGTATTAGAAAAATTAGAAAAAATGAGAAGAGGGTAATATTGACGAAGTCATATATAAACCTTATAATTTATTTGTAATTTATTGGATATTAGATTTTTATCTGGGGGTGTAGAGAATATGGGGATTACTTATGATTTGGCTAAAATCAATAATTATGAAGAATTTAAAGATTTAACAGATAAAGAAATAGTTATGTTAGCTAAAAATGGTGATAATATGGCTCAAGAATATGTAATAAGTAAGTATGAGCAGTTTGTAAAAGCTAAATCTAAATCATATTTTCTTATAGGAGCAGATAAAGAAGATATATATCAAGAGGGGATGATTGGATTATATAAAGCAATAAGAGATTTTAATCCAGATAAGTTTGCGTCATTTAAAAGTTTTGCAGAGCTTTGTGTTACAAGGCAGATAATAACTGCTATAAAAACTGCAACAAGGCAAAAACATACCCCATTAAACACTTATATTTCTTTAAGCAAACCTATTTACGAGGAAGAATCTGATAGAACGCTTTTGGATACTGTAGTAGGAATAACAATTACAGATCCCGAATCATTGGTCATAGGTAAAGAAGAGGTTGAAAAAATAGAAAGTGCAATTAATAGTGTGCTTTCTGAACTAGAATTAGAGGTATTAAATTCTTATTTAGATGGTAAATCATATCAAGAAATTGCCTGTGATTTAGATAGAGAAGCTAAATCTATAGATAATGCATTACAACGTGTAAAAAGAAAGCTTGAAAAATGTTTAAACATTAAATAATGCAATTTTTTAAAAGTATTGACAAAGAATTTTATTAGTAGTAAAATTTTTATGGCATAGGTAAATTAAATGAATGTAAGGTGCTCACGTAGCTCAGTCGGCAGAGCGTCGCCTTGGTAAGGCGGAGGTCGTCGGTTCAATCCCGATCGTGAGCTCCAATCCAAAATAAGGAAAATACAACACGCTAGGTAGAGTTTATTTGAATTTTAAAGGAGGAATTTGCAATGTCAAAAGCAAAATTTGAAAGAAGCAAACCACACGTTAACATTGGAACAATCGGTCACGTAGACCACGGTAAAACAACTTTAACAGCAGCTATAACAACAGTTTTAGCACAAGCTGGTGGAGCAGAAGCGTTCAAATACGATGAAATAGATAAAGCTCCAGAAGAAAAAGAAAGAGGAATCACAATCAACACAGCACACGTTGAGTA
>NZ_JASORQ010000011.1:0-38914 GCF_030222355.1 Clostridium sp. UMB9555A | reverse complement strand
GCTATTAAAATAATCATCTTTATTAAAGTTATTACGAATAATACACATACAGATACTAACTTAGTATTTATGCCATTTTTTGAAAATAACTCCTTATTAAAATTTTCATTTATTGACTCTAAAGCTTTTTCTCTTTCATCACTACCATAAGGTTCCGATAATATTTCTTTAGAATATTCCATTGCCTCATTATTAATTGTATTGCTAGGTTTATCTTTTTCATATAATGGTACTTTCCCATCGAATTCTAGCATTACCCAAGGTTGTTGAACGAAATTCCCCCATAAGGTGCCTACAACAGTTTTAGAATAATCTTCTAAGGAACCCTCATTGTTATCTTTACCATTTATAGCAACTATGGCACTAGTTCCTATTGTCTTAGAGAACTCAGTTGTTTTAGATAAGAAAGCAACTGCTCCATTACTTAAAAAAGCTGTTGTTGCATATATTATGGCTACTGCAAGTATTTGTGATCCTATGGCACTAAAATTCTTTTTATATAGATTATAAACTATTGAAAACAATGAAATCATAAATACTATCATAAAGAAATTGTTGAAAATCCCATTATTTAGAGAACCTAGTACACTATTTAATTGATTTGCAAAGCCTGCAGCTATATCATTTGTAAAGCAAAATCTAAATATATTTACTCCAAACCAACTAATCATTACTATTCCGCTAAATACTATATTAGTTAATCCTGTTATAGCCTTATCTATAAGCTCCCAACCATGAGTATCTATAATATCTAAGGCATAGTTATTTCTATACTTTTCAGAAATAAACATTCCCCATCCTTCAGGAATGTTTTTATAAGGATCATCACTATTACCATAGCTTAAAAATCCATCTGCATAAGCTATTTTAGTTAAACAATTATAAGCTATAACAATAGTTGCAATTATAACTATGGCTTTTAATATATTTTTATAAGTTAATTTATTTTTCAAATACAGAAATTTACTATATATATTAATCTTCACATTCTCCATTTCACACCTCCGATTAATGTTCGTAAATTTATAAAAAAGTACCTGGATATTTTTAAAAATATTGATAATTATCCAGGTACTTTTCTTCTTAAAACCGAATTTTTATTCTACGACTCTTCTTACATTTCCGTTAAAATATCTGCTCCAATAAGCCCTATTTAAGTCTCCAATACTTACACCTTGAGTTGAACTATCATTTAGGAATTTTCCATTTCCAAGGTAGATTCCGATATGGCCGTTCCTTCCAGCTGTATCGAAGAATATTAAGTCTCCACGCTTCATTTCACTTGCAGGTACAGGTTTACCCATGTTTATTAAGGACCATGTGGTTACACTTTCTCTTGGTCCTAAAGTTATTCCTGCAGATGCATAACAATAATGTACTAAGGAACTACAATCAAATCGTCCTGCATCAACGTCAGATTGGTTACGACCTCCTCCCCAAACATATGGAGATTTGCAAACCCATTTCATTCCAGCTTCTATTGCTTTTTCTATAACATCATTCCCTACAACATTTCCGTTCATGTCGTAAATATTTAGTCCAAAATCATTTATTACCTGGATTAATTGGTTTGCATAGTTTGGATCTGTTGCATACCCCGCTTTTTGTATACATTGAGCTTGCTCTATATAGTTAGTTGCGTCCAGGACTCCATTTTCTTTATATCTAGAATTTTCTACAAAGAATTTACCATGATCTATTACAGATTCATTCCAACTTTCGTAAACTCTCCACCTTGCTATAATAGTTATTATTCCACCATTAACATGCTCCTGAGTTGGCATTTCTAAGACTTTCCCCTTCCATCCGGAGTCAGCTTTTATACCAAATAAATTATTAGCTTTTATGGCCAACCCAGATTTTCCCCAACCACTTTCTAATATAGCTTGTGCCATGGTTATTGATGGAAATATTCCTGTTTCTTCATAGGATTGCTTCGCTCCGGAAACAATCTGACTTATAAAATTAAGCTGCTCTTCCGTTAAATTAGGATTAGGATTTACTGGGGTTGGCTGCTCGCCACTTCCCCCTATAATTAAGAAAAAAAATAGAAGTGGAAATATCAAAGATATTATCCCACTCCATATAAAAAGCTTTTTCATTAAGAAACATCCTCATAGTTTAAGGTATCTTCTGGTGTTGTGCTAAAACACTCTATAAACTGTTCAAAAACAGCATCAAATTCTATTACTCCAACCCTTCCATCTAAGTCCTTGAAAACAGCTTGCCTATTTTCTAATTCCATAAGCATTTTAATATTTTCTTCAGTAACACTTTTATTCATAAATTCAAGCATTCTCTTTGCTTCATCTCTATTATTTGTTTTAAAACATAACTTGTATGTTATAGTATTTTTGATTTCTTCTGTTGGAATGTCAAGAACTGAATGCCCGTTAAATATACATCCAACATTTAAGGATCTTCCCTGTCTTGCTAAAAAGTCATATAATTTTCTACCTGCAGCAGAATTTTTCAATAGCGATAGGTAAATCTTTGATATTATCTCCAATTTTTCCCTCGCTCCACACCGTACGTGCGACTTTCACCGCATACGGCGTTCCATCAATTATATATTGAATTCATTTTTCTTAATCTTATTCTTGTTAGAAAAAACTTAGTTGATTATAAGTATAATCACTTTTAATTGAAATCTGGAAATTGTTTATTAATTTCCTTAATTCATTAACTTTTTTTAGTTGTTTATTTGACAATGATAATTTGATGATTTTTTCTTTAATCTTGCACAAATCAGTCATGTGAATTAATTCATGAATATTTTTAGTTACTAAAATTAGATTCTTATATGAATCATCTTTAGTTATAGACCATAATCGTTTGTGATGACAATGCATGTCATCAAGAAACATTTCAACTCCCGTTATTGCACATTTACCTTTTTGTGATACGAATAATGATATTCGATTATCATTATATTCTACACTTGCTCGCTCATTTATTACTGGATGTTCTCGTAGCCATTGTAATTTCCATTCTGGAACAACTTCTTGTTCCTTATGTAAATGAATTCTACCTTCAGGTGTATATTTATTTTTGCAGTGTTGCTTAAGTTTTGGTTTCCATGTTCTAATATATCCTAATGGTAATATGGGGTAATCAAATAAATATCTTATCTGTTTTGATTTAATATACTTTTTGATTCCTTTATCATTACCTTTGTAAACTCCTATCTTAGTCAAGCCTTTGGTCTTAAAGTAATTATAAAAACTGAGCATTACTTGATAATTGATAGGTTTAAAGTCATTGTTTACATGCGTAGCTTTATTGTAGTAGTTGTGAATTCCTATTATCATACTATTGTATTTTTGAATTTCTACAATTGCTTTTATCTTATTGTCGGCGTTACGAATCCTTTTTATTTGCTCTTTAAGGTTATTTTTTATTTTCTTTTTTGCTTTTTGAGTAATATGAGAATAACAAACTTTTTTCTTGCCTTTTTTTACTAGTCTAAGTGTAAATCCTAAAAATTCACTATTTTCTTTTTCTAAATTTGTAATTTTCGATTTTTCTTCAGAAATTTGTAGTTTTAATCTTTCCGATAGCCACATTTTAATTGCATAAAATATTTTCATGGCATCTCTTTTATTCTTACAAAACACTTTAAAATCATCACAATATCTAACTATATACATTTCTTTTAATTTCGATTTTTTTCGTAGCTTATTAAAGCTATTGCTTTTATCGAGATAACCTTTTTTGTTATATGAAGGTTTCATCTCTCGACAAGTTCGTTCTTCCCACTGTTTGGCTATCCACCAATCAAACTCATTTAGTACTACATTTGCCAATAATGGGCTAAGTATTCCACCTTGTGGAGTTCCTTTGGTTGGTATTCTAATATCCCCATTACTCATCACAATAGGTGCTTTTAACATTCTTCTTATAATAACCAAAAGAGCTTTATCTCTTATTCCTATTGACCATAACTGCCTCATTAATTTGACGTGGTTTACATTATCAAAGAATCCTTTTATATCAATATCTACTACATAAGACATGTGGCTTTGATTCATTCTATACATACACATTGTAATCGCATTTTCACATGACCTTATTGGTCTGAATCCATAACTATGTTTATAAAATTTCGCTTCACAAATTGGTTCTAATACTTGCAATATACATTGTTGCACAATCCTATCCCACATAGAAGGGATACCTAATGGTCTTGTTTTTCCGTCATTTTTAGGAATATCCACACGCTTTACCTTTCTAGGTTTATATCGCTTGAATCTTTTCCTAACAATATTTATGAATATATCTTGTGGTAGATTTTCTATTTTCTTAATAGTTACACCATCTATACCCGGAGTAATACTTCCGCTATTTCGCTTAATTGTTCTATATGCAAGCTTAATATTATCTGTTGATGTAATAATATCCATTAAATTTTTAAAGCAGTTTCCTGCCTTACTTTTTGCATATAGTTCATCAAATATTTCTGTCATTCCATAGTATTCTGCATAACGTAATTTGTTATCTTTTAATAAAATTTCTTCTCTAACAATTTTTTTCATGGTTTATCACTCCTCTCATAAGATTCGTGACCTTTTGAGTCTTACTAGAATCCATGGTGGTGATTAAGTTTCTTTCAATAAATAATTGACTTGTGGCTATTCCTCCAATTTCATTACAAAATCTTCATCAGTCATGCCACTACTCTCACTAAAGATTATGAAAGGTTATGTATTCCCTTTCTTCGCTTCATAGGTGTGTATCCTCCACGTCTTTAGTTTTCGACGTTCCCTTAACTTTATCAATACTAGAACTTAGGTGCTGACTTTACCCCATTGGCTTATCATATGCCTATAACATATCAAGGATTTTCATGGGTTCTATTCTTACTCATCCTCAAACCAATTAACATACATTTCTATACTTATCGCTTTGGAGCGTACCTTCGCCAGTTCGTCAGTTCCTATTGGAACATTCTCACCATATTCTGTTTTTAATGACTCCCGGCATATCAACTACATATTCTACCTCTAGAACACTTTCGTTAGATAACATTTTATTATCTGCTACGGTAATTTTCTGCCGACTTCACCGAGCTTCACACAATAACTTTCACACAAAGTTACTGCATGTCGGAGTATTAGAGAAAGCGTTTCAAGGCGTTACCCTATCATTCCACTTTTCAAGTTAAGAGTTCTCCATTCTCTTATATTTAGAATGTGCATAGTCTTTTCAACTATGAACGTCTCGCACAAAACCAACTTTCGTCAAAAAGTATTAAGTCGAAGGTATTTCTTTTTTTCATAGCAAATTTCTTCGTAAAACTTCCCATAAGCATCATTAAACAAGAACTTAATTTTTCTTCTTCAGAGTATTCTTCTTTCTTTGTACCTTGATCTGGAATTGTTAGATTATCTATTTGAAGAATATTTAGTCTATTGTCTAGATTAATAGCTTTTTCAGTACCATCTCCAAAAATAAGTTTAGATAAACCTACATCCTTTGATGCATTTAGTTTTCTTACCAAACGCTCTGCTTCTTTTTTATAGGCATCACTATCTGATACATCGTTAATCATTTCGATTAGTCGTTTCATTGAAGGTCTTTTTTCATCCTTCATTTTATTTAGAGTTTCTTTTAAAATTATCTTTTCTTCTTCATTTGTGTTTGCAATCTCAACTATTATGTTAAAAGCTAGGTCACAAGCTTCATCTATATTATCATTGTAAAGGTTAAATGGATCTAGTTTACCCTTATCTTCATCGTTAGGTGTTAATCTAACTATACTTATTAAATCTCCCATGAAATCTAGTTTATCAGCCCAATGTGACCTTTCACTTTTAGGATCAAAAATTAGTGCGGAGCTACCGAAAAGAACATGTAAAACTACAATTAGGTTAGCATTAAAAGATTTTCCACCACCTAAGTTCCCATATATGCCCATAGCAGGTGATTTATTTAACTTTGTAGCTCTTCCCATGTATAAATAAACCTTTCTATTACCATTTACTGTGTAGCCTATATAGGCTCCTACACTATCTCCTAAATGGTCACTAGCTCCGAATACTCCCCCCGCTAATGTTTCCATTGGAACTAGCTGTACGAAATCTCTATTATAATTAGAGTTAGCAGGTATAAAATCTAAGAAAATTCTATACTGATCTGTATATGGATTTATAAGCTCAAATTTTAATGATTTATTGAAATATTCCATAAGGACTTTTGTATTATTTCTAACTATTTTCTCCTTTGTGGAAGCTAAACAAATACTTATACTTGTTTCTATTATATGTTTATTTCTCTTTACTTCCTTTTCTAACGACTCTGCGGCCGCCTTCGCTTCGTATTCTTCATCGGATGGTATATGTCCTCCTTGAAGTGCTTCATTTACCTGTGCATTTATCTTAGCAGCTTTATTTTTTATCTTACTTTTACTTTCTTCCGCAGAAAACTTCTTTATGTGGATGCAGATCTCTGCACCAATATTCATATCCTGGATTAACTTTATATACTCAACGCCTGGAAACTCCATACTTGGAATATTGTTTATGGCCAAGAAAGTCTGATAACTTGTAAATCCATCATTTTGTATTTTTAATATTTTATCCCCTTGCTCTATAAGACCAGTAACCCTATTTTTATAGGCATTTCTTAAAGGAATAATAACTTTTTCTTCATCTTGCTCTACTTCTAAGAAATTATCACTACACTTAACAAGCTCATCCGCTGATTGATGACCACGTTTAGTAACCCTGGCACTTAAACTATCTATTTCACTTTTTCTTAAAGGGCGTATATCAAATCTCATAGATTGTATTTCTAAAAATTCTGTAGACTTTTTCTTATAAATTCTAAAGTCTCTTTCAGATATAGTTTTCTGAGATATGCCTAAAAACTCATTTAAAGCCTTTTTAGGGCTTTTTATCATATACTCGAACATTTCCCCTCCTTTAGAAATAAAATCCTTGTTGTCGCCTTTTAGAAGGGAAATAAATATATATGTGTCATATTTTAATGTTTTATCTCCGGCAATAAACTCATTTTCTTCAGTAACAGGATTAAATATATATCTATCCTCAGCTCTTTCTTCTAAAATTTCTATAGTTTTCTCAGCCAAAATTGTTGAAACTTCTTTCAAAGGATCATTTTCCTGGATTTTATTTATCATAGGTCTTATGGATCTCTCACAATCCACTGCTCTTGGAATTAATAAAATCTGAGCTTCACTAGGTATTTCTTTTATAAGTTCGGTTAAACTATCTAATATCCTAATTTTTTCACTATTATTACAAGAACTATATTCAAATCCATTAAGTTTAAATCCTGCATAGCAGACTTTATTATTAAAAATCAAATTTTCCTTAACAAAATTTATAGGAAAATTAAATTTATTATTTTTCATCTTAAAATACTCCTTTCAAACTTGGAATAAAATAAAGAGAGTTAGTTTAAACTAACCCTCTTGTTTGGTTATATCACACCAATTTCGTCTCCATTTATCATATATTTTTTCTGCTTCCAAACTATCTATATTAAATCTTCTAGATAATCTTTTAATTGCGTCTAATTTGTTTATTGCAATAATCTCATCATCAAAAAAATCTTTAAATTTATTTTCCATAAAACCACCTCAAAATTATATATTTTCAATATAAAATTTTATGATTTTATAGTCAACCTAAAATCTTTCTATAAATCTAAAATTTTCTAAATTCTCTCGAATCTCAAATCTTTCTATTTTAGATTTCTTGATATTTTGAAACTGTATAAGTCTTAGTAAATACTTATGCAGTGATTTTCCATCTATTTTTTTATTTTTGGCTATATAGGCTATACCTAAAGGTAAAGCAACGTACTTATATATAAAATTTATGTGTATTCCAATTGTAGCATCTATAATAGCAATTATTATTAATGCCACAACAAAATAAAGTGAAGTTGTTATAGGAACTGGAAATGGTATTGTAGTATTTCCTAATCTATAAATTTTAATTTCAAAATTTTTAAGCTTATTATAACTTCTTAAAATTTTTCTATCTTCCTCCATAAAAATCACTCCTATAAACCTAATATAGATTGAACAAAGTCACCAAAAGACTTCATTAATTCTGGTTTAGCAATAATTACAATTACCAATCCACCTACAATTAGAACAACTGCTATACCTGCAACACTCTTTTTAACAAGCTCTTTTATTAAAAGAAATCCAACTACAACAAAGGATATAGGTAATAAAATATTGTTTATTACATTAGTTTTTATGGCTCCTCCATCTATACTAGCATATGCATAAGTGTTATAGGTTGTCATAAAAGCTAATAATGCCACAAAAAATCCTTGTATTCTGAACTTGTGTAATTTTATTCTCTCTGCTGCTTTCTCTTTTAAATTCTTAAAATTTTTCATAATAAATCCTCCTAATTATTGCTCTTATTATTTAAATCTATGTTTGAAGTTCTTGGCTCTAAAGTTTTAACTAAGAACTTGTCTCCTTCCTGAACTACAGTAAGGTTAAATCCTTGCTTTATTGCATTTCCAAAGGAATCTACATTTAAGTCTACAATTGCCAAGAATTCTTTATCGCTAAGCTTATAAATATTTATTCTATCAATTTTATTGAAAGAGAACTTTTGACCTGCTCCCTTAATATCTGCTCCATCAACTAAGAAGTAATCTATTTGTGTTTGATTTTGCTCGTAATACGCCTTAAAGAATTGAGATACACTATCTGTAATCTTTTTAGTTTTATCTGCATCATTTTCGCTAGTTCCTGAGAACTCTTTATTTTTAAAATAAGCTTTCTCTGGTGGAGCTGTCATTACTGGTAATGCATCCACGGACATATTCATATCTTTATCGAAAACTATAGGAACTTCTAAATAGTAATCAACTAAATTAGTATCATACTGAAGTTGGTCCTTTGGAGTTTCTTCTTGACCAGCTTTAGGTGTATAAACTCTAACTCTAGCTTTAACACTTACGTTGACTTGATTTTCAGAATATTTTTCAAAATAAAAAGCACTAGTATAAATGACATCTGAATAAGTTCCATTATTCATCTCATTTGCTAGTTGCTCTGTAGTGTACTTTGTTATTCTTCTTACAAAATCTTGAGTATCACTTGGATATCTAGAAAAATAATCCCAAGCAAATTCTTCAGCAAAAGAAAAGGCTTGAGTTTCAAGTGAACTTTGCTTCTCCATATTATTTAATATCTTTTCATTTTCTTTCTTCAAAGCTTCAGATTGATTACCTTTAAAGACTGAAACGCCACCCCTAAAACAAAGAATACCTATAAGAACCCATATAAAAGCTCTTGCTATTCTAAAAGGCATTACACTTACTAATTTTTTCTCCTTAACACCATTGACTTGCTTATCTAAATTAGCAACTGAATCCTCAAGATCCATGTTAGATTTATCTTTTTTTCTGAAGAAAGACTTTTTTTCTTTCTTCTCTTTTTTCGGCTTAGTATTTTCTTTATTTTTTCTAAACACAATCCTCACTCCAATCTTTAATTTAATCTAAAAATTTCAACTCTTTTTCTTCATCAATTTTATTTCTTTTAAAAAGCATATTTAATCCTCCTATATTTAAAAGTTACTATCATCCCAATCTTTACTTGATAGAATATCTGTTTTATTTTTAGATTTTAATTCTTTACTTACATCTTGCTTTTCTTGTTTTAAATCTTTATTTACATCTATTTCTTGTTTTATTTCATCAAAACTTTTATTCTCAACAACTGAAATATTTTCAACTGGAGCATCATCAATTATTAAATCATCATCTGAAGATTTGATTGAAATAAATTCATCTTGAGACTTTTGTCTTTCAACTTGCTCTGGCTTAAAATCTTTATCATCATTGAAATAATAAGCTTGAAACTCGATAGTATTTGCATCTACCTTAAATAAAAATCTACCTTTTATCTCTGGAAGCTTTTTAGCTTTATTATTTCCTAAAACTATTTCTGAAACTGGACCATCTGCAAATCTACCACATACTCTAACAGTAACGTTATTTTTAATCTGGCCATTCATAACATTAGCATCTGGTCTTTGTGCTCCTAAAACTAAATTTATACCTGATGCTCTAGCTGTTCTTGCCAGTGTAGCAATACAATAACTTATTTTTTCTAACTTAGCTTTAGTTTCTTTATCAACTCCTGAACTATCCATAAGTTGAGCCATCTCATCTATAAATACAACTTTTCTTTTTAAATGAGTTTTAAACTTCTTATTGTATTCTTTTAAGTTCTTAACTTTAGCTTCTCTAAATTTCTTTAGACGGTCTGTATTCTCAACTATTAAAGTTTCTAAAAGCTTTAAAGTTTCATCGACTTCGGTCATTACCCTACCGATTTTTTCATAGTCTAAACCGAACTCGACGCCAGCTTTAAAATCTATCATATACACATCTGCACCTTGACAATATACTTGCCACAAAAGACATCTCATAAGTACAGATTTCCCGGATCCAGTTTGACCAGCAACTAAAACGTGTGGTTGTTCATCTAAATCAATTTTTATTTCACTTGAAATACTCTTACCAAAATTTAATACGCCTTCCTCACGAATTAAATCATTACTCCATAAAAGCTTATCAGAAACTTTAACACTTCCCTCCAAAGCATTCATTTGAACTGTCTGTTTGTCTATACCTTGAATAATTTCAAAGATAGTTTTATTTAATCTAGACTCCATTAATCTAGCTTTAGGTTGCCAATCATCTAATGGAATATATGTTTTAAAAAAGTATTGGTCAATTCCAGTTAATTCATCATGTTTAATATTAATTAATTTAGGTGCATTACCTGAAATATCTATAAAGCCCATTTCTTCAAAAGCTTTCTTAAATTCTTCCTCAACCTTATCTCCTTTTCTATTAACAAAGGATATTATAGCCATATAAATTAAAGGAGCTATAAAGGTTGAAAAATATATTATTTTAAAATAAAATTTAGTGTCTACAAGAAAGTAATCACTTTTAATTCTTGCAACTATAGGAATTAAAAAACTTAAAAAGAAACCAATAAAAAGCTTTTTATTCTTCCATGATTTTTTAAAACCTAATCCAACTCTAAAAAAGAAAATTCTTAGAACATTTGCAATCTCATTTATAATTGCATTTGCTCCATTCTCTATTTCCTGATTAACTTTTTTCTCCCAATCACTACTCAAAAAAATCACTCCTTTCTAAAAAAAGCTAATAAAAATAAGAGCACTTATAAAAAGCACTCTTATTTAAACTTTAATTTTACTATTCAAATAAATCTTAGTAGTATCACTTCTAGTATGGCGTAACTTTATTCTAGTTTTATCTAAAGCCTCACTTCTTGGAGAATCATTTTCTAGTTCTTCTTTGTATGTTCTTTTAGCAAATCCCCTTCGCAGATCATGACACTTTATTCCCATTTTAGTAGCTTGTTCTTGTAAGTATCTCATGTGTGGAAATACTCTTTCATCTTCACTTTTAGTTTCAATAAACTCACTAATATTTTTAGATAAATATTTATTTTCAAGTTCAATAGAACAAAGTTTATTACCCTTAGCTTCTCTAAGATTAATAGTTATTAAGTTTTTATCAAAAGAAAAATCATCTTTCTTTAGAGCTGCAACTTCGTGAACACGAAGTCCCGACTCTAACATTAACTTATAAGCTAGTCTATAATTTTTCTTTCTAACCCGATTAACTTTTCTTTCAATATCAATTAAATTTTTCTCTGCAGTAGGTTTACGATTATTCTTCTTTTTATTTTTAATAATCTCTTTTAGTTCATCTTCGGAAGGAAAATCAACATCAAGATTATGCTCTTTTAAAAATCTAATAGCATTAACACCTGCAGACAATTTAGTTTTAAATTTAATTGAATTTAAGTTATCTAAAATTTTATCTTTAGTAATAACAGAAGTATCATCTAAAAGATTAAAATTTTCAAATATTTTATTAATAGCTGAGTTTCTATCTCTAATAGAATTTTTACTTAAAGAAGAATCAGAATAAATAATATTTTTCATTTCTTTTTTAAGATTATATATATTCATAAATGAAAATACTCCTATCTAAAATAATATAATAAGTAATAAATTACTTATTATATTATACAGTAAATAACTATACGTTATTTACTGTATAGACTATAGATATACATCTATAGTCTAAGAGTATAAAATTATCTATACAACATATACATATAAAAATATTAGTCGCAAATTAAAACACAATTTACTCCTAATACATTATATGTATATATTATAATACGATGTGCAACTAAATTACTATAAACCCTTATATAATCAATAATATAAGTGTGCAACTTTAATATATTTTAAAACGTTGAGGTTGCACACAAAGTTGCACAAGAAGTTGCACATAAGGTTGCACACATTTTTGAATTTTTTAATCTTCTAAAAGTAAATTTAAAGTATTGAATATTTCTACATTAATTGCTATTACATTTATAACTTTTTTTTCTACTTTTACCTTCTTTATAAATCTATTTTTAGAATAAACTTCTATCCATTTTAAACTTCTCCAAATTGATAATTTGCCATTAACTGAATCAAAGTTATCCTTCTCTAAAAGTTTCTTTACAATCTCATGATTTATATATAATTCTGATAAGTTGTTGTTATAGATTGCAAGGCCTTCTTTAAGAGCATACCTAACAACTTTTCTATACTCCAAAGCATATTTATTTAAATCTTTCACCTAATAAATTAACTCCTTCCGTTCACTTTCTACTTCATCCTCATTGTAATTTTCATCTTCAAAACTTTCAAGATTTTCATTGCTTTCTTGATTAATTTCTTCTATAACTTCATCTTTTTTATTTGAGTTTCTTATTTCATTTTTAACACAATTTCTTATGATTTTTGTATTCTTAGTTATTACTTCTTGGTGCTTTTTATTTAACCAATCTATATATTCTATACCTTGTAATTTTAATAAATCTTGTGCTAATTCTTTTAAATTTTTGTCTAACTTTGCAGCCATAATTTTATCTCCTTCCATATACTTTTTAGTAGTTTGTTATTATTAATTCTTTGTTTCTTTTTCTTCCTTCAGTTTGTCTTGAAACTGAATAATGTACTTCAACTTCTTTGATATTAAAATCTTTGTACCAGCTTCTAGTTTCTTCACAATCATTGATTGTTAAAATGAACTTTCCTTTGATATTTTTAAGAATATCTCTAAGTTTTAATTGCTCTTTTATTCCAAACTCTGCTTCATATCCGGCTGTACCATAGTACGGCGGATCTAAGAAAAATAATGTATATTCCCTATCATATTTTTCAATTATTTTTTGAAAATCTAAGTTTTCTATATAAGTGTTTTTTAATCTTTCTTGTAGCTCATCTAAGTTACAATCAAAGATTTTTTGTGATGGCAATGTATTAGTTCCATAACCATAATGATTACCTTGACCACCGAAACTTTGAGTTATAAGGTACATAAATCTTATAGCTCTTTGTATATCGGTTAAATGCTCCAAAGTAGCATTTTTATATTCATCGAATATACTCCTTCCGGATATCTCATAAGACAACAATCTTTTCATTTTCAATATCATTTATTACTTCAATCTTTGATTTTTCCTTTCCAAAATAAACCCACCCAGCTCCAAAGAATGGTTCTACATAACACACATGGTCTGGCATCATACTTATTATTTCTTTTCTTAATTTACTTTTACCACCTAGCCTTGTAATTGGTGGTTTTAACATTGATTTTTGCATAAAAAAATTCCTCCTTGAACATTATTTAAGTTCTTGGAGAACAACTCGTTTTATATGATTATTTTATTTGTTTAGACTGTTTAAAAAACTAAATATTTTCTTAAAACTAATATGTTTAGTAAATCGTAAAATACCTTTACCACCATATAAGTTTACTCCATTTTTATTTACAGAAACTCTCGCTCCTTTTTTACCTGTACTAAATCCCACACCACCTCCAGTTGATAAATTAACTTTAGAATTTTTACCAACTTTAAAAGACTTTCTTAAACTAAATCCCATATCTTATTTCTCCTTTTTTTTTAACTTTTCAAATATATTTTCTATATGATCTGCTTCAAATTCTATAATTGCAGCTAATAATTTATTCCTAGATTGTATGCCATATTGTTCTTTAAGAACCTTTGCATTATCATACATAAAGTCCATTATTTTATCATTGGCATCTTGAGTTATTATTACATTAATTCTCTCCTTTGACTCCTATGTTTTAGCAGTAAAAAGAACATCCTTTTCTAGTTCTTCTCTTATAGCTTCAACTTTTTTTCTAACTTCGCCTATCTTTCTAGTATTCTTATTCATGCACATTTATTTCCTCCTATTTTATTTTAAGTACCAAGTTAAAATTAACTAATTCTCCAGTTAAAATTAATCTTTGTTTAGCATGGTTAATACAAGTTATTAAAGTTATTTCTTTCTTGTCATTTAAAAAATTTATTTTGCTTGTGTCATTAGGCTCTACGATATATCGATTAGTTATTTTGTATTCAAGTTCCTTATTATCAGATATTATTTTTACTGTAGATTCTATTTTAAGCTTATGAAGGTTTCTAAATATAGATCCACGCATATTATTATGTGCAGCTAATATTACATTTCCTAATTCTCCAAAATCAGAGCTTGACCTGTACTTAGCCACTACATAATCTAGATTTTCTTCTCCTAAAACTATAGGAGCTTTAACTCCTATACTATCTATTTCTAATATCACAATCACATCATTTTTTTCAGCTTTATTTTTATTATTAGGTTGAGTAAAAGTATCTTTTATAGCTTCTTTTTTCTCTGTATTTTCAGTTGTTTCAGGAATACTATAATTTACTGAAGAATTACTATACATTTTTTCTTCGTATTTTTGAACTAAATCATCCTGGATTGACTTTGATTTAAAATCAATAAATAAAGCTACTCCTATTAACAATATTCCAATTATGATTAAGGTTATAAAGGCTTTTTTCATCATTTTAAACACACCCTATCACTGTAAAATAAGCTTTAATTAAATTTATTAAGCTAAAAAAAATTAAATATATATTTAACAGACCTAATAAAACTCTTAAAGCTATCAAAAATACTTTTATAAACTTCTTTTTAACTTCATACCTAGAAAATATGAATATTAAAAATATATTTAATATAAATAAGCCTATACTTTCTAATATCAGTATCTTTACACTCATTAATACCAAAGGAGAAGAAAGGCCTATAATAAAAATTCCCAATATAAATATCCCTAAAAACATCATCCTTGCCACAATCGGAATATAATTATCAAAACCTAATATAAGAAAAAAAAGTCCTAAAATACTTAAAAGAATTCCTATGAAAGTAAAAAAATTAATAAAAACCATTTTTAAACAGCTATGTTACTGAAATTAAAAAACTTAAAATATGTTTTTATATGATATTCAAAGTAATACTTCCTTAGGATCTTCTCAAGTTTATATTTATTTCTTATTCCACAAGATCTTAGATACTCTTTCGATAATCTTTGTAGTTTTGAAATTAAATATTTTCTGTATTCTAGGTCCTTTTTATTTAATTTTCTATTTGATAAAGAACTAAATTCTAAATCTAATTTCTCTATTTCACATAATAAGGTTTCGCTCATTTTTCTCACTCCCTTTTATTGTTGAAAATTATGTTTTTTAAATAATATTTCAAGTTCTTCATCAGCTTTTTTAGCCACTTTAAACAAACTCATATACATAAAAGTATTTATAATAATCAATCCTAAAATAATAGTTATAACCATACATCTCATCTCCTTATTTTCTTATGTAAACTTAAGAGAGTACCTTATGGCACTCTCTTAACTAAAAAAATTATGATAATTTTCTTTTCTTTGAAAGTATTAATGCTCCTAAGCCTCCTGTTACTAATATAATTCCAAATGGAATTAATGCATTAACATCTAGGCTTGAACCAGTTTTAACAATTTCAAATTTAGTATTGTCTAAAGTACAGTTAACAACTTCTCCTTGTTTATTTACTGTAAACTCCTTTGTTTCCTTTGTTAACTCATATCCTTCTGGAGCTTTTAATTCTGAAATTTCATACTTTCCAGCTAGTAAATCAAGTTCATTTCCTTCATTCTTAGAAGTGAAAGTTATTTCTTTGCCTTTATCTAAACCTTCAGTACAAACTAATTTTATTTCTGCTCCATCTAAACCTTCACCAGTTTTAGAATCTACTTTCTTGAATATTAGCTTACCAGTAGTTTTAGAATCTTTAACATCACATTTAACAACTTGGCCTTCTTTTGTTATTTCAAATTTTCCTACTTCTTTGTTAAGCTCATATCCCTTTGGTGCTTGTGTTTCCACAAATTCGTATTTCCCAGCTTTTAAAGTAAATTCTTGTTCCTTATCTGTTGATACGAACTCGAATGATTTTCCTTTGTCTAAGCCTTCTGTACAAGTTATTTTTATCTTAGCTCCTGGTACTTCTTTACCTGTTGCTACGTCAACTTTTTTGATTAGTAACTTACCAGTTGTTGCTTTATCAGTTAAATCTAATTTAGTTACTTCATCAGCCTTAACTTCTACATTTACTGGATTTACTAGATTATATCCTTTAGGAGCATTAACTTCTTTAAGAACATAATTCCCTTCTTTAAGATCACTAAATACAACTTTTCCATCTTTATTAGATTTTTGAGTTGCTATAACTTTTCCATTAGTATCTTCTAAGTTGAATTCTGCTCCTTCTAATAACTTACCATCATCAGCTTTTTTAATAATTTCTATAGAACCATTTTTCTTAGTATTAGCAACTGTTAACTTAACTGTTTCCATATGTTTAGTTATTGATACTGGGTATTCTTTTCCGTTTAATGTATATTTGTCAGGAGCTTTAATCTCTTTAATAACATAGTTTGCAAAAGGTAATACTCCTGTTTCAGCTATACCATCATCACCACTTGTTATTGTTGCTACTTTTTCTCCATTATCATTTTTAACTTCAAACTCTGCACCTTTTAATGGTTTTTGAGTTTCTCCATCTATTTTTAAAATTTGAATTTTCCCTTTAATTTGAGTATCAACCATTTCAACTGTAGATACTTTATTAGGTTTTACAGTAACATTAACAGGATTAGTTATTAAATAGCCCGTAGGAGCCTCAGTTTCCTCTAGAATGTAATCTGCAGGTTTAATATCATTAAATACCGCTTTCCCATTCTCAGAAGCCGTTTCAGCGATTTTAGAGCCATCTGTGCTTTTTAATACAAATTTAGCCCCAGTTAAAAGCTTACCATCATCTCCCTTTTTAATAACTTGTACTGCTCCATTTAAACCAGTCCAAGAAACTACTATATCATCTTTTCCCATAGAGTGAGTATCTAAAGATGATACTGCCATATCTTGTATCCCTTCTTTAGGAGTCATATATCCTAACATTGCTGGTATATCAACCTTTGCTTTTACACTTACCTTTAAATCTCCTGTTTCTGAATCTATAGGAATATATACTCTAAAGCTTTCATTTGCCTTATATCCTGAATCTTTAACATTTCCATCCATATCCTTTATTACTATATCTTTTTCTAATTCAGGATTTCTTACACTCTTTATAGCTACATTTACGTCACTTAAAGTATAGTTAGATTTTATTTTTATTGGTTCACTAACAAAGTAATCGCCTTCTTGATGTGCAATTATGTCATTTGGTGATACCTCAAAAAAAGTAGGCATTTCTCTATTATTAGCCTTATCTACTAAAAAATCTATTACTGGTTTTAATTTATCTAAAGAACCTGTACCATCTTGAAGTCTTGTTCTATCAATTCCCCTACTTATACCAGCTTCTTTCTGATATGACCAAATAGCTAATTGAGTACAATATCTATATTCATCAGCTGATATTCCCCAATCTGAACCGTCTTTTGCAGGATATCCCCAATAAAGAATTGTCTCAATACCACCATCAACTTGCATTTCTTTTGTATAATCTTGTCCGGTTGGATTCAGCGCACCTGTATTTAAACAATAGCAAGTTGTTAAATCTCCTGGAACATAATATCTATGGTTTCCTATAGGAAGAACCTTTCCCCAAGTTGGTGAATTATAGTTTAAATAACTATCTGCATCTGTAGAAGTTATCTCTACCGCAAACACCTTAATATTAGTCAATAAAAATGTAAAAATTAAAGTTACCGTTGTAATTAATTTGAATCTTTTTGTTTTACTCACTTTCTTTCTCCTCCATATTATTAATTTTTTTATTTTGATAAATTAATTTAAGATGTATCAAAATACTTCAATCTCTTTTCTCCTTTCTAAAAAATTTGTATTTAAAAACCTGCTAATAAAAATCAAGTGTTTTTTATTAGCAGGTTTATTGCTTAAGTATTTAATTTTTTACATGCCAAATAGACTAAATGAGTTTTCTCATTTAGCCTATTTCATATTATTTTTCAAATCAAAATTTAAGTCATATAAACTTCTTTTACCTTAGCATAATAAATTCGTAAAAACTTATTTAAAGCAGCAATTTTAGCTACTTTTTTAGCTTTTCCTTCAATTTCTTTTTTTAGCATATATAAATATACGGAATCATTAGGCTTATTACTTTTTAAGCATTGCATAATTTCATATCCAGTTTTCCTAAGTAAAGCAGACCCCCGCTTTGAAATACGACGTTTATTTGAAACAAACTGTCCAGATTCAAAAGGTGGAGAATCAATTCCTACATAAGCTATTAAAGCTTTTTTATTGTGATATCTTTTTATATTACCAATTTCAGCTATTAAACGTGGAGCCAATTTATCTCCCACTCCAGGCATATTTCTAACTACATCATATTCTTTTAACTTTCTTGCCTGTTTTTGCATTTGTGATAAAATCATATATAGAGTTCTATTTACTTCATCAAGAACTCTAACTGCTTCTAATACTAACATTTTAGTAGATGGAGAATTAGAAGATAATGTAGGGATACCTTCTTGTGCTAAAGCATATATTTCCTTTGCTTTTGTTTCACTTTGATGGTATCCATTCTTCTTACACCATTTCATATAGCTACCTATAAATTGCTTTTCACTTTTTTTAGTAATATTATCATAATGCCAATACTCCCTTATAAAGTCATTTAACTTATCTTTCTCTACTTTATCTAAGCTATTCCTTAATAAAGTTTTTATTTTCGGCATTGTCATATCTAATAAATTACCTAACATAAGCTTACTTTCGATTTTCATTTTTACATAGTGAGAATACTGTCTTCCTAATAATTTTAGTTCCGAATATATCTCATCTGTAATTTCATAATCAACTAACTTAAACCAATTATCAATTCCATAGTTAGCTATTTTAATAGAATCAATCTTATCAGTCTTAGCCTTTCTTAATCCTCTGAAAGAATACTTTTCATTAATAAAGGATTTATTACAGATACAAATATATTGTGCTCCTTAAGATAAGTAAGAACCGGTAAATGATAAGAACCAGTTGCTTCCATTACAACTTTTACGTCCTCTTTTAGACTTAAAATATCATTTACTAAATTTTTCAAATCTGTTTCTGTATGTTGAATTTCATATGAATCTTTAAAAACCTCACCATAAGGTTTTAATGCACAAACAGTACTTTTCCCTTTTGAGACATCAATTCCTATACTAATCATCATATTCCTCCTAAAAGTATTGTAATTTAATCCTACCTACACTTATTACAATTCATTTTGGTTAGTTACACGAACGCCTTAATGGTTTCAACCTGCTTAATCGAATCTTTATAATAAGGGGAAGGCTAACAGTTTTTAAAACGGATATTATAAACCCAAAGAGTGCCCCGTCAGACCAATTACACCCTCTATTATAAATTAAAATAAGTGCAAATATTTAATCATATATTATGATTTTTATTTACAATTAAACAGTACCAAAGAGTGCTACTTAATTGCAACACTCTTGAACTTTCTAACTTAAACCAATACTTATTCCTAATGCTCTATTTAGTTCTTTTATTTCATATCCATTTAACTTTCCTATTTTCTCTCTCATCTGATACCTAGAAATAGTTGTTATTTGCTCTAATAAAATAGTAGCTGGCTTTTCTAAACATTCTTTTATTATTTTAGTATGTACTGGCATTTTTCTCTTAGGCTTAGATGTTACAGAAGTAACTATAAAAGTTTCACCTTCTCTATTCCCAATATCATTTTGAATTACAATAACTGGCCTAATTCCACCTTGTACTGAACCAAACTTACTCTTTATTTCTCCTAAGTCTGCATAGAAAATATCTCCTCTATAGACTTCTCCTTTATAAAAATCTTTCCTCACTCTTCCCATATGTTCTCCCCCTAAAAAACAGTATCAAAAAAGATCTAGAGTAAAACTCTAGATCTTTATATATAAATTAATAATCAAATCCTATTGTAAAATAATATCCACCATCAGCACTTTTGTATACATCGCAAGCTCCTTCTGTAAGTTCCTTATCTAAAATATTATTATTATGTGCTGGTGAATTTTTAAATTGTTGTAATATTCCACTTGCAGTTAAATTTTTATTTGAATTACTTCCTGTAACTTGTCCACCTTCAGGATAATTAGTATGATAACTGCCCTTATTCTTTTTAGCCATTTCTTCACAGTGTGTTTTTGTCCATCCAGCATATTTATTACTCCACTTTAGAGCATTTAATCCTTTTGATTGTCTGTAAGCATTAAAATCACTCCAAAGTTGTTGTGTCATTGAATCCATATACTGAACCTCCTTTGGCTTTTCAACTGGCTTTGTTTGTTGTTGATTTTCTGCAGGTTTTTCTTGTTTATTCTCTTCTGGTTTTTGAGAAGGCTGTGGAGCTTCTTCAGGTTTTGACTCTTCAGGCTGCTCTTGTTTGTTACTTTCAGGCTTACTAGAGCTTTCTTCCTTACTAGGCTTTACAATTGTAATACTTCCTTCACTACTTGCAGTAGTACCTTTTACATCCTCCACTTTCTCAACCTTCTCACCACTTGGCTGTGAAGCTTGAACTTTATTTTCTGTTTTAGAACTTATAGTTTCGCCATTTGCTACTTTTATAGTTCCATTATCAACGTTTTCTACTTTTTCAACTTCACCTTTTTTATTTTTTATATTAACATCACTTCCAGCTTCTTTCTTTTCTTCAACTATCTTAGAAACATCGTCTCCTTTAGAACTGTCTGCGATGATATTACCATCTTTATCTTTAACAATCAATGATCCATCTTCTTGCTCTTCTACAGTTACTTCTTCATTATTTACATCTTTATTTTCTTCTAGCTTTTTATCTTCATCTGCTTTAGAATCTTCTTTTTTATCAGCTAAAGCTATATTGTTAGTATCAGTGTTTGCATAATGCTTACTTATTGCATATCCACCTACACCAACGACTGCTATTCCTAAAGCAACTGCAACTCCTATAGTTTCTTTTTTATGTACTTTCACAAATTCTATTATGGCCTTAATTCTCTTATTCATTTTAATTCTCTCCCTTTGAAATAATATTTTTTAAATATATCTCGCATATGTACCAAGTTATCTAAAACTTTTTCTTAAAACTAAAATGTTTTGGAACATCGAAAGGAACTACACATCCAATTTCATCTTCTTTTTTAACACTAAAATTTCCATGTCCATTATGTTTGTAAATGGAACTATTAGTCTTAACAAAGTTTCTATCACTCATAAACTTTTTACATTCTCTATGAGTAATTTTCCTTATTTCTTCATCTTGTAGTTTTTTCAATTCCCTTTTAGCTTTATTATGTTCTTTCAAATGACTAAAATTTCAGTTAAGACACTTATAAATAGTATCTTCCTTAGCCCCTAATATTTTTGCTATTTCTTTTCCCGAAAAACCATCTAAATAAAGACTTCCAACTTCATTTTTATTAAGTTCTCCTTTACCTCTCACAGCATCAACTCCTAAAGTTTGTCCTAAAAGTGTATTAAAAAAGGGCGTAGTTCGCTCTCCTTTTCTCCTACTGGACAAAACTTAAATTTAATTTATTTAGTTGTTTAATACTATTGCTCTATAAATTTCTTCCATACTTGTATCGTATATTCTAGATAATTTATAGACTTCACTTGCACTAGGGTTTTTTACTTTCCAATTTTCTAATTTGTGAATAAAACGTGCTTCTTTACCAATTAAGCTAGCAACTTCCCTTTGAGAAAGCACTTTATTCTTTCTTAGAAAGCTTAACTTGTTTTCCATATTTATCACCTTTATCCATATTTTCATTTAATTTACCTATATATTATCACGCTCACTCACTTATGTCAATATTTAATACTATTTTTAAATAAAATTAGTTTTATTTATATCTTTTACAATGTAATTATCCAAACATCTGATAAAACTATATTTAGAAAGGAGGATAATTTATGGCTAAAGAAATAGGACTTCATAGATTAGCGACAACATTAAAAGATTTCAGAAAAGATAATAAAATTTCTCAAGAAGATTTTGCTAAACAACTTGAAATAGCAAGATCTACTTTAAGTTATTATGAAAGAGCTAAAAGTGAACCTCCAATTTATACTCTGGTTAAAATGTCAGAAGTAATGAATTGCTCAATTGACGAACTGCTTGGTACAAATAAAGAAATTACTAATTCAACTGAAGAAAAGTTTTCTTATAGTGAACTAACAGAGAAAATTTATTACCTAAATGAACTAATTGATAAAAATATAAAAACCTATGAAGATTTAATAATGTCTAAAAAACGTACTGAAAGAATGTTCACCGAGTTAACTAGAGTTCTTAATCGTAGTGAATCTGATATTTTAACTTTTCAAAAACTTTCTAAAGAATTTGCTTCTCTTTTAGACAAAAATAAATCTATCGAAAATGAGTATAGTAAATCTATTAAAGAAGTTAATGAAGATAATATTTTTAACTATTCAATTACTGAAAAAGAAAATTTTCTTTCAAGTAATTTTAAAGACTTAATAAGTAATTTAAATTTCATTCCAATAGATGTAGTTGGTGAAGTTTCTTGCGGAACCCCATCATATGCATTTAATGAAATTAGTAAATCAATTGCTTTACCTAGCAATTACAAGGATTGTTTCGCCTTAAGAGTAAAAGGGAACAGTATGAATAAATTATTCAAGGACAATGAATTAATTATTTGCTGCAGAAATAAAACTCCTATTGATGGCGATATAGTAATAGCTTATTTAAGTGAAAATAATGAAGCTACTTGTAAAAAAATACATAAGAAAAAAGATAAATTAGAACTACACCCATGTAGTACACTTCCGTATGAAATACAATATTATGACAAAAATAGTGATATTAATATAATCGCAGTAGTTTTAGGATCTTTAAATGATATTCTAGACTTAGAAAATATCGATATTGAAGATCTGGAAGAAAAATTAAATACTATTTAAATCATAAAATTTAATATTAAGTTATATACTCAAGGATTTATATTTTATATAGAGCAATAAATATCATTGCTCTATATAAAAACATTTTATTTTGTTTACAATAACCAAATCAAACTTTTGTTCTCATATACATACGAACTTCTGTTCCCATTGTATCAAATTATCTATAAAAAAAATATGGTAATTTCCAATTTTTAATAAACTGGAAATTTTTCAGTTTATTTATAATCTATTTTTTAACAATAAATTCTATTAATTGTTAAATTGTTAATTAAAACATAGATTTTCTTCTATGTATTTCCAGTAATCTTTTGAATAATTTCTTTCTGTAAAGTTTGGTAGAACTCTGTTGTTCGCATTGTTCTTGATATATTTTCTATAATTTGAATAATATGTATTTCTAGTGTTCTCAATGACTGTATTAATATAACTCTCTAAAAATTTAACAGTTATATTTCTATAGTTTTCACTTAATTTTATTAAAACTTTATTCTTAATCCAAGAGCTCTTAACTCTAGCAGCTTTAAGTAACTCTTTAACTTTATTTCTAACATCAACAAGACTTGTACATTTTTCATACATGTCTGAATTAAATTCTTTTGAGTTACTATTAGAATCTATATCTATATTATTATTCCTAGTATACCTAGGAGTAGTTTGATTACCTTCTATGCTTGTTGTATCAAGGAGTGTAATGTTTTCATTATTGGGTAATTTATTGGGTAATGGCAGAAAATAACAGTTTCTTTTCTTTACATTTTCAATAATAAGTAAACCTAAATCTTTTAATTTATTTACTATATTTTTTATTTGTTTTAAGCTTATATTTTTTAGTTCTGGTCTTTTCTTTTTCTTTTTATTTACCCAATCATTATAATCTTTATGAATTTTAGAAAATGAGATGCTCCAAGATCCATTATTTAATAAAATACCTTTTCTGATAAATCTTAAGATACTTTGAGCTTTTCTTCTAGACTCTTTATATTCGATTTGATTTAAGACATGAAAATCTCTTTCTTCGAGATTAAACCTTTTCTCTTGTTCTAACTGTTCTTTAGTTAATAAGTGTATGTGTGCCATAAAAATAACTCCTTTCATCTAGGAAAGTACACTAAATCCTAAATAGAAAGAAGTTAAAATTTGCTAATATTACATTTCTATTAAAAAGTCAATAGATGTCATTGACTTTTTTCAATAGCTTTGATATCATAAAGCTATGAAAAGTGAATATTTCAAATAGAACTTTGTTCTATTTCGGATTTAAGTTCATCCATTAAGTTTACTTTGATTGGCGTCTCGGAAATTTAATGGATTTTTCCTTTTCCGTACTATTTAATTTAATTGAGTTAATAATACCATGTTAAAAATAATTTTTCAAGAGAGTAAAATTATAGAAAGTTTTACTCTCTTTTTTTATTAATTTTAATATATGTATATACTGAATATATACATATATGATTATTTATAATAAGTAATTGTATATACTGAATATATATAATTATATTTTTATATATTCAGTATATACAAAAGTAAGAAAATTAAAGAGAATAATAGTATTCCGAAGAAAATTTAGTATAAACTCAGTATATACTAAAATGAAAAGTTGTTTTTAGTATATATCTAGTATATACTAAATTTATAAAAGATAATTAATTTTGAAAGGAGCATTAAAATGCTAAAATTGGGAATAGATTTAGGTAATGGTTATACAAAATTTAAAGGAAGTAAATTTGCTAGTAAAACTAAAGTAGGAAGATTAGCAAGTTTAGCTGGACTAGGGGAAAAGCCAAAAGATATACATGAAGTAGGGTATAAAGGTACTACATATATTGTAGGAGATGGGGAAGTATTCACTTCACCAGATAGATACTTTGGATTAGATTATGAGATATGTTTATTGACAGCTATCGGACTTAGTAGTAAAGATATAGTTATAGATGCTAATATTTGTGTAGGATTACCTATAATATATTTTATGAGTGAGACTAAAGTTTTACTAGAAAAAAAATTAAATGAACTTACTGAAAAAGATAGTATAAAAATAACTATAAATGGACAAGATAAAATTATTAAAATAAATAATGCACGTGTTTTTGCAGAAGGAGCATATGTATTAGACTGTATGGATACAGATAATATAATAACTATAGATTTAGGAGCAGGTACAGTAAACATAACTCAATGGGATAATTTAATACCAATATCCTATGATACTATAACAAAGAGTTTTAATAAGTTATATAGGGATATAGCAAATCATATTAAAAACACTGGTAGGGGAGTAGTTACACCAGCTTATATTGAGGCTAACTTTGGAGAAGATACTATAACAATAGATGGTAAAGTTGTTGATATAACAGATACAAAACAGATGATATCTAAATATGTTTCAGCGATAGTATCAAATGTTTATGATATTTGTGATGTTCCACAAGCAAATAAGATACAGATATTTGGTGGTGGTGCTATTGCAACAGAAGAATATTGGAAAAATGCTTTTGGAAAAGACAGAGATGGAGTATCAGTTTTACCTAATAGTCAATACACTAACTCAAAAATTTATCAGAAAGCAGCAGAAATATTAAAATAATGGCTAGAGAATTAAAACCAATATCATTTAATCCAGATACTAAATCAGATAAGGAGATTTTAGATTACATTGATGAACTTGGTGTATCATTTGGTTCATATGTAAAATTACTTATAAGAAAAGATATGAGATCAGGTTCATCATTAAAAGAATTAAATGATAATAGTGAAATAGCTGAACAATTAAAAGAGTTAGTAAGTGTACTTAAAAATAATAATATAACTATTAATACTGATACTAAAAAAATGATATATGAAACAGATGAAATTAAAGAAAGTGAAAAAGAAAAAAAGCAAAGGTTAGCAATGGAAAATTTCATGAATATGGGGGGCAAATAGCCCCTTATTTTTATTTTAATAACTATATTTAAATATTCAAAATAATCCTAAAATCTTTCTTTTATTTTTTATCTTACTTAAATCATCTAAAGTAATTTTCAATGTTTTAATTTCTTCAGATAAATTTTTATAATCTTGTTGTTTTTCTTCAAGATCCTTTATTCTCTTTAAGTTATTAGTTATAACATTATTTAAAATAGTTATTTGATTATCTTTTAATTTTATTTGATTTTGTAGAATTTCTATAGTATTAAAATCAGGACTTTTTTCAGTTTTTATATCAGATATAGTATTTTTTTCTTCTAATAATCTATCTTCTTGGTTTATAGCTATATTTTTATTCTCTTGTTGTTTAATATTATTTCTTTTACTTTTAATTTCTTCTTCTAATAATTTGAAAAGTTCATTGCTTATTGCTACTTGACCACCATTCTTTTTAACTAATGGAGAAAATCTTTTTTTTCTAAGCAAATTATAAACTTCAGTCCTGGTTAAATCTAATTCATTGGCTACTTCTTGAGCTGTTCTCATATCTTAACTCCCCCTAATTTAAGAATATATAAATAATATTCTTGAAAATTATGGAAAATCCTTTATTAAAAATTATTCTTAATAATATTTTTAAATTCTTTCTTTAATTTATTTTTATTTAAGGCTCTATTTATAATATGTTCATTCCTAAATTCTTTTAAATGTCTATATATATGTTTTTGAATAGCATCTTTAGAAAAGTCATTATTTAATAATTTTTCAATTTCTTTTAAATTTAAGCCATTTCTATAAATAATTTTTATACATTTCTTATCTTTTTCTGATAATCTCATAAATTTTCTCATAATAATTTATAATTACTATTAGTATAGTATATAATTAAATTGCATAATATTCTTGGTTAACTCTAAACACAAAAAAGATTATCTCTTTAATTTAGAGATAATCTTTTTTATGTTAATAGATATACAGTTTAAATTAAGTTTGCAATTAATTTAATAGTTAATACTGGTTAAATTATTAACTTGTGAACTCGAAAGTTTCTAATACATTATTACAGTAAATTTTAGTATTGTTAACCTATTTTAACGTTTCTTTTATGTTTTTTCAAGTAATGTCATAAAAAATCTCTATAAACACCAATAATCTTTCCTAAAACTATAGGATCAGTATCATATACCTTTTCATAATCTGAAAATATTTTTTTTATAAAGGTACGATTTTAAAATAATAATAATCCTATACTATCCTTTTCTAGAGAATTTACTTTCTCGATAATAATAATGTAATCAGGAAATATATTATCTACAGTTACTATATAATCATTAGTAACTTTCTTGGGAAATACATCATTATTAGTATTAACTTGTTTTTTTGAAAATTTAATTAGATTTTTAATAGTTTCTTCTAATACATTTTTTTAATCTTTTTGTTTAAATCAATAATATGAATACTTTTTTTTCTACCTCTTTGTTCTCTTTTCCAAAGTTTTATTAATCCATCTTTTTCTAACATTTCTAAATGTTTATGAACAGTAGATGATGATTTTAAATTTACTGCATGAGCAATTTCTCTAACCGTAGGTTGATATCCTTTTTCTTTTATAAAATCTGTTAAAAATGTATACATTTGTTCTCTTTTTTCATGTGTTCACCTTATAAAAAGAAGTAGCTTTTTATTACTTAAAGCTACTTCTTTATTCTAAATTTATATTAAAATAGCTTGTACTCTCCATCATCAGACCTATAGTATATTTTTAGCATACTTAAGTTCATTAAGGCCCTTAAAAAGAGTAAATTCATCAAATACATCTAGGATTACATCAGGAATTTCATAGTCCTTTTCATAATCTGGGTCATCTTCAGATACAGCATAGTTATCTCTTACTTTCTTACCGTTATTATAAACTTCAACATTAATTCCATTCATTATGCTATACATACTTAAAGTTCTTGCAAAATCAATTCTAAATAAAAGCTGCATATTTCTATCATCAGTTTCTATATAATCCCTTATTAGTCTTGAAGTAATATCCTGTTCATGGTCTGTCTAGAATATTAGGTCCTCAAAAACTAATACATATTTTCTATTTGCATTATCTATACTATCAATTTTTGTATCCACTCTTTTTTTAGTTTAGAAGCTTCTCTTTCTAAATCATCTCTTGTTTTAACTAGATTCATACCTAATACACCTCGCAATATTTTTACTCACATTATAACTCATAAACAAAAAAGTTAAAGCTCTTTTTACTTTAACTTTTTAGTCATTTATATTGTATATTCAGTTAATTCTTCAATAATTGAGTCTTTATCAAAATATATTAATTTAGTATTTATTTTTAAAATTTTAAATATTATTTTTGAACGTCTATAAAACTTTAAATCATGTGTTATAAATATATTAGCTTTAGAAGCAAATATTAAGTGTTCTACATCATACACTCCACTACGAATTGTATTTTTCTTCTTATTTTTATCATTTTGATAACCAACAAACATTAATCCATTCATTAAAGCATAAATACTTGAATTTAGATTATTATAACTTTTTAAAAATTCCGGTGGAAGATTTTCATATTCTTCTAGTGAAAAGTTTCTACCATATCTAGAAACAGCTTTACTAAAAATTTTTCTACACTTATTATCATTTATGATGTTATCATTAGAATTTATATATTGTCTATGTTGTTGGGTATTATAATTATTGCTATCTGTAGTATTATCTAAACTTACTAATAATCTATAATTTTCTACTGCTTCATTTAAATCAAAACCTACTTCAAGAATTCTATTATATGAATAAATTGGATGTTCTTTAAATAACATTATCTTATCATCACTACTTCTAAATACTCCAATATCATTAGTTAAATTTGATAATTTATTTAATGCTTCTATATGATCACTATTTTTTCTTTTGGCAATTTCTTCGATATTCATAGGACTATAAATTACTTGAAATTTTTTGTTTAAATTAATAATACTATTAAAAAGATTTTCATTTGTTTCAAGTTCAGTTATTACATTATTATCTAGATAAATTAAATTTTTATTTGTTTCAATTGGAATTTTATTATGAAATTCTTTAGACGAATTAACTTTTTCAATTTTAGTATATAAATCTAATATTCTATTAATTTGCATAGATTTTTTATAATTTAAATATACAAGTTTTAATTTATAAAAATCTTTACTTATACCTGAAATATCTATATCTTCATTTTTATTTTTTTCAGATAATAATTTTTCTTGAACAGCTGAAAGTTCAAAAAATTCAAAAAAAATTTTTTGAAAACTATTAAAGTCCATACCAATAGCACTATCAAAATCTACAATGATATTTTTTTTTAACATATCGTTGTAGATATTATAAATATAAATTAAATTATCTTTATTAATTTTATAATCAAAAAAACATTTATCTAGAAAATTTTCACAATGTAGATTAAAGTTTTTTAACCACGTATAATTTAAATACATAATTCCTCCTTAAATCTTATTATTAAAAATTATTGTAACTATATAATAATATAATTTTTAATTTTTTTCATTTTCATATTTTTTTATTAAATTATAAAAAGAGTTTTTCTTTAAATTCATTAGTTCCATAGCTTTTACACCAGTAATTTCTTTAGCTTTCCATTTGTCATATAATTCTTTAAAATTACCTGGATATTCTATTCTTGGCCTACCTAAATGCTTTCCTTTAGCCTTTGCATTAGCAATACCTTCGGCTTGTCTTTGCTTAATCTTTACTCTTTCTTTTTCAGCCATATAGCTTAATAATTCAAATACTATATTGGATATTAAAGTTTTTTTCTAAATTACTTTTACCTTCAGTATTTAGTATAGGGGTATCAATAACAACTATATTTATTTCTTTTGATTGCAGCTCATTCCATTCTTCTTTAATTTGTGCCATATTTCTACCTAGTCTATCTAGCTCTTTTATAACTAAAATATCACCACTTCTTAATAGCTGCTCTTTAAGTGTTTTATATCCTTCTCTATTAAAGTCTTTTCCACTTTGCTTATCAGTTATTATGTCTCTTTCATTTACACCATAATCCTTTAAAGCTTCTATTTGTCTATCTAAATTTTGCTCTTTAGAGCTTACCCTTGCATAGCCATAGAGTTTACTACTTTCTATATTAATTACCCGTAAATCTTTGTCCTTACCTGTTTCAATATAACTTTCCATAAGAAATTTACTGCTAAAGGTTTGAGTAAATTTTTGATCTGAGTCACCATATACATAAATTAACTTATAACGCATTTTTATCACTCCATATTTAAATTATTACTTTAAGTATAGAAAAAAACGTTTATTAAAATCAATCAGTTTTAATAAACGTTTAAAAATAAAACTATATATATTTAAAAACAAAAAATAAATAAATTAAATAAGTTTTATAAAGGTGTACTTTTATAAACTGACGCTATTATCTATATAAAAATGATTTTTAATTTTATGATGAATTAACAGAATTGTGAAGATAATTTATAGGCTGTATTTGAATTTTATCTAAAGATTATTCTACTGAAAATACAATATATATTCAGATTATTCTACCAGAAGATAAAAATATAATATAGTATCTTTAACATATATTTTTTGTATAAATATATCTAATTTTTTTAAAGCTAAGAAAACACTTAAACAAAATTACCAATTTTGCATTATTTTTGACCAGTTTTACATATTATATTTAAATTTTATATCTGTAATAGTATAATTTAAATAGTTAATTTAGTAATTATTGTATAATATTCAGTTATTTAAATGTTTGTTTTTGTAAAATTTTTATTACAAATAAAAGGAGTGATTAAATGAAATTAATAATATGTCTTGACGAAAATGATGGATTTTTATTCAATAATCGTAGACAGAGTCAAGATAAATATCTCAGAAATGATATACTCGATTTAATTAAAGACAAAAGTATTTATATGAATAAATATTCTTACTCTCTGTATAAGGACAAAAAAAATAAAAATATTAAAGTATGCGATGATTTTTTGGAACAGTGCTCTGAAAATGATTATTGTCTTGTAGAAAACATTGAATTCAAAAAGTATGAAAAAAAAATAAATACAATAATTATTTATAAATGGAATAGAATTTATCCTGCCGATACTTTTTTTGATATGAATTTAAAAAAAGATAAATGGATTCTAATAGAAAATAAAAGTTTTTTAGGATATTCACATGATAAAATAACAAGATTAATTTATAGGAGAATTTTATGAAACAAAAAATAAAAATAATTAATTTTATAGTAGCTATTACTATTCTAGTAGGATTATTTGGTAATAATTTTAATTTTTCTAAAGCTTATCAAAAAAGCATAACTATATCGTCTGATCAAAAAATGTTGAAGCTTTCTAATGTTTCAAGTAAAGTTCCTAAATACACAGGTAAGGACTATATTATTTTAAATGACAATATTCCTAATTTTAATGATAAAGATTTAACTACTAATTCATTTGAAAATTATAGTTTGTTAGATGAACTAGGACGATGTGGTGTAGCTTATGCTAATATAGGCAGAGATTTGATGCCTAATTCAAAAAGAAAACCAATTGGTTCTGTTAAACCAAGTGGTTGGCACTCTAAAAAATATGATATTGTAGATGGAAAATATCTTTATAATAGATGTCACCTTATTGGATTTCAATTAACAGCCGAAAATGCAAATAAAAAGAATTTAATTACTGGCACCAGATATCTTAATACTAAACTAATGTTACCATATGAAAATATGGTAGCTGACTACATAAAAGAAACAGGAAATCATGTTCTATATAGAGTAACTCCGGTATTTGAAGGAAATAACCTTGTAGCAACTGGTGTTCAAATGGAAGCAAAATCTGTTGAAGATAATGGGAAAAGTATACAGTTTAATGTTTTTTTGTATAATGTACAACCTGGTATATCTATAAATTATAAAGATGGTACAAGTGAAAAAATTAATCAGATTAATATCTAAAACATATAATTTTTATTAATGTTTTTGTTTTATATAAAGTATTAATAATTTCATGTATAATACTTTATGATTTCTTAAAATTATGGTAACTAACTATTTATTATTAAAAGTTTGTCCAGTTTAGTATAAAATATGACCAGTTAAGCATATTTTATTGTAATAATTTTTAATAAGCTGTATTATTAGTTTATTAAGAATAATAAATATACATTTTTCTAGACAATAATTGAAAATTATTTAAATGAATATTATATTGTTGTGAAAAATATCGCAATTATTTTTGGGGGAAATTAATCAAATATATTGATGATTTTATAGGTTAGTAGTTATTTTATGGATTTTAATTGTTGATAAATTATTTAGGTGTAAATTATATTCTATATTATTTAAATTGATATTTTTTATTAGACTGCTTGTTAAGTTCAAACTTATAGAGCATTTTAGAATTACAATAAGGATATTTTACATTAGTTTTGTTCATTGCTTTTTTATCTTTTCTTGAGGGGTATAAATATTCTTTAGCAAGCTTATTGTATTCTCAAGTTTTGAAAATAGTAATGTTCATTTAAATTAATAAATCTATTAAATTTTTAAGGAGGAATAATTATGAAAATTGGAACTAAAGTTTTAGGTGCTGTTTTATTAGCATCAGTAAGTGTTGGTAGTTTTACAAATGTTGCATATGCAGCAAGTCATGTACATGAAAATGGGAAATCATATGTTGTAGATTGGGATAATTATGATTATTCCAATGGATTAGAAGGAAGTTTTACTTTAGAAGATGAATATGGCAATAAACCAATATTTTCTCAAAATGACCAAAAAGAATGGATTTCACCTATTTTAAAGGTTAAAGGCTCAATAATTTCTGGATTTGAATTTAAGTATTTAAATTTTAAATTTAATTTTGATAATGTAAAGGTTTATGATTGTGAAACTAAAGAAGAAATAACTAATGGATTTTTAAAAGCAGGTCAAAGGATATATATTGTGTCTAATGAAGATCCTGTTAACTTAAGATTAAGTATATCTCCAATACTTATAGCTGAAAATTAGTTGATTATAATTATTGATAAAATAAAGTTGAATTAAATAATAAATCATTTAACTTAATCAACATTTAAGAGAAAAATTAGAAATACATTTGCTATAACATTTAAACTCCGTTAATATAAATTAACGGAGTTTATGTTTTTTTATTATAAATCTACTAAGTTTAGACTATTTAAATATACATTCATTTTTTAATAGTATTAAATTTATAAGAGTATAGTATATTCAAAAATTAAGTAAAAATACTTGTTCTTTGATATATAGAATTTATGTGAATTGTATATAATATAATTATTGAATTTAAACACTATAAGAATAGTATACCTATAAGAAATGTTTCTGTATTAAATAAGATAGCAAGTTAACTTACAGATTTATTTATTATATTGTTTCAAAAAAGTATATAGTAGATATAAGAAATATCTTATAATCTTACTTCTGACCAGAGAGTGTAAAATATTTTGTGTAAACTGCTAAAAGTATATAATTAATTATCATTTTAAAAGGAGCGTGCACAGACTATTTATTATTAAGAAAAGGAATTAATAAAACGACTTACAAAAAAAAATATAAAGACTACTTAATATGCTAAAAATACTATTAAAAGTTTATTTTGTGTTTTAACTCAACAAATGCTTAAAGTTGAAATGGAATAATATTTAGGATATTGAAAATAGGATTATACAAATAAAAATACTACTAATTCCCCTAGTATTTTGTTTTATGCTGCGGAATATTCAAAGTATTGGTTGCTTGTTTTAAATGAATTAAAAAAAGGAGTATTAAAGTTATTCTTATTGCCTGTATATATGGATTTAAAGAAGTTATAAAATTATGTAGAAATAATTGAGAAGAGTTTATCTATATTCTTTAAATATCTATCGAAGATATGCTGAATCAGAAACTAAAGAATTAGTATAGATATTTAACATATAAAAATCTGTAAACTATTGATAAGTGTAGAAAATTCTCTTAATGTGTAAATTTCACACTTTCTCGATATTATCCTATTTTAATCACATTTATCACATTTCTTCTTTTAATATGTATATTATTAATAAATTTAGCTTTTTGAAAGTCTTTTCATAAAATCTATACTTCTTTATAAAAAGTCACAAAATAAACTGTAACTAAGTTTATTTTGTGACTTTACTAATATTTAATTTCTTTAATTATAAAATTTTTATAATAACTTTATTTATTAAACTATTCTACTATATTAATTGTCAATACGAATTATTTTTTATATACTAAGTGTTATGTAAGTAGGATCATCTTTAGATACAATGTAAATTCTTTGACCTCCTCTTAAATATCCATCTGTTATTTCTTTACGACTGTCAAAATCATAAACTTTAACCCTATTAGGGTAAGGATAAAATCTAAAAGGAAAACATCCATAACCTTTAACAGTTACTACATTTGATACCCACTCACAATTAACATTTTGTGCAAAAGTTGGTTTGTTTCCATTTTCATCTTCTAAAGTTATCCATCTTGTATGACAATTACTATAACTATAATTATCCCAATTTGTTACATACGTTGTCCCATTTTGGTATACATAATCTGATGCATATACAACATTTGTAAAGCTTCCTAAACTTACTGATGCTAATAAAACAGCACCTAAAACGTTAGATTTAATTTTCATAATACTCCTCCTTAAAACTTAAATTAATCTGTTAAGTTAAATAAACAGTGTTTTTTTTAATTTAAGAATACAATTAATTCTATAAAATTGAGAAAAATCAAGTAATAAAACTAATATAAAATTTCCTCATAATTATCAGAAATAGGTTTGAATTTAACAAGATGAATAATCAAAAATTTTTTAAAATAATAATTTAATATAAAAATTATTATTTTATTAGGCTACATTGATAATTAAATTTGGCTATATTTTTTGAAATATTAATTTTAAAAAATAAGTATTTCGATAAAACAACAGGTTAATACATACCTAAATTCTTAATATCTCAAACAGTTAATTTATTTTTATAACAACCTAACAGATTCTAATATTCCTTACACTTCACATTATATTTATAACAAAAATATTTTCAACACTATTTGTATAATTGGTCAAAATTTGTGCATAACTGGTAATTTAAAATAATATTTTAATCTTTTAATTTTTTGTTTTTCTCTTTAGTATAAGTATAATTAATAATACACTAAATATAATTAACACTGAACTTATAATAATTAACTCTTTATTTATGTATCTGTTTTTACTAATATCATTAACTGAATTATCTACTTTATTTGAATTAGTATCTTTTTGAAATACTCTTTCTCCTCTAACTAATAATCTTTCTGTATTAATTCCATAAGGATAACATGTCAAAAGAGTTACATAATCTTTATTAGGATAAACTTTTATTTTATTTGTATCATTCGGTTTTACTATGCTAATATCATCTACTTTATAAGTTAAGTTCATATCAAATATATTTATATAAAACAAATCTCCTTCCTTTAATTGATCAATATCAGTAAATAATTTTTGTGTTGTAAATCCTGTATGAGCTGACAATACTGAATGAGTATTGTCACCTCCAATTGGTATAGAAGTTCCTTCTATAACTCCAACTCCCTTTTTCAATATCTCCTGACTAGTTCCCTCATAAATCGGTAATCTAACATTTATTTTTGGAATATCAATATAGCCAAGCATATAACCACTTTCAAATTTATCCTTAGGAGTTATACCTTTAGCTATATCTATATTATAAATACGTGATTTTTCAACTAACTCATTTAATCTATCTTCTGATGTATTTTTAATACTATTTTTATATTCTGAAATAGTATTAACTGCATATTTATTATTTATATAATTAGATACACTAGGATAAAGTAAAACCCCAATAGCTATTAGTGTTATTACTATTAATAAAATTAAATATATTCTTTTAAAAATTTTCATATTAATTAATTTTAGGTAATTATTATACCTTATTATTCTCCTTTACAATTATGTCAAAAAACTTCTTTTATAAGTATTTAAACAAATAAAAGAAGTTTTTATATTTAATCAGGCATATTATTGATTTTGTTAATTTTTCACTTAAGCTCTTTCTTTCTTAGCTAATATAACATATCCTGAACCTAGAACAACAACTACTCCTAATAGAGCTAGTCCTAATTTAATAAATCCATCTGTTCCAAGCCCACCAGTGCCAGGAAGTGAAATTCCTGCATAGTTTTTAATTTGTACATTAAATAATACATTTCCATCATTCATAGTAATATCATTTACTATACTACCAGCTTTATTACCATTTGTTACAGCTATAGTAGCTTGACCAGTATAATCCCCATTACTATCTTTTTGAGCTGTTATAGTAACTTTTACTGGTTCTTTTAAAAGTGAATATCCTTTAGGTGCTTTTTCTTCTGTTATGAAGTAATCACCTTCCTCTAATCCAGTAAATGCAACTACTCCATTTGCATTTGTTACTCCATTTCCTTGTAATATAACTACATTTCCACTTTCATTATAAGTATATTTACCCACTATATTTTTATTAGAATCTTTTACTGAAAACTCAGCTCCTGCTAAATCTTTTGTTATATCTTCAGAATCAACTTTTTTAACACCAAATCCCCACGTATATGATATTACTTTATCATTTATTGTTTTATTACTATTTTGAATATCTGGATTATTAGTATATTCTAAAGTAATATTATTAGGATTTCCAGCATTAACTTTTGTATCAACTAAAGCATTTTCATTTAAAGTTGCTTGATATTCTAAAGTTAATCCTTCCGAAGCATAAGCTTTTATATTATCATAAACAAAATTTACTTCTATACTAGTACTTCCATCAGAATTTTTAGTAGTTATTACAGTATAATCTGTATTTTCTACAAAAGTTTTATTTTCTGAAGTTATTTTTAATCCAGCATTACTATCATAAGTAAGCCCTTTACTCATAGTATCTTTAATTTTATATACTATATTAGTTGCATTTTTTTCATATGTTGGAATTGTTGATGTTACTTTATACTTTATAGTATCTCCAATATTTGCACTTGAAGTATCAACTAATCTATTATCTTCTACTATCTTCTTTTCTATAGCTGGAGTAGTATCTTTTGGAATAATTGTGATATTATAGTTCCATTTATCATTTTCTACTTGTGGAACTGAAGCTAGCATAGCTGTTGATACAACTGCATTTCCTGTTGATTGTTCTGAGGTTTCTAATACTAAATAATATCCTAAATCAACATTTGTTTTTACTCCTGAGTCAACTTGTATTCCATTAGAAATTTTATTATCAATAGCATATTTATGTAATTGAGCTGCAAATTCTTTAATATCATCTGCAGTAGTTAAATCTTTAATTTGATTTTCTGTATAGTTTCCATATTGAAGATTATTGAAAAATCCCTTAAAATTATCTGTTGCAGTATAATCATATGCATCACCACTTTGAGTTGCCTTTAAAACTTGATATGCTGTAAATCCTGCTCCTTCTTTTGTTATAGTTATACTTCCAGTTTTAGGAGCATCTTTATCAATACTTGGAGTATTAGCTGCAAAAACTGGCGTAGATAATGTTAACATCATTACTAATGATGAAACAACTACTGTAATTTTTTTTAGTAATTTGTCCATTAATTAAATCTCCTTTTCTTGTTTATTAATAAAGTTATCATAAGAATAAAATTTATTCCTATTACCAAAATTGCTATATCGCTTTGAATCCTAAATCCATTACCACCTGTTTCTGGCAATACGATTCCTTTTTCATTTTCAACATTAATTTGATATAAATTTAAACTTTCATTTTTATCTAAATTAATATTTTTTCCATCTTCTCCAACTTTGTAGTAACTATTATTACTATCTAAATGAATATAAATATCTTTACCTAATTTATATCCGTTTGGAGCCTTTATTTCTTTTAAAATATAGTCTCCATAGCCTAATTTATTAATTGTAAAAGAACTATCACTATTATTTGCTTTTAAAGTACTATCCCCTTGTTTATTAAATTCATATTTTTGATATAAATTTGAAAAGCTAAATTTCAACGGATTCTTGATATCATTAATAGAAAAAATTTCAAATTCAGCTCCTTCTAAAGGTTTAGCATTTTCTTTATCAACCTTTGAAATCTTTAATTCAACCTGATTTGGATCATTAACTTTCTCAATTTTAATAGCTTCTTTTTGGCCTACAACTATAGTAAATTTAACTGGTGTTGTATCAAGTTCATATCCATCTGGAGCCTTGGTCTCTACAAATTGATAATCACCTGGCGCTAAATCATTCAATGATATTTGTCCATTTTCATCTGTTGTAAGATCAGTTTTTATATTGTTTCCTTTTTGATCTTGCAAGTTAAATACAGCTCCTTTAAGTGCATGTCCACTTTGTGAGTCTTTCTTTGTTAGTATTACACTGCCTGGAGTTGCTATATTAACTTTCTCAATCTTAATAGCTTCTTTTTGACCTACAACTATAGTAAATTTAACTGGTGTTGCATCAAGTTCATATCCATCTGGAGCCTTGGTCTCTACAAATTGATAATCACCTGGCGCTAAATCATTCAATGATATTT
>NZ_JASORQ010000010.1:0-50744 GCF_030222355.1 Clostridium sp. UMB9555A | reverse complement strand
ATATTACTTATAAAAGAATTGCTGGTTTATGTTAATATCTTCTGTTTAATTTTCAAAGACCATTTCGTTATCGCCCTCAAGCGACTTCTTTAGTTTAACATCTCTTTCGAACTTTGTCAACATTTTTCTTCAAAAAACTTTTTTAACTTATTTGCTAAGTTTTGTTTTTTGTTTTGTTGCTGTTCGTCAGCGACAAGTAATATCTTATCACATAAGGTTACATAATCATTTATTTTACACTCTATATTATAAAATTATATTATATTTTCTCTTAATTTCTTTATTTTTCTCTAAAATTTAATTATTGATACACTTGGTAAAGTTTATATTGTATTTATACTATTTATTTGCTATTCGTAAGTATTTTTAGATATTTTAATATAATAATATGTCTAATAAAACTCTTTTTAATCTAGTTAATTTTTATTTATATTTTATTATTTAACTTAAAAAATATGAATTTTAATAGAAAAATTTAAGAAATAAAAAAACTCTGATGCTAAAAGCACCAGAGTTTCATTAAAAATTATTAGTTTTCTTCATCCTTAACTTCAGTAGCTACTTCTTCTACAATTATATTTGTATCTTCTGATTCATCTAATAAAGTTATTTCTTCTTCCTCTTCATTAGTGTCTCCAGAGATTTTAGCAATAGTTACAACAGCTTCATCTTCTAGAGTTCTCATAAGTTTAACTCCCATTGCAGATCTACTTGTAACTGAAATATCACTTACATTTATTCTTATAGCTACCCCTTGGTTATTTATAAGCATAAGCTCATCATCTTCTTTACATACAGTAGCACCAACTACTTTACCAGTTTTATCAGATACTTTATATGTTATAAGACCTATTCCACCTCTATTTTGAACTTTATATTCATCTAGGTTAGTTCTCTTACCATAACCATTTTCGCTGACAACTAATAATTTTTCGTCTTCTACAGCTATATCCATACAAACAGCAACGTCGCCTTCTCTTAAGCTTATAGCTTTAACTCCAGATGCAGTTCTACCCATAGGTCTAACATCTGTTTCATTAAATCTTATGGCATTACCGTCTTGAGTTACAAATATAATATCTGCGTCTCCGTATGTTATTTTAGCTCTTAGAAGCTCATCACCTTCTCTAAGGTTTAATGCTATTAATCCATTCTTTCTTATGTTCTTAAAGTCTTTTAATGGTGTTTTCTTAACTATTCCTAGTTTAGTTCCCATAAATAAGTATCCATCTTCTTGAACATCCTTAAATGAAAGAACAGTTTGTATTTTTTCATCTGCTTCTAATGGTAATATATTCACAAGATTTGTTCCCTTAGCAGTTCTTCCTGCGTCTGGTACCTCATAAGCCTTTATCTTATAAACCTTACCCTTAGTTGTGAAGAATAATAAGTTTGAGTGTGTTGATGTTACAAGTACATTTTCAACAAAGTCATCTTCTTTTGTTGTCATTGCTTGTATTCCCTTACCACCTCTCTTTTGAGCTGAGTAAACATCTGAAGATATTCTCTTAATATATCCAGTGTGAGTAAGAGTTATTACAACATCCTCTTCTTGTATTAAATCTTCTATATCTATTTCATTTTCTTGTTTTTCTATTTGAGTTCTTCTTTCATCTGAGTACTTAGATTTTATTTCTAGAAGCTCTTCTTTTATAACCTCTAATAATCTTTCCTCACTAGCTAAAATTGCATTTAAGTAATCTATTAACTTCATAAGCTCATTATACTCATTTTCAATCTTATCTCTTTCAAGACCAGTAAGTCTTCTAAGTCTCATTTCTAAGATTGCAGCAGCTTGCTTTTCACTTAAACTAAATCTTTCAATAAGTGTGTTTTTAGCTATTTCTGAAGTCTTAGAACTTCTTATGATGTTTATAACCTCATCAATATTATCAAGGGCTATTATTAATCCTTCTAATATGTGAGCTCTCTCTTTAGCTTTATTAAGCTCAAATTGAGTTCTTCTAGTTATAACATCCTTTTGGAAGTTTATATAGTGAACTAAAACTTGCTTTAAGTTTAATATTTGTGGTTGATTATCAACTAAAGCAAGCATTATAACTCCAAATGTGTCTTGCATCTTTGTATGTTTATATAAAAGGTTTAATGTAACATTTGGATTTGCATCTCTCTTAAGTTCTATAACTATTCTCATACCTTCTCTATCAGATTCATCTCTTAAATCTGATATTCCAGTAATCTTTTTGTCCTTAACAAGATCTGCAATATATTCTATAAGCTTAGCCTTATTAACTTGGTATGGAAGTTCAGTTACTATTATTTTATGTCTTCCATTTTCCTCTTCAATTTCAGCTTTAGCTCTTACTACTATTCTACCTTTTCCAGTTTCATAAGCAGCTCTTATTCCTGATTTACCCATTATTATTCCTGCTGTAGGGAAATCTGGTCCTTTAATGTATGTCATTAATTCTAAGCTTGTTAATTCTGGATTGTCTATAAGAGCTATAGTTCCATCAATTACCTCACCTAAGTTATGTGGTGGTATATTAGTAGCCATACCAACAGCTATACCTGATGAACCATTAACTAAAAGGTTAGGATATCTTGAAGGTAATACAACTGGTTCTTTTTCCTCACCATCAAAGTTTGGAGTGAAATCAACTGTATTTTTATTAATATCTCTAAGCATTTCAGAAGCTATTTTATTCATTTTAGCCTCTGTATATCTCATTGCCGCTGCTGAGTCTCCATCAACAGAACCAAAGTTACCATGTCCGTCAACAAGCATATATCTTAAAGAGAAATCCTGTGCCATTCTAACTAATGCATCATAAACTGATGAATCACCATGTGGGTGGTATTTACCTAAAACTTCCCCAACTATTCTGGCACATTTTCTATATCCTCTTTCAGGATATAGTCCTAATTCTTGCATTGAATATAAAATTCTTCTGTGAACTGGTTTTAAACCATCTCTAACATCTGGTAATGCTCTACCAACAATAACGCTCATAGCATAATCTATGTAGCACTTTTTCATTTCTTTATTTATATCTATGGGTATTACTTTTCCCTCATTTAAGCTCATGTACTTCACCTCATATTAGTACTATATATCTAAATTGCTAACATTTTTAGCATTCTTCTGAATAAATTCTCTTCTTGGCTCTACTTTATCGCCCATAAGAATTGTAAATATCTCATCAGCTACCATAGCATCCTCAATGTCTGCTCTTAATAATATTCTTGATTCTGGATCCATAGTAGTTTCCCAAAGTTGTCCTGCGTTCATTTCTCCAAGACCTTTGTATCTTTGAACATTTACACTACTATCCTTTCCACCAAACTCTTCTATTATTTCATCTGCAGCAGCATCTGAGTATGCATATCTCTCTTGTTTTCCTTTAGAAATTTTATATAGTGGTGGTTGCGCTATATAAACGTGTCCTTGCTCAACTAAGTCTCTCATATATCTATAGAAGAATGTTAATAATAGAGTTCTTATGTGAGCACCATCAACGTCAGCATCAGTCATGATTATTATTCTATTATATCTTATTTTTTCTATATCAAACTCAGGTCCTATACCAGCTCCAATTGCAGTTACCATTGATCTTATAGTATCTGAACCTAAGATTTTATCTAATCTTTGCTTTTCTACGTTCATTATTTTACCTCTTAAAGGTAATATAGCTTGGAATTTTCTATCTCTTCCTTGCTTTGCAGATCCACCAGCTGAGTCTCCCTCAACTATGTAAATTTCACATTCCTTTGGATCTTTTGATGAACAATCAGCAAGCTTACCTGGTAATGAACTTCTTTCAAGTACAGATTTTCTTGTAAGTTCTCTAGCTCTTCTTGCAGCTTCTCTAGCTCTTGATGCTAATAAAGCTTTTTCTATTATGATTTTACCAACTTCAGGATTTTCTTCTAAGAAAGTAGAAATTCCTTCTCCTGAAATTGAATCAACAGCACTTCTAGCTTCACTATTTCCTAATTTAGTTTTAGTTTGCCCTTCAAATTGTGGCTCAGATATTTTAACAGAAACAACAGCAGTTAAACCTTCTCTTATGTCATCTCCTGATAAGTTCTTATCTGATTCCTTTAGGTGACCAAATCTTCTACCATAATCATTCATTACTCTTGTTAAAGCAGTTTTAAATCCTGCTAGGTGAGTACCACCTTCAACAGTGTCTATATTATTAGCAAAAGTAAAGATATTTTCATTGAAACCATCATGGTATTGTAAAGAAACTTCTACAGCAATTCCATCTTTAAGACCTTCTACATAAATTGGTTCATCATGTAAAACCTCTTTATTTCTGTTTAGATAACTTACAAAAGATTTTATACCACCTTCATAGTGATATACTTCTTCTTTAACTTCATCTTCTCTTTCATCAATAAGAGTTATGTTTATTCCCTTATTTAAGAAAGCTAACTCTCTAAGTCTTTGTGATAAAATTTCAAAATCATATTCAGTTTCTTCGAATATTTCATGGTCAGGCTTAAAGTGAACTTTAGTTCCACTACCTTCAGCTTCTCCTATTTTCTCTAAACCTGTAAGCACAGCCCCTCTTTTATAAGACTGTTTCCAAATATATCCACCTCTTGTTACAATTACTTCGCATAATTCTGAAAGAGCATTAACTACAGATGCACCAACACCATGTAATCCACCAGATACTTTGTATCCGCCTCCTCCGAATTTACCTCCAGCATGTAGAACTGTCATTATAACTTCTACTGTTGGTTTTCCCATCTTTGGATGAATTCCTACTGGCATACCTCTTCCGTCATCAACTACAGTAATTGAATTATCCTTGTGTATGTATACTTTTATATTTTTACAGTATCCAGCTAATGCTTCATCAATACTGTTATCAACAATTTCGTAAACTAAATGATGAAGACCTCTTGAACTAGTACTACCAATGTACATTCCTGGTCTTTTTCTTACAGCTTCTAGTCCCTCTAAGACTTGAATCTGACTTGCATCATAATTTTGATTGTTTTGCTCCAACATATAACTCCTCCTATATAGCAGCAATTTACCTTTTATAGGGTCTTCCGTGAATAATCTCAAACAACTTAGTCGAAATTCCTTCAATCCTCACACTTAATGTAAACATTATTTAAGAGCTATTAATTTAAAGGCTATGGGTTAACCCTTCCCAAAATAAATGTGGCAATCCTATTTTTATAAAATCTTTTAAAAATAAATCTTTAGTAATAACCTCAAATTTATCTTAATTCAAAAATTTAAGGATTATAATTAATATCTGTACGCTTTGTTAATGTAGATGATGAAATAGGTGAAAGATATACCTTACTCATTTTATCTATCTCAGCTATAACAAAAGATTTTGGCTTTTCATCTGTAATTCTTTCAACAAAGCCATCCTCTTCAGCCATTCTTAAGAATTGTATAGTATCTGAACTATACATAGCAGTTTGTATATCGAATATTCCTATAACATCTTTAACTGGAACTACTACATTCTCTCCTAAGTGTAAAAACACAAATACTCCTCCTTTAACATTGAATACGTCCATTTATAACTCTAAATACTTTTGAGTTTTCATCTAAATAACTGGTTAGATCTTCTATTCCCGTACATGTTATTACCGTTTGTATATTTTTTATTGATGTTAAAACATATCTTTTTCTATTAAAGTCTAATTCTGACAATACATCATCTAATAATAACACAGGATATTCACCAGTTATTTCTTTTATTATTTTTAAAGATGCAAATTTTATTGTTAATACACTAGTTCTTTGCTGACCTTGTGAACCATAAATCTTTGCATCTATATTATTTAAATATATATTAAAATCATCTCTATGTGGACCTATAGATGTAGCTCTTTTATCTATATCCTTTTTTCTATTTTGTTCTAATAGTTTTATCATAGAATCTTTAATATTATCTAAATCTTTTACTGTGGAAATATATTTAAATTCAATTTCTTCTTTTCCTGAAGTTATCTCTTTATGAATTTCTTTAGAATATTTGTTTAACTGTTCTATATATTTTAATCTAGTCTTTATAATATTCTCTCCATATTGAGCCAATTGTATATCATATATGTCTAACATTTCCTCATTTATATTTTTATTCTTTAAAACTAAATTTCTTTCATGTAAGACTTTATTATATTGAACTAAATTATGATAATACCTTTTATTTAATTGGCTAAGTTCCATATCAATAAATCTTCTTCTTATTCCAGGAGATTCTTTTACTATTTTTAAATCTTCTGGAGAGAACATAACTACGTTAAATGTTCCAATTAATTCTTCAATTTTGCTTATCTTTATTGAATTTATGCTAATAGCTTTTTTTCCGTCTTTTAAAATATTCACATCTATGATTTTGTCTAATCTATCCTTATGAACATCTAACCTTATAAAAGCTCTGTCCTTATTCCACTCTATTAGCTCCTTGTCTCTATTAGTTCTGTGTGACTTAGCAAATCCACAATAATATATAGCTTCTATTACATTGGTTTTACCTTGCGCATTATCACCTATAAAGACATTTACATTAGGACAAAGCTTAATTGATAAATTTTCATAATTTCTATAATTAATTAATTGCAAACTTTTTATATACATAAAAACACCTATATTTAATTATACCATATTCTTATGTTCTTTAGGCTATGTATCTTTAAATTAACTTATAAATTTCCCCATTGAACTCTACAGTATCATCAACTCTTAATTTTTTTCCTCTTTGAGTGCATACTTCACCATTTACTAAAACTTCTCCGTTCATTATGAACATTTTAGCTTCTGATCCTAAACTAACTGCTCCACACCATTTTAAAAATGAATCTAACTTTATAAACTCTGTATTAATTTTTACCTCTTGCATAATTATACACACAATGTATATTTAAAAATTACATTGTTTCTCCTTTCAAAAAATAAAATAAAAAATAGTCTATGGTGAGTTTAGCAATACTAAACTCACCATAGTTATAAAAATCTAATTTAAATTATCTTGCTATTCTAACAGGTAGAACTAAATACTCACATAAATCATTGTTCTTATTTCTTATAATACATGGAGATATGCTACTTGTCATTCTTAATTCTATTTTGTCCTCTTCCATATTTTTTAAAACATCTAGTAAGTATTTTGAGTTAAATGCAATTTGAATTTCATCTCCTTGCAATTTAATAGTAACCTCTTCTCTAACTTTTCCTAATTGAGAATTAGATGTGATTACTATATTTTCATCAGTTATATCAAACTTAACTAAGTTACTATTTCCTTCCTTAGCCATAAGAGATGCTCTTTCAATACCATTTTGAAGAGTTTGTTTATCAACTTCAATTTGTAACTTATGTTCTTTTGGTAATAAGGCATCATACTTTATGAATTCACCTTCTAGCAATCTAGAAATAACTTTTGTATCTCCCATATTAAATAATATGTGATTTGGAGTAAATGTTATGTTGACTATTTCCTCTGAATCTTCTAATATCTTAGCCACTTCGTTAAGTGTCTTTCCTGGTATAACAGCATTAATTGTATTGTTAGTATCTATATTCTCTGTTCTTATTGCTAATCTATATCCATCTAAAGCTACTAAGTTTAATTTAGAGTCCTTAATTTCGAATAATATACCTTGAAGAATAGGTCTAGTTTCATCTTGAGCTATGGCAAAAGAAGTTCCTTTTATCATATTTTTAAGAATTCCTTGGTTTATTGAGAATATCATGTTCTCGTTTATCTTAGGTAAGCTTGGAAAATCTTCTGCATTCATATGTAATAAATCAAATACAGATTTTTGACAAGTTATTCTTATAGCTTCTTCTGATACTGTTTCTATTTTAATTTTATCGTTAGGTAACTTTCTTATTATCTCTCCAAATATTTTAGCATCAACAACTAACTTCCCTGGTTCAGTAACATCAGCTTTAAATTTAGTTTCTATACTAACATCTTTATCTGATCCTATTATAGTTACTATGTTCTCAGAAGCTTCTATGTATAGACCTTCTAAAATAGGCATTGTTGATTTTCCAGTTATAGCTTTTTGAGCTATAGCTATAGATTCTTGTAATTTATTTTTGTCACATGTAAATATCAAAATAAAAACCCTCCTTTTAGGACTTATTCACATAAGTTATACACAGTGTGAATTTTTGCATAATAGATATATTAATAGATAATAAATATAATAATAATAGTAATAGTACCTGTGGATTTGTGGATAAAACCTGGACACCTTTGTATACCAAGGCTTACAGGGATTTTTTGCTTGTGGATAACCTGTAGATTACTGTGAACAATTATCCACAATAAAATAACAGGCAAAAAATAATAAACATAATAATTCACAGGTTATCCACAGATAATATACAGTTATTATGTACTTTGTTAATTACTTTTGAGTAAGCTTTTTAGTAATGTCATTAATCATGCTTTGTAGACCTTCATCAGTCTTTAAATTTTCAGAAATTTTTTCATAAGCATGAATTACTGTAGTATGATCTCTTCCACCAAATTCTTCACCTATTTTAGGTAAAGACATATCTGTAAGTTTTCTACTTAAATACATAGCAATTTGACGAGGATAAGCTATATTTCTAGTTCTTCTTTGAGATTTTAAATCCTCTATTCTTAAATTATAATAATTTGCTACGGATTCTTGAATAGTTTTTACTGTAACTGGAGCACTTTCTTTATTAGATATTATATCTTTAAGTGCTTCTGAAGCTAAATCAACACTTACATCCCTATTAGTTAGAGAGGAATAAGCTATTATTCTTATAAGTGCGCCTTCTAATTCTCTTATATTTGATTTAATTTTAGTAGCTATATATACCATAACTTCATTTGGTACATTTAAGCCTTCAACATCAGCTTTTTTCTTTAGGATTGCCATTCTAGTTTCGAAATCAGGTGGTTGAATATCTGCTATTAAACCCCATTCAAATCTAGATCTTAACCTATCTTCTAATGTAGGAATTTCCTTAGGCGGTCTATCTGATGATAGTATAATTTGTTTATTCTCTTCATGTAGAGCATTAAAGGTATGGAAGAACTCTTCTTGAGTACGTTCTTTACCTGCTATGAATTGAATATCATCTATTAATAAAACATCGACTTTTCTATATTTATTTCTAAACTCTTCATTCTTATCATCTTTAATAGCATTAATAAGTTCATTAGTGAATTTTTCAGATGATACATAAACTACTTTTGCTTTAGGATTTTCTTGAAGAATATAATGTCCTATTGCATGCATTAAGTGAGTTTTTCCAAGTCCTACTCCTCCATAGATAAATAATGGATTATAAGCTTTTGCTGGTGATTCTGCAACGGCTAGAGATGCTGCATGAGCAAAGCGGTTACTATTACCTATTACAAAGGATTGGAAAGTATATTTAGGATTTAATGTAGCTGACATTTCATCACTTACAACTATAGATCCATCGACATCATTTGTATTCTCTTTCTTCTCTTCTTTCTGCTTTTCCTCATTTTCTTTTTCTTCTTCTAAATCGGACTCAAGATAGAACTCTATTTTAAACTTTCTAGATGTAACTATCTTTAAAGCTTGAATTAATAAGTCTTTATATCTTGTATCTAGAATCCCTTTAGTGAATTCATTAGGAACAGAAAGTTTTAAGATATTATCTGAAATTGATATAGGAGTACAGCTTTTAATCCAAGTGTTAAAGCTGATTTCAGAAATTTCTCCTTTTATTATGTTCAATGCTTGTTCCCAGAGATTATTTAGTTGGGCATCCATCTTCTATCCTCCAATCATAAAATGATTTTAACTTTTAGTTATGCACATATAATTAACATATTAGATTATTACTTTACATGTTGTGAATAAAATTATTAACAGGCTGTTGATAATGTGGATAAATTTTATTATAAAAAAATTATCAACAAGAAATATACACAGTTCTTGTTGAAAGTTTAAAATATATAAAATCGTTGAAATAAAAGGATTATAAAGACTATAAATAAAAAATAATAAGAATAATATACAAGTTATCAACAGGATTATTCACAAGTGTGGATAAGTTGTTATATCAGATAAAGTTATTCACAATGCATTAATATGATAACATAAAGGTATAGTTGGATTCAATAAGTTATCCACAAAAATAACAGCTGTTGATAACTTATTTTGTGTAAAACTTATTTAGATTTAAAGTTAAGTGAAAATATTAAAATTTAAAGGTACATATTAGGAAAAATATCTTTTGAAATTTGAATTTTTAACATAATAGAAGTTAAGAGAATCAATATTTAAATATAATAAGGATAAATTAGGGAGTAAAAAGAGGAAGAGATAATATAAAGGTAAAAAGTTAATAACATATTGTTATTTATATGTGGATAACTTTATAACTAAAGTTATAAAGTTAAGTTTATTTATGATAAATGAACTAATCCAGATATATATTATATGTAATTGTATATCTTTAAGATTTAAATAAACTTTTTATTGAAGTAATTAGTATTAATTAAGTAAATGAGTAATTTAATAAATTGTGGATAAAATAATAGATAGTTTTATTAGAATACAGTTTATATATTTTTTAGAGTTATTAATGTAGTGATTTAATTTTAATGTATAAATAATTGTTATTTATATATTTAAAAAAGGAAAATAAGGTAGATGTAACAAATCTTTAAGTGAGTTATTTTCTTGACAGAGGGCGACTTGAAAGATATAATTAAACAGTAAAACCTAAATTAGCGAATAAGTAAAAAAGCTTTTAGCTTTTTACTAGAATAAAATATTGGTTGAAGGGGGTGTATTTAAATGTTCATGACATATCAACCTAAAAAAAGACAAAGAAGCAAAGAGCATGGTTTCAGAAAGAGAATGAAAACTAAATCTGGAAGAAATGTTTTAAAGAGAAGAAGACAAAAAGGTAGAAAAAGATTAACAGCATAAGGGCCGCATTTTGTGGCCTTTTTCTGCACTAAAAAGCAGAAAAAAGGAGAGCAAATTTAAATGTTACTAAGTTTAAGAAAGAACAATGAGTTTAGAACAGTTTATAGAAGAGGAAAGTCTTATGCTAATGACCTACTAGTTCTTTATATTTATCCTAACAGAAAAAATGTTACAAAGGATGGAGAACGTTTCAATAAGGTAGGAGTTTCAGTTAGCAAGAAGGTTGGAAAAAGTGTAGTTAGAAGTAGAGTTAAAAGACTTATACTTGAAAATTACAGACTTAATTCTAGTGAACTTAAGGAAGGCTATGACTTTGTGTTTATTGCTAGAGTTGCTATAAACGGTAAGGATTTTAAGCAAGTAGGGAAAGCCATGAATAATTTAATAAAAAAGGCAGGTCTACGTGATAATGAAAAAATTGTTCATAGTAATGATTAAATTCTATAGAAAATATATTTCACCTTTAAAGAGACCTTGTTGTAGATTTTATCCAACTTGTTCTCAATATGCACTAGAAGCAATACAAAAATATGGTGCTTTTAAAGGGGGATTTATGAGTATAGGAAGAATATTAAGGTGTAATCCATTCTGTAAGGGTGGATATGATCCTGTAAAATAAATATATACGGTTTAAATATAGGAGGGTAATGTATTGCAGTCAATTTTAAAGCCGATAACTAATTTATTCACAATGATATTTCAAGCTATCCACGGCTTTGTTGCCTCACTAGATATTTTTGGTGTAGGTGCTGGATACGTAATAACTATTTTCTTATTAACTTTATTAGTAAGATTAATATTATTACCGCTAAATATAAAGCAAACTAGATCTCAACAAAAGATGCAAGAAATACAGCCAGAAATAGCTAAACTTCAGAAGAAATATAAAAATAACCCTGAAAAAGCTCAACAAGAAATGATGAAGCTTTATAAGGAGAATAATGTAAACCCAATGAGTGGTTGTTTACCTTTATTAATCCAAATGCCAATATTATTTGCATTATACTATGTATTCACTGGATTAGGTGAGTTAAAGGGTGTATCATTCTTATGGTTAGGAGATTTATGGGCTCCAGATAGAACATTCATATTACCAATATTATCAGCTGCAACAACATATTTATCATCTTTATTAATGACAAAATTTACTCAGTCACAAGCTGGGGGAGCACCTGGTGGAATGAATATGAATACTATGAATATAGTAATGGCTGGTATGATGGGTGTAATGTCAATACAATTCCCATCAATGCTTGTATTATACTGGGTAATAGGTAACCTAATTCAAATGGTTCAAACATACTTCATAGTTGTTTTACCTAGCAAAAAGAGAGCTAAGGAAAAAGAACAATATAAAGATATTAAGTAATAAGAATTTATTTTGCTTTTCTAAGGTGGTGAAACAAGGGTATGAATACAATTGAGATTACTGGAAAGACTGTTGAAGAAGCTTTAAAAAGCGCATTGGAACAGTTGAACACTACAGAAGATAAAGTAGAGGTTACTGTTATAGAAGAAGGAAGTAAAGGCTTCTTTAATCTAATTGGTGCAAAGCCTGCTAAAATTTCAGTTAAGATGAAAAGAGATAGAATCTTAGAGGCTAAAAAGTTTTTAAGTGATATTCTTGATAACATGAATATAGAAGCTGAAATTAATATTGAAGAAAGTAAAGACCTAGTAAAGATAAATCTTACTGGACCTAAGATGGGAGCCATCATAGGATACAGGGGGGAAACTTTAGACTCACTTCAATATTTAACTAGTTTAGTTGTTAATAAGGCTAAGGAAGACAAGTACAAAAGAGTGGTTTTAGACACTGAGAATTATAGACAAAAAAGAGAAGAAACTCTTAAAAGATTAGCTAATAAAATAGCTTATAAGGTTAGAAAGTCAGGTAAGATATTAAAGCTTGAACCTATGAATCCTTATGAAAGAAGAGTTATTCATTCAGAGTTACAGAATAATGATTTTGTTAGAACTTTTAGTGAAGGTGAAGAACCTTACAGAAGAGTTGTAGTAGAATTAAAGAAATAAAAAGGAAAGCTTAAAGCTTTCCTTTTTTTATCCACAATTAACTGTAGATAAATTGTGGATAACTTGTTAGTAACTATAGAAAAGTAGTCATATCAAAGGCTACAATTGTTGATAAATTTAAAAAATAAGGTGAAAATATTATATTTTCACCTTATTTTTTTATCAAGTATATGATTTAATTAATTGGATAGTATTTTTAAGTAAGTAATCTATTAAACAATTTAGTAAAATCATATTTTTTTGCCATAAATAATATGATTTAAAATTTTGACTTATTCTATTTTGTTGGGTAAAATCAATATTAGTTCAAATTTGAGAATATCATTATAAAGGAGGAGCTTATGAAAGAATTCGATACTATTGCTGCTATAGCTACAGCATTAGGAGAAGGTGGAATAGCTATAATTAGAGTATCAGGAAATAAAGCTCTTGAGATTGTAAATAAAATATTCAGAGGAATAAACGGAAAAGATTTATTAGATATAAAACCATATACTATGAGATATGGTCATATGATAGATGAAAATAATGAGATTATAGATGAAGTTATAGTTAGTTTTATGAAAGGTCCTAGAAGCTTTACAGCTGAGGATACAGTAGAAATAAACTGTCATGGTGGTATTGTAGCTACTAATAAAGTTCTACAAAATGTAATAAAAGCTGGTGCAAGACTTGCTGAGCCAGGTGAATTTACAAAAAGAGCCTTTTTAAATGGAAGAATAGATTTAAGCCAAGCAGAAGCGGTTATGGACATAATAACTGCTAAGACTGAACTTTCAATGAAATCAGCTATGACTCAAAGTCAAGGAAGACTTTCTACTGAGATAAACAATCTTAGAAAAGAGGCTTTAGATATATTAGCTCTAATTGAATATGCTGTTGACTTTACAGAGGATGACGAAGAACCAGATGAAACTATACCAGTTAAGGTAAAAGAGGATGTTATAACTCTTAGAGGTAAAGTAAATAATTTAATTGATACTGCTGATGAAGGTAAACTTATTAGAGATGGTTTAAGCATGGTTATAGTAGGAAAGCCTAATGTAGGAAAATCATCACTTTTAAATGCTCTATTAAATGAAAAGAGAGCTATTGTAACTGATATAGCAGGAACAACAAGGGACGTAATAGAAGAATATATAAATTTAGATGGAATACCTGTTAGACTAGTAGATACAGCAGGAATCAGAGAAACTGAAGATGTTGTAGAGAAAATAGGTGTAGAAAAATCTAAAGAAAAAATCAATGAAGCTGATTTAGTTATACTAATGTTAGATACAAGTAGAGAACTAGATGATGAAGACAAGGAAATCATTGATTACATTAAAGATAGAAAATACATAGTACTTTTAAATAAAGTTGATTTAGATAGAAAGTTATCCTCAGAAATTGTGGATAACTTAGAAAATAAAATAGAACTATCTGCAAAAACTGGTTTTGGTATAGATGATTTAAAATCAAAGATAAAAGATTTATTCTTTAATGGATCAATTGATGCTGAAAGTGTAATGGTAACTAATACTAGACATAAAGAGGCCTTATATAGAGCTTCTGAAAACTTAGATGGTGCATTAAATGGACTTAATAATAATGAGTTTTTAGATCTAGTATCAATTTATGTTACATCTGCTTTAAGAGCCTTAGGGGAAATCACTGGAGCAGAGCTAGAGGAAGACTTAGTAAACAAAATATTTGCAGAATTTTGTTGTGGAAAATAGGAGAATGATGAAATATGAGATATAATGCAGGAAGTTATGATATAGTTGTTATAGGTGCTGGTCATGCAGGTTGTGAGGCAGGATTAGCGGCAGCTAGAATGGGATGTAAAACTTTAGTTTGTACATTAACATTAGATTCCGTTGCTATGATGCCATGTAACCCTAATATAGGTGGAACTGCTAAGGGACATCTAGTTAGAGAAATAGATGCTTTAGGTGGGGAAATGGGAGTAAATATAGACCATACATTTATCCAATCTAAAATGTTAAATACATCAAAAGGGCCTGCTGTACACTCTCTAAGAGCACAAGCTGATAAAAAGAAATACCAAGAAAGAATGAAAAAGGTTTTAGAAACACAAGAAAATCTTCACTTAAGACAATTAGAGGTAGTTTCTGTAGAAGTTGAAGATGGAAAAGTTAAAGGTGTTCTAACTAAAAATGGTGCATTTTTTGAGTGTAAAGCTGTTATAATGACAAGTGGAACATACTTACAAAGTAGAATAATAATCGGAGATGTTAGCTATAGCCAAGGACCAAATGGACTTAGCAATGCTAATGAACTTTCAAAATCATTAATAGATTTAGGAATTGACCTTAGAAGATTTAAAACTGGTACTCCAGCTAGAATCAATAAGAGAAGTGTTGATTTTTCAAAAATGATAGAACAACCAGGAGATGAGGAAATAATACCATTCTCATTTATCAGTGGAAATATAGATAGAGACCAAGTTTCATGTTGGTTAACATATACTAACGAGGAAACTCATAAGGTAATTCAAGAAAATATACATAGATCACCAATGTATAATGGAAGTATAAAAGGTGTTGGGCCAAGATATTGTCCATCAATAGAAGACAAGGTAATGAGATTCCAAGATAAGGATAGACATCAAATCTTCATAGAACCAGAAGGTGATGATACAGAAGAAATGTATGTTGGAGGAATGTCATCATCTCTTCCAGAAGATGTTCAAGTTCAAATGATAAAAACAGTTCCAGGTCTTGAAAATGCTGAGATTATGAGAACTGCATATGCAATAGAATATGATTGTATAGATCCAACACAATTAAAGGCTTCACTAGAATTTAAAAACATTGATGGATTCTTTAGTGCTGGACAAATTAATGGTAGCTCAGGATATGAAGAAGCTGGGGCTCAAGGAATAGTAGCTGGTATAAATGCAGCATTAAAAGTTCAAGGAAAAGATCCTATGATACTTACAAGATCAGATGGATATGTAGGAGTTTTAATTGATGATTTAATTACTAAAGGTACTAATGAGCCATATAGAATGATGACATCAAGAGCTGAATATAGATTATTATTAAGACAAGATAATGCTGATTTCAGATTAACTGAAATTGGACACAATGTTGGATTAGTTACAGAAGAAAGATGGAATAAGTTTCAGGAAAGAAAGCAAAACTTAGAACGTGAGCTTGAGAGACTTAAGGAACTTCAAATAACTAATAAAACAGAAAATAATGAGAAAATAGTTGAATTAGGTTCAACAGAGCTTAAAAAGCCAATAAGAATGTATGAACTTATAAAAAGACCAGAGTTAGACTACTTCTCATTAGCATGTTTAGATCCTGAAAGACCTGATTTACCAAAGGATATTGGGGATCAAATAAACATAATTGCTAGATACGAAGGATATATTCAAACTCAATTAGAACAAGTTGCTCAATTTAAAAAGTTTGAGAAAAAAGTTCTTCCAGAGGATTTAGATTACAATGACGTAAATAGTTTAAGAATAGAAGCTATACAAAAGCTAAATAAAATTAGACCTTTAAATATAGGTCAAGCTTCAAGAATATCAGGGGTATCCCCAGCAGATATATCAGTTCTGTTAATATTCTTAGAGCATTATAGAAAAACTGGAAAAAATACTGATAACTAAAAGTTATTCAGAAGTTTTCAACAGCACCTGTGGATAAGTCTTGTGTAAAACTTAAAAAAGGTGCTGTTTTACCCCTTTTAAAAAGTTATCCACATGTGGATAACTTTAGTTTTTTAGTAGAAAATAAAATTATTAAAATAAATTATTTATACTCTTAAAGTTTTGGAGGATTAAGAATGAAATATTTTGATTTAATGAAAAAAGCTTGCGATAGTGTGGGTATGGAATTTAATGAAGATAAATATCAAAAATTTATGCTTTACAAAGATTTATTAAAGGAATGGAATGAAAAAATAAATTTAACTGCAATAACAGAGGATGAAGAGGTAGTAAAGAAACATTTTATAGATTGTATAAAAGCTTTTAAAGCAGATGAGTTTAAAAAAGCTAAAACAGTAATAGATGTTGGAACAGGTGCAGGGTTCCCAGGGTTACCTATAGCTATTATGAGAGAAGATGTAGAGGTTACTCTATTAGACTCATTAAATAAGAGAATAAATTTTTTAAATGAAGTTGTAAATAAACTAGGATTAAAAAATGTTGAAACTATACATTCTAGAGCAGAAGATGGTGCAAGAAAAAAAGAGTTAAGAGAAAATTTTGATATTGCTACATCAAGAGCTGTTGCTAATATGTGTGTTCTAAGTGAATTTTGTATTCCATATGTAAAGGTAAATGGAAATTTTATAGCTTTAAAAGGACCGAATATAACTGAAGAGTTAAATGATTCAAAGAATGCTATTGGTACTTTAGGTGGTAAGCTTAAAGGTATAACTGAGGTTGAAATTGAGGGAACAGACTTAAATCATAACTTAGTAATAGTAGATAAAATAAAAAGTACGCCAAAGACTTTTCCTAGAAAAGCAGGTAATGTAACTAAGAAACCATTAAAATAAATATAATTTTTAAAATACTTTTTAGTTTAAGAAAATATTATAATTGAAAGTTATAAAAGCTTTTAAAAAATAATAAATATATTAGACCATAAAAATAGGAATGTTTCACGTGAAACATTCCTATTTTTTCATTTTTTAATCAGAAATAACCAATATCATCTTTTATTATGTAATGTAAAAATATATAATAAAATAGATGTGTTAGAAGGGAGGTGGATGTTCAAGAATAAGATATTCTTGGATGAGTTTAATGAAAACAATTTGTGTTTTTAATCAAAAAGGTGGCGTTGGAAAAACAACAACAAATATAAATATATGTTCTTACTTGGCAATGCAGGGATTTAAGGTTTTAGCTATAGATATAGATCCTCAAGGGAATACTACAAGTGGATTAGGTATAGATAAAAGAAAATTAGACAAGTCTATATATGATTTATTAACTGCTGGTGAAGAGATAGAAACAATAATAATGAAAAGTGAATTAGTTGAAAATCTTTATGTAGTACCAGCAACAATGGAATTAGCAGGTGCTGAGGTAGAAATAATAGATAGAAAAGATAGAGAATATATACTTAAAAATGAAATAAATAAAATTAGAGATAAATTCGATTATATATTTATTGACTGTCCTCCATCTTTAGGAGTTCTAACTATTAATGCTTTAGTTGCATCTCATAGTGTTTTAATACCTATACAAGCAGAATATTATGCTTTAGAAGGGGTAGGACAATTAATAAATACAATAAATTTAGTTAAAAAATCTTTAAATAAGGATCTTGATATTGAAGGTGTAGTAATGACTATGTATGATTCAAGAACTAATTTAAGTACAGAGGTTTATAAAGAAGTAAAAGAGTACTTTAAGGATAGATTATATGAAACTACTATTCCTAGAAATGTTAGACTAGCTGAAGCTCCGAGTTTTGGATTGCCAATATGTTTATATGATGAAAGATGTAGGGGAGCTAAATCTTATGAAAAACTAACTGAGGAATTCCTAAAAAGACAGGGAGTGAATATATAGATGGCTAAAAAATTTGGTTTAGGAAAAGGATTAGGAGCCTTAATACCAGAAGATAATATTAAGGAAGAAAAAAAAGAAAAAGGTGGAATAATAAACATTGAGCTTAAAGATATAAAAGCTAATAAAAAACAACCTAGGAAGTTTTTTGACAATAATAAATTAAATGAGTTAGCTGAGTCTGTAAAGGAACATGGCATAATTCAACCTTTAATATTAAAGAAAGAAGAAAAGGGATATTCAATAATTGCAGGGGAAAGAAGATATAGAGCTGCTAAAATAGCAGAATTAACAGAGGTTCCTGCTTTAATAATGGATATTTCAAATGAAAAACTTCTACAAGTATCTTTAATAGAAAATATTCAAAGAGAAGATTTAAATCCTATAGAAGAAGGATTAGCATATGAAAGACTATTAAAAGAATTTGCTTTAACTCAAGAAGAACTTTCAAAAACAATGGGAAAATCAAGAACTACAATAACAAATACAATGAGATTATTAAAGTTAGATGATAGAGTTAAAGAGTATGTAATGGAAGGAGTTATTTCAGAAGGACATGGAAGAGCTATTCTACCTTTAGAAAATGAGGCACAATATGAAATAGCTCAAAAAATAATTGATAACTCTCTTTCAGTTAGAGAAACTGAAAAATTAGTTAAAAAGATATTAAATGATGCTGTTGAAGAAAAAACATCAGAAAGAAGAAAACCACTTAATCCATATTACAAAGATGTTAGAGATAGACTTCAGGATCACTTTGGAACTAAAGTTAATTTAAATGCTAATAAGAATAAAGGTAAGATAGAAATAGAATACTATTCAGAAGAAGACTTACAGAGAATACTAGACATTATAAATATTTAAAATGTTTCACGTGAAACATTTTAAAAACACGAAGGGATGATAAACTACATGGAGAATGTACTAAATATACTTACACAATATTCAACTTATATAACAATAGGATTAATAGTATTAGTTTTAATACAGTTCATACTATTAATAGTAGCTTTCAGAAGTTTAAGCAAGGTAGAAAATAAATTTAGAAAAATCATGAGAGGGGTTAATAATAAGAATTTAGAAGAACTTATTAACTCTTACTTAGATAAAGTTGAAGAAGTTAAAAAAGATTCTGAAGAAACATTAGAAACTAATAAAATATTAAAAGCTCAAGTTGAAAAATGTACTCAAAAGGTATCTGTTATAAGATATAAAGCTTTCGAAGATGTTGGAAGTGATTTAAGCTTTTCAGTTGCTTTATTAGATGGAGAAAATAATGGAGTTATTTTAACTGGAATATATGGTAGAGATTATAGTACAACATATGCAAAGCCAATAGATAAAGGAATATCTAGATATGATTTATCAGAAGAAGAACTACATGTTCTAAATGCTGCAATGAATAAATAAGTTTAAGAAAAAAATATAGGTTATATTAAAACAACTATTTTTAGTTGATTTTAATATAACCTATTTTTGTGTTAAACAAAATGTTTCACGTGAAACATTTCAATAAATAGGGGGAGTATATAAAAAACTATATGAGTATTTATGGCGAATTTTATAAAATATTTTCTAAAGTTGAATCTAATATATTCTTTTTAAATCCTATGGATTTTAATATGCAATGATGAATTCCGTTAGATATAGCATTTGCAAGTAACATTACAGTGTATAATCTAGTATTTTGTAAAACCATAAATTCTAAGGAACCAGAAATATTTACTATTCCAAGTATGCTTAAGTCTCCTACTTCAGGCAAATCCTTATTTAATGCTATTCCAGGTTTAAGAGGTCTCTTTTCAATAAGTACGTGTCCTACATTATCAACAGCTCCTAAACAAGCATCAATGGCTATAATAAAAGGTTTTTTATGTTTTGATTTAATTATTTTTACTGTCTCTTTTAAGTTTCCAGCATGGACAGTTTCTTCTAATGTTCCATATATGAAAATATTATTTTTACTTAAAAATTTAATCTTCTCACCAATTAATGGGCCAAGAGCATCTCCTGTGGAGCGATCAGATCCAATGCATATAAAAACAATTGGTCTATTTTCTTTTATAACTGGAGAAAGTTCTTGGCAAAGATAATCTCTAATTTTAAAAGAAGCTTTAGGATCTAAAGAATTTATATAAAAACTTGTACACATTATACCAACCTCCTTACTTGAAATTATTACCAAAAACAAAAAGTCTATACTATAAAACATTAACTTTTTTAAATATATTGAAAAAAATAATTAGAAAGATGAAAAATACTATTCCTAAAAGTCCATTTAATTCTAATCCTATAAAAATACAAATTAATATTAATAAAGGGTGTATTCTTAAAGTGGATGACATTAATTTAGGTTCTAAAAATTGGCGTAATAAAAAAATAAATATATACAATATAAATAATGAAATAGCTGAAAAAATATTTCCTGAGTTATATGAAATAAAAATAAGAGGAAAATAAATTAAGGGCATACCTAATACAGGGAGTAAGTCTAATAAGGCAGCAAGTACACTAAGTAATAGGGCATATTTAATATTTAAAAAGGAAAATCCTAAAAAGGTTAATACAAAAGAAATAAAAATTAAAAATAAATAAGAGAAACAGTATGTCAAAAACATTTTTTTTATTTCATATAAAATGGTTAAAATTCTATTGCTGTAATTAGAGTTAAGATAATTAGACAAAGTCTTACTAAAGTTAATAGTGTTTAATTCCTTTGATAAAAAATAAGTTGATAGTACAGTAAAAATAAGAAGCATAAAGGTATAAGGTAAATAACTTATTAATAAAAAAACTTTTTGAATTAATTCAGTTCCAAAAGAGAGAATAAGTACAGTTATTTCTTTAAATGAAGATATTAAAGTATTTTTTATTAAGTTTAAAACTGCATTATCAATAAAGTTTACTTCAATCCAATTTTGTAGTGATATAAAATAATTTTGAAATTCCTTAGAGTTAGTATTTATTATTTCTTGAATATAGTTTGTTAAGGATGAAGATTCATAAGCTAAAGATGTAATAAATAATGTAAATAAAATTATTATTATTAAGAAAAAAATAAATGTACTTATAAAGGAAGCAAGTCCAACATTTAATTTGAGTTTTTTTATTAAAAATTGAGTGGGTGTCTTTAGTAGCAATGAAAATATGAATGCTAGTAGAAAGGGCAAAGTATATTTTAATGTATTAAAAAACGTAAAAAATATAAGTGTGTATAAAATAAAAAACACACTTATTTTTTCACTTTTGATTATTAAATTTTTCATAGGTCAGAAGTCTACCTCCTTGAAATTAATTCTTTTATAACCTCAACAAATCTATAGACTTCTTCTATTGTATTAAAGTACCCTAAACTTATTCTTATGCTTCCAGATGGATATGAACCAACTGTTTTATGAGCAAGCGGAGTACAATGAATTCCAGTCCTACATGTTATGTTAAATTCACTATCTAACAAGAATCCTGTAAATTCAGGATCCATACCTTCTATATTGAAAGATATTGTTGAAGTTTTCTTTTTGGCATCCATAGGACCATAAATCTTAACTTCTGGAATTTCAGATAATAAATCCATAGCTTTTTGGCATAATACTTCTTCTTTTGCTTTTATATTTTCAATGCCTTCTTTTTCTATGAATTTTATTCCCTCTAGAAGCCCTATTATTCCTGGAGTGTTTAAAGTTCCATATTCAAATTTATCAGGCAATTCTTGAGGATGTTCTATTAGTGAGGAATTACTTCCTGTTCCGCCAGAAAAGATATTTTTACATATAGAATTTAATTTATCATCTATAATAAAACCACCTATTCCTTGAGGCCCTAAAAGAGACTTATGACCTGTAAAAGCTAATGCATTTAAATTAAGTTCAGTCATATCAATTGGAATAACCCCTGCTGTTTGAGCAGAATCTAAAATAAAAAAGATATCATTTTCTTTGCAAAGCTTCCCTATTTCTTTAATTGGTTGAATTGTTCCAACTAGGTTTGATGCATGAGATAAAATTATAAGCTTAGTATTACTCTTTAAATTCTCTTTTATTTTTTCAACTGATACTAGACCTTCATTATTACATTGAACTATATCTAGTTCTACATTAGGAAGTTCCTCGCTAATTTTTACTAAAGGTCTTAAGACAGAATTATGTTCCATAGATGTAGTAATTATATGCCAATCAGATTTAATTATTCCTAAAAGTAACATATTTAATGATGTTGTAATATTATTGGTGAAAATAACATTTTCACTTTTAGGAAAATTAAAAAATTTAGCTATTTCATATCTACATTCATAGACAGCTCTACTACTTTGTAGAGCTGTAGATGAGGATCCTCTATTAGCACTTCCACCTTCAAAACTCATATAATCAAACATTGCTTTTATTACAGAGTCAGGTTTAGGGAAAGTAGTTGCTGCATTATCAAAATATATTTTATTCATAAGCAAAAACCTCACATGAAAATTTTAAATATTCCGTATATAGTAAATCCTAATCCAAGTAAAATCATAAAATATTTTACACTTTTATCAGCTTTACCAGTAAGTTCTTTTTTTACTAGACTTCCACCTTTGGCAGCCATAAAATTTAATAATATAAACCAAGCTAAAGTTGTTATAAACATAGCACTTATGGCTACTAGAAAGAAATGTCTACCTGAAAGCTTCCATATACTCATTATTCCAGCACTTACAGCCATCCATACTGATAAAGTCATAGGATTTACAAAGGTTATTAAAAAACCATTTAAAAAACCATTACCAGTTTTATGACTATCTATAGTTTTAACACATTTTTCGTCTAAACTTTTTTGAGAAGATTTAAATATTAAATTAACTATTATAAGAACTAATCCTGAAATAATCCAAAAGGCACATTCTACATACCTATTTAAATTTAATAATTGGGCTACTCCGAAGTTTATTAATAATATATACAAATAGTCAGCAGCTATTGCGCCTAATGAAACTTCAAAGCCTTTTTTAAATCCTTTATCTAGAGATTGTGTTGCAGCTTCTATTGCAGCTGGACCTAAGGGTATAGAAACTAATAGGCCTGTTACAATTCCAGATAAAATAGCCTTTAAATAGAAAAAAGACATACTCAAACTCCTTTTACAGTTGTTTTTATAAATTTACATAATTATATTATAGTTCAAAATAGAAAAGCTTTCACCCTTATTTTGAAAGTGTTAACTTTTATGATATATACTTATAATATATACTAATAAAACGATATACTTTTTAGGAGGAAAATAGTATGAAAGACTTTATCATGGTTTTTAATAATACACACGAGGCTATGGAAGGAGAAAGAATACTTAAAGAAAATGGAATATCATTTATAATAATGCCAACTCCTACTTACATAACAAAAAGTTGTGGAATAAGTTCAGCCTTTAATAAAGATCAATTAGAAAAGATAGAAACTTTAGAAATTAAATTTAAAAACATATATTCAATAACCAATAAAGGATTCGAAATATATAAATAATTATTTATTTCAAAATCATAAGGGGTGGTTTAATGTTATTAGATAGTTTACTTGGAATTAATTTTGAATTTGATCACATTAAGCTTGGGAAAATAAGTATTTCTTTATCTACTATTGATTTTTTATTGAAAAAATTTTTAATAATATGTGTCATAGTTATTTTTATGATTTTAGTAATTAAAATAGGAAGCAAATTAATAGATAAAGCTGTAAAAAAACAGATAGATACAAACTTTAAGTTTTCCTTAGACACAAGAAAGGCAAATACTTTGGGAACTTTATTAAAAAGTATTTTAATGTATTCTGTTTATTTTATAGGTATAACAACTATATTATCTATTATATTTGGAAATATATCTTGGGCCTTTGCTTCTGTAGGAGGCGTAGCAGTAGGTTTAGGAGCTCAAAGTTTTGTTAAAGATGTAATAAATGGGATATTTATACTTTTTGATAATCAATACAATGTTGGTGATTATGTAACAATAGAGGGCGTAAGTGGAATTGTAGAAGTAATAGGTCTTAGGACAACTGAACTTAGAGACTACGATGGATCTCTTCATATTATTCCAAATGGAATGATAAGAATAGTAACAAATAATTGTAGAGGTGATATGAGAGTCCAGATTGATATTGGAATTTCATATAGTGAGGATATAAATAAAGTAATAAACACTATAAATTCAGTTTGTGATACATATAATAAAGAAAATAATGATATAACAGAACCATTAAAGGTTTGGGGTGTTACAGACCTAACAAGTTCTAGTGTTAACCTTAGAATTTGTGGAAAAGTAAAATCAATGAAACTTTGGGAAACGGAAGTAGAGTTAAGAAAGAGAATAAAAATGACTCTTGATAAAAAGAAATATATGAAAGAAATAATTACAGGTTAATTTATATAAATTTTATTTTAGAGGAGGTTATTTAATTTGATAAACAAATTTTATATTGGCGATATAGTTAAAATGAGGAAAGTTCATCCTTGTGGAAGTGATGAGTGGGAAGTTATAAGAGTTGGAGCTGATATTAAAATAAAATGCTTAGGATGCTCAAGAATTGTAATGATCCCTAGATCTAAATTCCAAAAGGGAGTAAAAAAGATTATAAAATCAAATGCTCCAGAGGAAGAAATTAATGAATAAAATTTTTAAAAAAATAAATTTATAAAAGTTATGTTTACATTAATAAAGAGGGTTGCAATAACCCTCTTTTAATGTTAGAATATTTAATTGTAATCCCTGCTATGCTAGAGCATAGCCGTAGTCCAGAGGGAGGAGGTGTAAATGATGAGAAAATATGAAACTATATTCGTAGCTCACCCATCATTAGACGAGGAAGCTGTTAAAGCTTTAATCGAAAAATTCAAGGGTGTTATAGAAAACGGAAATGGTACAGTTGACAACGTTGATTTCTGGGGTAAGAGAAAATTAGCTTACGAAATCGCTAAAGTTAACGAAGGTTACTATACTTTAATCAACTTCACTGCTAACCCAGAATTACCAAAAGAGTTAGACAGAGTATTCGGAATAACTGACGGAATAATCAGACACATCATCGTTAAAGAAGAGCAATAAGAGGTGGTCGTAAATGAATAAAGTAGTTTTAATTGGTAGACTTACTAAAGATCCAGAGCTTAGATTTGCAGCAGGAAGCGGTACAGCAGTTGCAAGATTTACACTAGCTGTAAATAGACAATTCAAAAAAGATGAAGCTGATTTTATCAGTTGCATAGCTTTTGGAAAAACTGGTGAGACCATAGCTCAATATATTACTAAAGGCAGACAATTGGCTGTTTCAGGAAATATAAGAACTGGAAGTTATGAAGCTCAAGATGGAACTAGAAGATATACTACTGACGTAGTTGTTGAAAGTTTTGACTTTATCGATTCAGGAAATGGCGGAGCAAGAGGAAACTCAGGCTTTGGTTCAGGAAATGATTTCGGTGGTTCTTTCGGTATGCCAGACAATTCATTTAGTGATTCATCATTCAATAGTAATGATGATATGACACCAATTGATGATGGAGACATTCCATTCTAATTCAGATTTTAGGTAAGGAGGGAAATAGTGATGAGTAACGTAAAAAGAGGCGGAAAATTCAGAAGAGCAAGAAAAAAAGTTTGCATATTCTGCGTTGATAAAGCTGAATCAATAGATTACAAAGATGTAGCTAAATTAAAGAAATACATCACAGAAAGAGGTAAAATATTACCAAGAAGAATTTCTGGAACTTGTGCTAAGCATCAAAGACAATTAACAGATGCTATCAAGAGATCAAGAAATATCGCATTATTACCATTCACAACTGAGTAATGGTTGCAAACCCCTGATATTTTCAGGGGTTTTTTTATTATATATTAAATTATTATAATCATTAAAGTTTTTAAATAGTCTTATTAAATGGTTTAAGAAAATTCTATTTGTGTGGTAAGTATATTAAAGTGTATACTTATTAAAACATGTACACTTTAATATAAATGCTACTATAATTTAGAGTTTTTAAGGCTTCTCTGAATTAAGTCTCATTTATTGCATAAGACTAAAAAAATAAATAAAATAAAGGTATATAATAAAGGGTATAATTGGGAGGGAAATATGAAAAAAGATAACTTTAATATCATGGGAGATATAAAGATTATTGAAGAAATAAAGGCTCAAATTATCTGCATATTAGGAGAACTATTTACACTTTTAACAAGAGGAAGTAATGTAGCAAAGGATGCCATAGTAAACTGCATAGCATCTTTAATTATTTTATTATACATTTTAGCAGATAAGTTAGGTCATTCTGCAATAGAAGTAGATGAGACAATTAAAAAAAGTTTAAAGATTGGTATAGTTGAAGAAGATAATTTAGAAAAACAAGGAGGTAACTTAACTAAATTATTTAATCATTTAAAAGAAAGAAGATAATTTATTTGGAGGAACATATGGAAGAAAAGAATAAGAGTAAATCTATAGTTGAAGCTGGAATAATGTCAGCAATAACATTTGTACTTATGATGCTTACTAGCTTACCAGGAATAGGTACAATAATAAGCTTTGCTATTCCAATTCCTATAGCTTTATTATATTTAAAGTATAATCTTAAAACCTCTATTTGTTCTATTGTTATTAGTGGAATTTTGATTGGATTTTTCATGGGTTCTATATATGGAATTCAATTAGCCGTAACAAATGGAATTATAGGTTTGGTTTTAGGAACCTGTGTTAGAAAGAAGTTTTCAGGAATAAAATCATTTATATATTTAATTGTAGCAAATACAATTGGTGTATTAATAGAAATAGCATTATTATTTTCAGTATTTACAGGAATTACATTTAATCAATATATAAATGACTTAGTAAATACTTTTAATGAAGCTGCTAAAATAAGTGAACAAATGATGGGAAGTTCACAGGCCAACACTCAAATGATAGAACTTATGAAGTCTATGGATGCAAGTTTTATAATTAATATCATACCTATGGTATTAGTTATGGTTATAATAATGAGAGCATTTTTAAGTTATACTGTTGGAAAGTATATTATTAATAAATTAGGATTTAAATTAAATAGCTTACCACCTTTTTCAAAGTGGTTTTTTAACCCAATATTAATTGCGGCAGTTGTATTAATAAATCTTTTTGTTATGCTTTTAGTAAGCAAGGGAGTAATAAGTAATAAGGGTATGTATATGCTTACACTAAACTTATTATTTGCTATGCTTATAATTCAAGGATTGGCTGTAGTCTCAAATTTATTAAAGTATAGATATAGATTTAGCAATTTTTTAATAGTTTTTATAAGTATATTAATGGTTACTTCAATACCACAATTATTTGGAATATTAGGATTGATTGATGTATTAATTGATATAAGAGGTGTAGATCCAAATAGTTTAGGAAGTTACATTAAGGAGAAACTAAAAAAGAAAGTGCAATAACTAATATTTATATTTAGTAAGGGGCTGTTAAAATGAAATCAATATTGGAAGATTATAATAAATTTTTAGCTTACTTTGCATTTGTAGTTTTAGCATGCTTAGTATTTTGGAAACTAAACTTTAAAATAATATCTTTAATAATAGCTTTTATATACATAATATATTTAATCTATAAAATATCTGACTTTTTAAGAGAAGAAAAGGATGAGGAAGAAAAGATAGATAAATTATATAAAGATGTAGATGAGAAAGTTAAAGATAATATTTTTAATTTGATTTTCCCATTAACTATATTAAATTCTACTGGTGAAATAATATGGTATAACCATAAGTTTAGTAAGCTTATAAATAGTGAAGATTTGCTAGAAACGAATTTAGTATCTGTTATAAAAGGTGTTGCTTTAGATAAGATCATTAGAACAGGAAAAGAAAATTCTCAAAATATAAAAATAAAAAGTAATATCTATGAAGTTTATAGTGAGGGTTTAAGATTAGATGAATCAGATAAAAAATATTTCTTAGTATTTTTTAATGATGTTACTTATTTAAAGAAGGCCACAAAAGAAAGTATAATGCTTTTAGAAGTTGATAATTTTAGTGAAGTTTTAAAAACAATAGATGATGACAAAAAACCATTACTTATAGCAGAAATAGAAAGAACAATAAATAACTATGGAAATTCATTAAATGCCATGATAAAAAAGTATGATAATAGTAAATATATTTTATCAGTAGACGATGCTATTATTGGCAAGGAAATTTCTAAAAAGTTTGATATACTAGATACTATAAGAGAAATTAACTTAGGAAATGAAATAGAAGTAACCTTAAGCATAGGTGTTGGTAGAGGTGGAGAAACTCCTGCACAAAACCAAGATGATGCCACAAAGGCTAAGGAATTAGCTTTAGGTAGAGGTGGAGATCAAGCAGTTATTAAATCAGGTAAAAATATTGAGTTCTTTGGAGGGAATGCTAAAGAACTTGAAAAGAGAACGAGAGTTAGAGCTAGGGTTGTAGCTCATGTATTAAAAGAACTTGTCTATGAAAGTAGTACTGTTTATATAATGGGACATAAAAATCCTGATATGGATTGTTTTGGTGCTTCATTTGGTTTAGCTTCAGTAGTGAAGAAGTTAGGAAAAAATGTTAATATAGTATTAGAAAAAGATACTAATGCTATAGAATTTTTCTTAGATAGAGTTAAAGAAAAAGAAGAATATAGTAAACTATTTATATCTACTGAAGAAGCTAAAAAGAATATAGATGACAATACTTTATTAATAATAGCAGATGTTAATAGTGCAAACTATGTATTAGATAGAGATTTAACAGAACTTATTGAAAGGGTGGTTGTAATAGACCATCACAGAAGAAGTCCTGAGGATATAAAGGGAGCACTATTAAATTATATTGAGGTATATGCTTCATCTACATCAGAACTTGTTACTGAAATGGTTCAGTATATGTTAGATAAGCCTAAATTAAATAGAATTGAAGCAGAAGGTCTTTTAGCTGGAATTTATATAGACACTAAGAATTTCTCTTTTAAAACCGGTGTAAGAACCTTTGAAGCAGCTTCATTTTTAAGAAGATTAGGTGCAGACACAGTAGAGATTAAAAAAATATTTAGTAATAACTTAGAAAATTATATAGCAAAAGCAGAAATAATAAAATCTGCAAAGGTAGAAAATAAAATAGCAATAGCAGTTTGCCCAGAAAATATTACTGATAATGTTGTGGCAGCTCAGGCTGCTGATGAACTTTTAAATATTACTGGAATACAAGCTTCATTTGTATTAATAAAACTAGGTGAAGATGTTGCTATAAGTGCAAGATCTTTAGGGGATATTAATGTTCAAGTGATTCTTGAAGAACTTGGTGGCGGAGGTCATATGACTATGGCTGGAGCTAAGATTAAGGATGCCACTATTGAAGAGGCTATAGAAAAAATAAAAGAAGCTATTGCAAAAAACTCAAGGGAAGGTGAATAAAATGAAAGTAATATTACTTCAAGACGTTAAAAAATTAGGTAAAAAAGGCGATGTTATAAATGCATCAGATGGATATGCTAGAAACTTTTTATTTCCAAAGAAATTAGCTCAAGAAGCTACTGATAATAATCTTCATATATTAAATAATAAAAAAGAGAACGAAAGAAGACAAAAGTTAGCTGAATTAGAAGCTGCTCAAGCTTTAGCTGCTGATTTAAAAGATAAAGTAATAAAAATAGATGGTAAGGCTGGAGATAATGGAAAATTATTCGGAGCTATAACTAGTAAAGATGTAGCAGGACTTATCAAAAAACAATTTAATGTAGAAGTTGATAAAAAGAAAATTGTTATGGATACAATAAAAATTGCAGGAACTTATAACATAGAAGTTAAACTATATCCAGAAGTTTCAACAAAAATGAAGGTTATGGTTGTTCCTGTTCAATAAGAGGAGGATTCTATTTTGAAATCAATTAAAGAATTAGAGGTTCTACAAGATGTTATGAATAGTGAACTTGGAGTAGAATCTCAAGTTGAAGCACTAAAAGATATAATAAATAACATATTAGACGAAGGTGCATTTAGAGCGAGAGTTATAAGATTTAAAGTACAAAATTATATAAATTCAACTGATCCTTATGAAAGACTTTATGGATTAAGTAAAATTGTTTCTGAAGGAAAGGGATTAAGTGAAGTTCCAACTGAAGAAACTATAAATGAAGCTTTAGAAGATGTTTGTGCTATGATATCAGATGCTATTGCTAGAAGATATGTTCAAAATAAAATAGAAAAAGAAGTTGAACAATTCTTAATGGAAAAGCAAGAAAAGTATGTTGATGAACTTAGAGTAAATATAATGAAAAAGAAAAAAGGTCCAGAAAATGCTAAGACAGAGAAAAAGCTTGAGGAACTTGAAGAACTAGATGAAAGAGTTCCAAATAAGAATATAATGTCTTTATTAAGACCTGATTCATTTGATGAGGTAGTTGGTCAAGAGAGAGCTGTTAAGTCACTTCTTTCAAAACTAGCCTCACCATATCCTCAACATATAATACTTTATGGACCTCCAGGGGTTGGTAAAACAACAGCTGCTAGAATTGCTTTAGAAACAGCTAAGAAACTAAAATCAACTCCATTTGATGATAGATCAAAATTCATAGAGGTTAATGGTACAACTTTAAGATGGGATCCAAGAGAAATCACAAACCCACTTTTAGGTTCAGTACATGATCCAATATATCAAGGGAGCAAAAGAGACTTAGCTGAAATAGGAGTTCCAGAACCAAAACCAGGTTTAGTTACTGAAGCTCACGGAGGTATATTATTCATAGATGAAATTGGAGAATTAGATGAAATACTTCAAAATAAACTTTTAAAAGTTTTAGAAGATAAGAGAGTTGAATTCTCATCATCTTACTATGATCCAGATGATGAAAATACACCTAAATATATAAAATATCTTTTTGATAAGGGAGCTCCAGCAGACTTTGTTCTAATAGGAGCAACTACTAGAGAGCCAGGAGAAATAAATCCTGCTTTACGTTCAAGATGTACAGAGGTTTATTTTGAACCACTATCATCAAGAGATATTGAAAAGATAGTATTAAACGCAGCTAAGAAGCTTAATGTTAAGCTTGAAGAAGGTTTAGAAAAGAAAATAGCTTCTTACACTATAGAAGGTAGAAGAGCTGTAAATATATTAGCAGATGCTTATGGTCATGCTATTTATGGCTTAGAAGGAGAAGTTCCAGAAGACTTAGAAATAACTTCAAAGGATTTAAATGAAGTTGTAAGCATAGGAAGATTTACTCCTTATGAAATACTAGAAAACTTAGAAGAAAAAGAAGTAGGTCATGTTTATGGACTTGGAGTTTCAGGATTCTTAGGCTCAACAATAGAGATTGAAGCTACTGCTTTTAAGGCTAAAAAAAAGGGTGTTGGAAAAATAAGATTCAATGATACTGCTGGTTCAATGGCTAAGGATTCTGTATTTAATGCTGCATCTGTAATAAAAAGGCTAACTGATAAGGATATAAATGACTATGATATACATGTTAACGTAATTGGTGGAGGAAAGATAGATGGACCATCTGCTGGAGCTGCCATTACTATATGTATAATGAGTGCTTTATTAGAAAAGCCAATAAGACAAGACTTAGCTATAACTGGAGAGATTTCTTTAAGAGGAAAGATTAAACCAGTTGGAGGTATATTTGAAAAAATATACGGAGCTAGAAGAAAGGGAATTAAGTTAGTAACTGTTCCTAAGGATAATGAAAATGAAATCCCTAAGGGATTAGAAGATATAGAAGTTAAAGCTATAAGTTCTATAGAAGAGCTTATGGAAATTGCTTTTAATTAAAAAACAGAAAACCTAGATTTATTTCTAGGTTTTTTATTTTGTCTTTTAAATTTACATAGTATAAATAAAACTATAGGTTTTTTACAAGATTTCATGTATTATATATATTGTGATAAAGCATTTTTTCTTGTTATTTTTCTATATATATTGATAAATTTTAATGTATTATATATAGTGGAGTAGTATTTTATTAATTAGTTTATAATTAAAAAATTAATTATATATTATGTAACTAAATTATATTTTTTTGTATAAAGTAATTTATTTGGGTTATATTGGATAATGACTGATGAAATTATAATAGAATATTTAAGTTTAAGAAAAGTTTATAAGATTTAGAGTCTCTTATAAACTTTTAATGATATTAGAAATTTATTTTAAGGGAAAGGAGGAAAACTAGGAATAATGGAAGCACCAGTAATGAAGAGTTTGCCACAAAGTATAGAAGCGGAACAATCTGTTTTAGGGGCAATGATAATAGATAGAACAACCATAGCTCAAGCCGCTGAGGTTTTAAATAAGGATTCATTTTATAGAGATGCTCATAAGGTAATATTTCAAAGTATAATAGAAATGTACCAAAGAGATCAAGCCGTAGACCAATTAACTCTCTTAGAGTATTTAAAATCTACTGATAGACTTGAAAAAGCCGGTGGTATAAGTTATGTAACAGAGATAAGTGCATCTGTACTTAGTACAGTTAACATAAAATCATACATAAAAATAGTTGATGAAAAAGCTATGCTTAGAAGACTTATAAAATCTTCTACAGAAATTATAGAGAATTGTTATAATAATCAAGAAGATGTTGAAAAAGTTATAGATTCAGCAGAGAAGAAAATATTTGATTTATCTGAAAAGAGATCATCAAATGATTTTGAGCCTTTAAGCGTTGTTCTTGAAAGAGGTTTTGAACAGATAGAGGCCATATTTAATAATGAAGGGGAACTTACGGGTGTTGGTTCTGGATTTAAAGATTTGGATGAGATGACATCTGGATTCCAAAAGGGTGATATGGTGCTTATAGCAGCCAGACCATCTATGGGTAAAACAACCTTTGCTCTTAACATAGCAGAACATGCTGCCTTAAGAGAAGGAAAAAGTGTTGTTATATTCTCTTTGGAAATGTCAAAGGAACAGCTTGCATATAAGTTATTATGTTCAGAGGCTAATGTAGATATGTTAAGTCTTAGAACAGGTAAATTAACTCCTGAGGATTGGGACAATATAGCTAGAGCATCAGGCCCTTTAGCATCAGCTAAGATATACATAGATGATACTGCTGGGGTTTCTGTAATGGAAATGAGATCTAAGTGTAGAAGATTAAAAATGGAATATGGAATAGATCTTATACTTATAGACTACTTACAACTTATGAGTGGAAGTGGTGAAAGTAGACAACAAGAGGTTGCGGAGATTTCAAGAAATATAAAAGCTATAGCCAAGGAAATGGAATGTCCTGTTATAGCATTATCTCAGCTTTCTCGTGCTCCAGAGCAAAGAGCAGACCATAGACCTATGTTATCTGACCTTAGAGAATCTGGATCAATAGAGCAGGATGCTGACCTTGTTATGTTCTTATATAGAGATGAGTACTATAACAAGGAAACAGAAGATAAAAATGTTGGAGAATGTATAATAGCTAAGCAGAGAAACGGTCCAGTTGGAACAGTTAAGCTTGCATGGCTTGGTCAATACAGTAAATTTGCAGATTATGAAGCTATTCATAAGGATGTTTAATAAATTTAGGGTGTATCAGAATGCTGATATGCCCTTTAATTTTATTATTGGTAGCTACATATTAAAAGGTATATAATAATTAAAGTATTTATAATTAGATACTAAATAGTTAAAATGACTATTAAGAAATTAAGTTAATGAAATAATTACCATCTGTATTAAAAAGGAGAGGATAATATGAATAAAAAAATTGGATTCATAGGCTGTGGTAACATGGGAAGTGCTATGGTTTTAGGAATATTAAAGTCAGGTATTGTATGCAAAGAAAATATTATTGCATCATGTTCAAGAGAATCAAGTGCAGAAAGAATAAAAAATGAATTAGGAATAAACACAACTCTTGATAACAAAGAAGTTTGTAATAGCAGTGACATAATATTTCTTGCGGTAAAGCCATATATGTATGAAAAAGTTATAAAAGAAATAAGAGATTTTGTAGACTTAAATAAGACTATTGTTACTATAGCAGCAGGAATTAATTTAAGTGATGTTGAAAAATGGTTTAAGAAAGAAACAAAAATAGTTAAGACTATGCCAAATACTCCAGCTTTAGTAGGAGAAGCAATGAGCGCTATTTGTCCTAATGAATTAGTAAATGAAGAAGAATTAAAAGAAGTTATGGATATATTTAATGCTTTTGGAAAATCAGAGGTGTTAAGTGAGAAAGATTTTCATGGATTTATAGCACTTTGTGGTTCATCACCAGCTTATGTTTATATGTTTATAGAAGCTATGGCAGATGCTGCTGTTAGAGAGGGAATAAGCAGAGAAAAAGCTTATAAATTAGCTGCTCAATCAGTATTAGGATCGGCTAAGATGGTTTTAGAAACTGGAGAGCATCCAGCTAAGTTAAAAGACAATGTTTGCTCACCAGGAGGAACAACTATTGAAGCTGTTTTAGAACTAGAAGCGACTGGGTTTAGAAGTTCTGTAATGAGTGCCATGAAAAAATGTTCAAAAAAATCTAAAAAAATGTAATGTTTTTTATTGACAAAAAATAAAAAAACATATATACTTTAATCATGATAATCATTATCAATTAGAGATTGATTATTATTCATGAACTGGATAAAGACAAACACAAACAAACATAACAAACACAAACAAACATAATAAAACTCCTACAAGAACTCCTAGATTTTCTAGGAGTTTTTTTCGTTTAAAATAATAATTTAATCATAAAATTATTATAAAGATGTATTACTGGATTTTTAGTGGCATATAATAGTACAAACAATATTAAGGAGGATTTAAAATGCCAATAGTACATTTCAGAGTTGACGGAAGACTTATTCATGGACAAGTAGCTTTAGCTTGGTCTAAAATGACAAATCCCAATCATATCATAGTTGCCAATGATATGGTTGCTAGCGATCCAAATCAACAAGCAATATTAAAATTAGCTGCTCCAAAGCAAGTAAGAATATCAATGCAGCCAGTTGATAAAGTTATTGCATACTTAAATAGAGGACTAGCTCCAAATGAGAGAGTTTTTCTATTGGTTAAGGATGTAGTAGATGCTAATAGGATCTATGAGGGTGGATTTAAACATATGGATTTGAATATAGGCAACATGACTCATAAACCAAATGCTAAAAAATTAAGTGAAAAACTATTTGTTACAGAAAAAGAGTTTGAAGCATTAAAAAGTTTGTTGGATAAAAAGGTTAATTGCTACTTCCAAATGATTCCGACAGACTCAAAGCAAGATATTAGGGCGTTAGTAGAGGCTTTTAAAAGTTAATTATTTTAAGGGGATTATACAATTTAATAATTAGGGGGATATGTTTATGCAAGAAATAGGAATTATACAAATTTTACTACTCTCTGTATGGGCTTTCCTAAGCATTAATGAGATGCTAGGTCCTTATCTAGGTTTATGGCATAGGCCTTTAATAGCTGGTTTTGGAGCGGGTCTTATCTTAGGAGATATTCCAACTGGTCTTTTTGTAGGGGCTACTTTAGAAATGATGTCTCTTGGAGTTCACTCATATGGTGGGGCTGTTGTTCCAGACTATACTACTGGTGCTATTTTAGGGGTTACTTTTGGTCATTTAACTGGAAGTTATGAAAGTGGTATTGCATTAGGGGTTCCAATAGCTTTATTAGGATCATACTTAGATGTATTAGGAAGATTATCTACTGGAATTTGTGCTCATAAAGCTGATGCACATGCTGCAAATGGAAACTTAAAAGGAATGTGGAGATGGCATTTATTTGGATCAGTTCCATGGGGATTATCAAGAGCAATTCCTGTTTTCGTAGGTGCATTCTTTGGTTCAGAAGTTGCTACTGCATTTATAGAAAAGGTTCCTGTATGGTTAACTAATGGATTCGCTGCTGCAGGACGTGCAATGCCAGCATTAGGGGTTGCAATATTATTAAACTACTTACCAATAACCAAACAATGGTATTTCGCTATCATGGGATTCATATTAGTATGTTTCTTAAACTTACCAATGATTGCAGTTGGTTTAATAGGTCTTATAACTGCTGTTATTTACGTTGAGTTATATCATAAAAATGATGGAGCTAAAGTAAATAATGAGGAAGATTTTGAGCAGATAGGAGGCGAATTCTAATGGAATCTAAAATAACAAAAAAAGATTTATGGCAAGTCTTTTTGAACCATTTATTATTACAAATTTCTTGGTCATATGAAAGAATGCAGGCTTTAGGATTTGCAATTTCTATATCACCAATTTTAAAGAAGGTTTATAAAGATGACCCAGAGGGTATGAAAAAAGCTTTAACTAGACACATGGAATTCTTTAATACTTGTCCTAACTATGGTGCAACCGTTATCTTAGGTATAGTTGCTGCTTTAGAAGAACAAAAAGCAGATCCAGATCTTATAAGAGGTATTAAAACTGGTATGATGGGACCTTTAGCAGGTATCGGAGATAGTATGATGTTTGCAATCTTAGGACCATTACTAATATCTATACCAGCCTCTATGGCTTTAACTGAAGACTTTACTGGTGCATTAATAGCTCTTATAATTACACAAATCATATTCATAAGCTGGAACTTATTTGTTAAGTGGAAACTTATAACTTTAGGTTACCAAAAGGGTGCAGATTTAGCTACAAGCTCAGCTGGCATGATGGATAAGGTTACTTTTGGAGCTGGAATCGTAGGATTAATAGTTGTTGGAGGTATGATTGGTTCAATAATCAATATTACAACTCCAATCCAAGCTAACTTTGGAGGATATGAATTTGTTCTTCAAACAACTTTAGATAGTTTATTCCCTAAACTACTTCCGGTTTTAGCTGTTTTAGGAGTATTCCACTTATTAAGAAATAAAAAGTGGAGCCCAGTTAAAATTGTTATATGTATGTTCATATTATTCACAACTTTAGGTGCTTTAGGAATAGTTGCATAATTTAAATAAGTATATTTTGTTTTGATTTAAGGTGGGCTGTATCAAGGGTTAGTAATAAAGCTTAAAAGAATATTATTAAAATTACTTATTAATATTGTTTGTGAGTTTTATTAAAAAGTCATTTTGATACAGTCCATATGTTAATAAATAGGTTTTTAGGAGGTAAAGAAGGATGATAGGTGTAATAGTAGCAACTCACGGAGAAATGGCAAAGGGATTATTTGATGCAATAGATATGATTTGTGGAACTCAAGAGAAATTTAGCATAGTATCTTTAAAAAGAGGACAAGATGCAGAAAGTTTTGGTGAAGAGCTTAGAGAAAAAATAAATGAATTAAATAGTGATGAGGGAGTGGTGGTTCTTGTAGACTTATTAGGAGCAACTCCAATGAATCAATCAGCATTAAATTTATATAAATCAGATAAGGTAGAGGTAATAACAGGGGTAAACTTGCCTATGGTTGTTACTGCAACAATGGAGAGAGATTGTTTTAGTGATATAAAAGAATTGGTTGAAAAGATAAAAAATGATGGCAAAGATAGTGTTTGTAGTGTGAGAGAATTATTAAACATATAAGAAAGTGAGGAGACCAATGAAAACTTTTATGATTATTTTATTAGTTCTAGTAGCAATATTTTTAGTTTGGTATATTGTTAGTTTTAAAGGTGTTAACAAAGATAAAGCTAGGATAATAGAGCAACAGATTAATTTAAAAGTAGGCTCAAATGTTGTTTTAAGTAGTGGTATACATGGAAAGGTTTCAAAGGTTAATAAAGAAACTGTAGAGATTATAATAGACAAAACAAAAAATATTACTATGACTGTAGAAAGGTATTGTGTCTCTAAGGTTTTATAAAATTGAAAATAATTATTTTTAAAAACTCACAGCTTTTATATACTGTGAGTTTATGCTTTATAGAGAAAAATATTGAAAAAAAATAGTAAATATGATAACACTATAAATAGTATTATTAGAATTTAGGGGTGGAAGAATGTTTAAGAGAAGCAGGGGCATAGCCCTGTATCATCAATTAGAAACAGAGCTAATTGATCTTATAAATAGCGGAGAACTTAAAGAAAATGATAAGTTACCATCTGAAAGAGAATTATGTGAGCAATATAATGTTAGTAGAACAACAGCTAGGCAAGCTATTGGAGAATTAGAAAGAAAAGAGTATGTATATAAGGTACATGGAAAGGGAACTTTTATATCTCCTAAAGTGTATAAACAGCAATTATTAAAATTTTATAGTTTTACTGAAGAGATGAAAAAGCTTGGGAAAAATCCATCTTCAAAAATATTATCCTTTGATTTAATAAGAGCTGACAAGAAGATTGCAGAGAAATTAAGAGTGGAAGAAAATTCACTGGTATATAAGATATTAAGGCTAAGAATAGCAGATGAAGTGCCAATGATGGTAGAATGCACTTATTTACCTGAATATAGATTTATTGATTTAAAAGAGAAGATGCTTAAAGAAAAGCCTATGTATGATATATTTAGAGAAGTTTATAATGTGAGTTTAACTAAGGCTAAGGAAAGCTTTAAACCTATATTAATTTCAAAGAGTGATTCAAAATTATTAAATGTAGAATATGATACAGCTGCAATGAGAATTGAAAGAATTACCTTTGAAAATGAAAGGGTTATAGAGTATACAGTAAGTGTTTCAAGAGGAGATAAATTTGAATACACTGTAGTTTTAGAAGAAGATTAATAAAGTAAAGAGACATCAAAAAAATTGATGTCTCTTTTATATATAAAATTAAATAATTAAGCTTTACCGTTACTACCACAAAGCAGAATCTTATGTTCAACTATTTTCTTCATAGCCTCTTTACCTGGAGTCATATATTTTCTTGGGTCATTAGCTTTTGGATTAGCTATGAAATAATCTTTTACTGCATCTGAAAATGGAATCTTTAAATCTGTAGCAACATTAACCTTGCATATTCCAAGTTCTATAGCTTTCTTAACTAATTCATCTGGAACGTCAGATGCACCATGTAAAACTAAAGGTACAGATACCTTTTCTCTAATTTTAACTAATCTATCAAAGTCTAATTTAGGAGTTCCTTTATATAATCCATGAGCAGTTCCAATTGCTATAGCTAGTGAGTCTACACCTGTTCTTTCAACAAATTCTAAAGCTGCATCAGGGTCTGTATATGCTCCTTCATTTTCATCTACCACTAAGTCATCTTCAATTCCAACAAGTTTACCAAGTTCAGCTTCAACAGTAGCATCATACCTATGAGCAAAGTCTACAACTTCCTTTACCATGCTTACATTGTCTTCAAAGGAAAGATGGGAAGCATCTATCATACAAGATTTAAATCCAGTTAATATATGACTTTTTATAAGCTTTGGATCTTCAAAATGATCAAGGTGAATTGCTATTGGAATATCGTATTTTTGAGAGGCTACCTCAGCCATAGCTACTATATAATCTGGACCAGCATAATCAATAGTTCCAGGAGTACCTGCAATTATAACAGGGGATTTAAGCTCAGCGGCAGTCTCAACAACTACTTGAAAAGTTTCTAGGTTGTGTATGTTAAAAGCAGGAATAGCATATCCTCCTTTTTGAGCTCTTAAAAGCATATCTTTAGTAGATTTAATTTTATTCATAAAAAACACCTCTCATAAATTAATTATTATATTCGTGAATTATAACTCCTTGAACAACTCTATTAACTGTTCCATCAGGTCTTGGATTATCAGGAGAAATTCCAAGTCTTAAAGAGTTAAAGAAAGAAATCATTTGACCAAATATTATATAATTAAATGCTATAAATGTATCATCTAATTTAGATCCATTAGCTGTTATATATTTATGAGAAATTTCCTTAAGATTTTCTCTGTCAAAATAACTTAAAACAGCAACTTTTTGAGTACCTTCATCATTATAAACTTCTTTTATTAAGTCATAATCATAAAGAGCTGTATAATCATTTGTAGAGCATAAGAATATAACTAAAGTATTATTATTTATTATTGACTTAGGACCATGTCTAAAGCCTAAGATTGATTCACAAACAGTAACTTGTTTACCAGAAGTTAATTCTAAATTTTTAAGAGCCATTTCATGGCAAAGACCCTTTAAGGCGCCAGAACCCACATAAACAATTCTTTCTGATCCTAAATCTGAAATTGCTTTTGCATCTTCCCATTGAGTATCAAGAGAAGCTTGTCCTTTAGTAGCTAATTCTTCAACGATTTTTTTATTTTCTTCTAGATTAGCTATATCAAATAAAAGTAGAGTAGCTAATGTCATACAAGTAAAGGAACTTGTCATAGCAAAACTCTTATCATTTGATTTTTCTGGCATTAATAAAACTAAGTTTCCTTCTTTTTCTTGGGACTTCTTAGCAAGCTCACCATCTTTATTACAAGTAACAACTATGTGCGCTAGATTTTTAACTTTCTTTTCAAATAAATCATAAGTTCCAACACTTTCTGGGCTATTACCAGAACGAGCATAAGAAACTAAGATAGTATTTGCATTTTCATCTATATATTCATCTGGGTTTGAAACAAAGTCAGTAGTTGCTATAGCTTCAACCCTTTTACCTAACTTTTTAGCTAAATAAAGGTATATAGTATCTCCCACATAGGCAGATGTTCCTGCTCCAGTTAAGATTATTCTTACATTGTCTTTATTTAAATTTTTCTCTAAGAATTTATTTATAGCTTCTTTATTATTTTCTACTATGTTTAAAGTCTCTCTCCATAATTCTGGTTGTTGATATATTTCATTAGCTGTATAAGTGGCTTTTAAGTTGGATAATTCCTCTTGAGTAAATCCAAAAATTTTATTCATAAATCTCACCCCTATTATAATGTTGTCATTACCAGTTGGTATAAATAAAAAAGCACCAAAGATAATGATGTTATTACAAGTTAATATTACAATATTATCATAATAAATGTCAATAATTTACTAGTAACTTTGAAGAAATACCAATATAAAATTAAAATGCTTATATTAGTATTTAATGCTAATTATTTAAAAATAAAATGAGCATATATAATTACATATGCTCATTAAAAAAGAATTATTTATCTTTACCAAAAACTTTTTCTTTTAATTTAAGTCCTGTTTTAGTAATTGCTAAACCACCTAAGGCAGTTTCTCTTAGAGAAGCAGGTAAAGATTTTCCTACTCTATACATAGCTTCAACTGTATCATCAAAAGGAATCTTGCTATGTATGCCTGCCATAACTAAGTCGGCAGTTGTTAAGGCACTAACTGCTCCTGCAAAATTTCTTTTAGCACAAGGCACTTCTACTAAGCCAGCTATTGGATCACAAACTAGACCAAGTATATTCTTAAATACTATTGCACCTGCATCTAAAGCCATTTCAGGAGTTCCACCCATCATTTCTACAGTGGCAGCAGCTCCCATAGCAGCAGCAGATCCACATTCAGCTTGGCATCCACCTTCAGCACCGGCTAATGTTGCGTTTTGCGCAATTATCATACCTACGGCTGAGGAAGCTAATAAACCTTGAATAAGTTCTTCATCACTTAGATTTAATCTTTCTCCTACTGTTAATATTACAGCAGGTAATATTCCACAAGAACCAGCTGTTGGACATGCTACTATTCTTCCCATAGAAGCATTTACCTCTGAACAAGATAAGGCTCTTGCCATAGCACCAACCATAACATCACCAGTTAAAGTATTACCTTTTTCTAAGTATTTTTTTAATTTATAAGCATCTCCGCCAATTAATCCGCTTACAGAATAAACTTCTTTTTCTTGTCCTTCATTAGCTGCCTCTTTCATAACTTGAAGAACTTTTTCCATACCTTTGATTACATCTTTTCTAGTACAGTTTTTACTTTCCATTTCATATTGAATTGCATATTCAGCTAAGGAGAAATTATTCTCTCTACATATTTTTAATAATTCAGCATCATTTCTTGCAATCATCTAAATATCCTCCTTTACTGGATTTATAACAACTAGTTTTTCAACAGCTTCAACTTTTTTGATTTCATCAATAATGTCCTTTGTAATAGGGCTATCCATTTCAAAGACCATTCTTGCAGCCTTTCCTCTTTCTGTTCTAAAGACTTTCATGAAAGCTATATTAATATTATGCTCATAAACTATTGCTGTTACTTTAGATACAGCTCCAGGAATATCTTTATGTGAAATTATTAGTGTTGGGTATTCACCAGTAAATTCGACAACGCTACCATTTACCTCTGTGATTTTAATACTTCCACCACCTATTGATGATCCTACTATTTCATGAAAAACACCATCAATATCTTCAATTATAAATTTAACTGTATTAGGATGTGCATCTCCTAAATCAACTTCTTTAAACTCTATTTCAATATTTTTTTCTTTTGCTATTTCTAAAGAATTTCTAAGGTGTGTATCAGAAGGTTCCATTCCAAGGATACCTGCTACTAAAGCTTTATCTGTACCATGACCTTTATAAGTTTTACCAAAAGAACCGTGTAAAAGAAAAGTAACTTTTTTCATTGGTTTACCACAGATAGCTCTAGCTACTTTTCCAAGTCTAGCAGCCCCTGCAGTATGAGAGCTAGATGGTCCAATCATAATTGGTCCAAGGATATCGAAAACACCATATGTATTCATTTTTTATCCTCCTTTGTTATGTGTAATAAAATAAGATGTTTTAGTGTCTAATTAAGTAATTAATTCGTTAAATATAGTATAACATTTTTAAAAATCAAAATTGAAATTTTACCTAAATTTAATGTTAATAATTTAATTAGTTTTAGAAGCAAAAATATTTAGTAAAAAATCAATTTATTGATAAGAATAAGTATAAGGAAAAAGAGCAATATTAATGAGAATTTTGACGAAGAAATATTATTAAATTAAATATTATTTAATTGAATTAAATAAAATGAACTTTGAGGCTGAAAATATGTTAAAATATTCGTTTTTATTGCCTTGACCTAAGAGTTTTACTCTGTTAATATGGTATAGGACAATGAAATTTATAGCAAAAATACCTATAAATACGAACGTTGTCTGCTCGGGAAAAGTTAATCAACCGTTATGGTTTATAAAAAAAGAATGTTAATGTTCTTTTTATAAGGAGGAAATAAAAAATGTCAGCATTTGTTGTATTAGGAGCTCAATGGGGAGACGAAGGAAAAGGAAAAATGACAGATTACTTAGCAGAAGAGGCAGAAGTAGTTGTTAGATTCCAAGGAGGAAATAACGCTGGACATACAGTTGAAGTTGAAGACAAACAATACAAGTTACACTTAATACCTTCAGGAATATTACATGACGAGAAATTAAACGTAATAGGAAATGGTGTTGTAGTAGATCCTAAAGCACTATTTACAGAAATAGATTATTTAGAAGGCTTAGGAGTAAAAGTAACTCCAGAGAAATTAATAGTTAGTGATAGAGCACATCTTATAATGCCATACCACATAACTTTAGATAAGTTAAAAGAAAAAGCTAGAGGAAAAAATGATATAGGAACTACTTGCAAAGGAATAGGTCCTTGTTATACAGATAAATATGAAAGATCAGGAATAAGAGTTTGTGACCTTATGCATAAGGATTCTTTTGCTGAAAAATTAAGAATAAACATCGAAATGAAAAATGGATACATCAAATTATTAGGTGGAGAAGAGTTAAACTTCGATGAAATATACAATGAATATATGGCATTTGCTGAAAGATTAAGACCATATGTTAAAGATACTTCAGTTGAAATATACAATGCTATCCAAGCTGATAAAAATGTATTATTTGAAGGAGCTCAAGGAATGCTTCTTGATATAGACTATGGAACTTATCCATATGTTACATCATCAAACACAACTTCATGTGGAGTTGCTAGTGGAGCAGGTATAGGACCAAACATGGTAACTAATGCTGTTGGTATAGCTAAAGCTTATACTACAAGAGTTGGTAAAGGACCATTCCCAACAGAGCTTGAAAATGAAACTGGTGATTGGATAAGAGAAAAAGGTCATGAGTACGGAGTAACTACAGGAAGATCAAGAAGATGTGGTTGGTTAGACCTTGTTATCTTAAAAACTACTACAAGAGTTTGTGGATTAACTTCATTAGTAGTAACTAAAATAGATACATTAGCTGGATTAGATAAAATACAAATGTGTGTTGGATATGAATTAGATGGAAAAGTTATAGATTACTTCCCAGCTAGTTTAGAAGATTTAGCTAGATGTAAACCAATATACGAAGAGTTCGAAGGATGGGGCGAAGAAGTTGCTGATGCAAGAAGCTACGACGAGTTACCAGAGAATGCTAAAACTTACTTAAGAAGAATAGAAGAGTTCACAGGAACTAAAGTTTCTATAGTTGGTGTTGGACCAAAGAGAAATCAAACTATAAGAGTAAGAGAAGAACTTTAATAAGTAGTAAAGAATAATTAGTTTAAAATAGCTTAAGATTATTTAATCTTAAGCTATTTTTTATTTTAGGGTATAATATTTTTAAATTAATTTAGAATAAAAGTATGTAAGTTAAGAGGAGAATTGTATGGGATATATAATGGATTTAAGAAAAGAACTTCCTAATCCACATAGACCACTTATAATGTGTTCAGCTGGAATTATAATAATTGATAAAAAGGGAAGAGTATTATTACAAAAAAGAACTGACAATAATAAATGGGGACTTCCTGGAGGAAGCTTAGAGCTTGGAGAAAGTTTTGAGGAAGCTGCTATTAGAGAGGCATATGAAGAAGTTGGGCTTAGGGTTAAGAGTTTAAGCTTGTTTAATGTTTACTCTGGTAAGGAGTGTTACAATAAGTATCCTAATGGAGATGAGATTTATAATGCATCTTCTATATTTATTTCCAATGATTATGAAGGAGAAGTAGTCTTAGATGGAGAAGAAAGCGCAGATGCTGTATTTTTTAATAAGAGTGATATTCCTTCGTTAGAAGAGGTTAATCCCCCAGATAGGATTGTGATAAAAGATATAATAGGAAAGTTAAATATAGAAGAGTATATATAAGTTTTATTTTAAAAATTATAATCCAGAGTGAAATACTTGTATTTGAAATTTATAGGGAGTATAATTAAGGATATAACTTTTAATTTAATTAAGAGAGGTGTAGTTTATTATGATAACTAAAGACATGACAATTGGAGAAGTAATAAGAAAAATGCCAACAGCTGCTGAGGTATTAATGAGCTTTGGTATGGGATGTGTTGGATGTCCATCAGCTCAAGCAGAAACTTTAGAAGAGGCTGCAATAGTTCACGGAATAAACTTAGATGATTTAATAGAAGCTATAAATAAAATAGAATATTAATTTTAAGCTCTGTTTAAAATAAGAAGTGCTTTTTCATAAGTGCTTCTTATTTTTATACTATTTACTTTAAAAGTTAATTATTAAGTTTAAATATAAGATTAATTTAAATACATTATTTGTAAATTGTATATTTAAAAAATTTTTTTGAAAAAATAAAAATAACTATTGCTAAATAATAATTATTATTATATAATAATGACATAAGGTTGATGAGGAAATACATCAACAAAAAACACTTAAATAAAGACTTTTAAATTATGATATAAATTGAAATTAGATAAATTGTTTGTTTTGTAGGAGGAATAAGATTATGAAAAAATTTGTTTGTACAGTATGTGGATATGTTTATGAAGGAGAAAAAGCACCAGAAAAATGCCCAGTATGTGGAGTTGGAGCTGACAAATTCGTAGAACAAGGAGAAGATTTAGCATTTGCAGATGAGCACAGAATCGGAGTTGCTAAAGGTGTAGATGAAAGAATAATCGAAGGATTACAAGCTAACTTTGTAGGAGAATGTACAGAAGTAGGAATGTACTTAGCTATGTCAAGACAAGCTGACAGAGAAGGATTCCCAGAAGTTGCTGAAGCTTATAAAAGAATAGCTTTCGAGGAAGCAGAGCACGCTGCTAAATTCGCAGAAATGTTAGGAGAAGTTGTAGAAGCTGATACAAAAGCTAACTTACAAGCAAGAGTAAATGCAGAGCATGGAGCTTGCCAAGGTAAAAAAGACTTAGCTACTTTAGCTAAACAATTAAACTTAGATGCAATCCACGACACAGTTCACGAAATGTGTAAAGACGAAGCTAGACACGGAAAAGCTTTCGCTGGATTATTAAACAGATACTTTAAATAAGAATCCATCACAAATTGTTTGTATTGATATATTTATAAAGAAAACACCACTAAAACACCTAGTTTAGTGGTGTTTTTCTAGTTTGAAAGGTATTTTTTGATTTGATATACTTCCAAATGAGGAGTGATTAAAATGGGGAAAGCTTATGAAAAAGTTTATGAAGTTACTTATGGAGAAACAGATGGAAGAAAAGACTGTAGAATAACTTCAATGATGAACTTTTTTTCAGACTGTTGCTTAAGTCAAGAAGAAAAGAATTCAATGAACTATGCAGATAATAGCAGTGAAACTACTTGGGTATTTTTTGATTATGAAATAATAGTTAATAGATATCCAAGATATAGAGAGAAAATTAAGGTAAAAACTTATGTTGAATCTATAAGAAAGTTTTATTCTAACAGAGTATTTGAGGCTTATGATATGGATGGGGCCTTAGTAGCTAGAGCTGATGTATTAGCATTCTTAATAAACAAAAAAACTAGAAGACCAGCTAGAATAAGCGACGAAGAATATGAGATTCATGGATTAAGTAAGGAGTCTTCAAAATTATTAAGAAAAAAATTAAACTTTGAGAAATTTGATAAAGAAGATTTAGAGATGAAATTTCACATAAGATATTTAGATATAGATCTAAATATGCATGTAAGTAATATTAAGTATGTAGAGTGGATTTTAGAAACAGTACCAGTTGATATCGTTTTAAATTACAAAATGAAAAAAATAAAAATAAAATTTGAAAAAGAAATTACATATGGTCATAATGTAATTATAAAGTCAAAAATAATTAAGGGTGAAGATGAAGTAAAGGTTCTTCATAAAGTAGAAAATGAAGAGGGAGAAAGCATTACTTTAGCAGAAACTTATTGGTATTAAAATTTTTCTAGGAGAATTAATTATGAGCGAAAATAAATTTATGAAAAAATATGATGTACTATATTATGATTCAGATGTTAATGAAAACATAAGAATGGTTCCACTTATGAAAATCTTTGGTGATGTATCTGCAATCCATGAGGAAGAGTTAGCTTATGAAGGAATTAAGTATTTAAAAGATCATGAATTAAGTTGGATTATTTATAGTTATTCAATAGATATAAAAAAGCCAATACCATATAAAAGTTCAATAAATGTGGAAACTTATCTAGAAGGAATAAAGAAATTTTATGCTTGTAGAGTATATAAAGTTTATAATGAAAAAAATGAACTTGTGGCTGAAGGTAAGATTATTTTCTTACTAATAGATTTAGAGAAGCGTAGAGCTGTGAGAATTCCTAAGGAGTATTGTGAGTTAATAAACATGAGTGATACTGGAGAAGTAGAGTTAAAATCAACTAAGGTGGAAAAATTAATTAGAGAAGATTTAGAATCAAATATTTCTGTAAGAAGAAGTGATATAGATTTTAATAAACATGTTAATAACACTAAATACTTAGAATGGACTATGGAGGCTACACCAGAGTGTATTTTAGATGAATATAGCCTTATATCAGCTAAAATAAAGTATGAGAAGGAAGTTAGACTTGGAGATGATGTAAATATTATCTGCCAATGGGATGAGATTGAAGAAGGTTATAAGTGCCTTTACAAGATTGTAAACAATAGATTAGGTGAAGTTTCAGCCTCAATAGAAACAATTTGGAAAAAAGAGTTTTAAAAGTAATAAAACCCTCGGTATGGCTAGGAGTTTGTAGCCTAGTTATACCAAGGGTTTTGTATTATATAAAAATAAATTTTATTTAATTAAAAAATATATTATTCATAGAAAATATATTACTGAAGGGTACAAGAAAGTGCAGCAGTAAATCCAGAACTCCAAGCCCATTGAAGATTAAATCCTCCACAATCACCATCTACATCTAACAATTCACCACAAAAATAAAGATTATCTACTAACTTTGACTGAAGAGTTTCAGAATCAACTTCCTTTGTATTTATTCCACCAGTAGTTACCTGAGCTGCTTGGAAGCCATTTGTTCCAATACATTTAAATTCCCAAGATTTCATAAGGCTTATTAAGGCTTTTTTCTCTTTCCAAGTAAGTTCATAACATGGTTTATGTAAATTATCTATACCTGCTTCTCTTAATAATATAGGTATCATTTTCTTGTTAACAACACCTATAAGTGAGTTTATAACTTCTCTACAAGAAAAAACAGCAAAATGTCCTTCTAAGAAATCTTCTAACTCTTTTAATGATTTATCAGGCATCATATCAACTAATATTTTAACCTCTTTACCTTTAAAGCATCCTAAGGAAGCTTCTCTAGATATTTGTAATATTGGAGGGCCAGATATGCCGTAGTCTGTAAAAAGAATCTCTCCAAATTCTTTTCTAATACTTTTTCCATCACATAAAACTTCAGCATAACCATTAAACTTTATTCCTGATAAAGCCTTAAGTTTATTGTGAGATAGTTTTAATTGTACTATAGCTGGATTAGGTTCAATAATAGAGTGGCCTAAACTTTTAGCAAGAGTATATCCAGAGCCATCAGAACCTGTTTTAGGAGCAGATTTTCCTCCACAAGCCATTATTAACTTTTTACACTTAATCACAGGTGAATACTCATTTCCTGTGGATAAAGTAAATTTTCCTTTAGATTTATGGATAGATTTTACTTTGTAAGAATTATAAACAGGAATTTCACGTTCTTCTAAGGCCATTTTTAAAATATCTACAACGGAAGATGCCTGTAAAGATTGAGGATAATTCTTTCCTTTTTCAAGTTCTATTATTGGTAATCCTAGATTAAGAAAAAAGGCTTTTGTATCTTCTACGGAAAATTTATTTAAAGATTTAATAAAAAATCCATCATTTGTACTATGAAAGTTCTCAAATGGAAAACTTATTAATGAATTTGTTATATTACATCTACCGTTTCCTGTAGTAAGAATTTTTTTACCTATTCTGTCTGTTCCTTCAACTATGGCAACATCTAATCCAAAATCCTTTGCTGTAATTGCAGCTGTCATACCAGAAGCTCCGCCTCCTATAATAACTACATCATGGTATATCATAAGTTTAATTTCTCCCTTCTAAATTTATATATATTAATAATCAAAATAATTTTCTAAAATTCTTATATGTTTAATCATAACATTTCTAACTTTGAATTGTATCATATTTGACTAGTAATAGATACTTAAAGAGAAGAAATTATAAGGTTATATTATTTTATTTAAGGAGTAATACTAAATAATGAGGTGAATATTATGAAATTTAGGATTACCAATGAAAATATAGAGGGGTATAATACAGAATTAAAGATTAGAAGAATGAATTATGATCAAGTAGTGGTAAATTATCAAAATAATTCTGGAATAAAAACATTTAAAATGAATGAAGGAGAATTAGTTTCAGAAGGAGAAGTTGATGATATAATTAAAAAATACAATGATTTATTAAAAATAAAAATAAATAGAGGAACATCAGCTTTGTTTTATAAAGGTATAATAGATTCAATTGAAGAATCTATTGAGGAAGTAAAATCCTTAAAAGTTTTAAATGATTTTACTAAATCAACAAGTAAAAGAGGAATTTGGGATAAAGAGATACTTATATACCTAAACGAGAGCTATCCAATAAAAATTGAAGCAAGTGGAAGAAATTTTAGGGAAGATAGTTATAAGTTCAATATTAAGGTTCTAGAAGAAGCAGAATTCATTGAAATGTGCCATTTTAATATAGGAAAATTAAAGAATCAAATAGGTTGGAGAGAAAGGCAGTTAAATGTCTATAAAAAAATAGTTGAAAAAATAGAAAAAGAGAGTAATTTTGAGCAAAATGGCGAATTATAATTGTAATTTTGTTAAATAGCTATAAATAGCCTAAAATAACTAAAAAAAGTGTTGACATAACTTTAGTTTTTGGGTATTATATTCCTTGTCAGGTCGCCAAGTGCGAAAGACGAAAAACAAAATAAACAAATTTAGTTTAAAGCTAAAACTGGTCAAAAATGATGTGGTTTTAAGAGTTAATGTGGCCCCTTGGTCAAGCGGTTAAGACACCACCCTTTCACGGTGGTAACAGGGGTTCGATTCCCCTAGGGGTCACCAACATGGTCGCATAGCTCAGCTGGGAGAGCACCTGCCTTACAAGCAGGGGGTCACAGGTTCGATCCCTGTTGCGACCACCATAAAACTTTTAATGGCTCAGTAGCTCAGTTGGTTAGAGTGCCGGCCTGTCACGCCGGAGGTCGAGGGTTCGAGCCCCT